>NZ_CP125640.1:0-1307500 GCF_030053155.1 Rhizobium sp. BT03
ATGACGCTGTCGATGAACAGGCTCTCGCTTTCCCGCCGCAGCTTTCTGACCTCGGCCTGCTGTCTCGCCGCCGCTCCCGTCTTCACGCCGGTCACCTTCGCGGCCATGCCAGGCGACAACCGCTTCGTCACCCTCGTGCTGCGCGGCGCGATGGATGGGCTGGATCTGGTGCAGCCCTATGGCGATGCCGGCTTTGCCGCGCTCCGACCGACGCTGGCGCTGACGCCAGATACCGGGCTTCTCGATCTCGACGGGCATTTCGGCCTCAATCCCGCCGCCGTCGATCTGATGCCGCTCTGGAAAAGCAAGGAGCTCGCCTTCGTGCATGCGGTGTCGACGCCCTATCGCGATCAGCGCAGCCATTTCGACGGACAGGACATGCTGGAATCCGGCGGCGAGCATGTCGCCGAGGAAAAGACCGGCTGGCTGAACCGGGCGCTTGCCGTCATTCCGCGCTCGAACGCGCGCAAGGCGATCGACGTCAATACCTCGACCGAACTGATCCTCTCCGGACCGAACGACGTCGATGTCTGGGCGTCGGATTCCAATCTGGCGCCGGCGCGTGACGAGATGCAATTCCTGGCGCGGCTCTATGCCGGCGATCCGCCGTTTGCCGCAGCACTCGCCGAGGCGACGCGGGCCGACAGCGCCGCGATGATGGTCGAGCCGGACGGTCAGCGCGGCGAAAAGGTTGCCGATGTGGCAGAGCTTGCGGCCAATATGCTGAAAGGCGATTACCGCATCGCCAGCTTCTCCATCACCGGCTGGGACACGCATATCGGCCAGGCCGGCCAGTTCAAGCGGCCGGCGCAGGATCTGGCGCAGGCGATCAACACGCTGAAGACGACGCTTGGGGCCGAGATCTGGGCAAAGACCGTGGTGCTTGCGATGACCGAATTCGGCCGGACCGCCCGTCAGAACGGCTCCGCCGGCACCGACCATGGCACCGGCGGCTGCGCGCTGCTATCAGGCGGCGCCATCAACGGCGGCCGCATCCTCGGCCGCTGGCCCGGCATCGGCGACGGCCAATTGCTCGACGACCGCGACCTGATGCCGACCGCCGACATGCGCGAGGTGGCGGCGGCGATGCTCTATCGGCAGTTCGATGTCGGCGTGGGCGATCTGACGGGGAAAATCTTTCCGGGGTTGGGGTTTGATAAGGGGTCGCAGTTTTTGAAGGTGTGAGGGGCGGCGATTTTCTTGCTCTTCTGAGTGACGGGCACTGTGCGGAGAGGCGGGGCGGCACGGCACCCGACCAGCCCTCATGGTGAGGAGGCCCGAAGGGCCGTCTCGAACCACGGGGGCGGGTGGCTTGGCGCCAAGCCAGCCTTGGCATTTGGCGAAGCGGGTGGCCAGCCTCGTCCTTCGAGGCCCCTGCGGGACGCCTCAGGATGAGGCTGTAGACAGGCGCGGGCTTGAGACGCAGATTTGTGGAGCAAGCCGCTGCCCGGCATCTTCGCTTCAAGCTCAGAGCGTTCGTCGCTGCAATCGATTCACTGGATCGATTGCTCGGGCTTTGCCCGCCCGCTCCTCACCCCAGCACATCATAAAGCCGGAAGATGAAGCTGACTTGGTAGGCCAGGTTGGCGATGACGAAGGTGGTGTGGAAGCGGCGGTTGGGGGTCCAGGCGGCGAGGGCGCACAGCAGGATGTAGGCGATGTTGCGGGCGGGATATTCCCAGCCGAGTGAGAGAATACGCTCCGGCCCCTTGATCGCCGTGTCGAGGATATCGACGGCATAGATAAGACCGAGGATACCGAAGAACCATTTGCGGCGGGAAATGAAATATTCCTCGTAGCCGCCATATTCGTCGAGCGATGCCGGGAAGAGCAGGGCGCAGAGCAGGAAGAACAGGCTGCAGAAGCAGACGAGGAAGAGATAGATGCCGAAGCCGATGGCCGGCACGGCCTGCAGGCGGTATTCCCACCACCAGATATGGACGATGAACAGGAACAGCGACAGCGCCCAGCCGAGATGAACGGCATAGACCTTCGCCTTGCCGGGATGCTGAACGATGCCGGCAACGCCGGTCAGGAGCCGCGCCAGCGAAAGGCTGATGACCATGGCCATCACCACCTTGATGTGAAGGAAGACCTCCGGCGAGCCGACCGTTTCCATCCCTTATCCCCCGGCGTTAACTTGTCACTCCGCGGGGACGATCTTCGGTTTGCCCTCTTCATCAAGCGCCACCATGATGAAGGTGCCGGCGGTGACTTTTTCCATCTTGGCGTAGCGGGAACGATGCGCCCAGGCTTCGACGATCAGCGTGATCGAAGTGCGGCCGACGCGGTCGATATCGGTATAGACCGACAGCGTATCGCCGATCTTGACCGGCAGTTCGAAGGCCATTTCCTTGACGGCGGCGGTGACGACGCGGCCCTTGGCGCGCTCGGCGGCGCGAATGCCGGAGGCAAGGTCCATCTGCGCCATGACCCAGCCGCCGAAGATATCGCCGGCCGGATTGGCATCGCCCGGCATGGCGAGCGTGCGCAGCGTCAGTTCGCCTCTTGGCTTGGCGGCATCGGTCATTGAGGGGTCTCCATCTGGTGCGGCATCGGCCGACGATTCACTGAGAGCACCCTAGTGCAAAGGCCATGGGCTGTAAAAGACGGCATAGGAGGGTGCTGCAGGCGGCTTGGCGGAAAATTGTTGTCGCCGTTGTCGTTTGAAATTTCATTCGATTTCAAGCCTTTGATTTCCGGCACCCAAGACTCACCTTACGTTATTTAATCATCTTCTCATTAAACTTTACGCTCCAGTAATTCCGCTGCTTCAGTATGTGCGCGAATTCACATAGAAGAATCGCCGGGAACCTCATGCGCAACATCAAGATTTCCACACGCCTTTACTGCCTCGTCGGCTTCACGCTTGCCGTGCTCGCGGCGACGATGGTGTTCTTTCTGAACTATTCCTATTCCGAGCTGCAGGCGGAGCGGAAGGCGGGGCTGGAGAAGATGGAGGCGACGGCGATCGGCATCTTCGACAAATATTACAAGATGGAGCAGGCGGGCACCCTGACCCGCGAGCAGGCCCAGGCGGCCGCCAAGGACGTGATCGGCGCGATGCGCTACGGCGCCGACGGCTATTTCTGGATCAACGACATGCATCCGACAATGGTGATGCATCCGATCAAGCCGGCGCTCAATGGCACCGACATTTCGCAGATGAAGGATCCGAACGGCAAGTTCCTGTTCGTCGAATTCGTCAACAAGGTGAAGAAGGACGGCAAGGGCTTCGTCGACTACTACTGGCCGAAGCCTGGCGCCGACGAGCCGGTGCTGAAATATTCCTATGTCGCCGGCTTCGAGCCCTGGGGCTGGATCGTCGGCACCGGCGTTTATGCCGATGACCTTGCCGCGCTCTATCGCCAGAATGCGATCTGGGCGGCGGTGCTCTGCCTACTCGGTGCGGCCGCCACGATTGCCATCGCCTATGCCATCGTGCGCAGCGTCACCGTGCCGATCGCCCGGCTGAAGACGGCGATGAACGCGATCGCCGCCGAAGAAGCATCGGTGGAAATCGCCGGCAGCGATCGTCGCGACGAAATCGGCCAGATGGCCAAGGCGCTTCTGGTGCTGCGTGATTCCGTCGACGAGCGCAGCGCGCTGCGCGGGCGGGAAGACGAGAGACAGCGGCAGATCGAAGACGAGCGCCGCGGCAACGAGGCAAGCCTGCGTTCGGCCTCCGAGCGGCAGACGCTTGCGATGCAGGCGCTCGGCGTCGGCCTGGAGAAGCTCGCCGGCGGCGACCTGACGGTTGCGATCGGCGACATCGGCGAGGATTACGCCAAGCTGAGAGGCGATTTCAACGCCGCCGTCGATGCGCTGAACGGCGTCATCCACGCGATCGCCGAATCGAGCCGCGTCGTCAACGAGAGCGCTTCCGACATCAGCGAAGCGACCGGCAACCTGTCGAAGCGGACGGAACAGCAGGCGGCCGCACTCGAAGAGACGGCGGCAGCGCTCGACGAGATCACCGCCACGGTCAAGACGGCATCCGAGCGGGCGAACGAAGCGCGCGAGATGGTGGCCGAGACCAAGGCGAGCGCCGGACGCTCCGGCGACATCGTCCGCAACGCGGTGACGGCGATGGGCCGGATCGAGGAATCGTCGAGCCGCATCAATCAGATCATCTCGGTCATCGACGAGATCGCCTTCCAGACGAACCTTCTGGCGCTGAATGCCGGCGTCGAGGCGGCGCGGGCGGGCGAGGCGGGCCGCGGCTTTGCCGTCGTCGCCCAGGAAGTGCGCGAACTCGCCCAGCGTTCGGCCAATGCGGCCAAGGAGATCAAGGAACTGATCAGCCGGTCGGCGACGGAGGTCGAGGGCGGGGTGGCGCTGGTTCGCTCGACGGGTGAGGCGCTGCTCGAGATCGAGGCGCTGGTCAACCAGGTTAACGATCACGTCGCCTCGATCGCGACCGCGGCACGCGAACAGTCGACCGGGCTGAACGAGATCAACGGTTCCGTCAACCATATGGACCAGATGACGCAGCAGAATGCCGCAATGGTCGAGGAGACGACGGCGGCAAGCCGCACGCTCGCCGACGAGAGCACCCAGCTGAAGACGCTGCTTTCGAATTTCCGCCTGCGCGGGGCAGGGCAATCGCCTGGAGCCCGGTACACACGGGCAGCGTGAGTTAAACGACAGATCAAAGGCCGCGAAAGCGGCCTTTTTCCCCTCCGTCGCGTTCAGATTGTGCCGGTAAGTTTTCATTCACCGTTTTTAACTAAAATTGGAGTGAGTTTTTTCTGTCACTGCCCAGTCGGCCTGCGGAAGCGATAAGAGTATGGCGTTTGTTTCCTTTCCACGGCGATCCCTTTTGCCTCTGCTGCTCTCGGTGGCGCTGACCACATGTTCGATCAGCGACGGGCTCGTGCCGCCAGCCAATGTCGACAGCGGAACCAGGGTCAGCTCGATCTCGCCGGCACGGGGCGCAGCCCGGATGGCGCCTGCCGTGCGCATGGCGCGTGCGGAGCGCCTCGCGCCCGCGGAAAGCCAGGCCTCCTATCCCGTCTCCAGTGCGCCCGTCGGCAACAGCCAGGGTTCCGTCGATTATCTCGACACGCCGAACCTTGCCGGCACCGGTCATGCCGCCCCAAAGGCGCAGAACGGGCGCAGGCTGCCGATGATCGACAGCGACGAGGCGCTGGCGGCGGGCCAGCCGAGCGACAATTGGGGCGGCACGCAGAACCTTGCGATCCCTTCCGGCGGCGTCAATATGGATGACGAACTCGGAGCTGAACCCGTCGTCGGGTTGGCGCAGGAGCAACAGCAGCAGATCGCCGAGGGCAATGCGACAGAGCCCGTCGTCGACGGGATCGGCACCGACAATCCGACGCAGCTGAACCAGTCCGCACCGCAGGCAATGCCGCAGCCGGCGGCACAGGCGCAAATGAGCCGGGCGCCCGCCTGGAACGACGGCAGCCCTGTGGTGGCGCCGACGCGCGTTCCGGAAGAGGACGAAAGCGAAGAGGTCGCGATGCTGCGGCCGAACAATCCGATGATGAGCGAGCCGGCAGCCCCCGTCGATCCGAGCGTCATGCCGGCCTCCGAGCTTGCCTGCCGGCGCGAGCTGAAGCGCATGGGTGTGCTCTTTGACGAGAAGCCGCCGATCTCGAACGGGCCGGCCTGCCAGGTGCCGTATCCGGTATCGCTGAAGGGGCTTTCCGGCAATATCGGCGTCAAGCCGGCGGTGACGCTGAACTGCCAGGTGACGCTCGCCTTCGCCAAATGGGTGAAGAACGAGCTGGCGCCGTCCGCCCGCTACCGCTACTGGAGCGGCATCAGAACGATCCAGCCGCTCGGAGGCTATTCCTGCCGTCGCATGAACAACAGCCGGCAGCGATACAATCCGATGTCGGAACACGCCCGCGGCAACGCCATCGACGTCGGCAAGTTCGTGCTGAAGAACGGCCACGAGATCGACGTGCGCAAGAAGGGGCTGTTTTCGCTGCGCGAGGGTCGGCTCCTGAAGGCGGTGCGCACCGATAGCTGCCGCTATTTCAACACGGTGCTCGGGCCGGGCAGCAACCCCGAACACTGGAACCACTTCCACTTCGACCTTCGCTCCCGCAAGAGCGGCAAGGTCTATTGCGACTGATATGCTTTGCCTTGAACCGTGCTGCGCGGGTGCGGCTGTTGTCGCGGCAAATAGGCCCGCTGGCAGAAAATGGTTCATCCCTGCCGTCCGGCGCGTTATAGATCGGTCGGGCGGTTTGCCGTTTGAGAGTTGGATCCATGAGCTATGATTTCCATGTCGGCCAGAAGGTCGTCTGCATCAACGACACCTTCAAGCATGTCAGCATCGACCAGCTCATTCGCAAAGGCGAGATCTATACGATCCGCTGGGTGGGTGAATACACCCATTATGTCGACGGCACGTTCATCGGGGTGAAGCTCGCGGAAATCCATCGCGGCAATGACGACGGGCCGGAAGGTTACGGTGCGGCCGACATGCCCTATCGCGCGACGCGCTTCCGGCCACTGGTGAAGGACAAGATCGCATCGCTGCGCAAGCTTCTGGCGCCGACGCCGGATGCACCGGTCGAGCCGAAGGAAAGGGTCAAGAAAAAAGAGAAGGTCTGAGGGCCGCTCCGGCAATATCCGCTTTTCCGGGTGTCATGCCGGTGACCGCGCGATTGTGCCGCCGTGTGGCCTGTGCGACAGTTCGTGCTGGACATGCCGAGGAGGGGCCGGTGCGGGTGATTTCGAAGATCCTGGCGCTTTGTGCCGCCATCGCTTTTGCTATTGCAGCAACAGGAACGGCGGCGGCCGATGCGCTTGTTTTCAACTATCACGGATGGCAGGTCGATCTCACCAATGCAAGGGGGGCGGAACCCGATCGGGAGATGGTCACGGCCGTCAAGCGGCAGCTCGACATCGTCGAGCATGTCGATCTGAAGCCCGACATTCTCAAGTTCATGCGGACGATCCGGATCTGGGCCAATCCCGCTGCTGCGGGTTTCGGGCCTGGCCATTACAGCAGCAAGACCGGTATCGACCTGCGCGTCAGGGGGCTCGAGCCCGACAAACCGATCATCCTGCATGAGCTTCTCCATGCTTATAACGACCGGATGCTCCCAGGCGGATTTGGCAATTCCGACATCAAACAATTCTTCAATAGCGGTCGGGCGCTCTGGCCGGGCGATTCCTATATGATGAGCAATGACCGGGAATTCTTCGCTGTGACGGCAAGCGTCTATCTGTTCGGCGATATCGACCGGCCGCCCTATTCACGCAGCCAGCTCAAAACCAACCAGCCGCGATACTACCAGTGGCTTGCCACGCTGTTCGACGACGGCCGGCCGCGATCCTGAAAGGCGCGATCCGATCAGGCGGGTTTTCTGCTGAGGAACAGCCCGGTCTCCTTGCTGACATCGAGCGCGCCGCTGCCTTGCCTGAAGGCATCGGTGATCGCGTGGCGGAAGCGGGTAAGCTGAGGCTCGTCGGCGCCTTCGCCGGGCGGATAGGAGGTCAGGGCCAGGAAGACATCCTCCGGCTCGGTAATCCGCATGCTTGCCGGATACTGCGACATGGCGACGTTTCCGAACTGTGACTGCATCATTTGCTCGGCGGCGGCGTATCCAAAGGCTTCGGCGGCCGGATCGGTCGGCGCGCTACCGAAGACGGTCGTCAGGCGATAGATTTCGCGCATGTTGCCGATGCCGTTGGTGGTGACGGCGAGAAAGCCGCCAGGCTTCAGCACCCTTGCCATCTCCGCGATGCCGGCGGCCGGATCGGGCAGGTGATAGAGCATGTGCATGGCGATCACGAAATCGAAGACGCCGTCCTCGAAGGGGAGTGCTGCGGCATCGGCCCGGCGGCCTTGAACGGAAGCGAAGGGCAGTGCGCTGCAGCGCGCCACCGCCTCGTCGACCATGCCCGACGAAAGGTCGGCGAGCGTCAGCTGCAGATCTTTCGGCAGAAGGCCTGCCGTTGCCGCCCAGAACCATGCCGGCCCACAGCCGACATCGAGCACGCGATCTCCCGGTTTCAGGGGCAGTTGCGCGGCAACCCATGGAAACCAGCCCGTTTCGGCGATGGTATATTCGGTATGGAGCCTGGCGCGGGCGGCAAGCTTGCGGCTGTCGCCATACTGCACTGCATTGCCTTCGGTTATGGAGGACATCTCAACTCCGCCTTCTCGTGAGGCCCCGAGCCTCGAGGCGGAGCCTATAGAGGGCTTCGTTCCCGGACAAGACGTGAATATGCGCAACCGGTCGAGCCTGCCTGCATGCCGCCCCCTGACGTTTTTCGTCTGCGCAAAATAAATCGGATCCGATTAAATCGGAATGTTGTTGACATCGAATTTGGCTCGGCGTATTAGAGCGCATCCGATTTAAGCGGATGCGCTACAAATGATCAAACCCGAAGGAGACGACAATGACTGAGAAGCTTCTTTTCGCCGGCAAGACCCATATCGCCGGCGGCCGTAACGGCTATGCACGCAGCAGCGACGGCACGCTCGACATCAAGCTGCCGCAGCCGCATCCGGCGGCCGAAAACCTGTTCGGCGCCGCTTGGTCGGCTTGCTATATCGGCGCCATCGAGCTCGCCGCCGCGCAGCGGAAGATCACGCTGCCAGCCGGTCCCGAGGTCGATGCCGAGATCACGCTCAACGGCGATAACGGCTCATATTTCCTGCGTGCACGGCTCGATGTCAGCCTTGCAGACATCGATCGCGAGATCGCAGAGGAACTGATCGAGGCAGCCCATGGCATCTGCCCCTATTCCAAGGCGGTTCACGGCAATATCGACGTCGAAACCAGGCTCGTCTGAACAGGAAGGGCCGGCCTCGCGCCGTCATCTTCAAGCGGGGGTCTGCCGATCGGCGGCAGACCCGTTTCTGAGCCGGCAGCAACCCCTGCCGATCCGGAGGATATGCCATGATCCACAGCAAGGCAGAGCAGCGCCAGGCCTATGATGAGTTTTCGCTTGTGCTCGATCCCGATGTCTACGAACCGTTGCCTGACGATTGGCTGATCGGCATCACCGACGTCGTCAGCTCGACCGCGGCGATCCGATCGGGGCGCTATGAAGACGTCAATTATGCCGGCGCATCGATCATCGCCGCCCTCGGCAATGCCTGGGGTTCGTTCGCTTTTCCCTTCGTGTTTCGCGGAGACGGAGCAGCCTTCGCCTTGCCGGCGAACGGCATCATGGCCGCGACATCGGCCTTGCGTGATGTCGCGGGCTTCGCCAGAACCGATCTTCATCTCGACCTGCGTGTCGGGCTCGTCACCGTCGGCGAAATCCGCGCCAACGGACG
This sequence comes from Rhizobium sp. BT03, assembly GCF_030053155.1. NCBI lineage: Bacteria > Pseudomonadati > Pseudomonadota > Alphaproteobacteria > Hyphomicrobiales > Rhizobiaceae > Rhizobium > Rhizobium sp. BT03. The sequence goes on from NZ_CP125640.1 coordinate 9,272, forward strand.
TGACGTCAGGATCGCGCGCTATGCCGCTTCCGAGAGCGCGACCTATGCGATGTTTGCCGGGGGCGGGCTCAAATGGGCGGAGCAGCAGATCAAGAATGGCCGGTTTCTGGTGAAGCCCGGCCGTTATGCGATGCGGCCTGACCTGACGGGCTTGAGCTGTGACTGGGCGCCGTTTCCGAGCCAGCGCGGCGAGATCCTGTCGTTGCTGGTCGAGCCTCGCGACCAGACGCGCCCGGAGGTCTTTGCGACGCTGGCGAAGCGCGTACTTGCGGTTTTCGATGCTGCGCCGCGCCGGTCCCATCCACTTTCCGGAGGGACGGCTAGGGCGAGAGGGCATGCGGAGCAGGTCAGCGCAAAACGCTGGTCGGAGGTCGCCTCCAATTCGGATTTCCGCAAGTTCGACGATGGCCTGCGCCTGACCCTGGACTGCACGCCTGAGCAGATCGACAGTGTCGAAGCCATCCTCATCGCGGCACGCGCACGCGGCGAGATCGACTTCGGACTGCACCGCCAGTCGCATGCGCTGATGACCTGCCTCGTGCCGTCGGGCCGCCCGGATTCGCACCTGCATTTCCTCGACGGAATGGGCGGCGGTTATGCCAAGGCGGCCGAGATGATGGAGGAGGGCGCTCTGGAGGATGTGGCGCGGTCGTGCGTGTTGTAGGCTGGGGTTAGCACTACCTGTCCTCCTTCATTCCTGTGCTTGTCACAGGAATCCAGTACGCCCAAGTCCTTGGGCGCGGGAGAATATTAAATATCACAAGGAGTCGTTCACCGCGCGGACGCGCGGTGGCTGGATTCCTGTGACGAGCACAGGAATGAAGGAGGGTGGGGAAGGCACTCTTCTTCATCGTGTCTTGCGGGTCACTCCCGCCTGAGCAGGTTTAGAAGCATTTCCCTGAGCTGAAGCGGCGCCAGCTCGGTTTCGCATTCTATCTCGGCGGCGGTAAACCATCTGAACGCGGTGTGTTCATCGCCGATAAGTCGCGGAGAGCCCTGCCATCGGTCGACGTGATAGACATGGAAGGCGGCGGATGCCCCCGGCGGGCTTTCAGAAACGAACTTTCCGGCAAACAGCCAGTGCTGCGGCGTCACGCCGATTTCTTCCAGCAATTCCCGGCGCATTGCCGTCTCGGCGTCTTCGCCGGCTTCGACATGGCCGCCCGGCAGGCTCCACCGATCCGGGTGCGTCCTGCGCTCCGAACTTCGCCTGGCGAGAAGAACGCTCCCATTCCCGATCAATGCGCCGATTGCGATCTCAGGCATGTCACCGAGTATCGACATGTGCCGCGATCATGATTTTTCCGGTTCGGCCTGCGCCCGCAGCAGGTTGTCGCGCAGCCGCGTCACCGATTTCTGCACGACCGGGAAATCGTCGCCGAGGCCGACGGCGTCGATCAGGACGGAGCTGGGATCGGTTTCGAGGAGATCGCGTCCTGCCGGTGTCAGGCTGACACGCACCTGCCGCTCGTCAGCGGGGTCGCGATGGCGGGTGATAAAACCCACCGACTCCAGCTTCTTGAGAATGGGCGTCAGCGTGTTGGATTCGAGGAACAGTTTTTCCCCCAGCATGCTGACCGTCTGATCGTCCGCCTCGGAGAGGGCCACCATGGCGATATACTGAGTGTAGGTCAGCCCGAGTGCGTCCAGGACCGGCTTGTAGGCGCGGCCGAAGGCGAGATTGGCCGAATAGACCGCAAAGCACAGGAAATTCGAAAGCTTACGGCCGTCCGCACCTGGGGCGGCGGGTGCAGGCATCTCGGGCAGTTTGGCGGTTTTGGAGGTGGGCATATGAATCCTATCAGCGCTCTGATTGCTTAGAATTATATATGTCGTATCCGATTAAATCGCAATGTAAATCCAGCTGCTTTCCAACGGCGTGTCCGGCCGTCGCCCCGGCTTGCGGAGCGGCGGCCAGCGTCGGCGTCCTACGGGTTAACCGAACTTCTCCGTCGTATCGGCCTTGCCGAATACCCAGTAGCCGGATGCCTTGATCCAGCTCAGCGGGTGACCTCGTTCCAGCAGATGGGCACGGATATCGCGGGTCACCGAGGCTTCCGCCGCGACCCAGACGAAGGTTTCCGGCTGGATATCGACCGCGCGCAGGAGTTTCAGCAGGGCAGCGGCGTCGGTCGCCTTAGAGAGAGGCCGGTGCGCCCAGTGGAGATCGAGGTCGGCTGGGGTGTCGAAGGTCTGCTCTTCCAGCGGGCCGGCGACGGCGGCAATGGCGGTGATGGTGGTTCCGGCCGCACTCTCCTCGATCCGGCGGCCGATCGCCGGCAGCGCGGTCTCGTCGCCTATCAGCAGCCATCGCGTCACCGCCTTCGAGACCACCGCGGAACCTCTTGGCCCGCCGATCTCGAGCCTGTCGCCGGGGCGTGCGCCGATCGCCCATTGCGTCACCGGGCCTGCCTCGTGCAAGGCGAAGTCGATGGTCAACATCCGCGCGGCATTGTCATAGCAGCGCGGCGTGTAGTCACGGCGTTCCTCTCCGCCATCGGCGGCGGGGACGAAGATCTTGATGTGGTCGTCGGGGGCAAGGCTGGTGAAATCGGCAAGATCGTCGCCGGTCAGGGTGAAGCGGCGCATGCCGGGGGTGATGTCGACGACGCTTTCGACCGTCAGTGCGCGCCGGCGCGTCTCGTGGCGCACCCGCTCTATGCCGGGGGGTGAAGTCTGCTCTTTGAATTGATTATTATCCATGTGTCCTCAGGAGCTTTTGAAACTCGATCCGCAGGACACAGTCGCGCAGATCGAAGCCGCAAAGCCGTTCGATCATACGCGTTGAGTGACGTTAACGCTTACGTGGCCGGGTGACCCGACCATTGACTGATTTGATGTAGTCGACCGTGGCGGCATGTGCAACCGCATCGAGGCTGCGAAACCCGATGATTGCCGAAGTTTAACTTTTCTGAGCCAGTTCGGTTGGGCAATGTCAGCCATCAATCGAGGACAGAAGGGCAGGGCCGATGGACAACCGGATCGAGGAAGTGCTCGACATCTATCACGGGATGATCGAGACGGAGCGCAGCAGCCCGCGCGAATTGCCTCCCGGCGGCCGTGACGGAGGGCAGGATCAGCGGCTGCGCGCGGTCGGACCGGAGACCGGGCAGTTCATCAATATTCTCGCCCGGAGCCTCCGGGCGCCGACCATTCTCGAACTCGGCACCTCCTTCGGCTATTCCGGGATATGGCTGGCGGAAGCCGCCCGTGCCTCCGGCGGCCGGCTGATCACGATGGAAATGCACGATTACAAGTCGGCCTATGCGCGCGACATGGCCGTCAAGGCGGGACTTGCCGACCATGTCGAGTTCAAGGTCGGCGACGCCGTCCAGATGATCGGCTCGCTTTCCGAGGGCATCGATTTCGTGCTCGTGGATCTCTGGAAGGATCTCTACCTTCCCTGCCTGAGGCCTTCTATCCCAAGCTCAATCCGAGCGCGATCATCGTCGCCGACAATATGATCCGGCCCGGGGGGAGGATGTGAGACGCTACGGCGAAGCCATCCGCGCCAAACCTGGCATATCAAGCGTGCTGCTGCCGGTCGGCAGCGGGCTTGAGGTCAGTCGTTTCGATCGAGGCTGAGGCGAAAAAGCGCGTAGCGGCGGCTTCATTTTCCCATGGCTCGGCGCCTAACGTTTCCGTGACACAAGCCGTGCCCTCTCTCCGCCCTCATCCTGAGGCGCCCCGCAGGGCCTCGAAGGACGGGGGCGGCCACCGGCGTCTCCTTCGCTAGTGACATGCTGCGGTAAGGTCCCCGGCCACCCGCTCGCTGCGCATGAGCGCACATCGTCTTGCATGGCCGTCGCTTTCACGCGACAAAGTCCGGATGAGCATTCCCACGACGCATCCCTTCGCCTTTGACCCGAGCTACGGCATGCGGGTCGAAGAGCTTCTCGCGATCGAGCCACCCGAGGAGCCTGATGGTTTCGACGCATTCTGGGAGGCGCGGTACCGGAAGGCACTGACGGTCGATCCGCAGCCGGCGCTTTCGCGCAGCGAACTCACCCATCCAGACTGGCACGTGCTCGACCTCGTCTATCTCTCCACGGATGCGTTCCGGATCGGCGGCTGGCTGTTGCTGCCGCGTCAGGGGCAGGTGCGGCGCGGCCTCATTGTCGGGCATGGTTACGGCGGGCGGGACCGTCCGGATTTCGAGCTGCCGGTCAAGGAAACGGCGCTGATCTTTCCCTGCTGCCGCGGGCTGTCGCTCAGTGCCCATCCGCCGATTTCGCAAAATCCCTCCTGGCATGTGCTGCACGATATCGACAAGAAGGACGCCTATATCATCGGCGGCTGCGTCGAGGATGTCTGGCTTGCCGTCTCGACGCTCGTCGCGGTCTATCCCTGGCTTTCAGGGCATATCGGCTATAGCGGCATCAGCTTCGGCGGCGGTGTCGGGGCGATGGCGATTGCCTATGATGACCGCATCGACCGCGGGCATCTCGCGCTGCCGAGTTTCGGGCACCAGCCGCTGCGCCTCAAGCTGCCGAGCGTCGGCAGCGCGCAAGCGGTGCAGGAATATCAGGCGGAACATGGAGATGTGCTGGAGACGCTCAGCTTCTACGATGCGGCGACGGCCGCGCGGCGGATCAAGGTGCCGATGCTGACGGCAGTGGCGCTTTTCGATCCTGCCGTAGCGCCGCCCTGCCAGTTCGCTGTCGCCAATTCGATACCGCAATTTAATGAAATCTTCATCCTGGACGCCGGGCATTTCGACTACCCTGAAAGTGCTGAGCAAGAGGCGGCTCTGCGCGACAAGATCGGACCGTTCTTCAGGGTGCCATGAACCGCGAATATCTCAGCTGGTACAGTCAGCGTCTGCATCGAGACATGGAGATGCTGGTTTTCGGCCATGCCGGCGCCAAGGTGCTGGTTTTTCCGACGCGGGAAGGGCGCTTTTTCGAATATGAGCAGCTCGGCTTGGTCGCGAGCCTTGCCGAGAAACTGCAGGCCGGCCATCTCCAGCTTTATTGCATCGAGGGCTTGGCGGCAGACAGCCTTTACGGTTTCCACCGCCATCCGGCCGAGCGTATTCGCCGGCATGCCGCTTTGGAGGACTATATCCTCAACGAGGTGCTGCCGCTGATGGCGGCGAAGAACCCGCATTGCTGCACTATCGTGCATGGGTGCAGCCTCGGCGCTTTCCAGGCGGCGAGCCTCGTCTTCCGCCATCCGCATCTCTTCCGCAAGCTCGTCGCCTTTTCCGGGCGCTACGATCTGACGATGAAAGTGGAAGCCTTCGGCGATCTGTTCGACGGCTATTACGACGACAGCGTCTATTACCACACGCCGACGCATTTTCTGCCAGGCCTCGGCGCGGACTGGCGGCTGGACAGGCTGCGCGAGATTGACATCGTGCTGACAATCGGCGATGCCGATCCCTTCCTCGACAATAACCGCTATCTCAGCCGGCTGCTTGGCGGAAGATGGCGGCGCTTTACGTCTAAGGACCTGCCACCACGGCGAAGGCTGCGGCAACCGCGACAGCGCCGGGATCGGCCACATCAGCCAGATCCCTTGCGCCGATATAGGACGAACGTCCGGCTCTCGCCTTGGTCATTGCCTTCGTCGATTCCGCGCCTGATGCCGCCGCCTTTGCGGCCGCTGCGACGCCGCCGGAGGCGAGCGCATGCAGCGCCGGCGAGAGCGCATCGACCATCGTCCGGTCGCCGACTTCGGCTCCGCCGTAAAAGGTCATCCTGTCGAGGCCGGCCAGAAGGGCTGCCGATATCTCTGATTTGTCGGCCATTGCCTTGGCTGCCGCGGTGAAGAAGATCGACAGCAGCACGCCGCTCGATCCACCCATGCTGGTGCCGAGGATATCGCCGATCGCGGCAAGGGTGGCCGCCGGCCGGTCGAGCGGCAGCGTGTCGAGGCGGGCGAGCAGGCTGCGGGCGCCCGTTGCGACGGTCGAGCCGGTATCGCCGTCGCCGACGCGGCCGTCCAGCCGGTTGAGCTCATCTTCCAGCGAGATCAGATGCTCGCAGAGTGCCGCGATCAGGCGCCGGTTGCCGGGGTGTTCGCCGGCTGCGGTTTCGGCGGTGGCCGTCCTCGGCGCGGGAATGATCGCGATCTCATGGCGCTCGACGGCCGGCATCCAGGCACGCGGTTCGACATCGGCGGTCAGTGCGGCCTTACGCTCGGTGTCGAGCGGGATCAGCGACAGCGAAAAGCCATTCATGTTGAGCGCGGTCATCATGGGCGCCGGGCCGATGGTCAGGCGGACGCGGCGGCCGAGCGGCGAGGAGAGTACTGCATTGGCGACGACGGCCATTTCGAGCGGCGGCACGGCGCCGAGATTGTTGATGAGGAGTGCATGATCGCCGGCATCGCCAAGCGTTGCGAGGCGAGCGGACATGGTGGCGACGATATCGGTGACCGGCTGCAGCGCGATGCGCTCGACACCCGGTTCGCCATGGATGCCGAGGCCGAGTTCGCCCTCGTTGGCGCCAAGCCGGTCCTCGTGCATTTGGCCGGGCACGCTGCAGCTGGAAAGCGACATGCCGAGCGAGACGATATCGCCGGCGGCACTTTTAGCCTTGGCCGCGACCGTTTTCAGATCCTCATCTCGTTCGGCGTGGTAGCCCGCGATCTTGTGGACGAACAGCGTGCCGGCGATGCCGCGCGCCTGGTTGATGCCGGGCAGGGCGATATCGTCGGCGACGATGACCATCTCGACATGGAAGCCTTCGGCGCGGGCCTTTTCGGCGGCAAGGCCGAAATTCAGGCGGTCGCCGGTGTAGTTCTTGACGATCAGCAGCGCGCCCTTCGCACCGGTCACCGCCCGGATTGCCGTCAGCACCGCATCGACGCTCGGCGAGGCGAAGATCTCTCCCGAGACCGCCGCCGTCAGCATGCCCCGGCCGACAAAGCCCGCATGGGAGGGCTCGTGGCCGGCGCCGCCGCCCGATATGATCGCCACCTTCGACTTGTCCCAGTCTCCGCGCAAGATCACCTTGATATCGGGAAAGCTGTCTAGGCGGGCAAGACGGCCCTTGCTGCTTGTCAGAAGCAGACCGTCCAAGGCTTCGATGACGATATTTTCTCTGCGGTTGAAGAAGTGTTTCATCGGTTGAGCCTCGTCCCTTGGTTTTCGTGCCGTCGTCCTGTCTTTTTGCCGGTCGCACGAGGCCCTGTCCACCGCCATTGCGATAAACCAGTTGCGCAGCGATCACCGCCGTGAAGGGTGAGGACAGGTGATACTTTGACGAATTGCAAAATTTCGTTCGCGAGCGTACCGATACGGCGAAATCTGGCCTCGCTGCGCAACGTACCTCAGGATAGGGAATTCATACCGCTCCTGTTTTCCCGGGAGCGGTTCAAACTTGGCCTCGCTTCGGCGAGGCCTTTTTCTTACGCCGCCCGCAGCATCGGGAATATTCCCGCGCAATGTGAGATTTAGCCTTTCCGGCCGGATGCAACAGGCGTATGCAGCCAGTGCGCGGTTCGTATCCGCGTATCCCCCGCGCGGCAGATTTCCAGTCAGCTTCCTTCCCGTTTTCCTGCCGCGGCATCCAGACTTTTCATTGGCAGATCGATGACAACGGCAGAGACGAGCGAGAATGGGCAAGAGGCGGCAAGCGGCCGCCAGGCGAAAATCGTGGCGCTGGTCGTTGCCGTTTCCTTCTTCATGCAGATCCTCGACGGCACGATCGTCGCCACCTCGCTGCCGCAGATGGCGGCGAGCTTTAACGTTCAGCCGGTGTCGATGAGCATCGGCATCACTGTCTACATGCTGACGATGGCTGCTTTCATTCCGTTGTCGGGCTGGCTCGGTGACAGGTTCGGTGCGCGCCGTATCTTCCTGATATCGATCGCCGTCTTTACTGCCGCCTCGCTGTTCTGCGGGCTGTCCGGCAGCCTGACGGAATTCGTGCTTTGGCGCGCCGTCCAAGGTGCTGGCAGCGCGCTGATGACGCCGGTCGGGCGCATCATCGTGCTGAAGAACGCCCGCAAATCCGAGCTCGTCCAGGCGATCGCGCTGATCACCTGGCCGGCGCTGACCGCACCCGTGGTCGGCCCGGTGCTCGGCGGCTTCATCACCACCTATGCCAGCTGGCACTGGAACTTCCTCATCAACATTCCAATCGGCATTCTCGGCATGGGCCTGGTGCTGCGCTTCGTGCCGGAGCAGCGGGAAACCGATCCCGGCCGGCTCGATCTCGCCGGCTTCGTTCTGAGTGCTGCAGGCCTGACCTTCCTGCTCGCCGCCCTGGAGCTTTCGGTCAAATGGGACGGCGGGCTTTTGCCCGTCACGCTGATGCTTGCAGCCGGCATCGTGCTGTCTGTGTTGGCGACCCGGCATTTCCTCGCCGTCGACAATCCACTGCTCGACCTGTCGGCCTTCCGCGTCCAGACCTTCTCGATGTCGACGCTGTCGGCGGGCACGGCCTGCCGGGTGGCGATCAATGCGACGCCGTTCCTGTTGCCGCTGCTGTTCCAGCTCGGCTTCGGGCTGAGCTCGATTGCCGCCGGCACCTATCTGCTCGTCTATTTCCTCGGCAATCTCGGCATGAAGACGGTGACGACGCCGCTCCTGCGCTTCTTCGGCTTCCGCACGGTGCTGGTGCTCAATGGGCTGATCGCCGCGCTTTCGATCGCCGCCTGCGGTTTCCTGTCGCCGGATACGCCGCAGCTTGTCATCCATGCGCTGCTTTTCCTTGCCGGCCTGTCGCGATCGATGGAGTTCACCGCGCTGAACACGCTTGCCTTCGCCGATATCGGCCCGGCGCAGCGAAGCTCGGCCTCGACGCTGTCGAGCATGCTGCAGCAGGTGTCGATGCTGCTCGGCGTCGCGGTGGCCGCGGCCGTGCTCAATATCGCCTCGGCTCTCAGGGGCGCCGACAATCCCGCGCTTGCCGATTTCCGCTGGGCTTTCGTCGTGGTCGGCGCGATCGGCGTCATCTCGTCGCTGCGCTTCCTGCAATTGCCGGCGGAGGCGGGGGCCGAAGTATCCGGCCATCGGAAATTCCAGAAAAATTAACCCGCCGACGGAAATGATCGGACCGCTCGGCGTCTCGGCATTTCATTTCAGCCTTTCCGTTTCCCGATCTCCTTCAACGGCTTCCATGGGATACTCTCCCAGGCCGGGGTCATGTTCTGAAAATGCCGGCTTTGCGACATCCTTCCTCCGCGCCGCCTGCGGCAAGGGCGAGGGACAACCGCTGTTTACCGCAAGCGGCCAATGCAATACGACATTGCCATGCGGACGACTCGGACGCCTACCGGCGGTCGTCGCTGCGAGAGAAAGCCGGGAGACGGAATGAGCAATTCTAGTGGCGATGCGGATGCCCTGATCCACATCCTCTATATCGATGACGACGAGGGGCTCGCCCTCTTGATGCAGAAGAACCTGGCCCGGCGGGGCTTTTCGGTCGAATGGGCCGAGAACGGTGCCGCCGGCCTTGCCAGGCTCGGCGAAGGTGGCTTTGACGCCGTGGTGCTCGATCATGTCCTGGCTGATGAGACCGGCCTCGACATTCTGCCCTGCATCATGGCGCTGCCGGATCATCCGCCGGTTATCTATGCGACGGGCTCTGATGATACGAGCATCGCGGTTGCGGCGCTCAAGGCCGGCGCCGACGACTACATGCTCAAGCGAATCTCGGCCGATTATTTCGACCTGCTCGCCGCCGCGCTCGAACAGGCGCTGGAGCGGGCGCGTTTTCGCCGCGAGACGGCGCAGGCGCAGGAGGTGATCCGCCAGCAGCGCGACCTTGCCGAAATGCTGCTTGCCGAGGTCAATCACCGCATCGCCAACAGCCTCGGCCTCGTCGGCGCGCTGATCCGCATGCAATCCTCGATGACCAAGGACCAGGTGGCGATCGATGCGCTGCACGAAACGCAGATGCGCATCAACGCCATCGCCAGCGTGCACCGCCGGCTCTATACCAACCGGCGGGTCGGCTCGGTGCAGGTCGACGAATATCTGGACGGCCTGCTCACCGAACTCGAAGCCTCGATGCGCGACGACAAGCGGCCGCACCGCATCGTGCTGACCGCCGAGCCGGTCAATCTGGCGACCGACAAGGTGATCACACTCGGGCTGATCGTCAGCGAACTCGTCACCAATGCCTTCAAATATGCCTATCCGGACAGCGTGCCGGGCGAGATCCGCGTCTTTGTCGATCAGACGGACGAAGCGTTGAGGGTTGTCGTCGAGGATGACGGGGCGGGGTTCGATCCGGAGAGCCCGGCGAGGGGAACCGGGCTCGGCACACGGATATTGACCGCCATGGCCGCGAGCTTGAAATCGGATTTCGCTTATGATCCCGGACATGATGGGACGAAGGCGACGCTGGTGTTTTCGTTGAGCGAGGGGAAGTAGGGTTTTGCGCAATGGCGGCCATATTTCAAGAAGTCTGCCCCTCACCCTAACCCTCTCCCCGTTCTGACGGGGAGAGGGGACGTGCCATACGAGACGTGGGGACGGAGAGCTTGCGGCGATCCCCCTTCTCCCCGCGCGCGGGGAGAAGGTGCCGGCAGGCGGATGAGGGGCTGCTTGGCACATCATTATCCAGCCTTTCCAACACCTTACTAGAGTGACATAAGAGGTCTAACGTTAGGGAAGTCGAACATGACGACGATTCGTACGCCGCGGGAAGTTTACGATTTCTGGTTTGTCCGATGCGGCCGGGAGCTGTGGTTCCGGCCGCCGGCGGAACTCGACGTCGAGATCCGCGAGGGTTTTCACGAGACGCATCTTGCCCTTGCCGCAGGCATCGGTGACGAATGGCGGGCGGATGCCGAAAGCCGGCTTGCTGCCATCATCGTGCTCGACCAGTTTTCCCGCAATATTTATCGCGGCACGCCGCTTGCGTTCGCGACCGATGGGCTGGCGCTTCGAGAGGCCAAGCTCGCGCTTGCCGCCGGCGCCGACCAGGCGGTCGAGACCGCCTGCCGCACCTTCTTCTATCTGCCGTTCGAACATGCCGAAAACCTTGGCGAGCAGGAACGCTCGGTTGCATTGTTCGCCGCCCTCGGCGACGCCGAATATCTGGATTATGCGATCCGCCATCGCGACGTGATCGCCGCCTATGGCCGCTTTCCGCACCGCAACGCCATGCTCGGACGGGAGTCGACGGCTGGGGAGCGCGATTATCTCTCCAAGCCCGGCGCCGGCTTCTGAACCTTTTCCGGGAGCTTCCGCCATTCTGTCGCCTTTCTTTGCTAGGAAAAGCTGGAATTCCATCCCGACGACAACCTTTCCGGAGGCGCTTTTGCGGCTGAGGTCCATCCTGCTTCGCACCATTCTTCTCGTGACGCTGGCGTTTGCCGGCGCGCATTTCGAGGGTGACGCGGCCTTCGCGCAGGAAGCGCAGACGCAGGCAGCCGCGGCGGCGCCCGTGGATACGCCATTCGACCAGGCGGCGAAGGAGATCGAGAAGGCGAAGACCCAGTTTGTCGCCCTTCAGGACAGCGTCAAAGGGAATGCGGACAATGACGATGCCCTGGTCGGGCTTGCGACCAAGGCCGACGAACTCAGCCGCGCCGTCATCACCATATCGGTCAATCTCAGGCCGCGTTTCGACCAGATCAAGAACCGGCTTGCCGAGATCGGCGATCCGCCGAAGGATGGCCAGCCTCCCGAAGCCGAGATCGTCACCCAGGAGCGCAACGCGCTCGCCGCCGAGCGGGCGCAGATCAATGCGGTGACGGGCGACGCCGAAAATCTGTCGATCGCGGTGACGAAGCTCGTCAACGAGATCATCGAGATGCGGCGGCGGCTTTTTGCCGACACGCTTTTCAGACGCACCGAGATCTCCGTCTCGGTGCTTGACGATGCCGCCGGCGCTTTCGTGCACGAGACCGGCGAATTCTCGCAGGCTTTGTCGAGCTGGACCTCTTTCGTCTGGAAGTTCAAGCGTTTCCCGCTGTTTGCCGCGATCTTCCTGTCGCTCGCTTCGGCGCTCATTCTGCTCTCCGGCAGCTACCGGCTGTTCGGCGCCTATCTGCGCCGCGACGAGGCGATCGAGAACCCGTCCTATATCGGCCGGCTGTCGATCGCCTTCTGGTCGACGCTGATCCGCACGCTGGCGCTTGCGGTCCTGCTCGTCACGTCGTTCTTCTTCCTCAACAGTTTCAATGTGCTGCGGCCCGACATCGCGCCCGTCATCGGTGCGTTGTTCGGGACGATCGGGCTCGTCTATTTCGTCGGCCGCTTCGTCAACGCCATCTTCGCGCCGCACGAACCGCGCTGGCGGCTGGTGCGCCTTTCCAATCTCGGCGCACGCTCGATCGGCTACTGCCTGCTGGCGATGGCTATCATCAACGGGCTCGATTATTTCTTCGGCTCCATCGGTGAAGCGATGGGCTCGCCGCTGGTGCTGACGGTTGTGAGAAGCCTGATCGCCGCACTGATCATCGGCATGATCCTGATCGTGGCCTCCTTCGGCAAGCCGATGCTGGCGAAGAACGGCGATCCCGATGCTCCGGGCAGGCATTGGCCGCGCGGCATGGCGATCATCCTGCGCGTCGTCGGCGCCGGCCTGATCGTCACGGCGCTTGCGGGTTACGTCGGACTGGCGCGCTTCGTCGCCACCCAGCTCATCATTACCGGCGCTGTCGTCGCCACCATGTATGTCGGCCTGCTTTCAGGCAAGGCGATATCGCGGCAGGAAAGCTTCGGCGATACCTTCTTCGCGCGCTTCCTGACCCGCCGCTTCAATCTCGGGCCGGTGGCGATCGACCAGGCCGGCCTGCTCGTCGGCCTTGCCATCTATGCGGTGGCGCTCGTCGTCGGCGTGCCGCTGATCCTGCTGCTCTGGGGCTTCCATGTGCAGGACCTGCAGCTCATCGCCTACCGGCTGTTCACCGAGGTCAAGCTCGGCGGCATCAGCATCTCGCTGCTCGGCATCTGCACCGGCATCCTGCTTTTTGCCGGCGTCTATCTCCTGTCGCGCTGGCTGCAGCGCTGGCTCGACAGCAATGTGATGGCGCGCAGCCATGTCGATCTCGGCGTGCGCAATTCGGTCAAGACGGGCATCGGCTATCTCGGCGTCGGCATGGCGGCGATCATCGGCGTTTCATCGGCCGGCATCGATCTGTCCAGCCTGGCGCTCGTCGCCTCCGCGCTTTCGGTCGGCATCGGTTTCGGCTTGCAGAACATCGTCTCCAACTTCGTCTCCGGCCTGATCCTGCTCGTCGAGCGGCCGTTCAAGGTCGGCGACCATGTCGTATCGGGCACGGCCGAAGGCATCGTCAAACGCATCTCGGTGCGCGCCACCGAGATCGAGACCTTCCGCAAGCAGTCGATCATCGTGCCGAATTCGGAGCTGATCAACGGCCTGGTCGGCAACTGGACGCACCGCAACAAGATCGGCCGCTCGGAAATCCCGGTTTCGGTCAGCTACGATGCCGATCCGCAGCAGGTGATGGATATTCTGCTCGAGCTGACGGCCAAGATACCGCTCGTCATGCGCAATCCCGAACCGCATGTGGAGTTCCTGCGCTTCGGCCCCTATTCGCTTGATTTCGAGCTGCGCTTCTTCCTCGCCGACATGGGCGACGGCATGACGGTGCGCAACAATCTGAGGATCGAGATCCTCCGGCGCTTCAAGGCCGAGGGCATCGAGATCCCGCTGCCGCAGAGCGACCTCACCATCCATCGCGATGCCCCGCCGGTCCTTGCCAATGCCGCCAAAGAGCGGACGGACGGTCAGGACGATCCAAAGAACAAGCCCATCGAGGACGAGGAGCGGCCGGTGCGGCAGCTGCGTGGGCGGACGGCGGATGGCCTGAAGAGCTGAACGGCTCATTCAGCCATCATTCACAGGTCTATGTGCATGATCTCCACCATCGGGATTGCTGCCGAGGGCAGCACCGATCGTTCGAGGGGAGGGCGCGCCCGCGCCGCCGCACATGATGGCAAGGTTTGCCGCCGTTCTGCTTATCCCGCTGCTAGCCGCGCCCGCGGCGGAAGCCGCATCCATCACCAACACCGATCCGGCAGCCGTGGTGCTCGTCATCACCGAGAGCGGCCAGCGCGTCGAAGTCGTGGTCGACGCCGGCGCTTCGGAAAACCTCTGCGCCTCCGGCTGCTTCATGACGACGCCCGACGGCGACCGCATCGGGCTCGACGGCGGCGAGACGATCGAAATCGTCAAGGGCTCGGCCGTCGTCAAGTAAGCGGGATCAGACGATCCGCTTGCCCTCAGCATCGAGCACTTTCTCGCCGTCTTCCTTGGTGAAGGCGCCCTTGTGGGGCTCCGGCAGGATTTCCAGAACCAGCTCGGAGGGCCGGGACAGACGGGTGCCGAGCGGTGTGACGACGAAGGGGCGGTTGATCAGGATCGGATGCGTGAGCATAGCGTTGAGAAGCTGGTCGTCGCTGAGATCGGGATTGTGGAGGCCGAGGTCGGCGTAGGGCGTATCCTTCTCGCGAATGGCCTGGCGTACGGTGAGGCCGGCATCGGCAATCATCCGGGCCAGTTCCTGACGCGACGGCGGGGTTTCCAGATAATCGACGACGGTGGGTTCGATACCTGCATTGCGGATCATCGCCAGCGTATTGCGGGAGGTGCCGCATGCCGGGTTGTGGTAGATGGTGACGTTCATGATCAGGCTTTCGTTGTTGATGTGATTTTCGAAGTGGACACCGAGCGCACGGCTGCGCCGCGCTCGTACCAACCTTTGCTGCGGTTGACGATCCAGACCACTGACAACATCACGGGCACTTCAATGAGCACACCGACGACGGTGGCCAGGGCTGCACCCGAGTTGAAGCCGAACAGGCTGATGGCCGCCGCGACGGCGAGTTCGAAGAAATTCGATGCGCCAATCAGCGCTGACGGTCCGGCAACGCTATGTTCCTCGCCGGTCACTCGGTTCAGCAGATAGGCGAGTCCGGAATTGAAGTAGACTTGGATCAGGATCGGAACGGCCAGCAGCCCGATCACTGCGGGCTGCGCGATGATCTGTTCACCCTGGAAGCCGAACAGCAGCACCAGAGTTGCCAGCAGCGCCAAAAGCGAAAGCGGCTGGAGAATATTCAGGAGGCGGTGGAGGGCAGCGACCGAGCCACCCGCGAGGACACTTCGGCGCAGAAGCTGTGCGGCGGCGACCGGTAAAACGATATAGAGCACCACGGAAATCATCAGCGTGTCCCAAGGTACGGCAATCGCCGAAAGACCGAGCAGCAGTCCGACTATCGGGGCGAAGGCGACGACCATGATGGCGTCGTTGAGCGCCACCTGAGACAGCGTGAAATGCGGCTCGCCCTTGGTAAGGTTCGACCAGACGAACACCATGGCGGTGCAGGGTGCAGCTGCGAGGATAATCAGGCCTGCGATGTAGCTGTCGATCTGGTCCGCGGGCAGCATCGACCGGAAAAGGTAACCGATGAACAGCCAACCGAGTAGCGCCATTGAAAAGGGCTTCACAGTCCAGTTGATGATGAGGGTCACGCCAATTCCGCGCCAATGGCGGCCGACCTGGCCCAGCGCCGCGAAGTCGATCTTGATCAGCATTGGAATGATCATCAGCCAAATCAGTGCCGCCACCGGAATATTGACCTGCGCAATCTCGATCGATCCAATGAGATAGAATACGCCGGGCATCAAATGCCCAAGAGTGACGCCGACCGCAATGCAGAGAAACACCCACACGGTGAGATAACGTTCAAAACTGGACATAGTCCGTTATCCCTCCAGCGTTTTGGCGAGCAATACTGCTGAGGCAGGGCACAGGCTAATTGCTTGGCGGGTTTGCAGGAACGCGATGGGTGCTCCCGCGCGGTCGATCGGCGTGAAGCCGAGCGTTTCAAAGAACGGAGCAGCGTTGGTGGTCAGCAGGTAGGCAGTGCGAGCGCCCTCCGCGTGGGCGCGTCTGAATAGGAGATCGGTAGCGCGGCCGCCCAGGCCTTTGCGACGATTGGCCGGCGTGATGACCACGGATCGCAAAAGCACACTGTCTCCATACAATTCATATCCACAATAACCCACGGTATTGTCGCCCTGTGCAATCCGGAAAAAAGTCCGACCCGTTTCGTCGATATCATCAGTCGGGAGGTCGGCGCTTTCGAGTGCGCTGCGTAGCTCGCCTTCATGTCCCGCAATCGGCAGGAGCGCCAGCAAGGTGTCGATCCGGTTCGCGGTCATTTGGAATTTCCCCTCCATTTCAGGAGAACAGCATGCGGCGACGGCCGCCGCCGGCGCGCAGATCTCAGGGTTTCCGCCGCAGCAATCTTCCATCAGAAAGCGGATCAAGCCGCCGAGCCTCTCGTAATTGGCGGTGTAGATGATCGAGCGGGATTCGCGCTGCTGGGCAATCAGCCCGGCCCGTTCCAGCTCCTTCAGATGGAAGGAGACGTTGGATGGCGAGACCTCCGCCTTTTCGGCGATGGCGCCCGCCGCCATTCCGTCCGGGCCGGAGACAACCAGCATGCGGATGATGTGCAGGCGCGTTTCCTGCGAAAGCGCGCTGAATGCGGCGAGGGCTTGACGTTGATCCATATTTCAATAATCCTTGAATAATTGAAATATGGATTAGCCGATATGAACGCAATCGACAACGGAAAAATCCAAGAGAACGATATCAGCCTTGGCACACTGCTCGATGTGCTCGCCGGCCAAAAGGACGCGCAGCTGATTTTCTACTACGATGGGGAGCCGGTGAAATCAGGCTACAATATCACCGAGGTCAAGGCGGGCCAATTCGCGGGTCTCGATTGCGGCGCCAATCCCGAGGCTTGGACGGAGATCTTCATCCAGCTCTGGGATATCGAGGAAGGCGACCGCAAGCACATGCCGGCCGGCAAGTTCTGCGCGATCGTCCGCAAAGTGACGGAGCATGTGCGGCTCGACTCTTCGGCCAAGCTCACCTTCGAAGTCAGCAACGGCGTACGGCCGATGCAGCTCTATTGCGCGGCGATGCCGGTTCTCCGCGCCGGCGCCATACATGTGGCGCTTTCACCCCGACCGGCAAGCTGCAAGCCGCGTGACCGGTGGCTTGCCGAAGAAAATAGGAAGGCTACGGCCTGCTGCAGCCCATCAGCGGCTGGGAGCGCCTGCTGCGCCTAAGAACGAAATGGTGCGGCGTGCGGCAGACATTCCATTGACTGACCGTCAGTCATTCGGATAGATGTGAGGCGCCGGCGTGATGTTGGCGCCGCCCGTTTCATCCCGGAGATCGCCATGAGCGCCAAGACCCTGTTGAACTCCCTGTTCCGATACAAAGCGGACGCCGACGACGAGCTTCTCGACGCGCTGAGCGCGCTCAGCGAGGAGGCGCGCTCGGATACGTTTCGGTCGGCCCTTCGCGTGCTCAACCATGCCCACCTCGTTGACCGCATCTTCGCCGCCAATCTTCAGCGGCTGGATCATTCCTTCACCGCGAGCTGGAGCAGCGAAGCACCGCCATTGGCGCAGCTGGCCTCCGATATCCGCGAGACGGACGGCTGGTATATCGACTACACCGCGCGCATAGCGCCTGACGAAATGGAGGAGGTCGTCGGCTTCACCTTCACCGATGGCGGGCGCGGGCGCATGTCCCGCGAGGAGATGCTGGCGCACGTGGTGACGCATGCCGGTTATCATCGCGGCGAGGTCGGCCGGCTGCTGCCTGATATCGAGAGCACCGCGATGCGCGACGTGTTTACCGGCTACCTGCACAGGGCCGATCCCGCGCGCCGTCAATGAGCGCGGATTCAGTCCCGCCGATGTCGATTGATCCCGTTTCAAAACCGAGAACTAAGCCTGCCGAAGAGCGGCGCGACGAGCTGATGCGTTCGGCCGAGCGGCTTTTCATGGAAAAGGGCCTGGAACAGACCACCATCGAGGAGATCACGGCCGCGGCCGGGGTCGCCAAAGGCAGCTTTTACCTGCACTTTTCCTCGAAGGCCGATGTTCTCCTGGCGCTGCGCGCTCGTTTCGTGCAGGGCGTGCTCGATGGCATCGTCGCGGCGGTCGCGGAACGACAACAAACGGATTGGCGCGGCAAGCTCGCCGCCTGGTCGACGGCGTGCGCCACCGGCTATCTCGACGCGGCCGGGCTGCATCACCTAGCCTTCGTGGCCGAGCCCCCGGCAACGCGGGAAGGGCTTTCGCGCAACATCCTGATCGACCATCTGAGCGAACTGCTGGCCGGCGGGGCAGGCCGGGATGCCTGGTCGGTCAATGATCCCGGCTTTACGGCGGTCTTCCTGTTCAATGCCCTGCATGGCGTCGTCAATCAGCCGATCGGCGAGACACCGGCTGATCGCGCCAAATTGCTGCGCAAGATCGAGGCGCATTTCCTGCGTGCGCTGGGTTTGGCATCAGGCATCGATTGAGAGCTGAGCGTCCCACCATTTGAGCACCCGCATCGCGCGGAGCGTGATCCATCGCGAGGGCTTGCCTTGCCCGTCATCGACCTCGAACCACACACGTCCCGGCAGGCTCCAGTCGAGTGGCCAGCAGCCGTCCTGAAGACGCCGGGAGTGCAGGTGCTCGATCGCCTCGCCGAGGCGCGGATCGGGAGCGACACCGGTCAGGATGGCGCTGGCGCGGAAATAATCGAGGGCGCGCAGGATGTCGTAGCGCCAGCGGTTCGGGTGCAGGAACTGCAGGAAATTTTTGTCGGCCGGCTCGCCGGTGCCGAGACGGCGGAAGAGGTGACGCTCGAGCAGGAATTCCTCGCCCGTCCGGCGCGCTTCGCGAGATCGTAGCGTGCCGCCGGTCGACTTCTCGACCTCCAGCAGTCCTTCCAGCACATTGATGGTGCTGGCGAAGGAGGATCGGCGAGAACCGTTGGTCCTCTCGCAGTTCCAGCCGCCGTCGTCGAGACGCTCGCCGACCAGCCTGTCGACAATCGGCGAGACATCAATGCCGAAATAAGCGCCGTCGGCGACGGTGCGACCGTTGATACATTCTTCTACTTCGCCTTGCCAGTAGGGCTGGCCGCCTTCTTCCCAACAGGCATTGGCGCCGACCAATTCGACGGTGCGTCTAGCCTGCTCGCAGGCGGGATCGAGACCGAATTCCCTGAGTTGCGACAGCGAAAAGGTCGTGGCCGTCCACGGCTGGCCGTGCTCTCGCCACTCCTGGGGATCGAAACCGGCGGGCAGGAAGGCGCCGCCCGCCCATTGCCCGTCCTTGTCCCGGCAGGCAAGCAGCCTTGCACCCCAACCTTCGGTCTCGACTTTCGCTCGCTCGGTCATCCAATTCCGCTCCGGGGCGTCGATGAGGTCACGCATCACCTGCCACCGGATCGACGGATCGGAGTCTAGAAGCCATTCGATCACCGGGTCGGATTGGGTCATGGGCGAACCTCTTCGGCGGATCGGTCGATAAAGCGTTTATAATCGCTTCGGCCTGGCGCTGCCAGCCGGGGCGGGAGAGGACGCTCACCCAGTCGCCCTCGTCTTTCGAGGCTCCGGCCTCCGGGGC
Source organism: Rhizobium sp. BT03 (assembly GCF_030053155.1). Classification (NCBI taxonomy): domain Bacteria; kingdom Pseudomonadati; phylum Pseudomonadota; class Alphaproteobacteria; order Hyphomicrobiales; family Rhizobiaceae; genus Rhizobium; species Rhizobium sp. BT03. Next base: position 28,639 of record NZ_CP125640.1, read on the forward strand.
ATCGGTGTAAGCCCGTTCGATGGCCGAGAATCCGGCGCTTCGCGCCTGATTTCTTAATCATATCTGCAAGAAATCGGAGGTGATCCCATCGGGCCGCTTCTTCGTTTCATATCCGGGGCGCTGATTAATAATTATTCAAATCAATTGATGTACCAAATCGATCCGGGGACAGATTTTACATCAAAGGTTTGCTATGGCGTTTCTAGGTATTTCGGGGATGCAATATTCCGGGGAAATGTTTGCCGGTGCGCGTATTATTGTCGCGGAAGATTCCAACGTATTCACCTCGATGATCAGCAAACGCCTCAAGGAGCTGTTCGACATTGAAGTCGAGATCTGCCGTAGCTTCGAGGATCTGCAGTTTTCCTACGACAAGTCTTCCGATCCGATCACGCTGGCAATCTCGAACATCAACCTGCCCGGCGCCGAAAACGGCGAAGCGCTCGAATATCTGGTCGATCTTTCCATACCCACAATCGTCTTTACCGGCACCTTCCACGAAACCATGCGCGACAAGCTGATGGCCAAGGACATTGTCGATTACATCCTCAAGGACAATATCTTCGCCGTCGACCTTCTGGCGGAATCGATCTGCCGGTTCCTGACCAATCATCGTCACCACGTGCTGATCGTCGACGACAGTGCGACGGCTCGCGCGCTGCTGTCGAGCCGGCTGAAACGCTATAATTTCCGCGTCAGCGTCGCCGAGAACGGCGGTAAGGCGCTGGAGATCCTGAAGGCCAACCGCGATATCGGCCTGATGATCACCGACTACAACATGCCCGACATCGACGGCTTCGAGCTGACGCGGCGCATCCGCTCGAATATCGGCTCGCACGAGCTGCGCATCATCGGCGTTTCGTCTTCCTCGAACCGGTTGCTTTCGGCGCGTTTCCTGAAGGCCGGCGGCAATGATTTCATGCTGCGCCCGTTCATCGACGAGGAGTTTTACTGCCGCGTCAACCAGAACCTCGACACGCTGTTGCAAATTCAGTCGATGCGCAAGGAGCGGGCGGTTGCCTGACGGCCCTTCCAGTATCGGCGTCGCCACAGGCGCGGAGACGACGGTCGCAGACCGTCGTCGAATTTCTACAATTGCAAGTAACGCCGTTATTTGTCCCCTTCACGCGCGCGGGCCTCTCGGTTATCGTTCGCCCCGCCGGGGAGAGGGCCGAGTCGAGGCCATCGGACGCATGGGGGATTAGCGGCTGTGGCTTTTCAAGCGGATTTTCAGCGGGATGGCATCGGGCTCCGCTCCGGCGGGCTCAAAATACTTCTGGTTGAAGATTCCCGGATGTTTTCCGCCGTGCTGTGCCATCGGTTCCAGACCGAACTCGGCCTTGCGGTTAAATCCTGCTCGTCGCTAAAGGCGCTTCGCAAAGAACTTGCCGAGGACGGTCACGGCTACACCATGGCTGTCGTCGATCTCAACCTCCCGGATTCGCCCTATGGCGAAGCGCTCGACTGCACGATCGAGCACGACATTCCGGCGATCGTCTTCACCGCGACATTCGATCTCAACACGCGCAACAGGATCATGGAGCGCAATGTCATCGATTACGTGCTGAAGGACAATGAATTTGCGCTCGACAATCTGGTCGCCACAGTCCGCCGGGCGATCTCCAACCGCAAGACGCGGGTGCTGGTCGTCGATGATGTCGTCTCGGCGCGCCAGGTGCTGGTCGATCTGCTGAAGGCGCAGCAATATCTCGTCGTTGAGGCAAGCTCGGGGCTGGAGGCGCTGGCCGCTCTCGAAGCCTATAGCGATATCGAACTGGTCGTTACCGACCACCACATGCCCGATATGAGCGGCTATGAACTGACGCGGCGTATCCGCCATCGTTTCGGTTCCGACAGGCTGCGCGTCATCGGCGTTTCCGCCTCCAACGACCGCATGCTGTCTGCCAGTTTCCTCAAGGCCGGCGCCAGCGACTTCGTCTATCGGCCATTCGTCGCCGAGGAGCTGCAATGCCGCATCGCCAACAATGCCGAAACGCTGGCGCAGATGCGGCAGCTGAGGGCGGCGGCGGCCTGCGACTACCTGACCGGCCTCTACAACCGCCGCTATTTCTACGACAACGGCCCGAAGCTGGTGAACGAGTGTCTGCGGCTGAAAGTGCCGAGTTCGGTGGCTATTCTCGATATCGACCATTTCAAGCGGCTGAACGATACCTATGGCCACGAGATCGGCGACAAGGTGCTGAAGGCTGTCGCAAACAGGCTGTTCACGATCTTCGACGGCAGCGACAATCTTCTCTCGCGGCTTGGCGGCGAAGAATTCGCCATCCTCTTCCCGCAGATGGATTCCCTTGCTGCGACCAAGCTTTGCGACGAGATCCGCTCGGACATTTCCCGGCTGAAGGTCACCGCCGACGACGAGGAACTCGGCGTCACGATTTCCATCGGCATTGCCGAAATCGAGGGCTACGAAACCTTCGAGAACTATCTCAACGCCGCTGACCAGTTCCTCTATATGGCCAAGCACCGAGGCCGGAACCAGGTCTATTCCGACGCCAGGATGACGGAAGAAGCGGCGCAATAAGGCATTCAGGCGAAGCGCCGCCCTTTCAGGTCAGGCGGCGCGCTCTTTCAAACTCTCAGGCCGCGACCGCCTGCTGGCGCGCAGTCGCCATGGTCATCTTGCGCTCGGCGCGCTCCTGCTGCGGCGAGCGATGGTAGAGTTCGCGATAACACTTGGAGAAATGCGAGGCCGAGACGAAGCCGCAGGCAACCGCGACCTCGACGACGGGCATCGAGGACTGCACCAGAAGATGGCGGGCGCGGTCAAGGCGGATTTCCAGATAGTAGCGGGCCGGCGAGCGGCCCATCTCCTGGCGGAACAGCCGTTCGATCTGGCGCCGGGAGAGGCCAGCACCGTCGGCGATCTCGATCAGCGACAGCGGCTCGGCCAGATTGCCTTCCATCAGCTCGATGATCGACAGCACCTTGGCGTTCTGCACGCCGAGCCGGGCGCGCAGCGGCAGGCGCTGGCGGTCGTGCGGGTTGCGCACGCGGTCGGTCAGGTGCTGTTCGCAGATGCGGTTGACGAGGCTTTCGCCGAAATCCTCGCCGACGAGGTTCAGCATCATGTCGAGCGAGGCGGTGCCGCCGGCGCAGGTATAGAGATTGCCGTCGATCTCGTAGAGATCGGCATAGACTTCGGCCTGCGGAAAGGCTTCCGAAAAGCCCGGCAGGTTTTCCCAGTGAATGGCGCAGCGCTTGCCATTCAAGAGGCCGGCCTGGGCCAGCACATGTGCGCCCGTACAGAGGCTGCCGACGGCAACGCCGCGATTGTAGCATTCGCGCAGCCAGGCATTGACCGACTTGTTGTTAAACTGTTCGACATCGATGCCGGAACAGACGAGCACCATGCCCGGCCGGTTTTCGCCGCCGAGATGGCGGCGCTCCTCGGCGAGCGAGGAATTGGCCTCGACGCCGATGCCGCAGGAGGAATAGACCTTCTCCCCGTCAAGGGAGGCGAGCCGCCAGGTATAGGCCTGATAGCCGAGCATGCGATTGGCGATGCGCAAAGTGTCCACGGCCGCCGAAAAGGGCAGCATGGTGAATTGCGGTACCATAAAGAAGACCAGCGAACGCTTCTTGATCTGCATCCTGTTCATAGCGAAATCCATGCTCGAGGAACGATGACATATTCGTTGCGCGGAATGCGTCGCGCCGATGTCCTGAAAGCGACACTGACATGGAAAAATGCGGCCGAGAAGAGCAAATATGCGACATTGACCGCGTTTTGACCGGTTAAACCGCCGGAATAGCGGCGGGCCGGATGCGGATTGCGCTATAGAGGACTGAAATTAAAGTCTGAAGACGGCTCGGGAACGAATGGGCGCGCACGAAAAAGGCGGCGTTGCGTGATGCAGACGCCGCCCTCATCTTGGGAGGAATGTCGCATTCATTGCATGGTCCGGTGTCTTTGCGGATGCCGTTGAAATTTCCTCTAGACACAACTGACGTTGCATGAACCAAGCCAAGATGATGCAATGACACTGAAGAATTTTAGTCGCAGTTTTCACAATGGGCTCGTCGCATTTTATCCAAAGGGCAGAATTGAATGAAGGACCTCGCTTTTCAGGGAACCTGGCGAGCTTATCAGCAGAAGATACTTGATGATCTGACAAATCTCATAGGCGATGATGGTTTGCATATCGTCGCAGCACCCGGCTCAGGCAAAACGATTTTGGGCCTTGAAGTGATGCGCAGGCTTGGTGAGGCGACCTTGATCTTGGCCCCGAGCAAGACCATCAGGGATCAATGGTCGCAGCGGCTACGGATGATGTTCCTGCCCGCCAATGCTGGTGAACCGGACTGGATTTCTCATGATGTAAGAGCGCCTCGCGCTGTCACGATTATCACCTATCAGGCTCTGCATGCGGCGTTCTCGGGTCATACGGCCGAGGAAGAAATTATAGACAGTGAAGAGGAGGGCAGCGACGGCGTGCAATCCGCCGAAACGGACAGGCAGGAGACGGAGAGGGCGAGAAAGAAAATCATCGCGAAGCTGCGCGAAGAGAAGGTTCGCACCCTTGTGCTCGATGAAGCGCACCACCTTCGAAACGAGTGGTGGAAAGCGCTGACGATGCTCAAGGAAGCATTGGGCAAGCCCACGGTCGTAGCGCTGACAGCTACACCGCCCTATGATGTGGATCCCATGGAATGGGACCGTTATCAGGCGCTTTGCGGGCCGATCGACGGTGAAATTTCCGTGCCGGAACTTGTGCTGCAAGGCGACCTTTGCCCGCATCAGGACTATGTCCACTTCAGCCTGCCGAGCGAGTTGGAAACACAGAAGCTGGCAAAGTTTCGCACACAGATCGGCGACCTCATCGAGGCGCTGCTCAAAAGTGCAGAATTCAAGCAGGCAATTTTGCACCACCCATGGATTACCCAGCCGATCGAGAATGTGGAGCATATACTGGACGACGCACGCTTTTTCTCCAGCATGCTTGTCTTCCTGAATGCGCGATATGTCGACTTGCCGCAATCGACACTCGACATTCTCGGCGTTAAGGCGCGTGAAATACCGGATCTGACGCTTGAATGGATAGAGGTGTTGCTGAACGGCGTTATCTACACCTATCGCAACGATTTCGAAGAAGCGGAACAAATGCTCCGCAACCAAGAAGGCAGACTGAGGGACATCAGGGGAGTCGAGCACGGCAGAGTGCGGCTAACGGATGCGCGGTCGGTTCAGAAGCTGCTGGTATCGAGCGTCAGCAAGCTCAACGCGATCGTCGATATCACCCGGCTCGAAAGCGCGTCGATGCGTGACGAACTCCGTATGGTCATCCTTTCCGACTACATCAGGAAGGATGCGTTGCCCACCGGCCCCGCGGACCTTCCGCCCATCGAGAGGATGGGCGTCGTGCCGATCTTCGAGACGCTGCGGCGGTCCGGGCTTGATCTCAAGCTTGGAATTCTGACGGGGAGTCTCATTCTCATTCCAGCGGAATCAAAAGTAATTCTTGACGAGATCGCAGACCATCTTGGCGTCGGCGCGGAACATATCCGTTATCAGCAGGCAGCATTCGATGCCGGCTTTCTAGGCGTTGAAATCAGCGGCGCTCTGAGCCGCCACATCGTTCATATGATCACCGAACTGTTCAGTCGCGGCGGGATCACGGTTTTGGTCGGCACACAGGCATTGCTGGGTGAAGGATGGGACGCCCCCTCCGTAAACACTTTGATCCTGGCAAGTACGGTGGGATCATATGTGCTCTCCAATCAGATGCGAGGCCGTGCCATTCGCACAGATCCCCGAAGCCCACAGAAGTCCGCGAACGTCTGGCATCTGGCGGTCATCGACCCTGAGAAGTTTGAGCAGAGAATACCGCTGCGGTTCGGGAGGAAATCGACCGATAGAAAGGCGCCCGATCCATTTGATACCATGACGATAGACCTGGGCAGCGACGTCGATGCGCTGAAACGCCGATTTTATGCCTTCGAGGGTTTGTCCTTCGGTGAGCATCCGTGGATTGAAAGCGGCTTTCACCGGCTGATGCTCGGTGCCGCAAAATGGAATGCGCGAGGTGTTGATGACATTAACAAAATAATGGAACGCGGCGCCGCAGACCGCAAATCACTGAAAGTTCGATGGCATAGCGCGCTGCGTAGCTATCGTGCTTTTCCGAGGATGCAGGAAACATTGGAGAGCAACTATGCCCCCAAGGGGCTGCTCAACTGGAATACGACCAAATTTCTGTATGCGCAAAGCGCCGCCCTTGCGGGAATGATCTTAAGCGCATTCTTGGGCGCGCTTTCGGATATGGATATTCGTTCACTCGAACAACTGGCGCTGTTCCTATTCGTTATGTTCTCACTGATGGCTATCTATTGTTTGCCGGGCGCATTCAAAGCCAGTCTGTTGCTGCTGCGGAATGGCTCCCTTGAAGGAAGCATGAAACAGGTGGGGAAAACCGTTCTGGAGGCGCTGCATCATATGGGCGTCATAAGGAGTGAGCTTGGAAAAATGAGCGTCGAGGCAACGCTAGACCAAAACGGCATCATTTACTGCCGGCTTGAGGGTGCTACGACGATCGAACGATCTCACTTTCTCGACGCTCTGCGAGAAGTTCTCGTTCCACCACAGAATCCTCGCTACATTCTCGTCAGGTCGTCAAAATTCTGGCGGCTGAACCGGGTGGATTATCATGCAGTTCCTTCGATCATCGGGAGGAAAAGGGAGGATGCCATGCATTTCGCCCAGCTGTGGGATCGCTACGTCGGCCCTTCGGATATCGTCTACACGCGCAGCGCACAGGGCCGCCTGACGCTACTCCAATTCCGTGCGAAATCGTTTGCTTCGGCATTTACCAGGAAAACAGATAGAGTCAGCCGTTGGGAGTGACAGCCGGAGCGAATCCTACGCGTTCTGAAGACGGAAAAGACGGCGCCGCGTGATGCAGACGCCGCCGTCATCTCGAGAGGAATGTCGCATTCATCAAACGGTCCGGTGTTTGTTGTCGTCCGTGCTCGGCCAGCCGATATCCTTGCGGATGTCGAAGGGCATGGCTTCGATTTCGCGGGCCGTCCGCCAGCGCGTCCAGGCAAGCACGAGCTTGCGGGCATGATATGCCAGATCGAAGCGGCCTGCGCCGGAGGTGAAGGGCTTGCCGCCACCGCGATAGGTAAGCGTGGTCATTTTCCGGTTCCTTTCTTTAGGTCAGGGCATGGTCATCGATGGGAGGTTCGTCCATGTCCGTGATCACAATATGGGCCTACGGGACCCATCATTCAAACGAATAGAGCTTATGGATAACATCAGAGATATTGAATGATCAGCGTTTGCCCGAGGGGGCCGACGCGCCGACCTTTGCGGGGTTGCAAAATGCCAAATCGAGGCACGGAGAGGCGGCTCGGAACTAAGTTCGCTCCACCTCGTTGCCGCTTCGTAGCTGACAATGACGCAAAGGAGGAAATGATGATTTCCGCAGACCAGATCCGAGAACATATGGAAGTGCGGGCTGCCGACGGCACCCATATGGGGACGGTCGATCATCTCGATGGTCCCACCCGCATCAAGCTGACGAAGACCGACTCGGAAGACGGCAAGCACCACCTGATCCCGATCGATTGGGTCGATCACGTCGACGCGCATGTTCACCTGTCGAAGAACGCCAGGGATGTCCGCAGCCAGTGGGCCACCATCAACTGACGAGCGGTCGGCTGCGGCTTTTGCCGCAGCCTCCTCGCCGCAAGGGAAACCACATGTCCAGGCAATTGAAAAAGGGCGAGGACGTGAGCTGGGATACCAGCCAGGGAAAGACCGAGGGCAGGGTGGTCAAGAAGCAGACCAGCCCGACGAAGATCAAAGATCACACGGTGAAGGCGTCGGCGGCGGAACCGCAATATATCGTCCAGAGCGACAAATCGGGAAAACGAGCCGCGCACAAGCCAGACGAACTCAGGAAGCTTTGAGAGCGGTTGATGCCAACGAGAAGGAGATCGATATGCCAGCCAAGTCCAAGGCCCAGCAGAAGGCGGCGGGTGCTGCACTCTCGGCCAAGCGTGGCGAGACGCCCAAGAGGGAGCTCAAGGGTGCTTCGAAGCAGATGGAGGAATCCATGAGTGAGAAGCAGCTCGAGGAGTTCGCATCCACCAAAAGAAAGGGTAAACCGGAGCACGCCTCCAAATAGGTCGGGAACAGCGGTAGCGACGGCGGCGGCGTCCGGTCACGTCGTCGTAGAATGCATCGAGAAATTCGCGATCTCATGCGTCTCGGCGACGGCGAAAAGAATTGCGCGTGCTGATGCATCCGGATCTTTCGCCAGCCACCGCAATTCGAACGTCATCCCGATCCGGCCATCTTCGGTCTGTCCCAGCGAAACGAACAATGCGTTGCATTCAAGAGATCCCAGCACATTTGACAGGTCGGGAATATCGGAGCTCGAGCCGTAGATGACGAGGGTTGCCTTGCGTTCGCAGCGCAGCCATGTGTCCAGGCGCTTCAACGGCGACAGCACGATGAAGGCAACGACGGTGGCCACTGCCCCGGTGACGATCTGGCCGCCGCCGAAGCAGAGGCCGACCACCGTCATGAACCACAGGGTCGCCGCCGTGGTGACCCCGGTCATCATGTCGCCGCGCCTGAGGATTGCTCCGCCGCCGATGAAGCCGACGCCGGTCAGCACGCCGAGGGGAAAGCGCAGCACGTCCATCTGCGTGAAATAACTGAAGGTTTTCCCGTAGGTCGACAGAAGCAGGTTCGCCTGGACCATCGCAATGCAGGCGGCAAGCGCCACCAGGATCGTGGTCCTGAAGCCCGCGGCATGGCCGCCGCGCTCGCGGTCGAGGCCGATAAGGCCGCCGGCAATCACCGTCAGCATGATGCGGGCGGCGATATCCCACCAGCTCGGCGTCAGCGGCATGGCGTCGGTCAGGAGCGAAGGCATGTCTCGCTCCAGACTTCGTCATGGCCTTTCCGCTGCTCGTCGGGCATTCGATCCTCCTCGGTCTGGATGCATCAGGGGTCTGAACGCCGTGCGGCGCAGGACGCTCCCCATTGCCGGTGTCGCCGCCGACAGGTCGAGATTGGCGGTTCGGCTGCAGCCGGTGTATGTATGATTTCAAATATGGGCAGTTCGCCCGTCAGCGAAAGGGCACCGCGCCCAAAACGGAGTATAGAATTGGCCGTCGCCTTCACCAAGGAAGAGAGTTTCGAAACCGCTTCGGAAACCCTGCTGCCCGATCGTCCGGTTTCGCCGCATCTGAACCTGGTCACGGAGGCTGGGCTGAAGGCTCTGGAATTGCAGTTCCAGCAGGCGCGCGAGGCCTATGACGCCGCGAGCACGATCGAAGACGTGAACGAGCGGCGGCGGCAGGCGGCCGGTCCCTTGCGCGATTTGCGCTATCTCGCGGCAAGGCTGCGCACCGCCCAGCTCATGGCCGATCCTGCATCAACCGATGCCGTCGCCTTCGGCAGCACGGTGACCTTCAGCCGTGACGACGGGCGCGTGCAGACCTATCGGATCGTCGGCGAGGATGAGGCCGATCCGAAGGCAGGATCGATTTCCTATGTTTCGCCGGTGGCACGGTTGCTGATGGGCAAGGCTGTCGGCGATGTGGTGGAAACGGGCGGCCAGGAGCTGGAAATCATTGCTATCGCATAGGACGCGATACTTTAAGCGGTGCCGGGGGCGCCCACATGCAATTATTGTCATAAAAACGGTACTATAAGGTACTTTATTTATGAGGCATTTACCATTCGTGACCTAGAAGGTGACATTCCATCATCGAAAGTCATGCTCATGGTCAGCGCAATTTCCAGTTCTGCATCCACCCTTTTGAGTTCAGCCGCTTCAACCTCGTCTTCCAGCTCATCGGATCAGCTTGCCGCCCTCGAGGCGCAGCTCGCCGAAAAGCAGGCAGCCCTGTCGCAAACACAGGACGAAGAGGAGAAGGCGACGATCGAAAAATCCATCGAGACGCTGGAAGCCAAGATTGCCAAGCTCGAAGCATCCGAGAGCAGCGAGACCGAGGCGTCCGCCGCATCGAAGCCGGCCGCCGCTCCGCAGGAACTCTCCGGCGAGAGCGAGCGGATCGGCACGAAGAATTTCGACGAGCCCAGCGAGTTCGGCAGCCGCACGGCTTACGTATGATTGCAGTCACAGGCGGCGCTTCGCCACCGTGACGACCTCGCGCGTCAGCTCCGCAAGGCGGTCGGCGGCGAGGCGGTTTATCTGCCAATAGAGTGGAATATCCAGCGGTGTACCGGGAACGAGTTCCACCAGCCGGCCCGAGGCGAGATGTTCGCGGGTCAGCTGGGTCGGGTTCATGCCCCAGCCCATGCCCGAAAGGGCGGCCTCGACGAAGCTTTGCGTCGAGGGCAGCCAGTGGGTGGGGTGGTCGAGATCGTGTCCGAAGGTCTGCCTTATCCAGTTGCTCTGCAGCTTGTCCTTCTGGTTGAAGGTCAGGGCCGGAGCGTTGCGAATCGCCTCGGCGTTGACGCCATCAGGAAAGTGTCGGGTGACGAAGTCGGGTGTTGCGGTGGCGTGGTAGCGCAACACGCCGAGCGCAAAGCGCCGGCATCCGCGGACCGGCTTTTCCAGGCTGGTGACGGCTGCGATCACCCGGCCCCGCTGCAGCCATTCGGCGGTATGGTCCTGGTCGTCGACGGCAATGTTCAAGAGATAGGAAGAGTTCCTGGCGAAGTTCGACATGGCCTCGACGAACCACGTCCCGAGGCTGTCGGCATTGGTCGCAATCTGGAGCGTCACCCTTTGGCGTGGCTCGTCGGGATCGACGAGAGCCGGCAGCTGGCCGAAGAGTTCGGCTTCGAGCATGCAGACATTCTCCATATGGCGGCAGAGCCATTCTCCCTTTTCGGTCGCCGTACAGGGAATGCCTCTGACGATGAGGACGGTGCCGAGGCGTTCTTCGAGCTGCTTGACACGCTGCGAAATGGCCGAGGGCGTGACGTTCAAAACGGTCGCAGCCTTCTCGAAACTGCCCGTCTGGACAATCGTTGCGACGGCGCGGAGAGCGGGATAATCGAGCATGGATTAGTTTTTCTTACTTCAGATAAGCTGGATTAATTAGCCTAATTCCAGGAGTGGCGATACTGCAACCCCACCGAAGTCAGGGGCGTTTGCCGAAACGATGAGTTTTTCAATCTATGCCACCGGCCTGATGATGGGCCTCAGCCTGATCGTCGCGATCGGCGCACAGAACGCCTTCATCCTGCGCCAGGGGCTGCGCAACGAACATGTCTTCGCTGTCTGCTTCGCCTGCGCGCTCTCCGATGCCGTGCTGATCGTGCTTGGCGTGACCAGCTTGCAGCAGATCGCCAGGTTCATGCCGTGGCTCGATCCGGTGATGCGTTATGGAGGAGCGGCGTTTCTGGCCTGGTATGGGGCGAAAAGCCTCTATTCCGCCTTCCGGTCGTCCGCGACCCTTGCCGCAGCGGAGGCCAAAACGACAAGTTTCCGGCAGACGCTCGCGACCTGCCTGGCGCTCACCTGGCTCAATCCGCATGTCTATCTCGATACGGTCGTGCTGCTCGGCACGATCTCGACGCGTTATCCCGGACAGCAGGCTTCGTTTGCCGCGGGGGCGGTGACAGGTTCCTTCCTGTTCTTCTTTTCTCTCGGCTATGGCGCGACATGGCTGCGGCCGATCTTCTCGAAGCCTTCATCCTGGCGGATGCTGGAAACGCTCGTGGCTTTCACCATGTGGATCATCGCCTTCAAGTTGCTGGGCGGGATGTAGGCGTCATTTTGACCCAGCGAGATGAACACTGAGGCAAGCGAGGTCAAGAGGCCGGGACGATCAGAATGGCGCGCAAGCTTTTTGATGGATGTATGTTTCCCGACTTCCACGCCCGATGAGGCAAGCCGGTCTCGCAATCGTCACCAACGTTTTGGTTCGCTGGCCGAGGAGGAAGGGGCAGTTCCATTTCCGGCTGACAATCGGCCAGCAGATGTGAAGGAAAACGCCTTAACTGCCGGAGTGCAAGCTCATGGTTCGCATCCCTGCGCCTCCGCGACTTGAACGCGGAAAGGGCCTGTACGATATTCCAGATGCTCATGTTCGACATGTCGGGGCCTCCTTTTGCTGCATCGGCTGCTGACCCTCGAAATATGGCGAGCGATTGACATTCAATCAAACAAAATGATATGGGGTTATAAATCAGAAAAATTGAAAGATGCGACGATGAGCCTTCCCTTTCGCCGTCCCATTCCGCTGCTTGACAACGATGTGCTGCGCACCTTCGTCGCCATCGCCGAGACAGGCAATTTTTCGACCGCCGCGGAGGCGGTCTTCCGAACGCCGTCGGCAGTGTCGATGCAGATCAAGAAGCTTGAGGAACAGCTGGGCGCGACGCTGTTTCTGCGCGACGCCCGCTCGGTATCGCTGACGCGCCACGGCGAAATGCTGCTGTCCTATGCCCGCAACATCCTGGCACTGTCGAACGAGGCTGTGTCGCGCTTCATCATGCCGGAACTCAGCGGCGTCGTTCGGCTCGGCGCGCCGGAGGATATCGGCGAGCGGCTGCTGCCGAGCATCCTGAAGAGTTTCGCCGAGAGCTATCCCGGCATCATGGTCGACGTGACGATCGACATGAGCATCGGGCTGAAAAAGCGCATGGAGGAGCAGCGGCTCGACCTGGCCTTGATCAACTGTGCGACGCGGCCGTTCCCGACCGGCGGCGAGGTGGTGTTCCGCGAGCGGCTGGTCTGGGCCGGCGCCCGGTGCGGTTCGGCGCATCGCCGCGATCCGCTGCCGATCTCGATCTGGGAGGACGGCTGCATCTGGCGCCAGGAGGCGCTCTCGCAGCTCGAACGCAACAAGCGGCATTATCGCGTCGCCTATCTCAGCGGCCACACCATGGCGCAGCGCGCCGCCGTGCTCTCCGATCTCGCCATTGCGCCGCTGCCGCTCTCCTATGTCAACGAGGACATGGCGATCCTCGGCCCGCAGGAGGGCCTGCCGGAACTCGGCGCTTTCGATATTCGCCTGCTGACTGCCTCGCAGGTGTCGGGGCCGATCGAGACGGTGGCCGACAGCATTCGCGGTGCCTTTGCCGAGAGAGCCAAGGCCGTCGCCGCCTGAGGATGTCTTTCAGCCGTTGAACCTTTTGTCCCCTTGTGCGTTATCGGCGCGAACGGCATAAGTGCCGTTCGGGGTTGATTTCAAACAAGGATATTCGAAATGACGACAACGGCCAAAATTGCCGCAGCCTTGATGGTTCTTCTTGCCCTTTCCTCCTGCGGCAATACGATCCGCGGCATGGGGAAGGATACGGCGAACGCCGTCAACGCCACCCAGGACGCCGGCCGCTCGGTTGACCGCGCCGCAAAGAAGTAACGACCGTTCGGATTCCTTCGGGGGATCGCCGGATCGATTAATTGACCGGGGCCGGATCACATGATGATCGTGGGCCGGATCAAGGGTTGACCGGGGGATAAGCCTTTTCCAGCCCGCCGGATCGGTCAAGACCGGTCCGGAAGGCCCGGTAGGCAGGATGCTGGCTTGAGCGGGCAGTTTCCATCAGGCGGATCTGCAGCCGATCCGGCGCTTGGGCTCCGAGCCATACTCCGAGGTTTTCGAGCTTCAGCGAATTCAGGAAACGCGAACCGGCTGCCAGATCGAGATGGCGGCGCAGCCCGTCAAGCAGGTTGTCGTCCTGAGCGGCATTTTCCATGAGCAGCGTCAGATATGATTTGTCCGTCTCCGACAGCGCGGCGAGCTTTTCCGCAACGGTATCGCGGTCGGGAAAGGGAACGTTGCCTGTCATCTCGAATCGTCCATGCTTGATGGTGTTTTTGCGTTATAAGTTCGCCTTGACCTTTTCGGCTACATCGGCGGGAACCCATTTCATCCATAGTCCCTCGTAATTGCGAAGGAAATGGATCGCGGCATTCTCGTTGCTTTCGCGGTTTTCGTCCTGCCAGGCCAGCACCTGGTTGATCGTCTGATTGTCCCATTTGCGGGTTTTGAGATAGGTGGTGACAGGTCCGGCACGGCTGGCAAAAGATCTCGTCATCAAGGTGAAGGCGCGCGAGACCGGGTAGGAATTGAGTTGTGGCCTGATGCAGCCGGCAACCGCGGTGCAGCGGTCCCACTCGGCCTTGTTGTGGCCGACGCCGAAGCTCAGCCGCGTCATGTCGTATTTTCCGAGGACGGCGGTCGGCGCCCAGTAATAACCGAGCCAGCCGACCTTGTTGGCGAAGGCGTGGGCAATCGAGGCATCAAGCCGTTCGGGGCTGCCGGTTTCGACGAGTTCGAAGCCCTTTTTGTCCGCGGCAAGCGCCTTGAACAGGTTGGTGGTGGATATCTGGCAGCTCCAGTCGGCGGGACAATTGTAGACCGCGCCCTTCGACGCATCGTCCTCGGCGGGGAAGAGTTCGGGATGTTTCAACGCATCTTCGACCGACCGGATGTCGGGATTGGCGTCGGCGATGAATTTCGGGATCCACCAGCCCTCGACCGCGCCGTCGGCGAGGATTTCGGCTCCCTGCACCAGCCGTCCGGCGTTGACGGCCTGATCGAGCAAAGCCCTGACGGAATTGATCCAATATTCCGAGGCGATGTCTGGGGTACCTTTCTCGTTCATCGAGGCGAAAGTCGGCAGCGTGTCGCCGTCGACAATGGTGACGGAGCAGCCGTAACCCTTTTCCAGGATGATCTTGTCGAAATTCGCCGCAATGCCGGCCGAGGCCCATTTCATCTCGGCGATCGAAACCTTGCCGCATTCTGCGGCTTCGGCCGGCACGACGGCAGAAAGAGCCGCGGCAAAGACGGCCGGAATCAGAAACGTCTTCATCGTCATTCCCCGAATTCTTCTTTACAGCGCTGCGTCTTTTGAGACGCGCTAAGGAGGCTGTGATGCTTTGAATTTACGGACGCACGCCGGGGCAGAAAATCAGCGACAAGTTCCTCCGGCGCCCGAAAGGAAATGCCTTGCGGGCGATGCCGCGACAGACATTTCCGGTTCACGGGTGCCTTCGTCCTTGCGGCTCCGGCAGCTTATCGCAGGTCATGGCTCGAAAATGGCGTTTTAGGGAAGCCTACGCGTTCGCGCGCAGAAATCAACCATCTTCTGCTGATAGTTGTAAGACTAAATGATTGAATTCCAATAATTTATCTCAATATCCCGAAAATGGCGCCTTTGAGCGCGCTGCACGCTCTTGGCGATCGCCAGCGGATCTTCGGCAGAAATTTCGGCGAGAACGTCAAAAAAGATCAAAATTAACATTTGCGTAAGTCTTCAATAACTCTCCGGTAAGAATGTGCCGTTATCAGTTGGGTCGTGGCGGCAATGACCGCCGCTTCTCCGGTTTAGGTAGTGCGTACCGGAGAAAGCGAGCTTCGCCGTGTAGGGGCGAAGACGCCTGAGTTTTCGGCAAACCGCGCAGAGCCAAGGCCATGCGCGGTTTTCGCGTTTTCGCGAAAATGTCGCAACTCTTGACCCGGGATCGGCGGCCATTGTAGGCCTCGCCTCAACGAAAGGCGGCCGCCATGGCAAGAGCAATCATGCTGCAGGGAACCGGCTCGGATGTCGGTAAGACGGTGCTGGTCGCGGGGCTCTGCCGGCTGGCGGCCAATCGCGGGCTGACAGTCCGGCCGTTCAAGCCGCAGAACATGTCGAACAATGCGGCGGTCGCCGATGACGGCGGCGAGATCGGCCGGGCGCAGTGGCTGCAGTCGCTGGCCGCCCGCACGCCGTCCTCGGTGCACATGAACCCGGTGCTGCTCAAGCCGCAATCGGAAAACGGCAGCCAAATCATCGTGCAGGGCAGGGTGTTCGGGCAGGCGAAGGGGCGCGACTATCAACGGCTGAAACCGCAACTGCTCGGCGCCGTGCTCGAGAGTTTCGAAAAAGTGGCCGCCGATGCCGACCTCGTTATCGTTGAGGGTGCGGGTTCGCCGGCCGAGATCAATCTCAGGGCCGGCGATATCGCCAATATGGGTTTTGCGACGCGGGCCGGCGTGCCTGTCGTGCTCGTCGGCGATATCGACCGCGGCGGCGTCATCGCCTCGCTGGTCGGCACGCATGCGATCCTCGACGATGCCGACCGGGCGATGATTGCGGGCTATATCATCAACAAGTTCCGCGGCGACATTTCGCTGTTTGACGACGGTATCCGCGCCATCGAAGGCTTTACCGGCTGGCCGTGTTTCGGCGTTGTGCCCTGGCTTCCGGCTGCCGCGCGCCTACCGGCCGAAGATTCGGTCGTGCTCGAACGGTTGGCGAAGGGCGGGACGGGCGCGCTGAAGGTCGCCGTGCCGGTGCTGCCGCGCATCGCCAATTTCGACGATCTCGACCCGCTGCGGAGCGAGCCGGATGTCGAGCTGGTCTTCGTCAGATCCGGCGAGCGGCTGCCTGCCGATGCGAGCCTCGTCGTCCTTCCCGGCTCGAAATCGACGATATCGGATCTCGCCGATTTCAGGGCTGAAGGCTGGGACCGCGATCTCCAAGCACATATCAGGCGCGGCGGCCGGGTGATCGGCATTTGCGGCGGTTACCAGATGCTCGGCCGCACGGTGCACGACCCGCTCGGTATCGAGGGTGGGACGCGCGAGACGCCGGGGCTTGCGCTTCTCGACGTCGAGACCGAGATGGCGCCTGAAAAAACTGTGCGCAACAGCCATGCCCGCTCGACCGAATATGATGTGCCGCTTGCCGGTTATCAGATCCATCTCGGCATCACCCGCGGCCCGGATTGCGATAGACCTTCGGCGATTATCGATGGCGCGCCCGACGGGGCGCTTTCGGCCGACGGCCGGATCATAGGCACCTATCTGCACGGGCTCTTCGGCAGCGACGCCTATCGCGCCCGGCTGCTGCAAAGCTTTGGGCTCTCGGGCGAGCAGAAGAATTACCGCGAGAGCGTCGAGCGGGCGCTGGATGAGGTCGCGAGCGACCTGGAGAAGCATCTCGATGCGCGCTGGCTTGCCGGGTTGCTCGGCTGCCCCTTTCCAGCGTCGTGCTAGTAGCGCTTGCCGTGAGAATTCGACGGCTTAGCGAACGCACATAACCTGATCGAAAAATTATCTCGTCGGAAGCGCTTGTTCCAGAACCGCGGCCAAATCCTCTCTCTGCATCTTTATGGGGGGTGTCTCGGTGAGTGCGGAAAGAGTAAGATTGATAACTGCAAGCGCATAATCACAGTATAAGCTTGATGGATCATTTTTATATCTGATATCTGCTAAGCAGTGCGATACTCGATCATCCTTGAGCTCGGATCGAGCTACGCCAACAACGGTCCGAATGTTGTCGATCACCTGCTGCGTTTGGGGAGGGGATTGAACATGCACCCGTGTTCCGTTTCTTGCTTGGGTGAGCTTGCTTACAATCTCTTTGAAATCTGTTTTGTCTTGGTAGTCGCGAGCGGCAACTTTCGCCTTCTTTTGTGTGAACAAGATCAGCCATCGCGTAGAACTACAAGCAGGGGAGTCCAGCCCATCACGTGCCAGGATTGCCGTGTAGCATGCTTCGATCTCGCCTCCCTTTCCCGCTATAAGTGTCGCGAAGTAAGGTGGCAGGGCCTCGTTCTCCGCGGCGTTCACAGCCGTTGCAAGCAGCGCGGATAGAGCAGTGATGAGCAATCCAGATTTCATTCTCCACCCTCTGTGATTTCGGAACCGTTTCACATACCGCAAGTCAACAGATCTCAGCTTCCCGTGTAACATCAACCGTCGGTGTGCTATTGTCAAATTAGTTGACTGAGTCCATTAATTGTCGCGACGGGCCCTTTGAGAGCGACGAAAACCATGAGCGTACTGGATAGATTTTCACTGGCAGGTCAGGTGGCGCTGGTGACCGGCGGTGGCCGTGGTCTGGGCTTCGAGATGGCGCGCGCCCTTGCGGAGGCCGGCGCCCATGTCATCGTGACTGGGCGTACGGCGGCGACGCTGGAAGATGCGGTAAACATCATTCGTGCCGCGGGCGGCACGGCGGAGGCGGCCGCCTTCGATATCGCCGACCGCGAAGCGCAGCGTGCTGTGATGGCCGATATCGACCACAGCCACGGCCGCCTCGATATTCTGATCAACAATGTCGGCGCCCGCGACAGACGGCCGTTGGCCGAATTCGACGATGACGCAATCATCGAGCTGCTGCGCACCGATCTGGCCGCGGCGATGATGCTTTCGCGGGACGCCGCCGTGCTGATGAAGCGGCGCAATCACGGCCGCCTGATCGCGGTGACCTCGATCAGCGGCCATGTCGTCATGCCCGGTGACTGCGTCTATCCGGCAGCCAAGCAGGGCCTGACCGGCCTGATGCGCGGTATGGCGGTCGAATTCGGCCCGTACGGCATCACCAGCAACGCGATTGCGCCCGGCTGGTTCGCCACCGAGACGAACGCCGCGATGGCCGCGAACGAGGAATTGATGCCCTTCGTGCGCCAGCGCATTCCCGTCCAGCGCTGGGGACGCCCGGACGAGATCGCCGGCGCGGCGCTGTTTCTTGCAAGCGGCGCCGCCGCCTTCGTCAACGGCCATGTGTTGACCGTCGACGGCGGCATGACGGTCAGGATGTGAGGATGATACCCGCCGGCGTTGTGTTGGCTTCGGATAAAAAGACTTGCCGTTGATCACGGCTGGAAATATCGGCTTGGCGCGACTATCAATTGATAGGGCGGCAGCCCGGTTCGGCACCGCCGCCCATTTGCCCGATTTGCCGTCATAAGATTGCGCTGGCTCATGTGGAGATTCGAAAATTAGCGACCATATTCAGTGGCTTATCGAACAAGGAATCAAGGCCGAGCATATTGGCGACCTCATTGGGGAGCTGTGCGATCGGCTGATCGCCGATGGCTTTCCGATCTGGCGGGGCAGCATTGCGATGCCGTCCATTCATCCCATGTACGGCGGCGTTTCCGCCAATTTCGTGCGCGGCGGTGCCACCACCATCGAGAACGCCGAATATGGAACTGCGGCAGTGCTGAACTTTGAGAAGACGCCGATCTACTATCTGCTCGGCCGCGACGAGACGTCAGGGCGCTGGAACATTGCCAAAGGTGAGGGTGTCGACGACTATCCGCAGCTTGCGGAATTCGCGCTTGGCGGCGGCACGGATCACCTGGTCAGCCTGCTGGAGTTCCCGAAGGAGGCTGCGTTACGCGGTGTCAGCCTGTCGCTCACCAGCGACAGACCGGGTGGGTTCTCCGATGATCAATTGGCGACCGTCGCCAGGTTTTTCCCGGCGCTGGGGCTGGCTTGCTACCGCATCGCGGCTTCGAAAACCGCTGCGGATATCCTTGCCGTCTACACTGGCGCCAAGACGAGTGCACGCATTCTTGCGGGCGATATCCAGAGGGGAACGGGAGGCGCCATCAATGCTGCGATCCTGCTTGCCGACCTCAGAAACTTCACGGCGCTGACCGAGGTTTACCAGCCCGGTGAGATCGCCGGATTTCTGAACGAACATTTCGAGCTGATCGGCCGGCATGTCGAGGAAAGTTCCGGCGAGATTCTCAAATTCATGGGCGACAGCGTGCTGGCGATCTTTCCGACAGACGCCGAGGACCCGCAAAAGTCATGCATGTCCGCGCTGGTTTCCGCACGGAATATTCTGGAAGCGAACAAGGCCTTGAATCATCAGCGGACGGAGAATCGAGGCCCGGATATCGGCGTCGATGTCGTGCTGCATCTCGGCGAGGTGTTCTATGGAAACATCGGCGCGCGCGGCAGGCTTGACTTCACGGTGATCGGCAGCGCCGTCAACGAAGCCTCGCGGCTCGAGAAGCTCTGCGGCACGCTCGGGCACCATCTCCTGATGTCGGAGAGTTTCGCCGTCACCTGCGCGGTTGAGAGCGAATGTCTGGGATCCTTCGAATTGCGCGGTGTTTCTAAGGCGGTCAACGTTTTCAAGCCCGCCGAACCTCGTTCCTAGCGGTTCAGATCTCGCCCGAGACCTCACGGCGGCGGCGGTCGAGTTCTTCGCTGTAGCGGCGCAGCGTATAACTTTCGCTGAGCTGGCCGATCACCTTGCGTTCGATCAGGTTGTTTACGACGGCCAGTGCTTCGCTTTCACTCTTGTCGAAGATCGCCGCCGCCTGCCTGGCATTCATCTGCGGCTGCAGGAAATCATTGCGGTAGTGGATGAAATCGGCAAGCGTCTTGCCCTCGTCTTGGGCGTCGGTCGGGTTGGCGTAGATCTCCGGCACCAGCACGAGGCCGGCATATTTGTCGCTCTCCTCGACGAGGATGACACGCTGGGTCGAGCCGATCGGGAAGGCCTGCTTGAATTCCTCCAGCGAGATGCCCGCCTTGGCCGTCTTGACGTCGGCGCGCATCAGCTTGTCCACCGTCAGGTTGCGGATCCAGCCGACGTCATGGGCGCTGCGGATGCTTTCGCCGCGCAGATGGAAGCGCCATGTGGCGAAGGAGTAGCCGAAGGTCGAGCGCACGACGAGCGAAGAGGTGATGACGGCGGCGAGCACCAGCGCGGTGATCGGGAAATCGCCGGTGATTTCGAGCGCCAGGAACGTCATCGTCAGCGGCCCGCCGATGACGGCGACGGCAAGCGAACTCATGCCGACGACGGCATAGATGACGGGCGTTAGCGTCGCATCGGCAAAATAGGGGCCGCAATAGGCGAAGAGCTTGCCGAGCAGGGCGCCCATGAACAGCGACGCGAAGAACAGGCCGCCCCTGAAGCCGGAGCCGATCGAGATCGCGGAAGCCAAGGATTTCAACAGAAAGAGGCCGATCAGCGCCGGGATGGCCACGTCGCGGGAAAGGTTGAGATGCAGCGCGCCGTGGCCGGCCGAAAGCACCTGCGGCGAGATCATCGCCAGCAGCCCGACAATGATGCCGCCGAGTGCGGGGCGGAAGGGCGGGGCGATCGAGCTCTTGCGCGCGAGTTCCTCGACGAAGGAGACGCCCTGCATGATCAGGATGCCGACGCCGGCGCAGAAGACGCCGAGCAGTATTGCCGGGATATAATCGGCCGGCATGACAGCGCCGAAGCTGCCGATATCGATGGTGAAATCGCCGTCGGTGAGCAGCCTTGCGATCAGGGTGGAAACGAGGGCCGAGACGACCACGGGGGTCAGCGACACGATCGTATAGGTGCCGATGATCAGCTCGAAGGCATAGAAGGCGCCGGTCAGCGGCGCGTTGAAGGCGGCGGCGATGGCGCCGGCTGCGCCGCAGCCGACGAGGATACGCAGATCCGAGCGGCGAAGCTGCAGCTTCAGGCCGAATTTCGAGGCGAGGCCGGCGGCAAGCTGGGTATAGCCGGCCTCCAGGCCGACGGAGGCGCCGAAGCCGTTGGAGATCAGGTTCTGCACGGCGACGATGATGCTGTCGGTCAAGGACAGGCGGCCGCCATGCAGCGCATTGGCCTCGATCGGGTCGACCATCGGCTTCTTGCGGCGTTTGGCCAACACGAAGAGAAGCAGACCGAGCAAGATGCCGCCGATGACGGGGGCGGTCAGCAGCAGCAGCTTGTCGTCGATCACAGACGAGCTCAGCCTTTCGCTGTCTGGTATGCCGAAGACCAGCTGATGCAGTTCATTGGAGACGAAGCTCATGCCGGTGACGGCAAGCCCGGAGGTGATGCCGACGACGGCGCCCGCCAGCGACAGGCCGACTTCGCTGCGTCGCGTCAGCGCCCGCAGCCGCCCCGGATCGAAGAAAACTCGCAGCGCCCGGAACCGGCGCCGATCCAATTTCATAAGCATGGCAAGACAACTAGGCAGGAAGAGGCCCGGTCAAGGGCGATGGCGCAGACCGCTTGCGATGTAATTGCGGCGAAAAGCTGGCGCGACGATCAAATATTTATGACGTAAGTATCTGATAAATGACGATGTTTTAGGTAGAGTAAGTCGTCTTGCGAGCGTTGCGTCGCCTGGCTGGCCATTCCCGGCCATATCGGCCGGTTGACTTCACCCCTGAGCTTGCCTAACCATCTTTGGAATAACGGATGGTTCCGGATCGGTGTTACGCCTTTCCGGATGAAAAGGGAATGTGACGGGGCGGACCCACACCGGGCGCCTTCATCACAGCCGACCCCGCGACTGTAGAGCGGTCAGGGTCTTCCATCCGGCATCCAGCTCTTCCGGCCGACAGTCTGCAATGGTGCAGGCGGGCGGGACGGGCGACATGCCGGAAAAGCCACTGGACATGCATGGTGATCAACCGGGGTCGGACGCCTCTATTTCTACGAATCGTCCACCTCTTCACCGATGCAGCCGGGAAGGCGAGGCAGATCCGCTGGCACGATCATGGGCGACCGGATTCCGGTCCGCCCCGATCGCGGCCGACAACCGCGAGCCAGGAGACCTGCCATTCGTGCCGGGCGAGAAGCCCAACCCTGGGCAAGAGACCCACTGCCAGCACGGAGGTTGTTTTGGCTGAACGAATGAATTCGGCGCGGCTTGGTGCTGTGCGTATGGATTTCCCCTTCTCCCTCGCGGGGAGAAGGTGGCCCGAAGGGTCGGATGCGGGGGCCGCACGGCGCCTCCGTCATTTTGCCCTTCGCTTGTGCTCAGTGCATTCGCGGCTTCGCCGCTCACCCCCTCAACCGCCTGCCGGCACCTTCTCCCCGCGGGGGAGAAGAGGGATGTGGCACCGCCGCGCCCTCTCTAGCGGGAGCGCTTGCGTATGACGATCGCTTCCACCAACACCACCTTTATCCTCGGCGGCGCACGCTCCGGCAAATCCCGCTTTGCCGAATCTCTTGTCGTGCCGACCGGCCTCGATCGTCACTACCTCGCGACCGGCCGGGCGTGGGACGAGGAAATGCAGGCGCGCATCGCCCAGCACCGGGCCGATCGCGGTCCGTCCTGGACCACGCATGAGGAGCCGCTCGATCTTGTCGGCAAGCTCGCCGCCATCGACGGCGAGGGCCGTGTGGTGCTGATCGACTGCCTGACGCTCTGGGTCACCAATCTGATGATGGAGGAGCGGGATATGACCGCGGAGTTTACGGCGCTCGCTGATTTCCTGCCTGACGCGAAGGCGCGGCTCGTTTTCGTTTCCAACGAGGTCGGCCTCGGCATCGTGCCCGACAATCGCATGGCGCGGGATTTTCGCGATCATGCCGGCCGTCTCCACCAGATGATCGCGGCGAAGGCCGCCGAAGTCTATTTCATCGCGGCAGGCCTGCCGCTGAAAATGAAGGGTTAAATCCATGAACCAGCAGAAGATTCCCGCAACCGTCATCACCGGCTTCCTCGGCGCCGGCAAGACGACGATGATCCGCAACCTGCTCACAAACGCGGGCGGCAAGAAGATCGCGCTCATCATCAACGAATTCGGCGATCTCGGCGTCGACGGCGATGTGCTGAAGGGCTGCGGCGCGGAGAATTGCACTGAGGACGACATCATCGAGCTGACCAATGGCTGCATCTGCTGCACGGTCGCCGACGACTTCATTCCGACGATGACGAAGCTGCTGGAGCGCGACCAGCGCCCCGACCATATCGTCATCGAAACCTCGGGCCTTGCTTTGCCGCAGCCGCTGGTCGCGGCTTTCAACTGGCCTGACATTCGCACTCAGGTGACCGTCGACGGTGTCGTCACCGTAGTCGACAGCGCCGCAGTTGCCGCCGGCCGTTTCGCCGACGATCACGATGCTGTCGAGGCGGCGCGCAGTGAGGATGAATCGCTCGATCACGAGAGCCCGATCGAAGAGCTGTTCGAGGATCAGCTGACCTGCGCCGATCTGATCGTGCTCAATAAGACCGACCTGATCGATGGGGCTGGTCTTATCAGGGTGCGCGACGAGGTCGCCTCTCGCACAGTGCGCAAGCCTGCGATGATCGAGGCGAGGAATGGCGAGGTGCCGGCCGGCATCCTGCTCGGTCTCGGAATCGGCACGGAGGACGATATCGCCAACCGCAAGTCGCACCACGAGCTTGAGCATGAGGACGGTGTGGCGCACGATCACGACGAATTCGACAGCTTCGTCGTGGACCTCGGAGCGGTCGCCGATATTGCCGGCTTCGTTGAAAAGCTGAAGGCGATCATATCAGCCCATGACGTGCTGCGCCTCAAGGGCTTCGTCGACGTTTCGGGCAAGCCGATGCGCCTGCAGCTTCAGGCCGTCGGCAGCCGCATCGACCACTATTTCGACCGCGCCTGGACGCCTGGTGAAAAGCGCGCCACGCGTCTGGTCGTCATCGGCCTTCATGAGATGGATCAGGGCGCGGTGAGGGCGGCGATCGAGGCGCTGGCGTAACCCCATGCATCTGCTTCTGGCCCAACAGGGAACGATCAGCGACGGCGATGAGGCGATCGACCTCGGGCAGACGCCGGGCGATATCCTGTTCCTGTCGGCGGCCGACAGCGAGCTTGCGGCGATCGCGGCCGCCCATCAAGCGCGTGGTGGACCGCATTCGCTGCGGCTCGCCAGCCTGATGAGCCTCAAGCATCCGATGTCGATCGATACCTATGTCGAACGCACGGCGCGGCACGCCAGGCTCATCATCGTCCGTGCGCTCGGCGGCGCCAGCTATTTCCGCTATGCGCTGGAGGCGCTGCATGCTTGTGCGGCCCGCAATGGCATGCTGATTGCGGTGCTGCCGGGTGATGCCAGGCCGGATGCAGGGCTGGCGCCCTTCTCGAACATCGCAGCCGACGATCTCGATGGGCTCTGGGCCTATCTGATCGAGGGCGGCGATGCCAATACGCGCGCCTTTCTCGATTATGCTGCGGCAATGCTATCCGGTGCGGAGAAGCCGGCGCCGGCCGTGCCCTTGATGAAAGCCGGCATCTGGTGGCCGGGGCGGGGTCTGATCGGGGTCGAAGAGTGGCGGCGGGTTGTCGGTTCGCATGTTACGCGACCTTCGTCCGTCGAGCGTGGGATACCCCCCTCTGTCCTGCCGGACATCTCCCCCACAGGGGGGGAGATCGGCAAGTCGCTTGGGCTTCGAACCAAAGCAACGCATAAGGATGCCGCACTTTCGGCTGAAGAGATGGCGCGAGGCCTCTCATCCCCGATCTCCCCCCTTGTGGGGGAGATGTCCGGCAGGACAGAGGGGGGTATGGTAGCGGAGGAGCGATTTGAACCCCCGACAATCGCGATCAGCTTCTACCGCGCCCTCGTGCAGAGCGGCGAGACCAAGCCGATCGAGGCGCTGATCGACGCCTTGCAGGCGCAGGGTCTCCGGCCGCTGCCGGTCTTTGCCTATAGCCTCAAGGATCCCGTCTCGACCGGCATTCTCGAAAGCGTGTTTTCAGCGCTGAAACCCGATGTCGTGATCAACACGACCGGCTTTGCCGTCTCCGCACCGGGCGCCGACCGGCAGCCGACGGTGCTGGAGGCGAACGGGGCGGTGGTGCTGCAGGCCATCCTGTCCGCCTCGTCGCGGGAGGCATGGGCTGTCTCCTCGCAAGGCCTCTCGGCGCGGGATCTCGGCATGAACGTGGCGCTGCCCGAAGTCGACGGCCGGGTGCTGGCGCGGGCGGTCTCCTTCAAGACGGCAGCGCGTTACGATGCGGCTGTCGAGACCAACATCGTCGCCAGCGAACCAGATGCCGGCCGGGTGCGCTATACGGCGGAACTCGCCGCCAATTGGGCACGGCTGCGCGGCACCCTGGCACGCGACCGGCGCATCGCTCTTATCATGGCGAACTATCCGAACCGCGACGGCCGGCTCGGTAACGGGGTCGGCCTCGATACGCCGGCCGGCAGCGTCGAGGTGCTTCGGGCGATGGCGGCCGCGGGTTATCCGCTCGCCGATATTCCAGCCGACGGCGACGCGCTGATCCGGCATCTGATGGAGGGGCCGACAAATTCGGGGCATGACGGCCGGGTCGTCCGCGAGACGCTATCCCTGAGTCGTTACAGCAGCTTCCTGGCGTCTCTTCCCAACAAGATCCAGGATGAGGTGAGGGGCCGTTGGGGCGATCCCGAGAACGATCCGTATTTTCGCGAGGGCGTCTTCGCTCTGCCTTTCGCCCGCTTCGGCGGCGTCCTCGTCGGCATTCAGCCGGCGCGCGGTTATAATATCGATCCGAAGGAGAGCTATCATTCGCCGGATCTCGTGCCGCCGCACGGTTATCTTGCCTTCTATGCTTTCCTGCGGCGCGAGTTCGGTGCCGACGCCGTCATTCACATGGGCAAACACGGCAATCTCGAATGGCTGCCGGGCAAGGCGCTGGCGCTGTCGGATGCGTGTTATCCCGAGGCGATCCTCGGGCCGCTGCCGCATCTTTATCCCTTCATCGTCAACGATCCGGGCGAGGGCACGCAGGCCAAGCGCCGGACGGCCGCCGTTATCATCGATCACCTGACCCCGCCTTTGACGCGGGCCGAGAGCTACGGGCCGCTCAAGGACCTGGAAGCGCTGGTCGACGAATATTACGAGGCATCCGGCGGCGACCCCCGCCGCATCCGCCTGCTCAGCCGGCAGATCCTCGATCTCGTCACCGATATCGGCCTCGACCGGGATGCCGGCATCGTCAGCGGCGAAAGCGAAGGCGAAGCGCTGAAGAAGCTCGACGCCTATCTCTGCGACCTCAAGGAAATGCAGATCCGCGACGGACTGCATGTGTTTGGGGTTTCGCCGCAGGGGCGGCTGCTGACGGATTTGACGGTGGCGTTGGCGCGGGTGCCGCGCGGACTTGGCGAGGGCGGGGATACGAGTTTGCAGCGGGCGATTGCGGGGGATGTGGGTGAGGGCGGTGTGCCTGTGGCATCCCCCTCTGTCCTGCCGGACATCTCCCCCACAAGGGGGGAGATTGAATCGGGGCGCTGGCTTCCCCAAACAATAGAGGTTGGCGTGCGGGCTAGCCCCTTGCCGATCTCCCCCCTTGTGGGGGAGATGTCCGGCAGGACAGAGGGGGGTAACTCCACGTTCGACCCTCTCGACTGCGACATGGCCGCTCTCTGGACCGGCCCACGTCCCGCCATCCTCGCAGACCTCCTCGACGCCCCCTGGCGCACCAACGGAGACACTGTCGAGCGCATCGAGCTGCTGGCGGCGAAAATCGTTGCCGGTGAGATGGAATGCCCAACCCTCTGGTCCCAAACCAGAGCTGTGCTTTCCGAGATCGAGACCCGTCTCAAACCTTCGATCCTCGCCTGCGGTCCGGCGGAGATATCCGGCCTGCTTGCCGGCCTCGACGGCCGTTTCGTGGCCCCTGGCCCCTCCGGTGCGCCGACGCGCGGGCGGCCCGATGTCTTGCCCACGGGCCGCAATTTTTATTCGGTCGACAGCCGCGCGGTGCCGACGCCGGCCGCTTACGAACTCGGCAAAAAATCCGCCGAGCTGCTGGTGCGCCGCTATGTGCAGGATCACGGCGAATGGCCCGATACCTTCGGGCTGACGGCCTGGGGCACGTCGAACATGCGCACCGGCGGCGACGATATCGCCCAGGCGCTGGCGCTGATCGGCGTCAAGCCGCTCTGGGATATGAGTTCGCGCCGCGTCACCGGCTATGAGATCATACCGCAGGCCGTGCTCGGGCGGCCGCGCGTCGATGTCACGCTCAGAATCTCCGGCTTCTTCCGCGACGCTTTTCCCGAGCAGATCGCCTTGTTCGACAAAGCGATCCGCGCTGTCGGCGCGCTTGACGAGGACGAGGCCGACAATCCGATCGCAGCCCGTATGCGCGGCGAAGCGGCAAGACTTGCGGCCGCCGGCCTCGACGCCGCCTCGGCGAAACGCCGGGCCGGCTACCGGGTCTTCGGCTCGAAGCCCGGCGCTTATGGTGCCGGATTGCAGGCGCTGATCGACGAAAAGGGCTGGGAGCGGCGCGCCGATCTCGCCGAAGCCTATCTCGTCTGGGGAAGTTATGCCTATGGCGCCGGCGAGGAGGGCAAGGCCGAACGCGGCCTGTTCGAGGAGCGGCTGCGCTCGGTGCAGGCCGTCGTTCAGAACCAGGACAATCGCGAGCACGACCTGCTCGACAGCGACGACTATTACCAGTTCGAGGGTGGCATGGCGGCGGCGGCCGAACAGCTGGCCGGCGCGCGTCCCTCGATCTATCACAATGATCATTCGAGGCCGGAAAAGCCGGTGATCCGTTCGCTGGAGGAGGAGATCGGCCGCGTCGTGCGCGGGCGCGTCGTCAATCCGAAATGGATATCGGGCGTCATGCGCCACGGCTATAAGGGCGCGGCCGAGATCGCCGCCACCGTCGATTATCTCTTCGCTTTCGCGGCGACGACGGGCGCGGTCGGCGCCCATCATTTCGAGGCGGTCTACCAGGCTTTCGTCACCGATCCCGCTGTGCGCGATTTCATGGTGGAGAAGAATCCGGCGGCATTCGACGAGATGACAGCGCGGCTGTGTGAGGCGATCGACCGCAGCCTCTGGACGCCGCGCAGCAATTCGGCCCGGTTCGACTTGGCCAAATCACAGAATGAGGTGAATCGATGAGTGACGAGATCCCGGACAACGAAACGGCCAAGGACGACGCGCGCCATGCCGAGAAAATGGCGAAGAAGAAGGCCGCGCGCGACAAGATCATGGCGACCAAGACCGATGGCAAGGGGCTGATCATCGTCCATACCGGCAAGGGCAAGGGCAAGTCATCCGCCGCCTTCGGCATGATCTTCCGCCACATCGCTCATGGCAAACCGTCCGCCGTCGTGCAGTTCATCAAGGGCGCGATGTGGACCGGCGAGCGCGACCTGATCGAGACTCATTTCTCCGATCTCTGCCAGTTCCACACGATGGGCGAGGGTTTTACCTGGGAAACGCAGGACCGCGCCCGCGACGTTGCCGCGGCTTCGGCCGCCTGGGAGAAAGCCAAGGAGCTGATCCGCGACGAGCGCAATTCCATGGTGCTGCTCGACGAAATCAACATCGCGCTGCGCTACGATTACCTCGATATCAACGAGGTCATCGCCTTCCTGAAGAGCGAGAAGCCCGCCATGACGCATGTCGTGCTGACCGGGCGCAACGCCAAGGAGGAACTGATCGAGATCGCCGATCTGGTGACCGAGATGGAGCTGGTCAAACATCCCTTCCGTTCCGGCATCAAGGGTCAGCCGGGGGTGGAGTTCTGAGGCGTTTGACGGCGATGGACGAGATGAGGTTCGGCGGCTAGACGCCGAGCCAGACGCGCAGCGGATTTGCCGGGTCGGCGAGCAGCTTGACCGCAAGGGCGACGCAGACGATGACGAGGAGCGGCTTGATCAGCTTCGAGCCGATCCGCATGGCAAGCCGCGAACCGAGCTGCGCGCCGAGGAACTGGCAGACCCCCATCAACAGGCCGATCTTCCAGAGGATCGCGCCGAAACTTGCGAAGACGATCAGCGCGCCGAAATTCGAGCCGAGATTGAGAAGCTTGGTGTGGGCGGTTGCCTTCAGCACGCCGAAGCCGGCGAGCGTGACGAAGGCGAGCATGAAGAAGGAACCGGTGCCGGGGCCGAAGACCCCGTCATAGAAGCCGATGGCCGGCACCAGCGTCAGGCCGAAGGCGAAGGGCGTGATGCGGCGATGGGTGTCGACGTCGTTGAGGTTCGGCTTGACGGCAAAGAAGATCGCGATCGACAGCAGCAGCACCGGCATGATCGCCTGCAGCACCTGTCCGGGCACGATCGTGGCAAGGGCAGCGCCGAGCGCTCCGCCCATGACCGCCATCAGCGCCATCGGCAGCTGTTCGTGAAGCTGCACATGGCCCTTGCGGGCATAGGCGAGCGTTGCCGAAGCTGCGCCGAAGATCGACTGCACCTTGTTGGTGCCGAGCGTCTGCAGCGGCGGAATGCCTGCGATCAGCATGGCGGGAACGGTGATGAGGCCGCCGCCGCCGGCAATCGAATCGACGAAACCGGCAAAGAAGGCCGCCGCGCAAAGCAGCAGAAGCAGATGAAGAGCAATGTCAGGCAAGACGGTATTCCGAAGGGGCTTTCGGGTGGCTTTGTTGCATTTCCCATCCCAAGCTGCAATGGCTGCCAGAGCATGATGCCGAAAAGCAGGAGCGGTTTTCCGACGGCATCATCTTCTGAGACACAGCAGAGCGTATTCGACGGCTTCCATGAGCGACATTCCCTTCGACACGGCACGGCGCCACGTGCTCGGGCTCGGCTGCGAGCGCGGGACGGCGCCGGCCGAAATGCTGGCACTGGCCATCGCGGCGCTGGAGGCGGCGGGTATCGGCGGAGCTGAGCTTGCTGCCATCGCCTCCATCGACAGCCGCAGGCATGAGCCGGCAATCCTTGCTGTTGCCGAGCATTTTGCCGTGCCGGCGCTGTTCTTCGATGCGCCGCGGCTGGAAGAGGAAACGCAGCGGCTCAAAAATCCGTCCGAGATCGTCTTTGCCCGCGTCGGCTGCCACGGGGTGGCGGAATCGGCGGCACTGGCGGCCATTGGCCGGGATGCGGAACTCTTGCTCGGCAAGATCAAATCCGCGCATGCGACGGCGGCGGTCGCCCGCATCGGGTTGCAGAAAGCCTGACGGGCGTTATGGTGGCGGCAATTCGCAGCGCCGTCCGGCAGTTCGCGGTTTACATATAAAGGATATTCCATGCACAAGGTCATTTATGACACGGACCCGGGCGTCGACGACGCCATGGCGCTTCTTTTCCTGCACCGCCATCCCGAAATCGATCTGATCGGCATCACCACGGTTTTCGGCAATGCCTCGGTCGAGACGACGACGCGCAACGCGCTTTTCCTCAAGCGCGAATGGAATATTCCGGCACCCGTCGCCAAGGGCGCCGGCGTCACCATCGATCCCTCGCGCGCCGAGCGGGAATGGCCGGCCATGGTGCATGGCGAGAACGGTCTCGGCGATATCGAGGTGCCCGGGACGATCGACCTGCCGCTGGATCCACGCCCGGCGCATCGCTTCATCATCGATACGGTCCGCGCCCATCCGGGCGAGGTGCGCCTCGTGGCCGTCGGGCGGATGACCAATCTGGCGCGGGCGCTGAAGGAAGATCCGGAGATTGCGAGCCTGGTCAAGGACGTCGTCATCATGGGCGGCAACTTCTATGTGCCGGGCAATGTCTCGCCGGTCGCGGAAGCCAATATCCACGGCGATCCCGAAGCGGCCGACATCGTCATGACCGCGCCCTGGAAGGTCGTCGTCATCGGCCTCGACGTCACCTCGATTACCACGATGAGCCGCAGCTATCTCGGCGAGATGGCAGCCAGGGGCGACGGCGCGGTGAAGCTGCTCGACGCGCTGTCGCAGTCCTACATCGATTTCTACAAGCATGCGGTCGAGGACGGCATGATGGTGCATGACAGCTGCGCCTCGGTCTATGTCGTGGCGCCGGAGCTGTTCTCGTCGATATCGGGTGCAGTGCGCGTCGTCTGCGGCGGCATTGCCGACGGCCAGACCATCGTCAAGCCGGACGGCCACCGCTTCCCGCCGGGCGACTGGGATGGCCTGCCCAGCCAGGTCGTCTGCACCGGCATCGAATCGGAGAAGGTCATCGACCTCATCCGCGATACGCTGCTTACGGCTTGACGCTCGGGAGGCCGGCTGCATCGCGGCCGGCCTTCGCGACCATATGATAATATATTCATATTGTTATTCGGGTTTTTCGAGAATTCGAATCCGCTTCCTCGCAAAGTGAGTCACGGTCATCTCAGCAACTTCAAGTGAGGCGGGGCGCGCGGCGTTGACCTTGGCCTTTCCGGGGCCTAGATCAACAAAATGCTGAATAGCCAACTCTCCCATCTTCCGGCGCTGGAGCCGGGCAGCGTCTGGCTCGTTGGCGCCGGTCCCGGCGATCCAGGCCTCCTGACCCTGCTTGCCGCCAAGGGGCTTTCCCAAGCCGACGTCATCGTACACGACGCGCTGGTCAACGAGGAATGCCTGGCGCTGGCGCGGCCGGAAGCGGTGGTGGAATATGCGGGTAAACGCGGCGGCAAGCCTTCGGCAAAACAGCGCGACATTTCGCTGCGGCTGGTGGAGCTGGCGCGCGCCGGCAAGCGGGTGCTGCGGCTGAAAGGCGGCGATCCTTTCGTCTTCGGCCGCGGCGGTGAGGAAGCGCTGACGCTGGTCGAGCACAATATCCCCTTCCGCATCGTGCCCGGCATCACCGCCGGCATTGGCGGGCTCGCTTATGCCGGCATTCCGGTGACGCATCGCGACATCAACCACGCCGTCACCTTCCTCACCGGCCACGATTCCTCCGGCATCGTGCCCGATAGAATCGACTGGGATGCGATCGGCCGGGGCTCGCCCGTAATCGTCATGTATATGGCGATGAAACATATCGCCGAGATCAGCGCCAATCTCATCGCCGCCGGCCGGCCGCCGACCGAACCGGTCGCCTTTGTCTGCAATGCCGCCACCGGCCGGCAGCAGGTGCTGGAAACGACGCTGGGGGAGGCGCCCGAAGCCATCGCCGCCACCGGGCTCGAACCGCCGGCCGTGGTCGTCGTCGGCGAAGTGGTGCGGCTCCGGGCCTCGCTCGACTGGCTCGGCGCGCTCGCCGGCCGGCGTCTGCAGCCCGATCCGTTCCGCCGCTCCGGCAAGGTGGTGATATGAGCGGCCTCCTGATCGCAGCCCCTTCCTCCGGCGCCGGCAAGACGACGGTGACGCTCGGGCTGCTGAGGGCGTTGCGCCGACGCGGCATCGCGGTCGCGCCCGGCAAGGCCGGCCCTGATTACATCGATCCCGCCTTCCATGCGGCAGCGAGCGGCACGCCTTGCCTGAATTTCGATCCCTGGGCGATGCGCCCGGAACTGATCTCGGCCAATTCAGCCCTTCACCGCTCCGGCGACCGCATCCTGGTCATCGAGGCGATGATGGGTCTGTTCGACGGAGCGGCCGACGGAAAGGGAACTGCGGCCGATCTTGCCGCCCAGCTCGGCCTTTCCGTCGTGCTCGTCGTCGACGCCTCGCGCATGTCGCAATCGGTAGCGCCGCTGGTATCGGGCTTTGCCGGCTTCCGCGCCGATGTCCGCGTCGCCGGTGTCATCCTCAACAAGGTCGGCAGCGAGCGGCACGAGGCGATGCTGCGCCAGGCGCTCGAAGCGATCCGCATGCCTGTTGTCGCCGTGATCGGCAGCGACAAGGCGCTTTCCCTGCCGGAACGCCATCTCGGTCTCGTCCAGGCCGGCGAGCACGCGACGCTTGAGAATTTCATCGATCATGCGGCGGACGCCGTTGCCGAGGAATGCAATTTCGAATTCCTGCTGCGCATTGCAAGGCAGGGGCTCAACCGGCCGTCGGCCGCCAATATCGATCGGCTGATGCCGATCGGCGCCCGGATCGCCGTGGCGCGCGATATCGCCTTCGCCTTTTCCTACGAACATATGCTGCTGGGGTGGCGCCGCCGCGGCGCGGATATTTCCTTCTTCTCGCCGCTCGCCGACGAGGCGCCGGCCGGCGACGCCGATGCGATCTATCTGCCGGGCGGTTATCCCGAGCTGCATGCGGGGCGGCTCTCGCAAGCGCAGAATTTCCGCGCCGGCATGCTCGACGCGGCGGCACGCGGCATCCGGATCTATGGCGAGTGCGGCGGCTACATGGTGCTGGGCGATGGGTTGATCGATGCGGCGGGCAAGCGCCACGAAATGCTTGGGCTGCTGCCTGTCGTCACCAGCTATGCCGAGCGCCGGCGCCATCTCGGCTATCGCCGTGTGACGCCGCTCGACGGCGCTTTCTTCGCGCGGACGATGACGGCGCATGAATTCCACTATTCCACCGTTGTCTCCGAGGGCGAGGGAAAGCGGCTGTTTGCAGCGCAGGATGCGCTGGGAACCGATCTCGGTGCCGTCGGGCTGCGGCGCGGCCAGGTGGCTG
This sequence comes from Rhizobium sp. BT03, assembly GCF_030053155.1. Classification (NCBI taxonomy): domain Bacteria; kingdom Pseudomonadati; phylum Pseudomonadota; class Alphaproteobacteria; order Hyphomicrobiales; family Rhizobiaceae; genus Rhizobium; species Rhizobium sp. BT03. The sequence goes on from NZ_CP125640.1 coordinate 62,269, forward strand.
GATCCTACATGCACCTGATCGATCTTGCGAGAGCGGCCGCATGAACGCGCCCATCGCCCATGGCGGCGGCATCACCGCCGCTGCCGCCGCCTTCGGCGGCAGGCCGGAAGACTGGCTCGACCTATCCACTGGCATCAATCCTTGCCCCGTCGCCCTGCCTGACATTCCGCCAAGGACATGGCACCGGCTGCCGGACAGTCATCTCGTCGACGAGGCAAGACGTGCGGCCCGCGCTCATTACCGCAGCGGCGAGATCCTGCCGCTGCCGGTGCCGGGAACACAATCGGTGATCCAGCTTCTGCCGCGCCTGCTTTGGCAGGAAAGGCAGGGCGCCGTGACGGACGACAAAGTCGCAGTCACGGACAATAGGATTGCCGTGACGGACAACAGGGTTGCCGTGATATCGCCGACCTATGGCGAATATGCGCGCGCTTTTACGTCGGCCGGTTTTGCCGTCGATGCGGTCGGCGATGTCGCCGAAATCGGGGCGGAGCATCGGCTGGCTGTCGTCGTCAATCCCAACAATCCGGACGGCAGGGTCTGGCCAGCGGAAATGCTGATTGCCCTGCACGACAGGATGACGGCTGCAGGCGGGATTCTCGTCGTCGACGAAGCCTTCGGGGATACCGAGCCGGCGCTGAGCCTCGCTGCCCGCGCGCAAGAGCTTCCCAACCTGATCATCTTCCGTTCCTTCGGAAAGTTTTTCGGGCTTGCCGGCTTGCGGCTCGGTTTTGCGATTGCGCGCGAGGATTTTCTCGCCCGTTTCGAGAACTGGCTCGGCCCCTGGGCGGTCTCAGGCCCGGCGCTTTCGCTGGCCGCCTCACTGCTGCGGTCCGACGTCTCCGCGATCCGCCACTGTCTCGATGAACGCAGTGCCGCCCTGCAGGCGACGCTGACCGCGGCCGGATTGCGGATCAGGGGAGGGACCGCGTTGTTCACCCTTGTCGCCGATAGCAGGGTGAGCGACATTTACACGCATCTTTGCCGGCATCATATTCTCGTCCGCAAGTTCGATTATGCGCCGGATTGGCTGCGTTTCGGCCTGACGCCGGATCCGGCGGCAGACAGGCGGCTTGGCGAAGCCCTTCAGGGATTTGAACGATGACGATCGACGAAAACCTCCTCGTGCTGCTTCTGGCGCTGCTGCTCGACCGGATCGCCGGCGATCCGCAATGGCTGTGGTCGCGCATGCCGCATCCTGTCGTCATCTTCGGCGCGGCGATCTCTTACGCCGATCAGCAGCTCAATCCCTCAAGTCTCACGGGCTCTCAGCGCCGGATGAATGGCGTCGCGGCGATCGTGGCGCTGCTTCTGCTGTCGATCGCCGCAGGCCTCGTGTTCGACCGGTTCTTCGCGCTCTTCGGCCTTGCCGGCCTCGTGCTGGAGGCCGGTCTGGTGGCGATCTTCCTGGCGCAGAAGAGCCTTGCCGATCATGTCACTGATGTCGCCGCGGCCTTGCGCCGCGAGGGGCTGGCCGGCGGCCGGAACGCCGTCTCCCGCATCGTCGGGCGCGATCCAGAGACGCTCGACGAGCCGGCCGTCTGCCGCGCGGCGATCGAAAGCCTTGCGGAAAATTTCTCCGACGGCGTCGTGGCGCCGGCCCTCTGCTATGCCGTCTTCGGCCTGCCGGGCCTGCTCGCCTACAAGATGCTGAACACGGCGGATTCGATGATCGGCCACAGGTCGGAAAAATACATCGATTTCGGCTGGGCCGCGGCCCGGCTCGACGATATCGTCAACTGGCCGGCCGCGCGTCTCTCCATCTTGCTGATCGCCGCCGGCGCCTGGATAAGGCGCGGCATGAGCCCCTGCCGCGAGGCGATCCGGGTGGCAATGCGCGACGGCGGCCTGCACCGCTCGCCGAATTCCGGCCGGCCGGAGGCCGCCATGGCCGGCGCTCTCAACGTCCAGCTCGCCGGCCCGCGCATCTACGGCGGTGTCGTCGTGACGGAGCCGATGATCAACAACGCCGGCCGCGACATCGCCACCGCCGGCGATATCGAGGACGGCGTGTCGGTGTTTTATGCCAGCTGCATGGTGCTGACCGGCCTGATCTTCGGGTTGTTTCTGTGTTTTTTGTAGACTGCCACGGCCCAGTGGACAGTCCCGCCTCAAACGTTTATGCGAAGCGCCTCATATCTCACAGACCGGAAGCAGAGCGATGACAGTTCAGGTTGAATTACCGTGCCCGAAGTGCAAGAGCACCAAGATGAAGTTCGAGCGGGCCGAGATCCGCGAGACGGATATCATCACCTGTGCCGCCTGCGGTCACAATCTCGGCACGATGGCTTCCATCCGCGAGAAGATGAACAAGGCCTATCAACGCCTCAACCGGCCTGCGGCTGGGCGCAAGCTCCAGTAGATGAGTCGCTCACTGCTTAAACGTGTTAAAATTGTGATTACCATTCGGATTAAAGCAATATAGAAAGTATTGCCGTAGTCTCTCTGTCGTGAGGGCGCAATTAAACTGCGCGGGTGCGAAGAGGGGTTATCATGAAGACGATTTTAGCGGCCGCGGCCGCAAGTTTATTGCTGCAGTTTTCTCCCGTTGCCGCCGAGGCGGCGACGCTGGTCGCCAATATCAGCATCGGCAAGCAGACGATGACCGTCACCGAGAACGGCTTCGTCAAGTATCGCTGGAAGGTTTCGACCGCGCGCAACGGCTATGTCACGCCGACCGGTTCGTGGAGCGCCAAGTGGCTGTCACGCGACCACCGCTCCCGGAAATACGACAATGCGCCGATGCCCTATGCCGTATTCTTCAACGGCGGTTACGCCGTTCACGCCACCTTCGACCTGAAGCGCCTCGGTCGGCCGGCATCGCATGGCTGCGTCCGCCTGCATCCCGACAATGCGGCAGAGTTCTTCTCGCTGGCGCGCCAGGCCGGCCTTGCCAACACCCGTGTGGTGATTACGCGCTGATTTTCTTTTCCAGCTCATCCATATCGGGGACGACGATATGTCGGATGTTCTCGATGCGGATGACGCCGCTCTTGCGCAGCCGGGTCATCTGGCGGCTGACCGTCTCGATCGTCAGCCCGAGAAAATCGGCGATCTCGGCGCGCGATAGCGGCAGGTCGAAGGCGGTGCTGTTGGCCGTTTGCGGCTCGGCGTGCGTGGCGATGAGGTGGAGCAGGCTTGCGACCTTCTCCTCGGCGGTGCGTCGGCCGAGCGTCAGCATCCATTCGCGCGCGGCATCGAGCTCCTTCAGCGCCTGATCGTGCAGGCTGCGCTGCAATTCCGGCGTCTCCAATATCATGCGGTCGAGCAGGTTGCGGGGGAAGACGCAGATCTCCGCATCGGTCGCAGCCTCGGCCGACAGCGTGCTTTCGCGCATGAAGGGTCTGCCGACGAAATCGGGGGCGAATTGCAGGCCGACGATCTGCTGGCGACCGTCCGGCATCACCTTGCAGAGCTTCACCACCCCGCGCATGATGTTCGAATAGAAAGAGCTTTCCGACCCCTGAGCGACGATCTCTGAACCGGCATCGACCTTGCGGCGCAGCGAATGACGGCCGAGCTCCCGCAGCTGGCTGCTCGACAAGGCGCCGCAGACGACGCCGTGCCGTGCCTGGCAGGAACGGCAAGCGACAGGCGTGCCGGCCTCGGAAACCTCACTGCGTGCGACGTCCATCTCCTGATCCCTTCGAAATCCTGATGCAGCCGGCATGCCCGGGCTTGGCCAACATGCCGGGCGTGGCTGGCTCTTCCGAGACGATTACGCCGCGATTGCGGGTTCGGCTATCCCGATTTCTTCCCGCTCCGCTTGATGATTATCAAATTCGCTAGGCTTGCGATTTGATCCAGATCAAGTGTCCGTGCTTGCTGCTCCAGCCGGGGAGGGCGTTCGCGCCGAGGCGATGCCGTACGATTCGGATGGCTTGTTTGCGCCGCCGGCGCAAAGGCCGCAGCGGCATCGCCCCGCCTCGGGTGACGGCAACGGCCTGCATTCCATTGCTGTTTAGGCAACACCCGACCGGCAAATTGCCGCAACGCCCGGACGAAAGCATTGGCTTTTGAAATGGATTTGCCTATGAGGGGATTTAAATCGTCATTTCATGAGGTACAGCGCGTGACCGCTACATTCGATAAAGTTGCCGACATTATTGCAGAAACCAGCGAGATCGACCGCGCGACGATCACGCCGGAGAGCCATACGATCGACGACCTCGGTATCGATAGCCTCGATTTCCTCGATATCGTCTTTGCGATCGACAAGGAATTCGGCATCAAGATTCCGCTCGAAAAGTGGACGCAGGAAGTCAACGAGGGCAAGGTTTCCACCGAAGAATATTTCGTGCTGAAGAATCTCTGCGCCAAGATCGACGAGCTCAAAGCAGCCAAGGCCTAAGCGAAACATCAATCTTTTTTGACCGCCCTGCCGCCTGACTATGGTGGCCGGGCGGTTTCGTTCCTAACTAGTGCATGCCGCCCAAAAGTGCGCAGCGGTTTTGGGACAACGGCATGCATAAAAACAAAGACCTAAAGTGCGAACCAGACGCGCTTTAGGCGTCACCGGCGGGCGGTTCTGGCCTGTCGGGCCGGAGGATCCGAATGCTGCTGGAATATTTCCAGATGATTGACCGCGTCGAAGCGGTGGACCTGAAGAAGGGCACGCTGACGGCGCGATCCGTCGTGCCGGCCAAGAGCCCCGTCTTCGAGGGTCATTTTCCCGGCATGCCGCTCGTTCCCGGCGTGCTTTTGATCGAGACCATGGCGCAGGCCTCCGGCATGCTGGTGCTTGCCGTCACCAATTTTGCCGCCATGCCCTTCCTGATGTCGGTCGACGGCGCCAAAATGCGCACCTTCGTCGAGCCGGAAGCCGTGCTCGACATCGAGGCGGTGCTCGAGCACGACGGTTCGGGTTTCGCGGTCACCAAGGCTAAAATCACCAGCGCCGGCAAGAAGGTCTGCGATGCGCAGCTGAAGCTTCGCACCATGCCGTTTTCCGAGGTGCCGCTTGGCGATATCGTGAAGAAACGTGCCGGCGAGATCGGGCTTCTCGAAGCGATCGCGGCGCAGGGAGTGATTGGATGAGCAAGGCTGCAAACGACGTCGTCATCTCGGGCATCGGCATCGTCACCTGTCAGGGCGTCGGCAAGGATGCGCATATCGCGCTTCTCCAGGCCGACACAGCTCCGAAAGCGATCGTCGAGACTGAGAAGTTCAAGCCCTATCCGGTGCATCCGCTGCCCGAAATCGACTGGTCGCAGCAGATCGCCAAGCGTGGCGACCAGCGCCAGATGGAGAACTGGCAGCGCATCGGCGTCTTCGCCGCAGGCTTGGCACTCGACGATGCCGGCTTCAAAGACAATCTCGAGGCCTGTGGCACGATGGACATGATCGTAGCGGCCGGCGGCGGCGAACGCGACATCAATGTCGATACGCTGATCGTCGACGAGGCGCTGAAGCGCAACGATCGCGAATTGCTGCTGAACGAGAAGCTGACGACGGAACTGAGGCCGACGCTGTTCCTCGCCCAGCTTTCCAACCTGCTCGCTGGCAATATTTCGATCGTGCACAAGGTGACCGGCTCGTCGCGCACCTTCATGGGCGAGGAAGCGGCCGGCATTTCAGCCGTCGAGACCGCCTTCTACCGTATCAAATCAGGCGAATCCTCGCATGCGCTGGTTGGCGGCGCCTTTGCGGCCGAGCGGCCTGATATGATCCTGCTCACCGAAGCGATCGGCGCCCATGCGCGCGGCGACTGGGTGCCGCTGTGGTCACGCAGACAGAGCGACGGCGGCGGCATGATCACCGGTTCGGCAGGCGCCTTCCTGGTGCTCGAATCGCGCCAGCATGCGGAAGCGCGCGGCGCTCATATCTATGCCGTCATCGACGCGGTCGAGGGCGACCGCGGCAACCGCAATGCCGGCAATCTCGAGATCCGGCTGGAGCGGCTTTTAGCACCGGCCGCCGAGCTTGCCGCCGAAAGCACGGCCATCTTTTCCGGCTCGACCGGCATGCACGACCTTGCCGCCCGCGAGCGGGCGGTGCTCGAACACCAGCTGCCGGGTGCCGCCATCCGCGGCTTTGGCGGCGTCACCGGCCATACGATCGAGACGCAGTTCACGCTGGGTCTGGCGCTTGCAGCACTTGCCGTCGACGGCAAGGCCAAGGTTCCGCCCTTCGATGCCGCCCGTGAGGCGCCGATGCGGGCAGGCGCCACCGCCGCCGTCGTGACCGCGGTCGGACACCAGCGCGGCGAGGGCGTCGCCGTCCTTTCCGCAAATGCGTGAGGAGTGAAAGATATGACAGCTTCCGCTTACAGGGATCACCTCGGCCGCCCGATCGTGGCCGTGACCGGCATGGGTATCATCACCTCGCTCGGTCAGGGTCTTAGCGACAACTGGGCAGCGCTTTCGTCGGGTACGTCTGGCATCCACGAGATCAACCGTTTCCCGACCGAGGGATTGTCGACGCGGATCGCCGGCACTGTTGATTTTATCAGCATCCCGGCCCCAAATGCCGTCGAGCGCTCCTACGCCTTCGCCCGCGAAACGACGATCGAGGCGCTGGCCGATGCCGGCCTTTCCGGCGATTTCAACGGCCCGCTGTTCCTCGCCGCCCCGCCGATCGAGCCGGAATGGAGCGCGCGTTTCGAGCTTGCCGACCGTTCGCCGGCCTCCGAGCATCCCGGCGACGCCTATGAGCGTTTCCTGACGGCGCTGCGCCAGCGGCCGGATCCTGCCTTCCACGAGGCGGCCCTGTTCGGCGCTATTTCCGAGCGGCTTGCCGACCGGTTCGGCACACGTGGCCTTCCCGTTACGCTGTCGACGGCCTGCGCCTCCGGCGTCACGGCGATCCAGCTCGGCATCGAGGCGATCCGCCAGGGGCGCACGACCCGCGCCCTGACGGTCGCAACCGACGGCTCTCTGAGTGCCGAAGCGCTGATCCGCTTCTCGCTGCTCTCGGCCCTTTCGACGCAGAACGATCCGCCGACCAAGGCCTCCAAGCCGTTCAGCAAGGATCGCGATGGTTTCGTCATCGCCGAGGGGGCGGCGACCCTGGTGCTGGAATCGCTGGAAGCGGCGGTCGCCCGCGGCGCCAAGGTGCTCGGCATCATGAAGGGCGCCGGCGACAAGGCCGACAGCTTTCACCGCACCCGGTCGTCGCCGGATGGCGGCCCGGCGATCGCGACGATCCGCGCGGCTCTTGCCGATGCCGGCATCGACGAGAGCGGCATCGGCTATATCAATGCCCATGGCACGTCGACGCCCGAGAACGACAAGATGGAATATGGAGCGATGTCGGCCGTTTTCGGCGAGCGGCTCGTCGGCATTCCGGTGTCCTCGAACAAGTCGATGATCGGCCATACGCTGACGGCGGCGGGCGCCGTCGAGGCGGTGTTCTCGCTGCAGACGATGCTGACAGGCACGCTGCCGCCGACGATCAACTACACCAATCCCGATCCGTCGATCGTTCTCGATGTCGTGCCGAACAAGAAGCGGGAAGCGCAGGTTTCAGCCGTGCTTTCCAACTCCTTCGGCTTCGGCGGGCAGAATGCCAGCCTTGTCATGGCGCTCGAACCGGCTTAGAGACCCTCCTTGATTTTGGGACGAAGTGGTTTTTAACGTCATCCTCGGGCTTGTCCCGAGGATCTACTTGCATCACTCAATGACCGCTGGCAGATGCTCGGGACTAGCCCGAGCATGACGACGATCCACGTAGAAGAAAGAACTATAAATCATGCGCGCTTTGCAACTGATCGACGACCGCAAGCTTGAGATCACCGACCTGCCGGAACCGGACGCCCCTGCAGCCGGCGAGGTGACGCTGCGCGTCAAGGCGGTGGCGCTCAATCATATCGACGTCTGGGGCTGGCGCGGCATGGCATTCGCCAAGCGCAAGATGCCGCTGGTCATCGGCGCGGAGGCTTCCGGCGTCGTGGAAGCGATCGGCCCGGGTGTCGCCAATGTGCTGCCGGGCCAACTCGTCTCGATCTACGGCGCGCGCACCTGCGGCCTCTGCCGCCCCTGCCGCGAAGGCCGCGACAATCTCTGCGAACATGTCTCCGGCGTGCACGGCTTCCATCTCGACGGCTTCGCGCAGGAGAAGGTCAATCTGCCGGCGCGGCTGCTGGTTCCGGCTCCTCCCGGCGTCGATGCGATCGGCGCGGCACTTGCGCCTGTCACCTTCGGCACGGTCGAGCACATGCTGTTCGACAATGCCAGGCTCGAGCCCGGCGAGACGATCCTCGTCCACGCCGGCGGCTCGGGTATCGGCACGGCGGCGATCCAGCTGGCCAAGAAGATCGGCTGCACCGTCATCACCACGGTCGGTTCGGACGACAAGATCGAAAAGGCCAAGGCGCTCGGCGCCGATCACGTCATCAATTACCGCACCGACCGCTTCGAGGGCGTGGTGCGCAAGCTCACCAAGAAGAAGGGCGTCGACGTCGTTTTCGAACATGTCGGCAAGGACACCTGGGCAGGCTCGATGCTCTGCATGAAGCGCGGCGGGCGGCTCGTCACCTGCGGCTCGACCTCGGGAGTTTCCACGGAGATGAACCTGATGATGCTGTTCCAGCAGCAGCTGAAGCTCTTCGGCTCCTTCGGCTGCCGCATGGAGAACATGGCCGATGCGATGCAGAAGATGGGCCGCGGACTCGTGCATCCCGTCATCGACACCGAGGTCAGCTTCAGCGATATCGACCGGGCGCTGGAGCGGATGGAATCGCGCCAGATCTTCGGCAAGATCATTCTGAAAATGGATTGAGCCCCAAGTGAAGCTCCTCATCACCCGGATCGTTCTGGCGCTCAGGCACTTCCAGCAATGGCTGGTGGCGCAGGTGATGTTCGGCTTTCTGAATGTGCTGAAGCTGTTTCCGGCTGATGGCGCGATTCGCTTCGCCGACAGGACGATGCGCCGCCTCGGCCAGTGGACGCGCCGCCACAAGCTGATGCTCGTCAATCTGCGCAACGCCTTCCCTGAGAAAAGCCAAGCTGAGATCGAAGAGATCGCGCTCGCAAGCTGGGGCAATATGGGTCGGCTGGCGGCCGAATACGTCTTCCTCGACCAGCTGTTCGACTATGATCCCGCAAATGACGAGCCGGGCAGGGTGGAGGTGTCGGGCATCCCGATCTTTCTCGATCTGCGCGACAATCCGCGCCCCTTCATCGTCTTTACCGGCCATACCGCCAATTTCGAGCTGCTGCCGGTGGCCGGTGCCGCCTTCGGGCTTCATGTGACCGTGTTGTTTCGGCCGCCGAACAATCCCTATGTCGCCAAGAAGGTCTTCGATTTCAGGAGCGCGCGGATGGGCAAGCTGGTGCCGTCGCATGCCGGCTCCTCCTTCGCGCTCGCCCGTCAGCTGGAAGCCGGCCAAGGCGTGGGCGTGCTCGTCGACCAGAAATTTGGCAAGGGGCTGAAGGGCACCTTCTTCGGGCGCGACGTCAAGACCAATCCGCTGCTGCCGAAGCTGGTGCGCCAGTTCGACTGCGAGGTCTATCCGGCGCGCTGCATCCGGCTGCCAGGCAACCGCTATCGGCTGGAAATCGAGCCGCGGCTGGAAATGCCCCGCGACGCCAAAGGCAATCTCGACCTGCCGGCTGCCGCGCAGCTGCTCAACGACAAGGTGGAAAGCTGGGTGCGGGAATATCCGGAACAGTGGCTCTGGTATCACGACCGCTGGCAGATCAAGCAGACGCTCAGCTCCTAAAGCGCGACGCGATCTATCGGATTCGCTCTCGCGCGTCAGTTCTTTGTTTTGGTGCATGTCGTTATCTGCAAACCGCGACACGCTTTTGCGCGACATGCTTTCAGAATATCCACCCCCAATTATCAGCGGTGAAAAGCGGCAATGGTCTCGGATTGAAACTGAGTGCACTTTTATGTTACCCGTCACTACCAAGACGCGAATAATGTCTACCGAAGGGCGCATTTTTCGAAATGTGCAGCCATAATAGGTCTCGGACCGTCTCTTGGGCCAATGGGAGTTGGGCGTCTTGCTGGAGCTTTTTCGAGCTTTTTCCTTGCGTTGCACGCAGATAGAGGAAGCCATACGCCTGGGTGATGATCAGCGCGTCACGGCGCTCGACGGCCATGTCGAGCCGCTGGTCGAGGCAATCTTCGCCCATCAAGCGGTCAATCTGCTCGAAGTGTACATGCAGCTGCAGTTTGTGACTCATCTCATCGGCCAAGACGCCGACGACAGCGCCAGCGTCACCGAGCACACGACGGTGCTTTCCTACCTGCTTGACCGCTATTTCGGCACGCATGGCCCGGACTGGCGCGTGCCGTCGCCGCAGGACGTGCGCATCCAGCCACCGCCGGCCTATGTGCCTGATACCGACAACGGCCAGTTTCTCAATTCGGCGATCCTCGAAAGCCTGCCGGACCGGGTGGTGGTGCTGACCAGGGACTATCGCTTCCTCTATTCCAATCCAGCCAACTGCGCCTATCTCAACAAGAAGCCGATGGAACTCATCGGCCGCCATCTTTCCGAATTCATCGGAGAGGAGCTGTTTGCCGCGTGCGCCAAATACAAGCTCGACGACTGCTTTGCCGGTGAGCAGATCGACTACGCCTATGAGTGTCCGAACGGCAGCGGCGGATTGGGGCAAGTGCGCTGTCGCATGTCGCCGCTACGCGATGTCGGCGGTACGGTGATTGGCGCGCTGCTCGTCATGGAGGATATCGAGCCGCAGCAGCCAACTGGCTGATCAATAGCTGGCCGCGATCAGCCGGGCACCTTCAGGCAGTCGCCCAGACGGCGAGTTCATATCCGTCGCGGTCGAGGAAATGGAAGCGGCGGCCTCCGGGAAAATCGGTGATCGGCCGGACGATGGTGCCGCCGGCTCTCTCGACCGACGTCAGCACCTCTTCGAGATCCCTGGCGTATACGACAACCAGCGGGCCGCCCGGCCGCACGGGGCCGAAATCGGTGAAGCCGCCCTTCAGCCGGCCATCGTCGAATTCGCAGTAGTTGGGGCCGTAATCGGTGAAACGCCAGCCGAAGGCCGAGCCGTAAAAGGCTTTGGCGGCGGCGATGTCGGCAACGTTGAATTCGACATAATCGATGCGGCGGTCGTTGTTGTCTGATTTGTCGGTCATCTATCTCTCCATCAGGGCTTTCAGCATGGCGAGATCCTTCTCGACATGGGCGGCATCGGCGGAAAACTGCGCGTCGGTCATGCCGGGCAGGCGCAACAGCGTGAACATCACCTCGCAGCCGTCGCCGTTCGGCACGATGCGCAGCGCATTATAGACCCTGAGGCCGGATTCGATCGTCACCGTATGGTCGATTACGCCGAATTCATTGGCGGGCACGAGGCTCACCTTGATGGTTCCGAGAGGGCCGTCGGCGATCCAGTCGGCGCCGTGAGGCTCGAGGCCGCTCGCAAGGCCGGAGGCCCAGAGCGGCATGTTCTCCGGCTTGCCGGCGAAGTCGTAGACGTCGCGCCAGTCGCGCTCGATCGATTGGTGGATGATTTTCGCGGGCATCGTCGACATGGCTTGCAGGTCCTTGATATTGGGTCTCGCTGTGGTAGCAGGCTGATCCGCGGCGTCTTGAACAAAACGGTCAGCCTGGCCTTTTCGGCATGCCGAGTTGGCCGAGAATGACGGCGGGCGTCAGGCTGGAGAGCTCGCCGACCTCGCGCGTCATGTGGGCCTGATCGGCAAAGCCCGCGTCGAGCGCCAGCCGGGCAAGCGGCATCGTGCCGGCCTTGCGGCTGAGATCGAGGAAACGCTGGAACCGGCGGATCCGGTCCAGCGTCTTGGCGCCATAGCCGAAATGGTGGTGGCCGCGGCGGCGCAGCTGCCTTTCACTCGTGCCGAGCCGGGCAAGCAGCCCGGACGCCGGGCGGCCGCCATCGGTGGAGGCGAAGATCACGGCGGCGTCCCGGGCCGGTTCTTCCGCATCGCGTACGGCCTCTTCGAGCAAGCGGGCGAATAGCGCCATGGTATCCGAGGGATGGGGACAATCGCCAAGCCGTGCCTCGAATTCGGCCGTGTCCTTCCCGCCGATCTCGGCAAGCAGCACCGAGCAGCCGACCAGCGCCGAGAGCGGCGTCTTCAGCCAGGGCGCGGCGGCGCCCGGCGCAAAACGTGCGCCGATGACGGTCGCGCCCGGCCGGAGAACGGGAAAGGCCGCCGTCCTGTCGGGCCCGGCAACGGCCAGCCGGCCGTCGATCCAGACGAGGTCGCAATAACCGTCCGGAACGATCGCCACCTGTGCCGGCGGTCCGTCATGGAGCGTATGTGACCAGAACCGGCTGAAATGGCGCCGCAGCGCCGGCGACGGCGCATGTTCGCGGTCGCGGCCGGCACGGGCAGCGAGCAGGGCCGTATCTTTTCGTCTTTCCGATGCCAAGGCGATATCTCCCGAAATGCCGATGATACCATCAGATAGGGCATCAAGGGCAGGTCGCGAGAAAACTTGATTGCCGATCAGCCCGCGCAAGCGGTTGTCGGACAAGTCGGCATATTGGAAGCTTCATTTCATTGCTTTTGCGAACCGATTAGACCCTTGCGAGACTTGCCGTTTGACCGAGACAGTGCCACAACACCGGTCCAAATGACACATCGGAGGTTTGTCGTGGAAAAGGCAGAAATCGGACTGATCGGTCTTGCGGTCATGGGCTCCAACCTGGCGCTCAACATCGCGGAGAAAGGCAATAAAATTGCGGTCTTCAACCGTACGCCTGAGAAAACCGACGAATTCTACGAAAGCGCCGGCGATCTGAAAAAGCAGATCATTCCCTGCAAGACGATCGAAGAGTTCGTCGATGCGATCCGGCCGCCGCGCCCGATCATCATCATGATCAAGGCGGGTGATGCCGTCGATCAGCAGATGGAGGCGTTGCGCCCGCATCTCGCCAAGGGCGACATCATGATCGATGCCGGCAACGCCAATTTCCGCGATACCGTCGCCCGCTTCGACCGCCTCAAGGACACGGCTCTGACCTTCATCGGCATGGGCGTTTCCGGCGGCGAAGAAGGTGCGCGCCACGGCCCGTCGATCATGGTCGGGGGCACGGAAGAGTCCTGGAAGCGCGTCGAGAAGGTGCTGACCTCGATTGCCGCCCGCTACAACGACGAGCCCTGCGTCGCCTGGCTCGGCAATGACGGCGCCGGCCATTTCGTCAAGACCATCCATAACGGCATCGAATATGCCGACATGCAGATGATCGCCGAAATCTACGGCATCCTGCGCGACGGCCTCGGCAAGAGCGCCTCCGACATCTCCAGCATCTTCGGCGAGTGGAACAAGGGCCGGCTGAACTCCTACCTGATCGAGATCTCCGAGAAGGTGCTTGCTGCGAACGATCCCGTTTCTGGCGGCCCGATGGTCGACATGATCCTCGACAAGGCCGGCCAGAAGGGCACCGGCAAATGGTCGGCGATCGAGGCGCAGAACATGGGTATCCCGGCAACGGCGATCGAAGCCGCGGTCGCCGCCCGCAGCCTGTCCTCGATGAAATCGCAGCGCGAAGCTGCCGAAAAAATCTTCGGCACGCAGGCTGCATCCTTTCCGATCGCTTACGGCCCCGAGCTCAACAAGGATCTGGAGCTGGCGCTGTTTGCCGCCAAGATCGGCGCCTATGCGCAGGGCTTTGCGGTGATGGCGGAAGCCTCGCGCGAGTTCAACTGGTCGCTGCCGATGCCGACGATCGCCCGCATCTGGCGTGCCGGCTGCATCATCCGCTCGCAGTTCCTCGACGAGATCACCTCGGCCTTCACCAAGGCGCCCGATGCCGCCAACCTGATCGTCACGCCGGCCTTCTCCGACATGGTCAAGGAATCGATCCCGGCGCTTCGCCGCGTCGTCGCCGCCGCCATTTCGGCCGGCCTGCCGGTGCCGGCGCTGACCTCGGCGCTCACCTATTTCGATGCCTATCGCCAGGGCAGGGGAACGGCCAACCTCATCCAGGCCCAGCGCGACTTCTTCGGCGCCCACGGCTTCGACCGCCTGGATGGCAAGGATTTCCACCACGGCCCTTGGGGCAGCGGTGCGGCGAGCTTCTAAGGTTTGCCGAGAAGACATCAAGGAAGAGCCCGGCCGTCGCGCCGGGCTTTTTTTGAGATGCGTCGCGCTGCACCGCATATGTCGGAATATCAGGAAAGTGTAGGATTTAATCGTGCTCTGTGCGATAAGGATAGAGAAACGAGAGGCAATCCATGCGGACAACTCAATCCCTAAGTATCACCCTGCCGATCGAAATGGCGGAAATGGTCAAGGCTAAAGTCGCCTCGGGAGAGTACGCCACCGAAAGCGAAGTCATCCGTGATGGTCTGCGGACCCTTGCGGCGCGTGATGCCGCCGTGGAACGTTGGCTCCGTGAAGATGTCGCACCTGTTTACGATGAGCTCAAGGCGCATCCGGAGCGGTCTGTCTCCCTCGAAGAGGCTTTCGAGGGGGTCGGCAAACGCATCAAGTCCATCGCGGCCAAAACCAAAGGATGAAATACACAGTTCGGCTGAGTGTCGCCGCCCGGCAGGATGTCGATGCGTTGTTGAATTACCTTGTGCCGCGCGCCGGAGAGACCGCTGCTGAAAATTATATCGGTCGCCTTCAAGCTTTTCTGGAAGCTTTTCAAAGCTTTCCGAAGCGAGGAACGGTTCGGGACGAGATTCGTGATGGCCTGAGGATCGTCGGCTTCGAACGAAGCCTGAGCATTGCTTTCACCGTTGAGGGAGAAACGGTCTATATCCTCCGGATCATGTCCGGCGGGCAGGAATTGCGCCTTTACGAAGAATGATGCCATCGATGTCACGGAGGGTGCCCGAAGGATGCTGATCCGATACGAAATGCCGGCTGATATCGATGCAATCCACGATCTGACTTTGATTGCCTTCGCGCCGATGCCGTATAGCGAGGGTACGGAGGCGGAGATTATCCGGAAGCTTCGCGCGAACGACGATCTGACGATATCGCTGGTTGCTGAAGAAGAAGGCGAGATCCTGGGACATGTCGCATTTTCGCCGGTGACGATTGACGGCGTGTATGGTGGCTGGTTCGGACTGGGTCCTATATCCGTCAAGCCGGAGAGACAGCGGCAGGGGATCGGCAAGGCGTTGATTGTCAGGGGACTTGAACTGTTGAAGGAGAGCGGTGCCGCCGGCTGTGCGTTGATCGGAAACCCGGACATCTATAGCCGCGTCGGTTTCAGCAGCGACGGGCAGCTGACGTATCTCGACCTCGATAAGCGGTTCGTACAGCGGATCGTTTTCCGCGGGACCACGCCAAGCGGAATGCTGCAATTTGCCCCAGCCTTTGAAACGCCAAACCCCACCTGACAGAGGCGACGACATGTCCGAAACCGGCGCGATAAACATCCGAACCGAGCGTCTGAGGCTTCGCATGCCTGGCATAGACGATTTCGCCGCCTATGGGCGGCTCATGGCCTCGCCGCGGTCGGTCGGAATGGGCGGGCCGTTCGATCAGCGCGCGGCCTGGGGAATGTTCTGTCACGACGTGGCGCTCTGGCCGCTGTTCGGGCATGGGGCGCTGATGATCGAGCTTGCCGAAACCGGCGAATGCGTCGGTCAGGTGGGGATCAATCACGGGCCGCTCTTTCCCGAAAAGGAGCTCGGCTGGTTCGTCTATGAGGGCCATGAGGGCAGGGGGTATGCGACCGAGGCGGCCATGGCGTTAAGGGACTGGGCCTTTGCGACGCTCGGCCTGCCGTCGCTCGTCAGCTATATCGCCCCCGGCAACAAAGCCTCGATTGCGGTGGCGGAGCGGCTGGGCGGGCGTCTCGATCCGACGGCACCTCGGACCGATCCCGTGGATCTCGTTTATCGTCATTCCGCTTCCTGATAAAATGGTCATGGGAGCAGTGCTTGGAGGCAGGCGTCTCGATCCTTACATGTCGATCGGTCTGGATCGGATGCTGAAAAATGGGGATGCCGGATGACGGAGGCGAAGCGGGAGCATTGGGACGCGGTGTACCGCACGAAAGCGGCCGACAGCGTCAGCTGGTATCAGCCGACGCCCGAGCCTTCGCTGCGGGCGCTTGACGCGCTGCAACTGCCGGTCACGGCTTCGCTGATCGATGTCGGCGGCGGCGCATCGAGCCTTGTCGATCGTCTTGTCGAGCGCGGGTGGTCCGATCTCACCGTTCTCGACATCGCCGCGCCGGCGCTCGACATCGCCAAGGCGCGGCTGGGGGACGAAACCGCCCGCATTGCCTGGGTGGTTGATGATGTCACCGTGTGGCGACCGGAACGTCAGTACGAAGTGTGGCACGACCGCGCTGTCTTTCACTTCCTCACCGAGCCCGAGCAGCGGCTGGCCTATCGCCACGCGCTCGAAACCGGCACGGCGCCGGGCAGCGCCGTGATCGTCGCCACTTTCGCACCGGATGGGCCGGAACGATGCAGCGGCTTGCCGGTTCAACGTTACGGCGCGGCCGCCCTTGCGCGTGAATTCTCGTCCGCCTTCGCGCTTCAGCGCGACTGGCGCGAGGAGCATACGACGCCCGGCGGCGGCCGGCAGTCGTTTCAGTGGTGCGTCTTCCGCAGGCGCTGAGCTTCCCTTGAGAAAGCAGCCCGAGAGGCGGCTAATTCGTTTCCAGCTGATCGAGGATGAAATCCGCCCGGTCGGCGACCGCGATTTTCGGCAGCATGACGACGTCGTAGCCAAGCGCCGGATAGATTGCGGCAAGCCGGTCATATTCAGCGACCGCCTCGTCGAAGCCATGGCGCCGCTCGGGATCGGCGACATAGATTTCCGGCCATGGCGGGGTGAGAAAAACGCTGCTGTTGTAGCGGTGGAGGGAGCTTAGTCTTTCCAGGACCGGTTCTTCGGTCAGATGCTGAAGCGCTGCTGCGGCATCGATCAGCCCTCGGTCGAAAAACGTCCAGCCGGCGCGCCCGTGCGCCGCCGCGTGATCGGCCGTCGCCATCTCGATGGCGCGGCGGGCGAAGGCCGCCATGTCGATCCAGGGCAGGGCTGTACCGTCGCTTTCGAGCTCTTGCCTGACGATCCGCCGGCCCGGTTCTTCGACGATAGCATGACCGCGACGGCCAAGTTCGGCCAGCAGCGTCGATTTTCCGCCGCCGGAACATCCTGAAATCAGGACCGACCTGTTCATGCTCAGGCAGCCCGGCCGGCGCGCGCCAGGCCGTGGTCGACGAGGCGGTCGATGATCTCGGCGTAACCGACGCCGCTTGCCGCCATCGCCTTGGAATACATGCTGATATCGGTGAAGCCGGGGATGGTGTTGAGCTCGTTGACGAGGAACCGCATATCATCCGTCAGGAAGAAATCGACGCGGGCCATGCCGTCGCAGCCAACCGCCCGGAAAGCTCTCGCGGCCATGTCACGCATGGCGGCCTCGACTTCCTCAGGCAGGTCGGCCGGCACTTTCAGCGCCGCGCCCTGTTCGTCGATATATTTGGCATCATAGCTATAGAAGCCATGGCTTTCGGCCGGCACGATTTCGCCCGGCCGGGAGACGAAGAGTTCGCCGGCCGTATCCTCCAGCACGCTGAATTCGATCTCGCGGCCGGCAATGAATTCCTCGGCGAGCAGTATCCGATCGTGGCGGAAAGCCTCGGCAAGGGCGGGCGCGAATTCCTGGCTGGCATGGACCTTGGCGACGCCGACCGACGATCCTTGCCGTGCCGGCTTGATGAAGAGTGGCAGTCCGAGCTCGCTTTCGAGAGCTGCCAGCGAGGGGGCAGTATCCTCGCGCACCGTCACGGCACGCGCCACCGGCAGGCCGGCCGCCCTGAGCAGGCGTTTGGCGATATCCTTGTCGAGTGCCGCGGCCGAGCCGAGAATGCCGCAGCCGGCAAGCGGCACGCGCGCCACCTCCGCCAGACCCTGCACCGATCCGTCTTCGCCATGCAGGCCGTGCAGCACGGGAAACAGGATGTCGATCCCCGGCAATTCATGGGCCGCGCCATGGGCCGGGATCGCCAGTATCCGGCCGCGTCCGCCCGGCACGAGGCAGATTTCGACGCCTGATGACGGTGTCGCCAGTATGCCGTCCTCGAAATTGCTCAGCAGCCATTGTCCCTCGCGGGTGATGAAAACGGGGATGGCGTCATATTTCTCGGGCTTGAGCGCGCCCATGACATTGGTTGCCGAAAGGATGGAAACCTCATGCTCGGCCGAGCGGCCGCCGAAGAGCACGGCGATGCGCAGCCTGTTTGGGGAAGGGGTCATGCAAGCCTCCGAAACGATGTGGTGTTGAAAAGGTCAGGCGTCGACAGATATGCCGCGATTGGCGAAGAAGCGGTCGAAGACGGCAAGCGGCAGCGTCACATCAGCCTGGCTTGCCTCGTCATGGCCGGACGGGTTGTGGAAGCGGATCGCCTCGTCGCTCGCCGCCGTCACCAGCACCAGATGACCGCCCTTCGATGGCGGCTGGCGCTCCGGCCAGCGGATGCCCGAATGCACAGAGGCGATGAAGAAGCGCCGTTTCGATAGAAGCTCCGGAATGGCCGATGTCTCGACGCCTGTCATCGTCTCCGCATTCAGTGCGAATCGGTCGGCGGCGAAGCGGACGAAGGGGGCGTAGATCAGCCCCTTGATCGAGGCATCGATCTCGTTGACGAAATAACCGCCATATCTAGTGCAGGCCCGGGCAAGCTCGAGGGTCGGATGGATCTCACCGCGGGCGGCCAGAATTATCTTCAAACAGGCCATGCCGCAGACATTGACCGCCCAGCGCGCATATTCCTCGATCGTCGCGGCGCCGGAATGGCGCCAGAGCGGATCGCCGAGCAAGGCCTGCGACCCGTGGGCAAGCACCTGCAGCGTCATGCCGGGTGTTTCCCATTGGCTGAAATAGGGCACGCTGCTTTCTTGCATTCCGTCGATCTCCCCGTGGCTGGTTGTGAGATGGCGGGCAATCTTGGCTTTTTTCGAGGCGAGGGACGCAACCCGAAGATCGCGGCGGTGCTGGGGCAACCGGCAAGGACTGCGCGGCCGGATTTGACGGAGGATTGGTATGGATTTCATGGCGGCTTGCGCCATTTGTGGGCGTCACGAATTTGCCAGCCGATTGGGGATGAGTTCCGACTGCATCCAGTGCGTTTCACTTTGAACGTGATTTGCCCGCACATATTTGCCCATGCGAACCGACATATCGGCTTCTGGGAACGCATCAGCGGTCCGGACGACAAATCCCTCCTGCCTGGTTCTATTCAGGGAGGCCGCAGTCTGCTCAAACAGGCCGGCTTCATATGGTCCGCGATACAGGGTCGGCACAGGAACGATGCCCAATTCTTCGAACCGGGCCAGCGTCAGATCCCAGGACTGTATTTCGTCATGGACAATCCATGCGAAGCCGAGAAAGAAGGACGGCAGATCATCATAACCGACGGAGTGCCGGGCGTAGAAATTTTCGCCGATCACGCGCTCGCCATCAGCCAGTTGCGGCTGTATCCCGGCGGAAAAAGCCTTTAGCCAATCGCGCGACGGATGGTAACGGCTATCGGGACTGCGGGCATGAGACCCGCCACGATGAATGGTCGTGTTTTCGCCATCCATCTTCTCGGTGATGATGAGATCACCGATCATCAGCCCGTCAAGCGTCGCCATGACCTTGTCGTCGCTTGTCGCTCCCGGTGAAATCGGTAGGTGATAGGTTCGTCCGTATTTCTTCATGGTGATGAGGACATAGCGGTTGGCGATCGCACAATGCAAGATCGCCTTTGGCGCCAGCAGTTGCCGGCAGATCCTACCGGGAAATAACGGGTGAAACATGCCGAGGCCGGCGGCTGTCACTCGCTAGGATTCCGACCGGCCGACCGCTTACTTCCCGCCCTCCGGCCAGATCGGCTGGCTGATGCTCTGCAGCAGTTCCGGTTCGACGCCGTCGATGCGGGCGATGACGGCTTTGGCCATTTCGCGGCCGGCCTGGCGCACGTCTTCCTGGACGGTGATGATCTCCGGGCGGATCCAGTTGAGGATCGGCACCGATTGCTTCGATACCATGTCGAGATCGCGGCCGAGCGCCTTGCCGGCGGCCTCGATGCCGGCGTTGACGGCGATCGCCGCGCTGCCGGCCGAACAGACGATGCCGTCAGGGGCATTGGGTGAGCGCATCATCACCTCGACGACGTCGCGGATGTCGGCGAGTGGCGCATCGCTGTTGATGCGCAGCGGCACTTCCTCGGCGCCGTAATCATGCAGGCCGGTCTGGAAGCCGATGCGGATATGGGCGTAATAGGTGAGCTTGCTCGGCGGCTGCAGCAGGGCGATGCGCCGCCGGCCGCGCTTGACCAGCCGTTCCACCGCCTGATGGGCGAAGGCTTCATTGTTGAAATCGTGGAAGGGGTGGGTCAGACCCGCATCGGTGCGCCCATGGGTGGCGAAGGGCATGCCGCGCTCGGTCAACAGCCGCACGCGCGGATCGTCCGGTTCGATGCGCGAGATGATGACGCCA
Source organism: Rhizobium sp. BT03 (assembly GCF_030053155.1). Classification (NCBI taxonomy): domain Bacteria; kingdom Pseudomonadati; phylum Pseudomonadota; class Alphaproteobacteria; order Hyphomicrobiales; family Rhizobiaceae; genus Rhizobium; species Rhizobium sp. BT03. Next base: position 82,617 of record NZ_CP125640.1, read on the forward strand.
TCGGCCGAGCCGGTATCGAGGATATAGCGCACCGGCAGCATCGGATCCTTGCTGTGGGAATGCGGCGTGACGACGATATGATAAGGCGTGCCGGACAGCACCTCGGAGATGCCGAAGACCATCTGGCTGGAGAAGCCCATGATCTCCTCGTCGATGCTGAGGACGAGGGCGATGACGTTGGTCTTGCCGGTGCGCAGGCGCACACCCGCCCTGTTCGGCTGGTAACCGAGCTGGCGGGCGACCATGCGCACCCGCTCCTTGGTTTCAGCCCCGATGTCGGGCGCATCCTTCAGCGCGCGCGACACTGTTGTCACACCAAGGCCGGTCATGAAGGCGATCGTCTTCAGCGTGGGTCGCTCGCGCGACGCCGGCGCCGCTTGCCCGAAATTTCCGTTGTTTTCCATCCCTGTAGGCCTGCCTCGCGCGAATTGGTCTCGCTTATAGAGGCTTTTTCAAGCGCCGTAAGCCCGCCGCCTGCCAAAATCGCGCCTCCCTAAGGAATGCAATCTGTAACGATACAGTAGAAATGTCGAGGGTTTTTTCGTGTGTGCGCCGCAGCATCATACGCAAAAGTTGAATCCGTGATTCATCTCTATTTTTCTGCGCCTGCGAAAAGGATAAAGCGGAAGGCGAAACCAAGTTTAAAAATTTTATCTTTATTTTCAATGTAATAAATTGATTGTGCATTTGCGGAATCGTGAAGATACGTGTCGGTTCGAGGGCTCTGCCGATCCGAGTGGAAACAGTTACAAGTAGCAATTCCCGTTCTCTCGGAAAAATTTGGAGGCGGACGGTTGCGCGCTCAAATCGATTGATCTAAGTTTTTCCGGCAACGTTTCAGTGAGGGAGGAAAACTCATGAAAATCCGTATCACGGCGGCCCTGCTTGCCGCTTCGGTCGCGCTTCCGTTCGGCGCCGCCGATGCTACCGATCTCGAAGTCACGCATTGGTGGACGTCAGGCGGCGAATCGGCTGCTGTGGCCGAGCTGGCGAAGGCATTCGACGCGACCGGCAATCACTGGGTCGACGGCGCGATCGCCGGTTCCGGCGGCACCGCCCGTCCGATCATGATCAGCCGCATCACCGGCGGCGACCCGATGGGCGCCACCCAGTTCAACCATGGCCGCCAGGCTGAGGAGCTCGTTCAGGCTGGCCTGATGCGCGACCTGACCGACGTAGCGACTGCCGAGCACTGGAAAGACATCATCCGCCCGGCGAGCCTGCTCGATTCCTGCACGATCGACGGCAAGATCTATTGCGCTCCGGTGAACATCCACTCCTGGCAGTGGCTGTGGCTGTCGAATGCCGCCTTCAAGAAGGCCGGCGTCGAGGTTCCGAAGAACTGGGACGAGTTCGTCGCTGCCGCGCCGGCTCTCGAAAAGGCCGGCATCATTCCGCTCGCCGTCGGCGGCCAGCCGTGGCAGGCGACAGGCGCCTTCGACGTGCTGATGGTCGCCGTCGCCGGCAAGGATACCTTCAACAAGGTTTTCAAGGACAAGGATGCGGACGTTGCAGCTGGCCCTGAAATGGCCAAGGTGTTCAAGGCTGCCGACGATGCGCGCCGCATGTCCAAGGGCAGCAACGTTCAGGACTGGAACCAGGCCACCAACCTCGTCATCACAGGCAAGGCCGGCGGTCAGATCATGGGCGACTGGGCGCAGGGTGAATTCGCGCTCGCCGGTCAGAAGGCCGGCACCGACTACACCTGCCTGCCGGGCCTCGGCGTGAACGAGATCATCTCGACCGGCGGCGATGCCTTCTACTTCCCGCTGCTGAAGGACGAGGAAAAGTCCAAGGCGCAGGCCGTGCTTGCCAAGACCCTGCTCGATCCCAAGACCCAGGTCGCCTTCAATCTGAAAAAGGGCTCGCTGCCGGTTCGCGGCGATGTCGATCTCGCCGCCGCAAACGACTGCATGAAGAAGGGTCTCGACATCCTCGCCAAGGGCAACGTGATCCAAGGTACCGACCAGCTGCTTTCGGCCGACAGCCAGAAGCAGAAGGAAGACCTCTTCTCCGAATTCTTCGCCAACCCGTCGATGACGCCGGAGGACGCTCAGAAGCGTTTCGCCAAAATCATCGCTTCGGCTGACTGATCGGTAGATTCGCTGCCTTTGCGATCCGGCTCTTGAGGAGCCGGATCGTCCCCCGGACCAATGGTCCGGCCGGCGGCGTGTCTCCGGCATTCCGGCGAATCCCGGGACAGGATGGCAAACGCTGCCAACCCGTTCTGCTACGGGTCGCAGCTGCGAATTGAGGAGAAGTGTTCATGACGGGTCAAGCGCAAGCAGGCCGGCCAAACAAGCTACTGCGCAATCTGAATGCCAAGATTGCGTCCATCCCGATGATCCTGACAGCGCTGGTGATTTTTGTCGGCGGCACGTTCTGGACGGTCTTTTATTCCTTCACCAATTCCAAGCTCCTTCCGCGATTGAGCTTTGTCGGTATCGATCAGTACGAGCGCCTCTGGGCGGCACCACGCTGGGTGACGGCGATCGAGAACCTGGCACTTTACGGCGTGCTCTCGCTGATCTTCAGCCTGGTCATCGGTTTCATGCTCGCCGCGCTGATGGACCAGAAGATCCGTTTCGAAAACACGTTCCGCACCATCTTCCTCTATCCCTTCGCGCTGTCCTTCATCGTGACCGGTCTCGTCTGGCAATGGGTCCTGAACCCGGATTTCGGCATTCAGTCGGTCGTGCGTTCGATGGGCTGGACGAGCTTCACCTTCAATCCGCTCTACACGCCTGAAATCGTCATCTACGGCATTCTGATCGCCGCACTCTGGCAGGGAACGGGTCTTGTCATGTGCCTGATGCTTGCCGGCCTGCGTGGCATCGACGAGGATATCTGGAAGGCCGCGCGCGTCGACGGCATCCCGATGTGGAAGACCTATCTCCTGATCGTCATTCCCATGATGCGGCCGGTCTTCATCACGACGATCGTCATCATCGCCTCCGGTATCGTCAAGGTCTACGACCTCGTCGTGGCGCAGACATCAGGCGGACCGGGCATTTCGTCGGAAGTGCCGGCGAAATATGTCTACGACTACATGTTCCAGGCGCAGAACCTGGGGCAGGGCTTTGCTGCCTCGACCATGATGCTCGTCACCGTCGCGATCATCATCGTTCCGTGGGCCTATCTGGAATTCGGTGGAGGGCGCAAGCGTGGCTGATGTAGGAACTCTCAACACCACCGTTGCCGGTATCGATGCCGTCGCACCGAGACTCGGCGAAGGCCCGAGCGGCGCGAAGCCGCGCCCGGCGCTGTCGTCGCGCAACATCATGCTCTATGGCACGCTGACGATCGCGGCGCTCTATTATCTGCTGCCGCTCTACGTGATGGTCGTGACGTCGCTGAAGGGCATGCCGGAAATCCGCCTCGGCAATATCTTCTCGCCACCGATGGAAATCACCTTCGAACCCTGGGTGAAGGCCTGGGCGGAGGCCTGCACAGGCTTGAACTGTGACGGCCTGTCACGCGGTTTCTGGAACTCGGTGCGCATCACCGTGCCGTCGGTCATCATCTCGATCGCCATTGCCTCGGTGAACGGTTATGCGCTGGCAAACTGGCGCTTCAGGGGATCAGAGCTGTTCTTCTCGATCCTCATCATCGGGGCGTTCATTCCTTATCAGGTGATGATCTATCCAATCGTCATCATCCTGCGCGAAATCGGCATATACGGCACGCTGACCGGCCTTGTTATCGTGCATTCGATCTTCGGCATGCCGATCCTGACACTGCTGTTCCGCAATTATTTCGTGTCGCTGCCGGAAGAACTGTTCAAGGCGGCGCGTGTCGACGGCGCGGGCTTCTGGCAGATCTTCCTGAAGATCATGCTGCCCATGTCGCTACCGATCTTCGTCGTCGCGATGATCCTGCAGGTGACCGGCATCTGGAACGACTTCCTGTTCGGCGTGGTCTTCACCCGGCCGGATACCTATCCGATGACCGTGCAGCTCAATAACATCGTCAATTCCGTCCAGGGCGTGAAGGAATACAACGTCAACATGGCGGCAACGATCCTCACAGGTCTCGTGCCGCTCATCGTCTACTTCGTGTCGGGACGGCTTTTCGTCCGCGGCATCGCCGCTGGCGCAGTGAAGGGTTGATCCCATGAACGTGAATTCAAGTGTCTCCAACTCAAGCGTTTCCATCAAGGATCTGTCGCTGAATTTCGGCGCGGTGAGCGTGCTGAAAGATCTCAACCTCGACATTAACGACGGCGAGTTCCTGGTGCTGCTCGGCTCGTCCGGCTGCGGCAAGTCGACCTTGCTGAATTGCATCGCCGGCCTGCTCGATGCCTCGGAAGGGCAGATATTCATCAAGGGCAAGAACGTCACCTGGGAAGAGCCGAAGGACCGTGGCATCGGCATGGTGTTCCAGTCCTATGCGCTCTATCCGCAGATGACCGTCGAGAAGAACCTGTCCTTCGGCCTTCGCGTTGCCAAGGTGCCGCAGGCCGAGATCAACAAGCGGGTGGCGCGTGCCTCCGAAATTCTGCAGATCCAGCCGCTCTTGAAGCGCAAGCCGGCAGAGCTTTCCGGCGGCCAGCGCCAGCGCGTGGCGATCGGCCGGGCGCTGGTGCGCGATGTCGACGTCTTCCTGTTCGACGAGCCGCTGTCCAACCTCGACGCCAAACTCCGCTCGGAGCTGCGCGTCGAGATCAAGCGCCTGCACCAGTCGCTGAAGAACACGATGATCTACGTCACCCACGACCAGATCGAGGCGCTGACGCTGGCCGACCGCATCGCCATCATGAAGAGCGGCATCATCCAGCAGCTCGACGATCCGACGACGATCTACAACAGGCCGCGCAATCTTTTCGTCGCCGGCTTCATCGGCTCGCCGTCGATGAATTTCCTGCGCGGCGAGCTGGTCAAATCAGGCGACGGCATTGCCTTTTCCGCCAACGGCGTCATTTTCTCGCTCGCTGCCTACGACGCCAACGAGACGCTGCAGCCCGGCCGCAAGGTGGTGCTCGGCGTTCGCCCGGAGCACATCAAGGTCAACGAGAATGCCGGCGGCGAAGAACACGACGCCACCGTCGATATCGAGGAGCCGATGGGCGCGGACAATCTTCTGTGGCTGAAACATGCCGGTCACACGATGTCGGTCCGCGTCAACGGCGCCCGCCGCTTCAACGTCGGAGCCAAGGTGAAGCTGAGTTTCGACATGGCGCTGGCTTCGGTGTTCGATGCGGAGAGTGAGCTGCGGCTTTAGGGAGATTCTGTGGGTGGAGGCCACTAAGCGAGGGTGAGTTTGATGAAAGGCCCACCCCGCTCTCCGTCATCCTCGGGCTTGACCCGAGGATCCATGCCCGCTGCCGCACGTGGATGCGGTGTAGATCCTCGGGTCAAGCCCGAGGATGACGGAGAGCGGGGTGGGCGGATGAGGAGAAAAACGAAACGTCTCTAACGAACGACTAAGTGAAGGCCACCGAAAGGTGACATTTGCCCTTCCTTCAAGACCACAACCCTTTTCGAAATCGGAAATGAAATCGTGACGCAACAACCGCCCCCCTCCAGCATCGACCTTTCCGGTTCGTGGCAGCTCGCCTCCGTCGACGGAGAGATTCGCACTGTGATCACGCTGCCGGGCGACGTGCATACCGCGCTCCACCGCGCAAGCTTGATCCCCGATCCCTATTTCGGCCGCAACGAGGAGAAGGTGCAGTGGGTTGCCCAGCGCGAATGGGTGGTCGAGCGCAGCTTCACGCTGCAGGAGGTCGAAGGCGACTGGTATCTCGATATTGATTATCTTGACACGGTCGCCAGCGTCCATGTCAACGGCTTCCTGGCGCTCGAAGCCGATAACAGCTTCCGCCGCTACCGGCCCGATGTTTCCAGCATGTTGAAAACGGGCGACAACGTCATCCGTATCGTCTTCGCCTCCAACCCCGCCGTTGGCGCCGAGCGCCAGAAGAAGCAGCCTTTCTATATCCCGTACAGTACCGGGAATTCGCCGATCCCCGACGGCAATATGCTGCGCAAGCCGCAATGCCATTTCGGCTGGGACTGGAATATCGCCGTTGCGCCGTTCGGCCTTTACGGCACGATCTCGCTGAAAAAGCTCGAGACCGCGCGCATCGAGCATGTGGTCACCCGCCAGAGCCATAATTTCGACGGTTCGGTCGATCTGACGGTGACGGCGACGCTCTATTCCAAGGGGCCGAGCATTGCCCAGGTCTATTTCGATCTCGACGGCGAGCGGGTGCGCCTCGATGTCGGCGTCCATGGCGAGACCCATGTTCACCACCTCTTCCATATCGACAATCCGCGGCTTTGGTGGCCTTCCGGCAGCGGCGAGCAGGCGCTCTACAGGCTGGCCGTCGAATTGCCGACCGATGAGGTGACGAAGCAGATCGGCCTTCGCACCATCGAGCTGATCACCACGCCGGATGCATCAGGCAGCCGCTTCGCCTTCAAGGTCAACGGCCGCGAGATCTTCTGCCGCGGCGCCAACTGGATCCCGGCCGACGCGCTCTATTCGCTATCGTCGCCCGAGAAGACCCAGGATCTGCTGCAATCGGCGAAAGCCGCCAACATGAATATGATCCGCGTCTGGGGCGGCGGCTTCTACGAGCAGGATCATTTCTACGATCTCTGCGACCGGCTGGGCCTGATGGTCTGGCAGGACTTCATGTTCGCCTGCAACCTCTATCCCTCGACCGACGACTTCCTCGGCAATGTGGCGATCGAGGTCGATTACCAGGTGCGCCGGCTCTCCTCGCACCCCTCGATCGTGCTCTGGTGCGGCGACAACGAACTGGTTGGCGCACTCACCTGGTTCGAAGAATCGCGCAAGGACCGCGACCGCTATCTCGTCTCTTACGACCGCCTCAACCGGACGATCGAGCAGGCGGTGAAGAAGGCGCTGCCGGGCGCGCTCTGGTGGCCGTCGAGCCCGGCTTCCGGCTATCTCGATTTCGGCGATGCCTGGCATGCCGACGGATCCGGCGACATGCATTACTGGTCGGTCTGGCACGATAACAAGTCGTTCGACAATTACCGTTCGGTGCGGCCGCGCTTCTGCTCGGAATTCGGCTTCCAGTCCTATACCTCGCTGCCCGTCATCAAGACCTATGCCGAGGAGAAGGACATGAATGTCGCTTCCCCGGTCATGGAGCTGCACCAGAAGAATGCCGGCGGCAATGAGCGCATCGCCGGCACGATGTTCCGTTATTTCCGCTTCCCCAAGGATTTCCCGAACTTCGTCTATCTCTCGCAGATCCAGCAGGGGCTGGCCATCAAGACGGCGGTGGAATACTGGCGGTCGCTCAAACCCCATTGCATGGGCACGATCTACTGGCAGCTGAACGACACTTGGCCGGTCGCCTCGTGGTCGAGCCTCGACTATGGCGGCCGCTGGAAAGCGATGCATTATCTCGTCAAGCGTTTCTTCCAGCCGGTCGCGGTTGCCGCCATTCCTTCCGAGGACGGTAAGACGATCCGTTTTTCCCTGGTCAACGACACGCTTGAAGATGTCAGCATCGATCTTTCGATGTCTATCCTGACGATGAAAGGCGAACGTCGGCACCTGAAAGACGTGCAAGCTGTATGCTCGCCGGATGCGGCGGTGACGGCTGCGACAATCGACGTCTCCGACATTGACGAGGGCACGCTGCTTGCCTGGCATTTCACCGCATCGAATGGCATGGGCGGCGAGGGGCATTACGTCAACGGCACCTATAAGGCGTTGGAATTGGAGCCTTCGGGCCTGACCGTTACCCACGAATATGTCGAGGAAAGCGGCGCGATCGATATCAACGTCACCGCCAGGGGACTTGCGCTCTTCGTGATGATCGAGAGCGAGACGGACGGCAAGTATTCCGACAACGCCTTCGATCTTGCGGCCGGCGAGAGCCGCCGCATCACCTTTACCCCGGCGCGGCCGCTCGATCGCGGCGCGCTTCCGGAGTTCCGGTTCTACGACCTGCATTCCTGCCAATCGGCGGATTGATCTTCCCAAGCATGGGCACGAGGCCCAAGGAGAATATGATGACGAAACTTAGCTACCAGCTGTACAGCGCCCGCAATTTCCAGCCCTATTCGGTGATTTTCGAAAAGCTCGGCAAGGCGGGCTATGCCGAGGTCGAAGGCTTCGGCGGCATCTATGCCGATCTCGACGATGCCGGACTGAAGAGCCTCCGCGCCGATCTCGACAAGAACGGCCTGGTGATGGCGACCGGCCATTTCAGCCCGGATTTCCTGGAGAAGGACGTGCAGAAGTCGCTGAACATTGCCAAGATTCTCGGCATGGATTCGATCTATGCGCCGCATCTGGCAGCTGACCAGCGCCCCTCCGACGCCGCCGGCTGGACCGCCTTCGGCAAGCGTCTGCAGGAGATGAGCAAGCCTTACAAGGAAGCCGGCTACGAATTCGGCTGGCATAATCACGATTTCGAATTCGTCAAGCTGGCCGACGGCTCGCTGCCGATCGAGCGCATCTTCGAAGGCGCGCCGGATATTTCCTGGGAAGCCGATATTGCCTGGGTCATTCGCGGCGGTGCCGATCCGTTCGCCTGGGTCGAGAAGCTCGGGCCGCGCATCACTGCAGTCCACGTCAAGGATATTGCGCCGGCCGGCGAAGCGACGGATGAGGACGGCTGGGCCGATGTCGGCCATGGCAAGGTCGAGTGGGCGAAGCTGATTGCGGCCCTGCGCGCCACCAAGGCCAAGCACTTCGTCGTCGAACATGACAATCCCAAAGACATCGACCGCAACATCAGCCGCTCGATTGCATCCTTCCAGACTTATTGAGGCACATCATGACCAGGGAACTTGGCGTCGGCATCATCGGATGCGGCAATATCTCTACCACCTATTTTTCACTGGCACCGCTCTTCAAGGGGCTGAAGGTGCTGGCCTGCGCCGATATCAACGTCCAGGCGGCCGAGGCACGCGCCAAGGAATATGGCGTCAAAGCGCAGACGATCGACGAGCTTCTCGCCAATGACGAGATCGACGTCGTCGTCAACCTGACGATTCCGGATGCGCATTTCCGGGTGTCGAAGTCGATCCTCGAGGCCGGAAAACACGTCTATTCCGAAAAGCCGCTGGTGCTTTCGCTTGAGGAGGGTGAAGAGCTTCGCCGCATCGCCAAGGCGAAGAACCTCGCAGTCGGCTGCGCGCCCGACACGTTCCTCGGCGGCGCCCATCAGCTTGCCCGCAAGTTCATCGACGACGGCGGCATCGGCCGGGTGACGTCGGGAGCCTGCTATGTGATGAGCCCCGGCATGGAGATGTGGCATCCGAACCCGGATTTCTTCTTCCTGCCGGGCGGCGGCCCGATCCTCGATCTCGGCCCCTATTACATCGCCAACCTGATCAACCTGATCGGCCCGGTGAAACGTGTCGGCGCCATGACCTCGATGGCGTCGCCGACCCGCACCATCACCAGTCAGCCGCGCAACGGCGAGATCATCCCGGTCAAGACGCCGACGACGATCCAGGCACTGCTCGAATTCGTCAGCGGCGCCACGGTGACGCTGACGGCGAGCTGGGATGTATGGTCGCATCGTCACGCCAATATGGAGCTCTACGGCACCGACGGCTCGCTCTACGTGCCGGATCCGAATTTCTTCGGCGGCACCGTCGAGGCAAGCGGCCGCGACAAGGATATCAAGCCGCTCGAGGACTGGAAGCATCCGTTCGGCAAGATCAACCAGGAAAGCCCGAGCGGCTCGCGCGCCAATTACCGCACGGCCGGCCTTGCCGACATGGCGATGTCGCTGATCGAAGGCCGCGATGCACGCTGCTCGCTCGACCGTACGCTGCACGGGGTCGACGTGATGACCTCGATCCTGAAATCGGGCGAGGAGGGGCGTTTCATCGATCTCACCACGACCTGCACGCAGCCGGCGGCGCTCGGTATCGACGAGGCGCAGGCGCTGTTGAAGTGATAGGATAGCGCGCGTCTGCCCGGCGCGCGCTCCCAAGCTTCCGTCATCCTCGGGCTTGTCCCGAGGATCTGCCGCGCTGTTAGCAGATCCTCGGGACAAGCCCGAGGATGACGACGTTGGAAGGTGGAGATGTTTTTAGCTTTCGGCCGCCGCTCAGGACGGATACGAAAGGGAAGCAATTTTAGACAGGTTCAGGAGACTTCCAAATGAGCTGGCAACCAGCCGCAGACCGTTATTCGAAGATGAAATATAATCGGGTCGGCCGTTCCGGCCTGAAGCTGCCAGCCGTTTCCCTCGGCCTCTGGCACAATTTCGGCGGCGACACGCCGCGTGACCGCAAGATCGACATGTGCCGTACGGCCTTCGACCTCGGCATCACCCATTTCGATCTCGCCAACAATTACGGTCCGCCGCCCGGCAGCGCCGAGACCGCTTTCGGCGAGATCCTGCGCACCGAATTTTCCGGCCTCCGCGACGAGCTGATCATCTCCTCCAAGGCCGGCTACGACATGTGGCCGGGCCCTTACGGCGAGTGGGGCAGCCGCAAATATCTGATCGCCTCCTGCGACCAGAGCCTGAAGCGCATGGGCCTCGATTATGTCGACATCTTCTATTCCCACCGTTTCGACCCCGATACCCCGCTGGAAGAGACCTGCGGCGCGCTCGACCATATCGTCCGCTCCGGCCGGGCGCTTTATGTCGGCATCTCCTCCTACAATTCGCAGCGTAGCCGCGAAGCCTCCGCCATCCTTAAGGATCTCGGTACGCCCTGCCTGATCCACCAGCCGAGCTATTCGATGCTCAACCGCTGGGTCGAGGACGACAGACTGCTCGATACGCTCGACGAGGTCGGCATGGGTTCGATCGTGTTCTCGCCGCTCGCCCAGGGCATGCTGACGACGAAGTATCTCGGCGGTATTCCCGATGACAGCCGCGCGGCGCAGAACCATTTCCTGAAACGCGACTTCATCCGTCCTTCGATCATCGACAATATCGGGAAGCTCAACGAGATCGCCGAGAAGCGCGGCCAGACGCTGGCGCAAATGGCGATCGCCTGGGTGCTGCGCGGCGGACGCGTGACCTCGGCACTGATCGGCGCCAGCCGCTCGGCGCAGATCGTCGATTGCGTCAAGGCGCTGGATAATCTGGAATTTTCGGCCGAGGAGCTTGCAGAGATCGACGTCTATGCCCGTGAGGCGGATATCAATCTTTGGGCGAAGTCGGCGGAGCGGGAGTAGGGAAGGCGAGAGAGCGATCCACAGAAGAGTGGAGACTGAGGGTTGCCACCATCTCCCTCATCTCTGTGCTCGTCACAGAGATCCAGCCAGCCCAAGTCATTGGGCTGAAAAGACTCTTTTGCCGCGCAGACGCGCGGCGGCTGGATTCCTGTGACGAGCACAGGAATGAGGGTGGGGAGGTGAGGTAACCGCCTACATTTGACGTACGTACCACATATAAACCTCGGAGGAGGCCGCATCATGATCCGCAATCCCATCCTGCCCGGGTTCAACCCGGATCCGTCGATCTGCCGCGTCGGCGCGGATTATTATATCGCCACCTCCACCTTCGAATGGTACCCTGGGGTGCAGATCCACCATTCGCGCGATCTGGTGAACTGGACGCTGGTGCGCCGGCCGCTGGAGCGCCGGTCGCAGCTCGACATGCGCGGCAATCCCGACAGCTGTGGTATCTGGGCGCCGTGCCTTTCCTATGCCGACGGGCAGTTCTGGCTCGTCTATACCGATGTCAAGCGCTTCGACGGCAGTTTCAAGGATGCGCCGAACTACATCGTCACCGCTCCCTCGATCGAGGCCGAATGGTCCGACCCCGTCTATGTCAATTCCTCCGGCTTCGACCCCTCGCTCTTCCATGATGATGACGGCCGCAAGTGGTTCCTCAACATGCAGTGGAATCATCGCACCGAGAGCTATGGCGGCTCACCGAAATCGCCGGCCTTCGACGGCATCCTGCTGCAGGAATGGGACCCGGCGACCAAGGCGCTGAAGGGGCCGGTCAGGAACATCTTCGCCGGCAGCCCGCTCGGCCTCGTCGAGGGCCCGCATCTCTTCAAGAAGAACGGCTGGTATTATCTGACGACCGCCGAAGGCGGTACCGGCTACGACCACGCCGTCACCATGGCGCGGTCGCGAGCGATCGACGGACCCTATGAGATGCACCCGAACATGCATCTCATCACCTCCAAGGATCATCCGGGGGCGGTGCTGCAGCGGGCGGGCCATGGCCAATATGTCGAGACGCCTGATGGTGAGGCCTATCACACCCATCTCTGCGGTCGGCCGCTGCCGCCGAAGCGGCGCTGCACGCTGGGGCGGGAGACGAGCCTGCAGAGGTGCGTCTGGCGCGACGATGACTGGCTCTATCTCGAAAACGGCACCTCGGTGCCCGATGTCGATGTGCCCGGTCTCTTCGGCGCCGTGCCTGCGGAAAAGCCGATGCGCAGCGAATACGGCTTCGACGGCGGCACGCTACCGGCCGATTTCCAGTGGCTGCGCACGCCTGAGCCCGAGCGCATCTTCAACCTGACGGACCGTCCCGGCTATCTCAGGCTGATCGGGCGAGAAAGCGTCGGTTCCTGGTTCGAGCAGTCGCTGGTCGCCCGCCGCCAGGAGCATCACAGCTTCCGCGCCGAGACCGTGGTCGAGTTTTCGCCCGATACTTATCAGCAGGTCGCGGGGCTGACGCATTATTACAACCGCCACAAGTTCCACGCCGTTGCCGTGACGCTGCACGAAACACTCGGCCGCTGTGTGACGATCCTGTCCTGCAACGGCGATTATCCGAACGGACGCCTCAGCTTCCCCGCCGAAAGCGGCGTGGCGATCCCAGTCGAGGGCCGTGTCCAACTCGCCATGGAAATCCGCGAGAACGACCTGCAATTCTTCTGGCAGACCGAGGGCAAGGGCGCCTGGCAGCCGATCGGCCCGATCCTCGACGCCGGCATGATTTCCGATGAGGGCGGCCGCGGCGAACACGGCTCCTTCACCGGCGCCTTTACTGGTGTGTTTGCCTTCGATACGTCGGGGAGAGGGAAGGTCGCGGATTTCGACTGGTTCAATTATGATGAGTTATGAGGGGGGCTTGAGAGGCATGGTACGTCTCAATTGCCTTTCGCTTGCGCTCAAGGCGTTCGTCGCTGATGCTCCTCACCCCCCTCATCTGGCCTGATGGGCATCTTCTCCCCGCTGGGGAGAAGGGGGAGCAAGCCGCACGCTGCCACGATTCCCTTCTCCCCAGCGGGGAGAAGATGCCGGCAGGCAGATGAGGGGGTGAGCGACGATAGGGAGCGAATGCGCTGAGCGCAGGCGAAGGCAACTATGGCTGCACGCTGTGGCGGCACTATCCTCAAATACGTCAGGCTGGATGAACCCACCAAAAAAGAAAGCCGGCGCAAGGCCGGCTAAGACGAACGCGGCTGAACAGGGGATGCTGGCCGGTTCCAAGCATTTCGTGACTGAACAATAACTTTCACTACATGCCGAGGCAGCGAAAAAGGGTGCAACGAGAACACCCGGAGACGGCTCCGCGAAGGGGTGGGCAGCGGGGCGGATGCCGGTGCTGGCCTCGGCTCTGTTATCGGGCACGAAGATCACCGGATGATGACATCCGAAATCGACCGCAGTCTTTCTTTTCGCCGCCGCGTCGCCTGCGCCGGCGGCCGACGGTGTTAGCGGGGCGTGAATGCTGTGTTCACGTCTCCAAGGATGTCAAAGCGTCATGAAGGCATTATATAGCGGGCCGAAGTAACACTTAAGAATCCGCAAGAGTACCGCATGGCCCCCATCATTTCTGTTCAGAATCTCACCAAGACCTACGCCAATGGGTTTGAGGCACTGAAAGGCATCAACCTCAATGTCGAAAAGGGCGAGATCCTGGCGCTGCTCGGGCCGAACGGCGCGGGCAAGACGACACTGATCTCGATCATTTGCGGCATTGCCAATCCGACCGGCGGCAAGGTGCTGGTTGACGGCCACGACGTCGTCAAGGATTTCCGCGCCACCCGCGGAATGATCGGGCTGGTGCCGCAGGAGCTGACCACCGATCAGTTCGAGACGGTGTTCAATACGGTGAGCTTTTCGCGCGGGCTGCATGGCAAGAAGGCCAATCCGGCTCATATTGAGAAGGTGCTGCGCGCCCTTTCGCTGTGGGACAAGAAGGACAATATGCTGCGCCAGCTCTCGGGTGGCATGAAACGGCGGGTGCTGATCGCCAAGGCGCTCTCCCATGAGCCGGATATCCTGTTCCTGGATGAACCCACAGCCGGCGTCGACGTGACGCTGCGCAAGGATATGTGGCACGTGGTCGAGGAGCTTCGGGCCTCGGGCGTCACCATCATCCTGACCACTCATTATATCGAAGAGGCCGAAGAGATCGCCGACCGCGTCGGCGTCATCAACGGCGGGCAATTGCTGCTCGTCGAGGACAAGGCGGCGCTGATGGCCAAGCTCGGCCGCAAGCAGCTCATTCTCGATCTCACCGAACCTTTGAGCCGCCTGCCGGATTGTTTTGCCGGCAACGGACTGACGCTGGAGGCGGACGGCGCCCGGCTGACCTATGATTTCGATACCGATAAGGAGCAGGAGAGCATCGGAACACTGCTGACCCGGCTCGGCGAGAACAATATTCATTTCAAGGATCTGTCGACGCGGCAGAGTTCGCTCGAAGACATCTTCGTGGCGTTGGTGGGAGCGGCAAAATGAACGTCGAAGCAGTCAAATCGATCTATTTCTTCGAAATGGCGCGCACGCGCCGCACGCTGTTGCAGAGCGTTATCTCGCCTGTCATTTCGACTTCGCTCTATTTCATCGTCTTCGGTGCGGCGATCGGCTCGCGCATCCAGGAGGTGGAGGGCGTGTCTTACGGCGCTTTCATCACGCCCGGTCTGATCATGCTGACGCTGCTCGGCCAGTGCATCAGCAACGGCTCCTTCGGCATCTATTTCCCGAAATTCACCGGTACGATCTATGAGGTGCTGTCGGCCCCGGTGGCGATGACGGAGATCCTGCTTGGTTACGTCGGGGCGGCGGCGACCAAGGGGATGATCATCGGCTTTATCATCCTGCTGACCGCCAATCTCTTCGTCGACGTCAGGATCGAACATCCCTTCATGATGATCCTGTTCTTCCTGCTGACGGCAATCACCTTCAGCCTGTTCGGCTTCATGATCGGCATCTGGGCCGGTAATTTCGAACAGCTGAACCTTATTCCGATGCTGGTCGTGCCGCCGCTGACCTTCCTCGGCGGCAGCTTCTATTCCATCAGCATGCTGCCGCCCTTCTGGCAGGGGGTCAGCCACCTCAATCCGGTGCTCTATCTCGTCAGCGGCTTCCGCTGGAGTTTCTATGGGATCGCCGACGTCAACCCGGCGATCAGCCTGGCGATGATCACAGTGTTCCTGGCGATCTGCCTCGGCACGCTCGGCTGGATCTTCAAGACCGGCTACCGGCTGCGCAACTGACGCTTGAATGGCATCATCGGAAAATCCGATGATGCCATCGATTTCTTCCGTTTTTCTTCCGCACCGACCCGAGGCATCTGCTCTCCCATTCAAATGGAGATGCGAGATGACTGAAATCAGGATCGAAGGCGCGAAGGTGTTGATCGTCGGCGGCAGCTCGGGCATGGGCTTGGCGCTTGCCAGGCGCCTGCTCGATGAGGGGGCGTTGGTGACGATCGCGGGGCGTAGTCAAGAGAGGCTTGCAGCAGCTTGCCGCCAGCTCGGCGACTATCCGAAACTCGGGACGTGCGCTGTCGATATATCGCGAGAGGAGGAGGTTGCGGCGCTATTTCGAGATAGCGGACCGGTCGACCATATCGTCAGCACGGCCGCCGATATTGAAGGCGCCTATCAGTTGCTGCCGGCGATCGAGCTTGCTGCAGTGCAACGGGTGGTCGAGAGCAAGTTCTACGGACCGCTGCTGCTGGCGAAATATGGCGCCGCCCATCTGCCGCCGTTGGGATCGATCACCTTTACCTCAGGTATCGCGGCCTATCGGCCGGCGGCGCGCGGATCGGTGGTCGCCGCCGTCAATGCGGCGCTTGAAGGTCTGGTCAGGGCGCTTGCCGTCGAACTGGCGCCGATCCGCATCAATGCCGTGTCGCCGGGGTGGGTGGATACGCCGATCTGGAATTCCGTTGCCGGTGACGCCAAGCAGGCAACGCTCGACGCGATGGCGCAACGCCTGCCGGCCGGGCGTGTCGGTCAGCCGGAGGATATTGCCGACGCGATCCGTTTCCTGGTCGGCAATGGTTTCACGACCGGCACTATCCTGCATGTCGAAGGCGGGCATCGGCTGGTCTGACCGGCGAGAGTTCTTCGCCGGCCGATTGCAGCAGGAGGGTGAGCGCCGGCGGCTGCACGCGCCGGCGCCGCCACATCATCACCAGCGCTGCCGCGGGTGATTCGCCCGGCCATGGCAGCTCGACAATATCGCTGCGCGCAGCGGCCGGGCCGAGTGCAAGACGCGGGACGAGGCCGTAACCGGCGCCCGATGCAACGAACCGGATGATCGTTGCGATACTGTCGGCTTGCGCGACGATGGGCGGTGTCGGCAGGCCTGCTTCTTCAAAAGTGGTGTCGAAGAGGTGGCGATAGACGCACCCGGTTTCGGTTGCGACAAAGGGCGCCGTGCTCAGCGCCGCGAGGCCTTCAGATGAAGGGGCCTGCGAATCGCGGCCGGCGATCAACACCAGCGGTTCGATGGAGATGCGGCGTGTCGCGAAGCGCTCGTCCTGCTGGCCGCGATCAAAGGTGAAGGCGACGTCGATCGAGCCGTGCTGCAATTGCGTATGCAATTCGCCGCTGCCGCCGATCTTGAGTTTGAGAGCAAGGCTGGGGTTCTGCCTGCGGAAGAGGGAGAGCCAGGGCGCCAGCCTTTCGGCGGCAATGGTTTCGAGCGCGCCCAGGATGATGGACTGTTCGGTTCTGCCGGCTGCAGAGCGAACGGCGGTCTTTGCCTCGTCATTCAGCGCTAAAATCTCCTCCGCATAGGCCTTTAGCGCCGCACCCGCCGGCGTCGGAGCGACACCCTGGCGGGAGCGGAGAAAGAGTTCCACGCCAAGCTCTTCCTCCAGAGCCTGTATCTGGTCGCTGAGGCTCGATTGGGCGAGGTTGACCTCGGCGGCGGCGCGGGTGAGATTTTCATGCCGGATCACCGCAAGGAATGTCTTCAATTGCCGTGGATTCATTTCAAGCTCCGCTGGGCGCGCAGGCGCCTTGACGCAGGATATCAACAAAGCGGAACCTGCTGCAACGCAGGAGCATTTTCGACGAAGGGCCTGTCTGCGTTGCGCCCCATTCCCCTCAGGCGCTGCTGACCAGCAGGGCGCCGAACAAGATGAGGAGGGTGCCGGCGCCGAGCTTCATTATGTTGAGCTCTGAGGCCTCGCCGAGAAACAGAGCACCGATTGCCAGCGTCACCAGCACGTTGCAGCTCCAGATAGGCGCGAGTTTCGACACCGGGACGCCGTAAGCGAAGAGCGCGAAGCTGATGAGGCCGGTGCCGACGGCGAAGCAGGCGCCTGATGTGGCGGCAAAACCGAGACCTTCGACAGTCCAGGGAGCCGGGCGCCAGATCAGCGCGGCGATCAGGCCGGCCAGCGCACAGGCGCCGCCGAAGGCGATCAGATAGACGGCGGCGCCGGTGGCTGATGTGGCGCTCTGCTTCTGGAAGATGGCGGTGATGCCCCAGAAAATGGCGGGCAGAATGCCGCCGATGACGATCGGCCAGAGTGAATTCATCGCGAAACTCCTGTCGCACCCATAGGTCAGGGCCTTCGCCTCAGGCGACGGCGGGTCGAGCATGCGGGGTGCCACCGGACTAGGAGTTTCTTTTTGCTCTTTGTGGTCTTGTTGTTGCGCCTGAAGGTGACAGAAGCGACCGCTGCCGTAAAGCCGCGGCGACAGCGAATCGCAAGCTCTGCGGCTCAGTCGCGCATGCGCAGCTCGTCGGTCTGCATCTGCAGCGAGCCCAGCGTTTCCAGGAAGCTCATGCCGAGCAGGCTCTGGTCGAGCCGGCCATCCTCGGCGACGCTGGCTGCGACATTGTTGCGGACGATCGGGCCGATCGCCACTTGGTCGAGCGTCACGGGCGCTGCGCGGCCGCGGCCGTTGGCGGTCATGACGGTCATGGAATAGCTGAGGCGGGAAAGGTCGATGCCGATCCGCTCGGCATCTTCGTGCGACAGCGCCACCATGCTGGCGCCGGTATCGACGAGCATCTCGATCGTCTGGCCGTTGACCGCGACATCGGCTTCGAAATGGCCGTTCAGCAGCTTGTGCAGGATGATCTCCTGGCCACCTTCGCTTGTGGTGACGACGACGGCGCGGCCGGGAACGAGGCCGGCGAGCAGCCGGTTGCCGACGCCGAGCGCGTCCTGGCGATAGAGATAGACGGTGACGAGCGCGAGGATGATCACCAGCCAGATCATCATGTGGCGCATCGTTTCACCGATGCTGCTCCGGCGCGCCCAGATGCCGGCCGACAGCATCAGCGCGATCGGCAGCAGATAGACGACGCGAACGAAGTCATCGCTTTGCAGGCCGAGGATCCGGCTGCTGTCATTGTTGACGATCAGCAGCGCAAGGCCGATGCCGATTACGACGAGGAAGACGGTCAAACGGATCATAAAGGCCGCTCCGGTCCGCTGGCGAGGCCTGTTTCCATGTGGTTCGATACCGCGGCGGCGCCTGCAAGCCTTGCCGGCAGCAGCGCCATGATCCGGCTCCGCTCGGTGTCGGAGTAGCTCACCCAGCTGCCGATTTCCTGGAGAGTCCGGCCGCAGCCGGCGCAAAATCCGGTGGCTGAAACCAGCGAGCAGACGTGAATGCAGGGTGTTTGCATGAAGGACATATCGGAGTTTCAAAGAGCCGTGGCAAGGGCGCAAAGCGCGGCGATTTCACAAATTTGCTGCGTCGCGCCCAGCGTGTCGCCGGTGTGGCCGGCAAGCTTGCGGCGGATGAAGGCGGTAAAGGCAAGTGCGGCGATGCCGGCGGCAAGCAGGCTGGTGACCAGCGGCCGCAGACCGAAGGCCGGCCAGATCAGAAGCGCCGCCACGAGGCCGGCCGAGGCGAGGGCAAATTGCATCGCCGCTTCATCCGGCTGGCCGGTCGAGGCGGCGACGCCATCGGCCTTGGCCGGCGGCAGCCGCTGCCAGTGCCAGGCGATGGCGCCGCGGCTGAGTGCGGCGACGGCGGGAATGGCAAGGGCCGACGTGAGCGGCGAGGCGTGGCCGGCAATGGCGGCAAGTGCTGCCGCTCGGATCGCGAAGGAGAGGATCAGCGCTATCGCGCCGTAAGTGCCGATCCGGCTGTCCTTCATGATCTCGAGGCTCTGCTCGCGGCTCTTGCCGCCGCCGATGCCGTCGGCCGTATCGGCGAGGCCATCCTCGTGCAGCGCGCCGGTGACGACGACCTGGATGGACAGCGCGATCAGGGCCGCCATCGGTGGATCGGCGCGCAGCCCCAAAAGCAGAAGCAGGGCGAGTGCGGGGACGAGGCCGATGATGATGCCGGCGAAGGGAAAGGCGCGCACCAGCCGGCCCAGCCTGCCGTCATAGGTTTTGAACAACGATTGCGGCATGGGAATGCGGCTGAGGAAGGCGACGGCGCGGGCGGTATCGACCGCAAGGTCCTTGATCTTCATTCTGCTTCGTTCCGCCCAAGGTCTTATGCTCGCGGGGGCGCTTTTGGAGTTGTTCGCCTCGTCGGGCCGCTTTAAGAGAGTTGCGACCGCAAAGAAGCTGATTTGCTCGACGCAAACAAGTGGTTTGCGTGAAAACAAGAATACCCGGATTCATAGGAAAACCGCACAGATGAGCGTTTCAGGCCTGCCGTTCGACGATTTCCGTACCCTGCTCCGCGACCTGCCGGGGCCGGATGCCCGTGCGCTGGTGGCCGCGCGCGAACGCGACGCGCAGCTGACGAAGCCGCCGGGCGCGCTCGGGCGGCTCGAGGAAATCGCCTTCTGGCTTGCCGCCTGGACGGGCCGCACCCCTGCCGTCAACCGGCCGCTAGTGGCGATCTTCGCCGGCAATCACGGTGTCACCAGGCAGGGCATCACGCCCTTTCCGCCGGCGGTGACGCAGCAGATGGTCGAGAATTTCGCCGCCGGGGGTGCTGCGATCAACCAGATCTGCGTCGCCTACGATCTCGGGCTGAAGGTCTTCGACCTGGCGCTCGATTATCCCACTGGCGACATCACCGAGGAAGCAGCACTTTCCGAGCGCGATTGCGCCGCAACCATGGCCTTCGGCATGGAGGCGATTGCCGGCGGCACCGACCTGCTCTGCATCGGCGAAATGGGCATCGGCAACACGACGATTGCCGCCGCGATCAATTATGCGCTCTACGGCGGTTCGGCACGCGACTGGGCCGGACCCGGCACCGGCTCGGAAGGCGAGATGCTGGAGCGCAAAGTTGCTGCGGTGGAAAAGGCCGTCGAGCTCCACGGTGATCATCTCGACGATCCCCTGGAAATCATGCGACGCCTCGGCGGCCGCGAAATCGCGGCGATGGCCGGCGCCATCCTCGCAGCCCGCATGGAGCGTATCCCGGTGCTGATCGACGGATATGTCGCGACTGCTGCTGCTGCGATCCTCAAAGCCGCCAATCCCTCCGCGCTCGACCATTGCCTGATCGGCCACGTCTCCGCCGAGCCTGGACATCTGCGCGCGATCGAGATGCTCGGCAAGACGCCGCTTCTGGCGCTCGGCATGCGGCTCGGCGAAGGCACGGGCGCGGCGCTCGCCGCCGGCATCGTCAAAGCCGCCGCTGCCTGCCATTCCGGCATGGCGACCTTTGCCCAGGCCGGCGTGACCAACAAAGACTGAGGCCGTGGTCGGCGCCGTCTAAAGCGCGTCGCGTCAAACTTGATTCATGCTACGCGCTTTAGCTCTTTGTTTTAACGCATGTCGTTGCCGCAAAACCGCTGCACACTTTTGCGCGACATGCTTTATCCGCACGCGGCTTCGCTTGCGCCGCCCAGGTGGATTCGGTATCTGCGTATTCGGTCATCAAAAAGGGACGGCAAAGCCTTTCCCGGTCTGGAAGAGGAGAGAGGCGTCTTGACGAAGCCTGCGGTGACGAAACAGACCGGATTTCGGCATTTCACCGCTGCCGCCAGCTATTCCTGGGCAGGCTTCCTGCGGGTGCTGAAAGAGGCAGCCTTCCGCCAGGAACTCGGTTTCTTCGTCGTTTCGATCGCGGCCTTAGCGCTGGTGGGGGCGAGCGCGGGCGAGATCGTCGTTGCGGTGCTGCTGTTTCTCGGGCTGTTTTCGATGGAGGCGATGAATACCGCCGTCGAAGAGGTGATCGACCGGATTTCGCCGGAGATTTCGATCGTCGGCAAACATGCCAAGGATCTCGGCTCCTTCGCGGTGAGCTGCATGATCGCCGCCTGCTGCCTCTATCTCGGCTTCATCCTCGGCAAACACCTGTTCTTCAGCCCGGCATGACTTAGGCCGAATCGGCCTAAGTCATGCCGGGCTGCCGCAAATAAATGATGCATGACGTCTGCCCGAAAACCGCTGGCACTTGTCGGCATCATGCTTTGGCTGAATCAGGCGAAACTCTTGCGCTTGCGCGCGACGGCCTGGGCCTCTTCGACGGCCGGCAGGCTCTGGAGCACGCGCTTGGCGGGCAGGATGGCGATGACCTCGGTGCCCTCGCGCAGCTTTGATTTCAGCACGAACTGTCCGTCATGCTTGGCAAGGATCGCCTGGACGATCGGCAGGCCGAGGCCGGTGCCCTGTTCGGCGCTCTTGATGGCGATCGAGCCCTGGCCGAAGGCCGACAGGACGACGGGAATCTCTTCTTCCGGAATGCCGGGGCCGTTATCCCTGATCGAAATGTATTGTCCGCCGCCGGCCGTCCAGCCGACCTTGACGTGGATTTCGCCGCCCTGCGGCGTGAACTTGACCGCATTGGAGAGAAGGTTGAGCACCACCTGGCGCATTGACTTCTCGTCCGCCCAAATGGCCGGCAGCTGCCGCTCGAACTGATCCGAAATGGCGATGTTCTTGGCGCGGGCGCGCAGCTGGACCATGCCGATGCAATCTTCGGTGATATCGAGAAGCGAGATCGCCTCCTCGCTCAGCTCATATTTGCCGGCCTCGATGCGGGAGAGATCGAGGATCTCGTTGATGAGATCGAGCAGATGCTGGCCGGAGCGGTGGATGTCGCCGGCATATTCCTTGTAGGTCGGATTGGCGAGCGGCCCCATGACTTCGGCCGACATCACCTCGGAGAAGCCGAGGATGGCGTTGAGCGGGGTTCTGAGTTCGTGCGACATGGAGGCAAGGAAGCGGGACTTGGCGAGGTTAGCCTCCTCGGCGCGGCGGCGCGCCTCGTCCGACATCGATTTCGCCACTTCAAGCTCGGCGATCAGGTCGTCTTTTTCCGACTGGTAGGAAAGGATCCTGAGGTTCGACTTGAACAGCCGGTCGCTGATATAGTTGAAGAAGACGAGGGTGCTGGTGAAGAGCCCCGTCAGGCTGATTTCGAGGAGGTCGCGCGACAGGCCGCTCTTGGCGGCGAGCGCCAGAACCGCCGGCGCGAAGGCTGCGAGCACGGCAGGCGTCAGCATGAAATTCGACATCGCCGTGACGGAAAGCGCGATCAGCAGCGTCGCACCCTTATAAAGGATAAAGCTCGACGGCTCGCAGCTGTCGCAGCCCTGCAGCGCGAAGACCGCCCAGCAGCAGCCGAGCAGGACCTGGCCGAGCAGCAGCAGGCGGCGCCATTTGCGGGCGCTCTCTGGGGTGATTTCCTGCCGGCGGGCGCGCCGTGCCAGCAGGATATTGCCGGTGTGACAGGTGAGCGTCAGCAGCGCCCAGAAGAGCAACTGCGTATCTTGAGTGAAATAAACGCCAAGAGCGGTGATGATGACGATGAAGAGCGGCATGACCGTCGCGCCCTGCAGCATCGACGCCACATACATCTTGAGGACGTCACGGTCGAAGGAGGAATTGGACGCATGGCCGGACTGAAGACGTTCGCGCGTTTGCCGCACGGCCTTGGAAACGGCCTTGTTGCGGTGGCTGCGCGACCTGTCGACGATAATCTTGTCGGTCGATGTGCTTACGCCGGTACTCATGTGCACGTTGAAACTTCATCCCAGGGTGGATAAGAGCTTAACCGGCAATTCTTAAGAAGATGTTTGCCATCTTTGCCAAGGATTTGTTTTTTAAGGAGGCGAAAGCGTGACACGGAGCCTGCGCCTGATTCGCGACGGCGTGACCGCTCTTGCCCTGCTGGCGCTCCTGGCGCTGATCGCCGCCAAGCTCAACGATGCAGGAAGCGTCGAATATGCGGGCGCTTTCCATGCTGCCGATGGCGACAGTCTGACTTTAGGAGGCGAACGTTTGCGCCTCGAAGGCATCGATGCACCGGAGCTCAACCAGAGCTGCGAGCGGGCGGGGCATGCCTGGGCCTGCGGACGGGCGGCGCGTGAGGCGCTGCAGGGCATGGTTCTGGCATCGGGAACGCTTTGCCGGGGCAGCCGGCGCGACCGCTACGACAGACTGCTTGTCATCTGCCGGAGCGGGACGGGCGGCGACATCAACGCCGCTATGGTGCGCCGGGGCATGGCAATCTCCTATGGCGGTTACGGCAAGGAGGAGGCCGAGGCGAGGGCCGCGAAGGCGGGGCTCTGGGTGGGGACTTTCGAGCGGCCGCGCGATGTGCGCGACCACGCGCGCCAGAGTTCTGCTTCCGGTGGCCCCCTGCGCTTCATCAGGCGGATCGTCGGATGGGAGTGAGGTCATGACCAATGAAATCGGGCTGGAAGGCCTGCGGCAGGAAATCGCCTCCTGCCGTATCTGTCGTGACGCGCCGGCGAAAGGCCTCGCATATCGGCTGCCGCACGAGCCGCGGCCGGTGGCAGTGATTTCGTCGAGCGCACGCATCCTGATCGCCGGGCAGGCGCCCGGGCTTCGGGTGCATGAGAGCGGCCTGCCGTTCGACGATGCTTCGGGCGATCGGCTGCGGTCATGGCTCGGCGTTGACAGAGCGAGCTTCTACGACCGCGACCGATTCGCCATCGTGCCGATGGGTTTCTGCTTTCCCGGCTATGACGCCAAGGGCGCGGATCTGCCGCCGCGTCGCGAATGTGCGCCGTTCTGGCGGCAAAGAGTGATTGCGGCCATGCCGCAGATCGAACTGGTACTGGTCATCGGCCAATATGCGCAGGCCTGGCATATGGGGGCGGAAAGGCGGGACAATATGACCGAGACGGTGCGGGCTTGGCGGGACAGCCTTCTGTCCAACCGGTCGCCGGCGGTGCTGCCGCTGCCGCATCCGAGCTGGCGCAACAGCGGCTGGCTGAAGCGCAACCCGTGGTTCGAGAAAGAATTGCTCCCGGTCTTGCAGGATCGAACGAAAATGCTGCTTTCTTGAAACAAAATTCTTTTCGTCGCGCGGAATCGCGCTATACAAAGAAAATAATTCGAAAGGACTGTTGCGCGCATGGACCGCCTCGACCGAAAAATACTGCGTCTGCTGCAAGAAGATTCGACCCTTGCCGTGGCCGATCTCGCCAAAAAAGTCGGGCTGTCGACGACGCCATGCTGGCGGCGCATCCAGAAAATGGAAGAAGACGGCGTCATCAAGCGCCGGGTCGCCATCCTCGATCCGGAGAAGGTCAACACCAAGGTCACGGTCTTCGTGTCGATTCGCACGGCCACCCATTCGATCGAATGGCTGCGGCGCTTTTCCGAAGTGGTCGCCGAATTCCCCGAAGTGGTGGAATTCTACCGGATGAGCGGCGATGTCGACTATCTCCTGCGAGTCGTCGTGCCCGATATCGCCGCCTATGACGCCTTTTATAAGCGGATGATCGCCAAGATCGAGATTCGCGACGTCTCCTCCGCCTTTGCGATGGAGCAGATCAAGTATTCGACGCAGCTGCCGCTCGACTACATGATTCTCGACAATGCCAAATCCAATGAGGATTGAATTCGGCAGTGCGGCCGCAAGGCCGCACTGCCGGAAGGCATGAGGATTGTGCTGTTTGAGTCGATCCAACCAACCGCGTCTGAGCGCGCGGATCCGGTCAGTGCGGAAGGGCGGAATGTCGTCATGACTGCAGAAAAGCCCCAGAAATAGCGAAAAAACGCTCGAATCTCACCAAAATTTAGAAAAATACATAGCCTGGTAAGAAATACGACGCTATGTTGTACGGAACCGGTGAGCGTTATGTCATCATTTCGTCTCATTGGTATCGAATTCAGAACACCATGTTCTAAACCGCTGCCTTGTATGTGTTGATTAGCCGGCGGTAGAGTTTATGCACTTCACCAATAATGTTCGACGGGGGTCGAACGGTGGAGTATTTGACAAATGGGGCATAGCGTTTGCGGCTTGCGATGGAGGATTTCCGTCGCGGAGCCGCTTGTCGTGTTTTCTGTCTAAATAATTGATATTGTTGTATAAAAATCACGCTGTTGGGGAAAGTTGCTTTGCGGGAGCCATCCGGCGTGTATCAAGAATTGCTTGATAAGGCCTGGTATGGGATGACGGTTTGGCGGTTCGATCGATCCGCACGCCGAGATGGCTGTTCAAACTGGGCCGGCTTCAAATCGACTACCCGATTGGAAGCCAGCCCCGATCGACAAAGGAATGGATTGGTAAATGAACATCAGAATGGTTTTGCTTGCATCAGCAGCAGCATTTGCTGCATCGACGCCGGTTCTTGCAGCTGACGCTATCGTTGCTGCCGAGCCGGAACCGGTTGAATATGTTCGCGTCTGCGACGCTTACGGCACCGGCTACTTCTACATCCCGGGCACCGAAACCTGCCTCAAGATCGAAGGCTACATCCGTTTCCAGGTCAACGTTGGCGATCGCCCGGGCGACTCGGTAGCTCGTCCTAACGACTCCGACTGGGATGCCGTCACTCGCGGTCAGGTTCAGTTCACCGCCAAGAGCGACACCGAATATGGTCCGCTGACCGGCGTCATCGTCATGCAGTTCAATGCTGACAACGCCACCGATCAGGACGCCATCCTCGACTCCGCTTATCTCGACATCGCGGGCTTCCGCGCTGGTCTCTTCTACAGCTGGTGGGACGACGGCCTCTCCGGCGAAACCGACGACATCGGCTCTGTTGTAACGCTGCACAACTCGATGCGTTATCAGTATGAAAGCGGCACCTTCTACGCCGGTCTCAGCGTCGATGAACTCGAAGACGGCGTTTACAAGGCCGACGAAACCTCCAACAACGTTGGCGTCGCCTTCGGCGTTGGCGGCACGGCTGGCGCGTTCAGCTACCAGATCACTGGCGGCTGGGACTTCGACAACGAAGACGGCGCAATCCGCGCTATGGGTACGGTTGACATCGGCCCCGGCACGCTCGGCCTCGCTGGCGTCTACTCTTCCGGCCCGAACTCCTACTACTCGTCGGCTGAGTGGGCTATCGCTGCCGAATACGCCATCAAGGCAACCGACAAGCTCAAGATCACCCCGGCCGTTCAGTACTACGGCAACTACTTCGGCGGTGGCACGGCTGTTCCGGATGACTTCGACGGTCTCGGCGATGCTTGGAAGGTCGGTCTGACGGTTGATTACCAGATCGTCGACAACTTCTATGCCAAGGCTTCGGTTCAGTACCTCGATCCGGATGATGGCGACGACTCCACTTCGGGCTACTTCCGCCTGCAGCGTTCGTTCTAATCCACTTAGTGGATGCTCCCGGTCTTCGGACCGGGGGCGCTTCAAATCAGTTTCTGATCCGAGTGACCTCCGATCAGCTACGGGGACGGGTCCGGTCTTCCCTGCCGGGCCGTCCTTGCAGCGTTTTTGACGCGCAGTCCTCTGGGCATCTTTCCGAAGCCTTTTCTGAGGAGCCGAACCGGTTCGTTGCGTATTGCACGCCGGCTTCTTGCCACTCCCATTTCAATTTTTAAGCGAGCTGGATCGGTCGACAGCATCGTCGCGCGCACGCAACTGTTGGTCTCTTCCGTTTTGGCCGTCGGCCGGCGTTGCCGCAACAGGTCGCGTAAAGAAAATCCAATGCCGACAATGTGATTACAGCTTTTTGGGAGAGGGGATACAACCTCTGCAGGGGGCCGGCATTCATTTCCTTCTCGCGGGCAGCTTGTTCTTATGGACGATCTCAATGACTACTATTATTTCGCCGCTGTCGTCTCCAGCGGCGGCTTCGCTTCTGCAAGTCGCGATCTGAAGATCCCGCGATCGAAGCTGAGCAGGCGGGTCAGCCGCCTTGAGGAAGGGCTTGGCGCAAGGCTGATAGAACGCTCCACTCGCCACTTCCGGGTGACGGAGATCGGCCAGGCTTTCTACGAAAGATGCCAGACCATTTTGCAGGAGGCCGACCGCGCCAAGTCGATCGTCAGCGAGGCTCAATCCGATCCGCAAGGCGTGGTGCGGATGGGCTGCCCGCTCGGCCTCGTCGATATCTCGGTCGGCGGAATCCTGCCTGAATTCCTGGAGCGTTATCCGAAGATCAAGCTGCAGATCATCGGTTCCGACCGGCGCGCCGACCTCATCAACGAACGGATCGATCTTGAGGTGAGGGCGACCAACGAGCCGGAAACGCAGACGAGCCTGACGATGCGCAAGCTCGACCGGGCGCGGCGCATCCTGGTCGCAAGTCCCTCGCTGGTCGAGCGTACCGGCTTGAATTGCGTGGACGAGCTCGCCGGGCTTCCGACGCTGGCAATGACCTCATGGGTGTCGTTCCACAGCTGGGAATTGATCGGACCGAATGATGCCAAACGGGTGATTCGGCATCAGCCGCGGCTGACCTGCCGCAGCATGACCGCCATCCTGGACGCGGCCCGTGCTGGTCTTGGCTTCGGGCTTTTGCTCGAAAGCGCCTGCGAGGCGGATCTCCGGGCCGGCAGACTGGTGCGGGTGCTGCCGGATTGGCAGTCGGAGGAGAGCCAGTTCTATCTCGTCTTCACGACCGCCAAGGGCATGCCGCCGGCAGTGCGGGTGCTGATCGATTTCCTGGTCGAAAAATCCCGCCAGCATTGATGAAGCAGCATTGAAGAAGCAGCATTGACGAACAAGGGCTTCGCCTTGAAACGGCATGCGTTTATTTCAGCCGTGCCAGCAGCTTTTCGCCGGCCAGTTCCTTGACGGCATCCTTGCCGATCCAGCGGGCGGTTTTGTCGGGGCTTTCCGCCAGCGCCTTTGCAACGACGAGGGCCGGTGCATGGCAGGCGAGATTGCGCTTGCCGATGCTGCGGAGTGCCCAGTTGACCGCCTTGCGCACGAAGTTTCGAGGGTCGCCGGAATGAGCTTCGATCAGCGGCAGCCAGGCAAGGATGCTGGTGTCGGGCTCCGTCTTGCGATGGACGGCGGCACCTGCAATCATGGCGAAGGCAGTGCGCCTGACAAATTCCCGCTCGTCGTCGGCGAATTCTGCGACGAGTTCGTCCAGCCGGGCCTCGACGAAGAGGTCGGCAGCGCAATCGACGATTTCCCAGGAGTTGAAATCATCGGCCCAATGCCGGGCTTCTTCCTCCGTCAGCCGCTTCGGCTCGGCTGTAAAGAGGGCGAGCAAACGGGCTTCGCGGATGTCGCTCCGCCAGAGCTGCATTGCTCTGACGTGATCCTTCTTCGCTTGCCTGGCGATCGCCTTGACATCGGGATTGGCAATGCCGAGGGCGCGGGTGGTGACGATGCCGAAGCGCGCCATGCCGGCGACATTCTCCTCCGAACGCAGCGTTTCGAGATGCGCGATCAGTTCAGCGGCATCGGAGGAGGGGCCGATCATTTTTCGAGGCGGGCAAGCAATGAGGATGTATCCCAACGATTGCCGCCCATTGCCTGCACGTCGCCATAGAACTGGTCGACGACGGCGGTGACCGGCAGCTTGGCGCCGTTGCGGCGGGCTTCGGTGAGCACGATGCCGAGATCCTTGCGCATCCAGTCGACCGCGAAGCCGAAATCATATTTGCCGGCGTTCATGGTCTTGTGGCGGTTTTCCATCTGCCAGGAGCCGGCCGCACCCTTGGAGATCACCTCGACGACCTTTTCGATATCGAGGCCGGAGCGCTTGCCGAAATGCAGTCCTTCGGCAAGCCCCTGAACGAGGCCGGCGATGCAGATCTGGTTGACCATCTTGGTCAGCTGGCCTGAGCCTGCCGGCCCCATCAGGCCAACCATGCGGGCATAGGCGTCGATAACGGGCCTGGCGCGTTCGAAGACGGCCTCGTCACCACCGCACATGACGGTGAGGATGCCGTTTTCAGCGCCGGCCTGGCCGCCGGAGACAGGAGCGTCGATGAAATCGACGCCTTTTTCCTTTGCAGCGGCATAAAGTTCGCGGGCGACCTCGGCGCTGGCGGTGGTGTTGTCGATCAGCACGGAACCCGGCTTCATGCCGTGAAGGGCACCGTTTTCGCCGGATGTCACCGACCGGAGATCTTCGTCGTTGCCGACGCAGACGAAGACGAAATCGGCGCCCGCGGCAGCCTCGGCCGGCGTGGATGCGGATTTGCCGGAGAATTTTTCTGCCCAGGCGACGGCTTTTTCGGCCGTACGATTATAGACGGTGACATCGTAGCCGCCCTTCGTCTTCAGATGACCGGCCATGGGAAAACCCATGACGCCGAGACCGATGAATGCGACTTTAACCATATGTCCTGTCCTTATCCCGAGTGCGAGGTCCTGAGGATTAACCGAAACGGCCGGAGCAGAAAAGCCGTGAAGACGGAGTTCCTTGCGATAGACGGACATGAGGCTGGTCGCCGTTCGCCTCAGCCCTAAATGGAGACTAGGCAAGTGTTTCCGGGGGTGACATGCGCGAAACTCCGACGATCGAGCCGCGGCGCAAAGGCCGCACTGGAATGCAGTCGATGCTTATTCCATCCCAGCAGATGGTCGCAGAGCAGATTCGATCGGCACAGCAAGGTGTTTTCACCGAGCTTGGCGTCCTTCGCCGCCGCCTCGCTGCCAAATACGGGGCGGACGCCTGTTGTCCGGTTACCGTGCAGCGGCATTTGCGCGTGATTGCCGGTCTGTCTTTCCTCGCGCTGCAAAAGGGAGAACCGGTTTCGATGATCACGCCCTATTGGCGCATGGTCGATCCCACCAGCCTGCTGGCGACACGCCTTGCCGGCGGGGCCGGCTTTATCCGGGAGCGGCTGGCTGCCGAACGGCGGGAGGGATAGCGGAAGAAGGCGGCTATCGGCAGGCGCTTGCCGACGAGTGACAGAACGGGAAAAATTATTCCTCAAAGCGGACGACAATGGCAAGTTGATATTGTCGATATAATTTATAGTCTATGCAATATTCCAGCAATCGAAGGCGACTCCTGTTTCCGGCCAGCCGCCATCGATCGACAGGATATTTCAGATGTTCACGCGCAGACAAAACCCCGGCATTCCCTCCGCCGCTACCGCGATCCTCCCAAGCATCCGTGTGGCGGCGCGCGCAGGTACGTCCTGCATGTCCCGCGCGAGCTGATGTTCGAATTTCGCAGCAAAGGACCGTTTCCATGACCGCCACATCCGATCCCATCAATTTCCTCTGGTTCATCCCGACGTCGGGCGACGGCACCTATCTCGGTTCCGCCGATCTCAACCGCGCGCCTGAAATCGGCTATCTCACGCAGATCGCCCAGGCCGTCGACCGGCTCGGCTATTCCGGTGTGCTGTTGCCGACAGGGGTTGCCTGCGAGGAATCCTTCGTAACGGCAGCGGCGCTCGCGGCCAAGACCGAGAAGCTGCAGTTCCTGGTGGCGATCCGCCCCGGCACGGCGTCGCCGGCCTATTACGCGCGCCTGGCGACGACGCTCGACCGCATCTCCAACGGCCGCCTGCTGCTCAATATCGTCGTCGGCGGCAGCCCGGCCGAGCTTGCCGGTGACGGCATCCATCTCGAGCATGACGAGCGTTATGCCCATGCCGACGAGTTTTTCACTGTCTTCGAGGAACTGCTGGACAAGGGCACGGCGAGTTTTGACGGCAAATATATCAAGGCGACCAATGCGCGCCTTGGCTTTCCCTCGGTGCAGAACCCGCGCCCGCCACTCTATTTCGGCGGCTCGTCGGATGCAGGCATCGATTTCTCGGTCGGCCGCGTCGACAAGTATCTGACCTGGGGCGAACCGCCGGCACAGGTGGCCGAAAAGGTCGCCAAGGTGCGCAAGGCGGCCGCCGAGCGCGGCCGCGAGGTGAGCTTCGGCATCCGCCTGCACTTCATCGTGCGCGAAACCGACGAAGAGGCCTGGGAGGCTGCGGAGCGGCTGATCCGTCACCTCGACGACGATACGATCCGCGAGGCGCAGGAGCGCTTCGTCCACGAATCCGACTCGGTCGGCCAGAAGCGCATGGCTGCCCTCCACGGCGGCCGCCGCGACAAGCTCGAGGTCTCGCCTAACCTATGGGCCGGCGTCGGCCTGGTGCGCGCTGGGGCCGGCACGGCGCTTGTCGGCTCGCCGAAGACGGTGGCCGCGCGCCTTGCCGAATACCAGGAGATCGGCATCGATACGGTGATCGGCTCCGGCTATCCACACCTGGAAGAGGCTTATCGTGTCGCCGAGCTGCTCTTCCCCGAACTCGGCATCACCCGCGAGCATCAGCGCCTGGCCTTCAACAACGAATTCGGCCGAAAGCAGATTTTTGCGGGCGGCAGCCACGGCGGCAATCTGAAGGTCGTTTCCGGTTCCTGAGGTCCAACGAAGCGGGTAGGTCTGACATCGCCGGAAGCCGCCCGCGGCTTTCGGCGTTTTACTATATGACGTGCTGGCGAGTTAGATCATGTCTGACGGCCATCCTGCCGCGACTGTCCGGAGGGCCGGTTATGATTGCGCGAGCTGACGCCAAGCCGGACCCTGAAGATCAACACACCATCTATAAATTTTTATCGGCTTTTTGAAGCATGTTGCAATTTAGATCAACTATGAGATGTATAAAGACATCTCACCTGTTATCCGGAATGCATCCTGCGCCCCTCCAAATATCTAGTTCGTCAATCGTTGGTCCCAAAAGCGCATTTTTGCTCGCCGCCCGGCTTCATGCCGCACCGCGCCGAACACGCAGTGCGGCCAGTTCTCGAACTAGGATGACCCGCGCGGCATAGAAGACGACTCATTGTTTCCATCCAGGTAGCGGGCACGCCACCCTATTCGCATTTGAGGTTTTTATGGCAATTATCGGTATCGATCTTGGCACATCCAATTCGTTGGTGGCGGTCTGGTCCGAGAGTGGTGCGGAACTCGTTCCCAATGCGCTTGGCGAAACCCTGACGCCGTCGGCGGTCAGCGTTGCCGATGACGGCGTGTTGCTGGTGGGAAGGGCGGCGGCCGACCGGTTGATCACGCATCCGGAGCGCTCCGTCGCCTCCTTCAAGCGCTGGATGGGAAGCGCCAACGGCGCACAGCTCGCCGGCAAGACCTGGCGGGCCGAGGAACTGTCGGCATTGGTGCTGAAGTCGCTCAAGGACGATGTCGAGGTCAAGCTCGGCGAGGAAATCGTCGAGGCGGTGATTTCGGTTCCCGCCTATTTCAACGATCCTCAGCGCAAGGCAACGTTGGATGCGGCGCGGCTCGCCGGTCTGAATGTCGAGCGGTTGATCAACGAGCCGACTGCCGCGGCGCTGGCGCATGGGTTGGAGGCGGCCGGAGATGGCTGTTTCCTGATTCTCGACCTTGGCGGTGGAACGTTCGATGTGTCGCTTCTGCACAAGTATGAGAACGTGATGGAGATCCGAGCTTCTGCCGGCGATTCCTTGCTTGGCGGCAATGATTTTCGCGATGTGCTCATCGAATTCCTGGTCAAACGGCACCAGTTGAACGAAGCCAAGCTCGATCCGGCCGAGCGGGCTCGGCTGTTGCGCGAGGCGGAAACGATCAAATTCGCGCTGACCGACAAGGCCGAAGCAGCCTATGATTTCTCGCTTGGCAAGACCCCATGCACGGGGGAAGTCAGCCGCGGCGCCTTCGAGGAGGCGGCAGCCCCGCTCTTGAGGCGGATGCGTACGCCGATCGAAAGTGCCGTTCGCGACGCGCGCATCGACATCGCCAAGATCGATCAGATCGTCCTGGTCGGCGGCGCCACAAGGATGCCGCTAGTGCGCAACCTCGTTACCAGACTGTTCGGCCGCTTTCCGTTGGTCCATGCGCGGCCCGACCACGCCATTGCGATCGGTGCAGCGGTGCAGGCAGGCTTGAAGCATCGCCGTGGTGCTCTCGATGAAATCATCATGACCGATGTATGCCCGTTCACCCTGGGGACGTCGGTCCTCGATCCCAGGGCGCCTGATGGTGTCATTCTGTCACCAATCATCGAGCGCAATGCCGTAGTTCCCATCAGCCGGGAAAATACCTATTGGACGGCGTCGAACATGCAGACGCAAGTGAGTATCGAGGTGCTACAGGGGGAGCATATGCGTCCGTCCCAGAATGTGCGGATCGGCACCGTGGATGTATCGGTCCCGCCGGGGCCAGCCGGTCGGGAATCTGTAGGGGTACGATTCACCTATGACATCAACGGTGCGCTGGAAGTCGAGGTCAAAGTGACTTCGACGAAGCATGTCGAACGGAAAGTCTTCCGCAACCAATCCAATCTCAGCGACCAGGAACTCGACAAGAGTTTCGCGGCACTTGCGTCCATTAAGCTAGCGCCACGAGACCAGCAGGAAAACCGCTCGCTGATCGCCCGCGCGGAAAGGCTCTATGCCGAATCGCTTGGGCCGGTGCGGGAGCATATCGCGCAGCTTCTCCTGCAATTTGAGACAGCGCTGAAGGACCAGGCGAACCATGACCTCGACAGCGTGCGCCGCGCATTTGCCGAAACATTGAATCAGTTCGAACGCAGAATTCTTTGATCCCATGGCTGAAACTTGCTGGACGCTCCTGCAGATCGCACCGACTCAGGATGAGAACGACATTCGACGCGCCTATGCCCGGCGGCTGCGCGATTTTCGGCCCGATGAGGATCCGGAGGGATTCCAGCGGCTGGTCGGCGCGAAGGAAGCGGCGCTGGACTGGGCGAAGTCAGCCGAGTTGCCAGCGTTGACCGTTGACGACGGGGACGATCGGGGGATCGATGCGGACCTCGCGCTGCTGACAAGTACCTATACCGCCGACAATTCCAGCGAGCAGCAGACGATAGACGCGGCGCTGCTGCCAGAACTATCGGCTGAAGATGACAAGGCAATACCCGACGCCGGCGACAATGCGGAAACGGAGAAGGAATCCACGAGTGCTGCCGTATTTCACGCGTATGCCGGGCCGATCGAAGATGAGCGCGACCGCCAGATCTTCGAGCGTCTGAACGAAATCGTAGCACCGGATAAGCAGCGCCCGTGGAGTGCCGGCCCGGTAGCCAGGAAGACAGAGTCGTGGAGCCAGCTGTTCGACATGGCTGCAAGCCTCAGTCTGCAACGCCATGAGCAGTTTTTGAAGGAAATCGGCCGACATCTCCCTCCGATCCTCCCTGGCAAGGAGCTTCAGGCGCTGGAGACCCTTGAAGAGTTCACGCAGGGGCACGGTTTTGCCACCGTTGTCGAAATGGTTGAGCAGCACTGCCGGTTTGCCGAGCGGCCGGAATTGCTCGTTCGTCTTTGCGGCCAGGATGCTGCAATGATGTATTTCTCGTGGGTGGCGCACGCGCAGTCCGCAAGAGGCATTCTGCAGCGGCGAAAGACGGGGCGTGGGGCATACGCTGATGCTCAGACCGGCTTGCCGGTCTTTCCGCCTGAAGATCGTATTTTCGCGTTGCAGACGGTCGAACTCGTCAAATTTCACAAGGAGGCCGTAGAGCGTCGTCGCTGGCCGCGCCGTTTCGACTGGAAAACCTTGATCTTTCCGATAACGCGATCGGCTGCCGCCGGTCTCACGCGGGAGGGCGCGCTTTTCCTCGTGATCCTCGGCCTGATCGTTGCAGGCGGCTTGTCGACGTCGAATGATATCGCGCAGATGATCGGTCTGGCGTGCATTCCGATCCTGCTGATTGCGCGCATCGTCATGGCATTCTTCATCAATCGGTTGGCGGTGGGTGCCTCATTGCGGCGGGTGATGCGTGCGGACCGTCGGGGACTCTGGTCTAAGCCCAGGCCCAACGCCTTGCGCAATCACTGGCACGATTATGTGCAGGGCATATTTGTCGGCGAGCTTATCCTTTCCATGGCGGCGCTCATCCTGGCGCCGATCATGATCGCAACTTTCCTCCAGTTGAAAGACGATCTGGACCGACCGGCCGAGACTGTCGTTTCGGAACTCGTCTTCTCAGCGCTTGATGCCGTCGCAAACGACGATCGGCTGCCTGACAGCGCACTCTTCGACGTGATCGACTTCGTCAATTCGGCCGAGTTATTGAACTTCCACGATCGCAGCAAAGGAACTTCCATCACGGTGCGCGATCTCGAAAATCGCGAATGGCTGGCGGAGTTGCACCGTCGCGTCGATCGATTGCTTGGAACGAGCCTGCTCTCAGGCTCCGATCGAGACCTGGTCGGTCCGATCCTGGCGACACCTGCGGCAGAACGCGAACTCAAACTGCACGTTCTTGCCGACGCTTATCGCTCGGCGACGCCGGAGCGGCGCATGGAAATTCAGCGAGTGCTTGCACGCTGGAAGCCGACGCTCGATGCCGCGAATGGCCCGCAGGCTGTTGCCGCCGTCTGGGCGGCCATT
Organism: Rhizobium sp. BT03; assembly: GCF_030053155.1. Classification (NCBI taxonomy): domain Bacteria; kingdom Pseudomonadati; phylum Pseudomonadota; class Alphaproteobacteria; order Hyphomicrobiales; family Rhizobiaceae; genus Rhizobium; species Rhizobium sp. BT03. Next base: position 118,143 of record NZ_CP125640.1, read on the forward strand.
CCGCCGCGCAGGAAAGGGCCAAACCTGGACGCCTTCTCCGAGGAAATGCGCAGGCTGCTGCTCGACAGATTTCTCGCGAGCGCGGTCGGAGTTTTCAGCGTGGACGAAATCCAACTCGTCACCCGGTTCCACGACCTTTTGACCGTTCCTGCAGATGGGTTTGCCGCCATCGGTCCGATAGGGTCACCCGATGCGAATTCCATGGTTTCGATAAGCGGACCTAGCCCCGCTGATAGCGACGCAGTGCAAGGCAAAGATCTTGGCGTCGCGCGATACCTCGAGGAACATCCCGATCGCCTCACGGGGGCTGCGGCCCGGATGCCGGGGCTGTCCCGCACCAGTTCGGCGATGGCGCGCTCGAGTTTCTTCGATATCGCCCGTATTTGCCTCGATTCGAATAGCGATGCCGATCGTGTGCATATGCGTGAGTCTATCGGCCGATCTTTGGAGAATTTCCCTGACGCTCGCATTTCAACGACTACCAACCTTTGGCAGACGTTGGGGCGAATCGCCCTGGCGGAACCGAACTGCTATCGCAAGGCTTTCATAGCCGGGAGGGTGTACAGTGGGGATATAAGGATGGGCCAGTTGGACGAGCAGTTTGACGCGCTGGAAGAAGAGCTGGATCAGTTTAGCAAAACCGACGGTGGTATCAGCAATCCGGATGTCCTGGCAGACTTCGTCCAGTTCATCCCGCAAGACGGCATTTATAGTTTCACCCGCAATAAATTGACGTCAGAGATTCATTTTCTTCTCGGCAAGTGGCTCGCCCATAAGGAGGACTATCACAAAGCGATTTTGGAATTCGACCAGGCGCTTGATGCAAAGGAATGCAATGAATTCTATGTTCATCGATTGCAAGCTCTCCGTGCCATAGGAGATAACAAACGAGCTCAAGCAGATCTTCAGCAGGCATTCCAAAAAACCGGATGGTGTATGATTGACGGTGGAGCTGCTCAGGCGTTGCTGTCATCGCTTAAGACACCAGAAAAAGGCGGCCACTAATCCCGGTCTTCTCTACAAGATCCCATGGCTAGGATAGGCGCGCCGCCTGTCAGACCGCCGTCGCGTTATCGATACAAACATCTATGCATAGTTCGCCAGCTATTCATGATCCATATAATTGTCAGGTATGATATGCGCCACAAACTGGCTCGACCTGACCTGTGGTCCTTCAAGCGTGTTTACCTCTTGACTAACGCATACCTGCGTAGCTATACGTTAACTCATAGCTGAATGGGTATGAATTCCAGATGTCCGATGCTCAAGACGCGCTGTTCAAAGCGCTCGCCGATCCGACCCGGCGGGCTCTGTTCGAGCGGCTGTGCCGGGAAGGGGAGAAGACGGTCGGGGCTCTGACGGCTCGGGCCGGGGTCTCGCAGCCGGTCGTCTCAAAACATCTCGGCATTCTGAAACAGGCCGGATTGGTGCGCGACCGCCACGAAGGCCGCCAGACGCATTATAGCGCACAGCTCGGTGCGCTTGCTCCGCTGGTCGACTGGACGAGCGAGATGGCCGGGTTCTGGCAAAACCGCTTCAACGATCTCGAAGATTTGCTGAAAAGGATGGATCAATGACCGACATATCGACAGAAACGCGCTCCGTCGTCATCGAGCGGGAAATCCCTTTTCCCTCGGAAAAGATCTGGCGGGCGCTCACGCAGCCGCACCTGATTCAGGAGTGGCTGATGAAGAGCGACTTCAAGCCGGCCGTCGATCATCGCTTCAGCTTCAACGCCGATTGGGGTTCGGTCGACTGCAAGGTTCTGGAGGTCGAGCCGAACAAGACCCTGTCCTATAGCTGGGATGCCTACGGTCTCGAAAGCACGGTCACCTGGACTCTCACCCCGACCGGCACGGGCACGCATCTGCGCATGGAGCAGTCGGGTTTCCGGCCGGATCAGCGGCAGGCTTACGGCGGCGCCAGGAGCGGGTGGACGCAGTTCCTTGCAAATCTGGAGCAGGTGCTGGCGCGGATGGAGTGAGGCCGCCCATCGCCTCGGCCGATTTTAAGGGAGGCCCCATTGAACTGGAACAACTGGTTGCGGCAGATCCACCGCTGGCTGTCCGTTGCCTTTACCGTAGCGGTCATTCTCAATATTATCGCCATGGTACAGGAGAAATCGACCGTCTGGGTGGGCTTCTTGGCGCTGCTGCCGCTTGGCCTGCTATTGTTGACCGGTCTTTATCTCTTCCTGGTGCCCTATGCCGCCAGATGGCGTGGGAGATCGGAGTGAAGCAATGGCCGGCAAGACGTCCAAGATCGGAGAGAAAGTCACCAAGAAGACCGCCGCCAAGCCGGCCGGTGGTGAGCCAACCCTTCTCTCGGGCGGCAACCCTCAGATTCCCAAGGGTTATGGCGACGCTCCGGTGCAGGCCTATATCGCCGCCATGCCGGGCTGGAAAAGCGACGTCGGCCGCCGGCTCGATATGCTGATCACGCGCACCGTGCCCACTGTATATAAGGCAGTCAAATGGAACTCGCCTTTCTACGGCATCGAAGGGCAGGGCTGGTTCCTCGGCATTCATTGCTTCACGAAATACGTCAAGGTGGCATTCTTCCGGGGTGCGTCGCTGCAGCCTCTGCCGCCCGGCCATTCCAAGCAGAAGGAAGTCCGCTACCTCGACATCCGCGAGGACGACGAAATCGATGAAGCCCAGCTTGCCGCCTGGGTGGAGCAGGCGAGCCGATTGCCCGGCGAACGGATGTGATAACCATACCCCTCGAATGACGGGCGGGAGGAACCATGAAGAAAGCGACAGCAGCCATGAAGAAGAGCGATTCCGGGGAAGCAGAAGGGGGAGCCTCCCCATCTCAACTGATCGATGCGAGGATCGAGGAACTCGGCGATTGGCGCGGCGAAGTGCTCGCCCGCGTTCGGGCGCTCATCAAGCAAGCGGAGCCCGAGGTGGTCGAGGAATGGAAGTGGCGAGGGGTTCCGGTGTGGGAGCGTTCCGGCATCATCTGCACCGGCGAGACCTATAAGAGCGCGGTGAAGCTGACCTTCGCCAAGGGCGCCTCATTACAGGATCCTTCAGGTCTCTTCAATTCCAGCCTCGACGGCAACACGAGGCGCGCCATCGATTTCCATGAGGGCGACGAGATCGACGAGGAGGCGCTGAAGGTGCTCGTTCGCGCCGCCGCAGCATTGAATATGTCAGCAAAGGCTGCCGCCTCCCGGAAGAAATCAAGCGGCTGAGATTCCGCTAAAGCACGTCGCGTCAAACTTGATTCATGCGACGCGCTTTAGGTCTTTGTTTTCAAGCATGTCGTTGCCGCAAAACCGCGGCACACTTTTGCGCGACATGCTTTAATGGATCGGGCTCGCCTCGCGCTCGAGAAAGAGTTCGAGATTGTCGAGGCCGATTTCGGTGCCCTGGAGACGCGCGCCGTTGTCGGCGTAGCCGTCGAGAAAGACCACCTGCTCGGTGAAGACCATCCTGGTGCCGTCGGCTTGGGCTTCGAAGGCGACGGTGGTGAGCGAGGCGGAGATACGGGTTTCGCCGAGCTTCATCTCATAGGCATAGACGATGCGGGTATCCGGCACGATATCGATGTAATAGGCGTCATAGGCGTGCAGAAGCCCATCGGGGTCCGCGACGTGGTTCCTTTCCGTGCCGCCCGGTCTGAAATCGAGCCCGTATTCCAGCGGCACCCATTCGCCGTGGCAGGCGAACCACTGGCGCTTGGCCTCCGGCGTCGACCAGGCGCGGAAGACGCGAGAGACCGGCGCCTTCAGATGGCGCTCGATGACGAGGGTGGCGTGTTCGGCGGATCGTGTCGTCATTCGGAAAAGGTCTCCGGTTCTTCGGCGAGATATTGATCCAGCCTGTCGAAGCTGGCGGTCCAGCGGCTCTTTCGCTGTTCCACCCAGCGTTCGACGGCGGCAAGCGCATCCTGCTGCAGGCGATAGGTTCGCACCCGGCCGGATTTTTCGGAGAGTACGAGGCCGCTTTCCTCCAGCACCTGCAGATGTTTCATCACTGTCGGCAGGGCGACCGCAAGCGGCGCGGCCAGCTCGGTGACGGACGCCGGGCCGCGGCCGAGGCGGTCGATCATGCCACGGCGACTGCGGTCGGAAAGCGCGTGGAACATGCGGTCAAGACCCGCCTGACCGTCGATCATCCCGCGCTATCCCGGAAGCGGCTGGGCAGCCTGTCATGGTAGGGATAGAACTTGAAATAGGGGCGGGCTTCCTCCAGCGCCCTTGCAAAGGACGGGCGGGCGAGAAGCCGGTCGTAATAGGCGCGAAGCTTCGGCTGCTCCTCTAAAAACGGGACCAGCGTCTCGGCGTAGAAGAGGGCGGGGGCTGCGGCGCAATCGGCCATGGTAAAGGCCTCGCCTGAGATCCATGGGCTTTCGGAGAGCTGTTTTTCGATCATCGCATAGGCGGTGGCAAGCGTCGCCTTGCAGGCGGCCACTTCTGTCCCGTCTTCCTTGCCCTCGGGGCGCCGGCGATTGCTGACGATGGTCTGCATCGGCGCCTGGACATAATGGTCGAAGAATCGATCCCAGAGGCGGACCTGCAGCGCCCGGTCGATTTCCAGCGGCAGCAGGGAAACGGGGCCGGGATAATAATGGTCGAGATATTCGATAATGATCGACGTCTCGGGAACCGTGCTGTCGCGCGCTTCGTCCCTGAGCAGCGGCATCTTGCCGATCGGCCAGAAGCGGAAAAGATCGGCGCGCGAGGCCTCGTCGGACAGATCGACGAGGCGGTTTTCGAAGGGCGTGCCGTTTTCGTAAAGCGCGATCAGCACCTTGTGGCAGAAGGAGGCGAGCGGATGCCCATAGAACACGAGCGACATACGGCGACCTTTCCTGTTTGGCGGAAAACTTTACCGACCGACTAAGTATCAGGCCGGAGAGAAATACGCAACAGATAGTTCGCCGATCGTGTAACTATTATCTCAGCCGATATATCTGGCGATCACCAGATGGCCGGGTGTCGGCTGACCGTCTTCCATGCGCACGTTGATATCCGATATCTCGACGAGTTCGAAGCCGGTGGCCGCCAGGCGTTCTTTCACATAGGCGTCGGCATGGGCGAAGCGCTGATGCGGGCCGACCATGTAGGCGCGGCCGGCGAGGGTCTCTTCAGGCAGGGTCTCCGAGGAGAAGATGAAGAGCCCGCCCTGCGTCAGGTTCTCGGCGGCGCCGAAGAACAGCGGTTCGAGCGCGCCGAGATAGGGCAGCACGTCGGTGGCGGTGATGACGTCGAAGGCTTCCTCATCATTGTCGTCGAGGAAATCCTCGACCTCGGCGACGAAAAGCGTCTCGTAGAGATCTTTCTCATGGGCGATCTCGACCATCTTCTCCGAAATGTCGATGCCGGTCATATCCTCGCAGAGGTCGCGTAGCGCGCCGCCGGTGAGGCCCGTGCCGCAGCCGAGATCGAGCAGCCGCTTGAACGGGCCAAGTTTCAGCGCCTGCAGGCGCTGGCGCACCAGCATCGGCACGTGATAGCCGAGTTGCTCGACGAGCACGTCCTCGAAAACCTCGGCATGCTGGTCGAATAGGGTCTCGACATAGGCATCGGGCGCCCTGACCGGCGTTTCGCCGCGGCCCATCGCGGCGATGCGTACGGCCGCACCGCCGTGATCGTCGGGATCGATCGCCAGGACTTCCTCATAGGCCGCAACGGCCGCGTCGATATCGCCGGCCTTTTCCAGCGCCAGGGCGCGGTTATAGGCCTCGCCAAGGGCTTCTTCGTCGATCTTCTTTGCCATCGCGGTCCATCGTCCTTTTGTTTCAGCCATGCGTCTAAGGCGGCTTTCGATGTTTTGCAATGGCGTGGCTGCGGGCGCAGAATGGCGGCAAAGAAGACGAAGGGAGGAAAGCCATGAAATCGGAGCAAGATAGGCCGTCACCGGCCTTTGAAGGGGAGGCTGCGCGGGCGTTGCTGCTGCCTGGTACGCCGGGCGAGATTACCAATACGCTCAGCCATTATTACCGCGGCGAACTCGGGCGGATGACGAGCTGGCGCGACCGCATCGATCGGACGTCGAACTGGGCGATCACCGTGGTGGCAGCTCTGCTCTCGGTGTCGCTGTCGACGCCGAGCTCGCATCACGGGGTCCTGCTGTTCGGGATGATGCTGGTGACGCTACTTCTGATCATCGAGGCGCGGCGTTACCGCTTCTTCGATATCTATCGCGCGCGCATCCGCCAGATCGAGCGCAGCTATTTCGCGCAGATTCTGGCGCCGGAGCCGGGGGGCAGCAGAGAATGGGCGGCGGTGGTCGCCAGCAGCCTGCGCAAGCCGCGTTTCCTGCTCAGCTACCGGGACGCGATGCACCGCCGGCTCAAACGCAATTACGGCTGGATGTATTCCATCCTGTTTCTGGCCTGGTGCCTGAAGATCTCGACGCCGAAACTGCAGACGGAGGGCATGCCAGCGCTGCAGGCGCAGTCCTGGACCTATGTCATCGACAATGCCGTGCTGGGGCCCATTCCCGGCCTTGCGGTCCTCGTCATCGTCGTCGCCTTCTACCTCGGCATCCTCTGTTTTGCGCTCAGCCCGGCCCGCGCCCAAGGCGAATTCGGCCATGGCGAGGCGCATGTCTGATGCCGCGCAAGCCGGATCAGTGCAGGATGAACTCTCCCTTCAGCGCCCGCCACTCGGTCGCCGAGATCAGCTTGCGGTGGATGTAGCGCACCGAATGCAGCGGTCCGTCGAGTTTCTCTTCCCAGAATTTCAGGAAGCCGCGCATTTCGGGGAAATCGGGGGCGAGATCATATTCCTGCCAGACATATGTCTGCAGGATCGCCGGATGATCCGGCAGGTGGTAGAGGATCTGGGCGGTCGTCAGACCATAGCCCTGCAGTTGTTTTTCCATGTCCTTGTGCATCGTGTTCACTTCTTCTCGTTCCCACTCGCGCGCTTATTAGCGCCAGGTGATATGGAAACATGCGAGTGGTTAACAGAAGCTTTGCAGATACTTCATAAAAGGACAATTCATTTTTAATATCAATTGCTTGGCAGCATCGCTCAGAGAGTGCTGCCAGCTTAGGCCGAATTCATCAACGCTTGAGATGCCGGGTCAGGCGGCGTTCGATCCACGCCCAGAGATGGCGCAGCGCTTCGACGATGGAGAGATAGAAGATCGCCGCCCAGAGATAGGTTTGATAGTCGAAGGTGCGGGAGAAGGCGTAGCGGGTTTCGCCCATCAGGTCGAGTACGGTAATGATGGCAACGACCGCCGAGCCCTTGATCAGCAGGATGATCTCGTTGCCATAGGGGCGCAACGCCACGATGAAGGCCTGGGGCAGAATAATCTTGCGGAAAGCGATGGACCTGTGAATGCCGAGGGCGGCTGCCGCCTCACGCTGACCGTGCGGTACGCTCTCGATGGCGCCGCGCAGGATTTCCGCCTGATAGGCTGCGGTATTGATGGTCATGGCGAAGACGCCGCAATACCAGGCTTCGCGGAAGAACCACCAGATGCCGACGCTCTCCAACTGCGGCCGGAACACGCCGAGGCCGTAGTAGACGAGGAAAAGCTGGGCAAGCAGCGGCGTGCCGCGGAAGAAATAGATATAGCCATAGGCGAGCCAGTTGAGCGCCCGGTTCTTCGATAGGCGCGCCATGGCGAGCGGCAGCGAGAGTATCGCGCCGCCGACGACGGAGATGCCAACGAGGCTGAGTGTCACCCAGAGACCGTGCAGATATCGCGGCCCGTAGCGGGTGAACTTCTCCGGATCCCAGCCATTGATGACGGTGTAGATCAGCAGCGCGGCAAAGAGCGCCCAAATGGCAACGAGGATGTAGCCGGCGAGGCGTGCAGCCGTCATCGGCTTCACGACTTCGCGGGGTGCGGGCTGCGGCGGGATCAGCGTTTCGGCGTAGCTCATCGGCGGACCTCCGAACGTTTGGCCCAACGCTCGACATAGACGAGCAGAAAGGAGGAGAGGATGGCGAGCACCAGATAGAGGCAACAGGCCAAGCCATAGAAAAAGAAGGGTTCCTTGGTGACGCGCACGGCGACGCTCGTCTGGCGCAGGATATCGGCAAGGCTGATGATCGAGACATAGGAGGTGTCTTTCAGGAGCACCATCCAGAGGTTCGTCAGGCCGGGCAGCGCGATGCGCACGAGCTGCGGGAGGATGATCAGGCGCAGCGTGCGGCCGTGATGCAGCCCAAGCGCATCGCCCGCCTCATATTGCCCCTTGGGAATGGCGCGGAAGGCCGAGAGCAGCACTTCAGAACAGTAGGCGGAGAAGACCACCGACAGCGCGATGACGCCGGCGAGGAAGGCGTTGATTTCGACCGGCGGTCCATCGTAACCGACGAAGGTCAGCAGAGACTGGATCAGCATCTGCATGCCGTAATAGATGATGAAGAGAGTCAGAAGTTCCGGCAGGCCGCGGAAGATCGTCGTGTAGATACCGGCCGCCAGCCGCAGCGGCTTTTCTTCCGATTGCTGGCCGAGCGCCACCAGAAAGCCGATGGCGAGACCGATCGGCAGGGTGACGATCGCCACCGAAACGGTGACCTGCAGGCCAAGCGCGATCTCGTCGCCCCAGCCGGTATCGCCACAGGCAAGGATCGTCGACTGTCCCAACCAGGTGAAGATGCCAACGGGTCCGCACAGCGGATCGAAAATGTGCACAAGTAAGCTCCAGAAGGAGCCGAGCGCGGAAAATAATCCGCCCATGCGTGAATTCCCCTCACGGCTTTTGCCGTTTTGATCTTGCCATCTTTGTCAAACAAAAATGGCGGAAGAGCAAGCCTTCCGCCATTACCTTGACCGGCCAGATAGCGAATTTCTTATTCGCCGTAAACGTCGAAGTCGAAGTACTTGTCCTGGATCTTCTTGTATTCACCGCTGGCGCGGATCGCAGCGATTGCCGTGTTCAGCTTTTCCTTGAGCGGATCGCCCTTGCGGATCGCAATGCCTGCGCCGTTGCCGTTGATTTCCTTGTCGACCGGCAGGGTCGTCAGGATCTTGCAGCAGGCGCCGGCGTCGGACTTGACCCATTCGGAGAGAACGACGACGTCGTCGATGACGGCGTCGACACGGCCGCTGGCAACGTCCAGCTTGTATTCGTCAGCGGTCGGATAGAGCTTGAGCTCGGTGTCGGCCAGATGCTTCTCGGCATAGTTGGCGTGCGTCGTGGAGGTCTGCGCGCCGATCACCTTGCCTTTGAGGCCGGCAACGTCTGTGATCTTCGAATCCTTCGGCACGGCGATGGCCGGCGGGGTGTTGTAGTATTTGTTGGAGAAGTCGACGAGCTTCAGACGCTCCGGCGTGATCGACATGGAGGAAACGATCATGTCGAACTTCTTGGCGTTCAGCGCCGGAATGATGCCATCCCAGTCGGTGCTGACGAAAGAGCATTCGGCCTTCATCTCGGCACAGAGCGCTTTGGTGATGTCGATGTCGAAGCCCTGGATAGTGCCGCTGGCGTCGACGAATTCGAAGGGCGGATAGGTCGAATCGGTGCCGATCACATACTTCTCGCCATCGGCCATGGCCGAGCCGGCGAAAAGGGACATCGCCGCGATCGAGGCTGCCGCGAAAATACGGGTGGAGATATGCATGAGGATCCTCTCTGTTGGTAGCCGCCGCTCTTTTTCTCGTGGGCTGACGGCCGCAGTTCAACGGTACCGAGACCGCCTTGCGGCGATAATCAGACTTTTTTTCATGGAATTGCAACACAAATCCCATCGCAATTGGGCGGTGCAAATAACAGGCGAGATGAACCTCGGCAGACTGCAACATTCACGCGAGGTTAATCCTCGGCTTCCTAGAACCGGAACAAGTCGGCGGTTCGGCGATTGCCATTTCGCCGTTTCGCCTCATTGCGACGCTAGGGGCGGAAGCAGGGCCTATCGGCCTTTCAGGAAGCTCAAACAGGATCGAGGAAACCCGATGGGCATGAAATCAAGATTGTTCGCAAGCGCGGCTTTTCCGCTGCTTTCCCTCTCGCTGGCGTTCCAGCCGGCATCGGCAATGGCCGCCGTGCGCGACGTCGCGACGCAGGCTCAGGCCGTGCGGCAAGTCGAACAGGGCAGCTTCGAGGTGGCGCAGGATGCGCCTCAGGATGCACCTTCCGAAGAGGAGTTGCTGAAGAAGAAGCGCAAACAGAAGGAAGAGGCGCCGGCCGAACAGGAGCCCGCCGCCAAACAGCCGAAGGAAGCGCCCGCCGAAAAGCCGAAGGCTGAGCGCAAGGAGGCGCCGGAACCCAAGGCGGAGCCGGAACCGCCGAAGGCCGAAGCGCCGAAGCAAGAGCCCGCGCCGCAGGCCGAAAGCAAACCCGAGCGGAAGGCTAAGCAGGAGGCTCAGCCCGAGGCCAAGCCGGAGGCCGCGCCGCAGCAGGAGCAGCCGGTAACGCAGGAGAAGCCGAGGAAGCTGAAGAAGCAGGCCGAGCCGGAGGCTCAGCCGCAGCCCGAACAGCAGCCGGCGGCAAAGGAAGCGCAGCCGGAGACGGAGCAGGTGCAGCCGGAAGCCAAGCCGGAAGGCGGCAAGCGGGCCAAAGGGCAGGACAAGGCCCAGGGCAAAGATAAAGCTAAGGGCAAGGCAGAGACCGCCGCTCCCGAGGCCGTGACGCCGGCCGAGGAGCAGGCCAAGCCCGAAGTCAAGCCGGAGGCAAAACCCACCGCCGAGGCACCGGCTGAGAAGAAGCCGGCAAAGGGTGAAGCCGCAACACCGGCGGAAAAGCCGACCGAAGGTAAGACGCCCGAAGATAAAGCAGCGGCACCGGAGGCCGCACCCGCTGAAAAGCCGAAGGACGGCACCGCGGCAAAACCTGCCGGCGAGCAGCCCGCCGGCGAAAAGCCGGCCGCGCCTGCGACCGACACTGCCCAGCCGCTGCCGGATGCCAGCGGCGGCCAGCAGGTGGAACAGGCCATTCCGGCGCCGGAAAAGGTTTCGCCCGAAGAGCTGGAGCGTCGCAAGACGATCGCCGCGGATCCGGCCAAGAGCAACGAGACCGTCGTGCTGCCGGTCGAGAATGGTGCCGCCGTGCTCGACAGCGACAAGGATGCCGACCGCAGCAAGGGCCGGGAAGGCCGCCGCGACCGCGACAGACAGCGCGCCGAGACCCAAGAGGTGAAGGTGCCGACCTCGGATGCCGATGCGCAGGCCGCCAGCGGCGCCAAGGCGCCGACGATCAAGCTCGAGGCGGTAACCAGCGAGAAGGGCAGGAAGCTCGATGCGCGGCCGCAATTCGTCCGCCCCGACGGCGCGCGTGTCGACGACAGCACCGACGACAATCGTGTGATCATCCAGTACGACAATCGGGTGATTGTGCGTGGCGACGACGACAGGCGGTTCCTGCGCGACGGCGAACGGCCGAGCTACGAGGAGCTGTCGGGCGATCGCTACCGCGAGACGATCACGCGGCCGGAGGGTTACCGCATCGTGACGATCCGCAACCGCTATGGCGACATCATTCAGCGGTCGCGCGTCGACGCCCGCGGGCGCGAGCATGTGCTCTATTATTCGCAAGACCTCTACGACGATCCGGACCGCGACTATTTCGAGGATCCGGGCGCCGACCTGCCGCCGATGCGGCTGCGCGTGCCGCTCAGCGATTACATCATCGATACCCGCAGTGATCCGGACCGGGATTATTACGAGTTCCTGAGCGAGCCGCCCGTCGAGCCGGTGGAGCGTGTCTACTCGCTCGACGAAGTGAAGTATTCGGCCCGCATCCGCGACAAGGTGCGCCGCATCGACCTCGACACGATCACCTTCGCGACCGGCAGCGCCGATATCCCGATGACCCAAGCGCGCACCCTCCGCAAGGTTGCCGACGCGATCAGCCAGGTGCTGAAGAAGGATCCGAGCGAGACCTTCCTGATCGAGGGCCATACGGATGCCGTCGGGACCGATCAGAGCAACCTGATCCTCTCCGACCAGCGGGCGGAATCGGTCGCCAACGTGCTCTCCGATGTCTACGGCATCCCGCCGGAGAACCTGGCGACACAGGGCTATGGCGAGCAATATCTGAAGGTCAACACGTCAGGCCCCGAACAGGAAAACCGCCGCGTCACCGTCCGCCGCGTCACGCCGCTGGTTCGCCCAGTGGCTGCCAACCAGTAAATACCGTTGCCCCTCTCCATTCGTGGGGAGGGGCATCTTGTTGGCTGAGGGCGGCCGTAGATTATCTGCCGCCCTCATCCCGCCGGTTCTACTCGCCGGCTTTCCCAGCCGCCTTTTCGATGATGTCGGCGACCTTTTCTGCCTGGGATGCGAAGACGGCGTGGCTTGCCTTGATCTCGGTCACCTCGCTGCCGGCTCGTTTTGCCATGTCGCGTTCAAGGTCGGGGTTGATGGCACGGTCCTCGGTGGCGACGATCGACCAGCTCGGTTTTGTCCGCCATGCCGGATCTTTGATTTTGGCGGAGAACGCCTGTTTTGCGGCGAAGACCTGCGATTTTGCCAGGAAGTCGGTCTCGGCTTTCGGAAGGTCGGCGGCGAAATCCGCGGCGAAGGCGCCCGGGGCGAGATAGAGATATTTGCCGTCCTTCGTTTCCTTGATATCCATGCTGCCGGCGGGCTTGGAGCTGGCGAGGCTCAGCAGGCTTTCGCCCTTGTCGGGCTGGAAGGCCGCGACATAGACGAGGCCTGCGACATTGGGATCGCTGCCGGCTTCGGTAATGACCATGCCGCCATAGCTGTGGCCGACGAGCAGGCTCGGTCCTTCCTGCAGGTCGAGAACCCGCTTCGTTGCTGCCACATCGTCGTCGAGCGAGGTGATGGGCTCCTGGACGATGGTGACGTTGAAACCGCGTTTCTCTAGAATCTCGGTCGCCTTGCGCCATCCCGAGCCGTCGGCGAGCGCGCCGTGGACGATGACGATGTTCTTGACCGCGGCAGCCTCGGCTGCGAACGCGATTCCGGCGGTGGCAAAGGCAAGGGCTGCGATGAAAGTCAGATGTTTGTTCATGAGGTCACTCCTTGTGGTCGATGTTGAAGGTCTGGATAGGTATCGGGCTCAGCCGAAGGTGAAGGCGTAGGCTTGCACCCCGGGATCGCGGAAGCGGATCTCGAAATTGCGAGCGCCGACCGTGCCGGACTGGCGCACGAGCTGGTAAAGCCTGGTCGCGGTCACGGTGCCTTTGCCATCGGCATCGATGTCGGAGCCGTGGTCCGGCCCGGGCGCCTTGCCGTCGACCGTCACCTGGAAGCGGATCGGTTTGCCGTCGGCGCCGGGCCCGAGAACGAGATGCAGGTCGCGGGCGCTGAAGCGATAGGTGATGCCGCCGCCGGCCTGATCAAGCGTCGCCTGATCCTTGCCGATAGTCCAGATTCCCGACAGGCCCCAGCCGTTGAGGCCGGGTTCGGCGATCGAATAATTCTGCGGCGCGTCGGCCTGCAGTCCCTCGGGCGAGGCGAAATTCGCCGCCTGTTCGTAGCCGAGATAGGTTTCGCCGGAGCGGATATTGCCGAGATCCGGACCTGCTTCCACGCCCTTGGCATCGGGTGCGACCGGCGCACTTGACGTCATCTGGCTGCCGGTCTCGCGCAGCAGGTCCTGAATGGCTTTTTCGGTCCTGCCGTAATTGCCTTCGCCGAAATGGTGGTAGCGGATCTGGCCCTTGGCATCGATCAGATAGCCGGCAGGCCAGTAGCTGTTTTCGAAGGAGCGCCAGATTTTGTAATCATTGTCGATCGCAACGGGATAGCCGATCTGAAAGTCCTCGACCGCCTTCCTGACGTTGTCGATCTTCTTTTCGAAGGCGAATTCCGGAGCGTGGACGCCGATCACCACGAGGCCCTGATCGGCGTATTTTTCCGCCCAGGCTTTGACATAAGGGATCGTGCGGATGCAGTTGATGCAGGAATAGGTCCAGAAGTCGACGAGCACCACTTTGCCCCGCAGCTGCTCGGTGGTCAGAGGCTTGGAGTTCAGCCACTCGACGGCGCCATCGAGCGACGGCGCATAACCTTCGACGGGCAGATCACTGCGGAACGGCTTCTTCGCGTCAGCGATCATCACGTCGTTGCTGGCGACCTCGGCGGGGGCGCCGGCTGCGGGCTTGGCATGCAGCCTGTCGAGCACGGCCTGTTCCAGCGATGCAGTGCTCGCGTAGGAAAGCCGCGCCAGCAGGCTGGTGTCGAGGCCGAGGGCGATGACGGCGACACCCGCCAGGACCGCAGCACCGAGGCCCTGGCGAATCCGATCGCCGAGGCCGAGGGAACGCTTCATGGCGGTGAATATCCGGCCTCCGACAAGCAGGGCGACGGCAAGCGAGGTCGCAGCACCGGCGGCATAGGCGGCCAGCAGGAAGGTGGTCTGCAGATTGGCGCCCTGCAGGGCGGCGCCGGTCAAGACGAGGCCGAGGATCGGCCCGGCGCAGGGCGCCCAGAGCAGGCCGGTGGCGGTGCCGAGGATGAGGGCGCTCTTGACCGTCGGGGCAGCGTGTCCACCGTCGCTGGCGTTCAGGAGATTGTTGCCGAGATCGACGATCGGGCGAGCAAGGGTGCTTGCGAAGCGCGGCGACAGCAGGCTGGCGCCGAAGAGCGCCAGCAGGACGATCGCAGCAAGGCGGCCATATTCGTTGGCGCGAATGGCCCAGCTGCCGCCGACCGCGGCCAGCGTGGCGACAAGGGCGAAGGTGGCGGCCATGCCCGCCAGCATCGGCAGCGTGCTCTTGACGAAGGGCTGGCCGGCACGGGCGAAGACGAAGGGCAAGATTGGGAGGATGCACGGGCTGAGGATCGTCAGCGCGCCTCCGAGATAGGCAATGATCAGAAGTGTCATCATCGTTTCCTTTGAAACCGGTTGATCGGGCTCTGGACGGCGATGGGCCTGAACCAGCAACGGCGGGGATATGGCGGGGCGGACGTATCCCGGATGTGTCCGGTTTTTCGGGAAAATGTACCGAAGTGTTGCTGATGAGCTTGGCCGATACAAAGCGACACAAACTCGCGTCGCGACAGCGGCCGCCGATGAAAACGGCGCGATTGTATCGGAATGTATCCCGGCCGCCGGAAGCTACATCAGCATTCAAAACCGACGGCTCATGACATATCGCTGATACAAGTGGAACGTCTTTTGAGGACGTGATTCATTCGACAGGAGAGACCGATGTCAGAGCAAATCAACCATCACCGCCGCCGCTTCTTCGGCATGACGGCCATCGCCCTTGCTGCGGTCGAATTCGGCGTGGCCGGCAGAGCCGCCGCCCAGTCGGCGCTGTCTGCCGTGAAGGCCCGGACCAACACGTCCTTCGAGGCGCTGAAGCAGGTGAATGCCGGGGTGCTCGATATTGGTTATGCCGAGGCGGGCAGGGCGGATGGACCGGTCGTGCTGCTGCTGCATGGTTGGCCCTATGACATCTATAGTTTCGTCGATGTCGCGCCGCTGCTGGCTTCGGCAGGCTATCGCGTGATCGTGCCTTATCTGCGGGGTTACGGCACGACCCGGTTTCTGGACCAGGCAACGGCTCGCAACGGGCAGCCGTCGGCGCTGGCTGCCGATATGATCGCGCTGCTCGATGCGCTCGATATCGAGAAGGCGGTCGTTGCCGGTTATGACTGGGGCGGGCGGACGGCCAACATTATGGCGGCGTTGTGGCCGGAGCGCTGCAAGGCGATGGTCTCGGTGAGCGGCTATCTGATCGGCAGCCAGGAGGCCAATATGAAGCCGCTGCCGCCGAAGGCCGAACTTGCCTGGTGGTATCAGTTTTATTTTGCAACCGAGCGTGGCCGGCTGGGTTACGAGAGCAATACCCATGATTTCGCAAAGCTCATTTGGCAGACCGCCTCGCCGAAGTGGAATTTCGACGATGCCACTTTCGACAGATCGGCCGCCGCCTTCGACAATCCCGACCATGTCGCGATCGTCATTCACAATTATCGCTGGCGCCTGGGGCTTGCCGAAGGCGAGGCCAAATACGATGCCTATGAGAAGACGCTTGCCGCATTGCCGATGATCTCCGTGCCGACGATCACGATGGAGGGGGACGCAAACGGTGCGCCGCATCCGGAGCCCTCCGCCTATGCCGGAAAGTTCTCCGGCCGGTATGAGCATCGCACCATCGGCGGCGGCATCGGCCACAACCTGCCGCAGGAGGCACCGCAGGCCTTCGCGCAGGCGGTGATCGACGTCGACCGCTTCTGATCGCAGGCGCGGGGGCCGCATTGCTCCGGCCGGCGGAATATGCGTAGGTCGCGTCAGCCGCCTCGATGCCGAGGGGGAAGGCGCGGCCGCTTCTACAGGTAAGGGAACGGACATATGGATCATGTCGATCACATCCTGGTCGTCGACGACGATCGCGAAATCCGCGAGCTGGTCTCGGGCTATCTGCAGAAGAACGGCCTGAGGACCAGCACTGCCGCGGACGGGCGGCAGATGCGCAGTTTTCTCGAAGCCAATGCCGTCGACCTGATCGTGCTCGACGTGATGATGCCCGGCGACGACGGGCTGGTGCTGTGCCGCGAGTTGCGCGCCGGCCGGCACAAGGCGATCCCGATCCTGATGCTGACGGCCCGCACCGACGAGATGGACAAGATCCTCGGGCTGGAGATGGGCGCCGACGACTATCTCGCCAAACCCTTTGCCGCGCGCGAGCTGCTGGCCCGCATCAAGGCGGTGCTGCGGCGCACGCGCATGCTGCCGCCCAACCTGCAGATCAGCGAGGCCGGGCAGTTGCTGAGCTTCGGCGACTGGCGGCTCGACACGGTCGCCCGGCATCTTCTCGACAAGGAGGGGACTGCGATTGCACTCAGCGGCGCCGAGTACCGGCTGCTTCGCGTCTTCATCGATCACCCGCAGCGGGTGCTCAATCGCGACCAGCTTCTGAGCCTGACGCAGGGCCGCGATGCCGATCTCTTCGATCGTTCGATCGATCTCCTGGTCAGCCGCCTGCGGCAGCGGCTGGGCGACGATGCGCGAGAACCGACCTACATCAAGACGGTGCGCAGCGAAGGTTATGTCTTTTCCGTTCCGGTCGAAATCACGGAGCTGCGCCAATGAGGGCGATCCCATGGTTCTCGGGTTTGATCTGGCCGAGGACGTTGCGGTCGCGAATCTTCTTGATCCTTTTGGTCGGTCTCGCCCTTGCCTACGGGCTGTCCTTCAGCGTGCTGTATATGGAGCGCACCATATCGGCCAAGGCGGTGATGCTCGGCACGCTGGAGAATGATGTCGCAACGTCTATCGCCGTTCTCGACCGGCTTCCGCCGGGCGAGCGCGGTGATCTCCTGGATCGGCTGAGCCGCGGCAACTATCGCTTCGTGCTCGGGCCTGGTCTTCCCGGGGTGCCGGACACGTCAAGCAAAGGCACGGAGATAGCAGGCAAGATCGAGGATGCGATCGGGCACCGCTTTCCGATCAGTATCGAACGGATCCCGGGTGAGGTGAACCGGCTGCAGGCGCATCTGACGCTGAGCGACGGAAGCCCGCTGACGATCGACGTCACGCCGAAGGGCGTCATGCCGATCGCCGCATGGCTGCCCTATGTCTTCATCATCCAGATGCTGCTGCTCATCCTCTGCACCTGGTTCGCGGTTCGCCAGGCAATCCGGCCACTCGGCGCGCTTGCCGCCGCCGCCGATGCCCTCGACCCCAGCAAGGACGGTTCCGCCTTGAGTGAGGCCGGTCCGAGCGAGGTCGCGCATGCAGCGAGGGCATTCAATGCGATGCGGGAGAGGATCGCCCACTATCTCGAAGAGCGCGTGCAGATCCTGGCGGCGATTTCGCATGACCTGCAGACGCCGATCACCCGCATGCGGCTGCGCGCCGATATGGCCGAGGATTCGCCGGAGAAGGACAAGCTGGTGCATGATCTCGGCGAGATCCAGCGCCTCGTCCAGGACGGCATAGCCTATGCGCGCAGCGCCCACGGCAGCGGCGAGAAGAATGCCCGCATCGATCTCGCCTCGTTCATCGACAGTATAGCCTACGATTACCAGGACACCGGCAAGGCGGTGACGGTCGTCGGGCTGGTTCAGGGCGCTGCCTTGACCAAGCCGCACGCCCTTCGCCGCATCCTGTCGAACTTCATCGACAATGCCTTGAAATTTGCAGGTGCCGCCGAAATCAGCGTCGGGCACAACGCGGAAAACGACGTCGTCATATCGGTGATGGATCGGGGGCCCGGCATTCCTGACGACATGCTCGAAGCCGCCATGCAGCCTTTCTTCCGGCTGGAGCAATCCCGCAACCGGGAGACCGGCGGCACGGGTCTCGGTCTTGCCATCGCCCAGCAGCTGACGGCCAAGATCGGCGGATCCCTTCGGCTCTACAATCGCGCCGGCGGCGGGCTGGCGGCGGAAGTCACCCTTCGGTGATGCTGGCCTGCCGGAAAATTTTCCGGCGGTTTGTATGGGATAATGTCCTGGATGCCGGATGCTACGTTTTGTGACATTTCGGCCGATTTCGGAAACATGCCGGATATAACAGTCGGTCAAACCTCACTCCGTTCAACCCGATCGCCTGAGGCGATCCGATCGCGAGTAGCGACCGAGACAAGGAGTGTTTCCATGACCAAGATCGACAAGGTTCTTTATACCGGCAAGACCCGCACCACCGGTGGGCGCGACGGCGCTTCGCAGAGCGATGACGGAGAGCTAAATATCAAGCTCTCGCCGCCCGGCAGCGCGCGGCCGGGCACCAATCCCGAACAGCTTTTCGCCGCCGGCTGGTCGGCCTGCTTCATCGGCGCAATCGGCATAGCCGCAGGCAAGCTGAAGGTCGGGCTTCCGGCGGAGACCGCGGTGAATGCCGAGGTCGATCTCGGATCGACCGACGGCGGGTATTTCCTGCAGGCCCGCCTCAATGTCAGCTTGCCTGGCATCGAAGCGGATGTCGCGAAGGCGCTGGTGGATGAGGCGCACCGGACCTGCCCCTATTCGAAGGCCACGCGCGGCAATATCCATGTCGAATTGATCGTTGTCTGACGGATAGCGACCGATCGGCCTCGCCGATGGAGGTTTTGATGCGATTGATGATCATCTGCATTCTGGGCGCGACGGTCTTCGCCGCGCCCTGCATCTACGACGTAAGCTCGCGGGAGCCTTCGCCGCTCGCCGGCCTTGTGACGGCGGCGTCCACGGTTTCCTCTTCAGGCCATCAGGGAGAAAGACAGTGAAACTCTATCAGAACGAAATTTCTTCGGCGACCTCAAGAGTCCGGATCGCGCTCGCCCTGAAGGGGCTGACGGCCGAGGTGCTGCCGATCTCCATTCTCGGCGAAGAGGCCGAGAGCCGGCAGGCCGGATATCGCAGCGTCAATCCGCAAGGGCTGGTGCCGGCCTTGCTGACGGATGACGGCGTTCTCATCACCCAGTCGCTGGCGATCGTCGAATATCTCGACGAGGTCCAGCCGCAACCGGCCCTGCTGCCCGACACAGCGGAGGGCCGGGCGCTGGCGCGGTCGATCGCCCTGGCGATCGCCGCCGAGATCCATGCGCTGCTGCCGCCGCGGATCGGGTTGCATCTCAAAACGACCTTCCAGGCCGATGCCGATGCCATCGCCGGCTGGAGCCGCCATTGGGTCGGCGAGGGAATGGCGGCTGTGGAGACGATGATTGCCGGCCGGAGGCCGGGCGCCTTCGCCGTCGGCGACCGGCCTGGCGTTGCCGATATCTTTCTCTTCCCGCAGGCGATCAGCGCCCGACGCATGGGCTTCGATCTCGCCCGGTGGCCCAATATCGCCGAGATTGTCGGCAGGCTCGAGACAATCCCGGCTTTCCAGGAGAACGCGCCGGCACCGAGACGATGACGCGATGAAGAAGCGGCCGCAAACGATGGCGGCCGCTTCTGTTCTCAGCGGTTGACCCTTGCCTGCAGATGCGCGGGATAACGATCGCCTTTCACCTTGATGGTGGCGAGCGCGCTTTCAATATTGTCGAGATCCTCAACAGTCAGTTCGACCTCGGCGGCTGCGATGTTCTCGTCAAGCCGATGCAGTTTGGTGGTGCCGGGGATCGGTACGATCCAGGGTTTCTGCGCCAGCAGCCAGGCGAGCGCCACCTGGGCCGAGGTGACCTTCTTGTGCGCAGCGATCTCTGCGAGGAGATCGACGAGCACCTGGTTGGCCTTTCGCGCGTCTGCCGAAAACCGCGGAACGATGTTGCGAAAGTCCTTGCTGTCGAAGGTTGTGGTTTCGCTGATCGCGCCGGTGAGGAAGCCCTTGCCGAGCGGACTAAACGGCACGAAGCCGATTCCGAGTTCCTCCAGCACCGGCAGGATCTCTTGCTCGGGCTCGCGCCACCAGAGCGAATATTCGCTCTGCAGCGCCGTCACAGGCTGGACGGCATGGGCGCGGCGGATCGTCTGGGCGCCGGCTTCGGAGAGGCCGAAATGCCGGACCTTGCCTTCCGCGATCAACGCCTTGACCGTGCCGGCGACGTCCTCGATCGGAACATCCGGATCGACGCGATGCTGGTAGAACAGATCGATGACATCGGTCTTCAAGCGCTTCAGCGCCTGGTTGGCCACCGCGCGGATCTGATCCGGGCGGCTGTTCATGCCGCTCTGGCCACCATTGGCATCAAAGTTGAAACCGAATTTCGTGGCGATCACCACCTCGTTGCGAAAGGGGGCGAGCGCCTCTCCCAGAAGCTCTTCGTTCTTGTAGGGGCCATAGGCCTCGGCCGTGTCGAAGAAGGTCACGCCGCGTTCGAATGCCCGCTGGATCAGTGTGGTCGCTTCCTGAATACCTGTCGCCGGGCCATAACCGTAACCCAGCCCCATGCAGCCGAGACCGATGGCCGAGACATGAAGTCCGCTCTTTCCAAGCTCACGTTTCTGCATAGAAGTTTCCTTTTCTAACCTTGGTATTGCGTGTCGGTGACATGCTCCAGCCAGTCGACGACCTTGCCATCGAGCTGTTCCTGGATGGCGATATGGGTCATCGCCGTCGTCGGCGATGCGCCGTGCCAATGGCGTTCACCCGGGGCGAACCAGACGACGTCGCCGGCGCGGATCTTCTCGACGGGGCCGCCCTCGCGCTGCACGCGACCGCAACCCGACGTGACGATCAGCGTCTGGCCGAGCGGATGGGTGTGCCAGGCGGTGCGGGCTCCGGGCTCGAAGGTGACGCTGGCGCCGGCCGCACGTGCGGGGCTGGTCACGGCAAACAGCGGGTCGACACGCACGCTGCCGGTAAACCAATCGGCTGGTCCCTTTGCCGAAGGTTGCGAACCGCTTCGCTTGATATCCATCCTTGTCTTCCTTTCGATGTCGGGCTTTCGATGTCAGGGTGTACATGTCCACTCGAGTGAAAAGGTATTTAGGGCGTGCGCCTGATCGCGATTAGATGGTATAAACGGCAAGAACCCATGAGAAAGTTTCATAAATGCCGCGCCCCGCCGTCAACGACCTCATCGCCTTCCTCGCCGTTGCACGCGCACAGAGCTTCACAAAGGCGGCGGGTAAGCTGGGTGTGTCGCAATCGGCTCTCAGCCACACCATCCGCGGGCTCGAGGAGCGACTTGGACTGCGATTGCTGACACGCACGACCCGCAGCGTCGCGCCGACAGAGGCCGGCGAACGCCTGATCGTCTCCATCGGACCGCGCCTCGACGAGATCGAGAGCGAGCTGGCTGCCTTGAGCGCGTTTCGGGAGAAGCCGGCAGGCACCATTCGCATCAATGCGGGCGAGCATGCGGCCAATGCCGTCCTTTGGCCCGCCTTGGCAAAGCTCCTGCCTGAATATCCCGATATCAATGTCGAAATCATCGTCGACTACGGTCTGACCGACATCGTCGCGGAGCGCTACGATGCGGGGGTGCGGCTTGGAGAACAGGTGGCGAAGGACATGATTGCTGTGCGCATCGGCCCCGACATGCGCATGGCCGTAGTCGGCGCTCCCGCCTATTTCGACACCAGGCCGAAGCCGCTGACGCCGCAGGACCTTACGGATCACAATTGCATCAATCTGCGCCTGCCGACCTATGGCAGCGTTTATGCATGGGAGTTCGAAAAGGACGGGCGCGAGCTCAGAGTTCGGGTCGAAGGGCAATTGGTTTTCAACAATATAGCGCTGCGGCTGAACGCAGTACTGGCAGGTCTGGGGCTGGCATACATGCCGGAGAACTTGGTCGAGGCGCATCTAGCCGATGGACGACTGGTGCGCGTCCTCGAGGATTGGTGCCTGCCGTATTCCGGCTATCATCTCTACTATCCGAGCCGCCGGCATACGTCGCCGGCATTTGCCCTCGTCGTCGATGCACTTCGCTATCGAGCATAAGCGCTCGCCGTTTCGCACCGCCCAGACAGGCATATATCCGAACCACTGGTGATCGGCTCTTGCCGGAAGCGAAATCATGCCTGCCAGTGATTTGACATTCCTTCGTTCGCCGCTAATTCACACTTGAAATTGAAGGAAACAGTGAATGAATACTGCGGCACCTGCCACGAAAGCCCGGACCGGCGTGTCCGGTTTGGATACAGTTCTGGCCGGGGGGCTTTCGCCGGGGCACGTTTTCCTCCTGGAGGGAAATCCGGGAGCTGGCAAAACGACGATTGCGCTGCAGTTCCTGATCGAAGGTGCACGGCTCGGCGAGCAGGGGCTCTACATCACCCTTTCGGAAACCGAGAGCGAACTTCGGGCCGGTGCCGCATCGCACGGCATGGTGATCGATGGCAAGATCGAGGTCTTCGAGGTCGTGCCTCCGGAAAGCCTGCTGGATGCCGACCAGCAGCAGAGCCTGCTTTATTCGTCGGATCTTGAACTCGGAGAGACGACAAAGGAAATCTTTGCCGCTTTCGAGCGGATCAAGCCGAGTCGCGTGGTTCTCGACAGTCTGTCGGAGATAAGGCTGCTCGCGCAAAGTTCGCTGCGCTACCGCCGGCAGATCCTGGCGCTCAAACATTATTTTGCCCGACAAGGAGCGACAGTGCTTCTGCTCGATGATCTGACGTCCGAGGTGCTCGACAAGACGGTGCACAGCGTCGTGCACGGTGTCATCCATCTCGAAGAGATGGCGCCGGGCTACGGCTCCGAGCGCCGACGTCTTAGAGTCATAAAATATCGCGGGCAGGCCTTCCGCGGCGGCTATCACGATTTCATCATCCAGACTGGTGGCGTTATCGTCTTTCCGCGACTCGTCGCCGCCGAACACAGGTCGAGTTACGCCCGTGATCAGATTTCCTGCAATATTCCAGAACTGGACCTTCTTTTAGGAGGTGGCCTTGAGCGAGGTTCCAGTACGCTCATCCTTGGTCCTGCCGGCACCGGCAAAAGCACGTTTTCGTTTCAATTCCTGATGGCTGCGGTTGCGCGCGGCGAGAAAGTGGCGGCCTTCATTTTTGACGAGGAGCTGGGCCTTCTCTTCACGCGGCTGAAGGCGCTCGGAATGGATCTCGAGGCCATGCGAAACGCGGGCTATATTCACATCGAACAGCTCGATGCCGCCGAACTGTCGCCGGGCGAATTCGCCCACCGCGTGCGCAATTGCGTCGACAAGTCGGATGCGAAAACCGTCATCATCGATAGTATCAACGGTTATCAGGCTTCGATGCCGGATGAGAATTCGTTGATTCTTCATATGCATGAGTTGCTGCAATATTTGAACAGGCAAGGCGCCAACACCTTCCTCACCGTTGCCCAGCACGGCTTGGTCGGTGATATGAAGGCGCCCGTCGACGTCACCTATCTCGCCGACACCGTCATTCTGCTGCGCTACTTCGAGGCTGCGGGAAAGGTGCGGCGTGCAGTCTCGGTGATCAAGAAGAGGACCGGCTTTCACGAGGATACCATCCGGGAATATCGTATCGACGGTTCCGGCCTGAGGTTAGGTGATCCTCTCGTGGGGTTCCAGGGCGTACTTCGCGGCGTTCCCGAATTTGTCACGACCTCAACGCCGCTCCTCGCGACCGATGGCGGGGATAGCGGCAATTCCTAATTCCGGCAAACCGAAAGCATTGATCTACACGCCTGCCGGTCGCGATGCCTGGGTGGCGAGATCGTTGGTCGATGAGGCCGGATTGGCATCGATTGCTGCCACTGACCTGCCTATGTTCGCGTCATTGCTCAGCGATGACATTGCGCTTGGCGTGCTGACGGAAGAGGCCGTTCGCTCAAGCGATCTCAAGCCGATTGCCGCCTGGGTTTCGGCCCAACCGAGCTGGTCGGACCTGCCGTTCATCGTCCTCACTCAACGCGGTGGAGGACCTGAGCGAAATCCCGCCGCTGCTAGGCTTTCCGAGGTTCTTGGCAACGTCACATTCCTGGAGAGGCCGTTCCATGCGACCTCCTTCATCAGCGTTGCCCGGACCGCATTGAAGGGGCGCCTGCGCCAATATGAAGCGCGAGCCCGGCTCGAGGCTCTGGGCGAGGGAGAACGACGGTTGCAGACGGCGCTTGCCGCCGGTCGTCTCGGGGCGTGGGAGCTGGAGCTGTCGTCGATGGCCCTGTCTGCTTCGGCGACCTGCAAAGCGGTCTTCGGCCGAGGGCCGGATGACGATGTCACGCGCGACGATCTGATCGCAAGCATCCACCCCGACGACCGGGATAGTGTGCTGGCACGCCTGCGCCAGACGATTGATACTGGACGCGACTATTCGATCGAGCATAGGACGATCTGGCCGGATGGATCGCTGCATTGGACCGAGGTCCACGCGCAGCTCTATTCCGACAGATATGGTTCCGCCAGGAAACTCGTCGGCGTCTGCTCCGATACCACCGTCCGCAAGACCATCGAGGAAAATCTGAGACGGCTCAATGAGAACCTCGAAGAGCGTGTGAGGGAACGGACCAAAGAGGTCAACGCCGCTCACCAGACCCTGCTCGAGGAAGTCGCCCAGCGTGAAAGAGCCGAGGAGCAGCTTCGCCAATCGCAGAAGATGGAGGCGATCGGCCAACTGACCGGCGGCGTCGCACACGATTTCAACAATCTGCTGATGGTCGTTCTCGGAAATCTGGAGTTGCTCGGCAAGCATGTTGCCGGAGATGGCAAGGCGACGCGTCTGGTCGACGGGGCGATTCAGGGCGCGCGGCGCGGGGCGGCGCTGACGCAGCGGCTGCTGGCTTTTGCCAGACAGCAGGATCTGCAGGTCAAGCCCGTCGATCTGGCCGAGCTGGTCTCCGGCATGAACGACCTGTTGCGGCGTTCGGTCGGACCCTCGATCAGCATCGAAACCAGCCTGCCGGCGACGCTGCCGCCGGCGCTGGTCGATGCGAACCAGCTGGAATTGGCGCTGCTCAATCTTGCGGTCAATGCCCGCGATGCGATGCCGGATGGCGGGACGCTGTCCATATCGCTGCGTGATGCGCAGGTGGCCGGCGATGACGGCATTCTCGACAAGGGCGCCTATCTGGTGTTGGCGGTGGCCGACAGCGGCACCGGCATGGACGCGGAGACGCTGAAGAAGGCAATAGATCCGTTTTTCTCGACCAAGGAACTCGGAAAAGGCACGGGCCTCGGCTTATCGATGATCCACGGACTTTCCGTTCAGCTCAATGGCGCACTTCGGCTGACAAGCGAACTTGGGGTCGGAACGACAGCTGAATTGTGGCTTCCGGCGACCGAACGGCGCCCCGAGCGGGCGATCGAAGCGGAACAGGCCGTTCCCCAAGCTGCATCCAGACTTAAGATCCTGCTCGTCGATGACGATGCTTTGATCGCCATGAGTTCGGTCGACATGCTTGAAGATCTCGGCCACGAGGTCGTCGAAGCAAACTCCGGCGCGCAGGCGCTGGAACTGATCAGCAGCGGTCAGCATTTCGACCTTGTCATAACCGACTATTCGATGCCTGGTATGACCGGCGCACAGCTTGCCCGGGCCGCACGGGACATTCACCCGGCGTTGCCGATCGTGCTGGCGACAGGTTACGCCGATCTTCCTGCCGGCACCGATATCGATCTTCCGAGATTGGCAAAGCCCTATGATCAGTCTCAACTCGCCAAGGAAATCGCCAAGGCGATGGCAAGCGAAACGGCTCCGCTTCTTAGATCCGGCGGCGACGCAGGTGGTTCAAAGCTTCGCCTGTCCAAGGCCAACGGTGCCGGCGATGAAATCGGCGATGGCGCCTGTGTCGTCTAGATCGAAGACCGGCAGGGCTGTATCCGTAACGGCGTGATCGGCGGCGATGGCGCAGATATGGGGATCGCTCGACGCCAGCGGCTGGCGATTGGCGGCCTCCAGCCGGCGGGCCTCGATCTTCGGGATCGGCTCGCGCTTGTAGCCTTCGATCAGCACGAGATCGCAGGGCGCAAGACGCGCAAGGATCTCCTCGAATTCCGGTTCGGGCGCGCCGCGCAGCTCATGCATGATGGCGTAGCGGGTGCCGGAGACGATGGTGACCTCATGGGCGCCGGCCTCGCGGTGGCGGTAGCTGTCGGCGCCGACCTTGTCGATATCGAAATCATGATGGGCATGCTTGATCGTCGAGATCCGGTAGCCACGGCGGGTGAATTCCGTCACCAGCCGGACGGCGAGCCCCGTCTTGCCCGAGTTCTTCCAGCCGGCGATGCCGAAGATTTTGGGTGCGGTCATGCGCGAAGGGCCTCCAGCCAGCGTTCGGCTTCGACGAGATCATCCGGCGTGTTGATGTTGAAGAAAGGATCGAGCAGGCTGGCGCGGGTCGGATGCAGCGGAAATGATACTTCCGTAACGTCATGCCGTAACAGGAAGTCACGCACGCGGCGCTTTTCGTCGGTGACGATCCAGGCTTCGAGGTCGGCGGCGAGTGTCGCCGGCCAGAGCCCAAAGACGGGATGGCTGCGGCCCTCGGAGGCGGCGATGGCGATCTGCGACGGGCGCTCGAGCGCTGCCGCCAGCCGGGCGACGAGGTCGGTCGGGAAGAACGGGCAATCCACAGAGACGGTGACGACATGGGTGATCGCGGGAAGGCCGGCGGCATAGCGCATCGCCGCATGGATGCCGGCCAATGGCCCGGCCTTGCCGGGGAAAAGGTCGGGGACGACGGGCACATCCTCGGCGGCGGTATCGGCGTTGATGGCGACGGGGACGACCTGCTGCGAAAGGCGGGTCAGCACATGACGGAGCAGGCTTTCGGTCCCGAGCATTGCGGCCGCCTTGTCGTGGCCCATGCGCTGCGAGCGGCCGCCGGCCAGCACGACGCCTGCTATATCGGATCTGTCGAGCGAGAATTCAGTCATCATCCTGCCTCAAACCGGTGAGCGCGGCGCGGATTCCTGCGCGATCGGCGCCACGTGACGCTTGGCTTCACGATAGAACGTATAGAGGCCGGAAGCGATGACGATCGCAGCGCCGAGCAGCGTCCAGTTGTCGGGCACTTCGGCAAAGAAGAAAAAGCCGAGCAGCGAGGAAAAGATGAGGCTCGTATAGCGGAATGGCGCGACGAAGGAGATCTCGCCGGTGCGCATGGCGAGGATGACCGACTGGTAGCCGACGAGCACCAGCACCGAGGCGAGCAGGAGGTGCCCGAGCGAGGCGGCGCTGACCGGATGCCAGCCGCCGAGCACGGGGATGAGAAGCGCGCCGAAGAAGGAGGCGGAGGTAGCCGTGATGACGGTGATCATCAGCGAGGGAATCTCCGGATCGATCGACCGGGTGGCGAGATCGCGGCCGGCCGTCGTCAGCACCGCGCCGACGCAGAGCAGGGCGGCTGATGTAAACCCTTCCGGTCCGGGACGGATGATGATCATCACGCCGACGAGGCCGACTGTTATCGCCGACCAGCGCCGCCAGCCGACGGGCTCGCGGAAGAAGAGCGCGGCGCCGAAGGTGACGACCAGCGGCAGCGACTGCAGGATTGCCGAGGCATTGGCGATCGGCATCATGCCGAGCGCGGTGATATAGGTGACCGCGGAGAGTATCTCGCAGACGATGCGGAGAATGATCATCGGCTTCAGCATGACACGCCAGGAGCGCAGCGCGCCCATTTTCCAGGCGATCAGAAAGACGAGCAGGCTGGTAAAGAGGCCGCGCAGGAACATGATCTCGCCGGCATTCATATAGGCGATCACCGATTTGGAGAGGGCATCGCTCGAGGAAAAGCCGGCCATCGCCATGCTCATATAGATGGCGCCCTCAGTATTGCGTGACCGCGGCATGAAGAGATTCCCTTTACCTGTGCGCCCCTTCTTAGTCGGGAAGATACATGAAGGGAATCGGATGAATGTCACACCCGGGATAAATCGATGATGCAGCGCACAATGGTGCTGATGCTGAGGCAGGTGCGTGTTTGAAAACCGCGGCAAGTGAACGTTTTACAATGCGAATTCCAATATTTCCGATGCGTCGATCAAGGTCCTCCTCCGGCAACAGAGCTGATCGCCGGCCGAGAACATCGATTGCCAGCGGTTTTCGTTTGTCCGCGCGGGAAACGGGTGGCTGCATCGCCCGATGTTTGCGATCCCGGATGCCTCGACAACAGAGGAGAAACGGACATGACACTTCTGAACGACAAGGTTGCGATCATCACCGGCGCAAGCTCCGGCATTGGCCGCGCCGCGGCGAAACTCTTTGCACGGGAGGGCGCCAAGCTCGTGGTCACCGGAAGGCGACAAGAGGCGCTCGACGCCGTCGTCGCCGAAATCGAGGCGGAGGGCGGGCAGGCCGTCGCAATATCGGGCGACATCAGGGACGAGGGGCTGCAGGCCAGGCTTAGTGAAACGGCTGTCTCCCGCTTCGGCGGACTCGACATCGGTTTCAACAATGCCGGCATTCTCGGCGAGATGGGGCCGGTGGCGGAACTGTCGCCGGAGGGCTGGCGCGAGACGATCGAGACCAATCTCACCGCCGCCTTCCTCGGCGCCAAACACCAGTCGGCAGCGATGGGAAAAGGCGGCGGATCGCTGATCTTCACCTCCACCTTCGTCGGCCACACCGCCGGCATGCCGGGCATGGCCGCCTATGCGGCGAGCAAGGCGGGGCTGATCGGTTTCGTGCAGGTGCTCGCCGCCGAACTCGGGCGGCAGAATATCCGTGTCAACGCCCTGCTTCCCGGCGGCACTAACACGCCGGCTGCGATCACCAATGCGCCGGATGCGACACCGGAACTGCTTGCCTTCGTCGAGGGGCTGCATGCGCTGAAGCGCATGGCCCAGCCGGAAGAGATTGCCAATGCGGCGTTGTTCCTGGCGTCGGATATGGCGAGCTTCGTGACGGGGACGGCGATGCTGGCGGATGGCGGGGTTTCGATCAGTCGGACGTAGGGTGAGGGTGGATGTCGGAGGTCGAGCCACCCGCCCTCGTCCTTCGAGGCTCCGGCCTGCGGCCTACACACCCCAGGATGAGGGCTGATTGTGGTGCCGTGTGGCTGGTGGATTGAGTGGTTTGCCGTGTGGCTGGCGGGCTGGTCGATGTGCCGCGTGACTGGCGGCTACTAATCCGTGTGCCATGTCACGCAGAGTAAGATCTGGCTTGTTGCTCCGCCCTTCATTGAAGCAAGCCGCGACCTCTCTCCGACCTCATCCTGAGGTGCCCCGCAGGGGCCTCGAAGGACGGGGTCGGCCACTGACGCGGTGCCGGCTCCTTCTTGCCCTTCGCTTGCGCTCCGCGCATTCGCGGCTTTGCCGCTCACCCCCTTGTCTGCCTGCCGGCACCGACCGGGGTCGAGCCACGGGTCTCGACCCGTCCTTCGGACCCCCGCTGGGGAGAAGGGGACTCGCAGCGGCGTCTCACTCCACTTGAGACCTCTGGTGCGGGAATGATGACCGTGCGGCTCGCTCCCCTTCTCCCCAGCGGGGAGAAGATGCCCGTCAGGGCAGATGAGGGGGGTGAGGAGCGTCAGCGACGAACGCCTTGAGCGGCAAGCGAAAGGCACGCTTGCATCCTCCCATCGTCACCGCCCAAGATCAGCACCCCGCCTAAGACATGATCAACCCGCCATCGACATTGATCGTCTGGCCGGTGATATAGGCGGCGTCAGCGCTGGCGAGGAAGGTGACCAGGCCGGCGACGTCTTCGCCCGAGCCGGCGCGTTTCATCGGGATGCCTTCGACCCATTCCTTCATCAACTCGCCGGGAGCGTAGTTGCCCAGCAGTTTGCCCCAGGCCTGGTCGTTATAGGCCCACATGTCGGTCTCGATGATGCCGGGGCAGAAGGCGTTGACGGTGATATTTTCGGTCGCCACTTCCTTGGCCAGGCTCTGGGTGATGCCGACCACGCCCATTTTCGAGGCGGCGTAGTGCGGCGTAAAAATGAAGCCGTCGCGGGCCTGGCCGGAGGCGGTGTTGATGATGCGGCCGCCGCGCCTGTGTTTGCGGATACGCGATATCGCCTCCTGGGCGCAGAGGAAGACGCCCTTGGTATTGACGGCCATGACCTTGTCCCACTCGTTTTCGGTGAGGTCCTCGACACGGGCGATGGTGATGACGCCGGCATTCTGGATCGAGACGTCGACGGAGCCGAACTCTGTCTCGGCAACGTCATAGAGAGCCTTCACGCTTGCCTTGTCGGTGACATCGCCGACGAAAGAGACCGCCTTGCCGCCTTCGGCTCTGATCCGCTCGGCGACCGCATGCACCGAATCCTCGTTCGCGGAGACGACGAGGTTGGCGCCTTCATTCGCAAACCGCCTGGCGATCGCCGCTCCGATGCCGCGGCTTCCTCCGGTAATGACGACCGTCTTTTGCTCAAAGCGTTTCATGCTTTTTCCTTCCCGGTATCCTGACATAAACAGCAAATCTGCGGGCGATCTGCCTGCGATCATCATTGGAGCTCAAGCGGCAGCTCGTTCGATCGGCGTGAGGGGCGGGCAGACGACGCTATCGCACGCCGTCCTGCCCGTTATCCCCTTCAGCGCCTCGATCTCTGCCAGGGAGGGAGCGAGATCGTTTTCCAATTGCCGGCAATGAGCTTCGTGTCACCAGCAGCAGAATCCGCCGTCGACGAGAAGATCGACGCCGGTCACGAAACTTGCTGCATTCGACAGCAGAAACACCGCCGGACCTACCATCTCGTTGACATCTGCCATGCGTTGCATCGGCGTCTGCTCTTCGAAGAGCTTGGTCTGATGGACCATCTCCGGACGGGTGTTCATCGGCGTTGCCGTGTAACCGGGGGAGATGGTGTTGACGCGAATGCCGCGGCCGACCCATTCCATCGCCATAGACTTCGACATATGGATGACGCCCGCCTTGGAGGCGTTGTAATGCACCTGGCTCAGGCCCCGATTGACGATCACACCCGACATGGAAGCGATGTTGACGATGGAGCCGCGTCCATTCTTCAGCATGGCGCGGGCCTCGGCCTGGCAGGAAAGAAAGATGCCCTTGAGGTTGATATCCATCAACGTCTGGTATTGATCCTCTTCCATATCTTCCGCTGCGTTCGCATTGGCGATGCCTGCGGCGTTGACGGCCAGCGTCAAGGCGCCGAGGTCCGCTTCGGTTCGTGCGACTGCCTCTGCAAGCGAAGATTTGCTCGTCACGTCAGCCGCGATCTGGATCGAGCGGCGGCCGGCGGCGCGAATATGTTCGGCCGTATTGGCCAGCCCGTCGTCGGTCCGGCGGTCGAGCAGCGCCACGTCGGCGCCGCATTGCGCAAGGCCGATGGCGATGCGCTGCCCGATGCCGCTCCCGGCCCCGGTTACGATGGCAACCTGGCCGCTGAGATCGAAAAGCTTCGGGGCGTTCAGAGTGATGTCGGACACCGCTCTTCCTTTCTCTGTTGTCTTGTTTTCACGCAATTCCTGACGCAAAACCGCTGCACACTTTTGCTGGAATTGCTTTAGATGGTAGCCAGTTCCATGACCGAAACGTCATTGGCCTGGTCACGATTGAGAATCCCCGCCTGCTTGCCTTGCGCCAGCACGAGAATGCGATTGGAGACGCCGAGAACTTCCTCGAGGTCCGAGCTTACGACGATGACCGCGACGCCCTGTTTGGCAAGATTGACGATGATGTCGTAGATGCCGGCGCGGGCGCCGACATCGATGCCTCTCGTCGGTTCGTCGAGCACGACGACCTTGGGATCGCGCATGAGCCATTTGGCGATCACGACCTTCTGCTGGTTGCCGCCGGAGAGGTCCGAGGCGTATTGCTCGGCACGGCCCTTGACGCCGAATTTGGCAACGGCCTTTTCCGCAAACGAGCGCTTGATGCGCGGCGTAATCCAGCCACCGCCCAGTTTGTCGAGATTGGCGTAGATAATGTTCTCGCTGATCCGGTGGCCGACGATCAGGCCCTGCTCCTTGCGGTCTTCCGGAACCATCACGATTCCCCTGGCGATGGCGTCCGCCGGGTCGCGCAGTCTGAGTTCCTCGCCTTCCAGCTTGATCGAACCAGCACTGATCGGATCGGCGCCCGAAATCGCCCGCACCAGTTCGGTGCGGCCGGCGCCGACCAGCCCGGCGATGCCGAGAATTTCGCCGGCCCGCACCTCGAAGGTAACGTCACGGAACGAGTCATCAGGCGAGCTTAGCCCGGACACTTCAAGCACCGGGCGATCGGTCGGAACGGGCAGGGTGGGGAACAAACGGTCAAGCGGGCGTCCGACCATGCTCTCGACAATCGTTCGCACCGGGGTGGCGCTGTCCGAGAATTCCTGCACGCGCTCGCCGTCGCGAAGAACGACGATGCGGTCGGTGATCTGCTTGATCTCTTCCATGCGGTGGGAAATGTAGACAATGCCGACGCCTTCCGAGCGAAGCTTGCGCACCTGTTCGAACAGAGCTTCCGTCTCCGCGCCGCCAAGGGCGGCTGTCGGCTCATCGAGGATCAGCAGCTTTGCGTTGAGAGCCAGCGCCTTGGCGATCTCGATGAGCTGCTGATTTGCGGTGGAGAGACCGGCGACCGTCCGCGTTGCGGGTATGTGAAGGTTCAAGCGAGCGAGCTGGTCCTGAGCGCGGCGAACCATCTGGGCACGGTCGACGGCGCCGTTCTTCATCGGCCAGCGTCCGATGAAGACGTTTTCCGCGATCGACAGCTGCGGCAGAAGCTGCAGCTCTTGGTGAATCAGGACAACACCCTTGTCGATCGCTTCTCTTGGGGTGGCCGGGGCATAAGGCTGCCCCAGCCATGTCATCGATCCTTCGGAGGGCGTGCGGGATCCGGCAATAATGCCCGACAGCGTCGACTTGCCCGCTCCGTTTTCACCGAGAAGTGCAACCACTTCGCCCGGATAGACGTCCAAGCTGACATCCTTCAGAACCTGGAGCGGCCCATACCACTTGGATATGCCTCTCAGGGAAAGAACGGGATCAGTCACGGCACACCTCCTCAAAACCTCAACTTTATCAGGGATGGTTGGCGATGAAGCCTGCCACGTTTTCCTTGGTGGTCAGCGTGGCATCCAGGAGCTGGACCGGCGGCACCTTTTCTCCGGCGACAAGCTTGGCGGCATTTTCAACCGCATCGCGGCCCATTTTCTGCGTCTGCTGCGTCGCCGTCACGTTGAAGACGCCCTTGCTGAGGGCTTCGAGCGCTGCGGTATCGCCATCGAAGCCGCCGACCACGATCTTCTGCGACGGATTGGCGACCTTGATTGCCTGCGCGGCGCCAAGGGCGAGACCGTCGGCCTGGGCGAACACGATCGAAACATCAGGGTTTGCCTGCAGCATATTCTGCATGATCTGGAAGCCTTCGTCCTGGCTCCAGATGTTGGAGAACTGCTCGGCGACGACCTTCACGTCAGGATATGCCTTCAGCGATTCAGCGCAGCCCTTCGAGCGATCGACTTCCGGGGTCGTGCCCTTCTGGCCATGGATGATGACCATCTTACCCTTGCCGCCGGCTTCCTTCAGAATGTAGTCGCACACGGCCTTGGCAGAGGCGACGGAATCCGTTGCAAGGAATGTATCGCCCGGTGCTCCCTCGGCGTTGCGGTCAACGTTTACGACCGGGATGCCGGCGCTCTTTGCGAGCTTGACCGGGACGGTCGCAGCCGCAGCACCGGCCGGGATGTAGATCAGCGCGTCGATCTTCTGAGTCAGAAGATCCTGGATCTGGTTGACCTGTGTCGGCCCGTCGCCTTTGGCGTCGACCGTGATGACTTCGATGCCGCGCTTCTTGGCTTCGGCCTCGACCGATTGCTTGATCTGGTTGAAGAAGTTTGCCTGAAGGTTGGCAACGGCGAGGCCCAGCTTCTTCAGTTCCGCCGCGTGGACGGGACCGAGCATGAGGCCGAGCAGTGCAGCAGACGCGAGCATGGTGCGCGCTATTTTCATTGTATTTCCTCCGTTGTTTAATGGAACCCTCGGGTATGTCCTCCCCCTCGGGGTATAGATCCGCCCCGATTTTCCGGGGCGGAATTCCGGGTCCGCCAGTGCGGCAGACCCCGCTCGTCAGGCGCGACGCCGACGAATGGTCTCCGCGCCGACCGCAAGCACGATGACGATGCCGATGATCACCTGCTGCAGGAACGGCGAGACGTTGAGAAGGTTGAGGCCGTTGCGCAGCACACCGATGATCAGAACGCCGATCAGCGTTCCCCCGATGCCGCCGGCGCCGCCGGAAAGCGACGTGCCGCCGATGACGACCGCAGCGATGGTGTCCAGTTCATAGCCGAGACCGCTTGATGGTTGGACGGAATCCAGCCGGGCGGCGAGCACGATGCCTGCGAGCCCCGCAAGCACTGAACTTACGATGTAGACGCCAATCGTCACGAGCGGGACGTTGATACCGGCGAGGCGCGCGACCTCCGGATTTCCTCCGACCGCGTAGAGCATGCGCCCTTCGGAGCGGAAGTGCAGGAAAAGCCACGCCGCAAGAACCACCGCAAGCATGAGAAACACGGTGGCGGTCAACACGCCGAAATGGCGATCGATTGCCAGCATCATGAACCAGTCGGGGAACCCGACGATCTGCTGGCCGTCCGTGATCATATTGGCGACGCCGCGTGCGGCGGACATCATCGCAAGCGTGGCAATAAAGGCCGGAACCCTGAACTGCGTCACCAGCAGTCCGACGATCAGCCCAGAAACCCCCGATGCGACCAGAGCAAAGGCGATCGCGACCGGCAACGGCAGGCCGGCGACATTGGCAGTCCAGCCCATGACCATCATCGCCAGGGCGAGTGCCGAGCCGACGGAGAGATCGATGCCGCCGATCAGGATGACGAAGGTCATCCCGACCGCCATGATACCGAGAACGGTGATCTGGTCGAGGATGTTGAGGCCGTTTCGAACCGAAAGAAACGTGTCCGTGCTGAGGCTCAGAAAGACGCAGAGCGCAAGCAGTCCCACGAGCGGGCCGGTAGCTCCCTTGAGCTTGCCGAGCCAGGCGCCGGATGAAAGCCTGTGTTCATTGATATCGAGCGCCACCATTGCTCCTCCCTATGCTTAGGCCTGTATCCGATATTCGTTCAGGTGAGAATAAATATTCACGCCTGCTGGAAAATTCATTAACAACTTGCTTTCCGGCTGTCAACAAGATTTCGTTGGATGGATGTTGGCGGCAGTTGGTATAAAGGGGTTGACTAATCGGCTTCTTGTGCAAAAATATCTAGTAGTGAATATTTATGCAGGCGAGGAATCGATGGATACGACAGAACTTGAGCGGGTCGCCCGCGAGATCCGATTGCGCGATCTCCAGGCGGTCTTTGAAGCGGGCGCCGGCCATATTGGCGGGGAGATGTCGGTCGTCGACATTTTGACGGCGCTCTATTTTCGTGTCCTGAATGTCTGGCCGGATCAGCCGAGACATCCCGACCGCGACAGGTTCGTTCTTTCAAAGGGGCATACGGCATGCGCTTTGTATGTGACGCTCGCAAAGCGCGGCTTCATTCCGGAGGAGGAGATTTCCACCTTTCTACAGCCGCATTCGAGGCTGAACGGCCATCCGAATTGCAACAAGGTTCCCGGCGTCGAAACCAATACCGGGCCGCTCGGCCACGGTCTTCCTGTGGCAGTCGGAATGGCGAAAGCCGCCAAGCTCTCGGGCGCTGGATATCGCACCTATGTCGTCACCGGCGACGGTGAGATGCAGGAGGGCTCCAACTGGGAAGCGATCATGGCGGCCGCGCAGTTCAAGCTCGACAACTTGACGCTGGTGATCGACCACAACAGGTTCCAGCAGGGGGCGGCGCTTTCGGAAACCAACGATCTCGCGCCGCTTCGGCCGAAGCTCGAGGCCTTCGATTGGGAGGTCACCGAGATCAACGGCAATACCATGAGGGAGATCGTTCCTGCGCTCGAACATCGAGGATCGAAACCGCATTGCATCGTCGCCCATACCAATAAGGGCCATGGAATTTCGTTCATGCAGGACCGGGTCGACTGGCATCACAAGGTGCCCAATAGGGAACAATACGAAATCGCATTGGCAGAATTGTCGGAGGCACTCTAATGAACGCGCCAGTAAACCCACCCAAGCTCCACGATTGCCGCGACGCCTTTGCCGCCACGCTCGAGCGGCTGGCAGCTGAAAACGAAACGATCGTTGCCGTCTGCAACGACTCCGTCGGTTCCTCCAAGCTCGGCGGCTTCAAGTCGAAGTTTGGAGAGCGCCTCGTCAACGTCGGCATTGCCGAGCAAAACATGGTCGGCGTTGGAGCGGGCCTTGCCAATGGCGGGCGTCTTCCATTCGTGTGCGCCGCCGCTCCGTTTCTCACCGGGCGGTCGCTGGAGCAGATCAAGGCCGATATTTCCTACTCGAATGCCAACGTCAAGCTGGTCGGCATTTCTTCCGGAATGGCCTATGGCGAACTTGGCCCGACGCATCACTCAATCGAAGATTTCGCCTGGCTGCGGGTCCTGCCCAATCTTCCGGTTATTGCGCCTTGTGACCGCATCGAAACCGCCGCAGCCGTCGCCTGGGCCGCGAGTTATGACGGGCCCTGCTTCCTGCGCCTGTCACGGGTCGGCGTGCCGGACCTGCTTCCGGAAGGCCATAAGTTCGAACTCGGCAAGGCGAATCTCCTTCGCCAGGGTTCCGACGTCACGCTCATCGCCAACGGCACTTTGACGCATCGCATTCTGAAGGCTGCCGAAATCCTTGCTGAGCGCGGCGTCAATGCCAGGGTGCTCAACCTTGCGACGGTTCGTCCGATCGACGAGGAAGCTATCATCGCCGCGGCGAGGGAAACCGGAGCGATCGTTACAGCCGAAGAGCATTCGACCTTTGGCGGGTTGGGCTCGGCGGTCGCCGAAGTGGTGGTCGACAATGCCCCGGTGCCGATGAAACGTCTCGGCGTTCCCGGCGTCTATGCCCCCACAGGTTCGGCAGA
The DNA here is from genome assembly GCF_030053155.1 of Rhizobium sp. BT03. Lineage (NCBI taxonomy): Bacteria > Pseudomonadati > Pseudomonadota > Alphaproteobacteria > Hyphomicrobiales > Rhizobiaceae > Rhizobium > Rhizobium sp. BT03. The sequence goes on from NZ_CP125640.1 coordinate 155,148, forward strand.
GTTTCTGCTCGACGAATTCGGGATGGCGCCGTCCGCCATAGCCGACGCCGCGCAGGCACTGATCAAGCGCAAGTAATGGGATCCAGAGACCGGCCGGGACCTGATCTGGGGAGGATAGAATGCGGGCAATTCTGGCAATCGACCAGGGTACGACCAATTCAAAGGCAGTTCTCGTTTCCGAAAGGGGAGAGATCGTCGGCAGAGGGTCGGCTCCTGTCGGCATCTCCTATCCGAAGCCGGGCTGGGTCGAACAAGATCCGCGCCGGCTCTACGCATCGGTCTGCGAAGCGATCGAGGCCTGCCTGAAGGCCAGCCCGGCTGTGAGCATCGAGGTGGTCGCCATTTCCAACCAGCGCGAGTCCGTCACCGCCTGGGACGCCGAAACGGGAGAGCCGCTCGGACCGGTGGTCAGCTGGCAGTGCCGTCGAACGGCGCCGGATTGCGAACGTCTGATTGCCGAAGGCCGCCTCGATCGTGTGCAGGCGCTGACCGGCCTGCCGTTGGATCCGATGTTTCCGGGTTCGAAATTCCGATGGCTGCTCGACCGTATTCCGGCCGGGCGATCGGTGCGGCTCGGAACGATCGACAGTTGGCTCATCCACTGCCTGACCGGCGGACGCCGGCATGTCTGCGATGCGTCGAATGCCGCCAGGAGCCAGCTGTTCGATCTGCGGGAGCAGAGATGGAGCGAGGAGCTTGGCGAGATCTTCGGCGTCGATATCGCGCTCCTGCCCGAGGTGCTCGACAGCTCCGCCGATTTCGGCAGAACGCAAGGATTGCCGGGGGTGCCGGATGGTACTCCCATCATGGCCGCGATCGGCGACAGCCACGCAGCCTTGTTCGGCCATGGAGCCTTCAAGCCGGGCGATGGCAAGGTGACCTTCGGAACCGGCTCTTCTATCATGACGACGCTTTCGCAATTCATTGCCCCGCGCAACGGCGTCACAACCACGGTCGCGTGGCGTATCGGGGGAAAGCCGACTTTCGCCTTCGAAGGCAATATTCTCGTTTGCGCCGCCAGCCTTCCGTGGATGGTCGATATTCTCGGCCTTGCGGATGTGGCGGCCCTTGTCGAACTTGCGGAAAGTGCCGCGCCGGGCGGACCCGGCTTCGTGCCGGCATTCGTCGGACTGGGCGCACCTTACTGGAACGCTGATGCCCGCGCCCTGTTCTCCCAGATCAACTTCAATACGACACGGGCGCAGATGGCCCGGTCGGTCACCGATTCCATCGCCTTCCAGGTGCATGACGTGATCGCGGCCATGCGGGCACAGAGCGGCGGCGAACTCGGCGCGCTCTATGTGGATGGGGGACCGAGCCAGAACCGCTTCCTGATGCAGTGCGTCTCGAACCTCATCCAACATCCGGTGATCCAATGCGAAGCACCCGAGGCTTCGGCTCTGGGCGCTGCCTATCTGGCGGGGCTGTCACTCGGTTTGTGGAGCGATCTCCCTGTTGTCGCGGAGCTGCCGCGAAACACCCAAACCATCGAGCCGCAACCCGTGGATCGGGCGGGGCTTCTCGATGGCTGGAATGATGCGCTCGCCCGCTCGACGTGCCGCGAAACACAGGCTAAAGGTGAATAAAAATTCACTCTGGGATTAGCGATGACTCGCCTCAACGAACTCCGTCTCATTTCAAGGGTCGCCCAGATGTACCACTTGGAGGGGCGGCGTCAGGCGGAGATCGCAGAGCACCTTCGCCTGTCGCAGGCGACGGTGTCGCGCATGCTCAAGCGTGCCGAGGCCGAAGATATCGTGCGAACCAGCGTCATCCCTCCCGTCGGCACCTATAGCGAGCTCGAGGGCGCGCTTCGCGAGAAATACGATCTGCCGGAGGCGGTCGTCGTGGAGTGCACGGAAGATCGGGACGGCGCCATCATGGCCCGTATCGGAGAGGCGGCGGCCCACCTCCTGGAGGTGACGCTTGCGCCGGGGGAGATCATCGGCGTTTCTAGCTGGAGCCAGACCATTTTCAAGATGGTCGAAAACATTCACCCGCAGAAGAGCGCTCAGGTGAAATATGTCGTCCAGACCCTTGGCGGCATGGGCGATCCTTCCGTGCAGACGCATGCGACCCAGCTGACCACGCGGCTTGCACGGCTGACCGGCGCCGAGCCGAAACTGCTCCCCGTGCAGGGCGTGACGTCATCCAGGGAGGCAAAGCTTCTGATGCAGGCCGACCCGTTCGTCCGCGAGACGATGGACCTGTTCGGCAGCATAACGCTGGCGATCGTCGGTATAGGAGCCGTCGAACCGTCCGAACTTCTCGCACGCTCCGGCAACATCTTTTCGTCTCGCGAACTCTCCGATCTCGCGGAAGCGGGCGCCGTCGGCGACATCTCGCTGCGCTTCTTCGATAAGAACGGCAGGCCGGTGAAGACGCCCCTTGATGATCGGGTCATCGGGCTTCCGCTCGAGGATCTTGAACGCGTGGATCGGGTCATTGCGCTCGCCGGCGGATCCAAAAAGACCGACGCTATCGCAGGCGCGCTCCGCGTCGGGGTGATCGATATGCTGGTTACGGACAAGTTTACCGCGCAGCGATTGATCGACTGATGGGGTCGGGGGCTTTCGCGGCTGTGGCTGGAGCGGGAGCGCCCGCCTCGTCCTTCGAGGCTTCGCCCTGTGGGCTACGCGCCTCAGGATGAGGCTCTCTTGGGTGTTGGCGCGTCAGGATACGGCATTTCTCCACGGGTCCTCATCCTTGAGGTGGATCTGCGGAATCGTCTGGCGCTGATGCTCGGAGGATAGGCGACGTCCTCGCTCCGACCTCATCCTGAGGTGCCCCGCAGGGGCCTCGAAGGACGAGGGCGGCCACCGGTGCGCTATCCAGTAATGCGGATGCTGCTGTGGCGTACTGTCACCCGCCCTCGTCCTTCGAGGCTACGCCCTATGGGCTTCACACCTCAGGATGAGGGTTGATCGGTGTGCCGTGCGGCCAACGGTCGGTATACCGTGCTGATCGGTGTGCTTTGCGGTTGATGGGCTGACGGTATGCTTCGCTCGAAGGCCCAAGGACTTGGGCGCACTGGATTCCTGTGACGAGCATAGGAATGAGGGTGGAGAGGTGAGTGCCTTGAGGCGCGACCGCGCCGTGGCTGGATTCACAGGTGAGGGGGCGGCGTGGGCGTTCTCACCAATTTATCACCCGCCGGTGACACTCATGTGCCGCGCCACCGCCGGCCGGTTATGCGTGCGGTCGATGATGAAGTCGTGGCCCTTTGGTTTGCGGGTGATGGCCTCGTCGATGGCGGTGTGGAGGAGGGCGTCGTCTTCGCTGGCGCGGAGCGCTGCGCGCAGATCGGCGGCGTCGTTCTGGCCGAGGCACATATAGAGCGTGCCGGTGCAGGTGAGGCGGACTCGGTTGCAGCTCTCGCAGAAATTATGGGTCATCGGCGTGATGAAGCCGAGGCGGCCGCCGGTCTCAGTAACCCTGACGTAACGGGCCGGGCCGCCGGTCTGGTAATCGATATCGGTGAGGGTGAACTGCTTTTCCAGATCGGCGCGCAGCTCGGAGAGCGGCAGGTATTGGTCGGTGCGGTCCTCGTCGATCTCGCCCATCGGCATGGTTTCGATGACGGTCAGGTCCATGCCGCGGCCATGGGCGAAACGCAGGAGATCGGGCATCTCCACGTCGTTGAAATCCTTCAGCGCCACGGCGTTGAGCTTGATCCTGATGCCGGCTTTCTGAGCGGCGTCGATGCCTTCCATCACCTTGGCGAAATCGCCCCAGCGGGTGATCTTGCGGAACTTGTCGGGGTCGAGCGTATCGAGCGAGACATTGATGCGGCGCACGCCGCAATCATAGAGTTCCTCGGCATGGCGGGCGAGCTGCGAGCCGTTGGTCGTCAGCGTCAGCTCGTCGAGACCGGCGCCGATCTTTTCGCCGAGCCGGCGCACGAGATACATGATGTTCTTGCGCACCAGCGGCTCGCCGCCGGTGAGCCTGATCTTCCTCACCCCCTTGGCGACGAAGGCGGAACAGAGACGGTCGAGTTCCTCAAGCGTCAACAGGTCCTTCTTCGGCAGGAAGGTCATGTTCTCGGCCATGCAATAAGTGCAGCGGAAATCGCAGCGGTCGGTGACGGAGACGCGGAGATAGGTGACCGCCCGGCCGAAAGGGTCGATCATCGGATGTGCATCCGCCGTGAGCGGCGATGCGTTGCCTATTGTTCCTACCCTGGTATTCACCTGTATCTCCGTAGTCTCTTCAATGTGGGCATATGCTATTGTCGCGTCAAGGGAAACAGCCGGTGCGCGCATGCCAATTTCAGCTTGCGCTGAAAAACATCAGCGCCTACTCCTCGCAGAAGAAGAGGACAAGATGATGAGCGATATCTGGCCGAGCGAACTTCGCGTTTCGAAAGACCGGCAGAGGCTGGCGATAACCTTCGACGATGGCCGGAGCTTCGACCTGTCGGCCGAACTCTTGCGCGTGCTGTCGCCGTCGGCCGAGGTGCAGGGCCACGGGCCGGGGCAGCGGGTGACGGTGCCGGGCAAGCGCAACGTCGCGATCATCTCGATGACGCCGACCGGCAATTATGCCGTCAGGATCGGTTTCGACGACATGCACGATACCGGCATCTATACCTGGACTTATCTGCGCGAACTCGGCGAACGGGGCGCGGAGCTGTTTTCGGCCTATGAGGACGAGCTCCGCGAAAAAGGCATGAACCGCGACACGGCGGAAAAGCCGCGCTGAAATCAACGGGTATCGGGGGATACATGACAAAAGCGAACGGAAAGAACTGGCTGCGCGCCAAGGGGAGTGCGGCCGGCAGCAAGGTGACCTTCCTCGAACTGTTCTTCGACCTGGTCTTCGTCTTTTCGATCTCGCAGCTTTCGCATGCGCTTGCCGCTCATTATACGCCGCTTGGTGCCGCCGAGGCGGCATTGATGACCTTTGCGGTCTGGTGGGTATGGATCTTCACCGCCTGGGTGACCAACTGGCTCGATCCCGACAAGATGCCGGTGCGCGGCATGCTTGTGGCGCTGATGATGCTGGGGCTGCTGCTGTCAGCCTCTATTCCCGAGGCCTTCGGCGACAAGGGGCTGCTCTTTGCCGGCGCCTATGTGGCGATGCAGGTCGGGCGCTCGCTGTTTGCGACCTATGCGATGACGCGCGTCGACCGCGCCAATACGCTGAATTTCGTCCGCATCACCACCTGGCTCATCGTTGCCGGCGTCTTCTGGATTGCCGGCGGGCTGCTGGAGCATGAAGCCCGGCTGATCGCCTGGGTGATCGCGCTGGCGATCGAATATGCCGGGCCGGCCGCGGGCTTTGCGGTGCCGGGCCTCGGCCGCTCCGTTCCCAGCGACTGGGATGTCTCCGGCGCGCATATGGCCGAGCGCTGCGCGCTCTTCGTCATCATCTGCCTCGGCGAAGCGATCCTGGTTTCCGGACGAACCTTTTCGGAGCTGCCGGTTTCAGGATTGACCGGGATCGTCTTCGTCACCGGCTTCGTCGGCACGGTCGCCATGTGGTGGCTTTATTTCCGTTTCGGCCACGGGCGCGCCGCCCACCGCATCGAGCATGAGGCGACGCCGGGGGCGTTGGCGCGGCAGGCCTTCACCTATGGACATATCCCGATCTTGGCCGGCATCATCGTGCATGCGGTGGCCGTCGAGTTCATGTTCTCGCATCCGCACGAGACCGGCGATTTCGGCATCGCTGCGGCGGTGCTCGGCGGCTCCGGCCTGTTCCTGATCGGCAATCTCTGGTTCAAGGGCGCGACCAGCGGCCAGCTGCCGCTGTCGCATCTTGCCGGCCTCGTGTTGCTGATCCTGCTCGCCTTCGCAGCCCCCTTCATCGAGATCTATCTGCTGGGCATTCTGGCGACGGTGGTGCTGATCGTCGTCGCGGCCTGGGAATACCGCTCGCTGAGCGGTACATCGCCGGCGCCGACGCTGCATTGATCATCAGTCCTCGTCCCTGAGATCCTGTAGCAGCACGCCGATGATGCGCTCCATAGAATCTGCAGTCGCCATGCATTGTTCGATCGGTTCGTCGGACAGCGTGCGCTCGATGAGGGCGGTCTGGATCGCCATCGCCGCCTCGGTCAGCCGGCGGCCTTCCCCAGTGAGGTAGAGGCGCAGCACGCGCTTGTCGCGCGCGTCGCCGCGCCGCTCGATCAGCTCCCGTTTTTCCATCTGCGGCAAGAGCATGCTCATATTGGAGCGGCCGACCAGCAGCTTGCGCGCCAGCTCCTGCTGCGAGATGCCTTCGAAACGATAGAGATTGACCAGAATATCGAGGTGCGGCGGCTTGATGTCGAGATCGGCAAGCGAGCGGGTCAGCGACTGCTGCATCAGCTGGCAGGCGCGCGCCACCGCGATCCAGCTGCGAAAACGCGGATGATCCCAGGGAAGGGATTGATTTTTGTTCATCGTTGTACTTTATTGTTCAGTGTTGAACAGTATTTTGGATTCTCACTATGGCAAATTTTGCGCTGGAGGTCACCCGTCTGGGTTTTTCGGCTCTGCAGGCGGTTTCACCGGAGCTGGCTGGCAGGATGGCGTTCCGGCTGTTCTGCCGCACACCGTCGCCGCGGCCGAAGGGCGCGAAGGCAAAGGCGGCGCATGCCGCGGGCGCGGCCCGGCTTGCCGGCGCTGAGTATTTTACCCTCAAGCTTGCCAGCGGGGCGAAAGCGCATGCCTATCGGCTGAACGGCGGGGCGAGAGGGAAACGCCAGCGTTTCCTGGTGACCCATGGCTGGGGCTCGAGTGGCGAATATATGGCCGAGCTCGTCTCGATGCTTGCGGCAACCGGTGCGGAAGTGGTGGCGCTCGATTTTCCCGGCCACGGGCGCGCCGGCGGGCGTTCCCTGCATATGGGGCTTGCGGTCGGTGCGATCGCCGCGGCCCGGGAGCGGTTCGGCACCTTCGATGCGGTCATCGGCCATTCCTTTGGCGGTGCGGCGCTGATGGTCTCGGCGGCCGGCCTGCTGCCCGACATGGCGCCTGTTGCCTGCGAACGGCTGGTGCTGATCGGCGCGCCAAGCGAGATGCGCTGGCTGTTTGTCGATTTCGGCCGGATGATCGGCCTTCGCCCCGCGGCGCAGGCCGCGCTGGAGAATGAGGTTTATCGCGTCACCGGTCGGCGACTTGAGGCGTTCGACGCGGACAATACGGCAGGCGGCATCGGCCGGCCGGTGCTCGTCATCCATGCCGAGGACGACAAGGAGGTGCCGCCGGCCCATGCCAGGCGGTACGGTGCGGCGGGTGCAAGTGTGCGCCTGTTCTGGGCGAACGGCTTCGGGCACCGGCGCATCGTCGGCGCAGCGCCGGTGTTTGGCGCGATTGCGGCTTTTCTCGACGGCGATCGGGGTGAAGAGGGCGCGCTTGACGAAAGCATCAAAAAAGTTGCGGAGATCATTCCGTTTTTTGAGCTTCCGGCGCGGCGCGCGGCATTGTAGCGTCCGGCGCGAAGATCAAGCCGCGGCGGGACGCCTCATGAAAATCATCAGCAGCATCGAAGAGCTCAACACGATCTACGGCGCCGGCCTGTCACAGGCCTCGGTCGACAAGGTGACCAGGCGACTGACGCCGCTTTATCGCGAGATGATCGAGATCTCGCCGTTCGCCGCGCTTGCAACCGTCGGGCCGGAAGGGCTCGACTGTTCACCGCGCGGCGATCTCGGCGGGGTGGTGCGCGTCGTCGACGACGGGACGCTGCATCTGCCGGACTGGCGCGGCAACAACCGCGTCGATTCGCTTTCCAATATAGTGCGCGATCCGAGGCTGGCGCTGATGTTTTTGATCCCCGGCTCGAACACGACGATGCGCATCAACGGCCGCGGCGTCGTCTCCAACGACGAGGCGCTGCTTGCAAGCTTCGAGATGGACGGCAAACATCCGCGCACCGTCATCGTCATCTCGATCGACGAGGTCTATTTCCAATGCGCCCGCGCCGTGATGCGGGCAGAGCTGTGGAATGCCGCGCACTTCGCCGATCCCGCCGGCCTGCCGACGCCCGGCCAGATGCTGAAGGCTGCGGTCGGCGATTTCGACCAGGAAACCTATGACCGGGAATGGCCGGGACGCGCGGCGAAGACGATGTGGTAAAACCGCTGTCACCCGTGGGTGACAGCGCGCCCGCGGCGCGGAATTGCCGTCAGCTCTTATAGATCAGCCAGCTCTTGGTGAAATCCTTCTGCATGCCGTCCTGATAGAGGATGGTGCAGTTGCGGCCGGCATTCTTGGCGCCGTAGAGGGCGATGTCGGTCTTGCTGTAGAGTTCGCCGGCATCCTCGGCGCTGGAGGCCATGCAGATGCCGATCGAGACGGTGATCGGGCCGTAATTGACCCGCGTGCGGGAATTCTTGAACGGGGTGGTTTCCAGCGTGCGGCGGATGCGCTCGGCGATTGCGGTGATTTCCTCTGGCGTATTGCCATCGATGATCAGCGCGAATTCCTCGCCGCCGGCGCGGGCGACGAAGACGTCGCGGCGGACATTGCTGCGGATGACGGAGGCGACGGTGGCGAGGATTTTGTCGCCGACGGGATGGCCGTAGGTGTCGTTGATCTTCTTGAAGTTGTCGATATCGGCAAGCAGCAGGGCCGTCACCGGCCGCATGCCGGGATTGTTGAAGACGGCGGCAAGGCGCTCGTCGAAGGCGCGGCGGTTGGAAAGGCGCGTCAGCGAATCGGTGTTGGCGATACGCTTGTATTCGTCCAATTCCTTGCGGACCTGGTCCATCTCCTGCGAGCGCTGAACGACGTCCTCGACGGTGCGTTCGCCGTGCGCCATGGTGTCGCCGGTCGCCTGGCTGAGGAGCTCGATGGCGTTTTCGATCAGCTCGACGCTGGCATTGCTCTTGGAGGTGATGCGCTTATGGGTTTCGCCAAGCAGCCTAGTATAGCTTTCCAGCGAACTCTGCTCCTGTCTCAGGATCCGGAGCAGGCCGTCGAGTTCGCCGGATATGCGGCTATGGGCGTCGTCGACGACGCGGGCCGGGCTGCTGGTGAAATATTGCGCGCCGAGCGCATCGAGTTCGGCCTGCGTCGCCTGGCTGCCAAGGGCTGAAAGCTCCCGTGTCAACGCCGGATTGGAGCCGATATAGGCCTCGTAGAAGAGTTCGTAATTGCGCGGTATCGGCGCAACGCCCATCGAGCGCATGGCATAGGTGATCTGGCCCGCGACATCGGGAACCTGCACCTTGGGCGCGACAGCCGTATTCATCCGGCGAACTCCTCATATATTCGAAGGCAATATTCTATTTGGTAGCTTAAATTTCTTGGGAAAAGATTAAAGCGATATATACCAAATACTACATACGACAATTGCCCTATAGGTCAATACTTCTTGCAGGCCTATGATTCTGCACGGAAAAACGTATCTTTGGCGAGACAGTGCATACTCATTGTGTGAGAACGGTGTCTGAAAAACTTACAGTTCTTCTCTGCCGGAGATCGTCTTCGACTTGTCGATATCAGCCCAGGTTCAATTCCTGGAAGAAATCACTGCCCTTGTCGTCGATGACGATGAAGGCAGGGAAGTCTTCGACCTCGATCTTCCAGACCGCTTCCATGCCGAGTTCGGGATATTCGAAGACTTCGACCTTGCGGATGCAGTCCTGGGCGAGGCGGGCTGCGGGGCCGCCGATCGAGCCGAGATAGAAGCCGCCATGTTTCTTGCAGGCCTCGCGCACGGCGCGCGAGCGGTTGCCCTTGGCGAGCATCACCATCGAGCCGCCGAAGGACTGGAACTGGTCGACGTAGCTGTCCATGCGGCCGGCCGTCGTCGGGCCGAAGGAGCCGGAGGCGTATCCGGCGGGCGTCTTGGCCGGGCCGGCATAGTACACCGGGTGGTTTTTCAGATAATCGGGCATGCCTTCGCCCTTTTCCAGCCGCTCGCGGATCTTGGCGTGCGCCAGGTCGCGGGCGACGATGATCGTGCCGGTGAGCGACAGGCGCGTCTTGACCGGATGCCTGGAAAGTTCGGCCAGCACTTCGGCCATCGGCCGGTTGAGGTCGATATGGACGGTCGATTCCGACAGTTTCGCTTCGTCGATCTCGGGCATGTATTTCGACGGATCGGTTTCCAGCTGTTCGATGAAGATGCCGTCGCGGGTGATCTTGCCCTTGGCCTGGCGGTCGGCGGAACAGGAGACGCCGAGGCCGATCGGCAGCGAGGCGCCGTGGCGGGGCAGGCGGATGACGCGCACGTCATGACAGAAATACTTGCCGCCGAACTGGGCGCCGACGCCCATCTGCTGCGTCAGCTTGTGGATTTCCTTCTCCATCTCGAGATCGCGGAAGGCGTGACCGCTCTCGGAACCCTCGGTCGGCAGCTCGTCGAGATAGCGGGTCGAGGCGAGCTTGACGGTTTTCAGGTTCATCTCGGCCGAGGTGCCGCCGATGACGATCGCCAGATGGTAGGGGGGACAGGCTGCCGTCCCTAACGTCAGGATCTTCTCCTTGAGGAAGTCGATCATCCGGTCATGCGTCAGAAGCGACGGCGTGCCCTGGTAGAGGAAGGTCTTGTTGGCCGAGCCGCCGCCCTTGGCCACGAAGAGGAATTCATAGGCGTCGGTGCCTTCCTCATAGATGTCGATCTGGGCCGGCAGGTTGTTCCTGGTATTCTTCTCCTCGAACATTTTCACCGGCGCGAGCTGCGAATAACGCAGGTTCTTCTTTTCATAGGCATCCATGACGCCGCGGGCGAGGGCTGAAGTATCGCCGCCCTCGGTCCAGACCCGGCGGCCCTTCTTGCCCATGATGATCGCCGTGCCGGTATCCTGGCACATCGGCAGCACGCCGCCGGCGGCGATGTTGGCATTCTTCAACAGGTCGTAAGCGACGAAGCGGTCATTGTCGGTTGCCTCGGGGTCGGCGAGGATCGAGGCGAGCTGCTTCAGGTGGCCGGGGCGCAGCAGGTGGTTGATATCGGCAAAGGCGGTTTCGGCAAGCAGGCGGATGCCTTCCGGCTCGACGGTCAGGATCTCCTGGCCCTTGAAGCTGTCGACCGAGACATGGTCGCTGCTGATCTTGCGATAGGGGGTGGCATCCTTGCCGAGCGGGAAGAGATCGTCAGCCATCGAAGTGACCTTTCTGGTGGGCGCGTCGCTAAATTGGAACCGATCTAAATCCCCTGTCGGGCAAAAGCAATCTGCATGCGGCGGAGTTTGGCGTTGCGGCCATGTCGTGCTGCATTTTGCCGTCGGGATGTCACACGCGGCAGGCGAGTAAAAGAAAGGCGAGATCGACATTTGTCGCGAAACGGCCGACTTCAGGTTGCCTCCAGGTCAAGTCCGGTTCATATTCCCGCAGCGTTAACCTGCCGGGGCTTCCAATGCCAAATGCAAAGCCAACTGCTGTCGACGACCTTCTCGTTTTTTTCGAACATGACTGGATCAGGGGCGATCTGCTGCGCCTCGCCAGCGATCCCGAGGGAGCGGAGATGTATGCGCGCTTCGTCAATGGCGTGCGTATCGACGCCAAACATGGGCCTGACCATGAAACGATCATCGAAGGCAAGTACGGAACCTTCAAGGTGAAACCTGACGGTCACTTCACGTACGAGCTGGACTACACGCTCGACGTGGTGAAGAATTTAGGGAAATACGATCAGCTCATCGAGACGCTGAGCTACAAGATGTCCGATGGCTCGGGGGGCACGGACCTCGGCGTGCTGACGCTGGCGATCGACGGCGTCAACGAAGGCGAAAAATACCACGAGGTCCTGGATTTCGACGACATGGGCGTCACGTCGAGGGCAGATAATTTTTTCCTTCCGGACTATCGGGGCTTTGCGCTCTCCGTGAACGGCAGTCAGGAGCTGACGCTTCTGAACGGCATCGTCTACGATACCATCCCTGGTGTCGACGCCATCACCGAGGACGGTTTCAGCGATACCGTGCTATCCCCGGGTTCAGCGCCCGTGACGTTGAAAATGGTCGATGGCGGCGAGTTTACCTTTCAGGGCGTTTCGATCGCCGAATTGTCGGCATCGCCGTTTCACCTAACGCTCACCGCTTTGAACGACGGGCAGATCGTCTATCAGCAGGAGCTTGAGGTTACCGGTCCCAGTCTCGAGGTGAATATCGAAGACATTGAAGAAATCAGCTTCGATTTCATGGGCAATTCGGTGGTGATGGACAATTTTTCGCTGTTGGTGTGAACTGGCTCGGGTGCGCGGTTTGCCCCTCACCCTAACCCTCTCCCCGTAAAAACGGGGAGAGGGGACGTGGAGAGCTTGCGGCATATCCCCTTCGCCCCGTTTACGGGGAGAAGGTGGCGGCAGCCGGATGAGGGGCAGCCCTCGTTTTCTATTTCGGCCCGATCATCGTTTCCGGCCGGACGATGGCGTCGTAATCTTCGGCCGAGACCAGTCCACTCGCAAGCGCCTCTTCCTTCAGCGTCGTGCCATTCTTATGCGCGGTCTTGGCGATCTTGGCGGCGGCGTCGTAGCCGATTTTCGGGGCGAGCGCGGTTACCAGCATCAGCGAGCGGTCGAGGCCGGCCTTGATGTTGTCTTCGCGTGCCTCGATGCCGACGACGCAGTTGTCGGTGAAGGAGACGGCGGCGTCGGCGAGCAGCTGCACCGACTGCAGGAAATTATAGGCCATCATCGGATTGTAGACGTTGAGCTCGAAATGGCCCTGGCTGTCGGCGAAAGTCAGGGCGGCATGATTGCCGAAGATGTGGATGCAGACCTGCGTCAGCGCCTCGCACTGGGTCGGATTGACCTTGCCGGGCATGATCGACGAGCCGGGCTCGTTTTCCGGCAGCGCCAGTTCGCCGAGGCCGGCGCGCGGGCCGGAGCCGAGCAAGCGGATGTCGTTGGCGATCTTGAAGAGGGCGGCAGCTGCCGCATTGATGGCGCCATGGGAAAAGACCATGCTGTCATGCGAGGCAAGCGCCTCGAACTTGTTCGGTGCGGTGACGAAGGGCAGGGCCGTTATGGCGGCGATTTCTTCGGCCACCTTCTCGGCGAAACCGATTGGCGCATTGAGGCCGGTGCCGACGGCGGTGCCGCCCTGGGCGAGTTCGCAGAGGCCGGGCAGGGTCATTTCGATGCGCCTGATGGCGGAGCCGACCTGGGCGGCATAACCGGAAAATTCCTGGCCGAGCGTCAGCGGCGTCGCGTCCTGGGTGTGGGTGCGGCCGATCTTGATGATGTGGCTGAATTCGGTGACCTTCATGTCGAGGGCGGCATGCAGGTGCTTCAGGGATGGCAGCAGGTGATGAGCGATCCGTTCGGCGCAGGCGATGTGCATCGCCGTCGGGTAGGTGTCGTTCGACGACTGGCTCATATTGACGTGATCGTTCGGATGCACCGGCTTCTTGGAACCCATGACGCCGCCAAGCATTTCTATGGCACGATTGGAGATCACCTCATTGGCATTCATGTTGGACTGCGTGCCCGAACCAGTCTGCCAGACGACAAGCGGAAAATGCTCGTCGAGCTTGCCCTCGATCACTTCCTGGGCGGCGTCGACGATTGCCTTGCCAAGTGCAGGATCGAGCTGGCCGAGCGACATGTTGGCGCGGGCGGCGGCCTGCTTGACAATGCCGAGCGCACGCACGATCGACAGCGGCTGCTTTTCCCAGCCGATCTTGAAATTGCCGAGCGAACGCTCGGCCTGGGCGCCCCAATATCGGTCGGCGGCAACGTCGATCGGGCCAAAAGTATCGGTTTCGGTGCGAGTTGCGGTCATCGGCCTTGCCTTCCCTTTACATGCTGTTTTCGGTCATCTGAGAAAGATGAGGTCTTATAGGTTGGAACGGCGGACAAGAAAACCGGACGCCACAGGAAATATTGAAATTGGAAGTCATGTTTTCGTGGGTTGTGCGGCGTGCTTTTTAGGCCACTTTGAAAATTTTATGCGTGTGGGCGTTTTCGCCCCACTGGCCCGGATGCGAAAATTCGGTAAAAAATTAACTAATAATTTCATAATTTTGTGTGAACTTCTGCGCGGCGCCAAGCAGGATCTCTGTCACACAGAATTGAGTCCGACGGCGCTGGCGGCGCAGGCCGGTTTCTGATCAATGAGCCGGACGCTGAGTTTCGCGGGATTTGAGCTGAGAACAGCATGACACCGGGACTGGAAGATATATGACGTTCGTTTTGAAAAGCGCGGCATCCGCATTGGCAATTTCCTGCGGCGTGGCGGTTATGAGTGCCGCACCCGCGCATGCTTATACTTTGATGGACATGCTGCGCGGCGACAGGCAGCGGACCCAAAGCACCATCTTCATGGATCAGGCGCCCGGCCGTCCGGTGCCGCGCGGCGCCGACGGCGGCTCGCTGGGCGGGCTCGATCCTGAGGCGCCGCTGCCGAAGGTGAGCGGCCCGCGTTATTATACCTATAAGACCGAGACGCTGCAGTTCGTCGACACCAGCAAGTTTGCCGATCCTGTCGTCACCGGCGCGGTCGCCGATGTGTCGGCAAGCGGCGATGCCGGCGCCGAACCCGCCGTGCAGCGCCGTTTCCTGGCGCAGGCCAAGGTGCGCGCCAATGCTGATGTCGCAAAGGCGCTCGAAGCCTATTATGGCGACAGCCGAAATCCGCTCGTCTGGGTCGAGGGCAACCAGGTCAATGATCGCGCCAAGTCGGCGATGGCGGCACTTGCCGATGTGGCTTCCGTCGGTCTCGACCCGGCCGATTACGCCGTTCAGACGCCGGATATCGATCCTGCCAATCCCGATCCCGCCGCCCGCGACCGGGCGCTGACGCAGTTCGAGCTCGACCTCTCGGCCAAGGTGCTGGCCTTCGTGCAGGATACGGTGCGCGGCCGTATCGATCCGAACAAGATTTCCGGTTATCACGACTTCCAGCGCAAGGTGGTCAATCTGACGCCGGTGCTGAAGCTTGCCCGTATGAGCCCCGATGCCGGCGCCTATATCGCCAGCCGCTCACCCGATGGTCCGCAGTTCGAGGCGCTGAAAGCGGAGCTTGCCAAGCTCCGCGCCGCCGATGGCGGCAATGAGGAGCAGATCGTCATTTCGCTCAGCGGGCTGCTGAAGCCCGGCGACAGCTCCCCGGAGATTGCCAACATCGTCAAGGCGATCGGCAAGCACGGTTCCGAAACGCTGAAGACCGATCACGCGGCAACACTTGCCGCTTATGCCGGCGGCATCGACTATTCGCCGGATATCGTCGCGCTGGTCGAGGCTTTCCAGAAGGAGCGCGGACTGAAGGCCGATGGTGTCATCGGCCAGGCGACCGTGCGCGCCATGACCGGCGGCGATACCAATGCCTCGAAGATCGACAAGCTCGATGTCGCCATGGAGCAGGCGCGCTGGCTGCCGGAGGATCTCGGTTCACGCTACGTGATGATCAACCAGCCGGCCTTCATGGCCTACTACCACAATGACGGCAAGGAACAGCTGTCGATGCGCGTCGTTGTCGGCGGCAAGAACAACCAGACCTATTTCTTCGACGACGAGATCGAGACGGTGGAGTTCAACCCGTTCTGGGGCGTGCCGCAGTCGATCATCATCAACGAGATGCTGCCGAAGCTGCGTTCGGATCCGAACTATCTCGACCAGCTCGGCTATGAAGTCGAAGTGAACGGCCATGCCGTCGCCTCGTCGAGCGTCGACTGGTACGGCTCGACCAATAACGTCTCGGTGCGCCAGCCGCCGAGCAGCGACAATGCGCTCGGCGAACTGAAGATCCTGTTCCCGAACAGCCACGCGATCTACATGCACGACACGCCTTCTAAGAGCTTCTTCAAGCGCGACATGCGGGCTCTGAGCCACGGCTGCGTGCGCCTTTCCAATCCGCGCGCAATGGCGGCCGCCGTGCTCGGCACGTCGGTCGACGACGTCGCCAAGCAGATCGCCAGCGGTCAGAACCATGCGGTGAAGGTGCCGCAGAAGATCCCGGTCTACGTCTCCTACTTCACCGCCTGGCCGAACAAGGACGGCGTGGTGGAATATTTCGACGACGTCTATGGCCGCGATGGCTATGTCGACAAGGCTTTCGACGCGACGACAAAGGCGCGTGGGGCGCAGATTTGACGTAAGGTTTAGCGGGTTATCGAATGGGCGGTCTTCGGGCCGCCCGTTTTGTTTTTGGGGTGGGAGTATGGGACTGTTGCGTTTGGCAGATCGGCGCCACGAACTCCTCCCTCATTCCTGTGCTCGTCACAGGAATCCAGCAGCCGCGTGTCTACGCGGCGGGGAATTGCGGCCCCGTCGATTGCAGGAGCAATGTCCTCTTCAAGTAACGGATACTGGTCTCAATTTAAGAGTCTTTTCGGCTTGCGGACGCAGGCCGGCTGGATTCCTGTGACGAGCACAGGAATGGGGGGAGAGGAGAGATGAGTGGTCTCCTCAGACCGCGACTTTCTCCGTATATTCCCGCAACAGCCTCTCCACCAGGTCAGGCGTCAGCTCGTCGTAATGGGTGATGATGACATCCGGATCGAGGTTGGAGACCGGCACGTCGGAATAGCCGAAAGGCACGGCGATCGACGGCACGCCGGCATTCCTGGCGACGGCGATGTCGTTGATGCTGTCGCCGATCATCACGGTGCGGGTGATGTCGCCGTCGGCGCGGTCGATGGTGCCGGTAAGGTGGCGGGCGTCGGGCTTGCGCACGGGGAAGCTGTCGCCGCCTGATATGGCGTCGAAATAGCTGACGAGGTCGAGTTTCTCGAGCAGGCCGAGCGCCAGGCTTTCCATCTTGTTGGTGCAGACGGCGAGGCGGTAACCGGCAGCTTTAAGCCGGTCCATCGCCGCGACGAGGCCGGGATAGGGCTCGGTACGGCCGGGCATGTTGCCGGCATAATGGGCGACGAAGCGCTCGACCAGCGGCGGCAGGGCGTCGCTTTCGAGCGGATGGCCGCGCAGCCGGCAGGCGCGCTCGATCATCACGCGCGCGCCATGGCCGACGAGATGGGTGAGGTCGTCATAGCTCACCGGCTCGAGGCCAAGGGCTGCGATCGTGTGGTTCAGGCTCTCGACCAGATCCGTATGGGTGTCGAGAAGGGTGCCGTCGAGATCGAAGACGATCAGTGCCGGGCGGACAGGGGAAGGGGTCAAGGGTTTTCCTCTTTGCGCAATCGTTTCTGAGGTAGGCGATCACGCGGCGGAAAGCAACGTTAGGATGCCGGCCGGAAGGGCCGCAGGCATTTGTTTCGGCTTTTCATTTTCCGTGATGATTTTGACTTTCGTTTGCCAGGCGAGCCGTGTAAACAGCACATCCAACGCAATAATTCGGAGTTGGCGGCGCATGGATGCCCGCGAAATGAAGATCAAGGCCGCCGCGGCCGCACTCGCCCATGTCGAAGACGGAATGCGCCTCGGCATCGGCACAGGCAGTACGGCGGAAGAATTCGTTCGTCTGCTGGCGGAGAAGGTCGCAGGCGGCTTCAGGGTCGAAGGCGTTCCGACGTCTGAAAGAACGGCGCGGCTTTGCGTCGAACTCGGCGTGCCGCTGAAGTCGCTCGATGAACTGCCGGCACTCGATCTGACGATCGACGGCGCCGACGAGGTGGATCCGGCGCTCAGATTGATCAAGGGCGGCGGCGGCGCGCTGCTGCGCGAAAAGATCGTCGCGGCCGCTTCCGAGCGGATGATCGTCATTGCCGACGAGAGCAAGCTGGTCGACACGCTCGGCGCCTACGCGCTGCCGATCGAAGTCAATCCGTTCGGGCTCGTCTCGACACGGATCGCGATCGAAAAGGTCGCGGCCCGGCTCGGCCTTTCCGGCGAACTCAGCCTGCGCCAATCCGGTGACGGAGAGTTTACCACGGACGGCGGCCATCACATCATCGATGCATCTTTTGGCCGCATTCCTGATGCAGAGGCGCTTTCGAGCGAGCTGAATTCCATACCCGGCGTCGTCGAACACGGGCTCTTTATCAATATGGCGGCACTTGCGATCATTGCCGGTCCTGCGGGTGCGCGCACGCTGCAGGCAAACAGATAACAGGAGCATACACTCATGATGAACATTGCAGGTCTTGGCCGTTTTGCCGCTGCGACCATCGTTCTTTCCGGGCTTGCCTTCGGCTCCGCCGTCAAGGCGCAGGAGGTCTCCGAGGAGCAGCTGAAGGCGTCTCGCGCGGCGATCGACGCCATCGGCGCCACCGCCCAGTTCGACAACATCCTGCCCGGTCTTGCCGAGCGCCTGAAGGCCGGCCTGATCCAGGATTCGCCGAACTACCAGGACATCATTTCGGCGACGGTCGACGCGCAGGCGCTGGCGCTGGCGCCGCGCCGCGGCGATCTGGAGAAGGAGGCGGCTCTCACCTATGCCAAGACCTTTACCGCCGACGAACTGAAGGCGATCGCCGACTTCTACAATTCCGACGTCGGCAAGAAGCTGCTGCGCGACGGCCCGGTCGCCTCGCGCGAAACGGCGAAGGCCGCCGACATCTGGGCGCAGGGCATTTCCCGCGACCTGGAAAAGCAGAGCAATGCCGAACTCTCCAAGGTCATCAAGGCGCCGCCGCCGGCAACCGACAGCCCGGTGGCTCCGGCACCGGCACCGGCTCCGGCTGCCCAGAAGTAAAGCCTGCCTCAGCGGATTTACAAAAGCCCGGCATCGCCCGGGCTTTTTTGCTATGATCGATGCCGAAATACCGATGAGGCTTTTGGTGAGGCAACATGTCCGCTCATTACGAGGCTGTGCGAGTGCGGGTATCTGGCAGGGTTCAAGGTGTCGGGTTTCGCATGTGGACGCGCGATGAGGCGTTGCGGCTCGGGCTTACAGGCTGGGTGCGCAATGAGGGGGACGGATCTGTCGCCGCCTTGATCGCAGGACCCGATACCGCCGTCTCGACAATGATCGAGCGGTTCGGCCGCGGGCCTGCGGGAGCATCGGTTTCCGGCGTCGAGACGGAACCGACCCAGTTTGAGAAAATGCCGACGGATTTCCGCATCACCGGTTGAAAGCGGCAACCGCCAAGGGATGCGCATCCCAGATACGCCGGACGCTCAGCCCCAATCCTTCGAGCTCTTGGCCAATTGCCACACGCCCGTTTCATCCGGCTCGACGCGCTTGTTGCCGCGGTAGAAGATCGGCAGTCCCGTTTTCTTGTCCATCGCGAAGCGGCTCGGCGCGTATTTTTCGTTCTCGTGACCTTGGGTGGCGAGGCCGAGCGCTTCCTTGAATTTGCCGGCCTTGCACAGCTTGGCGAAGAGAGTTTGATCCATCGTTTGCTCCGGCTTCTTTTTTACTGCGTGGATTTGCCTGCCAGCCTCAGGCAGCCGGGTCAACCGTTTGCCGCGAAGATTCGGGCGAAGGGAACGGCATGATGCAGCTGCGGGCTTTTGTTTTCACGGCGATCGCCCCTAGAGCCTTTCCTGGTTAGATTGAAGCATTCTGTTGGCTCAAACGGAGTCGGATGGTCGACCGGCCGGCGCGCGTCGTAGCCCAGCTCTACGGCCAAGCCGGCCGGTCGATCAGCCGGCCCGTTTCAGCCAACCCTCCCGCAGATTTGCCAAGCAAATCTGCAAGACTCTAAAGCGCCGGCCGCACTGATCGCTTCGCCGCGGCGAAGCGGTGTGGCCGGAGGGCCGGGCATCTTTCCGCCAGGATCAGAGGCGATCGGCTCGGCCGTACCTGGGGTATGCCCGTCGCCAATCGCCTCTGCCCTGACGAAAACCTGCTCCGGCAGAATGCTTCAATCTAACCAGGAAAGGCTCTATATCAGGAACATCCTTCCTGCGATTCCCTTCCGGAGCTCCTCATGTCTTCCTACGACTACGACCTCTTCGTCATCGGCGGCGGTTCCGGAGGCGTGCGCGGCGCGCGTGTTGCCGCCTCGCTCGGCAAAAAGGTGGCGATCGCCGAGGAGTACCGCTACGGCGGCACATGCGTCATTCGCGGCTGTGTGCCGAAGAAACTCTTCGTCTATGCCTCGCAGTTCCATGAGCATTTCGAGGATGCGGCCGGCTTCGGCTGGACGGTCGGCGAAAGCAGCTTCGACTGGAAGAAGCTGGTGGCGGCCAAGGATGCCGAAATTGCCCGGCTGGAAGGCCTCTACAAGAAAGGGCTCGCCGGCGCCAATGCCGAGATCCTGGAAACGCGTGCCGAACTCGTCGACGCTCATACGGTGCGGCTTGTGAAAACGGGCCAGACTGTAACGGCAAAGACGATCGTGATCGCCACAGGCGGGCAGCCGAACCCGCATGCAGCCCTTCCCGGCCACGAGTTCTGTATTTCCTCCAACGAGGCCTTTCATCTCGAAGAGCTGCCGAAATCGATCGTCATCGCCGGCGGCGGTTATATCGCCGTCGAGTTCGCCAATATTTTTCATGGCCTCGGGGTCGAGACGACGCTGATCTATCGCGGCGCCGAGATCCTGTCGCGCTTCGACGAGGATCTGAGGCGCGGACTGCACGAGGCGATGGTCGCCAAGGGCATCCGCATCCTCTGCCACGACACGCTGCAGAAGGTTTCGAAGGGCGAGGGCGGGCTCGTTCTGGAGACGTTGAACAGCGGCACGCTGCAGGCCGACGTCGTCATGCTGGCGCTCGGGCGCGATCCGAACACCGAAGGTCTCGGCCTCGATGCGGCCGGCGTCGCGGTCGACGAGCGCGGCGCGATTATCGTCGACGACTATTCCCGCACCAATGTCGAAAACATTTACGCGCTTGGCGATGTCACCAACCGGGTACAGCTGACGCCGGTGGCGATCCACGAGGCGATGTGCTTCATCGAAACCGAATACAAGAACAATCCGACACGGCCGGATTACGAGCTGATCCCGACCGCCGTCTTCTCGCAGCCGGAGATCGGCACCGTCGGTCTTTCGGAGGAAGAGGCGGGCAGGCGTTACGCTGAGCTCGAGGTTTACCGGGCGCAGTTCCGGCCGCTGAAGGCGACGCTTTCCGGTCGGGCCGAGCGGATGATCATGAAGCTGATCGTCGATGCGGCAAGCCGCAAGGTGGTGGGCGCCCATATCCTTGGCCACGATGCCGGCGAGATGGCGCAGCTGCTCGGGGTCACGCTGAAGGCCGGCTGCACCAAGGACGACTTCGACCAGACCATGGCGCTGCACCCGACGGCGGCCGAAGAGCTCGTCACCATGTATGCGCCGAGCTATCGGGTCCGCGACGGGCAGCGCGTCTGAGCCTTCCGTGTGCGCTTAAAGCGCGTCGCATCAAACTTGATTCATTCGACGCGCTTTAGCTTTTTGCTTTGATGCATGTCGTTATCCCGGAACCGCTGCACACTTCCGGGCGACATGCACTAGCTGGTGATGCGCGGCGCGCGGATGGCCTTGAGGAAGAGCGCTTTCATCGCATCGGCGATACCTTCGGTCGGCGTCACCTCGAAATAGAGGCCCGGCGAGGCGCATGCCTGCATTCTTGTCGGGATTTCGCCCTGGAAGGGCTTGATCCACGTATTGTACCAGCTGTTTTTCGGCAGAGGCAGGTAGGTGGTGTAGAGCACCGCAATCCTGATGCCCTTGTCCTTCAGCGGTTGGCAGAAGGAAGTGTCGATCGGCTCCTGGCAGCGGTTGCCGCTCAGTTTTTTCGTGCAGCCTTTCGGTTTTTCGCTGTCGCCGACGCCGTCGGAGACGAAAAACAGGATCTTCTGCGGCGACGCGGCGGTGCTGCCGTCGCCGGGGGTGGTGATGATGTCTTTCATCTGCGTCAGGGCGCTGTCGAAGCTCGTCTGCTGGTCGTTGTTATAGCCCTGATAGGGAATGGTCATCAGATCGACGGCGTCGGTATAGCTACGCACTTTGTCGAGGTCGATCGTCGGGTCGGATATGGTGGTCAGCTTGGCGTCTTCGGCCTTGGTGCCGAAGGTGTAGACGCCCATGCGGAACTGGTTGTCGGAAACGCGCGTCGACTTCGCGGTCAGCGTCAGCTCCTTCGTCGCCTGGCGCACGACGTCGATACGCATGCTGACGCCGAGCTTCTTGGCGAGATTGTAGTAATTGTTTTTGTTCTGAGTTTCGTGGCAGGCGAAGGCGCAGCTGTCGCTGGTATTCTTTTCCATCGTCGCGACGTCGGTCGCGGTGGCGCCGACGCCCATCGAGGGGGTGTTGTCGAGCAGGATGTAGAAATCCATGAAAGACGCGGTCAGGTATTCGGCCGTTGCCGTGCCGGAGATGGTGATCGAATCCTTGCCGAGAACGCGCATGAAGGTGGTCGGCACGACCGCCGTGAACGAAACCTGCGAATTCAGCTTGTTGGCGGTCTTGGTAACGTCGATGCCGAGATCGACATTCACGTCCGCCAGTTCTCCCGACACCTGCGACAGGAAGATGCTGCGGGCGTCGGTCTTGCCGAGCGAGATGGTGCCGTTGCCGCTCATGGTCATGGCGGCGGCGACCGCGCCGGATTTTTCGGCGATCGAGCCGACCGCGGCAGCATCGGCGGCGGCGAAGAGCTGGGTGCGCAGGCTCATGGCGTGAGCGAAATCCACCGCCATGCCTGCCATGCCAAGGAGCGGCACCATCAGCAATGCGGTCATGATGCCGAAATTGCCTGAGCGGTCCGCTATGAAGCCGGGCGGAAGGATCGCCATGACATGTCCCCGATGTTGAAATCTCCTTCCGGTTCTACATTCAAAGTCTAAAATATAGGGAAATCGACGTGGTATATGCTGGTTTAACGATGGAAGCGGGGATTTTTGCTACCTATATGCGAGCGTCGGCCGACGGCCGCGGCATGGCTTGGAGCATCGGGCGATTGGCCTTTGCAAGCCCGATCTAAAGGTCTATAAGCCGCCGCAATCAAGGATAGGTGCATCCCAGGGACGGATGTGAGTGAGGTAAGTGACATGGCAGAGAATTGGACCCCGAGCAGCTGGCGGCAGAAACCGATCCTGCAGGTTCCCGAATATCCGGATGCAGCCGCCTTGGCGGCAACGGAGGCCACGCTCGCCAGCTATCCGCCGCTGGTTTTTGCCGGTGAGGCGCGCCGCCTGAAGAAGCATCTCGCCAATGTCGCCGAAGGCAACGGTTTCCTGTTGCAGGGCGGCGACTGCGCCGAGAGCTTCGCCGAACACGGCGCCGATAACATTCGCGACTTCTTCCGCGCCTTCCTGCAGATGGCCGTCGTGCTGACCTTCGGCGCGCAGCTGCCGGTCGTCAAGGTCGGCCGCATCGCCGGCCAGTTCGCCAAGCCGCGTTCGTCGAATGTCGAAAAGCAGGGCGATGTGACGCTGCCCGCCTATCGCGGCGACATCATCAACGGCATCGAGTTCACCGAGGAGTCGCGCATTCCGAACCCGGAACGCCAGGCGATGGCCTACCGCCAGTCGGCCGCGACGCTGAACCTTCTGCGCGCCTTCGCGATGGGCGGCTACGCCAATCTCGAAAACGTGCATCAGTGGATGCTCGGCTTCGTCAAGGACAGCCCGCAGGGCGAGCGTTACCGCAAGCTTGCCGACCGCATCAGCGAAACCATGGATTTCATGAAGGCGATCGGCATCACCTCGGAAAACCACCCGAGCCTGCGCGAGACGGATTTCTTCACCAGCCATGAGGCGCTGCTGCTCGGCTACGAGGAGGCGCTGACCCGCGTCGATTCCACGTCGGGCGACTGGTATGCCACATCGGGCCATATGATCTGGATCGGCGACCGTACGCGCCAGGCCGACCATGCGCATATCGAATATTGCCGCGGCATCAAGAACCCGATCGGCCTCAAGTGCGGCCCATCGCTGCAGGCCGACGATCTCTTGCAGCTGATCGACATTCTGAATCCTGGTAACGAGGCCGGCCGCCTGACGCTGATCTGCCGCTTCGGCCATGAGAAGGTTGCCGAAAACCTGCCGCGCCTCATCCGCGCCGTCGAGCGCGAGGGCCGCAAGGTCGTCTGGTCCTGCGACCCGATGCACGGCAACACGATTACGCTCAACAACTACAAGACCCGTCCTTTCGAGCGGATCCTGTCGGAAGTCGAAAGCTTCTTCCAGATCCACCGCGCCGAAGGCACGCATCCCGGCGGCATCCATATCGAGATGACCGGCAAGGACGTGACGGAATGCACCGGCGGCGCCCGCGCGGTTTCCGCAGAAGACCTGCAGGACCGCTACCACACCCATTGCGACCCGCGCCTCAACTCCGACCAGGCGCTCGAACTCGCTTTCCTGCTTGCCGAGCGCATGAAGGGCGGTCGCGACGAGAAGCGTATGGTCGCCAACGGCTGAGACTGGTTGATATGGATGAGAAGAGCCGGGCAGTTTGTTGGGCTTAATTCTCTACCTGGCATGGACTTCTGCGATGGCCGTCCGGCTGTGCGGATAGCTGCCCCTCACCCTAACCCTCTCCCCGTTTTACGGGGAGAGGGGACTTGCCCTGCGAGACGTTGGTGAGGGACGGAGAGGTTGCGGCATAGTCCCTTCGCCCCGCGAGCGGGGAGAAGGTGGCGGCAGCCGGATGAGGGGCTGGTTTCGCCCGACCTCCCGAGTCGAGCTGCTCTGTGACGTTTAAAATCCCACTTGCGTCTCCACTGTCGAGCACTCAAATGCTGGCCTGGACGCTATGCAGGTTCGCGTAAACGCCGCCTTGCGCCATCAAATCCTCATGCGTGCCCTGTTCAACGATCCCGTCAGCCGTCAGCACCAGGATGCGGTCGGCATGGCGGACGGTTGACAGGCGATGGGCGATGACCAGGGTAGTCCGGCCGTTTGCGAGACTGAGCAGCGCCTGCTGCACCGCCCGTTCGCTTTCGTTGTCGAGCGCGCTGGTCGCCTCGTCGAAGATCAGGATCTCCGGATCTTTGAGGAAGGCGCGGGCGATGGTGATGCGCTGGCGCTGGCCGCCGGAGAGCTTGACGCCGCGTTGGCCGATATCGGTGTCATAACCCTGGGGCAGGGCCATGATGAAATCGTGCGCATTGGCAGCGCGGGCCGCTGCTTCCAGCTCCACATCGCTGGCGTCGGGCCTGCCATAGCGCAGGTTCTCCGCCACGGTGCCGGCAAAGAGATAGACATCCTGCTGCACAACCCCGACATGGCGCCGGAGCGAGGCCAGCGTCACGTCTCTTATATCGGTGCCGTCGATGCGGATCGCCCCGGCCCCGATATCGTAGAAGCGCGGTATGAGCGCACAAAGCGTGCTCTTGCCGACCCCTGAAGGACCGACGAGGGCAACGAACTCGCCGGGCGCGATGGTGAGGGACAGCCGCTCCAGCACGCGCGGGCCATCGGCCTCGTAGCCGAAGGCGACGTCGGAGAAACTGATCTCCCCCCTTGGCGTCGGCATCGGCCTGGCGGCCGGGCGATCGGTGATATCAGGGTCGATCTCCAGGATTTCCATGGCCCTGATGAAGCCGGTATAGCCCTCCTGCCAGAGACGCACGAAATTGGTGAGCCGTTGCACGGGATCGACGAGCACGGCAACGCAGAGCAGGAAGGTCAGCATATCCGGGACGGTGAGTTCCGCCGCCAGGATGCGTAGGCCCCCGACGACGATCACCAATATGGTGACGAGCTGTGCGAAGGTTTCGGTGCCGACCGAAAACCAGGCCTCGCTGCGGTAGCCGTCGGCGCGGCTTTGCAGGAAGCGCCGGTTCTGCTCGGCGAAGCGCTCCCTTTCCAGCGCCTCGTTGGCGAAGGACTGGACGACGCGGATGCCGGCCAGCGCATCCTCGACGCGCTCGTTGACCGCGGCGATCTGGTGCTTGCTGGCTTCCAGCGCGCGGTTCATGCGCCGGTTGAAATAGAGCGCATAGATCACCGCGATCGGCGTCAGCAGCAGAATGACGCCGGCCAGCGGCGGATCGATGAAGAACAGCACCAGCATGGCGCCGCCATATTTCAGCACGGCGATGGAAAGATCCTCGGGGCCATGATGGAAGAGCTCCCCCAGCCACAAGGAATCATTGGTGATGCGGCTCATCAGCTGGCCGGTGCGCTGGCGGTCGTAGAAGCTGAACGAGAGTTTCTGGCAGTGCTCGAACAGTTCCTGCCGGACCGTCGCCTCGATGCGGGCGCCCATGACGTGGCCGCGATAGTCGACGAAGAAGATGGCGGCGATCTGGACCACTAGGACGGCCAGCATGACGCCGCCCATCCCGAGGATCTGGGCAAAGGCCTCAGGGGCGTCGGGCAGAGCCAGAAGGCGGCTGGTGACGATATTGGCGCAGAGCGGCAGCGCGAGCGCCGTGCCGGCGACGAGGATGGCGCATAGCAGATCCGCCAGCAGCAAGGGCAGATGCGGGCGATAATAGGAGAGAAATTTTCGCATGCGCGACCAGCGTCGGCCGTGGTCGACGGCGGGATCGTGCAGGAATAATTTCAGGAAGGCGTTATGGCGTCGCGAGCTTTTCCTCGCGCGGGAGAACCGAATATTCATGAGGCAGAATGTCCCTGTGGGCGATGTTTCCTTTCTGTTTGGACAGGGTCGCTCTCATGTCAGTCTCCCAAAGGTTGAATGAAATCGGAGCCGCAGTATCACTGACAACAGCCGCGGATTCAATGCCGAGATGGACGAGAGGGGCGGGTGTTGTCGACAAGCAACAGCGATGACCGCAGCAGCCGAGCATCGGCAAGGCCTGCGGCCTTCAAGATTTCTGATGATTTTGTTGAACGGAATGGATTTGACGGCAGGCGCCATCAGCGGCAATTTCCAGTCATAAAGGGGAGAGCGATCATGACCGAACGGCATACAGGCGGCTGTCTTTGCGGCGCCGTGCGATATTCGATCGGGGCAAAGCCCGGACCCGTCGTCGGCTGCCATTGCTCGCAATGCCGCCGGCAGACAGGGTTTTATTATGCGGCGGTCAACGTGCCGCGCGCCGCTCTTTCGGTGGAAGATGCCGGCGCGATCCGCTGGTATCGGTCGAGCCCCGAAGCCCAGCGCGGCTTCTGCTCGAACTGCGGTTCGGCGCTGTTCTGGCAGGGCGACCAATCGCCGGAGGTTTCCGTCATGGCAGGAAGCTTCGACGAGCCCAGCGGCCTTGCCTTCGGCCATCACATTTATTGCGCCGACAAGGGTGATTTCTATGAGATCACGGATGGCCTGCCGCAATATGACAGGTTTCCCGTTTAGCCCCTGGCGGCAAGCTCGGCGCTGAGGCGGGCGACGTCCTCGCGAAGCGCCGTCAGTTCGGTCAGCACGCGCATGTCGATCTTCTGGTGCAGGGAGAGCACCTCGAGCTCGGCCTTGAGATTGACTTCGTAGTCCTTGGCGGCCTCGAAGCGGTCGCGTTCGGCCTGGCGGTTCTGCGACATCATGATGATCGGCGCCTGGATGGCGGCGAGCATCGACAGGATCAGGTTGAGGAAAACAAAGGGGTAGGGGTCGAAAGCGCCAGTCGCCAGGATGATGGTGTTAATCAGCGTCCAGACGACAAGGAAGGCCAGGAAGGCGAGGATGAACGACCAGGAACCGCCGACGCGGGCGATTCCATCGGCGACGCGCTCACCGAACGAGGCCTCGGCGGAAAGGGCGGCGTTGATATCGGTCGAGATGACCTTGCGCGCGTGCGCCTTCGCCAGCACGCGTTTTTCGATATCGCCGAGTTCTTCGGCCGGCTTGTCGAAATGATGGTGCATGAAGTTCGAAAGATTAGACATGGCCTGTTTCCGGTGCCCGTTATCGATGCAGTCGCTTTCCGGGCAGTATTCCGCTCCTCCGGCAAATTGCAATGCGTGTCTATGCCGCGAGACCGTCGCGCGTCCGTTCACAAAAATTTCGTCACCACAAGGTGCGGCTTTTGCCGCGGGACATGTTGCGGTCGCGGAAGCTGCAGGCTAAATAAATGACATGACACAGGAAAACGCTCTTTCTGATATCTTCCGCATCGCCATCGGGCAGCTCAATCCGACAGTCGGCGATGTCGCCGGCAATCTCGTCAAGGCACGCGAAGCGCGCGCCGATGCGGCTCGCGAAGGCGCGCATCTGCTCGTCCTGACCGAGCTTTTCATTTCCGGCTATCCGCCTGAGGACCTGGTGCTGAAGCCGGCCTTCATCCGGGCCTGCTGGAAAGCGGTCGAGAGCCTGGCGGCCGATACCGCCGATGGCGGGCCGGGCGTTCTCATCGGTTTTCCCCGGCAGGACGAGACGGGACGTTATAATTCCGTCGCCGTGCTCGACGGCGGCAAGGTGATCGCGGTGCGCGACAAGATCGATCTGCCGAACTACGGCGAGTTCGACGAAAAGCGCGTCTTCAACCAGGGCGCCATGCCGGGGCCGGTGAATTTCCGCGGCGTGCGCATCGGCATTCCGATCTGCGAAGATATCTGGGGCGATCTCGGCGTCTGCGAGACGCTGGCCGAAAGCGGAGCCGAAATTCTGCTGTCGCCGAACGGTTCGCCCTATTATCGCGGCAAGGTCGATATCCGCCATCAGGTTGTGCTGAAGCAGGTGATCGAGACCGGCCTGCCGCTGGTCTACGCCGCCCAGCTCGGCGGCCAGGACGAACTGGTGTTCGACGGCGCGAGTTTCGCCTTCAACGCCGACAGGTCGCTGGCCTTCCAGATGAGCCAGTTCGAGACGGCGCTGGCGGTGACGACATGGAAGCGCGGTGGGGCCGGCTGGCACTGCGCCGAAGGGCCGATGGCACATATTCCTGAAGGCGAGGAGGCCGACTACCGCGCCTGCCTGCTCGGCTTCCGCGACTACGTCAATAAGAACGGCTTCAAGACGGTGGTGCTCGGCCTTTCCGGCGGCATCGACTCGGCGATCTGCACGGCAATCGCCGTCGATGCGCTGGGCGAGGAGCGGGTGCGCACCGTCATGCTGCCCTACCGCTACACATCGGAAGATTCGCTGAAGGACGCGGCCGATTGCGCCAAGGCGCTCGGCTGCCGTTACGATATCGTGCCGATCGAGCAACCGGTGACGGGCTTCAGCAGTGCGCTGTCCGATCTCTTCGCGGGCACGGATAGCGGCATCACCGAGGAAAACCTGCAGAGCCGGGCGCGCGGCGTCATCCTGATGGCGATCTCCAACAAGTTCGGCTCGATGGTGGTGACGACCGGCAACAAGTCGGAAATGTCGGTCGGCTACGCCACGCTTTATGGCGACATGAACGGCGGCTTCAATCCGATCAAGGACCTCTACAAGATGCAGGTCTATGCGCTGGCCCGCTGGCGCAACGAGAATGTGCCGCCGGGTGCGCTGGGGCCGTCGGGCGAGGTAATCCCGAGAAATATCATCGACAAGGCGCCGTCGGCCGAACTGCGTCCCGACCAGAAGGATCAGGATTCGCTGCCGCCCTATCCTGTTCTCGACGATATTCTCGAATGCCTGGTGGAGAAGGAGATGGCGGTCGAAGAGATCGTCGCACGCGGCCATGACGTGGCAACCGTCCATCGCGTCGAGCACCTGCTCTATCTCGCCGAATACAAGCGCCGGCAATCGGCGCCGGGCGTGAAGATCACCAAGAAGAATTTCGGCCGCGACCGGCGCTATCCCATCACCAACCGTTTCCGGGATCGGGACTGAAGCGATCGGGATCACTGGCGCGATCGGGATCACTGAAGCGATCGGAATATCGGGAGGAAACATGCGCAGCTCGGTCGAGATCTATAATGTCAGGACGGGCAGAGCCCGCGAGGTCTGGCAGACGGACATGCTCGTGGAGGCGCCGAACTTCGCGCCTGACGGTTCCTACCTGCTCCTGAACGGCGACGGGCTGCTCTACCGGCTGCCGCTCAATGGCGGCGAAGTCAGCAAGGTCGATACCGGCTTTGCCGTCAACTGCAACAATGATCACGGTATTTCGCCCGACGGCACCGAGATCGTCATCTCTGACAAGACCGAATTCGGCAAGTCGACGATCTATGTCCTGCCGATCGAGGGCGGCACGCCGCGGCTCGTGACCGAGAACGCACCGTCCTACTGGCATGGCTGGTCGCCGGATGGCCGCCAGCTTGCCTATTGCGGCATCCGCGACGATCTCTTCGATATCTATACGATCTCCGTCGACGGCGGCGCCGAGACGCGGTTGACGCATGGCGAGGGCCGCAATGACGGGCCGGATTATTCTGCCGACGGGCAATGGATCTATTTCAATTCCAGCCGCACCGGGCTGATGCAGATCTGGCGCATCCATCCCGATGGCAGCGGGCTGGAGCAGGTGACGTCGGACAATCAGGGCAACTGGTTCGCCCATCCGTCGCCCAGGAACGACAAGGTGCTGATCCTGTCCTACGACCCCTCGGTTTTCGACCATCCGCGCGACCTCGACGTGCGGCTGCGGCTGATGGACATGGATGGCGGCAATCTGAAGACGCTGTTCGAGCTGTTCGGCGGGCAGGGCACGATCAATGTGCCCTGCTGGTCACCAGACGGTGACGAATTTGCCTATGTCAGGTATTTCCCGGCGAGCTCTTGAGAGCGGCGCACCGCAATTTGATGATGGGGCGGTGGGGTGACGGCTTTGCGGCTTCACTGTAGACGTTGCGTATCAAGCAAGGTCGGGAAAGCCATGATCAAAACTGCAGCGAAAAATGGAATGAAAGCAATTATAGCCACACTCGTCTTTTCGTGCTCAGTCGCATGGGTGAGTTCGGCCGCTGCAGAAACGGTCAAAATATTGGTCGCCGGCGGAGAGGTCGCGCCGTTCAACATGGGCGACCAAATTGTGCTAACTCTTACGCTGGCCAGCTCTAAGGAGTTGTCTAAATTCACCCGACGTCAAGTCGGTAAGGACATAGATGTCCTGCTCAACGGAAATGTTGTCTCATCGCCGCATATCATGGACCCGCTTCTATTTGTCGGAAAACCGCTCCAGATTCCAATTCCTTCAGATGCCACGCGGACTGAAAGCAAGGAAACAATCGACAAGCTAGTTTCCGGAACGTTGATCCTTGAACTCCGATCCCGTGACGGTCAATAGGCAAGCGGCAGTGCGGAGACTCATTCTCTCACGCAGTTAGCCATAGCAGTGGGATGCTTAGCGGCACAGGACAAAACAGCAGGAATCCGGTGATCACTAACCGGGTCCAAAGCTTTCCAATCATACCATTTATGATGGGGTGGTCAGGCATCATCATAAAGCCTCACACAACCCTTCTGAAATAGGCATTGGCCATACGATGGGGAAATCGATGCCGAATATGCCTGTAATTTTAGCTATGCGACTCCGTATGCAAATAGTTCTTGTACTGATGCTTTGCTTTCCAGGTATGGCAGCGGCAACGGCCCTACACGTCGCCTGAAGTAGAATAGCAATGGAATCCCCAACACAGCAGTTGGCGGATACGCACCAATGAGCGCGACTCCCTGAGTTGTTCGGATAGCGCGCTCGGTCATTTCCGGCAGGCCCTGATACAGTGGGCTGTAAAGAGCGTATGCGAAGGACGCGATTAAGGGAACCACGATCAACGCAATCGCTACTCTCCACCAAGGTGGAGACGGAAGAGTTTCTACAGGCATGCGTCACCTATCGAAAAGCTTATTCGGCAGAATTGCACGTCAAAGTGTGCGTGACAACGTCGCGCCAAACCTCATCTTCTAATTGCTGATGCGCACGCTTTTGAGAGGTGGGTGATTGGGGGACTGCCAAGGTTTGATTGCAGCAGCTGCCTCCGGTTCCGTGCACCTCGCCGAAGCGGACGGGGTATTCTATTTCAGGATGAGCTGTGGCATTTATTCATCTTCTTAATTGTGGGGAAATATTGTGACCTGAATATCAGTGCTATTCCGGCTGGTAACGACTGGTCGCCCACTGCTCCAACCAGCTCTTTTGGCATCCGCAAACATGAAGATGAACCTGGAGTTATAGACTTGCTGGCTGTCTTGAGATGCGCGTGGACGCTGCGTGGTTTGACGATCGCCGGCTCCGTGGTGGCAATGGGTTTCACGCTCGCAGGATGTTCATATCTTTTTGTCCGTAGTGTCGAGGGAAGCTACCTCGCAACGGGTACTCCGGTGCTCGGAAAGGTGATCGCAAGTAACGAGAGTGAGCAGATGGGGGGAACGATTGAGATCGGCTCGGCCGAAAGGCAGCAATGCAAGGGTCGCTACAGCGTGTCGCAGGTGAAGACAAATTTCTGGAAGCTGGAGACCGGCGAGCGAACCTATCGCGGGAAGATCTACTGTCTGGATGGTCGAGCAGGCGCGTTTGAACTCATATCGAAGGATAAGGGGAAAACCGGCTCGATCACCGGCGAAATCAATGGCGAGGCATTTCAACTCGATATGTTCGAATCGAAAAGCCGTGAGTGCATGACGGACGAATGCAGATGGGGCTTGAAGTGGACTTACGAAAAAGAGCGCGACGACATGCGTACCTATTACAGGGTCGCGACTGAACACGAGCGCGATTCAGTGAATCCATGGCTGCTCTTTTAAATCTGCTCCTATTCCGCGTGCTGGTGGCCCAGTGCTCCACCCATAGCGGCGTGGCGGCGGGTTGGTAGCCCCAGGTTGCTCGTAGCAGCTTTCAAATCGGAACTTGGATCGATCATCCGGGCGTGAGTTATGAAGCCGGATCCGGTCGGCGTAGCCGTGAGATAACCGGGTTGACCCCCACCGCCCTGTTGGGCGGCGGGTGTCTGCCCGCCGCGCTTGATGCTGTCTATCAGGCCGCGACGGCTGCCTTGCGCCGTTCGCGGGCGGATTTCGCCAAGTCTTCCAGTACGGCTACCGACATGTCCCAGTCGATGCAGCCGTCGGTGATGGACTGGCCGTAGACCAGCGGCTTGCCGGGGACGAGATCCTGGC
The DNA here is from genome assembly GCF_030053155.1 of Rhizobium sp. BT03. NCBI lineage: Bacteria > Pseudomonadati > Pseudomonadota > Alphaproteobacteria > Hyphomicrobiales > Rhizobiaceae > Rhizobium > Rhizobium sp. BT03. Next base: position 187,694 of record NZ_CP125640.1, read on the forward strand.
GGCCGGCGACGAGGTTGCTCTCGATCATCATGCCCTTGATGTGGCGATTGCCGGCGGCGATCTGCGAGGCCACGGATTTGACGACGCGCGGCTGGTTCATCGGATCCTTGCTGCTGTTGGCATGGCTGGCATCGATCAGGATGCGCGGGGGCACGCCAAGCTTGACGGCTTCGCCGACCACAGCTTCGACATCGGTCGCTTCATAGTTCGGCTGTTTGCCACCGCGCAGGATGATGTGGCAGTCCTCATTGCCCCTCGTCGAAGCGATGGCCGCCTGTCCGTCTTTGGTGACGGCGGGGAAGTGATGCGGCTGCGAGGCGGCGAGGATAGCGTCGAGCGCGACGCGGACGCCGCCGTCGGTGCCGTTCTTGAAGCCGATCGGGCAGGAGAGGCCGGAGGCGAGCTGGCGATGGATCTGGCTTTCGGTCGTGCGCGCGCCGATCGCGCCCCAGCTGACGAGATCGGTAATGTATTGCGGCGTGATCGTTTCGAGGAATTCGACACCGGCGGGCAGGCCCATCGCATTGACGTCGAGCAGCAGGCGCCTGGCAATCCGAAGTCCTTCCTCGATGCGGTAGCTGCCATCGAGATGCGGGTCGTTCATCAAGCCCTTCCAGCCGACCGTGGTGCGGGGCTTTTCGAAATAGACGCGCATGACGATTTCGAGATCGCCGGAGAAGCGCTGCCGCTGTTCCGCCAGCCGCTCGGCATATTCGCATGCCGCAGCAGGATCATGGATGGAGCAAGGGCCGATGACGACGATCAGGCGGTCGTCTTCTCCCTCGAGAATCTTGTGAATCGCATGGCGGTTGCTGGTCACCGTCTCGCTGACGGCAACGGTTCGGGGAATTTCCGCGATGATATCGGCGGGTTTGGTCAGCGGGGTGATCTCGAGGATACGGAGATCGTCAATGGTATCGGGCACGGTATGGCTCCTGTTTGGTCATACCGTGCGGAACGAAAAAGCCGCCAGGTAGACTAGCGGCTGTTCGGGTTGTCGTCGCGTCGACTTCAGTTACGCATAGACCCGCATCCGCTGGGAGCAGCGGTACCAATAAAATCGCGAGGCGTAGATCGAAGTGGTCGACATCGGGCGTATGTAGCGTCGCGGCAGCCCATTGTCACGCAGAATTTTGCGGCTGAAAGCCAGGCGCTCGGGCGCGGCGAAACCGTTCCTGCGGAGGGCTTAATTCAATCGCCCAGAAGCTCGCTGCTTCTGGGCGAGAGATACGAACTTAACGAAGGTCTTGAGATCAGAGCGCGTCGACGTTCACGCCGACGGTGATGGCGCCGATCGGCGTTCCCTTGTCGTCTGATATCGTGACGCTTGCCTGCGACTGCAGCGTCTGGGTCGATTCGTCCTTTTCGATCTCATCGACGAAGACGGCATCCTTGCCGGCACCGAAGGACTTCTGGAACTTGCCCTCGTCACCCTGCCAATAGTCGGATGTGGGATCGCTTTGGCCGACATTCAGCCCCTTTGCATCCATGACGAAGATCTCCGAAATCTTGCCGTTGGAAGCAGCCTTCTTTTCCTGAAGGAATTTCGACAACGCATTGCCGAGCACGCCGTCGATCATCGAGTGGTCGGAGCCATCGACTTCGGCACGCCACTTCTTGTCGAGAGCGTCGATATCGCCCTGGCTCAGATTGGCGTTTGCGGCGTTCTGCGCCTTGACCGCCTCGATGATGGCGGGGTCGTTAAGCCAGGGTTTTACGTCGCTGGTCACGTAGTCGGAGATCGGGGCGAGCTTCGCATCCTGCGCCATGGATACGCCCATAGGCACGGCGACTGCGGTGCAGGCCAAAAGAAATGCGGTCACAACTTTCTTCATAACTGTTCCCTTCCCGATTTTGGGTGTTGAGGATTAAAAGTCTATCGAATGAAGACGAGGTCAGAACTCCTCCCAGGCACCGGGAGCAGCGGCAACGGCGGCATTTCCGGCGTGCCGCTGCACGAAGGCTCTGGGTTCAGGGCGAGATTGACGAACGGGTTGAGCGGCTCTGGGCTGACTGGCGGCAGCGGCGCCGACGGTGAACCGGCCGGCGGAATCCTGCAGAAGGCGTCCCTGCGTGCGCAGCTCCTGGCAGGCGGCGTTGGTCTCCTCGACCATTGCCGCGTTCTGCTGTGTCGCGTGATCCATCTGGTTGATGGCGCCGTTGATTTCCTGCAGGCCCGTGGCCTGTTCGCGATAGGATTGGACGATGGAAGCGATGCTGTCGCTGATGCGGTTGATCTGCTCCTCGATCTTCAAAAGGGCATCGCCGGTTTCGTTGACCAGCCCGACGCCGGCCGCCACTTCCTGGCCGGAGACGTTGATCAGGTTCTTGATTTCCTTGGCCGCGTTGGCGGAGCGCTGGGCGAGTTCCCGCACTTCCTGCGCGACGACCGCAAAACCCTTGCCGGCTTCGCCGGCGCGCGCCGCCTCGACGCCGGCGTTCAACGCCAGCAGGTTCGTCTGGAAAGCGATTTCATCGATGACGCCGATAATGCGGCCGATCTGGCTCGATGATGTCTGGATCCGGTCCATCGCCCCGATCGCATCGCGTACCACAGTCGCCGAGACATGGGCGCTGCGCTTCGTTTCCTCGACCAGCTTCCCGGCATCTTCGGCCCGCTGCGACGATGTTCTGACCGTGGTGGTCACCTCATCCAGTGCTGCGGCGGTCTGTTCCAAGGCCGCGGCCTGTTGCTCGGTACGCTTGGCGAGCTGATCGGCGGAGGAAGCAAGCTCGCTTGAGCCGCCTTCAACCGCAACGGAAGCGATCTTGATCTCGGTCAGCGCTGCCGCGACTGCTTCGACCATGTTGTTGAAATCCTGCCGCAGTTTATCGAATTCGGGACCGAGATCGGCCAGGCGTATCGAAAAGTCGCCGGCGGCGAGCTTTTCCAGTTCATTTGCCAGCGCTGTCATGACCAGCCGCTGAGCGTTGCTGGCCTCTTCCGTCAGGGATGCGTTACGCGCCCGTTCGGCGTCGAACGAGGCGCTCTGCTCGGCCGCGGCCTGCTCTCTTTCGATCTTGGCAATTGCCTCGTTACGGAAAACTTCCAGGGCACGCGCCAGAAAGCCGATTTCGTCGCCATTTTCCCTGTAGGTGACGGGGGAGGCCAGATCGCCTTTCTGCAAGGCGCTGATCCGCTCGCTGAGAATTCTGAGAGGGCGGCCGACGAGGCTGCGCATGGCGAGAAGAAAAGCGACAACGGCCATGGCGGTGATCACAAACTGGGTCAGCAGCGAAATCAACACCTTCTGCTTGACTTCGGCAGCGATTTTTTCGACCGACCAGTTGGTGACGACGTAGCCGGTCGCCTTGCCTGATTTATCCAGCGGAAGCGGCGCGATGATCGTCACAACGCCGGCAGATATTCCGCTGTCATCGATCGTGGTTTTCTCAGGCTTGGCACTGAGGCGCTTCGCCAGATCGGCCGGCGAGGGCAAACCGTCAACGCCGTCGCGCGTCCATGTATCGATGGCCGCGGGTTCGGCGTTGAAGGCGGCAAACTGAACAAGGTCAAGCGAGGGATCGTCGCGGTACAGCGAATAGGCCTCGCGAACGGCATTCGCCTTGCCCCATTTCACGCCGCCGGCGGCCAGAGAGGCGAACTGCTCCACATCCTTGGACCAGTTCGCCTTGGCGCCATCGATCAACGCCTTGGTTTCGTACATCCACGTATAGGTGGCAAAGGCGGAGATGCCGCAAAGGTTGACGGTCACGATAATCGCCGCCAGCTTGGCTGTCAGGGGCATCGTTTTTAAAAAATGGAACATGCCGCGGGGGCCTCGAAACGCGAGCTCAGTCGGATATGGTCCCGACCAGCCTATCAATACGGGCATCCACGCCGGCGGTCGCAGCATGAGCACTCATGCCCATGTCCCCCTGTGCGACCCAAAACGCGCAAACGCAGTCTGTCTTCGATGTGTGAAGAAATCATAAAGTGGAATGGGATACCGGACCGGCGGTCGGCGGGATCAAGGGCTGTTTTCCGCCAAGGCCTCTTCGGGCTCGGCCTGGCGGTGCTTAAGGCGGCGTGTCGTCAGTTCCGCGCCGGCATCGCGCGGCAGGCGCAGGAAGGTGATGCAGGCGAGCGCCGAGATTGCCGAGACGCTGAAGAAGGCAGTGTGAAAATCCGAGACCAGCAGCCTGCCGCCATGGAAACTGCTCGAAATTTCGAGGATGCCGCCGGCGATCGCCACACCCATCGCCATGGAGATACGCTGGGCGACGGCATTGATTGCGGTCGCCTGGCTGCTGTCGGCATCGTCGACATCGCCGAAGGCCATGGCATTGACGCCCGAAAAGGCCATGGAGCGGAACAGGCCGCCGATCAGCAGGCAGGCCATGATCAGCGGCAGCGGCGTTGCAGCGGTGAAGAACCCGTTGATGCCGAGGAAGATCGCCGCCAGCAAGGTGGTGATCGATATGACGGTGCGGAAACCGAAGGTATTGAAGGTGCGCGAAGCGGCAAATTTCGACCCCATCGAGCCGAGCGCGCTGACGAAGGTCACCGAGCCCGATTGCAGCGGCGTCAGGCCGAAGCCGAGCTGCAGCATCAGCGGCATCAGAAAAGGCAGGGCGCCGAGCCCCATGCGGAAATTGGAGGCGCCGAGGATTGCCGCCCGGAACATCGGGTAGCGGAACATTTTCGGATCGAGAAGCGGATAGGACGCGCGGCGGGCATGCAGGAGATAGAAGAGGCCGGCAAGGATGCCAATTGCCACGGTGACGTAACCGTAGACGACGGGCACGGCGGGAAGGCTGATGACCGAGAGGCCGAAGACGAAGCCGGAAAAGCCGATGCCGCAAAGGAAGAAACCCGGAAAATCCATCGGCCGCGGGCTGCGCGGCTCGACCGCCGGCAGGAAGCGCGTGACGAGGATGATGCCGGCGACGCCGATCGGGACATTGATCCAGAAGATCCAGTGCCAGGTGAGATAGGTGGTGAGGAAGCCGCCGATCGGCGGCCCCATGATCGGGCCGATCAGCGCCGGAATGGTGAGCCAGGCCATGGCATCGACGAGTTCGTGGCGCGGCGTTCCCCGGACCAACAGCAGGCGGCTGACCGGCGTCATCATCGAGCCGCCGGCGCCCTGGATCAGCCGCGAGACGACGAAGGCTGCGATCGAATTGGAAAAGGCGCAGGCGACCGAACCGATCATGAAGACGAAGATCGCCATGCGGAAGATGTTGCGCGCGCCGAAACGATCCGACATCCAGCCGCTGATCGGGATGAAGATCGCCAGTGCCACGAGATAGCTGGTGACGGCAAGCTTCAGCGCGATCGGCGAGGTGCCGATATCGGCTGCTATCGCCGGCAGGCTGGTGGCAATCACGGTCGAATCCATCTGTTCCATGAACAGGGCGACCGCGAGGATCATGGGCGTGAGGCGGGGCACGGGCAACCGGGGTGCTGGTATGGATTGTTCAGCCATACGCTTTCATCAGCGGCTAGGCTATAGAAACAATCGACGCTGCGGCCTGCCGTGCCGCTTCAAACCGACGCGGGCGGTCAAATGAGATGGGCCTCTCGTTTCTTGCTGTTTTGGAGAGGGTTGAGGTAGGATCGAGACTTGGCCAGCTCCCTCTTCTCCCCAGCGGGGAGAAGGTGCCGGCAGGCGGATGAGGGGGCTGCACGGCACGCCTTTCATGTTGCCCCTCGCTTGCGCTCAGTGCATTCGCAGTTTCACTGCTCACCCCCTCATCCGACCCTTCGGGCCACCTTCTCCCCGCTGGGGAGAAGAGGACTCCCGGCTTGCAGTGGCGCTGCTTTCCTGAAATAGATGCGCCGTCAGGTGCCCGCCATCCAGGCGGGAGAATCGGGAATCCGGTGCAAGACCGGAACGTGCCCAACGCTGTAAGGCCGACGCCTGCCGCTTCATCATGCCACTGGCTTTTGCCGGGAAGGCTGCGGCAGACGGGTGACGCCAAGTCAGAAGACCGGCCTGGCAAGATAGACCCAACCCGCGCGGACGGCGGGCGGTTGCGTTGTTGGGGATTTGACGATGCGACCCTTTGATGAGGATGCCCTGTCAGTGGCGTCCGGTTTTTCCTCGGCCGAACGCGAGGCCGTCTATCATGCGATCATGACGCGGCGCGACGTTCGCAGCCAGTTCCTGCCCGATCCCTTGCCCGACGATGTGGTGGCGCGGCTGCTGACGGCCGCCCATCACGCACCCTCCGTCGGCTTCATGCAGCCGTGGAATTTCATTCTGGTGAAAAGCCCAACGGTGCGTGCGCGCGTCCGGGATGCCTTCTCGAAGGCCAACGAGGAGGCCGCATCGATGTTCGAGGGCGAGCGGCGCCAGGCCTACCGCTCCCTCAAGCTCGAAGGCATCATCGAGGCGCCGCTCGGCATCTGCGTGACCTGCGATCCCACCCGCAGCGGCAGCGTCGTGCTGGGGCGCACGCATAATCCGCGGATGGATAGCTATTCCACGGTCTGCGCCATCCAGAATCTCTGGCTGGCGGCCCGCGCCGAAGGGGTCGGCATCGGCTGGGTCAGTATTTTTCGCGAGGGCGAGCTAAAGAGCATTCTCGGCATACCCGAGCATATCGAGGTGGTGGCCTGGCTCTGCGCCGGCTTCGTCGACCGGCTCTATGACGAGCCGGAACTTTCGGTCAAAGGCTGGCGGCAGCGGCTGCCGCTCGATGAACTCGTCTTTCACGACGGCTGGGGGCAGAGCGAGCCGTAGCCAATTCACTGCTGCTGCGGCTGCGGGCCAGGCGCGGCAGGATTGGCAAGATCGATCGAGCCCTGGTCGCCGGCCAGAAACTGCGGGCCGACCTGGCGGACCTTGTTCTGCGTGGGGTCGTAGGGGCGCTCCGGCACCGATGGCTGCGGCGCGGCTGATGTCGCGGCGGCCTTCACTGGCGGATTGGTGCGGATGGTGGTGATCGAGCCCTGCTGCGGCGGTTGGCTTACCGCCTGCTTGCCGCGCATCTCGTCGTAATAGGCGGTGAGATTGCAGGCGCAGGCGTTCTTTTCACCGGGCGCGCGGTTTTTGTAGGCGAAGGCGTTCTTCATGGCGCTGTAGGGCGTGCCGGTTGCGACCGAGATCATGTTCGAGGCTTCCGTGCTCGTCACCTCGCGATAGAAGAGTTCGGTCTCGATGCCGGGGCACATCTTGGCACAGGTCTCAGCGTCGCGGCCGAAATCGACCGAGGTGGCGTTCGAGCTGATCGGGAAGAAACCGCCATCGCAGCTGCGCACGCACATGGTGCTGACCGGCGACAGCATCTCGGCCCGCGGCAGGCCGTAGCGCGGATCGGCCTCCTCACCGCCGCCGAGCGGAATGAAGGTATCGGAACGCATTGCCTGCTCCTCGACGCTCGGGGCAGGCTCGTCGGCGCTGCGATCGCTCGGCGCATAGAAATTCTCGCTGTTGCAGCCGTTGCTGTCGAGCGCGGCCATCAGTTCGCGGCGGTCGCCATCGGCGCCGTTCCGGCCGGTCAGCTCGTTGCGGCGGTCCTGGAGATAAGCCATATTGTCGATCATCCGGCCTTCGGCCTGCGAGAGCTCGGCGCAATAATCGGCATTCTCGCCGCCGATCACCACCATGCTGCCCGAGGTGCAGCCGTAACTGCGCAGGTCGTTGCGAACCTTGCGCAGCTCGAGGTTCTGCTCGGCCATGGCGCTGGCATATTGGCGCGCTTCCGGGCCGTTGCCATTGCCGATCGATCGCGGCAGGTCGGCGAGACGGCCGCGCAGGTCCTCGCAGATGGCACTGGTCTGCGCGGCTGCGGGCGCTGCGAAGGCGAGGAGAAGGGCGAGAGACAGGTTTCGGCGTTTCACGGCGTCGTCCCGGAATGAGCAAACGGTCGGTGGGTCGAATGCGACTTCAATCGGCCGCGCGTTTTCCCTTAACGGATTTCTCTTAATAAGCTCAGAGAAAATATTAGCGTATTTTCGTGATCTTATCCAGCAATCGCCAGAGACGCGGGTGAAAATGACAGGCATCCCCGACGAGATCCGATCCTTTGCGCCGACACTAGGCGTAGCGGAAGCGCGACATGGCCTTCACCTCTTCACAGACGGTTGTTATGAGCCCGTTTCCGGGCATGGAGGCTGGTCGTTTGTCGTTTATCGCGATGGGGTGGAAATCGCCTCCGACTTCGGTGGCGTCGACGATTCCAGCAATAATTCCATGGAATTGACCGCCGTTCTCAGGGCCGCGATGTGGGTCAACAGCCAACCGACCGGCGAACCCGCGACCATCTGGTCCGACTCCGTCTATGCCGTCAAAGGCTGCAACGGCAGGCGACATATCTGGAGAAACAACGGCTGGAAGAAAAGCAGCCCGAATGGGCAGGGGCGAAGGCGAATGATCGACAATGCGGACCTCTGGAAAGCCGTCGATCTTCAGCTGTCTCAAAACGCCCAGATGACCATTGCCTGGTGCAAGGGGCATTCGGGGATTGCCGGCAACGAGCGCGCGGACGCGCTCGCCGATAGAGGACGCCTGTCGATCCGGGGCTGATACGGCGCTGGCCGGTTTCCGGCGTCGTTGCTCGGCCGCAACCGGCTTACGCCGGCTGCGATGCCTCGACGACGGCGAGGGCCGCCATGTTGACGACGCCCCGGGACGTGACCGAGGGGGCGAGGATATGGGCGGGCAGGGCGGTGCCGAGCAGGATCGGGCCGACATGCAGGCCGTCGGTCATCGATTTGACCACACCGAGCGTGATGTTGGCGGCGTCGAGGTTCGGGAAGACCAGCAGGTTCGCCTCGTCATGCAGTGTCGTATCCGGCATGACGCGTTTGCGCAGCGCTTCGGTGATGGCGCTTTCGCCGTGCATTTCGCCGTCGACTTCGAGATCGGGGGCAGTCTCGCGCACGAGCTGCAGGGCATTGCGCATCTTCGTCGCGCTCTCGGATTCGCGCGAGCCGAAGTTGGAATGCGAGACGAGGGCAGCGCGCGGGGTGATGCCGAAACGGCGAATTTCCTCGGCCGCCAGCACCGTTGCCTCGGCAACCTCCTCGGCGCTCGGATTGAAGGTGACGTAGGTGTCGGTGAAGAAGGTGGCGCCGCGCTGCGAGATCATCAGGCTGAGGGCGGAGAAATCGCGGACATTCTTGCGCTTGCCGATGATCTGGCGGACGTCGCGCAGATGCTTTTCATAGCGGCCTTCCAGACCGCAGATCAGCGCATCGGCCTCGCCGCGGCGCAGCGCCAGCGCGCCGATGACGGTGGTATTGGTACGCACGATGGTGCGGGCAGCTTCCGGGATGACGCCGCGGCGGCCGACGAGGGAAAAATAGAGATCGACATATTCGCGGAAGCGCGGATCGTCCTCAGGATTGATGACCTCGAAATCCTGCAGCGGCCGGATACGCAGGCCGTAGCGTTTGAGGCGCGTCTCGATGACCTGCGGGCGGCCGATCAGGATCGGGTCGGCAAGGCCTTCCTCCAGCAGCACCTGGGCGGCGCGCAGCACACGTTCGTCTTCGCCTTCGGAGAAGATGACGCGCTTGCGCTCTGCTGCCTTGGCCGCAGCGAAGATCGGCTTCATGACGAAGCCGGAGCGGAAGACGAAGCGGTTCAACTGGTCGAGATAGGCGTCGAAATCCTGGATCGGGCGGCGCGCCACGCCGCTCTGTTCGGCGGCCCTGGCAACGGCAGGTGCGATACGCAGGATGAGGCGCGGATCGAAGGGCGAGGGGATCAGGTAATCCGGGCCGAAGACCGGGGTTTCGCCGGAATAGGCGCGGGCGGCGACATCGGACGGTTCTTCGCGGGCAAGCGAGGCAATGGCGCGCACCGCGGCCATCTTCATTTCCTCATTGATCGTCTCGGCGCCGCAATCGAGCGCGCCGCGGAAGATATAGGGGAAGCAGAGGACGTTGTTGACCTGGTTGGCGAAATCCGAACGGCCGGTGCAGATCATCGCGTCGGGGCGGGCGGCACGGGCGAGATCCGGCATGATTTCGGGCGTCGGATTGGCGAGCGCCATGATCAGCGGCTTGTCGGCCATCTGGGCCAGCAGCTCCGGCTTCAGCACGCCGGCGGCCGACAGGCCGAGGAAGACATCGGCGCCGCCGATATTTTCGGCGAGCGTGCGCGTGTCGCTCTTCTGGGCATAGACGGATTTCCATTCGTCCATCAGCTCGGTGCGGCCCTCATAAACGAGGCCTTCGAGATCGTGGACCCAGATATTTTCGCGTTTTGCTCCGAGCGTCACCAGCAGGTTGAGGCAGGCAAGGGCGGCCGCCCCCGCGCCGGAGGCGACGATCTTGACGTTCTCGATCGCTTTGCCTGCGAGTTCCAGCCCGTTCAGGATCGCGGCGGCGACGATGATCGCCGTGCCGTGCTGGTCGTCGTGAAAAACCGGGATCTTCATCTTCTCGCGCAGGCGCCGCTCGACCTCGAAACATTCCGGCGCCTTGATGTCTTCGAGATTGATGCCGCCGAAGGTCGGCTCCAGCGAGCTGACGGTCGAGACCATCTGCTCGACGCTTGCCGCGTCGATCTCGATATCGAAGACATCGATGCCGGCAAATTTCTTGAAGAGCACGGCCTTGCCCTCCATCACCGGCTTCGAGGCCAGCGGGCCGATATTGCCGAGGCCGAGCACGGCGGTGCCGTTGGAGATGACGGCGACGAGATTGGCGCGCGAGGTATATTCAGCCGCCATCTCAGGATTGTCGCGGATGGCAAGGCAAGGGGCGGCAACGCCTGGCGAATAGGCGAGCGCCAGGTCGCGCTGGTTGCCGAGCGGCTTGGTTGCCTGGATCTCCAGCTTGCCGGGGCGGGGATAGCGGTGGAAGAACAGCGCCTGTTCGTCGAGATCGCCGCTCGTCAGGTTCTTTTCCGTCTTGGATTTATCCTGGTGATCCATTGCCGCCTCCGTGCACGTCTTTTTCTGGAGTTCCCTCCATACATCAATCGGATACGGGCGACAGTATGGAAATGGGGGATGGGCGAAGTTTTCGCGAGGACTAGATTGTGCCGTGGGGTTACCCCCCCTCTGCCCTGCCGGGCATCTCCCCCACAAGGAGGGAGATCGGCAGGAGGCTCGATCATCGCTCCCTCTCTACTGGATCGGCGTATTTGTGTGGTCGTTGTTTGAGCGAGCCATCGCGCCCCATCCAATCTCCCCACCTGTGGGGGAGATGCCCGGCAGGGCAGAGGGGGTATCCACGGCACACCCAATGCGTTCCTTGCGTGGAGTCTCATCGCGGCGGAAGCAACTAGCTAATCCTTTTGGAAAACTTGTTTGGCGATCATCGCAGGCGCAATATGCCGCCGCGACGGTGCGGGGCGCCGGTCATATGGAGGAAATCATGGACAATTTGAACCTGACGACCCTGCAAAAGGGGCAGACGATGGTCAATGACGTGGCCATCGATGCGTTTGCCGCCGGATTTCGCGGCAGTCTCCTGACCAGCACAGATATGGACTATAACGAGGCGCGGGCGATCTGGAATGCGATGATCGACCGCCGGCCCGGGCTTATCGCGCGTTGTGCCGGTGCTGCCGATGTCGTGCGCGCCGTGCGGTTTGCGCGCGACAACAATCTGCTCGTTTCGGTGCGCGGCGGCGGCCACGGCATTGCCGGCAACGCCGTCTGCGAGGGCGGCGTCGTCATCGACCTGTCGGCGATGAAATCGGTGCGGGTCGATCCGGAGACGCGCCGCGCCAGGATCGAGCCGGGCGCAACGCTTGCCGATATCGACCAGGAAACGCTGGCCTTCGGTCTGGTGCTGCCGACCGGCATCAATTCCACGACCGGCATCGCCGGCCTGACGCTCGGCGGCGGCTTCGGCTGGCTGACCCGCAAATTCGGGTTGACGCTCGACAATCTGGTCTCGGTCGATGTGGTGACGGCCGATGGCGAGCTGGTCAAGGCGAGCGAGACGGAAAGGCCGGACCTCTTCTGGGCATTGCGCGGCGGCGGCGGCAATTTCGGCGTCGTCACCTCCTTCGAGTTCCAGCTCAACCCGCTCAAGACAGAGGTTCTCGCCGGGCTGGTGGTGCATCCCTTTGCCGATGCGGAGAAAGTGCTGCAGGAATATCGGCAGGCGCTGGAAGCGGCACCCGATGAACTGACCTGCTGGGTGGTGATGCGCCAGGCGCCGCCGCTGCCGTTCCTGCCGGCCGAGTGGCACGGCAAGGAGGTCGTGGTGCTTGCCATGTGCTATTGCGGAGACATTGCGGCCGGGGAAAAAGCGACGGAAAGATTGCGGGCGATCGGAAAACCGATTGCCGATGTCGTCGGCCCGGTGCCGTTTACCGGCTGGCAGCAGGCATTCGATCCGCTGCTGACGCCCGGTGCGCGCAATTACTGGAAGAGCCAGGATTTCGCCTCGCTCTCGGATGCGACGATCGAGGTGCTGCTCAACGCCGTGCGCAAGCTGCCGGGACCGGAATGCGAGATATTCGTCGGCCATGTCGGCGGTGCGGCCGGCCGTATTCCCACCGAAGCCACCGCATTTCCGCAGCGCAGTTCGCATTTCGTCATGAACGTGCATGCGCGCTGGCGGGAGGCCGGGATGGATGCAAATTGCACCGGCTGGGCGCGCGAACTTTTCGAGGCAACCAAGCCGCATGCCGTGGGAACCGCCTATATCAACTTCATGCCTGATGACGAGGCCGATCGGGTGGAAATGGCCTATGGCGCCAATTACGCCCGGCTTGCCGAAATCAAGCGGCGTTATGATCCTGACAATCTGTTCCGGATGAATCAGAACGTCAAACCGATGGCGGCTGTGCGGGCTGCGTGAGGGGACCGAAACGGAACTTGGCTGCACCCCTCCCGACAAGGGAGGGGCTTGATGCTGCTGACGATGCTTTGCATTCGTCCCTTTGTGGGGTCTATCCCTCAGGCTTCGGCGTGATCGTCACGTCGGCGCCATAGGCATCGCGAAGTTCATTTTCCTGTCCCGGCTGCCGGTCGGCCGCCTGATGCAGCAGGATCGACTCGTATCCTTGCGAGCGCGACCCCTCGATCAGTGTGATATCGGCATTGCCGGGATTGTCGGAACGTTCGAACCATTCGACGGGGCGGTGCAGAAAATTCATTTCGACCGCCCGGTTGGTGACGCCGTGGCCGACGATGACGACGTTGTGGCTGCTGTTTTCGGCGTCGCGCATGACGGTCTGCAGGAAGAGGCGCACCCGCTGGGCCACATCCGCCCGGCTCTCGCCATCCGGCGGCCGTGCGTAGAACTTGCCGCTATTGCTGCGCAGCCTCGCCCATTTTTCGAATTCCTCGGGAAACTTCTGCTTCTGTTCGGCGTGGTCATAAATTTCGGTGAAGAGGCCGAAATCCTGCTCGCGCAGCAGGTAATCCTCCCTGATATCGCCGACAACACCTTCCGGCAGGGCTGTGAGCAACGCATCCTTGCTCTGCCGTGTCCTGAGGAATGGTGAGTACCAGATCTGCAGCTTGCCGAAATCGGCGCTTGGCAATGCCTTCAGATAGGCGGCGATGGCGCCGCCGGCTTCGACCGCCTGGCGGTGGCCCCACTCAGTCAGCGGCACGTTGTGATCGCCGAATTGGCGATAGGCCTGTTCGTTGAGGTTGCCGAGAGATTCGCCGTGGCGAACGAGAAAGAGGCGCATCAGCCATCCCGCAGTGTCGGATCTGGAATCGCCGCCATCATGAACGTGCCCAATGGAGAGGGCAACATCGCCACCGCGCCGGCTTTTCCCCGGTTTGTCATCTTCCTGAAACACGAGTCTGGTTTTGGAAGGTGAGATGAAAGATGGGGCATGAGCGAAAGCTCGTGATAGACATGATGGAACCCAGACATTTCCGCACGCTCTTCATTTCCGATGTCCATCTCGGCTCGAAGGCCGCGAAGGCTGATTTTCTCCTGGATTTCCTGCGCCACCACGAGGCCGATACGATCGTGCTGGTCGGCGACATCGTCGACGGCTGGCGCCTGAAGCGCAGCTGGTACTGGCCGCAGGTCTGCAACGACGTGGTCCAGAAGCTGTTGCGCAAGGCGCGTAAAGGCACGCGCGTCGTTTATATTCCCGGCAATCACGACGAATTCCTGCGCGACTTTCCGGGCATGCATTTCGGCGGTATCGAGGTGGTCGACCGCATGATGCATGACGGCGCCGACGGCAAGAAATATCTGATCCTGCACGGCGACGAATTCGACGTCGTCGTCCGCAACGCCCGTCTGCTCGCCTATCTCGGCGACTGGGCCTACGATACGGCGATCCGCATCAACATCCTGCTGGCGGCCGTGCGCCGCCGCCTCGGCATGCCATACTGGTCGTTCTCGGCCTGGGCAAAGCTGCAGGTCAAACATGCCGTCAACTTCATCGGCGAGTTCGAGCGCGTCGTGGCAGAGGAAGCCCGCAAAAGCGGCGCCGACGGCGTGATCTGCGGACACATCCACCATGCCATCATCCAGGACATGGACGGCATCCGCTACATCAATACGGGCGATTGGGTGGAAAGCTGCACGGCGGTCGCCGAGCATGAGGACGGCACTTTCGAACTGATCACCTGGCGGGCGCTCGCCAGCAGCGTGCCGGCGCTTGCCGCCATCGAAATGCGCGACGAAGGCGAACTGGCTCCGCAAGCGGCCTGATTTCGGCGTCGGCGCGTCGGCGCCGGCGCTCCCATTGATTTAGCCGTTACCGTCAGGCGACAGGCCCTATTTATTTTCTAAAACGTTTCAGGAGGGCTATTTCTCGCAATAGTCGCCTCCAGGGTGGTGTGTTAGGACAACGACCAGTTTCCTTCAGGTCCACCGATGATTCCCGCTCAACATTCCCCGAGTGAGGGAGCGCCGCCGCGCTTCCGGTTGCTCAGCGCGCTTTCTTATTGCGCGCCGCTGCTCGTCAACGGCATCGTTCTGCCGTTCTTTCCCGTCTGGCTCGCGACCCACAGCTTCAGCGACCACGAGATCGGCATTATCCTTGCCATACCGATGGTGGTTCGCGTGCTGGTGGCGCCTGTCGTCGCCATGATCGCCGACCGTCTGAAGGAGCGCGCCGACGTGCTGCTCTGGTCGGGCGGCCTGTCGCTGCTGACGGCGATCGCGCTCTTCTGGACGACGAGTTTCTGGCCGGTGACGATCGTCTATGCGCTGCAGGGCGCCACCTTCGCGCCCTATGTGCCCGTCGTCGAATCGATCGTCATCTCGGGCGTGCGCCGCTGGGGGCTCGATTACGGCTCGATGCGCGTCTGGGGCTCGATTGCCTTCATCGTCTCGACACTGGTCGGCGGCCAGCTGATCAGCCGGTGGGGCGGCGGCATGGTGCTTGATATCATGGTGTTCGGCTTTGCCATGACCGTTGTCATGGCGATTTTCTGCCCGCGCATCGGGCCGACACGGCGGCGCGGCCAGCCGATCAATATTCCGGCCGCCACCGGCAGCGGGCTGCGCGAGCCGCATTTGCTGCTGCTCTTGATCGGTGTCGCCATCCAGCAGTCGAGCCATGCGGTGCTCAACGCGTTTTCATCGATCTACTGGCATCATCTCGGTTTTTCCGGCACCGAGGTCGGCCTGCTCTGGAGCGCCGGCGTCGCTTCGGAGGTGACGGTGTTCTTCCTGTCGAAGCGTCTCAACCGGCGCTTCAACGCCTGGACCCTGATCCGCTTCGGCTGTGCCGTCAGCGTCTGCCGCTGGATCCTGTTCCCGATGAATACGGGTTTTGCCGGGTTTTTCCTGCTGCAATGTTTTCATGGCTTCACCTATGCCTTCGTGCACACAGGGGTGCAGCGGCGGATCATGGCGACGGTGCAGGAGACGCAGGAATCCTCGGCGCAGGGCGCCTATTTCTTCTATGTCGGCATGGCGATGGCGCTGATGACCCTGACGTCGGGTTATCTCTATGCCTGGCTCGGCGTCGTCAGCTACTACGTCATGGCGCTGGTCGCGTTCTGTGGCCTCGGCCTCGTCATCTCAGCCTATTACCTTCAGCCCCAGAGCATGCTTTCGGGCGGAAAGACCAGGGAAGCGGCATAGCGCAGGCCGGGTTCGCGGTCGCGGGCAAGCAGCAGCGGGCCGTCGAGATCGACAAAATCGGCATTCTGGGCGAGCAGCACGGCGGGCGCCATGGCAAGCGAGGTGCCGACCATGCAGCCGATCATGATGGAAAAGCCAAGCCGTTCAGCCTCGGCCTTCATCACCAGCGCCTCCGTCAGGCCACCGGTCTTGTCGAGCTTGATGTTGATGGCGTCGTAGCGGTCGGCAAGGCTTGCGAGATCGCCGGTATGGTGGACGCTTTCGTCGGCGCAGACGAGCAGCGGCCGGCGGATTTCGGCGAGCAGAGCGTCGCGGCCGGCCGGCAACGGCTGCTCGACAAGAGCCACGCCTGCTTGTGCGGCGATATGAAGATGGCGTTCCAGCACCGCTTCCGGCCAGCCTTCATTGGCATCGAGGATGATTGTTGCATCGGGTGCGGCGGCGCGAACGGCGCGGATACGGCTTTCATCGTCGCCGGTTCCGACCTTGACCTTGAGCAGCGCGCGGCCGGCATGTTCGCGCGCCTGGGCGGCCATCACCTCCGGTTCGCCAAGCGAGATGGTGTAAGCGGTGGTGAGCGGCTTCAGTTCGGCAAGGCCGAGACGAGCCGCCACGCTTTCACCGGTGCGTTTCGCTTCCAGGTCCCAGAGGGCGCAATCGACGGCGTTGCGGGCAGCGCCGGGCGGCATCGCCGAGAGCAGGTCGCCGCGCGAGATGCCGGCCTCGATCAGCGGGCGGGCGGCCTCGATCTGGGCGAAAACGCTCTCCATGGTCTCGCCATAACGGCGATAGGGCACGCATTCGCCATGCCCTCGCGCACCGCATTCGGTGAGCGTGCAGCTGATCACCTCGGCCTCGGTCTTAGCGCCGCGCGAGATGGTGAAGGTCCCGGCAATCGGAAAGGAATTCATCTGGATATCAAGGGTGCGCGGCATTATTGCTGTCCTGCGAGCATGGAAATTGCAGCTTGCTTCTGTATATTGACGCGCCGGTCGTCGAACGGTCGTTCGCGATTCGGCAATGTCGCTGCAAGCCTTGAAAGACATAAGTATCTTGAACGCCGAGAATCGCAACGCTGCCTCGCTTGACGTGGACGACCATGCCGATGGCTCGGGGCAGCATGTGCGTCTCCGCGGCAACTGGCGCAGCGCCTACATCCATCTCGTGCTGCGCGATTTCGAAAAGCTCCTTCATCAGAAGGCCGGCGACCTGACGATCGACCTCTGTGATATTTCGGATATCGATACCGCCGGAATTTGGCTGCTGTGCCGGCTGAAGAAGGAAGAGGAGGCGGCTGGACGGACGGTTCGCTTCGAAGGCACCAATCCGCATATCGACGAAATGCTGGCGATGTTTTCCGAGGAACCGGCCAAACCCGAGCCGGAGCAGCAGGAGAAGGTCTCGCTTGTCGCGCGCATTTTCGCGCCTGTGGGCAAGATGACCTATGACCTCTGGGATAATTTCGCCGCCTCCATGTATATCCTCGGCTCGGCGGTGCGCGGAGCGCAGATGAAGTTCGGTCGCGGCAGCGGCGTTTCGCCGGCCTCGATCGTCAACCAGATCGACCATATGGGCGTTCGCGCCGTTCCGATCATCCTGCTGATGTCGTTTCTGATCGGGGCGATCATTGCCCAGCAGGGCGCCTTCCAGCTGCGCTACTTCGGCGCCGAGGTCTTCGTCGTCGATCTCGTCGGCATTTTGCAATTGCGCGAAATCGGCGTGCTGCTGACGTCGATCATGATCGCCGGCCGGTCAGGCAGCGCGATCACAGCCGAAATCGGCTCGATGAAGATGCGCGAGGAGATCGACGCGCTGAAAGTGATGGGGCTGAACCCGATCGGCGTGCTGATCTTCCCGCGGCTGGTGGCGCTGACCATTGCGCTGCCGCTTTTGACGGTGCTGGCGAATTTCGCCTCGCTCGCCGGTGCGGCGGCCGTCGCCTGGGGTTATTCGGGCATCACCTTCTCCAACTTCCTGTCGCGCCTGCACGAGGCGGTGACGCTGTCGACGGTACTCTCCGGCATGATCAAGGCGCCGTTCATGGCGCTGGTCATCGGCATCGTCGCCGCCGTCGAAGGGCTGAAGGTCGGCGGCAGTGCGGAATCGCTCGGCCAGCATGTGACCGCCGCGGTGGTGAAGGCGATTTTCGTGGTCATCCTGATGGACGGGCTTTTTGCGATGTTCTATGCAGCGATCGACTTTTAGCATGGCGAATCGCGTGGAAAAACCGATCGAAACGGAAGACCGGAACGAGAGGGACATCGTGCTCTCGGCGCGCGACGTCACCGTCGGCTTCGGCTCCAAGGTCGTTCTCGACAATCTCAACCTCGATATCTATCGCGGCGAGATCCTCGGCTTCGTCGGCGCATCGGGCACCGGCAAATCGGTGCTGATGCGCACCGTGCTCCGGCTGCTGCCGCGCCGCTCCGGCACGATCAAGATCCTCGGCCAGGATTTCGACGAGCTCGACGAACCGCAGCGCAACGCGCTCGACATGCGGCTCGGTGTGCTGTTTCAGCAGGGGGCGCTGTTTTCGTCGCTGACGGTCAAGGAAAACATCCAGGTGCCGATGCGCGAATATCTCGACCTGCCGCGCTCGCTGATGGACGAACTGGCGCATCTGAAGATCCGCATGGTGGGTCTGGCCGCCGATGCCGCCGACAAATACCCGTCCGAATTGTCCGGCGGCATGATCAAGCGCGCCGCCCTTGCCCGGGCGCTGGCACTCGATCCCGAACTCGTCTTCCTGGACGAACCGACCTCTGGTCTCGACCCGATCGGCGCGGCCGAATTCGATGAACTGATCGCCAACCTGCGCGATAGTCTGGGACTGACCGTGTATATGGTCACGCATGACCTCGACAGCCTGTTCTCGGTCTGCGACCGTATTGCCGTGCTCGGAAAGAAACGGGTAATGGTGGAAGGCACGATCGACGACATGCTGGCCTATGACGATCCGTGGGTGCAGGCCTATTTCAAAGGTAAGCGGGCACGCTCGATCGTGCCGCAGAATGATGGCGCGCGGCACGGCAGCAGCGGGAAGTGACCGGATAAATGGAAACCAAAGCCAATTACACGATTGTCGGTTTTTTCACGGTGCTGGTGATCGCGGCGGCCTTCGGCTTCGTCTACTGGATGGCCGAATATGGCCGCGGCGGCCCGATGACCGAGCTGATCGTGCGTATTCCGGGTTCGGCCAACGGCCTCAGTGTCGGCTCGCCGGTGCGTTTCAACGGCATTCAGATCGGCTCGGTGCAGACGCTGTCGATCGATGCGGACGATCCGCAATATTCGCTGGCCTTCACCCAGGTGCGCACCGACGCGCCGATCTACCCCTCAACCAAGGCCGCCCTTGAAATTCAGGGCCTGACGGGGGCCGCCTATATCGAACTTTCCGGCGGCCGCAAGGGCGAGGAAAGCATCCTCCAGCACGCGATCGACAACGGCAAACGCGCCGTCATCGTCGCCGACCAGTCGAGCGTCACCAATCTTCTCGCCACCGCCGACAAGATCCTCGATCGCGCCAACGACGCGGTCGGCGAACTTCAGGGATTCATCGAAGATTCACGCGCGCCCCTGACCCAGACGTTCAAGAATGCCGAGACCTTCTCGGATGCGCTTGCCAAGAATTCCGGCAATATCGATGCCTTCCTGCAGAGCGTCGGTGAGCTTTCGAATACGGTGAAGGCGGTTTCGGGCCGTGTCGATTCGACGCTTCAAGCGGTGGAATCGCTGGTCAAGGCGGTCGACGCGCAGAAGATCGACAACATCGTCTCCAACGCCGAGAAGATCACCGCCAATGTCGCCGATGCCTCCGGCGACCTGAAGGGGGCGATTCAGAAGTTCGACCAGACGGCCACCACCTTCAACGATTTCGGCAAGCAGGCCCAGGCGACGCTCGACCGCGTCGATACGCTCGTCGCCCAGATCGACCCGGCCAAGGTGAAGGGCTCTGTCGACGACATTGCGCAGGCGACCAAGGATGCACGTGCTGCGGTCGCCTCGATCCGCGATGTCGCCAACACGGTTTCGTCGCGCCAGAAAGATATCGACCAGACGATTCAGGACGTCTCGCAGCTTGCCAACAAGCTGAATTCGGCCTCGACCCGCATCGACGGCATCCTCATCAAAGTCGATGCGCTGCTCGGAACAGACAATACGCAATCGATGTTCGCGCAAGCGCGCGAGACGCTGGAATCCTTCAAGAAGGTTGCCGACAACCTGAATGCGCGCATCGGGCCGATCGCCGACAATCTGCAGAAATTCTCCAGTGGCGGCTTGCGCGACGTGCAGACGCTCGTCAACGACATGCGCGGAACCGTGAATAATCTGAACGATACGATCACCAACTTCGACCGCAATCCGCAACGCCTGATCTTCGGCGGGGACACGGTCAAGCAATATGACGGCCGGACGCGGCGTTAACTGGGAAGTCAGGGGTAGCCTAATATGGTCGCATCGCATCTGTTGTCGCGCCGTTCTTGGATCAGGGGAACGGTGATCGCGCTGCCGCTGACGGCGCTGATCCTTTCCGGGTGCGGCACCGCGGCCAAGAACGATACCTATGATCTGTCGGCCACCGTCGACGGCGACGGACCGGCGGCCAAATCCCGCCAGATCCTCATCGCACCGCCAACGGCGCTGAGTGCGCTCGGCAGCGAGCAAATCGTCATCCGTGTTGGACCTTCGGAAATCCAGTATCTCTCGCGGGCGCAATGGGGCGACAAGCTGCCGCGCATGGTGCAGTCGAAGCTGGTGGAAGCCTTCGAGAACTCGGGCAAGCTCGGCGGCGTCGGCATGCCGGGCCAGGGACTGGCGATCGACTATCAGGTCGTCACCGATATCCGTTCCTTCGAGATCGATGCTTCGAACGGCAACCAGGCGGTGGTCGAAATCTCCGCCAAGATCCTCAACGACCGCAACGGCTCGGTGCGCGCCCAGAAGGTGTTCCGCGCCACGGCCCCGGCCGGCGGCGACAATGACGGGTTCGTCAAGAGCCTGGACCGCGCCTTCTCGACGGTTGCCTCCGAGATCGTCAGTTGGACGCTGCGTTCAATCTGAGATGGCGTTGCGCGGCCGCTGCGCCGACATCGAGGGTTGCCGATTCTGAAAAATATTCAGACCCATGAGGCCGGGGCTGCCATCGTATTCAATTTCTTCACGAATTTGTGGAACGCATCATGTTATCGCTGTCAGGAGGCATGCTGCATGGTGGTCGCACGCGTATTCGGAAAGTCGTCGTCGGAAGCGATCCAGCGCGATAACGAGCGCCTGGCTGCGCTGCAGCAGCTCGATCTCCTCGACACGCCGAGGGACGAAGGCTTCGAGCGGATCGTCCGCCTGATAAAGCAGATCTTTTCCATCGACATCGGCATCGTCTCCCTGATCGATGGGCATCGGCAGTGGTACAAGGCCTGTTCCGGCCTGTCGGCCGATGAGGTATCGCTCGAGGACACGTTCTGCCGCTGCGTCGTAGACTGTGACGAGCCTGTTATCGTACAGGATGCCACCAAGGACGCGCGCTTTTCAAAACATTCCGCGGTGACGGGCGAGGACCATATCCGCTTTTATGCCGGCGTGCCGTTGAGAACGAAGGCCGGGCATATGATCGGAACGGTCTGCGCGATCGATCGCCGGCCGAGATCGTTCGGCAGCAGAGACCTTGGCATTCTCGAGGAACTGGCGGGAGCGGCGATGGACCGTCTCGAACTCGTGCAGTCGGCCGCCACCGACAGTCTGACGGAGGCGATGACGCGGCGCGCTTTCAAGCAGGAAGCGGATCAACTCATTTCGATTGCTTTGCGGCACCAGCATGACCTGTCCTGCATCGCTTTCGATATCGACCATTTCAAGCAGGTGAACGATACCTATGGGCATGCCGCGGGAGATGCGGTTCTCAAGGCGGTAGCCTCGATTTGCAAAGCGACCCTTCGCGCCGGCGATCTGTTCGGGCGTATCGGCGGCGAGGAATTTGCCGTTATCCTGCCGCATGTCGATCGGGAAGGGGCTGTTGCCGTCGCCGAGAAACTCAGAGCCGCCATCGCCGCGCAGCCCATTCGCGGCGATCACGGCGCCTTGAACGTGACGGCGAGCTTCGGAACCTCGGCGCTCTCGATGGTCAGCAAGGAGATCGAGACCCTGCTAGCGCAGGCGGATGCTGCGATGTATCAGGCCAAACATGGCGGCCGGAACCGCTGCGTGTCATGGAGTTCTATCCATGCCGATCACGCCATCGGCGCGCGGCGGCGGGTGCTGAAGGCAGGTTCGATCCTCTTCAACGATCGGCGCTCGACCATCGACTGCACCGTCAAATCCATCGGCTCGGAAAGCGCCGGCATTTCGGTCTCCAATTCGGCCGGCATTCCTTCGGAATTCATCCTTGCCATCAAAGGTGAAGGGTTCGAAACGAACTGCCGGGTGATTGCGCAAGACCGGCAGCACCTGGAAGTGGCGTTCAGATAGCTGGAGCAATTTCCAGGAAAAGTGCGAAGCGGTTTTCCGTCCGGAATTGCGTAAAAACAAAAAGCGAGAGCGGTTCTGCGCTTCCATTAAAAGCTGAACCGCTCTCGGACAGCAGCCTACTTCGTCGGCTGCGTATCCGTCATCATCGCTCCCGGCTGGTTGCTCGGCGTTGTCGAAGCTGTCGCGCTCGATGAGGAAGACAGGGTGCTGTCGAGCAGGCCTGCCATCTTGTCGTCGCGCAGGCTCGCTGTCTTTTCGCCCATGACCACGCCGACGACGCGGCGGCCATCCTTCAGCGCCGACGTCACGACATTATAGCCGGATGCATCGGTATAGCCGGTCTTGATGCCGTCGACGCCGTCATAGCGATACATCAGATTGTTGTGACCGCGCAGCTTCATGCCGCGGAACTGAAAGCCGCGCATGGAGAAGAGCTTGAACTCCTCGGGGAAATCCCGCATCAGCGAGAGGCCGAGGGTTGCCATATCCCGCGCCGTGGTGACCTGCTCCGGATCGGGGAGGCCCGAGGGATTCTTGAAGACCGTATCCTTCATGCCGAGCTGGTGCGCCTTGTCCGTCATCGCTTTTGCGAAAGCCAGCTCGGAGCCGCCGAGCTGCTCGGCGATCGCCACGGCAGAGTCGTTGGCAGACAAAACGACGATGCTTTCGACCGCTTCGCGCAGCGTCACCTGGCGCCCGGCGCCGACGGCGAGCTTGAAGGGCTCCTTGCTCTCGGCATTTTCCGACATGGTCAGCTTCTGGTCCCAGTTGAGGCGCCCCTCATGCAGGGCCTCGAAGGCGAGATAGAGCGTCATCATCTTGGTCAGTGACGCCGGATAGTTCAGATCGTCCTGATTGGAGGCTTCGAGAACCTGGCCGGACTGCGCATCGACGACGAAGCTTGCCTGGCCGGCTTGAGCCTGGGTGAATGCGCCCATCAGTACGGCGGAAGAGAGCGCGGTGGCAAGGAGCCGGGAGGTCGTCTTGGTCATCGATGTTACTGTCTCTGTCGTTGAACGGAGGGGGAGCCGTTGGCTAAACGCAAGGCGATCGAGAAAGTTTGTGACGAAATGAAGGACAGGCGGCAATAAAAAAGCCCCATCCACAGCTGATTCATTTTGTCTCACCGTCCTGGGTTTTGACAATGGCGCGCGCGGCCCGTAGAAAATTCACCATGAGCATGAAGCGCACGCCTTTCTCCGGCCATTTCAGCACCTGCCTGCAGGTCGCGATCGCGCGCGCTTTCGACGGACGAGGTCTCCGCGTCCTGCCGTGACGTTGGGCGCTCCGGGCGTCCGGCGCACGGCTGGACGTAAAGCCCCTCATCACGTCGATCCAGGCTGCCAGGGAGACAGGCACCGTGCTCAATCTTTATCATGTCAATTCGCTCGTCCATTGGGAGGAGCGCGAAATTCATCTGCGCGATCATATGATCGGCTTCTTCTCGCAGGAGGTCCGCAGCTTTCTCAGATCGGTCAATCCCGCCTGGGATGTCAGGAGGGTCGAGGCGCCGGCGCTGATGCCGCGGGCGCTGGTTTCCAACGCCTATTCGAATGCCGATATCTGGGTCCAGGAACAGCTTTCCGCCGGCGATACCGCGCTGGTGCTGAGGCCTGAGACCACGCCATCGACCTATGCCTATATGCAGCATATTCTCGGCAATCACTCGAAGACGCGGCTGCCGCTTTGCGTCTGGCAGGCCGGCCGGTCCTATCGCCGCGAGCAGGAGCAGGCGACCAAACACATGCGGCTGAAAGAGTTCTGGCAGCTCGAATTCCAATGCGCCTTCACGGCCGACAGCGGCAACGACTATCACGCCGCCTGCCTCGAACCGGTGCGCCGCATGATTGCCTCGCTCATCCATCTGCCGACGCGAGTCGTGCCTTCCGACCGGTTGCCCGCCTACTCCGAGGTGACGATGGATATCGAGGTCGACAATGGCGACAAGTGGATGGAGGTCTGCTCGATTTCGCGGCGCACCGATTTTCCGCAGCGTTACCGGTCGCAACCGAAGAAGGGAGCGGCCATCGATCACGACGTCCTCGTGCTGGAAATCGCGATCGGCCTCGATCGATGCGTCTACAATTGGGGCATAGCGGCCGATCGGTGAGAATGGGGGCCGGGATCGCGTTGCGGTCCCGGCTTCGCTGCCGCTGTTCACGGATTTTCCGCAGCCCTTTGAATTGCTGCATAATTCCGATTTAAGAGATTATACAGTAGGAGACAGCGTTATGCTGCGAGGGGTGGGATTTCTATGATGCGTTCGGCAATGGTTTTGGTCGTTGGCATATGTGTGCTCGTGCTCTCAGCTTTTTCCGTCTTTGCAGGACGCTCCGTCCCGCGTTCGCTGGTTCCTCAAATGTTTCTGTATGAAGAGAAACCGAAGATGGCACAGCCGACGACGGTTCCCGGTTCTGTTAAGTGGTCAATCGATATGCGCACCGACGCCAAAGGGCGCTCCGATCCTGTTATCCAAGCGCACATTGCCGTGCCGACGCGTCACCTGACTGCAGTCCTGACACTGGAACGCAATGCAGATACCTCCGTTTCTGCAAGCCACCTCATTGAATTGTCGTTTCAGATCGCGCCAGGATTTAAGGGAGGTGGAATTTACAGTCTCCAGCGCATGTCAATGAAGGCGACGGAAAGCGATCGCGGCGACCCATTGATAGCCGTGCCTGCCAAGGTCACGGACAATCTTTACATGCTGGCGCTCAATGATCTGCCTGAAGCTCGTGCCAGGAACCTTGAACTGCTTGAACGCCAATGGATCGATTTGCCGATTTTCTATCAGGACGGCAAACGAGCACTCCTGACGCTTGAAAAGGGCGCCGATGGTGAACGCATGTTCAATCAGGGCATCCAGGCTTGGGCGGCAAATGATCTTGCCGGGACTGCTGCCGGCAACGCACAATAGAAGATATCTGCGGTAAATTTGGTCTGCGAACCGCTGGCGGTTCTGTACCTCCTTCGCCTGCCGTGCATTCCTTGAGCAACAGTAGGAGAAACCATGCTGATTATCTTTGGCGGTCTGCCGGGGTGCGGAAAAACGACTCTTGCCCGCGCGCTCGCGAAACGGCTGGGAGCCGTACATGTGAGGGTCGACACGATCGAGCAGGCGATCAGAGCCTCGGGTGACCCTTCAAGAGACGTCGGCCCGGCAGGTTATGTCGTCGCCTATGGGGTTGCCGAGGACAACCTGACGCTCGGCAGCGTGGTGATCGCGGACTCGGTCAATCCGCTTGACATAACCCGCGACGCCTGGCTGGCGGTGGCAGCACGGTCTGGAGTGACCGCGGTCGAGGTCGAGGTGATCTGCTCCGACAAGATCGAGCACCGCCGCCGGGCCGAGACGCGTAAGACCGATGTCGAAGGTCTTGTCAAACCGACATGGCAGCAAATCGTCGAGCACGTCTATGAAGACTGGGGGCAGGGGCCGATCGTTGTCGATACGGCCGCGAAGAACGTGCAAGAGATCGTCGATGCGCTGATCGTCAGGCTGGGGAATTGATCGTCCGCTTCCGATTTGATTTCAGGTCGGGATTGCAGAGCTTTAAGAAAAGGCAATGTCGGCGGCGGGGCGGATCTGCACCGTCGCCTTGCCCGCATCGAAACCGTCGAGCGTTTCATTGTGATGGGCGACAATCTCGGAGAAGGTGAGGGTCGCCGTATCGCCGGTGGTATGACCGTCGGCAATCAGCGTCACGTCAAATCCGAGCGACACGGCGCGCCTGACCGTCGTGTCGACGCAGAATTGCGACATGCAGCCGCCGATGACGAGGTGGGTGACCGAGCGTTCGTTCAGGCGTTCGGCAAGGTCGGTTTCGAAGAAGGAGTCGGCGCTTTTCTTGCGCACGACGACCTCGCCTGGTTCCGGCGCAATCTCCTGGCGTAGCGCCCATCCCGGCGTGCCGACGGCCAGTCGATGGCCGCTATCGCCGTCATGTTGAACCAGCACGACCGGCGCGCCCGCCTGCCGGGCTTTTTCTTGAAGCGCGGCCAGCCGCGCGACGGTCTCGTCGAGTGCGCTATCAATCCGAGGCTGCCGCTCCGGTGAGGCTTTTCCGGAGAGGATCGCATTCTGCACGTCGATGATCAGAAGCGCCTGGGTCATTCGGGGGAAGTTTCCTTGCTTGTCGGCAGAGTGATTTAGTCGCATTGGTATAATACGAGAAAAGCCGCCTGACACATGTTCAATCGGCTTTCCCTCAACTTCAGTTCAGATCGGCAAACTCAGCTGAGCCTGCCGGCGGCATGGGCGAGCATGGTGTAGACCTTGCCCGTATCCGAGGTCAGGTAGGACTGTGTGACAGTCTGGTTCGGGTCGGTGCGGGCGACGTCGGCGAGCAGCTTTTCGAAATCGCCGATATAGCGGTCGACGGCGGTGCGGAATTCCGGTTCGCGATCATATTTGCGCTTGATTTCGTCGAAAGTCTGCTGGCCCTTCAGCGTGTAGAGGCGGCGGGTGAAGACATCGCGCTCGCCGCGCTGGTAACGGCGCCAGAGATCGACCGAGGCGTCGTGGTCGATGGCGCGGGCGATATCGACCGAGAGCGAGTTCAGCGATTCGACGACGTGGCGCGGATTGCGGCTGTCATTGCTGCGCGCGGCCGGTGCGGCGGTTTCCGCCGGGCGGGCCGGGGTACGGGCAGACGCCTCGTCGGCGGCCTCCTCACGCGATGCACCGCGCAGGAGATCGCTGATCCAGCCGCCGCTTTCAGGGCGGGCCGGTTCCTGGCGGCCTACTTCCTGACGGCTTGGCTCTTGACGGGTGGGGGCAGGCTGCGGAGCGGCGCGCTGGGGGGCGGCAGCCGGTGCAGACGGGGCGATCGTTCCGCGCAGACCCGTGGCTTCGATCGGCGGACGCGCGGCCGGTTGCTGCGGCTGGGCTGCGACCGGCTGGCTTGCGGCTGGCTGGCTTGCGGGGGGCTGGGCGGGACGCGGGGCCGGCTGCGCCTGGGCGAGCGTGCGGGCGACGGGCTCGGAGATCTCAAGCTGCTGGCTGGAGCGGCCGACGAGCTGGGAGATGTCCTGCAGCGCCTTGATCTGCTCGGCGACGGCCCGGCGCATGGCCGAAGCGCTTTCCTTGGCTTCCTCGGGAAGGTCGAAGGCGCCGCGCTTCAATTCGGCGCGGGTGGCGTCGAGCTCGTTGCGGATGTCGGCGGCGGAGCGGCGGATGTCATCGGTGGCGCCGGAGAAGCGGCCGACGGCATCATCGATCGCCTCGCGCAACGCTTCGCGCATGTTCTGGGCGGCACCGTCGGAGGCGCGGCCGGCTTCGCCGAGCATGCGCTCGACTTCCGACAGCGAGGCCGTCAGACCGCCGCGAATACGGTTGGAGAGATCGCCGGAGCGGCGCTCGACATTGGCGAAGGTGCCGTCGATCGTCGTATTGGCCTCCTCGCCGGCACGGGTGATCGCCTCGCGCATCGTCTCGGCGGCTTCCTGGGCGCGCTTCTCGGTTTCGGTGAGAATACGGCCGATATCGGCGAAGGAGGATTGCACGCCCTGGCGCAGGTTGCCGGTGACCTGGTTGGAGCGCTGCTCCGCCCGCTCGAACACACTCTCGATCATGCCGCCGAGGCCGCGCATGGTGTTTTCGATCTCGTCGGAGCGCTGGACCAGGCTGACGGAGAGCGTCTGCAGCGCGCCTTCGCGCTCCTCGAGCGTCGAGGCGAGGTTGGACTGGGCGGCGCCGAGAAGCTGCGAGGCCTGGGTCAGGACCTTGGAGTGTTCGTCGAAGCGGCCGATGATACCGCCGACCTGCGAGAGCGTCTGGCCCGAAATGTCGGAAAGACGATCGACCTTGCCTTCGAGAAGCCGGGTCGAGGCGTTGACCATCTCGGCAGCCTTGGTGGCGGAGTCGGCAAAGCGCGTCGTGGTTTCGCCGAGACGCCCGTCGACGCTGGCCAGCTGCTCGGCGGCGCGGTTCATCATCATCGCCATCGCCGCACTGCTTTCCGACATGCGCTCGACGAGGCCGTTGACGTTGCCGACCAGGCTGTTCTCGATGGCGCTGACGGCATTGGCGACATTCTCGGTGCGGGCGGCAACGGCGCTGGCGAGCGCTTCGTTTTCGGCGCGCAGACGATCGGCGCTGAGGTTGGCCGCGGCGGTGATGCGGGCGGCGGCCTGCTCGCCGGCATCGGTGTAGCGGTCGATGATCGGACGGGCGGTTTCGTCGAGGATGCGCGTCAGTTCGACCGAACGGCCCGCCAGCATCGAGTTGAGGTCGCGGGTGCGCTCGTCCAGCGTCGCGCGGATCGAATTGCCGCGCGCTTCGAGCGCCCGGTCGATCTCGGAGAAGGTCGTATCGATCTCGCGGGCACGCTCTTCGAGATTGGAGCGGATAGCGCTGCTGCGGGCTTCGAGCGCCCGATCGACATCCGCCATGGTCGCCGAAATCTCGCTGCCGGCCCCCGACAGCGTCGAGCGGATGGCGTCGCCGCGCGTCTCCAGAGACTGGCCGGCATCCGACAGCGCCTTGGAGATGGCATTGACCTGTGTGCCGACGATGGTCTCGGCCTCGGCAACCTTGTTGACGATGGCGTTGCCGGCTTCCGAGAAGGTCTGGGCGACTGCAGCGGCCTGGCTTGCGAGCCTGCTCTGGGCCTCAGCGACGCGGGTGACGATCTGCGACGAGCGCTCATCCATGGTGCGGGTGAATTCGTCGCTCTTGGCATTGAGATCCAGGGCGAATTGCTGGCCGGTCTTGCCGAGCAGTTCGGTGGTTCTGGTCGCTTCGCCTTCCATTCCCTGAGCCGCTTCGGCAACCGCGCTGCGCAGCGTCGAGGCGAGGCCGGCGGCCTTGCCTTCGATGGTGCGGTTGACGGCATCGAGGCCGACGGTCAACGCACGGTCCATGGTGGAGAGACGTTCCTCGATGCGTTCATTGCCGCGGTCGAGGGTTTCGCCAAGGCTGGCGGTGCGGCCGTCGATGGCGCCGGTCAGGGTTGTAGCGCGGCTGTCGAGCGTCTCGGCCAGATTGGCGGCGCGGCTGTCGATCGCCTGGGTGAGGTTTGCGGCGCTGCCTTCGAGCGTCGCGGTGATACGCCGGTTGGCGTCGTCGCTAAGCGCGCTGATACGGGAGATGCCGTCGGCAAGCACGCCGGAGAGCTGGCCGCTGGCGGCTTCGACCCTTTCGGCGACACCGCCGACGCCGTTGCTGATGCGGGTCTCGATCGCCGCAAGACCGGATTCCACCCGCGATCCGGTTTCTTCAAAACGGCCGGTCAGGCTTTCGACAGACTGATCGAGTTGGGCGGAGAAATTCTGCGTGGAGGTGGAAATCGCATTTGCCGCCTCCTGGAAGCGGCCGGCGATCTGGCCGGCGCCGGCATGCATGCGCTCTTCCAACGTCTGGGCGCTGGCATCGATAGCCTGGCGGATCGAGGCTTCACGGTCCTCCAGCGACATTTCGAGCATGCTGACGCTCGTCGCCACCGAGGTGCCGATGCTGGTCGCGTGTTCCGTCAGCGTATCGTTGATAAGCGCATGGGCCTGGTTCAGCGACAGGTCGATGGCATTGGCGCGATCTTCAAGCGTCGTGCGGATGCGCTCATGGGCAGAGGTGAGCCCGCCTTCGATACGCGCCGCGGCCTCGTCGGCGAGGCCTCCGAGCCGCGCATGGGCATCGCTCAGACGACCTTCGATGCGGCCGGTCAGGCCGCCGACGAGATCCTCGAAGCGAGCGCCGCCGGCATTGAGAACGCCGGAAAGGGCGGCACTATGCTCGGAAAGCGCATTTTCGAGCCGTTGCTGATTGTCGGTGTAAGCGGCGCGGATAGCATCGGTCTTGTCGGTGAAGGCGCCGGCGACGCGCGACTCGGCGCCGGAGACGGCCTCCATGATGGCGTTGCTGCGCGCTTCGAGCACGCTGTCGAAGCGGCTCTGGTTGTCGTCGAGCGAAATGGCGAGCGCCATGGTCTTTTCGTCGAGCGTGTCGGTCAGCCTGTCGTGCGTTGCCGTTACGGCACCGATGATCGCGGCGGTGCGGTGCACCAGGGCTTCCTCGAGGCGGGCCTGGCCCTCATTCAGCGAGGAGGCGATGGCCGCAGCTTTCCGGTCGAGCACACCGTTCAGGCCGTCATGCGTGCCGGAGACCGCCTGGGTGATGGCATCGGCGCCTGAGGTGAGGGTTTCCTCGAGGCGGCTCTGGCTCTCGTTCAGCGAAATGGCAAGCGCCATTGCCCGGTCGTCGAGTGTCTCGGACAGGCGGTCGTGGGTAGTGGAGACCGCACTGAGGAAGGATTCCGAGCGGCTGTCAAGCGTGTCCTGCAGGCGGCTCTGACCTTCGTTAAGCGAGGCGGCGAGGGCTGCCGACTTTTCATCGAGCGTTTCCGAAAGCCGCTCATGCGTGCCGGACACGGCCTTGAGGAAGGCTTCGGAGCGCGCTTCGAGCGTGTCTTCGATCCGTGACTGGCTCTCATTCAGCGAGATGGCGAGCGTCATCGCCTTTTCGTCCAGCGTTTCGGACAGGCGGTCATGGGTGCCGGAGACGGCGTTCAGCAGGGCTGCGGAGCGGCTTTCGAGCGTCTCGTCGATGCGGGCCTGGCCTTCGTTCAGCGCGGTGGCGAAAGCTGCCACCTTGCCTTCCAGCGTCTCGGACAGGCGGTCATGGGTGCCGGAGACGGCGTTCAGCAGAGCCGCCGAGCGGGTCTGGAGCGTGTCTTCGATGCGGGCCTGGCTCTCGTTCAAGGAGATGGCGAAGGCCGCCGCCTTTTCGTCGAGGGTCTCGGCAAGACGGTCGCGCGTGCCGGACACGGTGTTCAGCAGCGCCTCGGCACGCGATCCCAGCGCATCCTCGATGCGGGCATGCCGCTCGTCGAGCGAGGTCGTAAGGGCGGTCGCCTTGCTGTCCAGTGTTTCGGACAGGCGATCATGGGTGCCGGAGACGGCATTCAGCAGGGCCGCGGAGCCGGTCTCGAGCGTATCTTCGATGCGGGCCTGGTTTTCGTTGAGCGAAATGGCGAGCGCCATTGCCTTTTCATCGAGCGTTTCGGACAGGCGATCATGCGTGCCGGAGACGGCGCTCAGCAGGGCCGCGGAGCGGGTCTCAAGCGTATCCTCGATGCGGGCCTGGCTCTCGTTCAGGGAGATGGCGAGCGCCATCGCCCTCTCGTCGAGCGTCTCGGCAAGCCGGTCATGGGTGCCGGAGACCGCGTCGATGATGGCGTCGGCGCGTGATGTCAACGCTTCTTCGAAGCGGCCGTGATGGGTGGTGAGCGCCTCGACCAGTGCACCGCCACGCTCTGCCATGACGCTGTCGATGCGGCCGTGAGCCGTGCCGAGCGCCTCGGTGATCTCTGCCGCGCGCGCCGCAAGCACGCCGCTCAGTTCCTCGGCGCGGCCGCCGAAGGCTGCGGTCACTTGTTCGGTACCGGCGGCAACGGCGGTCGTCAGGTCGGTGGTGGTGGTGCGCAGCGTGTCGCGGAATTCGGCCGAGCGGGCCTGAAGATTGTTCTGCAGATCGGAGGTGCCTGAGGCAAGCGCCAGCGCGAGGTCTGAGGTGGCGCTCTGCAGCGCCGAGGTCAATTCGCCGGTGCGGCTGCTGAGCACGGTGGTGATTTCGTCCGCCCGGGTGCCGAGCGAGCTTTCCAGCATTTCATGGCCGGTGGCCAGCGCGGTCGCGAGCGCCAGCGACTGGTCGGTCATCGAGGAGCCGAGCCGGTCGATGCTGGAACTCAGGATGCCGTCGATCGATTCCGAGCCGCCGGTCAGCGTCTCGTTGATGCGGGCGAGGCTTTCCATCAGCTTGGTGTCGAGCGAACCGGTGCGTTTGTCGAAGGCGCTGGTGAATTCGGCGACGCGTTCGTCGAAGGCGGTGGACAGCTGGGCAACGGTCGTCTGCAGCCGCTCTTCGAAGAAACCGGAACGGACGTCGAGATCCATGACGGCGTCGTCAGCGGTGCTCTGCAGGCTCTGGCGGAAGCTCGCGCCCTTTTCATCGAGTGCGCTGTTCAGCTTCGACAGCACGTCGTCGAGCGTACCGCCGATGGTGCGTTCGCCCGATGTCAGGCTCTCATTGATCTCGCGGGTGCGGGCGATCAGGATCTCGCTGAGCTGCTGCGTGCGCTCGTGCAGCGCGGCATTCAGCTTCTCGGTGCTGCTGTCCATGGTCGAGGCGCGCGTCTCGAACTGGCTGAGCAGCTTTTCGCCATGGTCGTTGAGGTTGACGGAGAGCGCTTCGAGGCGGTTGTCGAATTCGGTGGCGAGCGCGAAGCCCGACGCGTTCAACGTCTGCAACAGGCTGTCGGTCTTGGCGGCGAGCAGGCTGCCTATCGACTGCAGGGCGTTGTCGGATTTTTCCAGAATCGTCGCAGCGCGCGTATCGATCAGCGAGGCAAAGGCTTCGCCCGATGTGGAGAGCCGTACCGCGATCTCTTCGGTCGCAAGCGACAGCTCTTCCTTCAACTGGTCGTGGACGCTGCCGATCGAGGTGCGGATGCGGTCGGCATGGTTGACGATCGCCTCGCGCTCGGAGCCGAGTTCATGGACGAGACCGCGGACGCGCAGCTCGTTGTCGGCATAGGAGCGTTCAAGTGCATTGACTTCGGAATGGACGAGGGTTTCCAGCTCGGAGGCACGCGCGATGGTGCGCTCGATGCCTTCATTCATGGCCGAGACCTCACGGCGGACGGCCTGGCCGACGGTCATGATGCGCTCGGAGGCAATGGTTTCCGGCTCCGCCAGGCGCAATGCCACCTCCGCCATGGAACGGGCGGCATTGCGCATGTCCTGGGCGCGGGCGATCATGATGGCGAAAGCATAGAACATCATCACCGGGATAATGATGCCGACGAGGCCGGCGATGACGCCGGGCAGGGCGACGAGATCGGCGAGCGAACGGATCTGCCAGATCTGCGGCCCATAAAGCAGCGACATCAGGCCGAGGCCGCCCATGACCCAGAGCACCGAGAACAGCGTGGCGGTGCGCACCGCCGAGCGGCTGGAGGCGCCGTCGAAGGATTTCAGGATCGAGGCGGGCGTGTTGCGGCTGGCATCGTTGGCGGGCGTGAAGGCCGGCCCCCTGGAAGCCTGCTCGGCCCCGGCGCTGCGGCGGTTGCGGCGCTGCGCTTCTTCCTGGGCCTGCTGGTTACGCGCATTCGATGGATCAGACACATTAGCCTCCGGGGCCTCAGGCGCGTCGCCGCGGCGAGACGGCACGTTATCTTTGCCGAAGTCGATCTGGAGCGCCTCGTCCAATGCCTTGAACGCCTTGTCCTCAATCGACTCGTTATATTTGTTGTTCGCCATTGGTTATGCCTCATTACTGTCGGCCGGTCCGGCAGCGCAATCCCGGGCTTCCGCCTCACCCGGGGAACAACTTTGCCGTTCCAGCCTTCCATCCCAACGACGGACGGATAAGCATGTCATTTCAGAGTAGATAGCCGCTTTTTCAAACGGAAGGTATCAAAACACTACCATTATCCACTCGCTCGGCAAAGGCGCGTACCATAAACCCGCTCCACCAGTATCGTAGTGACACATCTGGGCTCTTCACACAATTAATGAAGGTTTGAGATTCAAGGCTCGTTAACCTGTTGTTAACATCTTTAAATCCGCGGCACCGCTTAAAAACCAATAATTTAGGGATATTTAACGGATGTTAACCATATGGCGAGATTTCCGCCCCGACTGTGCCGGAATTTAACGTGATGGCCACCCTCCCGGCGCAGAACTGTTGCAACTGCGCACGACACGAGACGGGAGAATTGGCAATGGCAGCTCAGATGGCAGCATTGAACATCGTATTCGAGGCGCCGGATAATGCAAAGGGACCCTGTCCCTCGAAGGTTCGGCCGATCGATCTCGTCCATCTCGCCAAGCAGACGATGGGCGACAAGTCGCTGGAAATCGAAGTCCTTCAGATGTTTGCGCGCCAGGCTCGCGCATGTCTGCAGGATATTGCCAGCGGCGAAACCATCCGCGTCGGCGCGGCCGCGCACCGCCTGAAGGGCGCGGCAAGCTCGGTCGGCGCCTTCCGCGTGTCGCAGACGGCCGAGGCCGTCGAGGAAACCGGCGGTGACGCCGGGTCAACGGCTGCGCTCGGTGCCGCCGTCATCGACGCCGAGAATTTCATCCTGAAACTCTGCCGCGGCTGATCCCGGTTTGAGATGTGTTCGAATGAGACCCGTTGTTCCATTGCGGAACCTCGGGTCTTTTTGCGACGTCCTGCATGACGCTTTGAAGACGGCGGGCGAAGGCCCGATCTGCAAGGTTAGGGCGACTTTCCCGATGTTGACTGACGCGTCGAATTGTCGGAAGAAAATCCGCCCATCATTTGAAGACCGGAAATAGTCCTGATGCCCAAACTTACCATCGTCGCCTTCGACGGCACGCGCTTCGACCTCGACGTCGACCAAGGCTCCACCGTCATGGAGAATGCCGTGCGCAATTCGGTGCCCGGCATCGAGGCTGAATGCGGCGGCGCCTGCGCCTGCGCGACCTGTCATGTCTACGTCGACGAGGCATGGACCGAGCAGGTCGGCCAGCCGGAAGCGATGGAAGAGGATATGCTCGACTTCGCCTTCGACGTGCGCCCGAACTCGCGGCTGTCCTGTCAGATCCGCATGAAGGCTGTCTATGACGGCCTCGTGGTGCACGTGCCGGAACGCCAGGCTTAAGCGCCTGCGCTTCACCTTCGCCGGAATAGGGTCCAGAAAAAGACGCCTCGCGCGCTGGTGCGAGCGAGGCGAGGCGGGCGCATTACCTACGGATGAGGGAGGAACATCCGCGGCTTCGGAACGCGCCAGGAGAACCCAGCGATGAAAGAGCAGATGCCGTAGCTGCACTTTCGAATGTGTTCATATTAACGCGTTCCGGTTGAGTCTGCCAGGATGAAAAATGACCATTAAATCACTGGGGAGGGTGCAAGTTTCGCACAAGTTTCGTTGTGCAGCTAAGGTTTTCCGCTCGCAACCAGACTGAAAAAGCCTTATTTTGCGCCGGCTCGGCCGTTGATTCGATTGTTCAGCAATCTCAGCATGCGCTTCTGGAAATTGACCGCCTCGACACGGTCGAATCGCGCCTGCTGCCGATCGTGCTCCTCTATACCGCGAGCTGATTCGCCCGAGACGAGTTCCTGCATGGCCTCGCAGCTGCGCTGCTGCGGCAGGGCGCGGATGGCGCGTTCCATGGCGCGGGCCTGATCGCGGGCGATTTCGGCATGGCGTTCCTCGTGGCGCTTGATATCGCTCGACAGGGCGTCCCAGATCACCGACAGCTCCCTGCTGGCGCCCTTGCGGCTGTTCCAGCGCGGCAGGATGATCTGGGTGTGGACCGTGACCTTGACGTTGCCGACGCGGCAGCGGCCGTTATCCTGGATATAGGTGGCTTCACCACCGAAGCGGATCTTCGTTGCGCCGGGATGGCGCGCCGAGGAACCGCTCGACGTCGGGCCGCGACGGCTGAGTTCGCGGTCGAGCTCATCCGCGGTTTTGCCGCGAATGTCGAAATAGGAATAGCTTTTCGATGCAATCACTTCTGCTTGCACTGGGCTGCAGACCGAAAGAGCAATGGAAAAGGCGAGAGGAAGGACCATATAACGCACTGCAAGCGGCATTCTGAACGCAACCCGTGTTGAAATCGACCGGAGCTTGGGGCATAGCCACCGCAAGCGCAATATCGGATGGCGCTTTTTTCGCGATCGATGGGATAAGTCTGGTGACAGGGTTCGAAGGCAGTTTATGGCGTGTGGGCCATGGCCGGGAGATCGAACTCGGCCGCCGTTCTCTCATCATGGCGATCATCAACGTGACGCCGGACTCTTTTTCCGACGGCGGACGCTTCGAAACCTTCGATGCGGCGGTCGAACATGCGCTTCGGGCCGTGAGCGAGGGTGCCGGGATTATCGATATCGGCGGCGAATCGACCCGGCCGAACGCCGCTGCCGTCAGCCCTTCCGAGGAGCAGGCGCGTGTGCTGCCGGTCATCGAGGCGCTGCGCGGGCGCACCCAGGCGCTGATCTCGATCGATACTTATCGCGCCGAGACGGCGCGGCTTGCGGTCAGCGCCGGCGCCCATATCGTCAACGACGTCTTCGGGCTGCAGAGGGAGCCCGATATCGCCGACATCGCGGCGGCGACCGGGGCCGGGCTCTGCATCATGCATACCGGCCGCGACCGGGCGAAGCTTCCCGACGTGATTGCCGATCAGGTGCATTTTCTCAAACGATCGCTCGAGATCGCCCAGGCAGCCGGCGTCGACAGCGAGCGCATCGTGCTCGATCCGGGCTTCGGCTTCGCCAAGGAGACGGCGGAGGAGAACCTCGAACTGATGGCGCGGTTTTCCGAACTTTCCCGCTTCGGCCTGCCGCTGCTTGCCGGGACGTCGCGCAAGCGCTTCCTCGGCGCGGTGACGGGGCGTGAGGCGGCAGACAGGGATGCGGCGACGGCTGCGACCAGCGCCCTGCTCAGGCTTCAAGGGGCTGCGATTTTCCGGGTGCACAATGTCGCAATCAACAGGGATGCGCTCGATATCGCCGATGCTATGCTGAATGCGCGCCAGGAATTCGAGAGGAAGCGGCCGACATGACCACCTACACGATCACGCTGCAGAACTGCGCCTTCTTCGCGCGCCACGGCGTGCATGACGAGGAGGAATTCCTCGGCCAGCGCTTCTTCGTCGATGCCGAGCTCGATGTCGTCGCCGGCGAGGCACTGAAAAGCGATTCGATCGACGATACCGTCAATTACGGCATCGCCTTCACGGTGATCGAGCAGATCGTCACCGGCAAGCGCCGCTACCTGATCGAGGCCTTGGCGCTCGATATTGCCAAAGGGCTCTGCGAGACATTCCCGCAGGTTCGGCGAGCGAAGATCACGGTGCGCAAGCCGAACGCGCCGGTGCCCGGCGTGCTCGATTTCGTGCAGGTGAGCGTTGAGCACTTTGCCTGAGACCGCATGGCAATCCGCCACACTCGGGCTCGGCGGCAATATCGGCGATCCCGTGAAGGCGATGGCCGCCGCACTGCAGCGGCTGGACGCACGTGACGACTGCCGGGTTAGGGCGGTCTCGCGGCTCTATCGCACGCCGCCCTGGGGCAAGACCGACCAATCCTTCTTCTTCAACGCCTGCGCCGCCGTCGAAACCAGGCTGGAGCCCGAGGCTTTGCTCGATGTCTGCCTGTCGATCGAGCGGGAGATGAAACGCGAACGTATCGAGCGCTGGGGGCCGCGCACACTCGATATCGACGTGCTGACCTATGGCAACGTCATCCAGGAGGCGCCGCGGCTGGAACTGCCGCATCCGCGCATGACCGATCGCGGTTTCGTGCTGATGCCGCTTGCCGATATCGCGCCGGACCTTTTCGTCAAGGGCAGGGCGATCAGCGCCTGGCTGTCGGGTGCGGAGGTGGCGGGCATCGAAGTCGCCGATAACAGCCGCGACTGGTGGCTCCAGAGCTGAGGCGGAGATTCTGAAACGGAAAACGGCGGGAAACCCGCCGCTTCAGGAGAATCCATGGTGCGATTTATCTACTGGATGGAACCGACGGCCATCTCATCGACCTGGCGGGTCAGCGTCAGGCCGATGACCGGGATCATCTGGCTTTCGACCTTGACCGAAACGGTGACGTTCATCGTCTTGTCGTCACGCACGCGGGCGATCATCGCGCCGTTCAGCTTGGCGCGGTTGATGCCGACGACGACGGTATCCTCGCTGACGGCGCCGGAGACGACGTCAAGACCCTTGCCGGCGGCGCCGTCGAGGAACTTGCCCTTGTAGGTCGAGCCCGACTGCGAGATGACCGCGGTCATCGGCTGCTTGAAGACGCCGACGCGGCAGGTCCCGTCGAGCTTGATGCCGGCGCCACTGTCGCCTGTCGGCTCGCCGATCAGGTTGCAGGTGAATTTCGTCCCCTTGTACTTGCCGGCGACGATTTCGCCCGGGCCCTTCCAGGAGCCGGCGACGGAATCGAAGAAGGCCTTGTCACGGGTTGCAGCGGTGGCTGCCGGAGCGACGTCTGCGACGGGAGACAATGCAGCGGCGGCCAGACCGCATATAATGAGAAACTTGCGCGAATACATGGATTTTCCTTGGCAAACACCACTCACGAACTGGCTGCAAGTCTTGCCGAAGAATGGTTAATCCTTCCTTTCAATCGTGCCGAAATGCGCTGGAATACAGGGGTTTCGCGCGGTCCGGATTTTAGCTTGTCGCCATTAGAGCCTTGAATCTGCTGCAATTTCGCCAACATTCCGTTAGGGGTGGCAAAGTGTGCGGAATTGCTTCGACTCTCAGGGAGTGTTGCCGCGCGGCGACATGGAGGGCGTGAGGTCGCCGATGAAATCGCCGATTCCCGGCCGCTTCAGGGCATGGAAGGCGAGCGGGCGGCAGAGATCCATCGCCGCGATTCCAATGCGGGCGGTCATCAGGCCGTTGATCACGCCTTCGCCCAATCGGGCCGAGAGCTTGGAGGCCAGCCCATGGCCGAGCACCTGCTGCACGAGGCTGTCGCCGACGGCGATCGATCCGGTGACCGCCAGATGCGCCAGCACGTCGCGCAGCAGACGGAACATGCCGAGCGTGCCGGGGCGGCCGCCATAAAGCTCGGCCATGGCGCGGATGAGGCGCACGGACTCATAGAGCACATAGAGCAGGTCGACCACGGCGCGCGGGCTGACGGCGGTGACGATCGAGACGCGCTTGGAGGCGTTGACGATCAGGGCGCGGGCCTTGCGGTCGAGCGGCGCGAGCAATTCCCGTTCGGCGAGCGCAATCAGATGCGGGGGATCGATGACCTCGCCTTCCGTCGCCTTCAGCGTGGCACGGCCCTTCGATGTCTCGGGATTGGCCGAAAGCAGCGTGGTCAGGCGGGCGACGACGGCGCGCGCCTTTGCCGGCCGGGTTTCGACCATCGCGGCTTCCGCTTCGGCCTTGATCGCCTGGACGGCGGCAAGGCGCATCATCCCTGATGCCTCGCGGATGACGAGGGCAAGCACGGCGAGGAGGCCGACCGCGAGCACGGCAAGCGCCGCATAACCCAACCAGTCGGCGCGGGTGAAGAGATCGCGAACCAGGCTATCGGTCCAGAGGCCGATGCCAAGTGACAGCAGGATGCCGAAGGCACCGGCGGCGATCTTGCCGAAAGAGGTCCGGCGTCTCAGCGGCGTTGCCACGGGCACTGCGCTCAGATCCTTGTCGGGATTGAGGAAGGGATCGTCCTCATCCGCCGTCACGACGATGTTTTCGGAGAAGCTTTCCGGCCTGCGCCGCTGTTCTCCCCGGCGGCCGTTGTCATGGCGCTCGGTGGCCTCGTCCTCATAGGTAAAGACGGCGGGCGGGCGGCGTGGCGGCTCGGAGGGGGGCTTGCTCATGCGAGACGGTCTCCGAACAGGAACTGCATGACGCGGTCGAGGCGGATATGCGGCACCGACAGCTTGATGCCGCCGCCGGTTTCCTCGAGCTGCGGCGGGCGGAACCTGACGACATTGACATCGGGCAGCCGCAGGCCTGTTACACCCGAGGCGATACGGTCAAACAGGCTCTCCGGATCCTCCGGCAGGTCGCCGGGAAAGATCGCGGTCTTTCTCTGGCCGTCGAAACGCTCGCCGGCGATGGTTTCGCCCTCCATCGGCGTACCGACGATGACAGGCAGTTCATGACCGTCGCGCTTGACCGATGCCTCGCGGGTGGCGCGCACGGAGGCGAGCGCCATGACATCGATGCCCGCGCCCGCCATGCCGATGCGGTCGATGGCGCGATCCACCAGTCGGCGGGTGAGCGCATCCAGCCGGTCGTGGCTTTCATGGTGGAGATGATCGGCCTTGGTGGCGGCGACCAGCACGCGGTCGATGCGGCGCCCGAGCAGCGAGGACAGCAGCGAATTGGTGCCGGGGCGGAAACAGGCGAGCACATCGGTCAGTGCGCGTTCCAGATCCTGGACCGCTTCGGGGCCGCGGTTCATCGCCTGCAGCGCATCCACCAGCACGATCTGCCGGTCGATGCGGGCGAAATGCTCGCGGAAGAAAGGTTTGACGACGACCGATTTATAGGCCTCGTAACGCCGCTCCATCATCGTCCAGAGCGAGTTGCGCCCCGGACGGCCGTCCGCCGGCAAGGCCAGCGGCGCGAAGGTCAGTGCCGGCGAACCGTCGAGATCGCCGGGCAGCAGCAGGCGGCCGGGCGGCAGGGTGGAGAGCGAGCGTTCGTCGGCCTTGCAGGCCTTGAGATAATCGGCAAAGGCGGTGGCGAGGTCGCGGGCGACCATCTCGTCGGCGCCGGCCTGGATATCGGCCGCATGCGTCAGCGCCAGCCAGCCGCGCGACAGCTCGGAGCGGATGCCGGTTTTCGCCAGTGCGATCGTTTCCTCGCTGAAGGTGCGGTAATCCTTGCCGAGCAGCGGCAGGTCGAGCAGCCATTCGCCGGGATAATCGACGATGTCGATCGACAGGCGGCCGGGCGAAAACAGCCGGTTCCAGCCGCTGGCGCTCTGATAATCCAGCGTGATGCGCAGCTCCGAGATGGCGCGGGTCGAATCCGGCCAGATACGGTCCTTCACCAGCGCACGGATATGGTCCTCATACTGAAAGCGCGGCACGGCATCGTCGGGCTGCGGCTCCAGACGCACCGCCGAGACGCGGCCCGACTGCACCGGCTCGAACAGCGGCAGGCGGCCGCCATGCAGGAGATTGTGAACCAGTGAGGAGATGAAGACCGTCTTGCCGGAGCGCGAGAGGCCGGTGACGCCGAGCCGCAGGGTCGGATTGACGAGGCCGCTCGCCCGGTCGGCGAGATTGTCGAGGGCGATGCGGGCGTCATCGGCAAAGGATGTCAGGCGTGGCGGCAAGGCGCAATTCCGGTTGGTGACTGCCGGCAATATAGGAAGGGCGCGTCGCCTGAAAAAGACGCGGCGCGAAAGCTTTCAGACGACCACGAAATCGGTGAGGCGCCAGCCGGCGGCGACAGCGTCGTAATCGACGACGGCAAGGCCCGCCGTCGGGAAGCCGCCGGGAAGGGCGCTTGCCATCGCCTCATGGCCGATCAGCGCCTCCAGCGCCTGCTCCATGGTCGGATTGTGGCCGACCAGCATGACGGCTGCCTCATCCTGCGCATCGACGATTTCGAGATAGGTGTCGACCGTGGCGTTGTAGAGCGCATCGACATAA
Organism: Rhizobium sp. BT03; assembly: GCF_030053155.1. NCBI lineage: Bacteria > Pseudomonadati > Pseudomonadota > Alphaproteobacteria > Hyphomicrobiales > Rhizobiaceae > Rhizobium > Rhizobium sp. BT03. The sequence goes on from NZ_CP125640.1 coordinate 229,196, forward strand.
CGCACGTCGAGGGCAACGCCGATTGCCCGGTGCACGGCGCCGGCGGTGTCGCGGCAGCGCAGCGCCGTCGAGCTGATCAGAAGATCGGGGCGGTAGCCCTTGTCGGCGGCCTTGTCGGCGATGATCTCCGCATCGCCGAAGCCCTTTTCGTTGAGCGGCCGGTCGAAATCGCGCTGCCCGGGTTCGGCCCAGGCGGCCTCGGCATGACGCAGGAGATAGATGCGGTTCGGCGGAGGCAGCGGTACGGTCATGGGCAAAATCCAGGATCGGGCGGGTCTTTTCAGTAGCGGTTGCAATCGGCCGCCGTCAATCGCCAGCCATGCCGCAATGGCGCAAAACGTGGCTGACAACCGGCGTTTTGAAGGCGAAGAGAAAATTGGCGGCCGGAATAACCATGACAAAATAGGTCGTTAGCCTAAAATTGTAACAGATTTAAAAATCTGTTTACCTGTCGTATTTGGCTTGAACCGCGGCTAGCGCTTGGGATATACACCCGCCCAGATGAGATGTTCTTCAGGAGAATCGCGTTGAGTGAGAAGATCGATCTTAGCAATTACGTTCCCTCGGAAGAGGAAGAGTTCATGAACGTAAACCAGCGTGCCTACTTCAGGACCAAGCTGGTTGCATGGAGAAATGATATCCTTAGAGAAGCGCGTGAAACCCTCGACCATCTGGCCGAGGAAAGCGCAAACCATCCCGACCTCGCCGACCGGGCGTCGTCGGAAACCGACCGGGCGATCGAACTTCGCGCCCGCGATCGGCAGAGAAAGCTGATTTCCAAGATCGACGCGGCACTGCAGCGCATCGAAGACGGCACTTACGGCTACTGCGAGGAAACCGGCGAACCGATCGGCCTCAAGCGTCTCGACGCCCGCCCGATCGCGACGCTGTCGATCGAGGCGCAGGAGCGCCACGAACGCCGCGAAAAAGTCTATCGCGACGAATAATGGTTTTCATGCAGACATGAGAGCAGACAAGCGCCGCGATCGGATCGCGGCGCTTGTTCGTCGATCACTGCTCCACTGCATAATTACCTGTCGCCAGTGGTTTCCACCATCGCTCTCGCTCGGCCTCCATGGAGAGATCGATCGTGACGAGGGTGCCGTTCCTCAGTCGTCGGCGCAGGATGTCTGCCTTCTCAGGATCCGTCCGAACCATGCCTTCCGCGTGAAGAGCCTGCAGCTTCGCGCGTGAAAGCTTCAGCTCGGACGCCAGCAGGCGGTCGAGGCGTGTGCTGGTTGGGACGGGAACCGTCAGTTCGATGGCCAATCCCGTCCAATTCGCAGTTTCGTGCTGTATCTCCTTGGCGATTTCAAATTCGGCAAACTCATCCACACGCAGCGATTTGCGCCGGAGAGCGTCGAGATTGAAGGTCTCGGTCCGGATCCAGTGGGGATCGTTGGACTGCAGCGCCTCAAGGACGGCAGGATCGATGTCGCTGACATTGCGGCGCTCGAGGATCGGCCGGTTCCACGTTCTTTCACAGGCCAGGCATTTATAGATCAGCCAGGCATCCAGCTTGCGGCCGTTGGCGTTGAGCCGGATCTTGCCGCTGGATTGGAAGGCTCTCAGGCCGCCGCATCCGCCGCATGCAATCCAAGGCTGGGGCGCCGTCTTGGGAATAATGGTCCATCGGACCCGAAGGGTCTTGCACATATCGTCTTGGTCTTCCGTTCGGAAGTCCATCGAGATGGTGCATGAGAAAACCCTTGCGGGCGCGGTATGGCGATGTTGCGGGTGGCTGAAGAGCTGAGACAGCGGCGCCTGCCGTGGCACATTATAACAATGCCAAACCGGTCTCTCGCCACCACCCGATGAACATGTTCGCATGCCGCCAGCGCGTCGCTGGGCGGCAGTACGGGTGAAACTGGAGTGAGACCGGTGTTTACTTAGGCAAAGTGCAACCTCGGATGCGCCAACGCTCTTCACCCGATCGATACCAAATGATCAGCATGAAGGGGAGAGCTGAGGCATTCGCAATCTGAAAAAGCCGCGGCATTGCGGCTTTTGTGCAACTTCATAGCGAGGGAGAAGGTGCGGCAACCCGGCGTGACGCGGGCGTCTTGCCTTCATTTGTCGCGATTGACGCTCATTTCGCCGAAGATGCGGGCGACTTCCTTCTGCAGCTCAGTATCGGCGCCGGTGATCGGGGCAAGATCGGGATCGCGGCGCGGCAGGTTGCCCGGCTGCGGCTGCGGTATGGCTTGGCGGGGGGGCTGGTTTGCCGGCACCGGGACGATGCGCTCGGCCGTCAGATTGTTCGACATCTCCTCTTCCAGCACGCGCTGGAAATCACCGCGGATCGCCGCTGCCGGCTGCGCGGCCGCATCGTCCTCGGCTGCGCCGGGTGCTGCGCGGGCGGCGGCCGGCGTGCCCTGGAAAGATGGAGCAGAGATTTCGGGTTCGATGCGCTGCTGCGGCAGCACGCGCTGGCGGGCGGCATCGAGGATCTCGGCCGCACTTGCAGTATCGTGGAACGGTGCGGGCTGCGCGATCGGGGAAGCGACGGGACGCTCCGGCGGGCGCGGCTGAGGCGGGGGAGGCGGAGGAATGTCGCGTTCGGCCGACAGCGGCGCTGTCACGGGATTTGCCGGAAGAGGGCTCGTCGCCACCGGCGGCGCCACGGCCGGCGGGGCTGGCGGTTCGGGGCGCGGGCGCGGCTCCGGCGAAACCGGCGCGGAGAAGGAAGGCTCCGGCTCGATGCGGGCTGCGGCAGGAGCGGCGACTGGGACTGCAACCGGGGCTGCAACTGGGGCGCGGGGCGGAGAAACCGGTGGGGTTTCCGGGCGCGCCGCGGATATTGGGCGCTGCTCGACGGGGTGCGGACGGTCGGCGCTTTCCGGCTGTTGCGCCGCTGCGGGCAGGATACGGCTTTCGATGACGATATCGCTCGGGCCGCCGATCATGATCAGATGCTCGACGTCGTCGCGGCGCACCAGCACCAGCCGGCGGCGGGTATCGACAGCTGCGGCATCCAGAACCTGCAGGCGGGGCTGGCGGTTGCGGCCGCCGCGCACGAAGGGCGAGGGCGCCCGTCTGCGGATCACCCAGAGCACCAGGATGAGCAGGAGAAGCGCCAGGCCGACGCCACCGGCGGCAAGCAGAAAACGGCTGCCATAAGCTCCGACAACATCATCCAACATAATCACTTACTCCCTTTCACATTCGGCACATATTGACGACTTTTCCGTTCCTTAGGCAAGGGCCGCCGGTGCTGTCCAGTCACGGGAGAACGCGATTTCGTGTTCCGCTGCCGGGGCGCCCGGCGATCTTGCGCACGGGCGGCCGCATCAGGGTTCAGGGGCAGATGGCGCTGTTGCCTGTGAATTCAAGCAGTCTTGCCGGCGACCGGTGTTTTTGCCGACGCGGCAAATTGCTAAGAAGGAAAGAGTGCCTGATTCCCGCTTCGTGTTCGTGCTACGAAGCTGAAGGGGCTTATGTGAGGAATAGATGACGAAACCGCGTCAGGCCGACGATTATAACGCACCGCTTGTGGATCGTGGGGGGCGTTCTGGCACGGTCTTGCGCATTCTTCTGCTGGCTCTCGTGCTGATCGCAGCCGCCGGCGGCTTTGTCGTCTTCAAGAGGTCGCTCGACAATGAGGTCGTGCTGGGCGGTCTCGGCGTGCTCGCCATGGTCGGCATCTTCTTCCTGGTATCCTCGGTCATCGGCTTCATCGAGGTGATGCCGCAGCGTCAGTCCGACAGCCTGGCGCGCGCCTTCCTCAACAGTCATCCCGACGGCACGCTGATCACCGACGAAAAGGGCCGGATCATCTATGCCAACGCCGCCTATGGCGCTCTGACCGGCGCGCGCAAGGCGACCGAGGTGCAGACGCTGGAAACCCTGCTGTCGCGCCACCGCGAATCGAACGAGGCGCTCTACAGGCTGGTCAACGGCCTGCGCGAAGGCAAGGAAGGCCGCGAGGAGTTCCGCCTGCTGCGCGCCGTCGGCCCCGGCAGCAACAGCTCCGGCGCCCATTGGTACCGGCTGAAGGCGCGGCTGCTGCATCAGGAGGAGAGCGGCGGCAAGCCGCTGCAGATCTGGCAGATCACCGACATCACCACCGAGCGCGACGACCAGGAGCGCTTCTTCAAGGAGTTGCAGAACGCGATCGACTATCTCGACCATGCGCCGGCCGGTTTCTTCTCCGCCGGCAGGAAGGGCGAGATCTTCTATCTCAATGCAACGCTTGCCGAGTGGCTGGGGCTCGACCTCACCAAATTCGTGCCGGGCTCGATGACGATCGGCGACGTGGTGGCGGGCGAGGGGCTGGCGCTGATCCAGTCGGTGCAGGCCGAGCCCGGCCTGAAAAAGACGGTGACGCTCGATCTCGACCTGCGCAAGACCAACGGCCAGAGCCTGCCGGTGCAGATCATTCACAGCGTCACCTCGATGCGCGACGGCGCACCCGGCGAAAGCCGGACGATCGTGCTGGGGCGTGAAAAGAGCGAAGCCGGCGGCCAGTCCGCTTCGGCCGCCGCCATGCGCTTCACCCGCTTCTTCAACAACACTCCGATGGCGATCGCCTCGGTGGACGGCGACGGGCGCATCCTGCGGACCAACGCGCCGTTCCTCAAGCTGTTCTCCGGCGTCGTCTCGCGCGACGATCTCGAAAAGGCGCCGCATCTCGAAACCATCGTGCAGGAAAGCGACCGGCCGCAGCTTGCCGAGGCGCTGGCGGCGGCCAAGGACCGGCAGGGCGACATCGCGCCGCTCGATACCCGCACGCCCACCGACGAGGCGCGCTATTTCCGTTTCTACGTCAACGCCGTCATCGACCAGAGCGACGAGGCGCCCGAGGAGGCGGCGATCGTCTATGCCGTCGAGGTGACCGAGCAGAAGGCGCTGGAAGCGCAGATGGCGCAGACGCAGAAGATGAATGCTGTCGGCACGCTCGCCGGCGGCATCGCGCATGACTTCAACAATGTGCTGACGGCGATCCTGCTTTCCTCCGACCATCTGCTGCTGCAGGCGCGACCGGCCGATGCGAGCTTCGCCGACTTGATGGAAATCAAGCGCAACGCCAACCGCGCCGCGGTGCTGGTGCGCCAGCTGCTCGCCTTCTCGCGCAAGCAGACGATGCGGCCCTCGGTGCTGAACCTGACGGATGTCGTCGGCGACCTGCGCATGCTGGTCGACCGGCTGCTTTCCGGCACTAACGTCAAGCTCGACGTGCAATATGGCCGCGATCTCTGGCCCGTCAAAACCGACCTTTCGCAATTCGAACAGGTGCTGATCAATCTCTGTGTCAATGCGCGCGATGCCATGCCCGAGGGCGGCACGCTGACGCTGCGCACCCGAAACCTGACAGCGTCGGAGGTCTCCGCCTTCAACTATTCCTACATGCCGGCCGAGGACATGGTGCTGATCGAAGTCGCCGATAACGGCACCGGCATCGCGCCCGAGATCATGGACAAGATCTTCGAGCCGTTCTTCACCACCAAGGATGTCGGCAAGGGCACGGGACTCGGCCTCGCCATGGTCTACGGCATCGTCAAGCAATCGGGCGGTTACATCCAGCCGGAATCCGAAGTCGGCAAAGGCACGACCTTCCGGGTCTTCCTGCCGCGCCACATCCCGGAGCCGGCGGTTGCCGCCGAAGCAGGCGCGATCGATAGCGCCGTTGCCGAGATCGGCATGCGGCCGGAGGCGCCAGCGGCGCAGCAGCCGGAGGATCTGACGGGATCGGCGGTCATTCTTCTCGTCGAAGACGAAGAGGCGGTGCGCCGTGGCGGCAAGCGCATGCTGGAAACGCGCGGCTACACCGTGCACGAGGCGGGCTCGGGCGTCGAGGCGCTCAGCATCATGGAAGAGCTCGAAGGCAAGGTCGATATCGTCGTTTCCGACGTGGTCATGCCGGAGATGGACGGCCCGACGCTGCTGCGCGAGCTGCGCAAGTCCTATCCCGACATGAAATTCATCTTCGTCTCGGGCTACGCCGAAGATGCCTTCGCCCGCAACCTGCCGCCGGAGTCAAAATTCGGGTTTTTGCCGAAGCCGTTTTCGCTGAAGCAGCTTGCTGTGGTGGTGAAGGAAACGTTGGACGGGTGAAGGGGGCCGTCAGAGAGGTCGTGCCGTGTGGTACCCCCCTCTGCCCTGCCGGGCATCTCCCCCACAGGTGGGGAGATCGACAAGAGGCGTGCTCCTCCCGCCTCTCTACCGTTTCGCCGGATTGCAACGCTGACTGTTGAGGAAAGCCGGTGCGCCCAGCCCATCTCCCCACCTATGGGGGAGATGCCCGGCAGGGCAGAGGGGGGCTTGCACGGCACGCCCTATCTGCCAGGGCATTCTTGCCCTCCCACTATCTCTTACTCGCCCAGCGCCACCGCAATCTCAGCCGCCAGCCGCGCATTGTTCTCCACCAGCGCAATATTCGTCTTCAGGCTCTGGCCATCCGTGAGGTCGAAAATGGTCGAGAGCAGATAGGGCGTCACCGCCTTGCCGGTGACTTCGTCGCGCTCGGCGCTATCAAGCGCCCGCTCGATATAGATTTCCATCTCTTCGCGGGCGATCTCGTCGGCCTCGGGCACCGGGTTGGCGATGAGCATGCCGCCGTCGATGCCGAGCTGTTCGCGCACCGTCTGGAAATTGGCGATGGCGGCCGGGCTGTTCAGCGACAGCGGGCTTGATATGCCCGAGGAGCGCGACCAGAAGGCAGGGAATTCTTCGCTCTCGTAGGTGACGACGGGCACGCCGCGGGTTTCCAGCACTTCCAGCGTCTTCGGAATGTCGAGGATCGCCTTGGCGCCGGCGCAGACGACGATGACGCCGGTGCGCGCCAGTTCCTCGAGATCGGCCGATATGTCGAAGCTTTCCTCAGCGCCGCGGTGTACGCCGCCGATGCCGCCCGTGGCAAAGACGCGAATGCCGGCGCGGGCGGCGGCAATCATCGTCGCGGCGACTGTGGTGGCGCCCGTGCGGCGCTCGGCGATCGCGAAGGCGAGATCGGCGCGCGACACCTTCATCACATCGGTCGCCTTGGCGAGCTGCTCCAGTTCGCCGGCTTCAAGGCCGATATGCAGCGTGCCGTGAATGACGGCGATCGTGGCCGGCACCGCACCCTGTTCGCGAATGATCGTCTCGACGCTGCGCGCCATCTCGATATTGCCGGGATAGGGCATGCCATGGGTGATGATGGTCGATTCCAGCGCCACCAGCGGCGCGCCGCGCTGCTTGGCGCTGGCGACCTCCTTCGAATAGGCGATCGGCAAAAGGGGCGAAATGGGCTTGGTCATGATCTTGTCCTGTCGTCGATAGAGCATGATGCCGAAAGGGGTCAGCGGTTTTCGGGCGACGTCATGCTCGATTATATAATCGCTTCAATGCAGAATTCTGACCTTGGGAACAAGGGCAAGCGCCGCATTCAAGAGATCCGGTGTCAGATTTTCGTTGACGGCATGCCGCGACTGCACGGTCAGCGTGGCGGCTGCTGTGCCGTGGCGCACGGCCTCTTCGAGCGGCAGGCCTGATATCAAGGCGGAGAGCGTGCCGGCCGCAAGAGAATCGCCGGCACCGGTGACGTCGGCGACAGTGTCGGAGACCGGCGGCTGCAGCGTCACGGCGCGGCCCTCGCAAAGTGCGACGAGCTCGCGGCGGCCGCGGGTGACGACGGCGTTCCTGATGCCGATCCCGTTGAGAAGCGGCGGCCAGCCGGCGGCGTCTTCGGGCTGTTCGCCGGCAAGGGCGGCGGCCTCGGCCTCATTCAGGAACAGATAGTCGATATCCCCGATGCAGGGTTTCAGCCTGACGACCTTGGCAGGCGAGATGGCAATTGCCGCGACCGGCTTTGCCAGACAATGCGCCTTGGCAACGATCGCCGCGATCGTCTCCTCCGGCAGGTTGGCGTCGAAAAGAATGAGATCATGGGCGGCGAAGGCCTCGCGGACCCAGCGGATGGAGAGACGCCGCGGCACGAAGAAGCGGTAGAGATCCATGTCGGCAAGGGCGATCACCAGGTTGCCGTCCTTCTCGATGATCGCCGTATAACTTGGGGTCTTGCGGTCGAGGAAGACGAAGGGCCGGTCGTCGATGCCGGCGAAATCGGCGGCTTCGCCGACCATCTCGCCGATGGGATCGCCGCCGCGCGGCGAAATCATCGTCACCTGAAAACCCAGCCTCGCAAGGTTGCGCGCCGCATTGAAACCGCCGCCGCCCGGCTCCTCGAACCACGTGCCGGGATTGCTGGCGCCCGGCGCCGTTTCGCCGGAGATGCGGCCGCGCCGGTCGATATGGGCGCCGCCGAGAACAAGAATCTTTTTCTTCATTTCAACCGCCTTCCGATGCCCGAAGCGCGAATCGAGCCGGTGCTTTCCTGCCGCGGCAAAGCCGCCGCATATGGCCTAAGCCGTTGCTTTGCATTGATAAAACAAATATAGAACACGGGCTGTTTTACCTTTTTCTTTCAATCGTTTGATCGCCTATTGCGGGAATGGAACAAATAGGGTACAAACTCGACATTGCTTGGGCGGCTTCAATAACCTAAAGGTGGATCGGATGTCTCAGAATTCATTGCGGCTGGTAGAGGACAAATCGGTGGACAAAAGCAAAGCGCTTGAAGCGGCACTCTCACAGATAGAGCGGTCGTTCGGCAAGGGCTCGATCATGAAGCTCGGCTCCAACGAGAACGTTATCGAGATCGAGACGGTTTCGACAGGCTCGCTCAGCCTCGATATCGCGCTCGGCATCGGCGGTTTACCGAAGGGCCGCATCGTCGAGATCTACGGTCCGGAAAGTTCCGGTAAGACGACGCTTGCGTTGCAGACCATTGCCGAAGCGCAGAAGAAGGGCGGCATCTGCGCCTTCGTCGACGCCGAACATGCGCTTGATCCCGTCTATGCCCGCAAACTTGGCGTCGATCTGCAGAACCTGCTGATCTCGCAGCCCGATACCGGCGAGCAGGCGCTCGAAATCACCGATACGCTGGTGCGCTCCGGCGCCGTCGACGTTCTCGTTGTCGACTCGGTCGCCGCACTGACGCCGCGCGCCGAAATCGAAGGCGAGATGGGCGACAGCCTTCCCGGCCTGCAGGCGCGCTTGATGAGCCAGGCATTGCGCAAGCTCACGGCTTCGATTTCCAAGTCGAACACCATGGTGATCTTCATCAACCAGATCCGCATGAAGATCGGCGTCATGTTCGGTTCGCCTGAGACAACGACCGGCGGCAATGCGCTGAAGTTCTACGCCTCCGTGCGCCTTGACATCCGCCGCATCGGCGCGGTCAAGGAGCGCGAAGAAGTGATCGGCAACCAGACCCGCGTCAAGGTCGTCAAGAACAAGATGGCGCCGCCCTTCAAGCAGGTCGAGTTCGACATCATGTATGGCGAGGGCGTTTCCAAGACCGGCGAACTGGTCGATCTCGGCGTCAAGGCCGGCATCGTCGAGAAATCCGGTGCCTGGTTCTCCTATAACAGCCAGCGTCTCGGCCAGGGTCGCGAAAACGCCAAGACCTTCCTGCGCGACAATCCGGATCTGGCTCGCGAGATCGAACTGTCGCTGCGCCAGAATGCCGGCCTGATCGCCGACCGATTCTTGCAGAACGGCGGACCGGATGCCGATGATGGCGATGGCGCCGCGGAAATGTGATTTTCGCGCTTGAGCGCATCGGACAATTCCAACCGGCCGCATTCCCTGATCAGAATGCGGCCGGTTTTGTTTGTCTGCTGGACAGTGGCGGAGGCGAACGTTAAAAGCCGATGGATTTAGATTTACCTGCCTCCGGCAGCATTGAAGGGCATAGCATGAGCGGTGTGAACGATATCCGGTCGACATTCCTCGACTATTTCAAGAAGAACGGTCATGAGATCGTCTCGTCGAGCCCGCTCGTGCCGCGCAACGACCCGACGCTGATGTTCACAAATGCCGGCATGGTGCAGTTCAAGAACGTCTTCACCGGTCTGGAGAAACGCCCTTATTCCACGGCGACCACCTCGCAGAAATGCGTGCGCGCCGGCGGCAAGCATAACGACCTCGACAATGTCGGCTATACTGCCCGCCACCTGACCTTCTTCGAAATGCTCGGCAACTTTTCGTTTGGCGACTATTTCAAGGAGAATGCGATCGAGCTTGCCTGGAAGCTCGTCACCGAAGGTTTCGATCTGCCGAAACATCGCCTGCTAGTCACCGTCTATTCCGAAGACGAGGAAGCCGCGACGCTGTGGAAGAAGATCGCCGGCTTCTCCGACGACAAGATCATCCGCATCCCGACCTCCGATAATTTCTGGCAGATGGGCGATACCGGCCCCTGCGGCCCCTGCTCTGAAATCTTCATCGACCAGGGCGAGAACGTCTGGGGCGGCCCTCCCGGTTCGCCTGAGGAGGACGGCGACCGGTTCCTGGAATTCTGGAACCTCGTCTTCATGCAGTTCGAGCAGATCGAGCCGGGTGTGCGCAACCCGTTGCCACGTCCGTCGATCGATACCGGCATGGGCCTGGAGCGCATGGCGTGCATCCTGCAGGGCGTCCAGAGCGTCTTCGACACGGACCTGTTCCGCACGCTGATCGCCGCCATCGAAGAGACGATGGGCGCTAAGGCTCAGGGCAGCGCCAGCCATCGCGTCATCGCCGACCATCTGCGCTCCTCGGCCTTCCTGATCGCCGATGGCGTGCTTCCCTCGAATGAAGGCCGCGGCTATGTGCTGCGCCGTATCATGCGCCGCGCCATGCGCCACGCCCAGCTTCTCGGCGCCAAGGAGCCGCTGATGTACAAGCTGCTGCCGACGCTGGTGCAGGAGATGGGCCGCGCCTATCCGGAACTCGTGCGCGCCGAAGCGTTGATTTCGGAGACGCTGAAACTCGAAGAAGGCCGCTTCCGCAAGACGCTGGAGCGTGGCCTGTCGCTGCTGTCGGATGCGACCACGGATCTCGGCAAGGGCGACATGCTGGATGGCGAGACCGCCTTCAAGCTCTACGACACCTACGGCTTCCCGCTCGACCTGACGCAGGATGCGCTGCGCGCCCGTGAGATCGGCGTCGATATCTCCGGCTTCACCGATGCCATGCAGCGGCAGAAGGCCGAAGCCCGCTCGCACTGGGCCGGTTCCGGCGAGAAGGCAACCGAAACCATCTGGTTCGAGCTTAGAGAAAAGCACGGCGCAACCGAATTCCTGGGTTACGACACCGAAACCGCCGAAGGCGTGGTGCAGGCGATCGTCAAGGACGGCGCCGTTGCCGAAGAGGTCAAGGCCGGCGACAAGGTGCAGATCGTCGTGAACCAGACGCCGTTCTATGGCGAATCCGGCGGTCAGATGGGCGATACCGGCGTCATCTCGTCCGACCACGGCAGAATAGAGATCTCGGACACGCAGAAGAAGGGCGAAGGCCTCTTCGTGCATTCCGGCGTCGTTGCCGAAGGCGCATTCAAGACCGGCGATGCGGTCGTTCTGACCGTCGATCACGCCCGCCGTTCGCGCCTGCGCGCCAACCACTCGGCAACACACCTGCTGCATGAGGCGCTGCGCGAGGTGCTCGGCACGCATGTCGCCCAGAAGGGTTCACTGGTCGCGCCCGAGCGGCTGCGTTTCGACGTGTCGCATCCGAAGCCGATGTCGGCCGAGGAGCTGAAGATCGTCGAGGATATGGCCAACGAGATCGTGCTGCAGAATTCGGCTGTGACGACCCGCCTGATGAGCGTCGACGACGCCATCGGAGAAGGCGCTATGGCACTCTTCGGCGAGAAGTACGGCGATGAAGTGCGTGTCGTCTCGATGGGCACCGGCCTTCATGGCGCAAAGAGCAACAAGCCTTATTCGGTCGAGCTTTGCGGCGGCACGCATGTGTCGGCCACCGGTCAGATCGGCTTGATCCGCGTGCTCGGCGAAAGTGCCGTCGGCGCCGGCGTTCGCCGTATCGAGGCCGTCACCGGTGAATCGGCGCGCGAATATCTCGCCGAGCAGGATGATCGCGTGAAGACGCTCGCCGCCTCGCTGAAGGTTCAGCCTTCGGAGGTTCTGTCGCGCGTCGAGGCGCTGATGGATGAGCGCCGCAAGCTGGAGAAAGAGCTGGCCGACACCAAGCGTAAGCTCGCCATGGGTGGCGGGCAGGGCGGCGCGGTCGATGCCGTACGCGAAGTCGCCGGCGTCAAGTTCCTCGGCAAATCGATATCGGGCGTCGATCCCAAGGATCTGAAGGGACTTGCCGATGACGGCAAGACCAGCATCGGCTCCGGCGTCGTCACCCTGATCGGTGTGTCCGACGACGGCAAGGCAAGCGCCGTCGTCGCGGTGACGCCGGATCTCGTCGAGCGCTACAGCGCCGTCGATCTCGTCCGCATCGCCTCTGCCGCCTTGGGCGGCAAGGGCGGCGGCGGCCGTCCCGACATGGCGCAGGCCGGCGGTCCGGATGGCGGCAAGGCTGAAGAAGCCCTTGAGGCCGTTGCATCAGCGCTCGCGGGCTGAATACCGTCTGACGGACATTTCGACATGTTGAGAGCGGCTGCGAGATCAGGGATTTCGCAGCCGTTTTTGTTTCGGGCGCTGGCAGTGGCGGTCAGTTCCGCGTCTGCAGCGCGAGACGGCAGGCAAGGCCGGTGAAGACCGTCGCCAACATATACTGTGGCAGCTTCGGGAAACGGCGGAGCGAAGCGAGCCGTGAGCGGATCTTGCTTCCGAGGATGATGACGGCGCCGTTGACGATGAGGCCGATGCCGTTGAGCACGGTCGCAAAGATAAGCATCTGCACCATGATAGGGCCGCTCTGCACATTCACGAATTGCGGAAAGAGAGCCACGACGAAGAGTGCCATTTTTGGATTGAGCAGATTGGTGGTGAGACCGGCAAAGAAGATGCGTTTGGCCGACAGTCGCTGCAGCGTCGATGCCGGCGCGAAGGCGGCGCCTTCAGAACGAATCGTCTTGTAAGCGAGGTAAAGCAGATAGCCGCAGCCGGCCCAGCGCACAGCTTCATAAGCGGCCGGCACCGCCATGACGAGTTGCGAAAGTCCGAACGCGGCGGCGAGAGCGTGGCAATAGGTGCCAAGCGCAATGCCGCCGTAGGTGAAAAATCCGGCCGCACGCCCCTGGCTGATGCTGCGAGAGGCGATCAGCAGCATGTCGGGACCGGGCGTGGCTGTAAGCACCAGCGCCGCGGCGGCAAAGAGCATCAATGTTGGAAAATCCGGCATCAAGCATTCCTCTTGGTTCGAGCCGGAATTCCGGTCTACGCAAGATTCGCCGAAGGTTCAAGTCAGCAAGATTTGTCAAATCGGGATATGGTTCTCTGTAGCCGATCGATTTGCACGAGGTTTGACATGAATGGCGATACGGCATGGGCACTCTATGAAAACCGTCTGAGACGGGTTTCGGCCTATATTCACGACCACCTCGACGAGGAGCTGGATATGGGGCGCCTGGCCGAGATCGCCTGCATGTCCAGCTATCACTGGCACAGGATCTATCGGGCTATTTACGGCGAGACGCTGGCGGCCACCGTCAAGCGGCTGCGGCTGCATCGCGCGGCGGGCGAGATCGTCCGCACGGAGCTTGCCGTCCGTGAGATTGCGAAGCGATCAGGCTATCCCAATCTCCAATCCTTCAACCGCATTTTCAAGTCGGCCTACGGCATGCCGCCGGCACGCTACCGGAAGGAGGGAAGCCACACAGCCTTCCAACCCTCACCTAACGGAAAGACCAAAGCCATGTTCGACGTTACCATACGTGAGATCGCTCCGACGGAACTGATCGGTGTCGCCCATACCGGCTCCTATATGGAGATCGGCAAAGCCTTCGAAACATTGTTCGGCACGCTTTACGCGCGCGGCCTCGCCAAGCCCGACATGCGGATGATCGGTGTTTATCTCGACGATCCCGATATCGTGCCCGCCGAACAGCTGCGCTCGATCGCCTGCGTCGCCGGCGTTTCCGCGGGGCCGGCCGAAGTGCCGTTCGAGCGGCGCACGATCGACGGCGGCGACTATGCCGTGCTGCGCCACAAGGGCCCCTATGCCGACATGCACAAGGCCTACCAGTGGCTTTATGCGGAATGGCTGCCGAAATCAGGGCGGCAGTTGAAGGACAGCGTCATGTTCGAGGAATATCTCAACAACCCGCGCGAGGTGCCGCCGACCGGGCTGATGACGGATATCCATATGCCGCTTGCCTGAGGGCGATATCCGAGCAACCGTGTGCTGTCATTGAAGAGAATATTCCCAATTGCCACATGTGTAGTCTATAAGCTACACATGTGGCATGAAGCGGTATGAAATCGAGGCCTATGTCGACGAAACCGGTAAATCTCCAGTGCAGGAGTGGCTGGCGGAGATAAAGGATAAAACCGCTCGAACCAAACTTTATGCCCGCATTGATCGTGCAAGCTTCGGAAATTTTGGCGACTGGAAGAGCCTTCAGGGCGTCAAAGAAGTCTTTGAGATGCGAGAGCATTACGGCCAAGGATATCGCCTCTATTACACTATCGTCGGCCAGAAAATAGTTCTGCTGCTGGCGGGCTCGGCGAAGCAGGACCAAAAATAGGGTGATAGCGAAAGCGGCGGCGTATCTGGCTGATTACAATCGGAGGGTAAAACTATGACCGCACCCAGCAAGGCTTTCGATTTTCAGGATCGCGACAACCTTCTGCGCGATCCCGAACAAGCCTCCCTCTATTTGGCTGAGTGCCTTGAAGATGGAGATATGGAGCTTTTTCAAGAGACCTTGCGCAATGTAGCCAAGGCGCAGGAGGGTGGCGTTCGCGCCGTGGCGGAGCAGGCTCACTTGAGCCGTGAAAACCTATACCGAGCCCTTTCGAAGAACGGCAAGCCTCAATTCGAGACCATTTCAAAGATGCTCTCAGCCCTGGGGCTGAAATTCACGGTCACACCTGCGCATCGTTAAGAGAAGAAACCGTGAATATCGCATCCTTTGTTCAATTCAGGCCGCCTGCATCGTCTTTCCGGCCTCATCATCAAGAGCGCTGGCGCGCTTATAGGCCTCACGTTCGCTGATGCGGCCGAAGTAATCGACGAAGGCCTGGCGTTTTTCGATGCTGCCGAAGCCGAGGCCCCAGCCGACATGCGCGCCGACATAGACGTCGGCGGCGGTGAAGCGCTCGCCGGCGACGTAGGTCGATCCGGAGACCGCCATTTCAAGCGTGTTCATGACGTCGCCGAAACCGCCGCAGCCGGCCATACGTAGGCGCTCCGCAGGAATTTCGAAGCCGAGCGCCTTCATCGTCACGGCCGATTCCAACGGGCCGGCGGCAAAGAACATCCAGCGGTAATAGCGGGCGCGCTCTTCCGGCTTGGGGGCCAGCCCCTTTTCCGGGAAGGTTTCGGCGAGATAGGCGCAGATCGCCGCGCATTCAGTGACGACGGTGTCGCCATGGCGGATCGCCGGCACCTTGCCCATCGGATTGACGGAGAGATATTCCGGCGCCTTCATGGTTTCGCCGAAGGTCAGAAGTTCGGTGCGATAGGGCTGACCAATTTCCTCCAGCATCCAGCGCGCGATGCGGCCGCGTGACATCGGGTTCGTGTAGAATACCAATTCTTCGGTCATGACATCCTCCTCCTGTTGCGTCGCCCGGAATCAATAGCGCGGCGAGGTCTTTCTGCAACCCCCGATCTTCAGAGAGCCTTGCGGTACTGGATGAAGCCTGAGCGCTCGGCGATCTTGTCGTAGAGCCGCCTCGCCGTGGCATTCGTTTCATGCGTCATCCAATAAAGCCTGCCTGCGCCGTTTTGACGGGCAAGATCGGCGACCGCATCGATCAGCGCGGCGCCGGTACCGAGCCCGCGCTGGCTGTTTTCGACATAGAGATCCTGCAGGTAGCAGGTCCATTGCGGCAGCAAGCAGGAGCGGTGAAAGATGGCATGGACGATGCCGACGAGGCGGCCGTCTCCATCGAAGGCGCCGAGCGCATGCATCGGTTCGCTGGGATCATGGAAGCGGCCCCAGGTGAGATCGGTGGTTTCGGGTGGGATGACCACTTCGTAGAAGCGCTGATACGCCTCCCACAGGGTTTCCCAAGCGGCGCGGTCGGATGGTTCCAGCGGGCGTACGGTCGCCGTCATCAGCTGTTCTCCCAAAATGAAAACGGCGGGGAAATCCCCGCCGTTTCGATGCTATCCCGAAAGAGGAGGCTTACGCCATCGCCTTCTGCAGGTTCTGGTCGATCTTGTCGAGGAAGGCGGTGGTCGACAGCCACGGCTGGTCGGGGCCGATCAAGAGCGCCAGGTCCTTGGTCATGAAGCCGGATTCGACGGTATCGACGCAGACCTTTTCGAGCGTCGAGGCGAAGCGGGCCAGCTCGGCGTTGTCGTCGAGCTTGGCGCGATGGGCGAGGCCGCGGGTCCAGGCGAAGATCGAGGCGATCGAGTTCGTCGAGGTTTCCTGGCCCTTCTGGTGCTGGCGGTAATGGCGGGTAACCGTGCCGTGGGCGGCTTCGGCTTCGACCGTCTTGCCATCCGGCGTCAGCAGCACCGAGGTCATCAGGCCGAGCGAGCCGAAGCCCTGGGCAACCGTGTCAGACTGGACGTCGCCGTCATAGTTCTTGCAGGCCCAGACATAACCGCCCGACCACTTGAGCGCCGAGGCGACCATGTCGTCGATCAGACGGTGTTCATAGGTGATGCCGGCTTCCTTGAACTGATCCTTGAATTCTGTCTCGTAGACTTCCTCGAAGATGTCCTTGAAGCGGCCGTCATAGGCTTTGAGGATGGTGTTCTTGGTCGACAGGTAGACCGGCCATTTGCGCATCAGGCCGTACATCATCGAGGCGCGGGCGAATTCGCGGATCGATTCATCGAGATTGTACATGGCCATGGCGACGCCGGCGCCCGGCGCGTTGAAGACTTCCTTCTCGATGACGGTGCCGTCTTCGCCGACGAACTTGATCGTCAGCTTGCCCTTACCGGGGAACTTGAAGTCGGTGGCGCGGTACTGGTCGCCGAAGGCGTGGCGGCCGACGACGATCGGCTGGGTCCAGCCGGGAACCAGGCGCGGCACGTTCTTGCAGATGATCGGCTCGCGGAAGATGACGCCGCCGAGGATGTTGCGGATCGTGCCGTTCGGGCTCTTCCACATTTCCTTGAGGTTGAATTCCTTGACGCGGGCCTCATCCGGCGTGATCGTCGCGCACTTGATGCCGACGCCGTACTTCTTGATGGCATTGGCGGCGTCGACGGTCACCTGGTCGTTGGTGGCGTCGCGGTTTTCGACGGAGAGGTCGAAATAGTCGATATCGAGGTCGAGATACGGATGGATCAGCTTATCCTTGATGAGCTGCCAGATGATGCGCGTCATTTCATCGCCGTCGAGATCGGCGACGGGATTGGCGACCTTGATCTTGTTCATGTATCTGCCTCGTTCGAGCTTGAAGGGGACAAGCGTCCCGGGTGGTTGACCTGATGAGGAGCGCTATAGCACTGTGAACCGGGAACGCAAAGCTGCAACGGGTTTCACAATGCGTTTTTGCCGCCATTGCCAAGCGCTGAAATCTGGCTAGTGTCCGCCTTGATTTGCCCGCCCCGGAACATTCGATCATGAAGACAATCGCCGTTGTTATCGCAAGCCTTATCGCCTTTTCAGGCGCCGCCCACGCGGCCGATGCCACCGCTCCCGTGAAGGAGATCATGGACGCAACCAGGAGCAACTGGGCCGACAACAATAGTGACTGGACCGACATCTTCGATGCGAGCCGGCTTGACCATCTCTACAGCAAGGACTTCATCGCGAAATACCAGGCGGCCGCGCAATTTCCCGCCGGCGACGACGACGGTATATCGCCCTTCGATTACGACGTCATCGTCAACGGCCAGGACTCATGCCCACTGGAGGATCTGGCGATGGCGGCGGCGCCCCCGGTCAACGGGACGACCGAGGTCACGGTGCGCTTCAAGAAATCCGCCTGCGCGGACACTCCTGACGCCAAGGACTATACGACCGTTCGCTTCGAGGTGGTCGAGCAGGCTGGCCAAGCCGTCATCGATGATATCGTCACCGAGAATATCGAAACGCAGGGCCGCGATTCCCTGAAGGCGACGATGGCGCTGATTGCCAAGGGCCAATAGGCGCGCGACAGTCGCGAGCGTCGAGATTCGATCGCGGGCGATTTGCTTCGCCCGGCATGGCATTATCTGTCGATCCTTCCGCGGCATGAGGAGGCCTGCATTTGTTTTCCGGTTTTCAGGCTCGCGACTGGCTGCTTGCCAATGATCCGGCGCTTTCGCGTCTGCGCATGGCCCTGCGGGTGACGCTGACGATCGTTTTCTCCTTTTTGGTCCTTCTTGCCATCCACATGCTCATCCTGCCGTTGCCGACCGCGGCCTTTGGCCTCGGCATTGTGCTGTCGATCGAAGGCGGCGTGGCGGTGCGCGACAAGGGCAATTCCCGCCAGCTGGTGACGCGGCTCTTCGGCTGTGTGGCAAGCCTCGCCGTCGTCGGCATCGCGGCGGGGCTCGAGGATCGCCGCTTTCTCTCCGATCTCGTCTTCCTGGTGGTGATCGCGCTCGCATCGGCGGGACGGGTGTTCGGGCCGCGCGGTTTTGCCATCGGCATGTTCGCCTTCACCTCCTATTTCATGGGCGCCTATTTCCGGCCGCCGTTTGCCGAGCTGCCTGAAGTGGCGATCGGCCCTGTCGTCGCGGTGCTCGTCGGCCATCTGGTCCGGGCGGTTCTGCTGCCCGACGATTGGCGGCGCGATCTGTTGCGTTCGCTCGAAAGCGTCAGGGGCCGGATCAACCAGATCCTCTTCAAGCTCGCCGCCATCGCCGGCGGCGCCGAGATCGGCGAAGCCGACCGGCAGGAACTGCGCCAGCTGGAAGACCGGCTGAAGGAAGTGGTGCTGATGGCGGAGACCTTCATCCCGCGCCCGCCGGCCGGCGTCTTCGACGGCGCCGCCGACCCTGCAGCCGAGCTGGCGATCCGGCTCTTCGATGCCCATCTTGCCGCCGAGAGCACGATCGTGCTGAGCTTCCAGAGCCCGCCGCCTTTTGCGCTCGTTCATACGGTGATCGAGGCGGATGCGGCTGAACTTGCAAGATTTGAGGGGATGGCCGAGACCATCCAGGATCAGCCGCAGGGCGAAACGGTGCGGGCGCTTCTCTGGCTCGGCGAGGCGCGGCAGCAGTTGACGCAGGCGATCGGCCAGGGGCAAGCCTCCGGTTTCTCCGAGATCGATGCGGTCAAGGATACGGCGCAATCCCCGGCAATCGACTTTTCGCTTGCCAATCCGCTGCTGCGTTCGGCGCTGCAGATCACCATCGCATCGGCGATTGCCATGAGCTTCGGTCTGCTCTTGTCGCGCGAACGCTGGTTCTGGGCGGTGCTTGCTTCCTTCCTCGTCTTCACCAACACCAATTCGCGCGGCGACACCGCGATGAGGGCGCTGTCGCGGTCGCTCGGGACCGTGTTCGGGATCGGGATCGGCCTTGTGCTCGCCACGCTGATTTCAGGCGAACCTGATATCGCCATTCCCGTTGCCGCCGTCTGTATCTTCCTCGCCTTCTATTTCCTGCAGGTTTCCTATGCGACGATGACCTTCTTCATCTCGATCGTGCTCTGCCTGGTCTACGGCATGACCGGTGTGCTGACGCTCGATCTCTTGAAGCTGCGCATCGGCGAGACCATGATCGGCGCCGTGGCTGGAACGGTGGTCGCCTTCATCGTCTTTCCCACACGCACACGCGGAGCGCTTGATTCAGCGCTTGCCCGCTGGTTCCAGGCGCTGCGCGACCTGCTCGGCGCGCTCGGCGAGGGGAAGAGCGGTTTCCAGCTGATGGCGCTGTCACAGAAGATCGATGCCTGTTACCGCGACGTGACGGTGGCGGCGCGGCCGTTCGGCTCCTCCTGGTCGGTGGTGACGCGGCCGGGCCAGATCCGCCAGACGCTGGCGATCTTCCTGTCCTGCACCTATTGGGCGCGTATCCTGGCGAAGAGCTATGAAGCGCCGGCCGCCGCCGACACGCTGAACAGGCTGATCGCGGCGGATCTGGCGCTGATCGACGATGCCGCCCCGCGTGGATCCAGCTGCTTCCTGATCAAGCGCAAGGCGTCGCGTACGACAGGGCGACACCTGCCGCTGTCGCGCGAAGGCGCCAGGCTGGGGCTCGAAATGATCGGTTCGGCGCTGGAAAGGCTCTATCCGCCGGCCGACGTCTTGCCGTTTGCAGCGGGCGAGGCTATTGCGCGCTCGAAACAGGGATAAGACCATGGCAGGCACGAACAGCGAGCGTCAACTTCTGGCCGAAGGGCCGGCCATTATTCTGGTCGAGCCGCAGATGGGCGAGAATATCGGCATGGTGGCGCGCGCCATGGCGAATTTCGGTCTTGCCGAACTACGCCTCGTCAATCCGCGTGACGGCTGGCCGAACGAGAAGGCGCTGGCGACCGCCTCCAAAGCCGATCATGTGATCGCGGCAACGAAGGTCTACGACACGCTGGAGCAAGCGGTCGCCGATCTCAACTTCGTCTATGCGACGACGGCGCGCAGCCGCGACAATTACAAGCCGGTGCGCTCGCCGGTCTTTGCCGCTGAAACGCTGCGCACGAAATTCCGGTCAGGTGAGGCGACCGGCATCCTCTTCGGTCGCGAGCGCTGGGGCTTGACCAATGAGGAAGTGGCGCTTGCCGACGAGATCGTCACTTTCCCGGTCAATCCGGCCTTCGCCTCGCTCAACATCGCCCAGGCCGTGCTGCTCATGTCCTATGAGTGGATGAAATCGGGCATGGAGGATCTGGAAGCCGTGCCGTTCCAGGCGCTCGAGCAGCGCCCGTCCACCAAGGAGCAGCTCTTCGGTCTGTTCGAGCAGCTGGAAGAGGCGCTCGATTCGCGCAACTATTTTCATCCGCCCTCGAAAAAGCCGAAAATGGTCGACAACTTGCGCGCAGTCCTCTCCCGCCGGGCATTCACGGAACAGGAAATCAGCGTGCTGCGCGGCGTCATCTCCTCCCTCGACCGCTTTACGCGCAACAGTCCGCGTAAAGGCGGTTTCACCCGATCCGGCAAGGATGCGCCCACCGATGACAGCGCCGACGAATGAGCTGAAACCGATCCTCCTCTTCGATTCCGGCATTGGCGGGCTGACCGTGCTGCGTGAAGCGCGCGTGCTGATGCCGGAGCGCGGCTTCATCTATGTCGCCGACGATGCCGGCTTTCCCTATGGCGGTTGGGAAGAACAGGCGCTGAAGGAGCGGATCATCGGGCTCTTCGGCAAGCTCTTGACGGATTATGATCCCGAAGTCTGCATCATCGCCTGCAACACCGCCTTCACGCTCGTCGGAGCCGATCTGCGGGCCGCCTTTCCTCAGATGACCTTTGTCGGCACCGTGCCGGCGATCAAGCCGGCGGCCGAGCGCACGCGCTCGGGCCTGGTATCGGTGCTGGCAACGCCGGGCACGGTGAAGCGGGCCTATACGCGCGATCTCATTCAGTCCTTCGCGCAGCAATGCCATGTCCGCCTTGTCGGCTCGGAGAACCTGGCGCGCATGGCCGAAGCCTATATTCGCGGCGACGCCGTCTCCGATGAAGCCGTGCTTGCCGAAATCGACCAGTGTTTCGTCGAGAGGGACGGTCAGAAGACCGATATCGTCGTGCTGGCCTGCACGCATTATCCTTTCATGGCCAATCTTTTCCGGCGGATCGCGCCGTGGCCGGTCGACTGGCTCGATCCGGCCGAAGCGATCGCACGGCGCGCCCGCACGCTGGTTCCGCTGGTTGCCGATGCCGTGCATCCCGACAATTTCGACTTCGCCGTGTTTACGTCAGGCCAGCAGGATTTCGCGACGCGGCGGCTGATGCAGGGATTTGGGCTGAGGGCATAGAGGGTAATTGTCCTGTGGGTTGGCGAAATCCGGCCCTGAAAATCAGCAGATTCTTTGATAGACGGGGCGTTGCCGTTTCGGAAGAATGGCGTTTCGTTCATGTGAGTCTCTTCGTCGCGAGGATCGGCATTGCAAGTTGGCATCGATATGGGATTGGCGTCCGGCAGCCCGGCGACGCTCGATATCGAGGAGCTGCTGGCGACCCGTCTGCTCGTGCAGGGCAACTCAGGATCGGGCAAGTCGCATCTCTTGCGCCGTCTGCTCGAGCAATCGGCGCAATGGGTGCAGCAGGTCATCATCGATCCCGAGGGTGATTTCGTCACCCTTAGCGACAGGTTCGGCCATATCGTCGTCGACGGCGAGCGCACCGAGGCGGAGCTGGCTGGTATTGCCAACCGCATCCGCCAGCATCGCGTGTCCTGCGTGCTGACGCTCGAAGGTCTCGATATCGAACAGCAGATGCGTGCCGCCGCCGCTTTCCTCAACGGCATGTTCGATGCGGATCGGGAATACTGGTATCCGGTTCTCGTCGTCGTCGACGAGGCGCAGATGTTTGCGCCCTCGGTCGGCGGCGACGTCTCGGAAGATGCGCGCAAGATGTCGCTGGGCGCGATGACCAATCTGATGTGCCGCGGCCGCAAACGCGGGCTTGCCGGCGTGATCGCGACGCAGCGGCTCGCCAAGCTTGCCAAGAATGTGGCGGCCGAGGCCTCGAACTTCCTGATGGGCCGCACCTTCCTCGATATCGACATGGCGCGCGCCGCCGATCTGCTCGGCATGGACCGGCGTCAGGCCGAAATGTTCCGCGATCTGAAGCGCGGCAATTTCGTCGCCCTCGGACCGGCGCTGTCGCGCCGGCCGCTGCCGATCCAGATCGGCGCGGTGGAAACCTCGGCGCGCTCCTCCAGCCCCAAGCTGATGCCGCTGCCGGATGCGCCGCAGGATGTCGAGGACCTGATCTTCACGCCCGATCCGGAAGAATTTCAGCGTCCGCTGGTGCGCCGCGCCCCGCCGGCGCCGCGGCCGACCACCGATATATTGGCCGAGCTTTCACGCTCGACGCCGGCGGCGTCACCCGCGCCGGTCGAGGCGAGGGCGAGCCAGGTGGAGCTCTCCGCCGAGGAGCGGGAAGAGCGCCTCGCCGCCGTGCTTGCCGAAATCCTCGACGACCCCACCTCCGCCTTCCGGACCGATTCGGTTCTCTACCAGGACTTTCTCGTGCGGCTGCGCATGCGCCGCGTGCCGGGACCACCGATCGCGCTGCCGGATTTCCGCCGGCGTGTGGCGATCTCCCGTTCCGGCGTGGATGCCGCGACAGCCGCGACCGACGAGTGGGCGACGGCGCTATCGCTGTCATCTGGTGTTACCGACGACCTGCAGGGTGTGTTCCTGATGCTCGCCAAGGCCGCCGCCTGCGGTGAGCCGTGCCCGTCGGACGCCCGCATCGCCCGCGCCTATGGCACTCATTCGGCACGCCGCGCCCGCCGTCTGCTCGGTTATTTCGAGGAGCAGGGGATCGTCGTCGTGCACGCGGACTTCTCCGGCAAGCGCATCGTGGCTTTCCCCGACATGAATTGCCAGACCGCGCCGGGCGACGCGAATGCGCCCGATACAGGCGATCAGCCGCTGGCTGCGGAATAGTGGCGCTTTCGGGCTCTAGAACAGGATGTTTTAGCCCCGCCCGGCCTAAAATCTGAATCCTGTTCTCAATTAAAGAGTTAGGGCATGAGGTCGTCCGAAAACCGCCTACACTTTTCGGCATCATGCTCTAGCGCAGTTGACATTTTCATGACGGGCCTCTAAAGACCGCGCCAAGCACCGGGCAGCAATGTCCGGTGTTTCATTTGACATGTCCCGTGGATCGTTTCTGTTCGCGTAACCGAAACATCCTGTCAGATCTCGGAAGAGATCAGAGGAGGGCGTGTTTCCTTCGCGCGGTTTGGCAACAAACCGGCATAAACCTTTGAAAGGAAATACGATGAGCAAGCGCGAATCGTCCAAGTATAAAATTGACCGCCGTATGGGCGAGAACATCTGGGGCCGTCCGAAGTCCCCGGTGAACCGTCGCGAATACGGCCCGGGCCAGCACGGCCAGCGCCGCAAGGGCAAGCTTTCGGACTTCGGTGTGCAGCTGCGCGCCAAGCAGAAGCTCAAGGGCTACTACGGCGACCTGCGCGAAAAGCAGTTCCGCGCGATCTTCGCCGAAGCCGACCGCCGCAAGGGCGACACGTCTGAAAACCTGATCGGCCTCTTGGAATCGCGTCTCGACGCGATCGTCTATCGCGCCAAGTTCGTTCCGACGGTCTTTGCTGCCCGTCAGTTCGTCAACCATGGCCACGTCACCGTCAACGGCGTTCGCGTCAACATCGGTTCCTACCGCTGCAAGGTCGGCGACGTCATCGAAGTTCGCGAGAAGTCGAAGCAGCTGGTGACCGTTCTGGAAGCCGTCAGCCTCGCCGAGCGCGACGTTCCTGACTATATCGAAGTCGATCACAACAAGATGGTCGCCACTTTCGGCCGCGTTCCGACGCTCAGCGACGTTCCGTTCCCGGTTGTCATGGAACCGCATCTGGTCGTCGAATTCTATTCGCGTTAAGAAAAACCAGGCGTTTTCGCTTATGGAAAAGCCGCTCTTTCGGGCGGCTTTTTTGTTATCCGGAGAGAAGCGATGGCGGATTTGCAGGCGATCCTCGATAGTATCCATACCGATATCCTGCCGCGCATCGGCGAGGGCAAGGTCGCCGACTATATTCCCGAGCTTGCCAAGGTCGATCCAAGGCAGTTCGGCATGGCGATCGTCACCGTCGACGGCAAGGTCTATCGTGTCGGCGATGCGGACATCGCCTTCTCGATCCAGAGCATCTCCAAGGTCTTCATGCTGACGCTGGCGCTTGGCAAGGTCGGCGAGGGCCTGTGGAAGCGCGTCGGGCGCGAACCGTCCGGATCGGCCTTCAACTCGATCGTCCAGCTCGAGCACGAGGGCGGCATTCCGCGCAATCCCTTCATCAATGCCGGCGCGATCGCCGTTTCCGACGTCGTCATGGCCGGGCACGCGCCGCGCGAGGCGATCGGCGAATTGCTGCGCTTCGTGCGTTATCTCGCCGATGACGAATCGATCACCATCGACGACAAGGTGGCGCGCTCGGAAACGCAGACCGGATATCGCAATGTCGCGCTCGCCAACTTCATGCGCGCCTACCGCAATCTCGATCATCCCGTCGATCACGTGCTCGGCGTCTATTTCCATCAATGCGCCCTGTCGATGAGCTGCGAGCAGCTCGCCCGCGCCGGGCTGTTCCTGGCGGCGCGCGGCAGCAATCCGATGACCGGGCATTCGGTGGTCTCGCCCAAGCGGGCGCGGCGCATCAATGCGCTGATGCTGACCTGCGGCCATTACGACGGCTCGGGCGACTTCGCCTATCATGTCGGCCTGCCCGGCAAGAGCGGTGTCGGCGGCGGCATCTTTGCGGTGGCGCCCGGCATTGCCTCGATTGCTGTCTGGTCGCCCGGGCTGAACAAGGTCGGCAATTCGCAACTCGGCGCCGTGGCGCTGGAGATGCTGGCGGCGCGCACCGGCTGGTCGGTGTTCGGTGATTGATGCTGTGTTGCCGGGCGACTTTCTGCTAAAGGCAGCTTGATAAGCAGGCTCGAATTCAAGTCTGCAATCTTCGATTGGACGAGATCATGAATATCGCAGCCAACATCGCGGACGATCTGGGGCCTGTTGTATCAGGGGATGACATCGGCCATGCGCTGTTTGCCGATGCGCCGCATTCGGTCTCCTTCAACAAGCTGCGCAAGCGGCTGCTGCGGCAAGTGCGCCAGGCTTTCGACGATTTCGGTATGCTGAAGGGGCAGAAGCGCTGGCTGGTCGGCCTTTCCGGCGGCAAGGATTCCTACGGGCTGCTGGCGCTGCTGCTCGATCTGCAATGGCGCGGGCTGCTGCCGGTGGAGCTCATCGCCTGCAATCTCGACCAGGGGCAGCCGAATTTTCCCAAGCATGTGCTGCCGGATTATCTGACGAGGATCGGCGTCCGGCACCGCATCGAGTACCGGGATACCTATTCGATCGTGAAGGAGAAGGTGCCGGAGGGGGCGACCTACTGCTCGCTCTGTTCGCGGCTGCGGCGCGGCAATCTCTACCGCGTCGCCCGGGAAGAGGGCTGCGATGCGCTGGTGCTCGGCCATCACCGCGAGGACATTCTCGAAACCTTCTTCATGAATTTCTTCCACGGCGGGCGGCTTGCCTCCATGCCGGCGAAGCTTCTGAACGACGAGGGCGATCTGATGGTGCTGCGGCCGCTTGCATACGCCGCCGAGGACGACCTCGCAAAGTTCGCAGCCGCCATGCAGTTTCCGATCATTCCCTGCGATCTCTGCGGCTCGCAGGACGGGCTGCAGCGCAATGCGATGAAGGATATGCTTGCCGATATCGAACGGCGGATGCCGGGGCGCAAGGACACGATGCTGCGGGCGCTTGCCCATGTGAATCCCTCCCATCTGCTCGATCCCAAGCTCTTCGACTTTTCCGGCTTGACAGTCACCGACCCTTCGTGAAAGGCCGGCTGCGGGAGACTGGTCGTTGCATGAAGAACAGGATTTCGCATGAGCATTTCAGATAAGGATATTCTCTTTCTCGGCGATTGCGTGAAGGAGGCGGCGCGCGCGGAAATCATGCCGCGTTTCCGCAATCTCGGCACTGCCGACGTTTCGGAAAAGACCTCGGCAATCGACTTGGTGACGCAGGCGGATCTGCTCGCCGAACACAGGATTACCGCGGCGCTGAAAGAGCGCTTTCCCTCAGCCCTCGTCGTCGGCGAGGAAGCCTATGACGCCGACCGCTCCGTCGTGCCGGCCCTTGCCGACGCCGAGCTTGCCTTCGTCATCGATCCTGTCGATGGCACCTTCAATTTTGCCGCCGGGCTTCCGGTCTTCGGGACGATGCTCGCGGTCACCGTCAGGGGCGAAACGGTCGCCGGCATCATTCACGATCCCGTCCTCGACGATACGTTGACGGTGATCAAGGGAGCGGGCGCCTTCCTGACGCGGCAGGATGGGCAATCGAGCAAGCTGAAAGTGGCCGAGCCTACCGCCTTGAACCAGATGGTCGGCGGCATCTCATGGGGCCATATGGTCGACCCGGATCGCTCGCGCATCTCAGCCAACATGGCGAAGATCAAAATGACCTTCGCTTTCAACTGCTCGGCCTATGAATATTGGCTGGTCGCCTCCGGCAAGCTGCATTTCATCGGCCATGCGAAGCTGATGCCCTGGGATCACCTGGCCGGCGTGCTGGCGCATCAGGAGGCCGGCGGCCATACGGCGAAATTCGACGGCACGCCCTATCGTCCCGGCGAGACGACGGGCGGCATCATTTCCGCGCCCGATAGGGAAAGCTGGCAGTTGATCCGCCGCGAGATCGTCGGCATCTGATTTGAGCCCTTACGAAGAGGCCGGACCGAAAGGATTTGACATGACTGCGACTGTCGACGTGACCGTTCTTGCCGATCTCTTGCGCGGCGCGGCGAAGGCGGAGATCCTGCCGCGCTTCCGCCGGCTTGGCCGGGATGAGGTGCGCGCCAAGAGCGAGGCGACCGATCTCGTCACCGAGGCCGATGAGCAGGCCGAGCGGATGATCAAGGCGGAAGCCGAGCGGCTTTGGCCAAGCGCGCTGTTCCTCGGCGAAGAATCGGTCGCAGCCGAGCCTGCGCTGCTCGGCAGGCTCGCAGATGCCGATCTCGCCATCGTCGTCGATCCGGTCGACGGCACGTTCAATTTCGCCGCCGGCATCCCGGCCTTCGGCGTCATGGCCTCCGTCATATCGGGCGGAGAGACGATTGCCGGCATCATTTACGATCCGATGGGTGACGACTGGGTGATGGCGGAAAAGGGTGCCGGTGCCTGGCTGCGGCGGCCGGATGGCGAAGCACGGCGGCTGCGCGCGGCCGAGCCTGTCGCGCTAGACCAGATGGTCGGCATGGCCTCCACCGGCTATCTGCCGCAGGAGAAGCGGGCCGAGATCCTCGGCAATCTCGCCAAGGTGCGCTTCCTCACCAACTATCGCTGCGCGGCCCATGAATACCGCACCCTCGCGGGCGGCCATGTGCATTACCTCATATACAACAAGCTGATGCCCTGGGATCATCTGGCCGGCACGCTGATCTCGCAGGAGGCCGGCGCCCATGCCGCCCGTTTCGACGGTTCTCCCTACCTGCCGCATCATCTCGATGGCGGGCTGCTGGTTGCGCCCGACAAGGCCTCGTGGGAGCTGCTGCGCCGTGAGGTCGTCACGGTTTGAGGCATGAAACCGGCCGCAGAACGCTGATTTTGCTGAGGTAGCCTGCGACGGGGGGCGGCTTCGTTCGATGACGCGTGTCGGAGGTTCCCCCTATTCCGCGTAGAGCTTTTCCATGCGGAAATTTTCCAGGCTTTGCCCGCGTTTCTCGACGGTTTGCCTGGTTATCACGCGGAAACCCTTGCTCTCGAAAAACGGTCGCGCGGTTCGGCTGGCTTCCGTATAAATTCGCTTGAAGCTAACCCTCAGAGCTTCGAGCTCGACCCTGCTCAATAGGCTGCTTGCGACACCGAGCCCCTGAAATTCGGGGTGAACGAACATCATATCCAGGCACCCGTCACCGGTTAGATCGGAAAACCCCACCGGTTCTCCATCGATCTCCGCGATCCAGGCAGGCCTGCTTATCCTGCGTTCCGCCCATAGGCTGCGGTCCTCCACCTTTGCCCAAGCCTCTATCTGAGCGGGTGAATAGTGTTTCGACGAGATTTCCCGGATGGCACGCAGAAAAATGTCAATCGTCGCGTCTGCGTCGCCCGGGGCGTAAGGTCTGATCAGAATTCGATTGTCCACCGGGATGCCTTTCGCGCACTGCCACGTTCGGCTACAGGATAGAGAGAATGTGTTCCCACGCTAGTCGCCCCAATTCGGCGTCGGCGTCATCATTTCCACCGTGAGCATGCAGCGATGACCGCGGCGTCGTTTCGCCCGGCAGCAGGATGCGGTGGCCCGCGTCCTCTCTCAAGAAAAGCTGCGTGGGCAAGGCTGCAGCCGCACGTCGGCGAACGATCGACGCCGCGAATCTGTCCGATGGCCAAAGCGCGTCGTCGGATCCTGCTATGAGCAGAATGTCGGCGCGTGTTCTCTCCAAAGGAATCGAGGCTGCTTCGACCTCCGACTCGTGCACATCAAGGCATCGTTCGAACAGGCTCCTGTAGGCAACAAGCCCATTTCTGTACTCCCGCACCCATGCAGGATCCGTGGGTACGAAGGGAAGCGGCGCGCCTTGCAACGTCCACGACGAGCGTTCCGGCCAACTGATCCCGTCAAGACCCGGACCGATATTTCCCCATACGACTGAAGAAGGGCTCATCGCGACAACGGCGCTAACGCGCGGGTCGTAAACCGCTGTGAGCAGAGCAGCTTCGGCGCCTTTCGATGTTCCCACGAGGACAATACGGTTGCAGCCGAGCTCCACTATATAGTCTACGGCACTAAAAAAAGTTTCCAGCGGCACTTCGCAGATGCCCGGCACCTGGCCTTCGCTGCCGAACCAGCGAAGCGCGATGGCCGTTGCCCCTTGGCTTGCAAACAACTTGGCGCGATCCGAATCCACTCGGCCGCTGGAGCCGGCGAGCACTAAGACGCCAGTGCCAATATCCCGTTCGGGGCGAAAGATCTCGCCCTGCAGTCCCGGAGGGAAAAGGTCATGTCCTGTATCCAAAACCCGGTCCTCCAAGGGCTTGCTTCAGAAGTGGGCCGCACCCGGATCCAGCTGCGGGCTGTCGCCCGGGTGGGTGAAGAGCTTGCCGTTTTCAGCCCAGAGGGTGGCGGCGATCGTTACCGCGCCGAAGAGCGCGAAGCCGCCGAAGAGGGGCTGGACCGTGCCGTTGAACATTTGGCCGACCAAGCCGCCGAGAATCGCTCCGAATGTGGTCGAGACGAAGCCGGTGACGGCGGTGGCGGTGCCGGCGAGATTGCCCATCGGCTCGAGGCTGATGGCGGTGAAATTGGTGGCGATGACGGCAAACATCATCAGCACGATGGTGAAGATGCCGTAGGCGGTGGCGAAATCCGGCTTAGCGGCCAGCGAAATGAAGAAACCGGCAGCTGACAGCGCCGTGAAGATCAGCAAAGCGGCATGCGATATGCGGCGCATTCCGAATTTACGCACGAAGAAGCCGTTGGCGAAATTGGCGACAGCGATGCCGCCGGCGGTCGCCGCAAAGGCGATCGGCAGCCAGTCGCCGAGGCCATAGACCTCGCCGAAGACCTGCTGCACCGAGATGACATAGGCGCTGATGACGCCGGTGAACATGGTGAGGCCGACCATGTAGCCGCAGGTGATGCGGTTGGTGAGCACGGTCTTGAATCCGTCGACGACGGAACCGACCGACAGCGGCAGCCGCTCTTCCGGCGGCAGCGATTCCTTCAGGCGCAGAAATGCCCAGACGAACAGGATGGTGGCGGTGATGCCGAGCAGGATGAAGATCCAGTGCCAGTTGGCGTACATGATGATCAGCTGGCCGACGGAGGGGGCGACGATCGGCACGATCATGAAGACGATCATGACATAGGACATGACGCGGGCCATTTCGCGGCCGCCGAAGCAGTCGCGCACGATGGCCATGGTGGTGATGCGCACCGCCGCACCGCCCACGCCCTGGATGAAGCGCATGACGAGCAGCATTTCGAAGCTGCCGGTTGCCGCGGCGGCAAACATTGCGAAGAGGTAGCAGACGAGGCCGCCGAGCAGGATGTTGCGGCGGCCGAACGTATCCGAAAGGCTGCCGAAGAATATCTGTGAGACACCGAAGCCTAAGAAGAAGACACCGATGATGAGCTGCGCATCGTTGGTATTGGTGACGCCGAGGGAATGGCCGATATTGGGCAATGCCGGCAGCATGCTGTCGATGGCCATGGCGATGCTGGCGGTCATGATGGCAATGGTGACGACGAATTCGCCGAAACCCATGCCGATGCGGCGGGAGCCCTGGTTTTCCTGATGCGGTTTATGCGGCGGCGTCATGTGGTGAAATCCCGGATGCGAAGGAGGTGGCCATTCAGAGGAGGTGGGCCGTTCAGACGGCCGGGTTATGCTGTTGGAAGAGGCGGCCCTTCTCGGCGATCAGCACGAAGACGAGCCCGATGATCGACACGATGAAATAGCCGGCGACCATCGGCAGCGCGGTGCCGTCGAAGGCCTGGCCAATGCCGGCGCCGATGAGGGCACCGCCGACCGTGCTCATGAAGCCGAGGACGGAGGAGGCGGTGCCGGCGACGTGGCCGAGCGGCTCCATGGCGAGCGAATTGAAATTCGAGCCGATCCAGCCGAACTGGAACATGGCCAGGCCGAAGAAGGAGATGAACAGAGCAAAGGGCATCGGCTCGGAGCTCGCCATCTGGACGATCAGCCAAATGGTGTTGATGGTGATGAAGCCGATCAGCGAGCCGTGCGACAGGCGGCGCATGCCGAGCTTGCCGACGAAACGCGAGTTGAAGAAGGACGACAGCGACATGAAGATCGCCACGCCGGCGAAGGCGAAGGGGAAATAGACGCCGAGATCGTAGATGCCGACATAGACCTGCTGAGCGGAATTGATGAAGCCGAACAGCGCGCCGAAAATGAAGGTGCTGGCGATGGTGTAGCAAAGCGCGATGCGATTGGTCAGCACCAGCTTGAAGGCGCCGAAGATCGAGCGGGTGGTGAAGGGGCGGACATTGGCGGGATGCAGGGTTTCCGGCAGGCGGAGATAGGCCCAGACTGCAATTGCCGTCGCCATGGCGGCGATGAAGAGGAAGATCAGGTGCCAGTTGCCGAAGAACATGACGATCTGGCCGGTGCCGGGTGCAATCACCGGCACGATCATGAAGACCATCATGATCAGCGACATGACTTCGGCCATCTGCCGGCCGCCATAGATATCGCGGACAATGGAGACGGTGATGACGCGGGTCGCTGCCGAACCGACGCCCTGGACGAAGCGCAGGGCGAGCAAGCCTGCGAAGGAGGGGACGAAGACGATACTGATGGCGGAGAGAATGTAGATGACGAGACCGATCAGCAGCGGCGTGCGGCGGCCGAAACGGTCAGACAGCGGCCCGTAGAACAATTGGGCGCAGCCGAAGCCGAGCAGATAGGTTGAGACAACGAACTGGCGATGATTTTCACTCTCGACGCCGAGGCTCGCGCCGATCTGCTGCAGGGCCGGCAGCATGATATCGATCGCCAGGGAGTTGACGGCCATCAGGAAGGCGGCGAGCGCGATAAACTCTCGCTTGCCCATGGGCAGGCGGCCCGCGGACACGGCTTGTGATGAATCTGTCACAATGAAATTCCCATAAACAGGTCAAGGCGCTGCTAGCCGCAGCGCCTCGGACTCAAGATTACAGATTTGGAAACCGGGCGGACGTCCGGTGACCGGTCAGGCGGCGCCGCGCACGGTGATGCCGTTTTCCTGGAGATGCTGCTGCAACTCACCGGCCTGGAACATTTCCCGGACGATATCGCAGCCGCCGACGAACTCGCCCTTGATGTAGAGCTGCGGGATCGTCGGCCAGTTGGAATATTCCTTGATCCCTTGGCGGATCTCCGAATCGGCGAGCACGTTGACGCCTTTGTAGTCGACGCCGATGTAATCGAGAATCTGCACGACCTGCCCGGAGAAACCGCACTGCGGAAACTGCGGCGTGCCCTTCATGAAGAGGACGACGTCGTTGCTCTTGATTTCGTTGTCGATGAATTCGTGAATGCCGCTCATAGGACCTGATCCTTTCAACAGGCGGGTTAAAGGCCCGCCGTTTCAATCGTTGTCTTTAGATAGCATGTGGCGGCAGGAATTCCACCCGCCCAAACCAAAAAAAGACCAATCTGGTCAGGCCACTCCGGGATTGTTGCCGTCGCGTTACGGTTGACGGGTGAGATAGGCGTTGCGCGCCTGCCTCAGCTGCGACGCTGGCGGCTGCGGCCGGCGGCGGTGCGGCGCTTGCTGACCTGTTTGCGGGCGGGCTTGCGTGTCGCGGTCGTCTTGCGGGCGGTCGAGGCTGGTTTGCGCGCAGCGGCCGTCGTCGATGCGCTGCGCGTTTTACGCTTCTTGCGCTTCGTCGTGGCGCGGCCGGTGGTTTTCTTCAGGATTTCCTTCAGCACGCTGTCGACGACGCCCGAGATCAATTCTTTGACAAGATCGGCCACAAAACCCCTCCGTTCGTGGTGGAAACGACATGCCTGCTATTGAATTCCTGATGACTTCGGTTAGCAAGGCGGCTTCGAGACGAAAGCTGCTTTTTTGTCGATATTGGAGGCATAGCAGCCGGATCGCAGCAACATGCCGGCCATTCGCCGGGCCGGAAGGTGGAATGAAACTGATCGAGAAGCGGGTCGTCCTGCATTTTCCCGGCTTCGAGCCGCTCGATGGCGCCGCTCACAGGGCGCGCTACGAACGTTCTGCCAAGCAGAGCGCTGCTGTCTGGGGCTATTCGGTCGAGGTGGGGGCGCCTGCGGCGGGAAGCGATCCGCGCAGTTTCGAGGTCACGACGGGCGGCGATGCGGCGCCCGGTGAAACCGGTTCTCGCGGCTGGCAGACGAAGAGCCGGATCCACATGGTCGATCACGATATGTTCGTGCGCCGACTGCGCAGCGGCAACACTTTGAGCCAGATCATCGCAGGCTTTCGCAGCTGCGCTCAGATCATGTTCGAAGGCGGCATGCGGGGATATTTCCGCCATGCCTGGCGCTTCGGGCTGTTCTTTCTCTTTCCGTTCCTGCTGACGGCGCTGGCGATTGCGCTGACGGCGCAAATCGCTGTGCTGCCCTATGGTCTCGGCTTTTCTCCCTGGCACATGCTCTGGAGCGGGCCGCTCGCGCTCTGCTTCTTCATCTTCGCCTTCCTGCCGTTTTCCGAACGCTTCCACACGCTGCATCTCTTTGCCGATTGGGAAATGGCGGTGGCGCTCGGCCGGATGGATCGGGCCGATTTCAACGACTGGCTGGAAGACCGGGCGACGGCCGTGCGTGAGGCCCTCACCGAAGAAGCAGACGAGTATGTGATCTCCTCGCACAGCATGGGATCGAATGTGGCCGCCCATGTCATTGGCATCTTGCTGGAAAGGGAGCCGGAGATCTTCACGGGCAAACGCGTAGTGTTTGCCACGCTCGGCAGCGCCATTCTGCAATGCGCGCTGCTGTCATCGGCAAGAGTGCTGCGCGCCCGCGTCGGGCTGATCGCCCGCTGTCCGGAGATTTCCTGGCTCGACGTGCAGTGCCTGACGGATTCGATCAATTTCTACAAGGTGCCGGTCGTCGCCGTGTCCGGCCATGCCGATGCACCGCCGGCAAAGATGATCCTGATCCGTGTCAAGCAGATGCTGACACGCGAGCACTACCGCAAGATCCGCAAGGACCAGCTCCGCGTCCACCGGCAATATGTGCTGGGGCCCGATCTGCAGGCGGCCTTCGACTTTACGCTGATGACATCGGGGCCGATGCCGGCTTCGGTGTTTGCTTATCCGGAGAAGGGCAGGTTACCGGCTTAAGGGGTGTGGTGCTCGGTAACGATGGAAGCATCACGTTTACGCCGGGCTCTTTGATGGGAGTTCCTTTTCGGGACTCGACGCGATTCCAGCTCACCAAGGCCGCTGGATCGATGCGCGTTCACAAAACCACCCTCATTCCTGTGCCCGTCACAGGAATCCAGCCACCGCGCGTCGGCGCGGTGAATGACTCACTTGTTTCAAGGAAAAGGTCTTATGTGCCCAAGGACTTGGGCACGCTGGATTCCTGTGACGAGCACAGGAATGAGGAGTGATGGGGGCGCGGCCTACCCTAAATTCAATCCGGCGCCGAGGTCTGCAGTGCCAGTGCGTGCAACACGCCGCCCATATTGCCCTTCAGTGCCTCGTAGACCATCTGGTGCTGCTGTACGCGGCTCTTGCCGCGGAAGGCTTCTGCGACGACTTCGGCGGCGTAGTGGTCGCCGTCGCCCGCCAGATCGCGGATCGTCACCTTGGCACCGGGAATCCCAGCCTTGATCATGTCTTCGATATCGCCGGGTTTCATGGCCATGATCGTTACTCCTTGCGCATCATTCCGCAGCCAGTTCGCCGCGGCCTTCCATGAAATCAGGGAACCACGATTCATGGGCATCGCGCAATTGCTGAATCGGCAGCGAGATGAGATCGCCGACGACAAGCGCCGTGCCTCCGACCGTGCCGAGACGGCGGAAGGGAACGCCCGCGCCTTCGGCGTTGGCGCAGACGAAATCGGCGACATCGGCCGGGATCGTCAGCACGTATCGTGCCTGGTCTTCACCGAAGAGCAGCGCATGCGGCGCACCCTTGCCTTCGCCGAGATCGATCGTCAGGCCCTTGTCCGAGGCCATGGCCATTTCCGCGAGTGCGACCGCAAGGCCGCCCGAGGAAATGTCGTGGCAGGCGGTCGCCTGGCCGTTGCGGATGACGGAACGGACGAAATCGCCGTTGCGGCGCTCGGCAAACAGATCCACCTCGGGGGCCGGACCTTCGCGGCTGGCGAGCACATCGCGGAGATAGACCGACTGGCCGAGATGGCTGCCGTCGACGCCGATCATGACCACCTTGTCGCCGTTATTGGCGGCGCCGATGCGGGCCATGTTGCGCCAATCCGGCAGCATGCCGACGCCTGCGATCGTCGGGGTCGGCAGGATGGCGACGCCGTTGGTCTCGTTGTAGAGCGAGACGTTGCCTGAGACGATCGGGAAATCGAGTGCCCGGCAGGCCTCGCCGATGCCCTTCACCGCCTCGACGAACTGGCCCATGATTTCGGGCTTTTCGGGATTGCCGAAGTTCAGATTGTCGGTGGCGGCGAGCGGCTCGGCGCCGGTCGCGGTGATGTTGCGCCAGCATTCGGCGACCGCCTGCTTGCCGCCTTCGAAGGGATCGGCCTCGACATAACGCGGCGTCACGTCGGAGGAGAAGGCGAGCGCCTTGCTCGGGTGGCCGTCGACACGCACGACGCCGGCGTCACCGCCCGGAAGCTGCAGCGAATTTCCCTGGATCAGTGTGTCATACTGCTCGTAGACCCAGCGGCGGCTCGACTGGTTGGCGGAGCCGACGAGCTGGAGCAGCGCCTGGCCATAATCCTGAGGGGCGGCAACGAGATTGGCGGGCAGGGGGGCAGGTTTGCCGGACTCGCGCCAGGGGCGATCATATTCCGGCGCCTGGTCGCCGAGATCCTTGATCGGCAGGTTGGCGACTTCCTCGCCCTGATGCATGACGCGGAAGCGCAGATCATCCGTGGTTTTGCCGACGATGGCGAAGTCGAGGCCCCATTTGACGAAGATCGCCTTGGCTTCCGCTTCCTTCTCCGGCTGCAGCACCATGAGCATGCGCTCCTGGCTTTCCGACAGCATCATCTCGTAGGCGGTCATCTGTTCTTCGCGCACCGGCACCTTGTCGAGCTCGAGCAGGATGCCGAGATCGCCCTTGGCGCCCATTTCGACGGCCGAGCAGGTGAGGCCGGCCGCACCCATGTCCTGGATAGCGATGACGGCGCCGGTCTGCATCA
Source organism: Rhizobium sp. BT03 (assembly GCF_030053155.1). NCBI lineage: Bacteria > Pseudomonadati > Pseudomonadota > Alphaproteobacteria > Hyphomicrobiales > Rhizobiaceae > Rhizobium > Rhizobium sp. BT03. The sequence goes on from NZ_CP125640.1 coordinate 265,499, forward strand.
GTTCGAGGCAGGCTTCGAGCAGGCATTTTTCGGTGAAGGGGTCGCCGACCTGAACGGTCGGGCGTTTTTCCTCGATCGATTCGTCGAATTCGGCCGAGGCCATCGTCGCGCCGCCGACGCCGTCGCGGCCGGTCTTGGCGCCGAGATAGACGACCGGAAGGCCGACGCCCTTGGCTTCGGAGAGGAAGATGGCGTTGGATTTGGCGATGCCGGCGGCAAAGGCGTTGACGAGGATGTTGCCGTTGTAGCGGGCGTCGAATTCGACTTCGCCGCCAACCGTCGGCACGCCGAAGGAATTGCCGTAACCGCCGACGCCGGAGACGACGCCGGAGACGAGGTGGCGGGTCTTCGGATGATCCGGCTCGCCGAAGCGCAAGGCGTTCATCGCGGCGACCGGGCGCGCGCCCATGGTGAAGACGTCGCGCAGGATGCCGCCGACGCCGGTCGCAGCCCCCTGGTAAGGCTCGATATAGGAGGGGTGGTTGTGGCTCTCCATCTTGAAGACGACGCAATCGCCGTCATCGATGTCGACCACGCCGGCATTCTCGCCCGGGCCCTGGATGACGCGCGGCCCCTTGGTCGGCAGCGTGCGCAGCCATTTCTTCGAGGATTTGTAGGAGCAGTGCTCGTTCCACATGGCCGAGAAGATGCCGAGCTCGGTGAAAGTCGGTTCGCGACCGATCAAATCCAGAATGCGCTGGTACTCGTCCGGCTTCAGGCCATGGCCCGCAATGAGTTCCGGCGTGATCGGGATGGTGTTTGGAATGGTCATGAGCGGAAAGTCCCTGGCGCGTTTTGCGCTGTCTTTAGCTTATGTCGCGGCGATGCGCGACAGAAAAAAGCCTGCCGTCTACACAGTGAACTGACTCCCGAAAGTTGGACACCCAACTTTCGGGGGCAGTTCACAGGGGCAGGGAGGCTTTTCTCGTAAAGGCTCTCGCCGCTCAGAACTTGTAGCCGATCTGCAGGCCGGCGCGCGTCATGCCGTCGTTCGGGCCGTCGCAAAGATTGGCATGCGAGGAGTGGGCGATCTGGGCCATCACGTTCCAATGCGAGGTGAAACGATAGCCGGCGCCGGCATATTCGTGGAAGAGAACGCGGCAGCCGAGTTCCGGGCCATCACCATCGCCCTCGAGATCGCCGGTATGGATGACGCCGCCGAAGCCCGCTTCGGCGAAAAGCTTTTCGTTGAAATCGACCGTCCAGGTGAAGCCGGTGAAGAATTGGGTGGCCTCGCCTGATGTGCCGATCGAGGTGCCGAGATGGACGCGGGGATGCAGCAACTGCTGTTGCCAGCCGACGGCAGACTCGTAGCCGAAAGGATCGAAAAGAGCGGTGATCTCGGGAAAGACGCCGTCTTCCCTGGAATGGCCGGATTGCACCGAGGTCGAAAGGCCGAAACGCAGTTCATCGAATATCTGCTCGCCGGCATTCGCCGAGCCTGCCGCCAAGGTGCCGGCGATTGCTGCCGACGACGCCGTATTCAAAAAACGCAACGCGATCCTTCCGAAGTCGATCCTCATTTGCTGTCCTCTGATTCGCGTCGGGCGAGAATAACAAAGACGTAGCATGGAGGTTGAGTCGGTGAAGCGTCCCGAATTGGCTCTGACGTTTTTTCTAAATTATGACGTGTATTTGCAACACCTCATATTTCGCCGTCATAGGCGGAACCGCCGTTTTCGAGCAGCCGGCGCAGGATCATCAGGCCGGAGACCAGTTCCTGTTCCGACTTCGGCGAGGAGAAGCCGATGCGAACGCGGTGATAGATTTTCTCGCCGCGCGCCGCCTTGAACTCGTCCTCGTCATCGACCAGCACGCCATCGCGGTAAGCGGCGTTCTTGAACGTGCCGGACATCCACGGCTCCGGCAGTTTCAGCCAGAGGAAAGGCGCGTGGGGGTGCGATTGGAAATCGAAGCCTTGCAACTGCTCGCGGGCGAGCCGGACGCGCCGGGAGAGTTCTTCGACGCTCTGCTTGCGGATCGCGTGCGCCGTGCCGCTTTCGACGAGACGAGCACAGGTTTCCGCCAGGATGAAGGGCAGGCCACCGGTGATCATCCTGTGCGTCACCCTGATGCGCTGGGCGAAATGCGGCGGGCAGGCGACCCAGCCGCCGCGCACGCCGGCGGCGACGGATTTCGACAGGCCGCTGACGAGGAAGGTGCGATCGGGCGCAAGCGAGGCGATGAGCGGCGTGTCATCGTCGGCCATGCCGCCGTAGAGATCGTCCTCGATCAGCCAGACGCCATGTTTCCTGGCGATTGCAGCAATTGCCGCACGCCGTTCATAGGGCATGATCGTCACGGTGGGATTGTGGATGGTCGGCATGAGGAAGGCGAGCTTCGGATGCTGCTGCTGGCAGAGCCGCTCGAAATCCTCAGGGATCACGCCGTGTTCATCGGAATCGACCGTCAGCGTGCGACGGCCGAGAAGGCGGGCGCTGCGGCTGACCTGGGTGTAGGTGAGGTCCTCGAAGACGATCTTGTCGCCCGGCGCCGAGACGGCGGCGATGACGGCAACCGCCGCCGCATGGGCGCCGAGCGTCGGCACGATGTTTTCGGCTTCCGGCGTCCAGCCGCTGCGGGCAAGCCAGCGGCGGCCGGCCTCGAACCAGTTGCCCGGAAAACTCCTGGAATAGGAGGAGATTTCGGCAAGATGCTGCTCGCCGATCTCGGAAAGGATGCCCGCTATGATCTTGCCCTGGCCAAGATCGGGAGCGGCGGTGGTGTCGAAACGGATCTTGTCTGCCGGCGCATCGCGGAGGCGGGTGCTGCCGAGCGAAACCGTCAACGGGTCGGCCTGTTCGCCGGGCGGGGTCTCCGAGCGGTTCAGCACATAGGTGCCGCGCCCGACTTCGCCGGCGACCAGGCCACGCTCATGCACCAGCGCATAGGCGCGGCCGATCGTGCCGATTGTCACCCCGATATCATAGGCGAGATTGCGTTGCGGCGGCAATTTGCTGCCGGCGGGCAGGGCGCCGCTCGATATGGCGGATTCGATGCTGTCGGCAAGCCGGAGATAGACCGGCCCGGAGCCGCGGGAAAGATCAGGAAGCCAATTTGTCATGGTGACAATTGCCTATATTGTCACATTGTATCTGTCAAGATTAAGAGTCAATTCCAACGGATAACCGAGAGGATTCCTGGAATGTCTGCCTTGCCTGAGATCAAAATGCCAATTGTACCGATTGTCTCCTATGAAGATAGGAGACAGATCGTCCTCCCCGATGTGCCTGCAGAGGGGACGACTCGCTTGGGCCGCATTTGGGCGGCGGTGCTTGTCTGGCATCAGAAGCGGGAAGGCCGGCGGGCGCTGAGAAACCTGACGGCGAGCGAACTCAAGGATATCGGCGTGTCGCAGTCCGATGCCGCACGCGAAATCAGCAAGTCGTTCTTCTGGGACTGATTCCGCGGGGATTGATCGCAGCGATCAGCTGCAGGCCTTGCTGCCGCCGGACCAGCGATTGACGTCGGCGGCGATGCGGCCGGCGACCGGTTCCGACATCATCGGACCGAAGGCCTGGACATTCGACGGGCTTCCCTCGGCCTGCACGACGAGCAGCGGCCGGCTTTCCGGGCTGCCCTTATGGACGAGCAGGATGCGCGGGCGACCGGAGAAGGAATTGAGCTCCGGCGCGAGCTTGTAAGCAGCAAAGGCCGGATCGCCCGATTTGAACCAGCAGGCATTGGCGCCGAGCGCCACGCGCTCCATCGTCGGCAATGCGGCGCGGTTCGGACCTGACGGTGCCGGCGTGGACTGGCAGGCCGCGACCATGGCTGCGAGAGCGGCAAGCAGGGCGGCATTTGCGACGGAAAGGCGAGGGCGCATCGATCTTGCTCCAGATCCGGATGAGAGGATTTCAGGCGGCAATGACATCGAGCGCCGAGGCGAAGAGGCCGCGGCCATCCGAGCCGCCATGGGCGGCTTCGATCAGGTTTTCGGGATGCGGCATCATGCCGAGCACGTTGCCCTTTTCGTTCATGACGGCGGCGATGTCGTTGACCGAGCCGTTCGGGTTGGTGCCCTCGGCGTAGCGGAACACCACCTGGCCATTGCCTTCGATTGCCGCCAGCGTCGCTTCATCGGCGAAATAATTGCCGTCGTGATGGGCGACCGGGCTGCGGATGATCTGGCCCTGCGCGTAGGCGCGGGTGAAATCCGTCTCGGCATTGACGACTTCGAGCTTGATTTCGCGGCAGACGAATTTCAGCGAGGCATTGCGCATCAGCGCGCCGGGCAGCAGGCCGGCCTCGACGAGGATCTGGAAGCCGTTGCAGACGCCGAGCACCTTCACGCCTTTTTCGGCTTTGTCGATGATCGCCTGCATGACCGGCATACGGGCGGCGATCGCGCCGCAGCGCAGGTAATCGCCATAGGAGAAACCGCCGGGGATGACTATCAGGTCGACATCGGGGATCTCGGTTTCCGTCTGCCAGATCGTCACCGGCGGCTTGCCGGAAATTTTCGTCAGGGCGGCGATCATATCTCGGTCGCGGTTGAGGCCCGGAAGTTGAACGACGGCTGATTTCATGGGGTCCCCGCGTCTGGCGAAAGATATTGATTTGGAACGCTTTCGGCGAGCCATACTCCATTGTCGGAGACAAAGAAAGAATGACCCTCTGAAAACATGCGAGCCGCATCGACACGCAGGATGAGATATTCACCCTTGCGGCGCGTTGCGACGATTTTTGCGGTTTCGATGTCCGCCGACAGATGAACGTGATGACGCTGCATCTTTTTCAAGCCTTCGCGCTCGATCGAATGCCAGTTGGCGGAAGACGTGCCGTGGTAGAGAGCCGCTGGCGGTTCCACCGGGGTCAATGCGAGATCGACGTCGACGCTATGACCCTGATTGGCGCGAATTCTATTGTCGGCAAGGGTGAAGCGCTTCTTCGGATTGTTTTCGACGACCGCGATAATATCGGCGCGGGAAACGTCGTATTTCGACGTCACCGCCTTTTCGAGTTCATCCAACGACACCCAGCCCTCGGCATCGAGCGTCAAACCTGCGGCCTCAGGCGCATGACGCAAAACATAGCTCATATATTTCGAGACTTCTGTCTCCAGCTTTGCCTGCGTCATGACGCCAAATCCTCAAGGTCCGCCGGACGACGGGTCGGTGATCGTCAGTCGATCGCGATCGCGTAGTTCTCGATGACCGTGTTGGCGAGGAGCTTCTCGCACATGGCTTTTAGGTCGGCTTCGGCCTTGGCCTTGTCGGTGCTTTCCAGTTCCAGGTCGAAGACCTTGCCCTGTCTGATGTGGCCGACGCCCGAGAAGCCGAGGGCGCCGAGCGCGCCTTCGATAGCCTTGCCCTGCGGATCGAGAACGCCGTTTTTCAGCGTGACGGTGACACGAGCCTTGATCACTTTGTCTTTCCTGCCTTACTTGACCAGAACCGGGCCGGTGCCGCGCACAGGCTCGTTTTCATTGATGATGCCGAGACGGCGCGCAACTTCGGAATAGGCTTCGAGCAGCCCGCCGAGATCGCGGCGGAAACGATCCTTGTCCATCTTCTCGTGGGTCTCGATATCCCAGAGCCGGCAGCTGTCCGGTGAGATTTCGTCGGCGAGGATGATGCGCATCAGATCACCTTCGAAGAGGCGGCCGCATTCGATCTTGAAGTCGACGAGCTGGATGCCGACGCCGAGGAAGAGGCCGGTCATGAAGTCGTTGACGCGGATGGCAAGCGCCATGATGTCGTCGAGCTCGGCGGGATTGGCCCAGCCGAACGCAGTGATGTGCTCTTCGGAGACCATCGGATCGTCGAGCGCGTCGGATTTGTAGTAGAATTCGATGATCGAGCGCGGCAGCACCACGCCTTCGTCGATCCCGAGACGCTTAGCGAGCGACCCGGCGGCGACGTTGCGCACGACGATCTCCAGCGGGATCATCTCCACTTCCTTGATCAGCTGCTCGCGCATGTTGAGCCGGCGGATGAAATGCGTGGGGATGCCGATCTTGTTCAGATGGCTGAAGATATATTCGGAAATGCGGTTGTTGAGGACGCCCTTGCCATCGATGACTTCGTGTTTCTTCTTGTTGAAGGCAGTGGCATCGTCCTTGAAGAACTGGATCAAAGTGCCCGGTTCCGGGCCCTCATACAGAATCTTTGCCTTGCCCTCGTAGATACGGCGGCGACGGTTCATCGTGGTCATTCTCTGTTGTTGGCGCTCTTGGGATAGCGCGAGTGGATCGATCTCGTGGCGTCCCCTTAAAGGAAAAGAGTGAGTTTCACAATCCGCCTATCCTTCCTTCCCCGGTTTCCAGATTTTACGGAATACCGCCAAGAGAATCGAATGAATTCGCAAGACGAGTCTAGCGCCTTTTCCGATACGGTGAAATGACGGCGAAATGGCGGGCTGCTTGTGCAGGTCTTTATTTGGCGGCTCTGTTTCGAAGCTCGCGGCGAAGCTGCGTCTGCAAGGCGCGCGCGGCGACCTGCCCGTGGCGCCAGCTGCCGGCGCGGATGAAGGAGGAGATCTGCATGGCCGGCATCGGCCGGGCGAGTGCGTAGCCCTGCAGCGTGTCGCAGTCGAGTTCTTCGAGAATGCGGATATGATCGGCAGTCTCGACACCCTCGGCAATGACAAGAATGTTCAGCGAGCGGCCGATATCGATGATCGAGCCGACGAGTTTGCGCTGCTCAGCCGATTGCGGCAGCAGCCGGATCAACTCGCGGTCGATCTTCAGCGTCTTCGGGCTCAGGCGCAGCAGGCTGACGATCGAGGCGTGGCCGGTGCCGAAATCATCGATCTGGATGTCGATGCCGAGTTTGCGCAGCTTTTTAAGGTTGGCGGCGACCGCCTCGTCGCAATCGTCGAGCGAGATCGATTCCAGCAATTCGAAGGCGAAGGTGCCGGGCGCAATCTTCAGGGCGCGGAGCTTCTTGCCGAGATCGGGATCGCCAAGCCGCCGGGCGGAAACGTTGACCGATATCTTCGGAACGGACAGCCCGTCCTTGATCCAGGCGCGGCGATCGGCGATGGCGCGCTCCAGGATCAGAGCGTCGATGGTCGAAACGACGTCGAGATCCTCGGCGATATCGAGGAAACGGTCTGGTGCCAGCAGCCCGTGCACCGGGTGCTGCCAGCGGGCAAGTGTTTCGACGCCGACGACATCAAGCGTGCGGGCATCGAACTGCAGCTGATAGAAGGGCACGAATTCGTTGCGCTCGAGGCCGATCAGGATCTCGTCGGCAAGGTGCTTGGCCGAGATGACGTCGCGGCGGTCGGATGCGGAGAAAAATTCGAAACGGTTGCGGCCCAGGCCCTTGGCGCGATAGAGCGCGATATCGGCATCGAGCAGCATCTGTTTGGCGTCGAGTGTCGGGCCGCTATCGACGGCAATGCCGATGCTGGCCCCGAAACGGCAGTCGTGCCCCTCATATCTGACCGGTTTGCGCAATTCGCGAATGATCCGTTCGGCAAGGCTGGCGATCTTCTTCGAGGCGGGATCGACGGTGCAGAGGATGACGAATTCGTCGCCGCCGATGCGGGCCACGAAATCGGCGGCGCGAACGGAGTTTCTGAGCACGCTTGCAGCATGCTGCAGCATGGCGTCGCCGGCCCGGTGGCCGAGCGTGTCGTTGATCTGCTTGAAGCGGTCGAGATCGATATGCAGGATCGCAAGGCCCAAGCCCTTGGCCCGGCATTCAGCCGAGCGCTCGTCCAGCATCTTGTCGAGATAGCGGCGGTTCGGCAGGCTCGTGAGATAATCGTGCAGCGCCAGGCGCTCGATGCTCTCCTTGGCGGCTTCGAGCTCGCGGTTATGCGCCTCGGCCTGATCCTTGGCGCGCTGCAGCTCGTTGCGGAGCGCGACCTCCTCGGTGACGTCCCAATTGGCGCCGATCAGCTTGCGGTGGCCGTTGCCGTCGACGAAGAAGGCCGAGCGGGCGCGGATGACGCGCTCGGCGCCGTCGCCGCGGATGATGCGGTATTCCTGCTGAAAATCACTGCCGCTTTCGACGCTGCGATCGGACAAGCCGAGCACGCGCTCGCGATCGTCGGGATGCAGGCTTTTTGCCCAGATGTCGCTGGCGATTGGCCGCGAGGCGCCCTTCAGCCCGTAAATGGCGATGAGACGCTCGTCCCATTCGACGGTATCATTCTCGATATCCGCCTCGAAGACGCCGATGCGGGAAATCTCCAGCGCCAGGTCGAGCCGGCGCGACAGGCGCGACAGCGTATCCTCGGCCTCCTTGCGGGCGGTAATATCCGTATCCGTGCCGACGATGCGCGTCGGCACGCCGCTCTCGTCCCATTCCACGCAGGCGCCGCGGCAGTCGATCCACATCCAGTGGCCGTCCCTGTGGCGCTCGCGATATTCGAAGATCTGGAAATCCGGATCGCCGGCATTTTGCCGATCGATGGCATGGACGACAAAATCGCGATCATCGGGATGGACGAGGGCCAGCCAGGCATCGTAATCGCCGGCGGCCTCCTCGTCGGGCGCCATGCCGCGCATGGTCTTCCACGTCTGCGAATAATATTTCCGGTCGAGACGATAGTTGTGATCCCAGACGCCGAGGCCGGAGCCGACGAGCGCATGGTTCCACCGGCTCTCCCGTTCCGCCAGGTCGGAATCGTCATCCGCTACGCTGCCGACGCCTGCCTCAGCCGCCGTGGAATCATCGGCCTCTGGATGGGCTTTCTTCACGGGCATTCTCGCTTATTTCATCTCGGCGCAGTTTGCTGTCATTCCATTAAGAAAGACTTAGAAAGCACTTGCTGAATTATCGAGAAGGGCCGGTTTCCTCTATCAGGCGGAGAGCCGGCTGAGGAACTGAGCGAAGACCATGGTGCCCTCGGGCCAGGGGCCGTGACCGGAATCGGCATTGATATGTCCTGCCTCGCCGGCATCGACGAGGAAGGAGCCCCAGCTGCTGGCGATATCGTCGGCATGTTCGTAGCTGCCGAACGGATCGTTGCGGCTCGCCACGGTGATCGACGGGAAGGGCAGCGGATCGCGCGGGTAGGGGCCGAAGGTCATCAAGTGCTTCGGGCGAATATCCGGATTGGCAACATCGGGCGGGGCGACGAAGAAGGCGCCAGCCACCGGCTTGCGGAAATGCGGGATGGCGTGGATTGCCGAGGTCACGCCGAGCGAATGGGCGACGAGGATAACCGGGCGGGTCGAGGCGTTCACTTCCTCGGCAATCTGGGCGATCCAGTCCTCGCGGACTGGCTTTGTCCATTCGGCCTGTTCGACGCGCCGCGCCGTGCTGAGCTTTGCCTCCCAGCGGCTCTGCCAGTGGCTCGGGCCGGAATTGGTGTAGCCGGGGATGATGAGGATATCTGCGTCTGAGGCTTTCATAGTGCCGCCGATGTGAGAAGGCGCGCCCGAGATGTCAAGAGGGGATGTGAAGGGAGAGAGCGACACGGGCGATTTGGTTTGCTATATTGCTCCAGTGCCGGTTGCGGATTTCGTGTCGGCGTTCCCGCCGATTGCGTGTCCGCCGCCGACAAGGTCTCGGCTGAGGAGGAGAAAGCCATGGCGGCATTTCATGTCATGACGGGTTCTAGCGAAAGCTTTGCACGGCCCGTTGTCAATCGCATCGGTATCGCCGACGTCTTCGACGCGCTGAAGCGCGGTTACGATGATTTCATGGAGAAACCGTCCCACTACGTGTTCCTGTGCCTGATGTACCCGATTGCCGGCGTCTTCCTGACATTGTGGACGTCCGGGGCCAATCTTTTGCCGATGGTCTTTCCGCTGATGGCAGGTTTCGTGCTGATCGGCCCGATCGCAGCGATCGGCCTCTACGAGATCAGCCGCCGGCGCGAAGCCGGCCTCGACAGTTCGTGGACGCATGCGCTCGAGGTCCGCCATTCGCCGGCGCTGCCCTCGATCGTCGCAGTCGGCTTGATGCTTTGCGGCATTTTCGTCGTCTGGCTGGTGACGGCGCAGACGCTCTACAGCAATCTGCTTGGCGAAGTATTTCCGCGCAGCATGGCGGATTTCTTCCGTCAGGTCTTCGGCACGCCCGAGGGCATGCAGCTGATCATTTGGGGCAATCTGATCGGCTTCGTCTTCGCGCTCGTCGTGCTGGCGATATCCGTCATCACCTTTCCGCTGTTGCTCGACCGCGATGTCGGCGCCGTGGCCGCCGTCGTCGCCTCGATCCGCGCGACGATCGCCAATCCGGTGCCGGTGCTGCTCTGGGGCCTGATCGTCGCTGCGCTGCTCGTCATCGGCACGATCCCGGTCTTTGCCGGGCTTGCGCTGGTCATTCCCATCCTCGGCCATGCGACCTGGCATCTTTATCGCAAGCTGATTGCGCGGGAAGCCGCGTAATCGAAAGTTTCCGGGGATCTCGAACTGTCGCGATCCCCGGAATTCAAACCTTCCCCGGTTCCCGGAACCTCAAGACCTCCCGCCGCGTTATTTGTGACCGGCTTTTTGGGAGGATTTCAGAGGTGACGATGAAGCATCTGTTCGCCCGCTTCGCAACCAAGATCTCGGAATGGGCGGGCAAACCCGTCATCTTCATCCTGGCGCTGACCGCCGTCATCATCTGGGCGGCACTCGGCCCCTTCTTCGACTATTCGGAAACCTGGCAGCTGGTCATCAACACCGGCACGACGATCATCACCTTCCTGATGGTCTTCGTGCTGCAGAACGCCCAGACGCGCGACACCAGGGCGATCCAGGCCAAGCTCAATGAAATCATCCTGACGAGCCACGCCGAAAACCGCTTCATCGGCATCGAAAACCTCGACGAGGAAGAACTGAAGCGTCTCGACGAGCTGGTCGCCAAGGCTGCCAAGGGCAGGGGCGAGACGGAGGCTTGCAGGACGACGGAGGATCTGAAAGCTATGCCGTCGAAAAAGGAAGAGCCACGCAAGCGACGGGCTTCAGCCAAGCCGGCGAAGCAGAGATAGGGTCGACTATTTTTCCGCACTTACCTTTCCTGCATCGCTTCCGAGGCAATTTCGGCAAGCGGCGAGTAGAGATATTCGAGGATGCGGCGGCTGCCGGTTTTGACCTCGACAGTGACGGACATGCCGGGTGAGAGCGGCACGCGCGTTCCCTCGATGTCGATGCTGGCGACATCCGGCTTGATGACGATGGGGAAGACCAGGTTCTGGACGCGCTGCGCATTGCCGATTGGGATGATGCTCTGCAGCTCCTTTGCCGGCTGGCCTTCCAGCTGCTGTGCATCTGGCTCAGGAATGGCGTCGGTCGCGACACGGGTGACTTTCCCGTTGAGGATGCCATAGCGGGTAAAGGGGAAGGCCTCGATCTTGATCACAGCAGTTTCCCCTGGTGAGACGAAGCCGATGTCCCGGTTCGGCAGATAAGCTTCGATTTCAAGCGAGGCGTCGTCGGGGACGATCCGCATCAATTCCGCGCCTGCCGTCACCACCTGGCCGACCGTGGTGATGGCGGATGTCTGAACAACACCTTTGATCGGGCTCTTGATCGTCATCGACTCGAGGCGCTTGGCCGCCTTTACCAGTTGCTGTTCCTTCTCGTCGATCTCCCGTGACGCCTGCGCCTGTTTCTGAGCATTATCGGCGACGAAGGTCTTGATGGCTTTCAGGCCTTCGCTGGTCGCAGCAATGATCGCGGTCTCCGCTTCCGCCCGCTGACCGATCTGCTCGGCAAGCGTTGCCTCTTCCTTCTGCCTGATCTCGACCGCATCGATGACACCGGATCTCGACCCGGCGCTGAGATCGACGAGGTTGGAGCGCATGGTGACACGATCTGCAAGCGTGGCCACCAGGGCCTGTTGGGCGGCGACCATTTCGGTATATCGCTTCAAAGCGGCGAATTGCTGATTGCGCTGGGCCGCCAGGCTGTCCACCGTCGATGCAAGCTGCTCAAGATCTGAGGTGTAGAGCAGGGCCTCCCGTGCGCGGATCTCCGCCGGTATGGAGCTGTCGAATTCGGGGGTGATTTCGATCTTACGCGACCCGCTCCAGAGATCGCTTTTCTGCCAGGCGTTAACCTCAGCCAGTGCTGCAGCTCGCCGGGTAACCTCGGCACGCAGCGCGGCAAGGCTGGTGGACAGGGTGTTGACTTCGGCCCTGGCTTCGGTCGGATCGAGCTCGACGAGGATGTCTCCGGCTTCCACCTTGGCGCCGTTCGAGACCGGGACCGCGATCGTCTTGCCGACCTCGATCGACTGGATCACCTTGACGCGTCCGGTCGGCTGGATCTTGCCCTGTGCCGTCGCGACGATATCGAACGTGCCGACATAGCTCCAGACCAGCGCGCCGGCCGTCAGCAGGCAGATGAACCAGATGAGCGCGGTGCGGATCGGCGAGGCCGGGGTTTCCAGGATTTCGAGCGCGGCCGGCAGGAACTCGTTGTCGACCGGCAATCGCTTCGGCGGTTTCGGCGGAAGCCGGGGAGGCTGGACGTTCTGGTTCATGATTCAACCGGCCCCGTCTGCAATTGCCAGAGATGGGCATAAAGCCCGTTCGGGCGGGCCAGCAGCTGATCGTGCGTTCCCTCTTCGACGATGCGCCCGTCCTTCATACCGATGATGCGGTTGCAGTGGCGCACGGTTGCCAGGCGATGGGCGATGATGATGACGGTGCGGCCGCGGACGATCTCGCGCATATTGCCGAGGATGATGCGCTCGCTCTCATAGTCGAGCGCGCTGGTGGCTTCATCGAGGATCAGGATCGGCGGATTGGTGGCGAGCGCGCGCGCAATGGCCAGGCGCTGCCGCTGGCCGCCGGAGAGATTGGCGCCGCGCTCTTCGATCAGGGTATCGTAGCCGCGCGGCAGCTTGGCGATGAATTCGTCGGCGCCGGAGAGTCGCGCCATCTGGATGGCGGCGGCCCGCGACATGGCAGGATTGACCATGCAGATATTGTCGTGGATCGTCCGGTTGAACAGCATGTTCTCCTGAAGCACCACACCGATATTTGACCGTAGCCAGGCCGGATCGACCTGGGCGATGTCCTGGCCGTCGACGAAGACCTGGCCGTTGTTCGGGATATAGAAGCGCTGCACCAGCTTCGTCAGCGTCGACTTGCCGGAGCCGGAGGGGCCGACAATGCCGATGACTTCGCCCGGCCGGATCGCAAAGGTGATGTCCTTGAGCACATCCTGGCCGTCGGGGGAATAGCGGAAGTTCACCGACTTGAAGCCGATCGCGCCTTTCGGCGGCGGCAGGCTGACGGCAACGCTCGGACGCGGCTCCTGCGGGGCGTTCAGAATATCCGAGAGCCTGGCGACGGAGACCTGCACCTGCTGGAAATCCTGCCAGAGCTGCGACAGGCGCAGGATCGGCTGCGAGACCTGGCCGGCGATCATGTTGAACGCGACGAGCGCCCCGACGGTCAATTCGCCGTCGATCACCGCTTGCGCGCCGAAGAGGAGCAGGGCGGCAGAGGTGATCTTGTTGATGTACTGGATGGCGTTCTGGCCCTTCGCCGCCAGCATGGTCGCCAGGAAGGACGAGCCCACATAGGCGGCAAGCCGCTCTTCCCATTGCGAGGAGACCACCGGCTCGACGGCCGATGCCTTCAGCGTCTGGATGCCGACCACGGTTTCGACGAGCAGTTGCTGGCTGAAAGCGCCGCGCTCGAACTTCTCGTCGATCCGCTCCTTGAGGAAAGGGCGGATGAGAAAGCCGATCGCCAGGTAAAAGGGAATAGAGGCGACGACGATCCAGGCGAGCTTCGACGAATAGGAAAACAGCACGAAGATGAAGATGATGGTGAAGATCAGATCCAGGCCGGAGAACAGACCTTGGCCGGTGAGGAAGTTGCGGATGGTTTCGAGCTCGCGGATTCTCGCGACTGTCTGGCCGGTGGCGCGGGTCTCGAAATAGCTGAGCGGCAGGTTGAGGAGGTGGCGGAAGAGGCGCCGGCCAAGCTCGACATCGATGCGGTTGGTGGTGTGCGACAGCGCATAAGTTCTGAGATATTGCAGCACGACATCGAAGAGCCCGACGGCGGCAAGGCCGACGACGAGCACGATCAGCGTCGAATAGCTGCGATGCGCGAGCACCTTGTCGACAACGACCTGGAAGAACAGCGGCGTCACCAGCGCGAAGATCTGGATAACGAGCGAGGCGATCAGCACGTGGCCGAAGGCGCGCCGATAGCGCCAGATCGCCGGCAGGAACCAGCGGAAACCGAAGTGCTGCTGCGAAGCGCCGGGGCCGGCAAAACGGCGTTGGACGAGGATGAACTCGCCCGAGGTCAGAGCCAGAAGTTCGTCTGCCTCGACGTTGCGAGCAGAGAAATCGATCGGATTGATCAGACGATAGCGACCTTCGGCGGCCACGCCGCCGAAGACGGCAAAGGTGCCGTCCTTCAGCGAGGCAAGGGCGGGAGCTGGCAGAGTCGTCAGCCGTTTGACACGATGAGCTCGGACCATCCGCGCCTTCAGGCCGATAATCTTTGCGGCGCGCAGAAGGTCGTCGCGTGATGCCGGCGCGGTCAGCGCAAGCTCGCGGCTCAAAGTCTCTGGGCGCGATGCTATCCTGAAATAGCCGGCCACGGCAGAGAGGGCCGCCAGGCCGCTGTCGGCAACCTCCGCTTCCGGCGCAGCACTCGGTTCGTTGTTTCCCGTCACCGCGTCGCGGTCGGGTGTCTGGATGTCGGTCATGATGGGGGATCAACGAAAGGCGGATATGCCGGCGCTGCAAAGCGCCGGCATGAGGCAGGGGATCTGGTTATGCGACATTGGCCGCCTGACTGGACCGTACGGCGAACATCGCATCACCGACGAGATAGTGGTTGCTGCCATCTGTCGATTGATATGAGCTAGTGCCGCTGATCATCGAGCCATCGGCGAAGGATTGTGTCCCGTCGCTGCTCGCTATCAGGTTGACCAATCGGATACCGGCGCTCGTCATCGTCTGAAGTTCGCCGGCATCGCTGACGCCGTTCTGGTTGAGATCACGCCAGATCCTGAACTCGCTCCATCGATCATCGTTCATGTCGAGGATGTTGTCGTTGTTGGTATCGAAGGCGCGCCGGAGGCCGTCGAGATCCGAGGTCGACTCGTTACTCCAAACGCTAAACGCCAGTTCCCGTCCCTGGTCGATCTTTCCATCGGGACCGGCCATTCCGTTGGCATCGAGATCGATCACGAGGAAGCCGTCCTGAGGACCAACCCAGGCCGTTTCATCGGCCACGCCATCGCCGTCCCAGTCGAAACCTACCGATGGGCTAAGTGAGTCAAGCGGACGAAGATCAACGTGACCGTCACCATTCAGGTCCAGAAGAACGGGACTGGTGCCTCTTGCTATGACACGCCCTTGCGCATTGTACTTTTTCCACCAATCCAGCGTGCCGCCCTTGTCGGAATGGTATTCGTATTCGATGCGGGTGCCGTCATCGAAATAGGTATCACCACTGGTTCTGACGCCATACCTGTCAAAGCGGATGATGTCTGTGGTCCATGACTTGTTATTCAGATAGTCACGGTATTCGTAATACCACTTCTTTGCCTCGTCCATCTGCACGAATGTTTGCATGAGGACGTTCGATGACGAATATGATTCAGTTTGAAATCTCCATTTCTGGCCACTGAAGTCATAAGTCGTCTTGTCCGTTTGGCCGCTATCGAAAGTCGTTTCTTCGTAAGTCGTCTGTCCGGCGCTATTTTGAATCACCAGACGCGATGACCAGTTTGCGTTCGCTCGGTCCCATGCGTAGTAGCGCGTGTCGCCGTTGTCATAATAAATGTTCTGAGCTGTGAGCTGATTGCTGGCATTGTAGGAATAGTCGATGCGAGACCAATTCACGGCATTGGCGGGATCGTAGCTTGTGACATAGCGTGTGCCGTCACGATTGGCTTGATCGACCCCAACCAGCCTGTTCGCAGTGTCATAAGACTGCTTGATCGTAGACCATGACTGCGTGCTTGCAACGTCGTAGGCAGTCTTCGAGCCGTCGTCGCCCGTTTCAAGCTTGTACGTCAGCTGTCCTGCCGCATTGTAGTTCTGTTGAATCTGCGACCACGCCGCAGCATTCGATGGATCAAAGCTGATCTCGATCCGCGTGCCGTCGTCGTAGAACTGCTTTTCCAACGTCTTTCTGCCGGCACTGTCATATTGCTGCTCGACGCTTTTCCACGTGTTGGCACTAAGCGGGTCGTAGAAAACAACGGTTGTCAGCAAGCCGGCCTTATTGGCATTGGCCGTGCTCAAGAGCTGGCCGGTTGCCCCGTCATAGGTCTTCGTCACCGAGCTGCCATCGGCGGCAACAATGGTGTCAGCGGTCTTGCGGCCGAGCGAGTCAGTCGTGAGGCTGGAGGAAAGTGAGCCGAGCGCGGTAACCTGATCGACGGTCGTCTGCGTCATTGCTCCGCTGGCGTTAAGATCGACCTTGGTCCGGGTGATCGAGCCGTCGGCATGGATTACCGCCGTCTCGGTATGATCGATAGTGCCGTTATTGCCGGCATCCTTCGACAGCTTAGTGATTAGGCCGTCGGCGCTGGTCGAGATCGTGCCCTTTGCCGTCACCGTGCCACTGGTGTTGGTTTCGGTCACCGCCGTGAGAATGGAGCCGTCGACCTGAATGGTCGACTGCATGACGATCTCGTAGACGCCGTTGCCGTCATAGTCGTATTTGGCAATCTTGGTACGGCCATCCGCTGAAGTGCTCGTCTCGATCTTCGCCGCGATTGCCTGGCTCCAATAAACGCCGCCCGGCGTTAGGTTGGAGACCTTTTGCGCCGTTGCATTGTTGGTGACGACCGAGAGCGAGGCGCCGGTGGGATCGACGGTGACGGTCTCGGCCTGGTCGATTGTTCCATCGCCGTTGATATCCTTCGACGTCGTCCTCACCCTGCCGTCGGCGGATGTCTGAATCGTCGTCTTGGCGGCCAGAGTATTGGCCGGGAGATCGGTATCCGAGATTACGGTCGTGCTGCTGCCATCGGCATTGACGGCGAAACTCGTCAGCCGCTGCCGGTCGATCGTACCGTTGCCATCGAGATCCCAGCTGGTGGTCGTCAGGCGGGCATCAGCGGACACGACGACGGTCGACTTGTCCTTGATCGTTCCATCGGCCTTGAAGTTGGTGGTGACCGATGTCTGGATGCCGGAGTTGGCCGTGATCGTCTCCTGGCGCTGATCGACGATGCCGTCGCCGTTGCCGTCGCGATCGATAGCGACTGTCAGTTTGTCGGCGCTCGTCAGGGTGGCGATCTTGCCGATGAGGGTTGCGCCGCTATCCTTCGTTTCGACGACCTCGCGCACAGCGCCGTCTGCCAGCACCGTGATCGTGTCGGTGACGGTCTGGTTGGTAAAGCCCGGACGCTCCTGGCTCGATGCAACGATCAGACCGTTGGCGCTAATCGTGGTGATGCTCCTGGAGATCAGAGAACCATCAGCCTTTTTGCTTTCCACCGTCCTTGTCTTCGTGCCATTGGCATTCAAGACGGTGACATCCGTCGCCGTCTGGCTGTAGGTGCCGGCACCCGTCGGGTCGATCTGAGTGGTGACGGACAAGCCATTGGCGCTGGTGGTGATGAGCGTGCGGCTGGTCAGCGTCGTGCCGGTCAGATTGCTGATCGTCTGCGTCCTGGACCCATTGGCGTTGAGGACGGTGACGTCGGTCCGGCTTTTGTTGAAGGTGGTGCCGCCGCCGGTACCTGCGGTATCCCATTTGGTGGTGACGGTCAGACCGTCTCCTGACACCTCTGTCAGCGTGATGCTCTTGGTGACGCCGGCAACGATATCCTTCGTCGTCGTCGCCGTGGCACCATTTGCTTTCAGAACGGTGGTGTTCGTCGTCTTCTTGTCGACCGTGCCATCGCCATTGCTGTCGTATTCGAGAGTTTGCGTCAGGCCGTCGGCGGAGGTCGTGACAGTCTTGGTATCCTTCAGCGCATTGTTCGCATCGAAGTCGCTGAGGGTTTTGATTATAGAGCCGTTGGTCTGCTTGGCGGTGACCGATTTCTTATCGACAATATTGTCGCCGTCGACATCGATGGTCACCGTGGTCGTAAGACCGTGCGCAGCGACGGTGGTAACCGTTTTGCTTTCGAGCGTCGTTCCATCCGCCTTGAAGTAGGACAGCGTCTCTTTCGTCCCGCCATCGGCGTTGAGAACTGTGACGTCGCTCATCGAGCGAACTGCCGACCCATCGGCATCGGCCCAACTCACCGTCTTGCTCAGGCCGCTGGCGCTGACAGTCGCCGTCGTGCGGGAGATCAGCGCATCGCCGATACCCTTTTTTGAGATCGTCTCGGTGCGGCTGCCATCGGCATTCAGAACCATCACATCGGTAGTGACGAGTTCAAAGATGCCGTTCCCGTCCAGATCGGAACTCGAAGTCTTCGTCAGTCCGTCGTCCGAGGTGGTGGCGACTGCCTGGCTTTCGAGCACTGCGGAAGCGTTGTACTGCTTGACCTCGTCCTTCTGCGTTCCAGCGCTGTCGATGGTGATCGTTTCCACGAAGTCATCAACGGTGTCGCTGTCGATCTTGGTCTTCACCGTGGTGGTTTTCTGGTCGGCGCTGACGGTGGTGATTTTCTGCGAGATCAGCGTGACCGCGGCGTCGGTTGCCTTGACCGTTTCGGTTGTGGTGACCGATCCGGCCGGATCGAGCGGCGTTTTCTTCCACGACAAGGTCTGATTGACCGTGCCGTCGCCGTCCAGATCGTAGTCGGTCGACCCGGAAAGGCCGTTGAGGTTGGTCGTGACTTTGGTTGTTCCTACGAGCGACGTTCCCCGGTAATCCGATATGGTCTGGAACTGCAGTCCATAGGTGTCGAATGTCGTCACATCGGTCGTCTTGGCATCGATCACCTCGTCGGCGTTGATGTACTCGCTCGTCGTGATCGACATGCCGTTGCCGCTGGTGACGACGGTCTTCTTGTTCAGACGCGTGGCATCGCTGCTCGTCAGAGAGATCGTCTCAGTCTTGCTTCCGTCTGCATTCAGCACCGTCTGGTCGCTGGTGATCCGGTCGCCGACGCCGTCGTGGTTCAAATCAGCCGATACGGTCGTTGTCAGGCCATTGCCGCTGATGTCGGTGATTGTCGTGCTGATCGTCGACGCATCCGCAGCGTATTGCCGCTCCCAGACGTTGACATTGCCGCTGGCCGAGACCGATTCGACCCGGCGTGTATTGGTCCTGCCATCGCCATCCGCATCCGTCACGATCGTGGTATTCCGGCGATCGGCGCTTATGTCGGTGACGATCTGGGTCTTGAGCGTTCCGTCGGCGCTCGTGCTCCTCACCGTTTCCTTTCGCGCGCCGGTGCTGTCGAGAACGATGACGCTTTTCGTCATGTCCTCGTAGATGCCGTCGCCGTTGACGTCGGTCTTGACATACTGCGTCAGGCTGTCGGCGGATGTGTCCGTGACAGTCTTGCCGATCACCGTGCCGTTGGCGTTTTTCAACGTAACTGTTTCTATGCGGCCGCCATTGGTCCCGTTGGTGATGACATCCGTCACCACCAGATCGTTGACGGTATCGCCATTCGCGTCGATGCTCGTCGTCTTCGACAGGCCATCGGCCGACGTGACGCTGACCGTCTTCCCGACCAGCAAGCCGTCTGAGTTCAGTGTGCTTACCTTGTTGGTGGTCTGCCCATCGGTCCCGATGACGATCTCGGTCAGTTTGTCGGTCTTGGTGTCGCCGTTCGCATCCTCATTGATCGTGATCTTTTTCCCGTCGAGGCTGGTCGTCGTGACCGTCTGCGACAATAGCGTACCGGTGATACCGGTCTTGGTCCGATGCTGGACCGTCTGCGTCCGGTTGGTGGCGTCGATCACCGTCACATCGGTATCGGTAAAATCAATGACGTTGTCGGCGTTAACGTCGCTCGTCGTGGTCTTCGACAATCCGTTGGCGGTGGTGATTGTCGTCGATTTCGAGCGCTTAATGAAGGACGCATTGGTGTTGTAGACAATCGTGTCCAGGGTCACGTCGCCCGACGCTGCCACGGTCGATGTGGTGACAGTTTTGGTTTCGGAGGGGCCGTTACCATCCGCGTCGGTCGTTATGGTGGTGGTGCGTTTGTCGGCGCTGATCGACTTGTAGACGGTGGAGAGCGTTTTGCCGCTCGAGCTGCGATCCACCGTCGTTGTATTGCGCGCGCCATCCGCCGCGACAGTCGTCGTCTCGGTTACGATATCGTCGTAGGCGCCATTGCCGTCACGGTCGAGGCTGGTCGTCTTCGTCAATCCGTCGGCGGAGCCGTTGACGACTGTCCCGAACAGGACCGTGCCGTTGGCGCTGAGTTGCTGCGTGGTCGTCGTGGTCGAACCATCAACGTTCTTGACGTAGGTCTGGCGCTGGTTAGCGTTTCCGTCACCGTCCTGATCGAGCGTCGTCGTCACCGTCAGATGATCGGCGCTGGTGACCGTCGCGGTGCGATCGGCAAGCGATCCGTCGGCATTGAAGTTGGAGACGGTCTTCGTCTGGACACCTGAAACATCGGTGGTGAGCGCGTTGGTCTGCGAGCGGTCGAAGGTGCCGTTACCGTCATCGTCGAACTGCGTCTGAACGCTTTTTCCATCGACGCTGGTGGTGACGACGTTGCGGAACGCCAGGCTGCCGTCCTTATCGTAGGCAAGAATGGTCTTCTCGACCGAGCTGTCGGCCTTCGTTACGGTGGTCGTCTTTAGGATATATCCGATGTCATCAGCCATCAATATGGCGTCGCCAACCGTTCCCGTCGTGCCATCGGCACGGCTGAAGGTTGTCGTTCCGGTGATGGCGGAGCCGTCCTCAAAGGTTTGGCCGCTGCCCTTCGGGGTCAGGTCGATCGAGGTGATGCCGAGGCTGTCAAGCGTCACCAACTGGCCGTTTACATCAACCTTGAACTGAGACCAGCGTGCATCGCCCGCGTCCAACTTGCCGTTACCATTGGTGTCGAAAACATGCTTCAGCGCCTCGAGATCACCAGTCGCCGAATTATCCCACTCGGTGAAGACGAATTCGCTCGACCGACTGATCTTGCCGTCGCCATCCGCATCAATGATAAGAACGCCGGTGCCTTGAGCCGCCCATGCGGTTCTCGTTTGGTAGCCGTTTCCTTCGAGGTCGATGAACCTAGATGAGGACGAGAGGGCATCAATGTCTAAGCCGTTGCCGGAGATATCGAGAAGAACAGGTACGCCTGCAATACCACCCTTTTTGCCATGATCTTGTTGAAGTCCTCGACTTGGTTTGTCACTAATTCCAGCGGGACCTCGACCAGGCCTGCTCGCAGCATTGCGCTCAGAAGGCGTATCATAGGAACGATAGTCCACATTTCTGCCGGGACTTGGCCTGTTGGCGGCATTGCGCTCAGAAGGCGTATCATAAGACCGATAATCGGAATAATCGTAGTCCGGTCTGGAGCTCGGAGTAGCATTATACTGCGGGCTCGCGGAGCCGCCGGACTGACGACCGCCACCTGTGGAAGATCCGCCAGAAGAAGATCCGCCCCACGATGAGCCGCCGTATGACTTACTGTAACCGTCGTAGATATCGGCGGATCCACCGCGACCAGACGAACTCGAATACCCCCGGCCTTCGCTATAGGAAGAGGCGTCCCAGAAATTCCGAAAATCCGATAGTGATGCAGGCGCAAGCGGTGCGACGGAAGGAACCGGTGAAGGGGCCGTGAGAGGGGTGAAGCTAATGGGGTCGACCGGAGGAATAGGGCTTTCCACCGGCCCCGGTGTGACGCCCCCGGACACGGGACCATCCTTCAGCCCTGGATTTTCAAAAGATGGCGCGGGGTAATTTTCCCATGCCTTATCCTGCATATATTGGGAAAGTGTTAGTCCATAACCAGTTACCCGTGTCCAGCTCAAGCCGTTATAGAGTGTGCCTATAGCCTCGGGGGTCGGAAAAGCCAAACGCTCTTGAATTTCCGACAATATTTTTGCCGTTAATCGGATGTTTTTGCCCGGATCGTTAGCTAGCTCATCGGCCGTCATACCATCGAGAAGGCCCACCCATCTGTCTTGGACGTTTCCGGGCCTGTGAGAACCACCCCAACCAAATTTAAGTACATCGTAATAACCATGGGTATTCTCAAAGAAAATCACCCCTCTTAACAAATCTGGGGCAATTCCGAACTCCTTTGCCGACCGCTCGATAGCTTGGTCATTCCGACGCACCATGGCTGCCCCGAGCTGAGGATACCCCCACCAAGGATAGGCATACGATTGCCAACGCTCCCCGGATGGCGTCTTGCCGATTTCGAATGAATTAAAGCCAAACGTTACTTGACTATCTTTCATTATACTATTGTAACGCTCAGAGTCCGTGCCCATGGTTTCTCCTGTTGTGATGATATTTTTTTGATTCTAGCGGCGGTTTTTCTTAATGTTCATTAATACAAATACAATCTCGTATAGCAGCACTGGAATCAGAACGTAAATATTCAATATAAATGTGAATATTATCCATGACCTTACGTATTTAATCTCATTTCCCTCGTACGGAAAAGAAAACGCCCTATCGAAGGACGATATGGAATGGATAAAATAATATACAAAAATATTCGCAATAACTACATATATGAATATTGCCAAAAGCGCCCTTTTTCCTGGTACTAATTTCATGGCGTGCTTCCCCGAACGTTTGTATTTATTCATGCATGCATCCTAAAATAATGTCGAGGATGCTCATCGCTTGATTGGTGAAGCGGCATTAATTTATAATGCAAATTCTGGAATCTTTAGGTGGCACATTCACCAGAACGCACTACACTTGTAAAATTCAACTTAATGATGAATTATTTCTGCGCGTCAACGTTGTCAACAGCAACTGGACGGAAATTCCCACTATTT
This sequence comes from Rhizobium sp. BT03, assembly GCF_030053155.1. NCBI lineage: Bacteria > Pseudomonadati > Pseudomonadota > Alphaproteobacteria > Hyphomicrobiales > Rhizobiaceae > Rhizobium > Rhizobium sp. BT03. The sequence goes on from NZ_CP125640.1 coordinate 288,214, forward strand.
TTATAAACTGCTAATTGTCCGCGCGCAAAGTTATCACGCCGTGGGAAAAATGGGTATTGTCTCAAACGCCGGGCGCAATCGCCTAAATGGGCGCGCCTATTTAGAGCCGCCAGCGAATCTGGCTTGCCGATCTCATGTGAGAACGATGTCTCGTTCACGTCTCTCAGCGGCGAGAAAGCGTTTCTAATAGAGGTGCAAGAAACCGTAGGCGAAGGGGGAAGGATTTGCCAGCACACGAGAGCAGGCAGCCTAGTTGTTTAGTCCCGGCATTTGATGGATAGGGTCGAGGATGAATCGATCTGGCTCGGAAGCTCTTTATCGAGGCAAACGCCTTCAGCATCGTGCCGTCGACCGAAAAATGCTCCGCGCTCAACAGCCGCTTGACCGCAGGCTGTGAAAGCAGGGCCGACAGGAAACCCTGGGCAACCTCCGTCATCAGCAGCCGGTCCCGGTTCTTCGAAAACGACGAGGCATCCCAGACCGCATCGTCGATGCCAAGGCCGACGAACCAGCGGAACAAAAGGTCTAACTCCAGCCGTTCCATCAGTTGGCGCTCCGAGCGGATCGAATAGAGCATCTGCAACAGCACCGCCCGCAGCATCCGTTCAGGCGCAATCGAGGGCCGACCGGTCTTGGCATACAGCGCCGCGAACGATCCATCCAACGCCGTAAGCGAAGTGTTCACAAGATCGCGCATGGCCCGAAGCGGATGCCCGGCCGGAACCCGGGCCTCAAGATCGACATACGAAAACAGAGACCCAGTCCGATCATCCCCGCCGCGCATCAAAAATCCCTCGATATCCCTATCAAGAGGGAATCATGGACAAAGCACAAAAGCCAGCGGGTTTTTCAGCAGCCTGCTAGTGCGCATTCATAACGAGCTATTCGACCGCCGTGATCTCACGGGGGCCCTTCAAGAGCGAAGGTCGATAGTACGACCTGCTTCCATTCCCAAACACAGTTTCCGAACCGCCTACGGAGTCCCAAACACCCGCCGGAAAATCGTGTCGACATGCTTGGTATGATAGCCAAGGTCGAACTTCTCACGAATATCCTCCTCGGAGAGCGCGGCGCGAACCTCAGCATCCGCAAGCAGCTCCTCCAGAAAGTCCTTGCCCTGTTCCCAGACCTTCATGGCGTTGCGCTGGACCAGGCGGTAGGCATCCTCGCGGGAGGTGCCGGCCTGGGTCAGCGCCAGGAGGACGCGCTGGGAGTGGACGAGGCCGCGGAATTTGTTGAGGTTCTTCTCCATGTTCTCGGGGTAGACCAAGAGCTTTTCGATGACGCCGGCGAGGCGGGAGAGGGCGAAGTCGAGGGTGACGGTGGCGTCGGGGCCGATCATGCGTTCGACCGAGGAGTGGGAGATATCGCGCTCGTGCCAGAGGGCGACGTTTTCCATGGCCGGCATGGCGTAGGAGCGGACCATACGGGCGAGACCGGTTAGGTTTTCGGTCAGCACCGGGTTGCGCTTGTGGGGCATGGCCGAAGAGCCCTTCTGGCCGGGCGAGAAGTATTCTTCGGCCTCCAGCACCTCGGTGCGCTGCAGGTGTCGGATTTCGGTCGCCAGGCGCTCGATCGAGGAGGCGACGACGCCGAGGGTGGCGAAGTACATAGCGTGGCGGTCGCGCGGGATGACCTGGGTCGAGACCGGCTCGGCCTTCAGGCCGAGGGCTGCGGCGACATGTTCCTCGACGCGCGGATCGATATTGGCGAAGGTGCCGACGGCGCCGGAGATGGCGCAGGTCGCGACTTCCTCGCGGGCGGCGACCAAACGCTGGCGGCAGCGCTCGAATTCGGCATAGGCAAGCGCCAGCTTGACGCCGAAGGTGGTGGGCTCGGCGTGGATGCCGTGCGAACGGCCGATGGTGACGGTGTCCTTATGTTCGAAGGCGCGGGTTTTGAGCGCTGCGAGCAGGCGGTCGATATCGACGATCAGGATGTCGGTGGCGCGCACCAGCTGGACGTTGAAGCAGGTGTCGAGCACGTCTGACGAGGTCATGCCCTGGTGGACGAAGCGAGCATCCGGGCCGACGATTTCGGCAAGGTGGGTCAGGAAGGCGATGACGTCATGCTTGGTGACGGCCTCGATCTCGTCGATGCGAGCGACGTCGAAGGTGGCCGCGCCGCCCTTTTCCCAGATGGTCTTTGCCGCCGATTTCGGGATGACGCCGAGTTCGGCCAGCGCGTCGCAGGCATGCGCCTCGATCTCGAACCAGATGCGGAACTTGGTTTCGGGAGACCAGATGGCGACCATTTCGGGCCGGGAATAACGCGGGATCATGGGCGGCTGCCTTCACTTCGAGAGTTTTGAGCGTTTCGTTTTTACGCAATTCCGGACGGAAAACCGCGGGGCACTTTTCCTGGAATTGCTTCAGTGCCCCTGTAGCAAAGACGGGCGGCAATCTCAACGCATGCGTTTGGCAAGATAGTAGCTGCTGACGACAAGGCAGACGAGACCGAGCGGCAGGAAAAGGCGCAGGCCGATCACTAGGAACTGGTAGACGGCGCTGATGCTGGTGAAGACGAATTGAAAAGCCCAGACGACGCTGCCGAAGGGCGCGTGCCAGCGCGAATAGAAGAGCCGGTATTCCATGGCGAAGAGGAAGGCGGTCATGGCGATCGTTGCCGCCGTCAACGTCACGAAGAAGGCGGCAAAACGCGCTTCCGGCGGCCTGTCATAGGCAAAGAAGCGGGCGACCGGCAGGGCGAAGGGCCAGGCGAACAGGCCGCCGGCGAAATAAAGGACCGCGACTTCTGCAAGCCGGCTCGTCTGCAGGCCGTTGCGGAGGTAAAGGCCGAGCATGGCGGAGGCGAGCATCTGCGTGCCCCAGAACAATGCGCCGGCAATCAGATCGGGGTAGGGCGGCCGCGCGGCTCTCAGACGATCCATCCTCGGGCGATCCGTCTTGGGGCGATCTGGGCTCGGGCCATCCATCCTTGGGCGATCCGGGTTCAGGGCCGAACCGGAACGGCGATCCAGCGTCCGTTCCTGTCGGCGTCGAAGGCCAGGATCAGGGCGATGTGAACCTGGTCTCCGGTTTCCGGCTGATAGACCACCGCGCCACCGATCCGGTATTCCACAGAACAGGCGCGCTCGGCCGGAATCGCCGTCGCCTGCCGCGCGGCCTGGCGGTTCGGAGCGCCTTGTTTCTCGATCATCTGCAGGCTGAAGCCGAGGACCCGCTTGTCGACTGCTGCGCAATCCTTCGGCGTCGGCACGGGCATCTCGCTGAGCGAGAGCGTATAGGGCGATTTCGGCGGGCCGTCGGTCGCAAGCGTGGTGTAGCGGATGGTCTTCGAGGGTGAGCCGAGTTCGGTCGGCGGATTGAACGCGGCGATCAGGCCGGGATTGGTCAAGAGATCGTATTTGTCCATCTGGCTGCGCGCCGCCGTCAGGTTCTGCCGCCGCGCCTTGGAAAGATTGGCGTCCTTCTCGGTCATCTCGGTGCGGAAAGGCGTGCCCTCGAGATACTGGCCGTTTTCAGTATCGACGAAATAGGTGTTGGAGTAAGGAGCGCCGCCTTCCTCCTTGATGCCGAATTCCTGAAATCCGAACACCTTGCCATCGGCGGAAAAGCCGATCGGCTGGATATTGGCGATGTCGCCGGCCAGCGACATGCCGGGCAATGCAGCGGCAAGCATGCCGCCGATGAGTAGCCGCTTCATCATCCTCGTGCCCCTTCGGCTGCCTGACGCAGATCGGTGACAGTCCGGCGATAATCCTCGACCGTGGCTCCCTTGAAGATTGCCGAGCCGGCGACCAGGACGTTGGCGCCGGCGCGCGCGATTGCCGGCGCCGTTTCCACCGTCACGCCGCCATCGACCTCGAGTTCGATCGGCCGGTCACCGATCAGTGACTTTGCCGCTGCGATCTTGGCTGCCATCGCTGGAATGAACTTCTGCCCGCCAAAGCCGGGATTGACCGACATGATCAGGATGAGGTCGACATCGTCGAGCACGTTTTCGATGGCGCTGAGCGGGGTCGCCGGATTGAGCGTCACCCCGACCTTCTTGCCGAGATTGCGGATGGTCTGAAGCGAGCGATGCAGATGCGGGCCGGCCTCGGCATGGACGGTGATGCGGTCGCAGCCGGCCTTGGCGAAGGCTTCGAGATAGTCGTCGACCGGCGAGATCATCAAATGGCAGTCGAAAGTGGCCGAGGTATAGGAGCGCAGCGACTTGATGACATCGGGACCGAAGGAGATGTTCGGCACGAAATGGCCGTCCATCACGTCGAGATGGATCCAGTCGGCGCCGGCGGCCGTGACGTTGCGCACCTCCTCGCCGAGCCGGGCGAAATCCGCCGCGAGGATCGAAGGGGCAATGCGAATGGGCAGCGTCATCAAGTTTTACTCCCTGTGGGCCGCCATTTGAGCACGGCCTCCGATTTCAAGACTGGCGGCCGCTCACTCCGTCGGCGCGGCAGGTGGAAAAAAGCCGTTGCCCCGCCATTCGAGCAGGCGGTAGGCGTTTTGCGCAAGTTCATGCGCGGCGGTGAAGGCGATGGCGCCGACCGGTGTCTGGAACGTCGTGCCTATGAGTGCCTCCTGGAGAGGCTTGCCAGCCGCGGCGGCGGCTTCCCCGGCCTGGCCGGCAATCAGTGCCGCGGCGAGCGACGGCAGGACATAGCCTTCCGGCTCGATGCCTTTGGCGCTGAGCGCGTCGGCCGCTGCTGTGCCTTCCGGCAGAAGGGCATATTCCGGCAGGGCGACGGCGCGCACGCCGGGGGCAAGCGGCAGCGGCTGGTCGGCGGCGCGCATGGCGTCGCCGCCGAGAATGGAGAGCGGGATGTTTTCCGCTTTGGCGTCGCGGGCGATGACGGCGACATCGTTGCGGTCGCCGCCGATGAAGACCCTGGTGGCGCCGGCGCGTTTCAGCCGGCGGACCAGGGCAACCTGCTGCTCCTGTCCCGGGCGATAGGTATCGGTAAAGACCGGCTTCAGGCCGTTCTGCTCCAGCGCGTTGCGCACCGCTTCGGTCAGTTCGCGGCCATGGATGGTGCCGTCCTCGATCAGCGCGATCGGATCGGCGGCCCAGTCCTTCAGGATCACTTCGTTGATCTTTGCCGCCTCGGTGCCATCGGCGGGCGCCAGCCGGAACAGCGGCCAGCCATTCTTCAGCGCATCCTCCATCAGGATGCGGGAGCGAACCGAGACGGTGATTGCGGCAATGCCGGCGTCCTTCAGCTTCGGCAGCGCGCCTTCCAGCGTCTCGCTGCAGAGAAAGCCGATGGCGACCTGCGCCTTGGCAGCAACCAGCGCATCGGCAACCGCAGCACCGCTATTGTCCTCGCAGGTCTCGTTGATGGCGACGAGGGTGTTTCCGGATCGCTGGATCTCGAAACCGGCCCCGGCGGCAATCTGGGCGCCGAGCAAAGCGAGCGAACCGTTCTGAGGGGCGACGACGCCGATCGTCACGCCGGCCGCATGGCCTTGCGCCGACGCTCCCAGCAGCGCCAGAAAGGCTGCTATCCCTCGCAGGTTGATCATGAAAGGCGGAGATCCCCTAGCCATCGTCCATGCCCTTTTATCCGCAAGGCCGCGATCGTCAAAGAAAAACAAGCGTGAAGCAGTGCTTTTCACCGGTCCTATTGTAGAAAAGGTAACCGATGCTCGCCATATTGGCGCGATAACAAAATGATCCATGCAGAAAAGCACGGGAGAAGCAGGTGTTGAACAGGCAGCATATCGACCCCGGTCTTTATCGAGACGCGATGAGCCGTTATGCCGGCCATGTGCAGCTCGTGACGACGGCGATGGAAGGCTTGCGCCGCGGTGTCACCATCACCGCCGCCTGCTCGGTCTCGGACAATCCGGCCTCGGTGCTGATCTGCCTCAACAACACCAATCCGAAAAACGAGATCTTCTTCCGCAGCGGCATCTTCGTGCTGAACACGCTCGGCGCCCATCATCAGGGTGTTGCCGACGCCTTTTCCGGGCGGACCGCGCTTGGCGATAGCGAGCGTTTCGCCAGCGCCCGCTTCGAGACGCTGGTCACTGGCGCGCCGGTGCTTGCCGATGCGCTGGCTGCCTTCGATTGCCGGGTGACCGACATCAAGGAAATGCCGACGCATAATGTCATCTTCGGCGAGGTCGCGGCCGTGCGCTTCAGCGAAAAGCATCCGGCGCTCATCTATATGAACCGGGATTATCACGCGCTGTGATTTTCAGGATTTCAAGGAAATAGCGAATGGACAATGCCGGCATCGAGGAAATGTTTCAGGGGCTCGGCCCGGTCACGGTCAAGCGCATGTTCGGCGGCAAGGGCATCTATCATCTCGGCCGCATCGTCGCGCTCGAAGTGCGCGACGAGATGCTGCTGAAGGCGGATGAAACGAGCGCCCCGGAATTTGCCGCCGCCGGCGCCACGCAATGGAGCTACGAGGGCAAGAAGGGCAAGCCGGTGAAGATGCCCTACTGGACGATCCCCGACGAGGCCTATGACGATCCCGATCTGATGGCGAAATGGGTACGGCTTGCCTATGAGGCGTCGTTGCGCGCCGATAACTGACCGCATTCGGCTGAGGGCAGGGCTGCGATCGCTGCCCTGGTGAAGGCCGAGAGCGGTTCCGGCAGATCCGTCAGCGGAAACCAGCCGAAATCGGAAAGCTTGTCCGGTTCGGTCAATTGCGGCTCGCCTTCGACGTCGCGGGCGAGATAGAGAAGTGAAATCCAGTGCTGGCGGTCGCTGTCGATGATCTGTTCGGTCATGCCGATCCGCTCGATCCGGCCGATCCTGAGGCCGGTTTCTTCCTCGGCCTCGCGGCGCGCGGCTTGCTCGGCCGGCTCCATATGATCGACCTTGCCGCCGACGATATTCCAATAGCCGGCTTCCGGTGGGCGCACGCGCTTATAGAGCAGAACCTTGGCGTCGCGCAGAATGACCAGGCCGACGCCGAAGCCCGGAAAATCGAGACCGGGCTTCGCCATGGCGATCAGATCTTGGCGCTGCCGGCGATCAGCATGAAGGCAGGGATGTCGTCGCCGAAGCCGACCGGGGTCGGGCCGTCGTCGTGGTCGCGATGGCGGCGGCGGTCGCGGCTGTCATCGTTTGCCGGATAAGGCCGGCTGTTACGCGCATTGTTTTGCGGCTTCTGCTCTGCTCTGCGCTCGTTCTTCACGATGTCGGCCTTTACTGGTGCTGCCTGGATCACTTGGACGTCATTATCCTGGATGTCGTTATCAGATTTATGACCTGCGGCGCTGCGATTGCCGCGTCCGCGACCACGATCCCTCTCGCCGCGTTCACCCTTCGCGCCACGCTCGCGGCTGTTGCGCCGCGGGCGCTCGCTGTCGGCGCTTTCTTCTGCCGGCGGCAGGGAATTCACATCGCCGCTCAGCCATTCGACTTTCTCGCCGATCAGCTTTTCGATCGCATCGACGAATTTGCTGTCGCGCTTGGTGACCAGCGTGAAGGCGGCGCCCGAGCGGCCGGCACGGCCGGTACGGCCGATGCGGTGGACGTAATCCTCGGAATGGATCGGCACGTCGAAATTGAAGACGTGGCTGACATCGGGAATGTCGAGGCCGCGGGCGGCGACATCTGAGGCAACCAGCAGCTGGAGATTGCCGTCACGGAAGCTCTGCAGCGTCATCGTGCGGGAGCGCTGATCCATGTCGCCATGCAGAGCGCCGACGGAGAAGCCGTGGCGTTCCAGCGACCGGAAGAGATCGGCAACATCCTTCTTGCGGTTGCAGAAGATGATGGCGTTCTTGAGTTCGGTCTGGGCGCGGACGAGTTCGCGCAGAACGGCGCGCTTCTCGTAATCCTTGCTGTGCGAGGCGACGAAGCGCTGCGTCACGGTCTTTGCGGCCGATGCCGGCTTGGCCACTTCGATGCGCTCGGGATTCTGCAGGAAGCGGTCCGCGAGCTTCTGGATCTCCGGCGGCATGGTTGCCGAGAAGAACAGCGTCTGGCGGGTGAACGGGATCATCTTGGCGATGCGCTCGATATCGGGAATGAAGCCCATGTCGAGCATGCGGTCGGCCTCGTCGATGACGAGGATCTCGACGCCGCTCATCAACAGCTTGCCGCGCTCGAAATGGTCGAGCAGTCGGCCGGGTGTGCAGATCAGCACGTCGGCGCCGCGCTCAAGCTTGCGGTCCTGATCCTCGAAGGAGACGCCGCCGATCAGAAGGGCGACGTTGAGACGGTGGTTCTTGCCGTATTTTTCGAAATTCTCGGCGACCTGGGCGGCGAGTTCGCGCGTCGGCTCGAGAATCAGCGTGCGGGGCATGCGGGCGCGGGCGCGGCCCTTTTCCAGAAGCGACAGCATCGGCAGAACGAAGGATGCCGTCTTGCCGGTGCCGGTCTGCGCGATGCCGCAAATATCGCGACGCTCGAGCGCAAACGGAATGGCTCCCGCCTGAATAGGCGTGGGTATCGTGTAGCCCGCGTCGGTAACAGCGGATAGCACTTTTTGGCTCAAGCCAAGGTCAGCGAATGTCGTCAAAGGGAAAACTGTTTCCGTTCCGGTTCGGCCGAGCTCTGAACGAGTCGGCGGGATTGCATGCCGCAATGCAGCGCGACATAGCCCCGAATGGCCGGCAAGTCAAGAAATAGAGAGGCCGCACCCCGTACAGAGTGAAGCGATGGTTACCTCAAGGCTGTTACTTGATATAGGTGGCGAGCTTAAGGCCGGCATTCATGAAATATACTGGATCGACCGCGTGGCCGTCCTGGCGCACTTCATAGTGCAGATGCGTCCCCGTCGAGCGGCCGGTGCTGCCGGCAAGGCCGATGACGTCGTTGCGGCCGACCGTGTCGCCGACCTTGACCAGCACCTGGGACATATGGCCGTAGCGCGTCGAGATGCCGTTGCCGTGATCGACCTCGACCATATTGCCGTAACCGCCCGTCCAGCCGGCGGAGATGACCTTGCCCGGCGCCGACGGGCGGATCTTCTCGCCAGGCGAGAAGCGGAAATCGATGCCGGAATGCAGCGCGAGGCGGCCGAGGAAAGGATCGCGGCGATTGCCGAAGGGGCTGGTCACGTCCTTGCCGATGGCGGGATTGCGGAAGGGCAGGGATTCGGCGGTGCTGCGTACGGCCTCCAGCCGGGTCAGCGCGCCATCGAGCGCTGCCAGCGAATTGTTGAAATCGTCGTTGCTTTCAGGCTCGACATAGGGGCCGCCGACGGCGTCGTCGTCCTGCCTCGCCGCGGGTTCTTCAGGCACCGGAATTTTGAAGCGGGTCAGCACCTTGCCGATCGCATTGGCGGCATTGCCGGCGTCGCTCGTCAGCTGCTCGACGCGGTTGCGCTGGTCCTGCTCGACACCCTTCAGCGACAGCGTCACGTTGGAGAAGATGCGGTCGGCGCGGTCGCCGACCGTCTCGGCAGACGGCACATAGGCAAGCGTCGAATTGTCGGGCGTCGCATCGGCGGGCGCGCCGCTCGCCAGCTGTTTCTCGATCGCCTCGATGCCGCCGCCGGTCAGCGACGCGCGCTTGTCCTTGATATCAGGGGTATAGGACTGAACGGGCGAGGACGGCGCGGGCAGGGCGCCGTCCTTATCGGTCAGGCCGGAGCTTTCGGCCCGGTCGAGCAGATTGTCGAGCTTGCCGTGGCGCGACGTCAGTGCCATCTGCTGCTCCATCAGCTTGTCGACCTTATCCTCGACCACCTGCTGGTCGAGCAGCTGGCGGGAGGTGATGCGGTCGACCTGGGCGCGCAGCGCGGCGATGCGGTCTTCATAATCGTGCTGCATGCGGGCCTGGCGCGCCATGGTGGCGCCGATCAGATCGTCGCGCAGCACGAGATAGGAGGTGGCCAGCAGATAGCCGATCGAGAAAACGCCGACGAAGCAGAAGGCAAGGGCGGCCATCCACGGCCGCACCATCATGTGGCGGACCTTGTCGCCGCTTGCCAGGATCAGGATGTGTTCCTGCGCTCGCCTGCCGAATACCCGGTGCTGATGTCCGCTGTTCACGCAGGCTCTCCCGATTGATGCGCTACGCCTCTTTCGGAAAATTAGACACTCTTATGGTTAATGAATGCTTTCTTTATCGCTGTCCGTGTAGAAAATACCAGCGATTTCAAGCATGACTGATCGATGCGAGCGAGCGGTAGAAAGACGGGGTCAGCCCGGCCTCGGCGCGGGCGAGATCGTTGAAGGGCGGCTTCAGCGGCCCGCGGAAATTGGCGCGCACCAGCTCCTGGAAGGCTTTGGCCGGGTCGCGCTTCTCCCGCGCGCAGAGGAAGCGAAACCATTTGGCGCCGACGGCGACATGGCCTTTCTCGTCGTTGTAGATGACGTCGAGGACATCGGCACTTTCGAGGTCGCCGGTCTGGCGCATCTTTGCCTGCAGCGACGGCGTGACGTCGAGGCCACGGGCTTCGAGAATCAGCGGCACGACCGCGAGCCTTGCCGTCAGGTCGTTGCGGGTCGAATGGGCCGCCTGCCAGAGCCCGTCATGGGCGGGGAGATCGCCGTAATCGGCGCCGAGATCGTTGAGGCGGGCGCGCACCATGCGGAAATGCTTGGCCTCCTCGAAGGCAACCTGCATCCAGCCGTCGAAAAAGGAATTCGGCACCTGTTCGGTGGCGAATCGCGCAACGATATCAAGCGCCAGATCGACGGCATTGAGCTCGATATGGGCGATGGCATGGAGCAGGGCGATGCGGCCTTTGAGCGTATGCAGCGAGCGCTTTTCCACCTGGGTCGGCGGCGTCAGCACCGGCCTGTCGGGACGGCCGGGCCTCTCCGGCAGGGCCGCATCGAGCGGCGAGCGCAGCGACACCCGGCGGGCGAACCAGCGGGTGGCGCTTTCCTGCGCAAGCGCCGTCTTGCGGTCGAGATCGGCGGAGCAGATGGCATCGATGGCGCCGCCGCGCAGCGAGGTTATCGTGAGGTCGCCGGTCACGCAGCCAGATTCCGCACCGCCTCGAGCACGGTTTCGGCATGGCCCTGCACCTTCACCTTTTGCCAGATGGTGGCGATCGTGCCGTCCTGGCGGATCAGGAAGGTGGTGCGCTCGACGCCCATGAAGTTGCGGCCGTACATGCTCTTTTCCTTCCAGACGCCGTAGGCCTGCAGCGTCGTCTTCTCCTCGTCCGAGGCAAGCGCCACCGAAAGACGGTGCTTTCTGATGAATTTGTCATGGCAGGCGGCCGAATCGGGCGACATGCCGATGACGGCCGCACCCGCGGCCTCGAACTCGCTTGCCAGCGCGGTGAAAGCCAATGATTCGGCGGTGCAGCCTGTCGTATCGTCCTTGGGATAGAAGAACAGCACGAGCGGCCTGCCCTGGAATTCGGCCAGCGAGACGCGGCCGCCGCCGTCGCGGGGAAGGTTGAAATCAGGAGCCGTGGCGCCGATGCCGGGAACCGCCATTGGGAAAACCTTTCTTTTGCCGGGTTTGTGGATGACACTTTCTCTCCCCGAATTATATAGTGGACGGAAACCCGTCCAGCATGGCCGGGTTCAATTCTTCACTTAAAGGGAGAGCCCGAAGGCGCATGTCAGCCATCCGCGGCGAAAAGGTCACGTTTCGCAAGAAGGATATCGTTGCGCTGGACCGCTTGCCGTCCGCCCAGGCCGAGGATCCGATCATCGTCCATTGCCCGCCGCCGCGTTCGCCGGTGCGGCGCACGGCGAAGCTGACCGCAGGATTTCTGGGCGTGATTCTGCTTGTTCTCGCCGCGATCGTCTTCACCGTCGAGAGCGGCATGTTCGACAAGCCGCTGTCGCAGCAGGCGCAGGCGGCCTTGAACGGCGTGGCCGGACCGCGCTACCGCGCCGAGGTCGGCTCCACCGTCATTCGCTTCACCTCGGATTTCCGGCTGGCGCTGGAAGCGCGCAACGTCAACATGATCGACGAGCAGAGCGGCCAGCACCTGTCGACGACGGGTTCGGTGCGCCTGGGGCTCGATCCGCTGCAGCTCTTCCGCGGCCGCATCGCCGTCACCGACATCGAAGCCGACGATATCGCGCTCGATACCGCGCTTCTGCCCTCCGGCAATCCCGTGACGCTCGACGATCTGCGCATCGACGCCATGCCGGCGGCGATGGAGAAGATCTTCTCGCAGTTCGATATGTTCGACAGTGTCGTGACGCGCGGCTCGACCAATTCGGTGCGCATCTCCGGCATAAACATCAAGCTTGCCGACACCGCCAACGGCCCGCTGTCGCTGGTCGTCGACGATCTCGTCTTTGCCCATGCCGGGCCATCCTCGCTGCAATTGACCGGCGAGGTGGCGCTGAACGGCGAGGTGGCGGAACTCGAGGTGCTGGCCGAGAAGGAAGACGGCCACGTGTCGAAGGTCGTGGCGACGCTCAAGCATGCCGACCTCACGCCCTTTGCGCTGAAACGCAACGATCAGGGCGTGATCCGGCAGGGGCTCAACACCTTTGCCGACCTGACGGTATCGGCCACCAGGGCGCGCGATGGCGTGCAGCCGGCGCTTGCGGCCACCCTCGACATCGATCCCGGCCTGATCTATGCGGACGGCGATCCGCAGGAACTGTCGGGCGGACAGATCAATCTCGTTTATGATTTCGCCAAGCAGACGATCGAGATCGCCAAATCGAACGCGCGGTTCGGCGCGACCACCGTTCCGATCAACGGCGCGCTGATCGATCTCGACAAGCTCGATCCGCAGGCCGGAAAGGGCTTCGGCATCGACCTTCTGGTCAGCGGCGGCACGGCAGCCCCCGGCGGCTCCGGCGAGCAGCCGGTCGCCTTCGACATCCAGGCGACCGGGCGCTACCTCGTCGCCGGGCGGGAGTTCCTGTTTCCCAACATGACCGTTTCCAGCCCGCTTGGCGCGCTTTACGGAGCACTGCACGTCAGGCTGGGAGGCAAATCGCCGGAGATCAGCTTTGCCGGCCAGTCGTCACAGATGCAGACGACGGCGATCAAGCAGCTGTGGCCATTCTGGATGGCGCCCAAGGTGCGCACCTGGGTGCACGGCAACCTCTTCGGCGGCACCGTCACCAACGCCTCCATCTCCGTCTTCATTCCCTTCGGCAGGCTGGATGAGGCGGCCGGCGGCAAGGGGTTGAAGCTCGACGCCAACCAGATCCGCATCGGTTTCGACATCGCCGACGCGCGGATGAACGTCGCCGGCGACATTCCGCCGGTTCGCGACATGGCGGCCCATTTCGACCTGACCGGCCCCACTGCGACGATCGCGATCAAGAGCGGCACGTCGTTTTTCCCCTCCGGCCGGTCTGTCGGTCTAGGGCAGGGAACCTTCGCCATACCCGCAACTTACGACAAGCCGCTGATGGCCGATATCGATCTTGCGATCTCAGGGACAGCAGACGCCGTCGGCGAGCTTCTGACCTACCGGCCGATCCGGGTGCTGCAGCGCGCCGGCTTTACGCCCGACGATTTCAAGGGGCGGATCGAGGCGAATGTGAAGGCGCATTTCGGCCTGCTCTCCTCGCAGAACCCGCCGCCGGCCGAATGGACGGCGGCGATGAAGCTCACCGATATCGATCTTGCCAAGCCGTTTTCCGGCCGCACGATCAGCAATCTCGACGGCATGCTGAACGGCAATCCGAAACAGATCACGCTCGACGCCAAGGCCCAGATCGACGGCGTCCCGGCCGATATCGATCTAACTGAGCCAGTCGAGGCATCCGACAGCGCGAAGCGGCAGCGGGTGATCACCGCGACGCTTTCCGAGGAGCAGCGCAACAAGCTGATACCCGGCCTTTCCGGCATCATCGGCGGCAGTGTCAAGATGGTCCTGACGCGGATCGACGACGACCGCCAGGACGTCCAGCTCGACCTTACCCGGTCGCAACTCGACCTGCCGTGGATCGGCTGGTCGAAGGGCAGCGGCATTGCAGCTTCGGCCGAATTCGAAACATCCGGCCCGGCCGACAATATTCAGATCAGGAACTTCCGACTGAAGGGCGACGGCTTCGGCGCCACCGGCTCTCTGAATGTCGGCAAGGCCGGGCTAATCTCGGCCGATTTCGACAGCGTCAAACTCTCCTCGCTTGACGATTTCGCCCTGTCGGTGAAACGCAGCAGAGGGAATTTCGACGTCTCGGTCTCCGGCGACAGCGCCGATGCGCGGCCGGTGATCGCACGGTTGAAATCGGGCTCGGGCGATGGCGATGATGACGGGGATGGCGGCGACACCGGCGTATCGGTGCGCGCCAGGCTGAAAAACGTCGTTGGCTTCAACGATGAGAAGATCGGCAATTTCCAGGCGCAGGTGTCACTGCGCGGCGACAAGCTGCAGGCGCTGAACTTTTCCGCCGTGACCGACAGCGGCGAGGCCGTGGTCAGCCAGATGAAGGACGGCGGCGTCATCAACATCACCAGCGGCGATGCCGGCGCGGTCTCGCGTTTCGCCGATCTCTACCAGCACATGCAAGGGGGCCTGCTCAATCTGGCGATCCGGCTTTCGCCACAAGGCGGCTGGGACGGCTCGCTCGACGTGCGCCGTTTCTCGATCGTCAACGAACAACGATTGCAGTCGATCGTCTCGACGCCTGTCGGAAGCGAGCAGCGCAGCCTCAACGAGGCCGTCAAGCGCGACATCGACACCTCGTCGCAGCGCTTCCAGCGCGGTTTTGCCCGCGTCGTTTCGCGGGGCGGCATGGTCGGCATCGAGAATGGCGTGCTGCGCGGCGACCAGATCGGCGCGACCTTCCAGGGTGTCGTGCGTGACCGCAAGGGCAATATGGACATGACCGGCACCTTCATGCCGGCTTACGGTCTCAACCGGCTGTTTGCCGAACTGCCGCTGATCGGCGTCATCCTCGGCAACGGCAGCGACCGCGGCCTGATCGGCATCACCTTCAAACTGACCGGCAAGTTCGACCAGCCGAACCTGCAGATCAATCCGCTGTCGATCATCGCGCCGGGTGTCTTCCGGCAGATCTTCGAATTCCAGTGAGGCGGACAGGGCCATTGCGCAGGTTGCGCCCGACGGGCAATTTTGTCATCGACGCATGACGTGTTTTAGCGAGTTCTGATGTAGTATTCGCATTCGGCCCGGAAACAATGGCCGGCGGAGAATGCCATGCAGTGCTCCCGGACAGTCTCTCTTGCATCGGCCGCCATGATCGTCGTCACGATCGGCCATCAGGCTTCGTATTCAGCGGAGAAAGGCGAGCGGCTGAAGCAGCCCGAGAGCATCCGCTCTGGCCACATCCTCCTCGTTCCCCTCGACGCGACGGTGACGCCGCCGACTTTCTCGATCAGCTGGTGGTCACGCGTGACACGCGCACCCGGCGTCGATCCGCCACCCTATGTCTTCCGGGAGGCCGAACGAACGGACGCGACATCTCGGCCCGGTGTTGAGTAAAGGTTGCGCCCCAACTCAGGAGTTGGGCAAAGAAAAGCCGGCGCGGACGCCGGCTTTGATATCCGTTCAGTTTGAATCCGCTTACGCGGCGCGGCGGATCAGGATGTGCTTCTTTTTACCGAGCGAGAGCTTGATGACGCCATCGGCGGTGATTTCGTTGCTGCCGATCAGGCGGCGTTCGTCGCTGACCGCCTCGTCGTTGATGCGCACCGCGCCGCCCTGAACATGCCGGCGAGCCTCGCCGTTCGAGCCGGCAAGGCCGGCGCGGACCATCAGCGAGAGCAGGCCGATGCCGCCGTCGAGTTCGGTCGCCGGGATATCGACCGAAGGCAGGTTTTCCGAGAGCCCGCCTTCTTCGAAGGTCTTGCGCGCCGTTTCCGCGGCCTGCTCGGCGGCCGGACGGCCGTGGAGGATCGCGGTGACTTCGGTCGCGAGGATCTTCTTGACCTCGTTGATCTCCGAACCGCCGAGTGCAGAAAGACGAGCGATTTCATCCATAGGCAGCGTCGTGTAGAGCTTCAGGAAGCGCGAGACGTCGGCATCCTCGGTGTTGCGCCAGTACTGCCAGAAATCATAGGCCGACAGCATGTCGGCGTTCAGCCAGATAGCGCCCGTCGCCGACTTGCCCATTTTTGCGCCCGACGACGTCGTCAGCAGCGGCGATGTCAATGCATAGAGCTGCTTTGTCCCCATGCGGTGACCGAGGTCGATACCGTTGACGATGTTGCCCCACTGGTCCGAACCGCCCATCTGCAGGCGGCAGTCGTAGCGCTTGGCGATCTCGACAAAGTCGTAGGCCTGGAGGATCATGTAATTGAATTCCAGGAAGGACAGCGACTGCTCGCGGTCGAGACGCGTTTTCACGCTGTCGAAGGACAGCATGCGATTGACCGAGAAGTGCTTGCCGACATCGCGGAGGAATTCGAGATAGTTCAGCGAGCGCAGCCATTCGGCGTTGTTGATCATCAGCGCGTCCTTTGGACCGTCGCCGTAGTTCAGGTAACTCGAGAACACACGCTTAATCGAGGCGATGTTGCCTTCGATCGTATCCACGGTCATGAGCTGGCGGGCCTCTTCCTTGAAGGAGGGATCGCCGACCATGCCGGTGCCGCCGCCCATCAGCGAGATGGCGCGATGACCGGTCTTCTGCATCCAGTGCAGCATCATGATCTGGATCAGCGAGCCGGCATGCAAGCTGGGCGCCGTTGGATCGAAGCCGATATAAGCCGTCACGGTTTCCTTGGCGAACATTTCGTCGAGGCCACGTTCATCGGAGACCTGATGAATGAAGCCGCGCTCTTTCAGCGTGCGGAGGAAATCGGACTTGAACTCGGACATGGCTTTCGTCTCTTGGTGTCTGCGCTTGACCCATATGGCTTCACGCAAGTTCGTTGTTGTTGATCTGTCGCGGCGCGTTTAGCACTGTTTTTATAAAAGTGCATCCGGGAATCGCATGGGAGGCAAGCCTCATGGACATCATCAGGACTGCGATCGGCCTGATGAGCGGCACGTCGATGGACGGAATCGACGTGGCACTGATCAGGACCGACGGCCGCGGCTTCATCGAGCGCGGACCGTTCATGGGCGTGCCCTATGAGGCCGATTTCCGTGGGCGGCTCAAACGGGCGCTGGAGCTGGCGCGGCCGCTGACCGACAGGAACGGCCGCCCCGTTGAACTTCGCGACATCGAGCGTGAGTTGACCCGACGGCATGCAATTGCCGTTACGGCATTCCTGGAGCGTTTCGGGCTTGCTGCCAATGCCGTCGATGTTCTCGGCTTCCATGGCCAGACGGTGCTGCATCGACCCGATGAGGGGCTGACGATCCAGATCGGCGACGGCCAAGAATTGGCGCGCCAAACCGGCATATCGGTCGTCTATGACATGCGCGCCAACGACATGGTCCACGGCGGCCAGGGCGCGCCGCTGGTGCCGGCCTATCACGCCGCACTTGCGGGAAAACTTCAGCAGGCCGGGCAGGCGGTCTGTTTCGTCAATATCGGCGGCATCTCCAATCTGACCTTCATCGGCACGGACGGGCGGATATCGGCCTTCGACAGCGGCCCGGGCAATACGCTGATCGATCAGTGGGTGGAGATGCAGACCGGCAGAACCTATGATCCCGGCGGCGAGATCGCCGGACGCGGCAAGGTCGTGGCCGCCCTGGCGCAACGGTATCTGGAAAGCCCATTCTTCCGCGGCAATGTCCGCCGCTCGCTCGATCGCGGCGATTTTGCGCCGCTTCATCAGGGCGAGGCGAGCCTTGAAGACGGCGCCCGGACGCTGGCGCATGTCGCCGCCGCCTCGATCGTCAAATCCGCCGGTTTCCTGCCCGAGACCCCGTCGACCTATATCGTCTGCGGTGGCGGGCGGCTGAACGCCACGCTGATGGCGGAGTTTTCGGCCATGGCCGAAGCGCTGGGGTCGAAGGTATTGACCGCCGAGCAGGCCGGCTTCGACGGCGACGCGATGGAGGCCGAGGCCTGGGCCTATCTCGCCGTCCGCTCGCTGGATGGGCTGCCGTTGACGTTTCCCGGCACGACGGGGGTCAGCTCTCCTGTTAGCGGCGGAATGTTCGCAAGGCCATGAGCGAGAGGGTGATCCTGAAGACGCCGCGGCTCGGCTTCGTCATGTGGGATGAAGGCGATGCATCGCTGGTGCAGCAACTGCATTCGACGATGGCGACGACCCGATACCTTCCCGGCAATGCGCCGTGGAGCCTTGAGAAAGCCGAGGAGCAGCTGCGGCGCTGGTTCGAGGAGCAGGCACGCGACGGCACGACCAAATACAAGCTCCTTGCCGAAGATGGCAGCTTCGTCGGGCGCGCCGGCATTTCGCGGTTCAGGAGCGAACAGTTCGAACTCGGTTATTCCCTGATCGAGGAGGCATGGGGCAAGGGCCTGGCAACAGAAGCGGCAAGCGCCTTGGCCGGCTGGTTCTTCGAAAGGAGACTTGCGCCCGGTTTCATTGCCTTCACACATCCCGAAAACGTCGCCTCGCAGCGCGTTCTCAGGAAGATCGGCATGCGCGAACGCGCGCCGATCCTTATCGATGGAGAGCTCGATGTGGCTTTCGAGATGACCGCTGAAATGCGGCCAGAGAATCCCTAACTCTTGACGGCAAGCGGCTGAACGCGCCCGCCTTGATTGCCATCCTCGACACCTCTGACCTGGGCGATGAACGAGAACCTCTTGCGGAGGCCGAGGATCGGTTTCTCGATGAAATGCCAGGACAGCACCGCGACGGCGAGAGCCGAGGGCAGGCCGACGGCATAGAGCGCCAGCGCCCCATATTTCGGAAAGAGAAACACCGAGGGGAACGCGCTGATCCAGATCTGCAGGAAGGGATCGTGGTAGAGATAGACGCCGTAGGAATAATCGCCTTTCCTGAAGAAGGCCGGGATCGGAACCTCCGACAGGCCGATGAAGACGGTCATGTAAACCAGCGAAGTAATGACGATCGGCCGGTTGATCACCGACTCGACCGCGCGGTTGTCGAGGGTGAGGATGGCGGTGATGCAGACCAGGCAAGCGGCGGCGAATAGCCAGCGGGAATGCGGAATGACCGCTTTGAACTGAAAGGCGACGATGCCCATCATGAACGCCGTTATCAGCTGCGAGCCCCGGCTCATGAACAGGAAGCGCGCGATCGGCTTGATTGTATCAGGGAACAGATAGGGCATCTTCTGCACGATGAGGCCGAGGACGATATAGGCGGCCGTCACGGCGAGCAGCTTGTAGCGCGTCTTCACGATGGCGGTGATCATCAGGAACGACATGATGATGTAGCAGAAGATCTCCCAGGGAACCGTCCAGAGAGCGCCGTTGACACGCTGGCTGGGATTATCCTGGAAAACACCCGGCAGCTCATAATGGATCCAGCCGACGATATTCAGGAAGTATTTGAAAAATCGCGGATCGGTAAAATAGTCGGCGTGATAGACGATCGTGACGATCGGCCCGATGATCAGCGAACAAACGACGATATCGACGGCCAATGCTGGAACGATGCGCAAGCCGCGATTGATCAGGAAATTCTGCAGGCTCAGGCGCTGGGCGCTGCCGGCGATCAGAAATCCGCTCAACGCGAAAAACATCGGAACAAGAGCGTATTCAGTAAACCAGAATACCGAGCCTCTGACGAAGGCATCATTGCTTGTCAGCAAAAAGGAATGGGTCAATACGATAGAAAAGGCGAGCCCAATTCGAAGAAAGTCGAACCCCGGACCAATACCCCTATACTTATCCAGGACTTCCCCGAACGACTTGGTCATTGCGGACCTCGCTTTAGTTAGGATCGCGAGGAGCCTACCGCACTGCAATATATATTGCAACACGGTAGATGATCTGTTTCGGCACAATCGATCCACGCGGCCCGGATCGTGCTGCATGAGATGGATCTGAGCGCTATGGCGTCAGCGAATCCGCTTGGCGGCCGGTTCCGGCACCAGTTCGCCGTTCAGGCGGCGGTCGAGATAGTCCTCGCATTCGCCCATCAGCGTTTCCACCTGGCCGTTGAAGAAGTGGTTGGCGTTGGAAACGGTGCGGTGGGTGATGAGAATGCCCTTCTGGGTCTTCAGCTTCTCCACAAGGCCGTTGACGTCCTTTTCCGGCGCCACCTTGTCGGCCTCGCCGTTGATGATCAGGCCGGAGGAGGGGCAGGGCGCCAGGAAGGAGAAATCGTACGTGTTCGGCTGCGGGGCGATCGACATGAAACCTTCGATCTCCGGCCGGCGCATCAGAAGCTGCATGCCGATCCAGGAGCCGAAGGAATAACCGGCGACCCAACAGGTCTTCGAATCAGGATGCAGGCTCTGCACCCAGTCGAGCGCCGAGGCGGCATCCGAAAGTTCGCCGGCGCCGTGGTCGAATTCGCCCTGGCTGCGGCCGATGCCCCGGAAATTGAAGCGCAGCGTCGTGAACCCGCGCTTCTGGAACATGTAGAAGAGCTGGTAGACGATCTGATTGTTCATCGTGCCGCCGAACTGCGGATGCGGATGCAGAATCAGGGCGATGGGCGCGCTTTTTTCCTTGGAGGGCTGGTAGCGGCCTTCAAGACGGCCGGCTGGGCCGTTGAAAATAACTTCGGGCATTGGTACTCCGGGTTTTATTTCGCGTTCGCGCTGCGTCGGACGACAACATGACTTGACTAGTGTTGTCAGCTTTTCTAAAACGCAGTTTAGAACAATTCGAAACTTGCATGGCGATCCACGCATCGTGAATGTGTCATAAGGCAAGCCCGGCGGAAATTTCAAGAAAAATGAGCCGTGGGTGCTGAAGCAAGCTCGTCAAGCGCAGGACTGAAGATCATGGCGCCGCCACGCCTTTATCTCGATTGGAATGCCACAGCGCCGCTGCACCCCGCAGCACGCGAGGCGATCATGCGCGCCATCGACATATTCGGCAATCCGAATTCCGTTCACGGCGAGGGCCGTGCCGCCCGCGCCGCGATCGAATGTGCACGGCGCAAAGTGGCGGCGCTGGTCCGTACCGACGCCGGCAATGTGATCTTTACCAGCGGCGCTACCGAGGCCGCCAATCTGGTGCTGACGCCTGATTTCCGCATGGGCCGCACGCCGCTTCAGCTCGGCCGCCTCTACTTCTCGGCAATCGAGCATCCGGCGATGCGCGAAGGTGGCCGCTTCGCCAGGGAGAAGATGACGGAGATCCCTGTCACTTCAGCCGGCATCGTCGATCTCGATGCGCTTGATGGACTGCTTAATGCGCATGACAAGGCCGCCGGCCTGCCGATGGTCGCCATCATGCTCGTCAACAACGAGACCGGCATCGTCCAGCCTGTGGAGGCGGCGGCAAAGATCGTCCACGCCCATGGCGGCCTCTTCGTCGTCGACGCCGTTCAGGCTGCCGGCCGCATCGGGCTCGATATCGGCAAGATCGGCGCCGATTTCATGATCGTTTCCTCGCACAAGATCGGTGGGCCGAAGGGGGCCGGCGCGCTGATTGCCCGGGGCGAAGCGCTGATGCCGCGGCCGCTGATCCAGGGCGGCGGGCAGGAGCGGGGTCACCGCTCAGGGACACAGAATTCATTGGCGCTGATCGGCTTCGGCGCGGCGGCGGAAGCCGCGGCCGACGAACTCGAGGCGCGCAATGCGGCGACCGGCGCATTGCGCGAGCGGCTGGAGGCCGGCATGCGCCAGGCGGCAGCCGATGTGGTGATCCATGGCGAGGGCGGCGAGCGGGTCGCCAATACGATCTTCTTCACCCTGCCGGGGCTGAAGGCCGAGACGGGGCAGATCGCCTTCGATCTCGAAGGTGTGGCGCTTTCGGCTGGCTCGGCCTGCTCATCCGGCCGACTCGGTGAAAGCCATGTGCTGACGGCGATGGGCCGCGATGCCAAGCTCGGCGGCTTGCGCATTTCGCTCGGCTTTTCGACGACGGAAGAGGATATCGACCGGGCGATTGCCGCTTTTGCGAAGATTGCCTGCCGGCGCAAGTCGGCGGGCGAGGCGGCCTGACCGCGTCATAAACTTGCGGAAACGCAAATTTCTGCTTGCCAACCGGGCTGAAAAGTCCCTTTTGGCCTCTTACATCAAGGGCAGGAATTTGCCCGACATCAGGGGCAAGAGAATTGCCCATGCGCTACAAGCTGCCGGACCTTGGATCCGGCGAGATTGGAGAATGAAATGGCTGCCGTGCAGGAAACGATCGACCAGGTCCGCCTGATCGATGTCGACCAGTACAAATACGGTTTCGAGACCGTCATCGAAATGGACAAGGCGCCGAAAGGCCTGTCCGAGGACATCATCCGCTTCATTTCGGCCAAGAAGCAGGAGCCGGAATGGATGCTGGAATGGCGTCTCGAGGCCTATCGCCGCTGGCTGACGCTGGAAGAGCCGACCTGGGCGCGCGTCGACTATCCGAAGATCGATTTCAACGACATCTATTATTACGCGGCGCCGAAGAGCACGCCGGGTCCGAAGTCGCTCGACGAAGTCGATCCAGAACTGTTGAAGGTCTATGAGAAGCTTGGCATCCCGCTGCGTGAGCAGGAGATCCTGGCCGGCGTCGAGAAGCCGAAGATTGCCGTCGACGCCGTTTTCGACAGCGTCTCTGTCGTGACCACCTTCAAGGCGGAACTGAAGAAGGCCGGCGTGATCTTCATGTCGATCTCGGAAGCGATCCGTGAATATCCCGATCTCGTGCGGAAATATCTCGGCTCGGTCGTGCCGACTTCGGACAATTATTACGCGACGCTGAATTCGGCGGTCTTCACCGACGGCTCCTTCGTCTTCGTGCCGAAGGGCGTTCGCTGCCCGATGGAGCTTTCCACCTATTTCCGCATCAACGAGAAGGGCACCGGCCAGTTCGAGCGCACGCTGATCATCGCGGAAGAGGGCGCTTACGTCTCCTATCTCGAAGGCTGCACGGCGCCGCAGCGCGACGAAAACCAGCTGCATGCCGCGGTGGTCGAGCTCGTTGCGCTCGACGATGCCGAGATCAAATATTCCACCGTCCAGAACTGGTATCCTGGTGATAAGGAAGGCAAGGGCGGCATCTACAATTTCGTCACCAAGCGCGGCGATTGCCGCGGCGACCGCTCGAAGATCTCGTGGACGCAGGTCGAGACCGGCTCGGCGATCACCTGGAAATATCCGTCCTGCATTCTGCGCGGCGACGACAGCCGCGGCGAGTTCTATTCGATCGCCGTCTCCAACGGCCATCAGCAGATCGACAGCGGCACCAAGATGATCCATCTCGGCAAGAATACGTCGAGCCGCATCGTCTCCAAGGGCATCGCCGCCGGTGTTTCCAACAATACCTACCGCGGCCAGGTCTCGGCCCACCGCAAGGCATCGAACGCGCGCAACTTCACCCAGTGCGATTCGCTGTTGATCGGCGACAAATGCGGCGCCCATACCGTGCCCTACATCGAGGCGAAGAACTCGACGGCGCAGTTCGAGCATGAAGCAACGACCTCGAAGATCTCCGAAGACCAGCTGTTCTACTGCCTGCAGCGCGGCATCCCCACAGAAGCGGCGATCGCGCTGATCGTCAACGGCTTCGTCAAGGAAGTGCTGCAGGAACTGCCGATGGAATTCGCCGTCGAGGCGCAGAAGCTGATCAGTATTTCGCTTGAGGGTAGCGTGGGTTGATGACTTCCGCCGAGACTGTGACGCTCTTTCGACCGGTTGGACTGGAAGAACTAGAACTGATCAGGACGAGTAGCTGGAAGGCTTTTCCACCGCGTCTGCCGGATCAGCCGATTTTCTATCCGGTGACGAACGAAGGCTATGCGGCGCAGATCGCCCGGGACTGGAACACGAAGACAGGATCGCGGCACGGTTACGTGACGCGTTTCGAGGTAAGGGCCGATTATGTTTCCCGTTTCGAACGCAAGGTCGTTGGCGGGCGTGAACATGAGGAGCTTTGGGTACCTGCGGAAGAGCTTGAAGAGTTCAACCGTAATATCGTCGGATCAATCACCGTGACCCAAAAGTTCCTGCCCACTGATAAGACGAACTGAAAGCCGATAGGCACGTTTGAATGGCTCGCGCGGATATGCGGGCCGAACACGTTAGGAAGACAAAGATGCTTGAAATCAGAAACCTCCATGCCCGCATTGCCGAAGACGGCACCGAGATCATTCGTGGCCTGAACCTGACGGTGAAGGCCGGCGAAGTTGCCGCGATCATGGGGCCGAACGGCTCCGGCAAGTCGACGCTCTCCTATGTGCTGTCTGGCCGCAGCGATTATGAAGTCACCGAGGGCGACATTCTCTATAATGGCGAGAGCATTCTTGAGCTCGATCCGGCCGAACGCGCCGCCAAGGGCGTCTTCCTCGCCTTCCAGTATCCTGTGGAAATTCCGGGTGTCGCCACCATGCAGTTCCTGAAGGTGGCGATGAACGAGCAGCGCAAGGCGCGCGGCGAGGACGAACTGACGACGCCGGATTTCATGCGCCGGGTCAAGGATGCTGCCGGCAAATTGCAGATCAACACCGAGATGCTGAAGCGGCCGCTCAATGTCGGCTTCTCCGGCGGCGAGAAGAAGCGCGCCGAGATCCTGCAGATGGCGCTGCTGGAGCCGAAGCTCTGCGTGCTCGACGAAACCGATTCCGGCCTTGACATCGACGCGCTGAAGATCGTTGCCGACGGCGTCAATGCGTTGCGTTCGCCGGATCGCGCCGTCGTCGTCATCACCCACTATCAGCGCCTGCTCGACTATATCGTGCCGGATACCGTCCACGTGCTCTACAAGGGCCAGGTGATCAAGTCTGGCGACAAGACGCTGGCGCATGAGCTTGAGGCCAACGGCTATGCCGACATCATCGGCGCGGCGGCCTGATCTCGGGTGGAAAGGACGACGTCCATGAACATGCAGACGACGAGCCGCCTGACCGCGGCGGAAACTGCGCTGATCGAGGCCTTCAACCATCAGATCGGCGATCTGCCGGGCAATGGCGCGGTGACGGCGCTGCGCGACCGGCTTCTCGATGATCTGAAGAAGGCCGGCCTGCCGACGCGCCGCATCGAAGCCTGGCACTACACCGATCTGAAAAACCTGCTGCGCACATTGCCGCCGCAGGTCGGTGACGCCGGCTCCGACGCGCTTGAGCCGCTTGTCGACGGCTCTACGGTGCTGGCGGTGATCCAGGGTCATGCCAACCAGAAGGCTGCCGCCGACGGTCTTGGCGTTTCGGCCTATAGCGAACATCTGCTCGACGGCTCCGCCGCGGACGGCCTCGATGCGCTCGGCAGCGACGACGCGGTCGGCCGCATCAACGGCAGCTTCGTGCGCGACGGTTATGTCGTCGACGTGCCCGCCGAGACCGAGCTTGACGCTCCGCTCGAAATCCAGTTCCTCCATGCTGGCGGGCAAGCGCATACACGTCTTCCCGTTGCCTTCGGCGCCGGTGTCAAGGCAACCGTCATCGAACGTCACCGTGCGGTGACCGGCGATGCGGCGCTGGTGTCTCATGTCAGTGACATCGCAGTCGGCGAGGGTGCCGAGCTGACCTGGATCATCCTGCAGCAGCAGGGGGCCGAGGATACGCATCTCGGCCAGATCCGCATCGATCTCGGTGCTGATGCGAAGCTTCGCTTGTTCGTCATCAACGCCGGCGGCAAGCTGGTGCGCCAGGAACTGCATATCAAGGTAACGGGCGAGGGCGCGGATCTGACGCTGCGCGGCATCAACCTGCTCGGCGCTGACAGCCATACCGACGTGACGATGGTGCTCGGCCACGATGTGCCGCATACCGGCTCGACCGAAGTGATCCGCAACGTCGTCTTCGACCGCGCCAAGGGTGTCTTCCAGGGCATGATCAGGGTTGCGCCCGACGCGCAGAAGACCGATGCCAAGATGGCCTGCAACACGCTGCTGATGTCCGACGACGCCGAGTTCTCGGTCAAGCCCGAGCTCGAAATCTTCGCCGACGACGTGCAGTGCGGCCATGGGGCGACGGTGACCGATATCGACGCCAACCATCTTTATTACCTGATGGCGCGCGGCATTCCGGAGAACAAGGCGCGGGCGATGCTCGTCAACGCTTTCGTCGCCGAGATCGTCGAGGAACTGGAAGACGAGGCCCTGGTCGAAGCGCTGGAAGGCGTGATTTCGGCCTGGCTCGAAAAGCACGCCTGATCGGATATAGCAATGGACAAGATCGTGCCGGCCACGCCATACGATGTCGAAGCCATCCGCCGGGATTTTCCGATCCTGGCGGAGAAGGTGCACGGCAAGCCGCTGGTCTATCTCGATAACGGCGCCTCGGCGCAGAAGCCGCAGGTGGTGATCGACGCCATCTCGCATGCGTATTCGCATGAATATGCCAATGTGCATCGCGGATTGCACTATCTCTCCAATGCCGCGACCGATGCTTATGAGGCGGCGCGCGAGAAGGTGCGCCGTTTTCTCAATGCGCCTTCGGTCGATGACATCGTCTTCACCAAGAATTCGACAGAGGCGATCAACACCGTCGCCTATGGCTGGGGCATGCCTGAGATCGGCGAAGGCGACGAGATCGCCCTGACGATCATGGAGCACCACTCCAACATCGTGCCCTGGCACTTCATCCGCGAGCGGCAGGGTGCCAAACTGGTCTGGGTGCCTGTGGACGATGAGGGCGCCTTTCATATCGAGGACTTTGAGAAGAGCCTGACGGAGCGCACCAAGCTCGTCGCCATCACCCATATGTCGAATGCGCTCGGCACGATCGTTCCCGTCAAAGAGGTCTGCCGCATTGCGCATGAGCGCGGCATTCCGGTCTTGATCGACGGCAGCCAGGGTGCGGTGCACCTGCCTGTGGATGTGCAGGACATCGATTGCGACTGGTATGTGATGACCGGCCACAAGCTCTACGGCCCATCCGGAATCGGCGTGCTCTACGGAAAGAAGGAGCGGCTTTCGCAGATGCGCCCGTTCCAGGGCGGCGGGGAGATGATCTTCGAAGTTGCCGAAGATGCGGTCACCTACAATGATCCGCCGCATCGCTTCGAGGCCGGCACGCCGCCGATCGTCCAGGCGATCGGGCTCGGCTATGCGCTCGACTACATGGAGAAGGTCGGCCGCGAGGCGATCGCCCGGCATGAGGCCGATCTTGCCGCCTACGCGGTGGAACGGCTGAAATCGGTCAATTCGCTGCGTGTGTTCGGAACGGCGCCCGACAAGGGCAGCATCTTTTCCTTCGAGCTTGCCGGCATCCATGCTCATGACGTCTCGATGGTGATCGACCGCCAGGGCGTTGCGGTGCGAGCCGGCACGCATTGCGCCATGCCGCTCTTGAAACGCTTCGGCGTCACCTCCACATGCCGTGCATCCTTCGGCATGTACAATACCCGCGCCGAGGTCGATGCCCTGGCCGATGCGCTTGAATATGCGCGCAAGTTCTTTGCTTGAGGAGTGTCCGTGATGAGCCTGGACGAAAGCGAACAGAAGATCGACGTGCGCGAAGGCATCGTGCATTCCAGCATTCCGGCCGATGAGCTGGCGCGGCTCAGCGACGACGTCATCAGCGCGCTGAAGACCGTCTACGATCCGGAAATTCCGGCCGACATCTTCGAACTCGGTCTGATCTACAAGATCGACATCGAGGACGACAGGATGGTGAAGATCATGATGACGCTGACCGCGCCCGGCTGCCCGGTGGCCGGCGAGATGCCCGGCTGGGTGGAGAATGCCGTCGGCGCCGTCGAAGGCGTGTCCGGCGTCGAAGTTGCAATGACCTTCGATCCGCCGTGGACGCCTGATCGCATGTCCGAAGAGGCGCAGGTCGCAGTTGGTTGGTATTGAGGCGGCTGGTACTGATACAGTACCGTGGTATTGATCCGTTTACCTCAGGCGACTACATTTGAATCACGAAGCACCGGATCTTGACCCCGGTTGCGGAAGGAGATGAAGCCGATGGGCTTTGCAGTGATGAGCATGACGGACGGGGCCGCGGCCCGCGTCAGGGCGATCGTCGAAAATTCCGGGTCGGAAGCCAAGGGCGTTCGCGTCGGCATCAAGAAGGGCGGCTGCGCCGGGATGGAATACACCATCGACCTGGTGACCGAGCCGAATGCCAAGGACGACCTGATCGAGCGCGACGGCGCCAGGGTCTGGGTCGAACCCTCGGCCGTACTCTATCTGCTCGGCACCGAAATGGGCTTCGAGCAGACGACGCTGCGCTCCGGTTTTACCTTCACCAACCCGAACCAGACATCGGCCTGCGGCTGCGGCGAATCCGTCGAACTGAAACCCGCCGATCTCGCGGCCCTTGCCGCGCAGCGCCAAAGCGAGCCGGCGCATTCTTGACGCCATTTCGCACGGCTTGGCTGAAATTACCCGCTCACCGTTCCTCATAAGTCGGTTTGGCTCCATTAATATCGCGGTTTTCTGGTTATGGATGAGCAAAACGAGGCGCAGGACGGCTGATTTCGCGGCGGTCGAGGCCAGTACGCAGATCGGCATAGGTGATGCGAAACCGAGTTGTAACAACCACGACCTTGAGAGTCGTCCTCAGTCGCGCTTGATGCTCATCAGCATTTCCCACATGTCGGCGCCGGTCTCGAAGACCGTGGCATTTGACTTGTAGCTCTGTTCGGCTTCGATGAGATCGGTCAGTTCGGTGGCCGGATCGACATCCGATGCCGTCGGGCTGACGGTCGCCAGGACGCCGCCTGATGCGACTGAAGTGAGGCTGGTGTTCAGCCTGGCATAACCTGATGTGCTGCTGTTTGCGACGTTGTCGGCGATCGCGCCTATCCGCGTCGTCTGCGCCCGCATTCCCGAAAGAGCAGTGTTCGTGATGCCTGATATGCTCATCAGCCGTTTCCCCCGAACTGGATGATCGTCTTTTACCTGCAAGGATTTAGAGAATGCTGAAGGCGTTGCCTTAGCAAAGACCTACAGGAGTGCGCCCTGCCATTCCATCTGTTCCGGATTGGCACGGAACCAGCCTCGCTAGCGCGACGCTACCCAATCGTGCCAGTCGCTTTCGTTGCCGTTGAAGACGTTGAGATCAATCTTGCCGTCGACGCCGTCGGAAAGGCCGGAGCCGGAATATTGCCAGAACAGCCATTTGCGGCCTGGGTAGACCTTGGAGGGATGGGCTGCCACCGAGCGCAGCCAGAAGGGATAGTTGAGCATCTGGCCCTTCAAATTGTCGCGGTAGAAGTCCGGCGCGGTGTAGATGATCGGGCGCTGGCCGTAATGGCGCTCCAGCTTGTCCATGAAGACCTGCATCTTTTCCCGGACACGGGCGGGGGAAATGCGCCGCTTGCAGCTCGATTCGCCGTTCCATTCGACATCGATGACTGGCGGAAGCGCGTTTGCTTCTCTCGGCACGTTGCGGATGAACCAGTCGGCCTGTTCGCCTGCCGTCCGGCACCAGTAGAAGAAGTGATAGGCGCCGTGTTTCAGGCCGGCTTCCTTGGCCCGGCGCCAGTTCTTTCTGAACATCGGATCGAGGTGATCGCCGCCGTCCGTCGCCTTGATGTAGACGAAGTTCGCGCCCTGCCGGCGCAAGGTATCCCAGTCGATTTCACCCTGCCAGCGCGATACATCGACGCCGTGCACGGCAAGCTTTCTCGGCGAAGTGGAACCAAAATTGATCGGCTTGGCGTCGCGGAAGCGGTGGCTGTAGATCTGTCCGCGTGACGGCGATTTCCTGCTGGCATCGGGGTCGGCTTCCGGGTTGGCGGGCATCAGCATCGCCACCGGTCTTTCCGTCGGCATCGGCATGCCGACCGGCCTGTCGGCGGGCACGAGCGCCTCAGGTTCGGGAACCGGCCCGGTCCAGCTCAACGCTTCCTGCGGCGCGCTTGTTTGTGGCGTGTCGCCGACGGCGGCGGCCGGTATCGGGCCGCTCGGCTTGGTGATTGCATTGGTTGTTTCCGCCGACGGGACAGGCGTGAGCACATCTTCGGCCCCGGAACTGGCGGCGCATCCGGACAGGACCAGGGCGGCAAGGAGGATTGCTGGCAAAGCCGATGGACGCATGAGAACCTGCACGCAAAACAAAAGGTCGGCGGCAATATTCCCGCTGGAGAAAACCCGCCCATTTTCAATTGCTAACAGAGACTTGCTAAGAAAGGTTAAATTTGATCCTTGCGCCGCGAAAGCGGGGATTGCTCTGTCCTTCAGGCCGAGCCTGCGGGCCTGGGGATATATGCCGCAGCGTCGCGATTCCCTCTTCTCCCCATCGGGGAGAAGGTGCCCGTAGGGCGGATGAGGGGGCCGGCAATGCCGGTCTTCCTCACAATATTCACCAGGCTTCGACCGCATTAGTATGGTCTTGACCCTGTTTCGGACACTTCGCGATGAGTAGATAATCGCGGGACTGGTGTGCCGCGTGGCCCCCTCATCCGCCTGCCGGCACCTTCTCCCCGCTGGGGAGAAGAGAATATTGCCGCGTCGTCTACGTTCCTCGCTAATTCTTGCCGGGCACCGTCAGCGCGAACCGGGCGGCCCCGGCTCAAGGGCGAGAGTGACGCGGGATTAAAGACGAGGTGTCACAAGCTGAGCCCCTCCCAATTCGTGGAAGGGGCTCGCCGAATGCATATTACTCCGCCGCCTCGGCATAACTTTCGACCGGCGGGCAGGTGCAGATCAGGTTGCGGTCGCCGTAGACATTGTCGACACGGTTGACCGGGGACCAGTATTTGTCGACGCGGAAGGCGCCGGGCGGGAAGCAGGCCTGTTCGCGCGAATAGGGCCGGTCCCATTCGCCGACGAGGTCTTCCACCGTGTGCGGGGCGTTCTTCAGCGGGTTGTTGACCTTGTCCATGCGGCCGTCTTCGATGGCGCGGGCTTCCTCGCGGATTGCCAGCATCGCCTCGCAGAAGCGGTCGAGTTCGGCCTTGGTCTCGCTTTCCGTCGGCTCGATCATCAGCGTGCCTGCCACCGGCCAGCTCATGGTGGGAGCATGGAAGCCGCAGTCGATCAGGCGCTTAGCGACGTCGTCGACGGTCACGCCCGCACTGTCGACCAGCGGGCGGGTGTCGATGATGCATTCATGTGCCACGCGGCCGGTCTTCGACTTGTAGAGCACGTCATAGGCGCCCTTCAGCCGGGTGGCGATGTAGTTGGCGTTGAGGATCGCCACCTTGGTCGCCTGCGTCAGGCCTTCGCCGCCCATCATCAGGCAATAGCTCCAGGAGATCGGCAGGATCGAGGCCGAGCCGAAGGCTGCAGCCGAAACCGCGCCGGGACGGCCGTCGGTTTCGGGATGGCCGGGCAGGTGAGGCGCCAGATGCGCCTTGACGCCGATCGGGCCCATGCCGGGGCCGCCGCCGCCATGCGGGATGCAGAAGGTCTTGTGCAGGTTGAGGTGGGACACGTCGGAGCCGATGTCACCGGGCCGGGACAGGCCGACCATGGCGTTCATGTTGGCGCCGTCGAGATAGACCTGGCCGCCATTGGCGTGCACCAGATCGCAGATTTCCTTGACGGTCTCCTCGAAGACGCCGTGCGTCGAGGGGTAGGTGATCATGCAGCAGGAGAGGTTTGCCGCATGCTCCTCGGCCTTGGCGCGGAAATCGTCGAGGTCGATGTCGCCGTTTTCGCGCACCTTGACGACCACCACCTTCATGCCGACCATCTGGGCCGAGGCCGGATTGGTGCCATGCGCCGAGGTCGGGATCAGGCAAACGTCGCGATGACCCTCGCCGTTGGCGATATGAAAGTTGCGGATCGTCAACAGCCCGGCATATTCGCCTTGCGCGCCGGAATTCGGCTGCATGGAGAAGGCGTCGTAGCCGGTGACGGCGCAGAGCTTTTCGATCAGGTCGTCGATCATCTCGCGGTAGCCGAGCGCCTGGTCTGATGGCACGAAGGGATGGATGTCGGAAAATTCCGGCCAGGTGATCGGCAGCATTTCCGCCGTCGCATTGAGCTTCATCGTGCAGGAGCCGAGCGGGATCATCGAGCGGTCGAGCGCCAGATCGCGGTCGGAGAGCCGGCGGATGTAACGCGTCATCTCGCTTTCGGCGCGGTTCATGTGGAAGATCGGATGGGTGAGGTAATCGCTGGTGCGGAGCAGGCCCTTCGGCAAGCGGTAAGAAGGCTCGAAATCGGCAATGGTGAAATTGCCGCCGAAGGCGCGCCAGACGGCTTCGAGCGTCGCCGGCCGGGTGCGTTCGTCGAGGCTCATGCCGATTTTGGTTTCGCCGACCTTGCGCAGATTGACGCCTTCGGCGACGGCGGCGCGCAGGATGAGGCCCTGCATGTGGCCGACATCGACGGTGATCGTGTCGAAGAAAGTGTCGGGTTCGACCTTATAACCGAGCTTTTCCAGGCCCTTGGCCATCAGCACGGCCTTCTGGTGCACCTGCTGGGCGATCGCCTTGATGCCCTTCGGGCCGTGGAAGACGGCATACATGGAGGCCATGACGGCAAGCAGCACCTGTGCGGTGCAGATATTCGACGTCGCCTTTTCGCGGCGGATATGCTGTTCGCGGGTCTGCAGCGACAGGCGATAGGCGCGGTTGCCGCGGGCATCGACGGAAACGCCGACGAGGCGGCCGGGCATGGAGCGCTTGATGGCATCCTTGACCGCCATATAGGCCGCATGCGGGCCGCCATAGCCGACGGGAACGCCGAAACGCTGCGAGGAGCCGACGGCAATATCGGCACCCATTTCGCCGGGCGATCTCAGCAGCGTCAGCGCCAGAATGTCGGCAGCGACGATCGCGATGGCGCCGGCCTGGTGCAGGCGGGCGATCAGGCCGGTGAAATCATGCACATGACCATGGGTGCCGGGATACTGGAAGATCGCCCCGAAGACATCGACGGGATCGAGATCGGTGAAGGGATTGCCGACAATGACGCTCCAGCCGAGCGGCTCGGCGCGGGTACGGATCAAGGCGATGGTCTGCGGATGGCAGTCGGCATCGACGAAGAAGGCCTTGGCCTTCGACTTGGAGACGCGCTCGGCCATCGCCATGCCTTCGGCGGCGGCGGTCGCCTCGTCGAGCAGCGAGGCGTTGGCGACATCGAGGCCGGTCAAGTCGCAGACCATCGTCTGGTAGTTGAGCAGCGCCTCGAGGCGGCCCTGGCTGATCTCCGGCTGGTAGGGCGTGTAGGCCGTGTACCAGGCGGGGTTCTCCAGGATGTTGCGCTGGATGACGGGCGGGGTGATCGTGCCGTAGTAACCCTGGCCGATCAACGAGACCAGCACCTTGTTCTTGTTGGCGGTCTCGCGCAGCTTGTCGAGCGCCTCGCGCTCGGTCATCGGCGCCCCCCAGACGAGCGGCGCCTTCTGGCGGATTGCGGGCGGCAGCGTCGCATCGATCAAGCCGTCGAGGCTGTTATAGCCGATCACCTTCAGCATGTCGGTCATCTCGGCCGGCGACGGGCCGATGTGACGGCGATTGGCAAAATCGTAAGGCTGATAGTCGGTGAACTGGAATTCGGTCGGCGTCGTCATTACGCTGTGAGCTCCTTATAGGCGGCCTCGTCGAGCAGGCCGTCGGCATCCGCGGGATTGGCAAGCTTCAGCTTGAAGAGCCAGCCCGACCCTTGAGGATCGGAGTTGACCAGCGACGGATCCGCAACGATGGCCGGATTGACCTCGGTGATCTCGCCGTCGAGCGGACAATAGACGTCGGACGCCGCCTTGACGGATTCAACGGTCGCCGCATTGCCGTTCTTGGAGAAGGTTGCGCCGACTTCCGGCAGTTCGACGAAAACCAGGTCGCCGAGCTGATCGACGGCATAGTTGGTGATGCCGACCGTCGCAACGCCGCCTTCGATCTGCAGCCATTCGTGTTCTTCGGTAAATTTCAACATTGTTCGTCCTCTCTGGAAAAGGTTTAGCGTTTGTAAGTCGGTGTGACGAAGGGCAGGGCGCTGACGGTGATCGGCAGATATTTGCCGCGCACCTCGGCGTAGACGAGCGTGCCGGCCGCAGCATGGGAGACCGGTACGTAGCCCATGGCGACGGGGCCTTCGACGCTGGGGCCGAAGCCGCCGGAGGTGACTTCGCCGATTTCGACCTTGCCTTCGGCATCGGCATAGAGCTTGGCATGGCCGCGCACCGGCGCCTTTCCCTCAGGCTTCAGGCCGACGCGGCGGCGGGAGGCGCCGTTTTCGAGTTCGGAAAGGATGCGGCCGGAGCCCGGGAAGCCGCCGGCGCGCGCGCCGCCGGCGCGCCGCGCCTTTTGCATCGCCCATTCGAGCGCTGCCTCGACCGGCGAGGTGGTGGTGTCGATATCGTTGCCATAGAGGCAGAGGCCGGCTTCCAGGCGCAGCGAGTCGCGGGCGCCGAGGCCGATCGCCTGGACGTCGGGGTGCTCGAGCAGCCGCATGGTGACATCCACGGCCTTGTCTGCCGGAATCGAGATTTCGAAACCGTCCTCGCCGCTATAGCCGGAGCGCGAGACCAGACAGGAAACATCGTGCAGCCGGCAGTGGCGCACATCCATGAATTTCATCGCCGCGACATCGGCCCAGAGTTCGGCGAGAACCTCGACTGCGCGCGGTCCCTGCAGCGCGATCAGAGCGCGGTTCAGAAGGGTGATGTCGCACGTGTCGCCGATATGCGCCTGCAGATGGGCGAGGTCGGCCTCCTTGCAGGAAGCGTTGACGACGACAAAAAGATGGTCGTCGACATGGGTGATCATCAGATCGTCGAGAATGCAGCCGCTGTCGTCGGTGAAGAAGCCATAGCGCTGACGGCCTTCGGCAAGGCCCAGGATATCGACCGGCACCAGGCTTTCGAGCGCCAGCGCGGCATCCTCGTAGCTGCCGGATTTCGCCTTCACGATGACCTGGCCCATATGGGAGACATCGAAGATGCCGGCTTCGGTGCGGGTATGAAGGTGCTCCTTCATCACGCCCGCCGGATATTGCACCGGCATGTCGTAACCGGCGAACGGCACCATGCGGGCGCCGAGCTGGAGATGCAGGGCATGCAGCGGGGTTTTCTTCAGGGCAGCAATATCGTCCAAAAGACGCCTCCGGGGTTTGCGCCTTCTTGCAAAGGCGCGGGCTCAAATCTGAAGGCGCGGCTGCGCACTTCTCTCCTGAGCCCCCTCTGTCCTTGACGCCTGAGATTGTTATCCCTTCGGCGAGCGTTTCGAGAACGCTTCTCTCCAGAGTTCCGTCTGCCCCTTGCTGGTCCTTTGGCCTGAGAGTTTCCGGGGCGGTTGCTCCTTCGGCACCGGTGGCGACAAGCACCGGATTCTCCCAACAAGGTTGGCGCAATTATCCGGCGGCTGTGGCACTTGGCAAGCGGCAAATGTCGTTTGCGAGCAAATTTTTGTCGTCTTATTCCAATCAGGGCTTGAGCTGCGGCAAATCTGCTTTTGCATTCGGGGGCGAAACCGGCTATCGCGGCTTGCTGTTGAAGGGGATCTCATGCGGCCGACCGGACTGAAAGCGACGCTCTTCCTGCGCATGCTTTGCGCCTTGAGCCTGGCTTTGCTCGGCCTTGCCCATCAGGCGCCGCAGGCTGTCGCCTCCGAAGGTTACGATGCGAGCGCCTATGTGCTGCCTGACGGCACCTTCGCCTCGCTCTGCGTCACGGTGAAGGACGCCGACGGCAAGAGCGTCGTCTTCAAGCCGAATTGCGAAGCCTGCCGGCTGTCGGCCTCTATCATTCTGCCGACGCCCGATGCGGGCGCCTGGCTCCAAGGCAAGATCGCCTCGCTCGTCAATTCGCCGATCGAAACGTCGGCCGTTGCCGGCGCCTCTGCCGTCAGCCGGCCGAACTCCCGCGCGCCGCCCACCCTCGGCTGATCTGCCTTCGCACCTATGATGCAGCATGCCGGTCCGCCAGAGAGAAGTTTGCGGCCGGCGAGGAGATATCCGATGAAGATCAGCACGACATCCGGCAAGACATTCGCGCTTGCCGCCCTTTTTTCCGCCACCGCCACTGCTGGTGCCGAGGCGCATGTGACCTTCCTCAACAAGGAGGCGACCCAGGACAGCACCATTCTCGCCACGCTGCAGCTGCCACACGGCTGCGACGGCAAGGCGACCACTGAGGTGCGGGTCAAGCTGCCGGAAGGTTTCGTCTTCGCCAAGCCGCAGCCGAAGGCCGGCTGGGAGCTCGAGGTGATCAAGGGCGACTACCAGAAGACCTATGACAATCACGGCGACAAGGTGAAGACAGGCGCGGTCGAGATCCGCTGGAAGAACGGCAATCTCTCCGACGATTTTTATGACACCTTCGTCATCCAGGGTAAGGTATCGGGCGTCGAGGCCGGCACCTCGCTCGCCTTTCCGGTGACACAGCTGTGTGGCGACACGGTCGAGGCCTGGGATCAGGTGGCGAAGGAGGGCGGTGATGCGCATGGGATGAAAAGCCCGGCGCCGCTGTTGAAGGTCGTTGCCGGCGAAGACCATGGTCACGATCATGACGACATGGCCGGCATGGATATGACCGGTATGAGTGGTATGGGTGCCGCGGCGCCGGCCGGCGAAGCGGTCAAGGCCGGCGATCTCGAAGTCTCCGGCGGTTTCGCCAAGGCGATGCTGCCCGGCCAACCGGTCGGCGGCGGCTTCTTCACGGTGAAGAACAACGGCCAGACGGATGACCGCCTGGTGTCGGTGACATCGCCTGCAGCAGGCGAGGTTCAGATCCACGAGATGGTGACGAAGGACAATGTCATGCGGATGCGCCAGCTGAAGGACGGCATCGCCATTGCCGCCGGCGAGACGCTCAAGCTCGAGCCCGGCAATCTGCATCTGATGTTCCAGAAGGTGAAGACGCCGTTCAAGCAGGGCGATACGGTGCCGGTGACGCTGATTTTCGAAAAGGCCGGCAAAGTCGAGCTGGTGTTGCAGGTGCTGTCGGCGCAAGGCAAGTAAGCGCGATCCGATCGAAACAATAAAGCCCGCGGCTGTGATCGCAGCCGCAGGCTTTCATTTGGGAGGCGATTGCCTCAAACGTCTTCGTAGGATTGCAGTGCCTGCTTGAGGCCGGCCTGCGGCTGGCGATTGCCTTTGGCCATCAGGTCGAGCGCCACTTCTGTCGACTGGATGATGCTGGAGGGCTCCTCGGCCTGATCGGGGCTGTCGGCTTTCAATTGCCGGTCGGCAATGCGGCGCGCATCGCGGGCGGCGGTGCTGGTGGCGACACGCTGCGGAATCCGCAGCGATTCGAAGGCAATGGCAGCGGTGTTGGCCGATATGGACAGGAGCTGGGTCATAGTGTCACGGTATCGGCATGACCTTGGCGCCATCATAAGAAAATCATTGGCATTTTACCGGATGGTAAGATTCGTTCCGAGATGATTGGAATCTCCGCGCAGTTGCGATAAATCCGGCTGATGATCCAGGCTCTTCTCGTCGCCGTCGGCGGCGCCATCGGTTCCCTTCTCAGATATTATGTCGGCCAGTGGTCGTTGCGGCTCATGGGCCCGGCCTTTCCCTGGGGCACGCTTGCCGTCAACGTCATCGGCTGTTTCGTCATCGGCGTCTTCGCCGAGCTGATCGCGCGCCGGTTCAACGCCTCGGTGGAATTGCGCCTGTTGCTGATCACCGGCTTTCTCGGCGGCTTCACTACCTTCTCGGCCTTCTCGCTGGATGCGATCTCGCTGTTCGAGCGTGGGGAGGCGATTGCCGGCGGCGTCTATATCGTTGCCAGCGTCGGGCTTTCGATGGCGGCGGTCATGGCGGGCCTTGCCGTCATGCGCGCTTGGGCGTGATTTCTTTTCCGGTTTCCGTTTTGTGTGAAAATGCTCTAAAGGCTGCGGCAAGAACGCCGGCTTGGCCCGTGCTGCAATTTCCGAAAGATTTTTTATGGCTGGCATAGAACATATCAAGGTTGAAGCCGACGAAGCGGGCATGCGGCTCGATCGCTGGTTCAAAGTACATTTTCCCGGGCTCGGCTTCGGCCCGCTGCAGAAGCTCCTGCGCTCCGGCCAGGTGCGCGTCGATGGCGGCCGGGTCAAATCGGATGCGCGCGTGCAGCCCGGCCAGACGGTGCGGGTGCCGCCGCTGGATGTCGATGCAAAGAAGTCCGGACCGATCGCCGGCAAGGATCTCAAGCATTCCAGCGATTTCGAGCTGCTGTCGCGCATGGTGCTGCATGAGGACGACAAGGTGATCGTGCTCAACAAGCCGCCCGGCATTGCGGTGCAGGGCGGCTCCGGTGTGGCCCGGCATATCGACCAGATGCTCGAAGCCTGGACCAGCCCGAAGGGCGAAAAGCCGCGGCTCGTTCACCGCCTCGATCGCGACACATCAGGTGTTCTCGTCATCGCCCGCACCCGCGGCGCCGCACAGAAGCTGACCGCCGCCTTCCGCGAGCGCGACACCAAGAAGACCTATTGGGCGCTGGTCAAGGGCGTGCCGCGCAAGCACGAGGACAAGATCTCGACCTGGCTCGTCAAGGAAGCGACCGCCGATGGCGACCGCATGCGCATCGCCAAACACGGCGAGGACGGCGCCGATCATGCGATTTCCTTCTACCGCGTGGTGGAGACGGCGGCGCAGAACCTCGCCTGGCTGGAGATGGAGCCTTATACCGGCCGGACCCACCAGCTGCGTGTCCATGCTCTGCATATCGGTCACCCGATCATCGGCGATCCGAAATATTTCGACGACGATCCGAATTGGGATTTTCCGGGCGGCATCCAGAAGAAGCTGCATCTGCACGCGCGCCACATCGACATCCCGCACCCATCCGGCGGCCGCCTGCGCGTCAGCGCGCCGCTGCCGCCGCATATGGTGCAGACCTGGAACCTGCTTGGTCTCGACCTTGCCGGCGCCGAAAGGGACAGCGAATGAAACTCGCGCTTTTCGATTGCGACGGCACGCTGGTCGACAGCGCCGGGCTGATCCACGAAACCATGCGCCGCACCTTCGAAAAATTCGGCAAGCCGGAACCGCGATTTGAGGACACCAAGGCGATTATCGGCCTGTCGCTCGATATCGCCATCGCCCGCATGCAGGGCAAGCCGCATGTCGAGCCGGAAGACATCGAGATGACGGCGCATTACAAATCGCTGTTTTCGGTCGTGCGCCAGGATCTCGACTACCGGGAACCGCTGTTTCCCGGCATTCGCGAGATGATCGACGCGATTAGCGGGCGCGAGGATCTGCTGATCGGTGCCGTAACCGGCAAATCCAGGCGGGGGCTGAACCTGGTGATGGAAACGCACGGCTTCGACCGCTATTTCACCGTGGCGCGCACCGCCGACGATTGCCCTTCCAAGCCGCATCCGGCCATGGTGACGGAATGCTGCGACGAAACCGGCATGAATGCCGCGGATGCCGTTGTCATCGGCGATGCGATTTACGATATGCAGATGGCAAAGG
This sequence comes from Rhizobium sp. BT03, assembly GCF_030053155.1. Lineage (NCBI taxonomy): Bacteria > Pseudomonadati > Pseudomonadota > Alphaproteobacteria > Hyphomicrobiales > Rhizobiaceae > Rhizobium > Rhizobium sp. BT03. The sequence goes on from NZ_CP125640.1 coordinate 327,192, forward strand.
CTGCCGGCGCCAAGGCGATCGGCGTTGCCTGGGGCTATGCCAGCGTGGATGAGCTGATCGCCAACGGCGCCGATGCGATCGCCTATCATCCAAACGAGATATTGCGCCATTTTTCCTGAGGTGAGCCCATGCGCGATCTGCTGAACGACCTTTCCGAGGGCCTGAGCCATCCCGACCCGATCCGCCGGGCGCAGATCCAGATGAAGAAGCCGCTGCCGAAGCGTTTCTACACCGATGTCGCCGTTGCCGAGCATGAGGGCGGTTTTGCCATCACGCTCGACGGCAAGATGGTGCGCACGCCGGCGCGCCAGGTGCTCGCGCTTCCCACAGAGGCGCTGGCGCGGCTTGTCGCCGCCGAATGGCAGGCGCAGGGTGAAGAGATCGATCCGGTGACGATGCCGGTGACGCGGCTCGTCAACACCGCGCTCGACGGCATTACCGGCAACACTCAGGCTATCCTTGAAGATATCCTGCGCTTTTCCTCAAGCGACCTCATCTGCTACCGCGCCGATGGGCCGGAACTGCTGGTCGAGCGTCAGGCCGAGCGCTGGGACCCGGTCATCGACTGGGCGGCGTACGATCTCGGCGCCCGCTTCATCCTCGTCGAAGGCGTGATGCCGCGTGACCAGCCGCGCGAGGCGACTGCCGCCTTCGCTGTCACGCTCGCCAGATACGACAGCCCGATGGCGCTCGCCGCCCTCCACACGATCACGACTCTGACCGGTTCGGCGATCCTGGCGCTCGCCTTCGCCTGCGGCCGGTTGACGGTTGAGGAAGCCTGGTCGCTTGCGCATCTCGACGAGGACTGGACGATCGAACATTGGGGCAGCGACGAGGAAGCCGAGGAGCGGCGGGCCAAGCGCTTTGCCGAGTTCAAGGCGGCGACGGACGTTTTTTTCGCCCTAAGCGCCTGAAACATATTGCCTTCCCCGCCATTATGACGAAATCTGCGACTCCAACGGGGTCGTGCGGGATTTTGCAATGAATTGGCTGAGGTCGTGTTTTTGCCGGGCCGCACTCGTCTGTGTCGCGCTGACGGCCTGCGTCAGCCTCTCGGGCACGAAGCCGGCGGCGCCGGTCTATGACGTGCGCAGCGCCGTTGTCGTCTCCGGCCCGAACATGCCGGCCGAGCTGCTTTCCGGCATCAACGACCGCGTCAACGCCGCCATCAACGCCACGGTGCGCGATACCGTGCTGCCGCGGGTGGTGCTGACGATCCGCGTCGTCGCCATCGAGAAGGGGCTCGGCTTCCAGAAGGACCGCAACATCGCCAAGGTGAGTATCGACGCGGCCTCCGTCGAGGATGGCTCGGTCATCGCCGTCAGTGCCTTCGACGTGACCAGCATCGCCGCCGATCCCAAGCTTGCCGACGAGATCCTGGCCGAGGACGTCGCGGCAAGGATACGCTCGGTTTTCTCGCTCAGCGGGCGTGGGCTCTAAAGCATGATGCCGAAAAGTGTCAGCGGTTTTCGGGTGACATCATGCTCTAACTAATTAATTTAGAACAGGATTTAAGCCGAATGGCTTGAAATCATCCTGTTCTAAAGCATGTCGCGGCGATAACGACATGCAAAAAATATAGGCGAGGGAGATCGCATGAAGGAAATTCTCGAAGAACTGGAACGGCGCCGCGGCGTCGCACGCCTCGGCGGCGGCAAGGCGCGCATCGACGCCCAGCACAAGCGCGGCAAGCTGACGGCGCGCGAGCGCATCGACCTCTTCCTCGACGAAGGCTCCTTCGAGGAGTTCGATATGTTCGTCGAACATCGCTCCACCGATTTCGGCATGGACAAGAGCCGTGTTGCCGGCGACGGCGTCGTCACCGGCTGGGGTACGGTCAACGGCCGCACGGTGTTCGTCTTCGCCAAGGATTTCACCGTCTTCGGCGGCTCGCTTTCGGAAGCGCATGCCGAGAAGATCATGAAGGTGCAGGACATGGCGCTGAAGAACCGCGCGCCGATCGTCGGCATCTACGATGCCGGCGGCGCCCGCATCCAGGAGGGCGTGGCGGCCCTTGGCGGTTACGCCGAAGTGTTCCAGCGCAATGTGCTCGCCTCCGGCGTCATCCCGCAGATTTCGGTGATCATGGGTCCCTGCGCCGGCGGCGATGTCTATTCACCTGCCATGACCGATTTCATCTTCATGGTGCGCGATACCTCCTACATGTTCGTCACCGGGCCGGATGTGGTGAAAACCGTCACCAACGAGACGGTGACGGCGGAAGAACTCGGCGGTGCCGTGGTCCACACGACGCGCTCTTCGATTGCCGACGGCGCCTATGAGAATGATGTGGAAACGCTGCTGCAGGTGCGCCGGCTGATCGATTTCCTGCCGCTTTCGAACACCGCGCCGCTGCCCGAGATCGAATGTTACCAGTCGGTGACAGAGGTCGACATGTCGCTCGATACGCTGGTGCCGGCCAGCGCCAACAAGCCATACGATATCAAGGAGTTGATCCGGAAGGTGGCGGACGAGGGGGATTTCTTCGAGATCCAGGCAAGCTTTGCCGGCAATATCGTCTGCGGCTTCGGCCGCGTCGAAGGCTCCACCGTCGGTTTCGTCGCCAACCAGCCGATGGTGCTGGCCGGCGTGCTCGACAGCGATGCCTCGCGCAAGGCTGCCCGCTTCGTGCGCTTCTGCGACTGCTTCAGCATTCCGATCGTCACCTTCGTCGACGTACCGGGCTTCCTGCCGGGCACGGCGCAGGAATATGGCGGGCTGATCAAGCATGGCGCCAAGCTGCTCTTTGCCTATGCCGAAGCGACGGTGCCGAAGCTCACCGTCATTACCCGCAAGGCCTTCGGCGGCGCCTATGACGTGATGGCGTCGAAACACCTGCGGGGAGATCTCAACTATGCCTGGCCGACGGCGCAGATCGCGGTGATGGGGGCCAAGGGCGCGGTCGAGATCATCTTTCGCAAGGATATCGCCGATCCGGAAAAGATCGCTGCCCATACGAAAATGTACGAGGACCGTTTCCTCTCGCCCTTCGTCGCCGCCGAGCGCGGTTATGTCGATGAAGTGATCATGCCGCATTCGACCCGCCGGCGGCTGGCGCGGGGGCTGAAGATGCTGCGCAACAAGGACCTCACCAATCCGTGGAAGAAGCACGACAACATTCCGCTTTGACATTCGAAAATGAATAAAGCTGCCGGCTCGGCTGTTTGCCTGCTGTCGAAAAAGTGAACGGCCGTCAGTGATCCGTGTGTTCAATCCCTGTCGGTGACGAGCTAACGCTCGCCAGTATTCTTTTAATGGAGAGGTTTTATGTCAAGTTTCGAGCGTCTTTCTGCCTACCGCCCCTATGGGCTGGCCGCTCTCAGGATCATCACCGCGCTGCTGTTCATCGAACACGGCACGATGAAGCTTTTCGGCTTCCCGGCGTCGCAGATGTCCGGCTCGCTGCCGCCGCTGATGCTTTTCGCCGCTCTTCTCGAGCTTGTCGGCGGCATCCTCATTCTCATCGGCCTGCTGACGCGCCCCGTCGCCTTCCTGCTCGCCGGCGAAATGGCGGTTGCCTATTTCATGGCGCACGCTCCGAGCAGCTTCTTCCCGGCCGTCAACCAGGGCGATGCCGCGATCCTGTTCTGCTTCGTCTTCCTCTACCTGTTCTTCTCCGGTCCCGGCGCGTTTGCCGTCGACAACCGCAAGGCAGCCTGAGCCGATATAGACTGCGGGGCGTTGCGATGCCCCGCAGCATTTCCTTCGTCAGGCAGTGAGCTTGAGACCGGCGATGCCGCCGACGATCAGCATGATGCAGGCAAGACGGGAGACACTTGCCTCATCGCCAAGCAGCCAGACGCCGAGGAGCACGGTGCCGACCGTGCCGATGCCGGTCCAGACCGCATAGGCGGTGCCGATCGGCAGGTGCTTCACCGCCAGGCCGAGCAGCACGATGCTGACCACCATGGATATGACGGTCAGCGCCGTCGGCAGCGGCCGTGTGAAGCCATCGGTGTATTTAAGGCCGATCGCCCAGCCGCATTCGAAAAGACCGGCGAGAAAAAGCAGAAACCAAGCCATACGACTCTCCTTGTTCAAGAGCGAGGCCGTCCCCGCGACGTTGCATCCTCAGGATGCCGCAGTCGTCTGCGATGACGCCTATATGCGAGAGGAGACGGGCGACTTCAAGGTAGGAATCGACACGGCTGCCATGCCACCCGTTTCTTGCCGGCTTGGAAGCAGGATCAGGATCGCTCGCCAGCCTCGGCGGAAAGGCTCTTGGCGCGGCGGCAGAGGCGGTCGAAGGTTTCCAGGAAACGTGAGCGGTCTTTCGGGCTGAAGGCGGCGTTGTAGCCCTTGCTCTCGCCGGTTTCGCGCAAATGCGCGCCGAGATCGCGCATGGCGCTCGCCATGCCGATATTGGTCTCGTCGAAGACGCGCCCTGTCGGGCCGCTAACGAAGGCGCCGGTGGCGACGCAGCGCACCGCGAGCGGCACGTCGGCGGTGACGACGACATCGCCCGGACCGGCGTGCTCGGCGATCCAATTGTCGGCGGCGTCGAAGGCGTTGGAGACGATGACGTTGTGGATCATCGGATCGCGCGAAGGGCGCAGGCCGGAATTGGCGACGAAGGTGACTTCGAGGCCGAGGCGTTCGGCGACCTTCAGGACTTCCGGCTTCACCGGGCAGGCATCGGCATCGACGTAGATCATGGCGATATCCTCATGCCGGCCGCGCCGACTGTCTGACCATATCGATATGGGGAATGCCGTCTTCCAGATATTCCTCCGATGCCACGGCGAAACCGAAGGCTTCGTAGAATCGGCGCAGATGGGCCTGCGCCGACAAGGCGATGGGGTTTGCCGGATAAAGCCGTTCGCAAGCCGTGATCGCTTCGCTCATCAATGTATCACCCAGGCGCTTGCCGCGATGGGCAGGTGAGACGACGACGCGGCCGATCTTTGACGGCTCCTGCGGTTCGTGCGGCTTCAGGATCCGCGCTGAAGCCAGGAGTTCGCCGCTCTCCATCAGTCGCAGATGCAGGGCATCGATATCCTTGCCGTCGAGTTCCGGATAGGCACAGTTCTGCTCGACGACGAAGACATCGACACGCATTTTCAAGAGGTCGTAGAGCTCGCGCGCGAGGAGCTCGTCGATGCTCTTGAGATCGGCCGTGTAGGTCGTCGAAGCCATCAGTAGACCACCACGCCGCGGATGCTTTCGCCCTTGTGCATCATGTCGAAGCCCTTGTTGATGTCTTCGAGCGGCATCGTGTGGGTGATCATCGGATCGATCTGGATCTTGCCCTGCATGTACCAGTCGACGATCTTCGGCACGTCGGTACGGCCGCGCGCGCCGCCGAAGGCGGTGCCCATCCAGTTGCGGCCGGTGACCAGCTGGAACGGCCGGGTGGAGATCTCCTGGCCGGCGCCGGCCACGCCGATGATGATCGATTTGCCCCAGCCGCGGTGGGAGGCTTCCAGCGCCTGGCGCATGACCTTGGTGTTGCCGGTGCAGTCGAAGGTGTAGTCGGCCCCGCCGATCAGGTCGCCGTTGCGCTTGGTCATATTGACGAGATAGGGCACGATGTCGTCGCCGACCTCCTTCGGATTGACGAAATGCGTCATGCCGAACTTCTCGCCCCATTCCTTGCGGTCATTGTTGATGTCGACGCCGATGATCATGTCGGCGCCGGCAAGGCGCAGCCCCTGCAGCACGTTGAGGCCGATGCCGCCGAGACCGAAGACGATGGCGGTGGCGCCGATCTCGACCTTGGCGGTGTTGATCACCGCACCGATGCCGGTGGTGACGCCGCAGCCGATATAGCAGATCTTGTCGAAGGGAGCATCCGGATTGACCTTGGCAAGGGCGATCTCCGGCAGCACGGTGTAATTGGCGAAGGTCGAGCAGCCCATATAGTGGTGGATCTTGTCCTTGCCGATCGAGAAGCGCGAGGTGCCGTCCGGCATCACGCCCTGGCCCTGGGTCGAGCGGATGGCGGTGCAGAGATTGGTCTTGCGCGACAGGCAGGAATAACATTCCCGGCATTCCGGCGTGTAGAGCGGGATGACGTGGTCGCCCTTCTTGACCGAGGTGACGCCGGGGCCGACATCGACGACGATGCCGGCACCCTCATGGCCGAGGATCGCCGGGAACAGGCCTTCCGGATCGGCGCCCGAGAGCGTGAAGTCGTCGGTGTGGCAGATGCCGGTCGCCTTGACCTCGACCAGCACTTCGCCGGCCCGCGGGCCCTCCAGATGCACGGTCATCACTTCGAGCGGTTTTCCGGCCTGAACGGCTACGGCGGCGCGAACGTCCATCTTCACAATCTCCCTGACAATTTTATTGGGGCTGACCTTGGCATGGTCGGTAAGCAGCGCTCAAGCGAAAACGGCCCGGCGGCCTTTTCCTCTCAGGCGAATTCCATGATCACGGCATCGACGGCCAGGCTTTCGCCGGCCGCGGCATTGATCTTCGAGACGATGAGATCGCGCTCGGCGCGCAGCACGTTTTCCATCTTCATCGCCTCGACGATCGCAAGCGTCTCACCCGCCTTGACTTCCTGGCCCTCGGCGACCGCGATGGACACGACGAGGCCGGGCATCGGGCAGAGCAGCAGCTTGGAGGTATCGGGCGGCAGCTTCACCGGCATCAGCCTGTCGAGTTCGGCATGACGCGGCGAAAAGACCTTGGCCGTCACCGAAAGCCCCTGCCAGTCGATCCGCAGCCCGTTGAGCACGGGGCGGATCTGTGCGGTGATATCCCGGCCGCCGACCTTGCCGTTCCAGACGGGATCGCCGGGTCTCCAATCGGTGACAATGCTACGGTTTTCGCCCTCTATGGCCATCTCCATATCGAAGGGGATGGTGACGAGACCGTCGAGCAATCGGACGTCGACATGGCTGTCGCCTGTTTTCACCACCCAATGCTCGCGTTGCGCGCCCGAGGCGGCGCGCAGGCGATCGGCGAAACGCTCGCGCCGGTTCGTCTCGATCAGGCAGGCGGACAGCGCAATGGCGGCCAGTACAGCCTCTTCCGTCCTGTCCGGTTTCATCGGCGCGAAGCCGTCGGGATATTCCTCTGAAATGAAGCCTGTGGAAAGCCGGCCCTCGCGCCAGCGTGGATGTTTCATCAGCGCCGACAGGAAAGGGACATTGTGCTCGATGCCGTCGACGACGAAGCCGTCGAGCGCCCGGCCCATGGCCTCGATCGCCTCCAGCCGCGTCGGCGCCCAGGTGCAGAGCTTGGCGATCATCGGATCGTAATACATCGAGATCTCGGCGCCTTCGAAAACCCCGGTATCGTTGCGGATGACGACATTGCCGGTCCGGCCTTCGGCCGGCGGGCGATAGCGCGTCAGGCGGCCGATCGAGGGCAGGAAGGTGCGGTAGGGGTCTTCGGCATAGAGCCGGCTTTCGATCGCCCAGCCATCGAGCCTGATATCGTCCTGGGCGAGGGCAAGCGGCTCGCCCGCGGCGACACGGATCATCTGTTCGACGAGATCGATGCCGGTGACCAGTTCGGTGACGGGATGTTCGACCTGCAGGCGGGTGTTCATTTCGAGGAAATAGAAGTTGCGGTCGCGGTCGACGATGAATTCGACGGTGCCGGCGCTCTGGTAATCCACGGCTCTGGCCAGCGCCACCGATTGTTCGCCCATCGCCTTGCGGGTTTTTTCGTCGAGGAAGGGCGAGGGCGCCTCTTCCGCCACCTTCTGGTTCCGCCGCTGGATCGAGCATTCGCGCTCGCCGAGATAGACGACGTTGCCATGCGCATCGGCCAGCACCTGGATCTCGATGTGGCGCGGCTCGACGATGAACTTCTCGATGAAGACGCGGTCGTCGCCGAAGGAGCTCTTGGCCTCCGAGCGGGCGCGCTCGAAACCGTCGCGCACCTCGGCCTCATTCCAGGCGATGCGCATGCCCTTGCCGCCGCCGCCGGCCGATGCCTTGATCATGACGGGATAACCGATCCCACCCGCGATCACTTCCGCATGGGCGGCATCCTCGATGACGCCGAGATGGCCGGGGACTGTCGATACGCCGGCGGCATTGGCGAATTTCTTCGATTCGATCTTGTCGCCCATCGCCATGATGGCTTTCGGCTTAGGGCCGATGAAGACGATGCCCTGCTTTTCCAGCTCAGCGCAGAAGGAGGCGCGCTCCGACAGGAAGCCGTAGCCCGGATGCACCGCCTCGGCGCCGGTCGCCTTGCAGGCGGCGATGATCTTTTCGGCGACTAGGTAACTCTCGGAGGCCGCGGCCGGGCCGATATGCACGGCCTCATCGGCCATCTCGACATGCAGCGCGTCCCGATCCGCATCCGAATAGACGGCGACGGTCGAAATGCCCATGCGGCGCGCAGTCTTAATCACGCGGCAGGCGATTTCGCCGCGATTCGCGATCAGGATTTTCTTGAACATCGAGACTCCACCCAGAAATGCGTTCCGGAGTTTTACGCACAAAACACCGGAACGCACAATCATGCTTGAGGAGTGGCAGGCTTGAGGAGCTTCAGGCGACGGCCGCTTCCGAGACCGGTTCTTCGTCGACAATGCGCAGCCAGCGGCTGCGCCGCGGCTCGGCATAGTCGCGCAGCTCGGCGGCGGCCATGATGCCGGCCCAGTGCGGGTGATTGGCGCCGGGCAGCGTCGCCTGATCGATCTGCTGGAGCACGCCGTATTCGACCGAGGAGACGGGGATAACACCGCCTTCGGCGACGCTTCTGAAGATGCGCATGGCGAAATCGACATCCTGGCGGGTAATGCCCCGGCGATCGACGGCGCGCGACAGCTTGTAGCCACCGATATTGTCGGTGATCGCCAGGCGGAGCTGGTCCAGCGCGAGCGCCCTCAATTCACCCGGGACATCGGCCGAAAGCTCCATCACGTGGAGAATGAGCTCGAGTTCCAGCGCCGAGTTGACGACGCCATCGGTCGTGAACATGCGCATGATCCAGGCGATGTTGATTTCATCGAGCGAGCCCTGCGGATAGGTGTAATGGACGATGAAGCCGGCGAGCTGCTCGACGAAGAACGCGTTCCACGCGGCGCATTTTTCAGGGCAGGAATTGTTGAGCGCCAACATCGCCACGACATCGTCGGATGTCCGGATTCCTTCCGGGAAAGCATGTTTGCGCAGCAGGACTATATCTTCGGCCGTCAGCCGATGCTTGCCGGCCACCACACAGGCCGGGAAAGCGAGACGGAATTCGCTCATGTTTTAGCTCCAGGCTTCATCATGAAGCCGGAAACAGTTTTACCGTCTGCGAATTGACGATCCCTCAAGAAGCGGAGTTAATCCGATATTCCCGGGATCAGGAGGATTTTAGCGATCGCGCCTGCAGCCGCTCGCGCCAGATGATGAAGAGGCCCGATGCGATGATGATGAAGATGCCGATCCATTTGGAAAAATTCGGGAAGTCGTTGAAAAGCGCATAGCCGAGAACGGTTGCCGAGATGATCTCGAAATATTGGAACGGCGCAAGCAGCGACAGCGGCGCGAGCCGGAAAGCCCGGACGATCAGCATATGCGCATAGCCGGAGATCGAACCCAGCGCGAGAAGCAGGACGAGACCGAGACCGGAGGCGGGCAGGGAGACGGCGAAATCGGCATTGCCGGTGCCGCTGCCGACGAGAAGGGCGGCGGCCATGAAGGCCGTTCCGCCGATGCCGGCCATCGTCTGCATGGTTAGCGGCGAATCGGCCTCGCCGATGGCGCGGTTGAGGAAGAGATAGAGCGAGAACAGAAAGGCGCAGGCCACCGGCAGCAGCGCCTTCAGACCGAATATTTCGTAGCTCGGCTGAATGACGATCATCGCGCCGCCGAAACCGACGACGATCGCCATCCAGCGCCGCCAGCCGACCTTCTCCCCGAGGAACAGCGCCGACATGGCCGTCAGCATGAAGGGCTCGACGAAATAGATGGCGAAGACGTCGGCAAGCGGCATGTATTTGACGGCGACGAAGAAAAGCAGGCTTGCGGCGCCATGCAGCACGCCGCGCAGCAGGTTCATCCATGGCCGCTTGGCCGAAAGCGCCTTCAGCCCGAAAACGGCGAAGAGAATCGGCAGGGTGCAGGCGATCTGGAAGAAGAATCGGTAGAAGGTCACCTGACCCGGCGACATCGCCTCGAAGGTCGCCATATATTTGGCGATGGCATCCATGGTCGGCAGGATCAGCATGGCGCCGGACATGATCGCCATGCCCTGCAGGGAGTTTTGATGGGCTGGATGCTCTGACATGGCGGCCGATTCGTGAGGGGGGTGACGCCATCAACCATGCGAAGACCCGGCGATCAAGCCGCGCAACCGCAAATAGCGTCGAGGTGAAATCGAAATCGTCGCTTTGAAAGCGTTTCCCTGAAGGGAGATGGTGCGGTCGAGAAGACTCGAACTTCCACGGGTTGCCCCACAGCGACCTCAACGCTGCGCGTCTACCAATTCCGCCACGACCGCATCGTGGTAGGTGCCGATTTGCGTCGGCGGGGCAGCATGTAGCAAAAGCATTTGGGGTGCACAAGGGCGATATGACAGTTTTTTTCAAAACCCGTCACAGCATTTGAATTGCCCCTGAAACGGGTCCATATAGGTCTCCTGCCGCCCCTTTTTATCAGGCCTTTCGGGGAGGGCGGCAAGGAATGACCATGCTTCGCACCGATCTCGAATTCTCCATGCTCCCGAATCCCGGTACCCGCCCGGTACGCTGGCGCATCGCCGACGGCCTCATTGCCTATGAAGAGGCGGTGGAGACGATGGAGCGCGAAGTGGCGGTGATATCGGATGGCGGCGACGAGCTCGTTTGGCTCGTCGAGCATCCGCCGCTCTATACCGCCGGCACCAGCGCCAATGCCGGGGATCTCGTCCAGCCGGACCGTTTCCCGGTCTTTGCGACGGGGCGCGGCGGGGAATATACCTATCATGGACCCGGCCAGCGCGTCGCTTATGTGATGCTCGACCTGAAACGCCGGCGCCAGGACGTGCGCGCCTTTGTCGCTGCCCTCGAGGATGTCGTCATCCGCACGCTCGATATGATGAATGTGCGCGGCGAGCGGCGTGAAGATCGCGTCGGCGTCTGGGTGCGCCGGCCGGAAAAGCCGTTTCTTGCCGATGGAACGATGGCCGAGGACAAGATCGCCGCCCTCGGCATCAGGCTGCGGAAATGGGTGACCTTCCATGGACTGTCGCTCAACGTCGATCCCGATCTCGATCATTTCGGCGGCATCGTGCCCTGCGGGATCTCGGCCTATGGCGTGACCAGCCTCGTCGATCTCGGCTTGCCGGTGATGATGGCCGATGTCGATATCCGGCTGCGCACCGCCTTCGAGGCGGTTTTCGGCGAAACGACGCGCGAAAGCTGAGGGCGGTCTGGCCTGTCGTTGTTACCGCATTCTGCAGTCAGGATCGGCAAAGCAAGAATCGCCGCTCCTTCAGATGTGAGCGAATGCCTTAACCTATAATTAGCGACCACGCAGATATAGATTGCCACAATCTTATGATGTGGAAGTCTTGCAAACTATGAAAAAACAGGCAGCGGCAAGCTGGTCATTCCTCGATATCCATTTTGTTCTGGATATCGTCGAAAAGGTCCTGATCTGCTATTTATTCGTTGCGATCGTTATGCGTATCGTGCCCCAGATGCAGGACAATAGGGCGATCATCGATGGCCTGCTGCTTGTTTCGGAAGGCGCTGCCGCCTTTCTGATCCTCACCCGCAGAGCGACGAGGAATGCGTCGCTACGGGTCTATGACTGGACTGTCACCGCCATCGGCACGCTCTTCCCGCTGCTCGTCTCGCCAACGACGACGGGGCCGCTTGCGCCGCTCTGGCTCTGTGGAATGGTGATGTGCCTCGGGTTCATCCTGCAAATATCCGCAAAGCTGGTATTGCGGCGAAGCTTCGGCCTGGTGCCGGCCAATCGTGGCGTCAAGATCGGCGGCCCCTACAGGTTTGTCCGTCATCCGATGTATGCGGGCTATTTGATGACGCATGTCAGCTTCTTCCTGGCCAACCCGTCGCTCTTGAATTTCGCCATTTATGCGGCGGCTATTTCCGCGCAATGTCTGCGCCTTCTGGCAGAGGAGCGTCTGCTCAAGGAGGATCCTGCTTACGCGGCCTTCATGACCACGACCCGCTACCGGCTTGTTCCATTCGTGTTCTAAGACGACAGAGAAGCAGATTGAAAAGAGAAGGGCCGGTTTCCTGGTTGGATTCCGGCCCGATCTTTTATTGGATCAATGCGTGGCGCGGCAGGCTTCGGTGCGGGAGGCACCGCTGTCGGCACCCTTGGTGTGGGACCCCTTCGGGCCAATCATGCTATGGCATGGGGGCAGGGGAGCGATGCTCGCCGTTGCGGTCTTGTCGACGGCAGGGGCGGCCATGGCGCTCGGGGCGAAGCCGTCGCTGTCATTGGTATAGTCGCTGGAATAGGCCGGGGCCTTATGGTTCGTGTAGTGAACAGGGGCAGGCTTGGCCACCGGGCTCGGTGAGAAGCCGTCGCTATCGTTGGTGTAGTCGTCCGAATAGGTCGGCTGGGCGAAGGCGGCGCCTGCAAGGCTGACGGCGAACAGGGACGCGGCAAGGGCAAATTTGATGCGCATGGGTCTATCTCCTCAATCTGCTGTTGAATTCCACAACATAAAACCAACCCCTGGCGCATCCGAGTTCGCGCCCCAATTTGGGCAATTTTGTGATGGAACGGCGGCGCAGCCGCGACCTTTTGTCCAAATGAAATCACAGTGTTGTCACTGAAATTGACGTTCGCGTTACGCAAGCCGCCTAAGCAAAATGAGAGAATGCGGCATCACAGGACACATATTGCGATGCAATCTGAAATTGTTAACTTTTGGTAATGTTAGACGGGGCAGACCGCGGCGGCGCGAGGCATTGGCGCCGTCCGCCGGCTATCCGTATCTGGTGGGTGAATCAGTCTTCGTTGGGGATATGCGCGTCGACGCCGGTCAGCTGCAGTCTGTTGCGGACATGGCGGACGCCGTCGACCGAAAGTGCGCTGAGTTCGACCTTGCGGGCGATGCCGATCGTCTCCACCGAACCTTCCAGGGTGATGACGTGCCCGTCTGCATGAACCTCGATGCTGTTGATGTCGACCTCGGGAATAGTTTCGAGATGATCGTTCACCCGCGCTTCGAGTTCGTCGCTTTCATCGCGGTCGATGGTGTCGGCCCGCAGCGAGTCCTTCAGACGGTTCTCGTTGCCGTCTGCATCCGTGCCATCGATCCGGAAGCCTCTGTTGGGGTCGCTGTCGAAATTTGCGGCCGTCTCGCCATAGGGGCGGTTGGCCGGGTCGGCGCCGGTGCCGTCGGCATAGGGCCAGCCGTCGTCGAGATTGCGTTCCTCGAGGTCGCGATAATCCTCTTCACGGGAAAGCTCTGCCTTTTCATCAAAAGGCTTGGGACCTTCGCGTGAAATCGGGGGCTTGTCACCGATCCTTGCCATTGCAGTCGCTCCTTTTTGCGGGAAATCGCTGGGTTTCTTTGCGGGAGAACGCCAGCGGCGGCGAATAGTTCGGCGCGGGAGCCGATTTGTCAGCCCGATCGTCAGGCTTGGTCGTCAGGTTTGCGCCTTCTCCCATTTTTTCACGAGACGGTCGCGCTTCAGCCGCGAGAGGCGCTGCAGCCAGAAAATGCCGTCGAGTTGGTCGACCTCGTGCTGGATGCAGATGGCGAGGAAATCTTCGGCGACGTCCTCGTGCATGTTGCCCTCGGCGTCCTGATAGCGGAAGCGGATCGACCGCGGCCGCGTGACCTCGTCGGTCGCTCCCGGCATCGACACACTGCCTTCGGCATGCGTCATCGTCTCCTTCGAGAACCAGGTGATCTCCGGGTTGACGTAGAGCCGCACGCCGTCTGTCTTGTCGAGTTCCAGCACCGTCACACGGCTGAAGACGCCGATATGAGCGGCGGTGATGCCGACGCCGGGGGCGGCGCGCATCGTTGCCAGCAGGTCGTCGGCAAGCCCGGCAAGCGACGAATCGAAGACTGTCACCGGCGCGCAGACGGTCTTCAGACCGGGATGCGGATAGCGCAGGATCGGGCGAATGGGCATGGGGCTGTATTCCTCGGCTCGGATGCGCGGCGAAACTATCGCCGGTCGCGGGCATTGTCATCAAGAGGCAGGTTTGCGGCTTTACGGCAGGGATGCTTTGGGCTAGCAGGAACCATGAATTCCGACCGCGGGAACCTCGCGCGGGGATTTGCTTATCTGCTTGTTGACAATATGTTTTCCGCCGACATTCGCGAATGCGGCGCTGTAGTCGTTGAAATTCGAACCAGATGCGAGGCGGCAGATGACGACGACCGATGGGGAAGAGCGCATCCGCAGGCGTCCCGAGGACGAGGAAGCCGATATCTACGACGAGGACGGCAATGTCCGCAGCGATTTCCTGGCGCTGGTCGGCGCCGCGATCGCTGACCGCGACACGCTGTTCCTGCGTCAGAATGTTGCCCGCCTGCATGAATCCGAAATAGGCGACCTGCTGGAATCGATTCAGCCGGATCAGCGCCTGGCGCTGGTGCGCCTGCTCGGCGAAGATTTCGACATGACGGCGCTGACCGAGGTCGACGAGGCGATCCGCCGCGAAATCGTCGACCAGATGCCGAACGACCAGATTGCCGCCGCGATCGGCGATCTCGATTCGGACGATGCCGTCTACATTCTTGAAGATCTCGACAAGGAAGACCGGGAAGAGATCCTTGCGCAACTGCCGTTTACCGAGCGGGTGCGGCTGCGCCGGGCGCTCGACTATCCTGAAAGTTCGGCCGGGCGCCGCATGCAGACGGAATTCGTCGCCGTGCCGCCGTTCTGGACTGTGGGACAGACGATCGACTACATGCGTGACGAGGAGGATCTTCCCTATTCCTTCTCCCAGATCTTCGTCATCGATCCGACCTTCAAGCTGCTCGGCGCCGTCGATCTCGATCAGATCCTGCGCACCAAGCGGCAGACGAAGATTGAGCAGATCATGCGCGAGACCAACCATCCGGTTCCTGCCGAGATGGACCAGGAAGAGGCTGCCCAGCTCTTCGAGCAGTACGACCTTCTCTCGGCCGCCGTCGTCGATGAAAACGGCCGGCTGGTCGGCGTACTGACCATCGACGACGTCGTCGATGTCATCCACGAAGAGGCGGATGAGGACATCAAGCGCCTCGGCGGTGTCGGCGACGAAGAGCTGTCGGACAATGTGATCTCGACGGCGCGCTCGCGCTTCCTCTGGCTTCTGATCAACCTCGGCACGGCGATGCTGTCGGCCAGCGTCATCGGCCTGTTCGACGCCTCGATCGAGAAGATGATCGCACTTGCCGTGCTGATGCCGATCGTCGCCTCGATGGGCGGCAATGCCGGCACGCAGACGATGACGGTGACGGTGCGCGCGCTCGCCACCCGCGATCTCGACATCTACAATGCCGGCCGCATCATCCGCAGGGAGGCGGGCGTCGGCATCCTCAACGGCGTCGTCTTCGCGACGATCATGGGCTTGATCGCCGGCACCTGGTTCCACGACTATCAGCTCGGCGGGGTGATCGCGGCGGCAATGATCATCAATCTGATGGCGGCAGCCCTTGCCGGCATCCTGCTGCCGCTGCTGCTCGACAAGGTGGGCGCCGACCCGGCGATCGCCTCGTCGGTCTTCGTGACGACGGTGACAGACTGTACCGGCTTTTTCGCCTTCCTCGGCATCGCCACATGGTGGTTCGGCATTTGAGCGGTTGTCAAAAATTGACTATTACGTAAAAGTCAATATTATTGCCGGTTCATGACGGGGAACACATGCTGGTGAACAAGTTTTATAGCATAACGGAGCTGACGCGCGAATTCGGTGTCTCGACGCGCACGCTCCGCTTCTACGAGGATGAGGGACTGATCCATCCGGAACGGCGCGGGCGCACCCGTCTCTTCCGGCAGGCCGACCGACGGCTTATCGCGGAAATCCTGCGCGGCCGACGCATCGGTTTCACCATTGCTGAGATCCGCGAGATCATCCAGGTCTACAAGGAGCCGCCGGGCGAACTCGGTCAGTTGAAGCTGCTGATGAAGCGCGTCGACGAGAAGCGCGATGATCTGCGTCAGAAGCGCAAGGATATCGACGACACGCTGGTGGAACTCGACAATATCGAAGAGGCCTGCCTCGGCCGCCTCGCCGAAATCGGCGTCACCACCTGATCATGGCTGCGGCTGTGGCGCAGGCTCTACCTCGGCGCTGCATTCGCCGGCGATCGTCTGGACCCGCTCATCCTTCTCCACGTCGATCTCGTTCGCCTGCAGCTGGTTCAACAGGCTTTGGGCCTGCAATTTCTCCAGCGTACACTGGCAAAAGCTGCGGCAGAGCGCTTCGCCCTGTTGCATGACGCAAGTGGAGTTGCATTGCTTTAGGTAAGTTTCGGGCGGATCCGGCTTCGGCGGCGGGACGAGAAGGGAAAGCCCGTAAGCGATGGCGATCAGCACCGGCTGGTGAACGAGGTAGAAGGCAAGGCTGTGGCGGCCGAGCCTTGCCGGCCACCAGGAACCGGTGCCGATAGCGGCAAGCCGATGCAGCAGCCTGGTTCTGATGGCGATCGAGGCAAAACTCAATCCCGCGAAAAACGGCGTTGCCCAGGGAAACAGCGGCACATAATCGTTCGACCGTTCCGGCATTGCGGCCAGCCCGATCCAGGCGAGATATCTCGGATCGAAGAAGGATGACCGCAGCAGGCCGGGCGTGCCGAAATTATCGGTAAGCCAGGCAGCAAGGAGCGCCAGCGTGGCGATCAGCGTGAAGGCGATCGGCAGCCTCAAAAAGACGATGCCGATCAGCGTCAGCACCGCGATGCAATGCAGGATGCCGAAATAGATCCACTCGTTCGGCATCGCGATGCGCGTCGCGATCGAGATCGCAGCCGCCGCCGCGGCAATCATGCCGAAACGCTTCCAAAAAGACGGCCAGCGGATCTCCGGCCTGCTCGACAGCACCAGGCTGATGCCGACGATGAACAGAAAGGTCGTGGCGATCGCCCGGGCATAGATCTTCAGCCAGCCTGTCTCGGCCGTGCCTGGCGCGAGATAGCCCATGAACTCCATATCCCAGCTGAAATGGTAGCTCGCCATGGCGATCAGCGCGACACCGCGCGCCGTATCCAACAGGCCGATGCGCGGCGGTCTTGCCGCCGCATCGGCTTTAATTGCCGGCAATGTCATCACAGTCCCTCGGGCAAATCACGTCCGTCGCTCGACGGCATGTCGCGGCGGAGAGCGGAAAGATGGAGATTCGATGGCGGGCCGGCATCCATGATCGCCAGCCGCGCCTGCGAGAAGAATTGCCGCCGCCCCAGCACGAAGATGACGATCGCCGTCGTCGTCATGAAGACATAGGGGTTGATGAACCAGCCGAGATAGCCGATCGACAGGAAGATCGCCCTGAGGCCCTCGTTGAAATTGCTGCCGGCAATGACATTCATGCGGATGACGCGTTCGGCGGCCCGCTCGGCGGCGATGATATCACTCTCGGCGTCGCGCAGCATTGGGATCGAGCCGAAGAGAATGGTGCAATAGTTGAACAGCCGATAGGACCAGCCGAACTTGAAGAAGGCATAACCGAAAAGCGCCGCCAGTCCGCCGACCTTCATCTCGAAGGCGGCATGGCCGCCATGGAGGACGAAGGGCAGGTCGGCAAAGACCGCGTCGACCTTCTCGGTGGCGCCCAGCAACGCGAAGCAGCTGCCGATTGCGAAGATCGAGGTCGAGGCGAAAAAGGCGGTGCCGTTCTGCAGGCCAGCCATGATCTGCGTGTCGATCATCTTCAGGTCGCGGCGCAGCGAATTGTAGATCCACTCGCGCCGCCGCTCGGTCATCGCATGGGTGAGGCTGGTGCGGCCGAAAAAGGTGCGGCCCTTCAGCAGCCAGGAATAGCCCATCCAGACACAGGCAAAGAAGGCCAGAGCGATATAGTCCGCCGTCGTCATCAGTGATTCAGTCTCCGCATGAACGCGGCCACCTTACATATGCGCTGCAATGCTGCAATGACCGGTGAGCGAGGCCCGCGCGGTTTATGCGCGTAACCTGACAATCGAATTCGACTTTCCGAGCGGATGATGGCCAAGGCAACAGGAGGGAACAGGGCGCGTTGACCAGGTCAACCAGTTGCGCTAACGTTAGCAAAAAAGGAGATCAGCATGAAGGTTGTGCGCTACCGGTCTGTCGATGGAATTCACTATGGGGTCGAAAGTGAGGGCAGGATCGATCGCATAGCCGGCGATCCGTTCGAAGGCATCGAGCGGACGGGAAAGGAAGATCACCTTTCCGACGTCCGTCTGCTGTGCCCAGTGGAACGGCCCCGGATATTTGGGGTCGCTTACAATTACCGACAGCACACCGACGAGTCCGGAAAGGAGCAGCCGACGCTTCCGGTGTTGTTCATGAAACCCAGCACGGCGGCGAGCGGCAACGGAGATGCCATTGAATATCCGAGTGATGGCGAAATCGTCCACTACGAAGCTGAACTGGTCGCCATCATAGGCAAGGGCGGACGCCGCATCAGCAAGGAAGATGCGTTGCGGCATGTGCTTGGCTACACGTGCGGAAACGATATCAGCGACCGCATCATACAGCGGCAGGAAAGCAAATTTGGCTGCCTGCTGGCAGGCAAAGGTTACGACTCCTTTGCGCCGATGGGGCCGGCCATCGTTACCGATCTCGATCCGACGAATCTTGACGTCATCCTTCGTCAGAACGGTACCGTCAAACAGGCGGGAAATACGCGAGACCTCGTCTATCCCGTTGCTGACATCGTTGCTTATTTGAGCCGCTTCATGACGCTGCTGCCTGGTGATGTAATCATGACCGGTACGCCTGCGGGCGTTGGGCCGATCGGTCCCGGCGACGAACTCGAGGTGGAAATTCCCGGTATCGGTGTTCTGAAAAATCCGGTGGTTGCGGCACCGCACTAGCTGAAGCTCTTGCAGGGGGCGCTGCGGCGCGAACATTCTGATTGACCTCAGAATCACTAATGCTATTAATGCTAACGTTAGCACCTGTTGCAGAGAGTGGTTCCGCACCGGACCACGTTGAACAGGGAATTTTGTCAAGGCAAAGTTGAGGGTGGAGAAATGGCACGCGTAAAATATGTCTCGAATACCGAGTTGGCCGAGACGCAACCTGCGCTCAATGAGCGCCTGCTGAAAGAGAGGAAGGTTCCGACCGGAAACATCTTTCTGGCGCTCGCCAACGCCCCTGCGATCCTCGGCGATTTCCTCACTTATGCCAATGCGGTGCGGGCTGCCGACCTCAGTCCGAAGCTGCGGGAGATGGCCATCCTAACGGTCGGGTACTGCACAAACTCCGAGTACGAGGTGAAGCATCATCATTCTCATGGGCTCAAGGCCGGCCTGACGGAGGAGCAGTTCCATGCAATCGCGCACTTCGAGACCTCGGATCTCTTTGACGAGCAGGAAAAGGCTGTGATGGCCTTTGCCAAGGAGTCCACGCTGAATGTCGATGTTTCCGATGAGGTGTGGAACGGGGTCGCGAAGTTCCTGTCGGAGAAGCAGCTTGTCGAGCTCTCGATCAATGTCGCCTGGTACAATTCCGGCGTTCGCCTCATGGGCGCGCTGAAGATCGACCTTGAAGAGGGGTATCGCTGAACAGGCAGGCGGCGCCCAAGGCTGCGCCGCCTCGACTTGCCGTATGGTCTTGGCGGCGCTCATCAAGATAATTCCAGAGCTTTCAGCGTCCGGCCCTGGATGCGGGATGAATCGCAGCCGATCGAAGAGAGGCGCGTGTCGCCGGACGGGCGCCTCTCTCTGATCCCGCCTGCCGCGGGAGATCTGCAGCCTGCCGGCGTTTCACGGAGCGCCCGTGCTGCCGCGAATGACCAGTTGGGGCGGAGAGATGAAGCTGTATGGCTTGCTGAGGTCGCCCTTGTTCTGGAGGTGGTGCAGGAACCAAAGCCCGCAGGCGGTCGCCAGCTCCGAAACGGGCAATTGGACTGTCGTCAGTCCCGGACCCCACCACCGATAGCCAAGCTCATCGCCAAATCCGACGACCGAGATATCTCGAGGGACGCTCAAGGCCTGGTCCTGGATTTCGTCAATGACTCCGGAGGTGTTTTGAACTGCGCCGAGCACAAGCGCCGTCGGTCGATCCTTTAGGGAAAGCAGGCGGCGCACGGCCTCCCGTCCGAATTCGGGCGAGGAAGGCGCACCAAGCTCCTCGTGAACGGTGATGGTTCGGCCGGCGCTTTTGACGGCGTCCCGGAAACCCTGCACGCGCGCCGCGCCGGTGGGCAGTTCTTCCGTGCCGCCGATATAAGCGATCCGATTGTGACCCGCACCGATGATATGTTCGGTGCTCTCGTAAAGCGCCCGTCTGTCATCGATCCCAAACCATTGGTCGCCGAGCAGCGGTGCCTTTCGCAGCAATTGGATGTGCGGCGTCATCTTCAGGATTCGCGCGGAATCGGGATGAGGTTTTGCGCTCGGGACCAGAATGATCCCGGCGACATTGACGCTCGTGAGCTCCCTGATGTGGCGAAGCTCGTGCATTCTGTCGTCATCGGTTTCGCACAAGGTCAGCTGGTAATTCGCCGACAGAAGGCACTGCGAGAGGGCGTGGGCAATCGTCGAATAAAAACTGTTCCGGATATCCGGAACAATCAGCCCGACGAGATTGCTCTGCACCCCGCGCATCATGCGTGCAGCACGATTGGCAACGTAGCCCGCTTGAGCGGCGGCTTCGTTCACCTTTCTCTTCATCTCGGCGCTGATGCGGCGATCGTCCGCAAGCGCGCGGCCCACGGTCGAGGGGGAAACTTGAAGTATCGCGGCGATGTCTTTAATTGTTACCATCGTTTCTGGCTCGGAATGATCGCTTTGGCTAACGATAGCATTGACGCCGCGGTTGTCAAACCTTCCGTACCGTTTAAGTGGCAATCATTTGATTTTTCGCCTTCAGCACTTGGGCGCGGTCGCTGATCACCATGTAAAATAAAAATCTTTCAGTCGCTTAAGTCTAGCAATCGGGATTGCTGTGCCCATGGCGATGCGCTCGCGCGGGCGCTTCGGCGCCAATTAACTTCTTCAAAGCCGTTGACAGAAGGGTCGCCTTGTGGGACGAATGTCTGTGCAAACGTTAGCGCAAACGGGAGGAGGCATAACGTATGGATATCCTGGTGTTTCTGGTATCGATCATCACGTCCGCAGAGGGACGTAGATCCTGATGACCGTCGCTCTTTTCCTGCAATCTGCTGTCGGCGGCGTCCTGTTGGGCGGGATCTATGGCCTGCTGGCGATGGGTCTCAGCCTGAGCTGGGGCCTGTTGAAGCTTGTGAACCTCAGCCACTTCGCGCTGGCGTTCCTTGGCGCCTACCTGACCTATCAGCTCGGCACCGTCTATGGCGTTCCGGCATATTTGAGCGCTCTTCTGATCGCTCCGCTGTTCTTCGTGCTCGGCATTGCCCTGCACAGCGTGTTCGTGCGCTTCAAGGTGAAGGAATTCGCCTCTCTCCTGGTGACGTTCGGCGTCACGATCCTGATCGAGTCGCTGATCCAATGGATCTGGTCGGCCGACTTTCTTCGCTACGAAACGCCGTATGCGCAGAGCACCATCCGGCTCGGTCCGATCTTCGTGCCTGTATTGGATCTTTCCGCCTTTGCCTGCGCCGGCGTGCTTGCTGGAGCGGCCTGGTACGCGTTGAACAAGACCATGCTCGGCAAGGCGCTGCGTGCCGCCGCCCATGACGCTCCCGTGGCGTCGGCTTTCGGAATCAATTCCACCCGCGTGTCATACATTCTGGCCGGCCTTTGCTCGGCGACAGCAGGCATCGCGGGTGTCTTCATCGCCCTGATCGGAACTTTGGCGCCATCTCAAATCGAGGCCTGGATCGGAGTGGTATTTGCCGTCGCCATCATTGGAGGATTGGGCAGTCCCATCGGCGCGCTGGGTGCCGGAATGCTGATCGGCGTGGCCGAGAGCCTTACCATGTCCGTCGTGAACCCCGCTTGGGCGCCGCTCGTTGCATTCAGCGTGCTCATCGTCATCCTCCTGCGCAAACCGGTGATCTGACCATGAAAAAGCTCCTAATCGCAGCGCCTGTCGTGGCAGTCCTGGCCTCGCTGCCTTACCTGGGAATGGCGGACTACTACCTGTCCTACCTGTACATCATCTTCTTCTGGGTCGTGCTGGCAACGAGCTGGGGCATCCTGAGCGGCTACACCGGCTACTGGAGTTTCGGTCACGCCGCATTTTTCGGGATCGGCGTCTACACGACGGCCACGCTGGCGACGCAGCTGTCATGGCCCTTCGTCGCAACGATACCTGCGGCGGCACTGCTCGCGGCCGCGGTCGCCGTTCTGATCGGCTTGGTTGTCTTTCGCTCGGGGGGGCTACGCGGCGAATTCTTCGCGCTGCTGACGCTGTCCGTGACGTTTGTCATCGCGGCCATCGTGTCGAACACCGCGCTGGACTCGGGCACCGGCGTATTCCTCTCGGGGATCGAGATCCCGATGATCGGTGCAACGGCGTCCGGCTCCCTCTATATGTTCGGGCTTATCGCGGCTCTTGCCGCGCTGGCGACGTCCTATTTCATCTTTCACAGCAAATTCGGTCAGGGCCTGCTCGCAATCCACGACGATGAAGACGTTGCGGAGGTGAAAGGCGTTCCGACGTTCCGCTATAAGCTGATCTCGTTTGCGGTCTCATCGGCGCTTGCCGGCGCAATGGGTGCGATCCACGCCGTCTATGTCGGTTACGTCACGGTCGGCGAGACGTTTGCGGTGACCGTTCCTCTCTATGTCGTGCTCATGAGCATTCTTGGCGGAGCCCGCCATTGGGCTGGGCCTGCGATCGGCGCTGTCATGATCACCGTGCTGCAGAGCGCCATCGTCAGCGGCGCTCATGCGGAATTCGGTCGCGCCGGCGTTGCTCTTGCGCTGATCGTCGTCATCCTGGTGCTGCCGTCCGGCATCGTTCCCAGCCTTGTTCGCAGGTTTGCCGGCGGGCATAACGGAGCTGGCGCGGCGGCGGGGACTGCCGAGGCCGTTATGCAGTTTGCGCCTTCTGCTGCGGCGGGCTCCGGTCCTGTGCTTCTCAAATGCGAGGATGTCACAAAGTCCTTTGGCGGTATCCGCGCCTTGACCGGCGTGACCCTGGATGTCTGGCGGGGAGAAATCCTGGCCCTGGTCGGGCCGAACGGCTCCGGCAAGTCCACGCTGATCAATATGATCAGCGGCCACTACGCCATGACCTCCGGCAAGATCACGCTGGAAGGCGAGGAGATTTCCGGTCGATCACCGCATCTGATCGCGCAGCAGGGCGTGGCGCGCACCTACCAGATCCCACGCCTGTTCGATAACCTGACGGTCCTCGAAAACGTGCGGCTCTGTGCGAAGTTCGGCAGCGCGGATGGCATGGCGGGGGCCACGGTCGAGGCAGTCACCCGGGAGGCGCTCGCCTTCACCGGCCTGGTCGAAAAGGCCGACGTGCTTCCCGAAGCCTTGAACCTGCATGACCGAAAGTTCGTCGAATTCGCCCGAGCGCTGGCCGCAAAACCGCGACTACTCCTGCTCGACGAGGTGCTCTGCGGCTTGAATCCGGCCGAGGTCGACCACGCGGTCGAAATGATCAAGCGGATCAAGGCCGGCGGCACGACGATCATCTTCGTCGAACACCTCATGCGTGCGGTCGTCGCGCTGGCGGACCGTGTCGCGGTGCTGGATCAAGGCAAAGTTCTGGCGCTTGGGCATCCAGGCGAAACGATGCGGGATCCGGCTGTGGTCAGCGTATATCTGGGAGGCAGTCATGCTGCTTGAGGTCGATAAGATCGAGGTCGGCTATGGAGACGCGATCGCTCTGTGGGACCTGTCCATCAGTGTAAGGCCAGGCGAGATCGTTTCGGTCGTCGGCCCGAACGGGGCAGGGAAGAGTACGCTGGTAAACGCCATCGCCGGCATTCTTCGCCCGCACCGGGGAAAAATCGTTATCGAGGGCAACGACGTTTCCAAAGTGCCGAGCCATCGGGTCTGCGACTACGGCATCGCGGTGGTCCCGGAAGGGCGTCGTCTCTTCACGGCGATGACGGTCCTGGACAACCTGTTGCTCGGTGCGTACCGCTCGCGCGCTCGTGCGGAGCGCGATGCCACACTCGCTGAGGTGTTTCAGCTTTTCCCCGTTTTGAAAGAGCGCCAGGATTCGCTGGCGGGCTCCTTGTCGGGTGGGCAGCAGCAAATGGTTGCGATCGGCCGCGGCCTGATGGCCAAGCCGCGCGTGCTGCTCATGGACGAGCCGTCACTCGGGCTGTCGCCTCTGATCGTCGGGGAAATGTTCAAAATCATTCAGATGATCAATGAGCGGGGCGTCGCCGTGCTGCTGGTCGAGCAGAACGTGAACAAGGCGCTTGAAATTGCCCATCAGGCCTACGTGATCGAGCAAGGCCGCGTGACGGCCTCCGGAGCGCCCGAGGTTCTCATCAATGATCCGAGCATCAGGGAGGCGTATCTTGGTATCTGAAAATTCGAGCGGGAGAGTTCCCGCGCATATCAGGCGCGTCGTCACCAAGCACGGCAGTCAGGGTGTCGCCGGGTTCGCTGAGGACGGCGCCGTTCCGCGCACTGATATATTCAGAACGATCCCCGGACTGGTCTCGCGGATGGTCTGGTCGACTTCGGCTTCCACGAGGGTTCCATTCGACGGAACCGATCCAACGCCGCTGGTGACGAGTTTCGTTCCCGAGCCGGGCGAAACGCGCTTTCTAGTGCTAACGTTCCCACCGGATTCGGTTTTCATGTCTCCGGATTTCGATGGTCCGGCGGCGATGGCGGAGAACCTGGCGGTCAGTCCGGGTTTGGCCGAACGTTTCGAGCCGGATGGCAAACATCAAACGCCCACGGTCGACTACGGCATCGTTCTCGACGGCGAGGTCTGGATGGAGCTCGACGATGGCAACGAGACTCGCCTCGGACAGTTCGATGCCTTCGTCCAGAACGGAACGCGTCACGCCTGGCGAAACAAGAGCGACAGACCGGCAACCATCGCCGTGGTGCTGGTTGGTGCACGGACCGCCGATACGACGGATTAAGCTGACGGCCTGCGAGCGTCGATGATCCAAAATCTCAATCTGACTTATGGACCAATTGAACATGACCAACACCGAAATCCGAAAAGTTCAGGGCCGTCGCGTCTGGGATTCCCGTGGCAGGCCCACCGTCGAGGTAGAGATCGAGCTGGCGTCCGGCGCCATCGGCCGCGCCATTGCGCCTGCAGGCGCATCGACCGGTACCGGCGAAGCTCTCGATCTGCGCGACGGCGGCAGCGCCCTTGCCGGCTTGGGCATCAACAAGGCCCTGGCTGCCGTCAACGGCGAAATCGCCAAGTTGCTGGTTGGCCGTGACGCCAGGCTTCAAGCCGAGCTGGACCACGCCATCATCGAGCTGGACGGCACCCAGAACCGGAGCAGGCTGGGTGGGAATGCATCGGTTGCAACGTCGATGGCCCTGCTTCACGCCGCCGCGGCCGCGGCCGATCAACCGATCTGGCGGTATCTCGCGGGCTCCAGCAAGGGAATTACCATGCCGCTGCCGGAAATCCAGATTTTCGGCGGCGGAGCGCACGCAGCGCGCCGGGTCGACGTCCAGGATTTCATGATCATGTGCCCCGCCGCCTCGACTTTCTCGGAGGCTCTGGAATGGACCGCCGAGGTTTATCGCGCCGCGGGCGACATCATGAAGCGGGCCGGCAAGCTCCAGGGCGTGGCGGACGAGGGAGGCTACTGGCCGGCCTTCACCAGCAATGAAGAGGCTCTGGATGCCTTGGTGCGTTCGATCGAAGCTGCCGGTCTGAAGCCGGGCGGCGAAGTGGCGATATCGCTCGACATCGCGGCTTCCGAATTCGGCCGGGAAGGCAGGTATTCGCTGGCGCTGGAAGATCGGCAGCTCGATACGGCCAAGATGATCGACATGCTTGGCGGCTGGTTGAAGGCCTATCCGATCGTCTCGATCGAGGATCCGCTCGCCGAGGACGATCCTGATGGCTTCAAGGAATTTACCGCCCGCTACGGCTCCAGATGCCAGATCATCGGCGACGACTTCTTCGTGACGAACGCGGCGCGGGTAACCGAGGCGATCAGGGATAAAAGCGCCAATGCCGTTCTGATCAAGCCGAACCAGGCGGGCACGATCACCGAGACCTTCGAGGCGCTCTCCGTTGCCAAGAAGGCGGGTTTTCGGACGATCGTTTCGGCGAGATCAGGCGAGACGGAAGATGTGACGATCGCCCATCTCTCGGTCGGCTGGGACGCCAGGCAGCTCAAGGTCGGATCGTTCTCCCGCTCCGAGCGGATGGCCAAGTGGAACGAGGTTCTCCGGATCGAGGAGGCGCTTGGAAAAGAGGCTTCGTTCGCCGGGTGGACGGCGCTGGACTTGGCTGAAAAGCCAGCCGTCGTTGCCGCCGTCGGTTAGAATTTGGATGGGCCGGGTGCGGGTCTCGCGTAAAAACAGGCGTTGACAAAACACCCGGCCGTTTTATGCTAACGTTAGCAAAACTCAACGAGGATGACATGCTTCCGGCTGTTAATTTGAAACCTCCCTTCAACATCACGCGCTTCAGCCACGTCGTGCTCGAGGTCAATGATGTGGGACGCAGCCGGGATTTCTATGTCAATGTCGGCGGCCTCGTCGAAACGGAATTCGCTGATGGTGTCTCCTACCTCCGCGGACTGTCCGAGGCCTGCCACCACAGCCTCGTGCTCGCACCCGCCGGCGGCAAGCCGGCGTGCAGGCGGATCGGTTACAGGGTGTTCCTGGAGGAAGATCTCGACAAGGCCAAGGTCTTCTTCGAGGAGAAGGGGCTTCCGGCGGAATGGGTC
This sequence comes from Rhizobium sp. BT03, assembly GCF_030053155.1. Taxonomy (NCBI): domain Bacteria; kingdom Pseudomonadati; phylum Pseudomonadota; class Alphaproteobacteria; order Hyphomicrobiales; family Rhizobiaceae; genus Rhizobium; species Rhizobium sp. BT03. The sequence goes on from NZ_CP125640.1 coordinate 353,978, forward strand.
GAAGTTCGAAACCAGGGGCGGACCTTGCTTGTCAGCGATCCCTCGGGGGCTCGCGTCGAGCTTTGCTCCAGCATGAGCGTCCATCCCCGCAAGTTTCTCCAGGTGCATGAACATCGCGGCGCCCGGGCCCAGGGCCTCGACCATTGCCAGATCATCGTCGCCGATCCGCTGGGTCTGAGCGCCTTTTACGGTGAACTCGGTTTCCGGACGTCGGAATATATCGCGGCGGGCGACGATCTCATTGCGAACTTCATGTATCGCAAAGGTGTCTGCCTCGACCTGGCCCTGGTGCCCGGCATCGGCCCGCAACTGCATCATTTTGCTTATACGGTTCCCGAAAGCAGCGACATCTTCGCCGTCTGCGACTTTGCCAGCCGTTACGGATATGGAGACAGCGTCGAGCGCGGGCCTGGCCGTCATGGCCCTTCGGGAGTCCTGTTCGTCTATCTGCGCGATCCGGATGGCCACCGGGTGGAGTTCTTCAACAATCACTACACCACGATAGATGCGGAATTGGAGCCCATTCGCTGGGACGCGGCATCTCTGAGCACCAATGTCCATTGGGGCATGCCGGCGGTCTCGAAATGGTTCTTCGAGGCCAGCGAATTTACGGGAGTACCGCTGGAGCGCCCCGAGAAAATGCCGAACCCGATGACGCTGGAACGCTACGCGGAAGGGCTGGCGAAGAGCTGAGACCTGCCGCCGGCGGGCAGGAGACCGACGCGCCGCGAGACCCGTGAGCGCGATGACATGCCGGAAGCACTTGGGAGGATGAAATGAGTGCGAATTCCATGAAACTGAACAGACGTGCATTTCTCGGCTCAGCCGCCGCCGCGGCGGCTTTCGGCGCGATGCCGAAGGTTTTCGCGCAAGGTGGGCCGATCCGCGTCGGCGGAACGCTGCCGTTGACAGGCCCGCTTGCCGGCGTCGGCGCAATCCATAAGCTCGCGGCAGAGGTGTTCGTCGAACAGATCAACACCAAAGGCGGTATTCTCGGACGGAAGGTGGAGTTCGTCCTTCTCGACGACCAATCGCTTCCCGCCAATGCGCGAACCCTTTACGAGCGCCTGGTGACGGCCGATAAGGTCGATCTGCTGATGGGGCCTTATGGCACCTCCTCGATTATCGCGGCAATGGGCGTTGCCGCGCGGTTCAAGAAGATGCTCATTCAGAGCAGCCTCGGCGACCCGAGCCTCGCGCCCTATCCGCTGCAGTTCCCGTCGCTTCCGATCGGGGCCGAGCCGCAATTGACCGACACCGAGGTCGTTCTCGATGCCTATGCAAGCCTGCCGACCCCTCCCAAGACGATCGCCTTCGTCACCAGCAAATTCCCGTCGGCGCTGACGATCGCCAAGGGCGGGCAGCAGGTCGCCGAGAAACGCGGCATCAAAAGCGTGCTGGACCTCGAATACGAATTCGGCACGAAGGATTTTGGCGCGATCGCAAACCGCATCAAGGCGGCTGATCCGGATCTGCTGTGGTCGGGTGCGATCGGCATGGAGGCCGTGCAGCTTCTCGATGCGATGAGCAGGATCGATTACCAGCCAAGGAACCAGTTCTACCTGTTCCCGGCGCCCGGCCCGACTGCGGCTCACCCGAAAGCGAATGGCCTGACCTCGCTGACCTGGTTCGAAGAGCACGAACCCTTTCTCAAAAATCATGGCGCCCAGGAGTTCGTCAGCGCCTATGACAGCAAGGCGAAGGCGTCAGGCTTCCCCTATCCGCGCGCCGAATATCAGGCTGCTGTCGAATATGCTGCGTGGCAGATCCTTGCGGCGGCAGCTGAAGGCGTGGGGAAGCTGGACGATGCCGCGATGGCTGCGTGGCTGCGCGCAAATCCTGTCGAGACGGTCGTCGGGACAAGGACTTTCGACGGCAAGTTCAATGCCGGGAAGCCATCGACAAAGGTCAAGCAAGTTCAAGGAAAGGATTGGGTGACTGTCTGGCCTGCGGACTTCCGACCGGCCGGCAAGGAGTTCCTGGCCGCCCTCTGACGAAACCGCTCGGCACTGCCGCGCACCTGTCTGAAACTGAAAAAATGCAATCGGTCGGGCACGGTTCGACCGATGTCCCTATGGAGGAGTAAATGGTTAAAACTATGATCGCCGCCCGGCTGCATGCTCTGCATCAGCCGATGTCGTTGGATGAGATTCCGGTTCCCGCGCCCCGGCCCAACGACGTCCTGGTGCAGGTCAGGGCCTGCGGCATCGTGCCCAACATGGCCAACGTCATCAACAATTGGCCGACCTGGTTTCCCCACCAGCCGCTGCCGAAGTTTCCGGCAGTGTTCGGCCTGGATCCGGCCGGGGTCGTCGCCGAAGTGGGCGAGGCGGTCACCAATGTCAAAATTGGCGATCGTGTCTATGTCAGTCCTCTCCGATCCTGTGGCTCCTGCAAAGCGTGCCGGTCAGGCAACCGCAGCCAATGCCGCTACTACACCTTGAACGGCTACTTCAGCACCAGCCGCGATGGTCAAAGAATCTTCGATCTTTATCCCTATGGCGGCTTCAGCCAGTACATGACCGCTCCGGAATATTCCCTCGTATGCCTGCCGGACAATCTCAGCTTCGAACAGGCCGGCCGCTTCGGCTATCTCGGCACATCCTACGGCGCCCTCAAGAATGCGCAGGCCGGACCCGGCCAGGTGTGCCTCATCGACGGGATTACCGGCACGCTCGGCGTCGCGGCCACCAAGCTCGCTCTCGCCATGGGCCTATCCAAAATTCTGGGCACCGGCAGAAACAAGGAATTGATGGACCGCATAAAAGCCATCGCTCCCGACCGCATCGATACGATCATGCTCGGCGAGGGCTCGACCGGAGAATGGGCAAAGGCCCAAACCGGCGGCGAGGGGGTGGATTTCGTCATCAGCGCGCTGGGCGCGAGAGCTCCTGCTGCCACCGTGGTCGATTCCATGCGCGGCGTTCGTCGAGGCGGCCGTGTGGTTGTGGTTGGCGGCGTCGCGGAAGATGTTCCTGTTGATGTGAAGTGGCTGATGGACGAGCAGGTTCAGCTCATCGGCTCCAACTGGTTCAGCGCTGCCCAGGGGCAGGAAATGGCCGACATGGTCCGCACCGGTGCGCTCGACCTCTCCTATCTCGAGCATAAGGTCTATCCGCTCGAGCGGGTGAACGAAGCCATCTCCGGCATCGGCGAACGCGATGGCGGCTTCAGCAACTACGTGGTCGTTCCGCCGGTTCCCGCCGTCTGGCAATAACAATCACCGGCGCCGGCTGCGGCCGGCGCCTCCCTCACGCGAGAAGAGAGAACATGTCCAAGAAAGATATCGCGGTCCTGGTCGGGAGCCTTCGTCAGGCTTCGATCAACCTGAAATTCGCCCGTGCCATGCAGAAAGTGGCGCCTGACGGGCTGAACCTGGAAATCGTGCCGATCGGCGATCTCCCGCTCTATAACCAGGACCTGGAAACCGAGACACCGCCGGTGGAATGGACGTCCTTCCGCGAGCGCATCAAGGCTTGCGATGGCGCAATCTTCGTAACGCCGGAATATAATAGATCCGTGCCGGCGGCATTGAAGAATGCGATCGAAGTCGGCTCTCGGCCGTTCGGGAAAAGCGTGTGGGATCACAAGCCCGGCGCGGTGACCGGCGCTTCTCCCGGTCTCATCGGCGGCGCAGCGGCAGCACTTCAGCTCCGGGTTATCCTGACCAACATCAACGTGCCGACTATGCCCCAGCCTGAAGTTTACCTCAGCACGGCCGACAAATTGGTGGGCGACCATGGGATATTCCTCAACGAAGGAACCCAGAAGTTCATCGAGAGCTTCCTGGTTGCGTTCGAAAGCTGGGTCGCCCGATTCTGAGCCGCAGCAGAGCAAGACTTCATCCGCCACCGCGAACACAGCGCGGTGGCTTTTTCTTTTTAATCTGCAAGGAAAAGCGTACTGCTCCGGAAAAGCCTGGGTTCCTTACGGAAACCAGGCCTGCGCCACGTCAGCGAGCTTTTGCGGAGGCGACGCGATCAATGGAATAGCAGCCTTGCGGACCGCCTCGCGCTGACATTCATCGGTTATGTATTCGACGGGCGATTTGCCATCGACCCGGGCGAGGAAGAGGGCGGGGAGCAGGCTTGCGGCCCGGGCCTCGAGAGCGTCCCGATCTTCCCAATCGACCTGATCCATGTAGGCTGCCGTCAGAGCCGCGAATGACGATGCGAGCTCGGATGCCGCCTTTTCGGCAACGATCTTCTTCAGCAGCAGATGGTTCAGGCAGAAGGCCAGGTCGAAAGCCGGATCGCCGAACCAGGCGCATTCGGCATCGAGGAACACAGGGCCGTTCCTGCCCAGCAGGATGTTCTTCGGGCTGACGTCGCCGTGGACCAGCGCCAGCTTTGTTTCGGCCGTGCACTGAACCAGCTCGGCCAGGCGATCGCTAACGAAAGGATGTTTGGCGGCAGTCGCCACCAGGTAGGGCTCCAGCCGAAGCGCAAAGAAGTTCGATCCGGAGTCAAATTTTTCCGGCAACCCCGGTGTGCGGGCACTGACGGAATGGATCTGTCCAATCCGCTGGCCAATGACCTCTGCCGCCTTTCGGTCGACGCTCCCATGAAGCAGGTTGGTCTTCCAGAGCGGGTAGTCGTCGCTCGGAAGAAACTCCATTGCGAAAACACCAGACGGCCCGTCGTGCGCGAGAGGCTTCGGAACGGCGGAAGGGAAATGCTCGGCCACGAAGGAGATCCAGTTCCATTCGTATAGATTTCTCGACACCGGCGCCTGCCAATCGGCGGATACTTTAAGCTTGGCAAGTGCGCGTTTCACGCAGATAAGCCGGCCGGGAAGCTCCACGCGGTAGATATCTGAAGAAACGCCACCCGTCAGGGGCTTATAGATCGCTTCCTCGGAAGCGCTCTTCAGGCCGCTCTTCAGCAGGAAATCGTCGAAAATCGTGGTCTCGGCTGCAGACATGAATTCAGTGTCCTTGCGGCATTAGCGGCGGGGGCTGTTGCGGGCTTGTTCGGGCATCTCTCCGCAGAGAACCCTGACGACCTCTTCTGCTGCCCGGCGGCGCAGCTCGATCAGCGAGGCATCCGAGGAGAAGGCGACATGCGGCGTGATCATCGCGCCCGGGTGAGCAATCAGCTCCGGGGGAACGCGTGGCTCATCCTCGAGCACATCGAGGCCGACACCGCTCAGAATGCCGGCGGCCAAGCCCTCGATCACGGCGGCGGTATCCACGACGCCGCCTCGGCTGACGTTGATCAGCAGGCTTCCACGCCGCATCTTCGAGATGGCGTCCCTGTTGATCAGATGACGCGTCGCAGGCGAAAGCGGCGCATGGACAATGACGATATCGCTCTTGCTGAGAAGCGTATCGAAGTCGGCAAGCTCCACGTTATCAGGCACGTTCGAGGCATGGGGATCGTGCGCCGTCACGCGGCATCCCAGCGCCTGCATCTTTGCCGCCGTCGCACGGCCGATGCGACCGAAGCCGACGATGCCGCAGGTCAGCTCCGAAAGCCTGCGGAGATTTGCCGAAGCCGGGTCCCAGCGTCCATCTCGAACCTCGCGATCGAAGTGGATCAGGCCCCGGGCCCAGGCAATTGCAAAACCGACGGCGTGGTCGGACACTTCCGTGACGCAATAGTCAGGCACATTCGTGACCCATATCCCGCGCTCAGTTGCTGCATCGACGGCAATATTATCCAGGCCGACTCCGAGACGCGCGACGATCTTGAGATTGGGAGATGCAGCGATCGCTCTCTCGCTGACCTGAGCCCAGCAGGTCAGGATGGCGTCCGGCCGATGTTCCGCAGCCAAGGCGTCGATCTCGGCAGAGGGCGAGGGCTCGGCGGGGCCGCTGACCAGGGTGAATCCGGCCCGCTCGATCACCTCGCGCTCCACCTTGTCATCCGGCCAGGCGTAGTCCGTCAAGAGCACGGTCCGTGTCATGATTTCCTCCCAGTTTGTGCAAACGTTAGCGCAATATTTTCGCCAAGGTCAAGAAAAATAGGTTCGCCATCCGCATTGGCGGCTCGTTACCCGCTGTTTCGTAGCCCGGCGGCAATTCCATTGATGGTGAGATGCAGCGCCTCCTCCGTGTCCTGATCTCGTTCTCCGGCGCGGTGGCGGCGAAGAAGGTCGATCTGCATGTGGTTCAGCGGATCGAGGCATGGAAAGCGATGATGGATCGATTGCTTCAGCGCCGGATTATTCTCCAGGAGCGAGGCCTGATCCGTTATGCCGAACAGTGCGGCCGTCGTCGCTTCCCATTCGTCTTTTATGCGTGTGAAGATTTTCTCATGGGCGGATGCGTCGGGGGCGAGGTCGACATACCGCGCCGCGATCGCCATGTTGGTTTTGGCCAGCACCATCTCCATGTTCGCGATCAGCGTCTGGAAGAAAGGCCAGTCCCGATGCATCCTTTGAAGGGTTTGCAATCCGTCGGGATGTCTGGTCAGCCACTGTCCGATGGCCGAGCCAAATCCAAACCAGCCCGGCAGCATGATCCGGCTTTGCGACCAGCCGAACACCCACGGTATTGCGCGAAGATCTTCGATGCGGCGGGACGAGCTGCGTGAGGCCGGCCGGCTGCCAATATTCAGTTTTGCGATTTCGCCAATGATCGTGGCTTCCCAGAAGAACCGCTCGAATCCGTCGGTCTCGTAAACCAAAGATCGATAGGCGCCAAAAGCGAGCTCGGACAGCTCCTCCATGGCGCCGAGATATTCGGGATCCGGCTCTTGTGCGTCGGAAGGCAGCAAAGACGCTTCCAGCGTCGCGGCGATCAGCAGTTCCAGATTTCGGCGGCCGAGTGCCGGATTGGAATATTTCGCTGCAATGACTTCGCCTTGTTCCGTCAGCCGGATCGATCCGGCAACCGCGCCGGGTGGCAGGGCGGTGATGGCCTCATAGCTCGGACCGCCGCCGCGCCCCACGGAGCCACCGCGGCCGTGAAACAGGCTGAGGCGAATGCCCTTACGCTCGAAAAGCCGAATGAAGGCCACCTCCGCCTTATAGAGCTCCCATCCCGACGTCAGATAACCGCCGTCCTTGTTGCTGTCGGAATAGCCGAGCATGATTTCCTGTTTGCCGCCGAGTGCCTTCAAGTATGTGCGATATGCTTCGATGGCCAAAACCGTTTGCATGACGTCATGCGAGTTTCGAAGATCCGAGATCGTCTCGAAAAGCGGTATGATGTTGACCGACGCCGCTTCAGGCTCATCGGGCCGGAACAGTCCCACTTCGCGGAACAGGATCATGACCTCCAGAAGGTCGGAAGGGCTTGCCGCCTTCGAGATGATGTAATTCGGGATGCTGGCGCGGCCATAATGCTTATGGGCCTCGGCGGCTTCACGGAGGACGGAAAGCTCCGACATCGTCTCGGCCGAATAGGTCTTGAGCGGTGTAACCAGCAGCTGGGAAGAGCGGAGTTCCTCAGTGAGCAAGCGGATCCTGTCGCTCTCGGCGAGCGCTTCATAGCCTGTGCCGGGGCGCACATTCTCGAAAAGCTCATGAATAACCCGCTGATGAACCTCGGAATTCTGTCGCAGATCGAGGCTGACGAGATGAAAGCCGAAGACGTCTACGGCGCGTTGGAGGCTGCGCAGTTTTCCAGCGGCGATCTTTTCTGCGCCATTGGCTATCAGAGATTTGCTGATCGTCGCCAGGTCTGCGGCGAATTCTCCGGGGCGCCGGTAGCGGGGGGCGGCCGCTACAGGTTCGCGAACGAGCTCCGTACTGCCGAATTTACGGGCCGTGGCCGCCAGGCGAGCATAGATACCCGAAATCGCCAGGCGATATGGCTCGTGCCGGCGCTGCTCCGACCTATCGGGAGAGACGGTCGCGAGGCGCTGAAGGTCCCGCGAGACCTTCACATACCGATCATCCAAGGAAAGTTCGGCGCCAAGGCTGTGCAGCTCGCCGAGATAGAACGAGAAAACTCTCTCACTCTGCAGCCGGAGCGCCTCCCTCAGGGTCTCGCCGTTGACATAGGGATTGCCATCCCTGTCGCCGCCGATCCACGAACCCATGCGCAGGAATGGCGGCAGCGCGTCATGACCGAAGCTCCAGGGTGAGGCTCGAAGCTGATTTTCGAGAACTCCGTAAACTTCCGGGATGACGCGGAAAATCGTGCTGTCGTAATAAGATAAGCCATTGAGGATTTCGTCCACGACCTGCAGCCGCCGCCCTCGCAGGCTGTTCGTTTGCCAAAGCGTCGTCGTCGCCCGTTCCAAATCCTCCCGATAACGATCCGCCTCCTGCGCCGTCAGGCCGGTCTGGTCGAGCCGGCTCAAGCATCGGGCAAGCTCCTGCTCGATGTCGATAACGCTCTTCCGCCGGACCTCGGTGGGATGCGCCGTGAAAACGGGCGAGACGACCGCTTCAAACAGTAGCTTGCGGATATCCTCCGACTCTACGCCGGCGGCAGCGAGAACCGAAAGTGATCTGGCAATCGTTCCCGGCATGGCAGGTTCGCCATCGGCGATGCCGAAGCGCTGCACTCTGGCCTGATGAGCGTCTTCGGCGATGTTTACGAGCTGAGAGAACTGGCTGAACGCGCGGATCACGCGCTTGAGGGTGCGGGGAGGCATGTCTGCGCAGAAGGGGGCGAGTTCGCCGTTCAGGCGTGGGCTGGTCTTTCTGCGGCCGGTTACCGAGAGGGCGCGGACGCGTTCTACGGTCTCCCGGATCTCCCTGCCGTCGCTTGCTTCAATGGCTTCGCACAAAAGGCGGCCGAGCAGCCGAACATCCTTCACCAGGGCCCTGGCCGTGAGGCGCCTTCCCGGCATGCCTGTTTTTCTCACTTGAAGATCCACATGTGCATTCCTTATGCTAACGTTAGCATAAAACTGGCAGGATTTGGCCGAAGAGTCAAGAATGCTTGCAGTCGAGCAGGAGCGAACGGTCGAATAGCCCCGGGTTAGCCGGCAGCGCCTTGCTGGTAACGCGCGACCTCTTCCAAGAGCCATGCGCGGAACGCCACGACAGGGCGGAAGTCCTTCCTGCTGAGCGGCGCGACCGCATAATAGGCGCTGGGGCTTTTGACCTGATGCGGAAAGGCTTGAACGAGCTGGCCATTCGCAAGCTCGGAATCGATGAGGAAAAGCGGCATCAAAGCGAGCCCCAGCCCGGCAATGCAGGCTTGGGCCACGCTGCTGAACTGTTCGAACCGCATCGCCTGCGACGGGGCGCCGCTGACCTGGAGGCTTTCGAAAAAATGGCTCCAGGCTCCAGGCCGCGATGCCATCTGCAGAAGCGGAAGGCGAAGCAGATCTTCAGCTTTCTGGACGGGATGCGAACTCAGAAAAGACGGGGAGGCGACCGGCGCCACCATCTCCTCCATGAGAAATGTGCTTTCCGCACCCGGCCAGTCGGGCTGGCCGATATGGATCGCCATATCGATGTCGTCGCGGTCGAAATCGAACAGCCCTATGCGCGTCGCGAAGTTCAGAGTGATCTCCGGATGTCTGGCGACAAATTGCGGGATGCGCGGCATCAGCCAGCGGGTGCCGAATGTTGGCAAGATGGCGAGATTGAGTTGATCGTTATGCTGTTTGGTCATGGCATGCAGCGAAGCGGAGCGGATTTCCGCCAGAGCGCTGGCAATAGCCCGTGCATAATCGGTGCCGGCCTCCGTGAGAATGACACCGCGGCTGGTGCGCTCGAACAGCAAAACGCCCAGCTGTTCTTCCAGCGCGGCAATCTGCCGGCTGATGGCGCCCTGCGTCAAGGAAAGCTCCTCAGCCGCCGCGGAGAAGGTGCTCAGCCGCGCGACGGAATCGAAAGCCGCGAGTGCGGAGGTCGAGGGAAGCAGTCTTCGCGAGAGGTTTGCCATAGGCTATTACTATAGCTCATAGGGCGATGAGTAAACCTCGCTTTCCCGGTCGCGGAAAAACGGTTCTAATTCCAACCAATCGAATTGCAAAAACCTTAACGGGAGGATGACGATCTTGGCCTTTTCCTGGAATGACCCCTTTCTGCTCGATGATCAGTTGACCGAAGATGAACGGATGATCCGCGAGTCCGCTGCGGCTTTCGCAGAATCCGAACTCTTGCCGCGCATCCAGGAGGCCTATCTCGAAGAAGCGACCGATCCGGAGCTGTTCAGGTTGATGGGGCAGACCGGCCTTCTCGGTGTGACGCTGCCGGAAGAATACGGGGCCGCGAACGCATCCTATGTCGCTTATGGCCTCGTCGCTCGCGAGGTCGAGCGTATCGACTCCGGATATCGTTCGATGATGAGCGTGCAGTCCTCGCTGGTCATTTACCCGATTTTTGCTTACGGCTCCGATGAGCAGAAGAAAAAGTATCTGCCCGGTCTCGTGTCGGGTGAGCTGATCGGCTGTTTCGGCCTGACCGAGCCAGACGCCGGCTCCGATCCCGGCGGTATGAAGACCCGCGCCGAAAAAATCGAGGGCGGCTACCGATTGCGCGGCTCGAAGATGTGGATCTCGAACTCGCCGATTGCCGATGTCTTCGTCGTCTGGGCAAAGTCGGAAGCCCACAACAACGAAATACGCGGCTTCGTTCTCGAAAAAGGCATGAAGGGACTTTCGGCCCCGAAGATCGGCGGGAAGCTTTCACTGCGTGCCTCGATCACGGGCGAAATCGTGATGGACAGCGTCGAAGTCACCGAGGATGCGCTCCTGCCCGGCGTTTCCGGCCTCAAGGGGCCGTTCGGCTGTCTCAACCGCGCCCGCTACGGCATCTCCTGGGGCGTCATGGGAGCGGCCGAGGACTGCTGGTTCCGCGCTCGTCAATATGGTCTGGACCGCAAGCAGTTCGGCAAACCGCTTGCAGGCATGCAGCTCTATCAAAAGAAGCTCGCCGATATGATGACCGAGATCACGCTCGGACTGCAGGGTTCGCTTCGGGTTGGCCGCCTGATGGATGAGCACAAGATGGCCCCGGAAATGGTGTCGCTCATCAAGCGCAACAACTGCGGGAAGGCGCTGGATATTGCGCGGCAGGCCCGGGATATGCATGGCGGCAATGGTATTCAGATCGAATACCATGTCATGCGCCACGCGCAGAACCTGGAAACGGTCAACACATATGAGGGCACCCACGATGTGCATGCTCTGATCCTTGGGCGGGCCCAGACGAGCCTCCAGGCATTCTTCTAATCCCCATAGTCTGTTCGGCGCAGATCGTCTTTCACCTCCGGATCAACGAGAGGCAGCATGCCTATAGCGAATAAGATTTCTACCGTCGCCGTCATCGGCGCCGGTCAGATGGGGACCGGGATCGCGGAAGTCGTGGCTAAACATGGGTATGAGGCCTTGGTTTACGATCTCGATAAAAGTCGAATCCGCTCGGGCATCGAGGCGAGTGCCGGATATTTCGAACGTCAGGTCGAAACCGGCAAAATGCCGAGGGAGGCGGCTGAACAGGCAATCTCCCGAATAAAGGGAGCGTTTTCCCTCTCGGATCTGGCGAGCGCCGATTTGGTCATCGAAGCCGTAAGCGAGAATGAAGCCATCAAAAGGAAGGTGTTTACGGATGTCTGCACTGCCCTGAAGTCCGACGCGATCCTGGCGACGAATACATCGTCGCTCTCGATAACGCGGCTTGCCGCGTCGACCGACAGACCCCATCGTTTTATAGGGATACACTTCATGAATCCCGTACCGGTTATGAAACTTGTGGAACTGGTTCGCGGTATCGGAACGGATCCGGAAACCTTCGTCACAGCCAAGGATTTCGCGCAATCCATCGGCAAGACCGTCACCGTCTCCGAGGATTTTCCGGCTTTCATCGTAAACCGCGTCCTCATCCCCATGATCAATGAAGCGATCTACACCCTGTATGAGGGTGTCGGAAATGTGGAAGCCATAGACACCGGCATGAAGCTCGGCGCCAATCATCCGATGGGGCCGCTCGAACTCGCCGACTTCATCGGTTTGGACACATGCCTGTCCATCATGCAGGTCCTTCACGAAGGGCTGGCTGACAGCAAATACCGGCCGTGCCCGCTGCTGGTCAAATATGTTGAGGCCGGCTGGCTCGGCCGCAAGGCGCAACGGGGGTTCTACGACTACAGCTACACGCCGGCTCGGCCAACGCGCTGATCCCCATCTCACTCCAACTTCGAGATTTGTCAGGCATTTATCATGACGGAAGAACACGCAGACGATAGCCGCGAGAGCATGGAATTCGACGTTGTGATCGTCGGCGGTGGTCCGGCGGGTCTTTCAGCGGCGATCGGGCTGAAGCAGGTCAATCCGGAACTGTCGGTCGTCGTCCTGGAGAAGGGGGCCGAGGTCGGCGCCCATATCCTGTCGGGCGCTGTGGTCGATCCTATTGGCATCGACCGGCTGCTGCCCGGCTGGCGCGAGGATGGCGATCATCCCTTCAAGACCGAGGTCACCGCGGACCACTTCCTGCTGCTCGGTCCGGCCGGCTCGATCCGCCTGCCGAATTTTTTGATGCCGCCGCTGATGAACAATCACGGCAACTACATCGTATCGCTTGGGCTTGTCTGTCGCTGGCTGGCCGGCAAGGCCGAAGAGCTCGGCGTCGAGATCTATCCGGGCTTTGCCGCAACCGAAGTGCTCTACGATGATAAGGGAGCGGTGATCGGGGTTGCCACCGGCGACATGGGCATCGAGAAGAACGGCGAGCCCGGCCCGAACTATACCCGCGGCATGGAACTGCTCGGCAAATATGTGCTGATCGGCGAGGGCGTGCGCGGCTCGCTCGCCAAGCAGCTGATCGCCAAGTTCGATCTGCAGAAGGATCGCGAGCCGCAGAAATTCGGCATCGGCATCAAGGAACTCTGGCAGGTCAAGCCGGAGAACCACAGGCCGGGCCTGGTGCAGCATTCCTTCGGCTGGCCGCTCGGCATGAAGACCGGCGGCGGCTCCTTCCTCTATCATCTCGAAGACAATCTGGTCGCGGTCGGCTTCGTCGTCCACCTGAATTACAAGAACCCCTATCTCTATCCCTTCGAGGAGTTCCAGCGCTTCAAGACGCATCCTGCCATTCGCGGCACCTTCGAGGGCGGCAAGCGGCTGTCCTATGGCGCCCGGGCCATCACCGAGGGCGGCTACCAGTCGGTGCCGAAGCTCTCCTTCCCCGGCGGGGCGCTGATCGGCTGTTCGGCCGGTCTCGTCAACGTTCCCCGTATCAAGGGCAGCCACAATGCGGTGCTGTCGGGCATGCTGGCGGCCGAGAAGATCGCCGCCGCCATCGAGGCCGGCCGCAGCCATGACGAGGTGGTCGAGATCGAGAATGAATGGCGCCAGGGCGACATCGGCAAGGATCTCGAGCGGGTCAGGAACGTCAAGCCGCTCTGGTCGAAGTTCGGCACGGCGCTCGGCGTGGCGCTCGGCGGTCTCGACATGTGGACCAACACCCTGTTCGGCTTCTCCTTCTTCGGCACGCTGGGTCACGGCAAGACCGATGCGCAGTCGCTGGAGCCGGCCTCGCAGCACAAGCCGATCGCTTATCCGAAGCCGGATGGCGTTTTGACCTTCGACCGCCTGTCCTCGGTGTTCCTGTCGAACACCAATCACGAGGAGGACCAGCCGGTGCATCTGCAGGTCAAGGACATGGGCCTGCAGAAGCGTTCGGAGCACGACATCTATGCCGGCCCGTCGACGCGCTACTGTCCGGCCGGGGTCTACGAATGGGTGGAGAAGGACGGTCAGGACACCTTCGTCATCAACGCCCAAAACTGCGTGCACTGCAAGACCTGCGACATCAAGGACCCCAACCAGAACATCAACTGGGTGCCGCCGCAGGGCGGTGAGGGGCCGGTCTATCCGAACATGTGAGAGGGATCGGCGGGCTTGGCAATGAATCAGGGAGTTACCGATGCAATTTCCGCTTGAAGGCGTTCGGGTCGTGGAACTGGCGCGCATCCTCGCCGGTCCGTGGGCTGGGCAGACACTTGCCGACCTCGGAGCAACCGTCATCAAGGTGGAAAGCCCGGAGGGCGACGATACGCGCCGCTGGGGGCCACCCTTCATTGCCGATGGCGATGAAGTCGCTGCCGCCTACTTCCACAGCTGCAATCGCGGAAAACTGAGCATCACGGCGGATTTCAACTCGGCGGAAGACGTCGAAAAACTTCGGGCCCTGATCGCCAACGCGGACGTCGTCATCGAGAACTTCAAGGTAGGCGGGCTAAAGAAGTTCGGCCTCGACTTCGACAGTCTGAAGGCGATCAACCCAAGACTGATCTATTGCTCGATTACCGGCTTTGGCCAAACCGGCCCATATGCCGGGCGTGCAGGTTATGATTTCATCATCCAGGGCATGGCGGGCATCATGGATTTGACCGGTGAACCTGATCGGGAGCCGCAGAAAATCGGCGTCGCGTTCGCCGATATCTTCACAGGACTCTATTCGGTCATCGCTATCCAAGCCGCTCTAATTCTCAGAAATACGACAGGTGAGGGACAGTTCATAGATATGGCACTTCTGGACAGCGCGGTGGGTGTGCTGGCCAACCAGGCAATGAACTTCCTGGCCTCGGGAAAGGCGCCGACGAGACTTGGCAATGCGCATCCCAACATCGCGCCATATCAAGTATTCCCGGTGTCTGACGGCAATATCATTATCGCCTGCGGGAACGACGCTCAGTTTGCACGGCTATGCGATATCCTCCGGCTATCCGCTGTGGCAGATGACGTCCGTTTCAAGTCGAATGCGGAAAGAGTTCGCCATCGAGAGGAGCTGAGATCGGTCATGGAAGCACAGACGAAGCTTTTCAAGCGGACGGATCTGCTAGCCGACTTGGCGCGCGTGGGCATTCCCGCCGGCCCCATCAACACCGTCGAAGACGTGTTTGCCGACCCGCAAGTCGCGCACCGAAAGATGGCCGTGGAAAATGAAGGGATAGCGGGCATCCGTACACCAATCATTTTCTCAGGGCAGGCGCTCTCCTCGCACCGCAAGTCGCCCAGGCTTGGTGAGCACAATGGCAAGGTACATCAAGACTGGACCTTACTGGACTGACGTTTTAAGCCGGCATTTTCGACATCGACGGCAATGAGAGGCCGCGCCGAAACTGCGCGTTTGAAAAGCGGTCGCAGAAGGCTCTCTGATCCGGGCTGACCGAAAACCGCGCCGCTTCTGCCGAGCTTTCGTCTGAGCCTTTGCTCAGGGGACATCTTCGTGGCACGATGATCGTCTCTTGCAGTGATGCGACGATGTTCGTAACAATCGGTTGCCGCATCGCTGCGTTGCGCGGGTTTTGTCTGTGTCATCCCAGTGTGCAGTCGGAATGTCGCACCGACTCTATGCGATGTCGGTTTGCCGCTTGGATCAGAAACCGGCGGCGTCTAAATTTGCATTCCGGTGATCAGAAGGCGCATCCATGTTTCTCTCGGTATTCGACGTGTTCAAGATCGGTGTCGGGCCGTCGAGTTCGCACACGATGGGTCCGATGTCGGCTGCCAACCGGTTTCTCGATCTGATTCTGTCGAATGAATGGCCACGCCCGTCATCGGGCGCGCAGGTCGCCGCGATCAAGGTCAGCCTCCATGGTTCGCTCGCCCATACCGGCATCGGCCATGGAACGGGCAGGGCCGTCATCCTCGGGCTGATGGGCGAAGCGCCCGACAGCGTCGATCCCGACAAGATGGACGGCATCATCGATACGGTCGAGCGCACCGGCCGCATCGCGCCGGCGGGACATCCGGCCTACCAATTCCAGCCGAAAACCGACCTGGTTTTCGACAAGAAGCAGCCGCTGCCCGGCCATGCCAACGGCATGATCTTTTCCGCTTATGACCGTGACGGCCGGCTGCTCCTGAAACGCATCTATTATTCGGTCGGCGGCGGCTTCGTCGTCACCGACACCGAGCTGGAGCAGATGCGGGCGAAGAAGAACGCGGCCGGTGGCACGCGCGTGCCCTATCCCTTCGCGACCGCCAGGCAGATGCTCGACATGGCGGAGCGCTCGGGGCTTTCGATTGCGCAGATGAAGCGGGCGAACGAGGAGAGCCAGCGCTCGCGCGAGGAGCTCGATCAGGGGCTCGACCGCATCTGGGAGGCAATGCGCTCCTGCATCGAGCGCGGCCTCAAGGTCGAGGGCGTCATGCCTGGTGGTCTCAACGTCAAGCGCCGCGCCCGCAGGATCCACGACAAACTGCAGGAGGAGTGGCGCAGCAATCGCGTCAATCCGCTGCTCGCCAATGATTGGCTCAGCGTCTATGCGATGGCCGTCAACGAGGAAAATGCAGCCGGCGGCCGCGTCGTCACCGCGCCGACGAATGGGGCGGCCGGCGTCATTCCGGCGACAATCCGCTATTACGAGCATTTCCACGAGGACTGGGACCAGGACGGCATCCGCGATTATCTGCTGACAGCCGCGGCGATCGGCGGCATCATCAAGCACAATGCCTCGATCTCAGGCGCCGAGGTCGGCTGTCAGGGCGAGGTCGGCTCGGCCGCGGCAATGGCGGCTGCCGGCCTTGCCGCCGTCATGGGCGGCACGCCGGAGCAGATCGAGAACGCCGCCGAGATCGCGCTCGAACATCATCTCGGCATGACCTGCGATCCGGTGGCGGGCCTGGTGCAGGTTCCCTGCATCGAGCGCAACGCGCTCGGCGCCGTCAAGGCCGTCACCGCGGCATCGCTCGCGGTCAAGGGTGACGGCCAGCATTTCGTGCCGCTTGACGCCTGTATCGAGACGATGCGCCAGACCGGCCACGACATGAGCGAGAAATACAAGGAAACCTCGACGGGCGGCCTTGCCGTCAATGTCGTCGAGTGCTGAGCTTGTAATGCCTGCTTAGGTATGAGCTTTCAGGGGGTACCCCGTTTCCCGGCAGGTCACAGTGCCGGCGTGCAGCGTAATTGAAGAGGGGGCTGTGTCGTTGAGACATACCCCCTCGCGTGAAGCATCTTTACACGGTCAGTTTATTCAACCATTCAGCCGTCGTACGTGGCCTCCGGCCGAGGCGCTGTTGAGCACTTTGCGTGATCTCGAAGCTGTGGTCGGGTTGAGAGTTGATCGCGGTGTAGAGAGCCGCAATGCCGGCTGCCGCGCCTTCACCCACGTACTCAGCTATGGACGCTCCGAACTGTTCAGGCGCAAGCGCGTCGTAAACGACGGTCTTTCCCAGACGGTCGGAAAACGCCTGCGCCAGATCGTGGCCTGTTATCCCCGGATGCTGACCGATGGCGATAACGCCGCGGGAATATTGCCTGTCGCATAAGCGGGGGAGAATTTACCTCCAGGCGCTTGACGCCCGCTGTCAAAAGGATTTCAACGGCGGCATGGCATTGCATCTCATCAAACTCTGCGTCGGCGCCGACTCGATAGACGATCTGCGCGAATGGGTGGCGGAACGCTCGCTCAGCGCCATCGCCGCCGGGCTCGAGCCGCATTCGGTGCACACGACGCGCATGGTGCCGAAACGCATGGAAGAGCTGCTCGATGGCGGCTCGCTGTACTGGGTGATCAAGGGGCAGGTGCAGGCGCGGCAGAAGCTGCTCGGCATCGAGACCTTCACCGACGGCGAAGGCATCTCGCGTTGCCGCCTGATGCTCGGCCCGGAGGTCATCGAGACGGCGGTGCAGCCGAAGCGTCCCTTCCAGGGCTGGCGTTATTACACTGAAGATGATGTGCCGCGCGACCTGATGAGCCTTGGCGCCGGCATTGTCGAAATGCCCGCGGACCTTCGCCGCGAGCTGACGGAACTTGGCCTGCTCTAACGTCTGCCGCCCAAAACGTGTCCTGGTTCTGAGCAATAGCAAGCTTCAGCGCAGGCGAAGCTGCACCGGCGCGCTGCCGTCAGGCGAGGTCACATGCAGATGGATGCGGGCTTCGGGCTGGGAATAGCGCCAGGCGCGGGCTCCATGGCAAAGCAGCAGGTTGATGAGGTCGCGGGTTTTTGGAGATTTCGTCTTCGGCCTCTGCAGGCCGATCTCGGCCAGCCGCATTGCTGCCTCGTGCAACGGATGCAGCGATGAGCGCCCCTTGGCCGCCATGCGGCGGTCTGAAGGCATTCCCGGAACATTCTCATTGATCGCCATTGTTTTCCCCGTACGCCATACTGATCGAGTTCAAGAACGGTGGCCGGAAACGCAAACACCGATTCCGGCCGTTACCGATGCCGCCGGCCATCTTGCAGGCAGCATCGAATAGCTCATTGGGCAGCCGCCCAGCACTTGATGCCGGCCTTCTTCAAGGCCTTGCAGGCATTGACCGCATCGCGCTGGTCATCGAAACCGCCGAAGCGGGCGCGGTAAAGCTGGTCGCCGCCGGCGGCATAGGCGACTGCGAAGGGCTTTGCCGAGGCCAGCGCCTTGCCGCCCTTGGTCTTGGCGCTCTCCAGCAGATCCATCGCCATCTGCCGGCTCGGCGAAACGCCGACCTGCACGACCCAGCCGCTCGGGCCATTGTCGGTTGAAGCGGCGCTGGCCGGGGCAGCGGTGGTCGAAGCGGTGGTGACGTTGTCGACCGCCGTATCGGCCTGTTCCGGCCGCAGGGAAGCGGGCGCCGGCTTCGGCGCGGCGAGCGATGCCTGCTGCTTGAAGGTCGTGGTCTTGACCTTGGTCGGCGCCGGCATCGGCTGGGCTACCAGCGGATTGTCGGATTTCGGCTGAGCGGTTTCGGCATAGGCGACTTCGGTCTCTGCGGCCTGATAGCGTGCATCCGGCAGCGGGCCCTTATGCGGCAGGCTGAGATCGGCAGCGGCTGCGGAAATCGGCGGCTGTGCTGCGGTGATCGTCTTTGCCACTTGCGGCTGGACCTTCTGCGGCATGACCGGAGCAGGCGTCACGATCATTTCGGGGGCAGGGGCCGCCTGAGCGATCAGCGCCGACGATCCGCCGCGGCTCGATGCCTTCGGCAGGTAGGTGGCGATCAGGTTGCGCATCTGGGCGTCGCGGGCGGGCGTCGAGGCGCCGCCGAGCACGACGCCGACGATCGATTTGCCGTCCACCTGTACCGAGCTCACCAGATTGAAGCCGGCGGCGCGGGTGTATCCGGTTTTGATACCGTCGACGCCGCGCACCGAACCGACCAGGCGGTTGTGGCTGCGGATCGTGCGGGTGCCGAACTTGAAGGCGCGGGTGGAGAAATAGCCGTAATATTGCGGGAAATGCTGGCGAAGGGCGATGCCGAGACGGGCCTGATCGCGCGCGGTCGTCATCTGCGCCGTGTTCGGCAGGCCGTTGGCGTTGCGATAGGTGGTGCGCGTCATGCCGAGCGCATGCGCCTTGGCGGTCATCAGCTGGGCGAAACGGTCCTCGCTGCCGCCGCCGAGCATTTCGCCGAGCGCGGTTGCCGCGTCATTGGCCGACAGGGTGACGAGGCCGAGGATGCCCTGTTCGACGGTGATCGTGCCGCCGGCGCGAACGCCGAGCTTGGTCGGCGCCTGGGCTGCCGCATGGGCGGAGAAGGGAACCGGCGTATCGAGGCGGATGCGGCCCTGCTCCAGCGCCTCGAAGGTCATGTAGATGGTCATCATCTTGGTCAGGGAGGCGGGGTATTGCAGCCGGTCGGCATTCTCGCTGTAGAGAACGTTGCCGGTCTTGGCGTCGACGACGATGCCCGCATATTTCGAATTCGCCGCTTCCGCTTCGGCATTGACCGAATCGACCAGGACGACCGTGAGGGCCACCGAAAGGATCGCCATGAGCTTTGCAAAAAAGCTGCCGGATCGGGACGATGATACGGAGGAGACTGACCTTGACACTATTCCACTCTTCGCTTGCATTTCAGTTGTTTGGCATTCGGATATTCGGCGCCGGGACGGCACACCTCCCGCAGCACAGCCCGTCTTTAGAATTTACCGATTGGGCGTTACCAATCCGTTTATGATGAATCGTTTATTTCGCTGTACGGGGAGCATTTTAGAGACTTGTTGCAGAACGGTTCATAAGACGCGCTTCCACAAAGGTGCGGATAGCGGCATCAATATGTTCCCAGTCGTTAAGATGGCTGCTTGAGAAGCGGTAGAGGACGCTGAGGTCCCTGCCGACCTTGATATCGCGCTGACAATCGCCACTCGCCGCCCTGTCCGGGACGGAAGGCAAGATGCAGCGCACGACGTAGTCCGGGCCGTTTTTGACGGGCGCCGTCAGCAGCACCTCGTCGCCGTAACCCGCATCGGCGCGAAGGCGGTGCAGCGTCAGGCCGTCGCGGAAGGGCTCGGCCGGGCCTTCGAGCAGGTGTGAATAGATCGGCTCCAGCCGCCCGGACATGTCGCGCGACATGGTGCTCTGGGTAAGCTGCAGGAAGATCAGGCCGGAGGACTGGCCGATATCGTCGAATCGAAGGTGGTTTTCCTTGCCGTAGCCCTGCATCTCGGGCCAGGCGAGGTAGAGATCGACACGCTCGGCCGCACCGTCGTGCCTTTGACTCGGGAAGCGGATGGCATTCTCCGGGAATTTCACGCTGTCGCGGCCGATGGCCAGCGTGATTTCAGCCGTGCTGTCGGTGTTGCCGGCAAGCGAAATATGCCGGCCGAACCACCGGCCGCCGATGCTGATGGCGACGGTCAGCACCGCGAGAACGGCGATCACCGCCATCGTGCGGAGCAAAAACCCCATGGAAAAAAGCGGCTGCTCGTCGGGTGCGCTGTGCGCGGCGTGGCTCATGGCGGTGCTTCGTGTTTCGGTCCGCCGCAGGAGGAACATGAGCCGCCGGTGCCGATGATGAATCTGATCGGCATGATCGGACTGGCGTGGTTAATAATTCGCTAAGATTTCAGGGGTGTGGGGGCGCGGGGGCGAAAGCCTGTCCCGAAAAAGGACGAGCCGTTCCCGGGACAGCGGGAACGGCTCTTGGGCACCGGTCGGGACGGGATACGGGGACTGACCGGGCCGCAGGCTGCAGCCGACAGGCTGTTCTTACTTGACGCTACCGACCGCGACAGCGCGGCCGTCCTGGAGCTTCGACCAGCGGGCCGGATTGTCGGCGGACTGACGCTTCAGGTAGGTGTATTCGGTATCCGACCACAGCAGCACCTTGTTGCGCATGTTGTCGAGGATGAAGTCGCCGTGATCGGTGCGAACAGTCAGCACGGCATGGCCTTCGCCGTTCGGCTGCAGCACGACTGTTATCAGCGTGTCGGATGGCGAGAAGCCGTCCTCGATCAGCATCTTGCGCTTCAGCAGGACATAATCCTCGCAGTCGCCGACGGTTGTCGGATAGGCCCAGCGTTCTTCGACGCCGTAAATCTGTTCATCCGTCTCGGGCTGGATCGTCGAATTGACGGTGTAGTTGACCTTGAGAATTTCCTTCCAGCGATCCTCTGTGAGGATGGCAGGCCCGGCATCGCCGCCGGCAAAGGCGCATTCCGTCGGATTTACCTTGCAGAATTCGTAGTGCCCGATCGGCGGGCTGGCATTGCCAGCGAGCGCCATGCTGGCGGGCATCGCCTGTCCCGAACCCGCCATTGCCATCATGAGGGCACCGGCCAGAAGGCCGCCTTTCGAGATGTTTGCAGTTGTCATTGCCGTCTCCCCGTAAGTTGAGGTGACAATGACACGGACGTTTTTATCTCACGGAAAATTACGCAATAGAATTAAAGGCTTAGTTGATTCAAATGCCGATAAAATCTGGCTAAAAACAATCTCGAATGCGCGTAAAATTCGACGCGTATTTGTCTCGAAATCGATTAAAATTGTAATTCCCGCAGCAAGGCTTTCGCTTTGGAAAAGCCTGGATTGCCGTCTCGGCGTTAAGGATTTTCGTTGAGCCGGATAAGGGCCGACCGCGGTTCGGCGTTGCGCGGCAGGCTGACGATGCAGCCGGAATCGGGCGATTCGGCCCGGTCAAAAGCAGACGACCGTTCGGATTTCAGTTTTCGGCGGTAAAATTATTTTTGCTGGAAATCGCGAAATCGATCGGTGGCGGCGACGATCGCGGCGCTCATATCGGGATTTGCAGTGGAATGGGCCGCATGCGGAAGAATGTGCAGCTCGCTTTGCGGCCATGCGCGGGCCAGTTCCCAGGCGGTGACGAGCGGCGCCTCCAAATCGAATCGTCCCTGCAGCAGGATCGCCGGGATGCCTGTCAGCCGCCCGGCGTTGTTCAAAAGCTGGCCGTCCTCCAGCCAGGCGCCGTTGATGAAATAGTGGGTGATGATGCGCGCGCGCGTCAGCAGATAGGCCGGATCGGCCCAGCGGCGCGGCAGGCCTTCAGGATCGGCGAGCAGGATCGAGGCCGCCTCCCAGTCATGCCAGTCGCGCGCCGCTTTCAGGCGCGTCTCGGCGTTGGAATGGTTGAGGAGACGATGATAGGCGGCAACCATATCCTGATCTTGCCCCTGGCCGCCCGCAGAAGCCGCTTGGCGCAAACGATGCCATTCCTCAGGAAAGAGCGGCGCCATGCCGCGACAGAGCCAGTCGATTTCCGAGCGCCTCGTGGTGGTCACGCCCGATAGGACGATTGCGGCGACGCGCCGCGGATGGGTCTGGGCATAGGCGAGGGCCAGCGTCGAGCCCCAGGAATTGCCGAAAACGAGCCAGGTGTCGATGCCGAAGAAGACCCGCAGCCGCTCGATATCGCCGACAAGATGCCAGGTGGTGTTGAGGGAGAGATCGGTTTGCGGATCGGCAGCGCTCGGCAGACTGCGGCCGCAATTGCGCTGATCGAACAGAATGATTCGGTAGGCGTCGGGATCGAAATGACGCCGCGCCATGGTCAAACAGCCGGAGCCCGGCCCGCCGTGCAGCACCAGCGCCGGCCGGCCTGCCGGATTGCCGCAGGCCTCCCAATAGATCAGGTTGCCGTCGCCGGTGTCGAGCAGGCCGTGATCATAGGGTTCGATTTCCGGATAGAGAGCTGACATGGTTCTGCCTGTCGCAGGTTCTTCTACTCATAATATCAGTGACTGAATGGTCGGAACGACTTGCGACAGGATTCACGCCTGCTTTCCGAAGCCGGATTCGTTGCCGCTGGCAGATCTCTTGCCGTAAAACCGAGGCTTTTCAACGCGACCCGACCGGGTGCGCGCCCGGCAAATGCTTTCGCGGCACCGTCACACGATCAGCAGTCTCTTATTAGAGGAATTCGCGCAGCGTCTCGCGGGACTGGATCGACAGGAATTCGATCGCCACACCTTCGACGAAATGGCGTACGACGCGGCCGCGCATGTTGCCGAGCCGCACCGCGGTTCCGATCGAAGGGCGCATCTCGACGTCGACGGCGGCGCCCGACAGCGAAAGGTCCATGATCCGGCAGGAATAACGCGTGCCGTCCTCGAGCGTCAGTTCGGTATTCGTATCGCGTGGCGTCAGACGGTCATGGCGACGATCTTCCGGCAGGCCGAGTTCATGTTTGTTGGCAAGCCAGGTGAGCTGGGCGGCGAGCTTCTCCCGCTTCCGCTCGGTGGCATTGATCGACATGGTGAAGCCGCGGCCATCGATGGTCTGGACATAACCTTCGACGCGGCCGAGATGGTCGATATAGGCAACGACGCGTTCATTGGTTCGTGGCCGGCCGAGGCAGGTGACGTACATGTCGCCGGGCGACATGTCGATCACCATGCATTCGAACTCCTCGTAATTCGCAAGCATCAGCCGGCCCTGCATATTGATCGGCACGCGCTGAAAAACGCCCTGTTCAGGGCGCGGCGCAGGTCTTTGCGTCTGAGCTGGCTGGAACGAGTGCATCAAGGGGCTTCTTCATCAAATCTGAGAGACCGATCATTACCCGCAATCCATTAACAGAAGGTTGTTTTGCCTCATTCTCATATAGCCGAAAACGAGTATGTCCGATGTCCTGAAACGGGACTGTCAGCGCGCCTCTGCACTCGTCAGCAGTTGCGACACCATACGGCGCATGACCTGGCCGAAACCGGCGCTTTTGCCGGCGACCATTTCATTGATGGGGCGCAGCTCGGCGGCTTCAGCTTTGCCGAATTTTCCGGGCAGCAGACGGCTGCGGTCAAGCGCCAGGAATTCGAGCGGCACGATCTCCAGCCAGCTCGCGGCCGCCGTGGGTGCGATCGCGCCGAGCAGCCGGTCGCAGGCGCCGCCTGGCGAGCGCAGCGGCATCATGATGATCTCGAAGGAGGCCTGATGGCCGACGGTGCTGTAGCCGGTGGCATTGAACAGGGCCGGCATGGCATGGTCCATGACGCCCATCGCCGTGCGTTCGATATCGGCGTGCTGGCCGTTTGCCCAGAGCGAGGAGAAACGCGCGCCGCGCAGATCCCGCCCGAAGAGATCGCAGATGCGGGTGCCGGCGAGTCGGAAGCCGATGTCGCCTTCCGCTCGGGTCTCGAGGATGAACAGGCTTTGGAGCAGATGGGGGACGGCGGAGGGTTCGACCTGAGATTTCAGCGGCGCATCGGCAGCGCCGCGGATACGGTTCCAGTAGTCAAAAATTTCGATGGTCGTTTGCACACGCATTTTTCACCAACCTGTCCCATTCCGGATCATTTTCGGGCACTCATTGCCCCTACAGGCTCTACCTTGCGGATTTCATGCCAAGTCGGGGCGGTTAAGGTTAAGAAAGGGTTTCGGTTGAGATGCGGTGCCTGTCGTGACACTGTCGCGCCATCGCTTCGACTTTCGAAGTTCAGCACAACCTGTTCGGGCCAAGGTCTTTCCTGGAAATCCCGGTATGCCGTCCGGCACTTCGGACGGCTTTTTTTTTGACAGGTGCTCCTGTATGGCTGTGGCCTCAACGAGGCGATATTGAAATGAATGAGCAGACGGTCGAGCCGCATAAGGCGCCCGAACCTTTCGAGGTCCAGCGGCCGGCAAAGCCGCCGCGCGTGCCGGTCTTCAACCTTCCGCCGGCGCTGTTCTTCAGCCTTTGCCTGCTTGTCGTCATCTATGCGGCGCAGGAACTCGTGCTCTCAGACGATGCGCTGAGTTGGCTGTTCTTCACCTTCGGCTTCGTGCCCGCCCGCTACGTGATTCCGCTGTCGCAACAGGGGCCGGAGCTGTTCTGGACGCCGGTCACCTATTCACTGCTGCATGGCAGCGTCCAGCATATCGTCTTCAACGGCTTCTGGCTGATGGCCTTCGGCGCGCCGGTCGTGCGCCGCATCGGGACGATGCGTTTCGTGCTCTTCTGGCTGTTCTCAGCCGTCGCGTCGGCGGCCCTGCATGCTGTCCTCAACTGGGGGGATGTGACGCTTTTGATCGGCGCGTCGGGTGTTATCTCCGGGCTGATGGGGGCTGCCTGCCGATTCGCCTTTCCGGCCGAACGGCGGCCGATGCTGCCTGCGCATCTCAATGCCCGGCTTTCCATCGTCGAGGCGCTGCGGAGCCGCACCGTCGTCATCTTCATGCTGCTCTGGCTGGTCGGCAACGCCCTGATCGCCGTCGGCATCCCGCTCGTCGGCGACAGCGATCAGGCCATTGCCTGGGACGCCCATATCGGCGGCTTCGTCTTCGGCTTTCTGCTGTTTTCGCTGTTCGACCGGGCGCCGCGCCCTCCTGTCACGGAAGCCGCCGATACGCAGAAGGATATGTTGCAATCCTGAGCCGGTCAGTGCACCATCGACCTATCCGCGATGGGGGGAGAAACCGCCGCGGATGCCTGTGACAAGTGTTTCACGGACATAGGAGGTTCGAATGACCAGTTCAGTCAAAGCAATCCTCGACCTGAAGGGCAGGGACGTATTTACCGCCGGGCCGAACACCACCGTCGCCGAAGCGGCGGTCATCCTCAGCAAGAAAAAGATCGGCGCCATCGTTGTCGTCGGCATGGAGAACCGGATTTCCGGCATGTTTACCGAGCGCGATCTCGTGCATGCCATCGCCAAATATGGCAAGGACGGACTCGACCAGTCGCTAGCCCAGGTCATGACCGCGAAGGTCTACCGCTGCCATGAAGAGACGACCGTCAACGAGCTGATGGAGCTGATGACCAGCCGGCGTTTCCGCCACGTGCCGGTGGAAAGCAACGGCAAGCTTGCCGGCATCATCTCGATCGGTGACGTGGTGAAATCGCGCATCGCCGAAGTCGAGCGCGAGACCGAGGAAATCAAGGCCTATATCGCCGGCTGAGTTTTCGTCGGCTCGTTCGGCTGATCATTGTCCCAAAACGCTGACGCGCTTTTGGACAATGCGTCAAGGGGCTGGGCGTCAGGGGGCTGGGCGTCAGGGGGCTGGGCGTCAGGGCTGGCTGGCGTAGATTTCCTGCATGCGTTTGATTTCGGGGAGCCTGGCTCTCGCCTCCTCGTAGCCGCGTTCGATCGCTTCGCCGGCGCGGTGGAATTCGGAAAGGCCGATATAGCTGAGGCGCGGCTGCAGCGAAATATCAGGCGGGTCGCCGGCCAGGCGCGCGCGGGCAATCCTATCCTGGATGATGTTGAAGGCCTGCACCATGACGCCGGTCATGCCGAGACGGGCATAGGGCGCCTCTTCCTGCTTCTGCACTTCCTGCGGCGAGAGGCTGGCATTGTGCCGGACGACGGCCGAGCGGCCATAGAGATCGTAATTGAGATTGACGGCGACGACCAACGGCTGCTCGTAGGCACGGCAGACGGAGACGGGAACGGGATTGACCAGCGCGCCGTCGACCAGTGTGCGGTGATTGCTGCGCACCGGCTCGAAAATGCCGGGCAGGGCGTAGGAGGCGCGTAGCGCCGTAATCAGCGAACCATTGGCGATCCAGACCTCATGGCCGGTATTGACCTCGGCGGCGACGGCGACGAACGGCCGGTCGAGATCCTCGACGTTCAGGCCTTCGAGATGTTCCTGCATGCGCTTGGTCAGCCGCATGCCGCCGAACAGGCCGCTGCCGCCGATCGTCAGATCGAGGAGGCTTGCGATCCGCCGCATCGTCAGCGAGCGGGCGAAACTTTCGAGTTCATCGAGTTTGCCGGCGAGATAGCAGCCGCCGACCAGCGCGCCGATCGAAGTGCCGGCAATCATGCCGATCTCGATTTTTGCCTCGTCGAGCGCGCGCAGCACGCCGATATGGGCCCAGCCGCGGGCCGCTCCACCGCCAAGCGCCAGTGCGATCTTGATTCGTTTGACGGGAGCTGGAGGCGGGATCGTCTCAATCGTGGTCGACATGCCGGAACCGGAACCCTCGCCTTCGGAGCTTTGACGATGCAAATTCCAGCTCAGCATGGCGCTCTCCCCTCCCAGCAGAACACATGGTTTGCGATAGTGTGCCCGATCAGTTTCCAAATGGTATATAGAGGCGACTTATGGCGCAATAACGAGCAGATGAAGGGGAAATTCCGGCCCTCTTTCCGAGCCTATTTTCCGTAAACGTCCTGCGGATCGAAATGACGCTCGTCGTCGACGATATCGAGCATCGGCTTTCCGTCCCGAAGCGTGATCGTGCGATAGAAGCAGGAACGGCGGCCGGTGTGACAGGTGGCGTCGTGGCCGGCGACCTCGACCTTCAGCCAGATGGCGTCCTGATCGCAATCGGTGCGGATTTCCTTCACCGTCTGAAGATTGCCGGAGGTCTCGCCCTTCTTCCAGATCTTGCCGCGCGAACGGCTGAAATAATGGGCCGTGCCGGTCTGAATGGTCAGCGCCAGCGCCTGGGCGTTCATGTGCGCCACCATCAGCAGTTCGCCGTCGCCGGCGTCGGTGACGATGGCGGTGATCAGACCACGATCGTCGAAACGCGGCGTGAAATCGCCGGCGTCTTCCA
This sequence comes from Rhizobium sp. BT03, assembly GCF_030053155.1. Taxonomy (NCBI): domain Bacteria; kingdom Pseudomonadati; phylum Pseudomonadota; class Alphaproteobacteria; order Hyphomicrobiales; family Rhizobiaceae; genus Rhizobium; species Rhizobium sp. BT03. Next base: position 381,480 of record NZ_CP125640.1, read on the forward strand.
ACGCCGACTTGTCTTCGGATGGTTGATTGAAGATCAGTTGGTTCATCGCGGCCCTCCTGAGGGAGCCGGTATCAGCGGCTCCGCACCATGGTCATGAAACGGGCCTGATCGGCCGGCTCGGTCTTGAACGTACCCGTAAACGTCGTCGTCAAGGTGGTCGAGCCCTGCTTCTGAACGCCGCGCATCGCCATGCACATATGTTCGGCCTCGATCATCACGGCGACACCGCGCGGGTTGAGCGTATCGTCGATCGCCCGGGCGATCTGCGCCGTCATCGTTTCCTGCGTCTGCAGGCGGCGGCCATAGATCTCGACGACACGGGCGATCTTCGACAGGCCGAGCACACGGCCATCAGGCATGTAGGCGACATGAGCCTTGCCGATGATCGGCACCATATGGTGTTCGCAATGCGAGAAGAACGGAATGTCCTTGACGAGGACCATGTCGTCGTAGCCGGCGACCTCCTCGAAGGTGCGGCCGAGCACGTCTTCCGGCGCCATGTCGTAACCGGAAAAAAGCTCGCGGTACGATTTGACGACACGGGCCGGCGTTTCGATCAGGCCCTCGCGCGCCGGGTTCTCACCGGCCCAGCGCAGCAGGACACGAACGGCTTCCTCCGCCTCCTGCTGGGAGGGGCGATCGGAATCGCGGCTCGTCTGCGGAAAGTTCTTAACGATGGCGTCCATGAACAATGGTCTCCTGGTCCGCACCGCGGACCGATCTGTCGGAATCGCCACTGGTCAATCCCATGCGGGAATTCATGCACCTTTGGCAGGCTCCGGGGCTTTCGAGGCGCATTCAACGCCTGTCCGGCACGGTTTCCCAATCAAACTTACACGAGGCCATTGCATTTTAATGGCCTTCGAACGACATACATATAGGAAGACGGCCATCGTATGTAAGTATCCTCAGATGACACGGTGTGTTTTTTGTTTCAATAACAATAACAGCCCTTATTGAGGCCGATCCGCAGCGATTTTGGAGCGGAAATCCAACATGGACGACATCTACAACAGCAAGATCCTCGAATTCGCCGGCAATATTCCATTGACCGGCACGTTGGCGGATGCCGATGCGAGCGCCCAGGCCTATTCGAAGCTTTGCGGCTCGAAGGTCACGATCTGGCTGAAAATGGACGGCGATACCGTCACCGGTTTTTCTCATGACGTGAAGGCCTGCGCGCTTGGCCAAGCCTCGTCCTCGATCATGGCGCGCCATGTCGTCGGCGCGACATCGGGCGAATTGCGCCAGGCACGCCAGGACATGCTCGCCATGCTGAAGGCGGATGGAGCCGGGCCCGAGGGACGGTTCGAGGACATGCGTTATCTGCTGCCGGTGCGGGACTACAAGGCCCGCCATGCCTCGACGATGCTGACCTTCGATGCGGTGGTCGATGCGATCGGGCAGATCGAGGCGAAACGGGCTGAGGTTGTCGAGGCGTAACTGAGATGTGCGAGTTCTGCGCCCTGCAGGCCAGCGATGAGGACGACGGCGGCGCCGCCGAACCCGAGAGGCCGCGTGAAAAGGCCGCACGCACTTCCCGCAATTATACCGGTCCGTTCCGCAAGACTCCCGACCGCCTGCTCGGCATGGGGTTCATCCGTCTCTACCAGCTGACGCTTTCCGGCTTTGTCGGCAATTCCTGCCGTCATATCCCGACCTGCTCCGAATATGGCTACGAGTCGATTGCCCGTCACGGCCTGTGGGCCGGCGGCTGGATGACGTTGTTTCGCGTCGGCCGCTGCGGCCCCGGCGGCACCAGCGGCCTCGACCGGGTGCCGGAGATATTGGGCGACAAGTTCCGGTGGTGGACGCCGTGGCGGTATTTCTCCCTGGGACGCAAGGGGGAGTGAGGGCCATGAGCATGTTCGTCGCGCTTCTGCACAGCATCGTCCTGACGCCCGACCGCCGCGTCATCATGGAAGATCTGCGCGCGCTTGCCAAAGAGCTTGGCTATCGCGAGCCGCGCACGCTGGTTTCCACCGGCAATCTGGTTTTCGAGGCCGACGATGTCAGGCCGCACGAACTCGAGGTCGCGCTGGAAGAGGGGTTCGAAGAGAAATTCGGCAAACATGTCGATATCATCGTGCGCAGCGACTGCACCTGGATGGCGTTGTGCGGCACCAATCCCTTCCGGGACGGCAGCGGCGACCAGGTCATCGTCCGGGTGATGCGCCTGCCGGTCGATCCTGAGAAGGTGGAGGCGCTGAAGCCGCTGATGACGGAGGGGCAGCGCATCGCCATCGTCGGCGGCGACCTCTGGATCGATTTCGCCGGCAAGCCGAGCCAGTCCAAGCTGCTTTCGGCGCTGACGACCAAGCGGATAGGCGTCGGGACGATGCGCAATTGGAATACAGTTTGCGGCCTCGCTCAAATGATTATGTAGGCCGGCTTCTTCTTTACTCCCACGGGAAATCTGAGTATCAGGCGGCAGCGCATCCAAGGACGGAGGCGCTTCCATTTCAACCACCCGCATTCGTTGGCGGGACTGGACAAGGAGAATTTCGATGTCCCAAGCTATTTCCCTGACATTTCCCGATGGTTCCGTGCGCAGCTTCGATGCCGGCGCAACCGGCCGGGATGTCGCCGAATCCATTTCCAAATCGCTCGCCAAGAGCGCGGTCGCTATTGCGCTCGACGGCGCCGTGCAGGACCTTTCCGATCCCGTCACCGATGGCAAGATCGAGATCATCACCCGCAAGGACGGCCGAGCGCTGGAGCTCATCCGGCATGATGCCGCGCACGTCATGGCCGAGGCCGTGCAGGAGCTGTGGCCCGGCACGCAGGTGACGATCGGTCCGGTCATCGAAAACGGCTTCTATTACGACTTCGCCAAGAACGAGCCTTTCACGCCCGACGATCTGCCGAAGATCGAAAAGAAGATGAAGGAGATCATTGCCCGCAATGCGCCCTTCACCAAGCAGATCTGGTCGCGCGAGAAAGCCAAGGAAGTCTTTGCCGCCAAGGGCGAGCAGTACAAGGTCGAGCTCGTCGACGCGATCCCGGCTGGCCAGGATCTAAAGATCTACAATCAGGGCGAGTGGTTCGATCTTTGCCGCGGCCCGCACATGGCCTCCACCGGCCAGGTCGGCACGGCCTTCAAGCTGATGAAGGTTGCCGGCGCTTATTGGCGCGGCGACAGCAACAACGCCATGCTGTCACGCATCTACGGCACGGCATGGGCTGACCAGGCCGATCTCGACAACTACCTGCACATGCTGGCGGAAGCCGAAAAGCGCGATCACCGCAAGCTCGGCCGCGAAATGGATCTTTTCCATTTCCAGGAAGAAGGCCCGGGCGTCGTCTTCTGGCATGGCAAGGGCTGGCGCATCTTCCAGGCGCTCGTCTCCTATATGCGTCGCCGACTCGCGGTCGATTACGAAGAAGTCAACGCGCCGCAGGTACTCGACACCGCGCTTTGGGAAACCTCGGGTCACTGGGGCTGGTATCAGGAAAATATGTTCGCCGTGAAATCGGCGCATGCGATGACGCATCCGGAAGATAAGGAAGCCGATAATCGCGTTTTTGCGCTGAAGCCGATGAACTGCCCCGGCCACGTGCAGATCTTCAAGCACGGGCTGAAGTCCTATCGCGAACTGCCGATCCGTCTGGCCGAATTCGGCCTGGTGCATCGCTACGAGCCTTCGGGCGCGCTGCACGGATTGATGCGTGTGCGCGGCTTCACGCAGGACGACGCGCACATCTTCTGCACCGACGAGCAGATGGCCGCCGAATGCCTGAAGATCAACGATCTCATCCTGTCGGTCTATGAAGACTTCGGCTTCAAGGAAATCGTTGTCAAGCTTTCCACTCGGCCGGAAAAGCGCGTCGGTTCCGACGCACTCTGGGATCGCGCCGAAGCCGTCATGACCGACGTGTTGAAAGCGATCGAGGCGCAGTCCGAGGGCCGCATCAAGACCGGCATTCTGCCGGGCGAGGGCGCCTTCTACGGGCCGAAGTTCGAATATACGCTGAAGGACGCGATCGGCCGCGAATGGCAGTGCGGGACGACGCAGGTCGACTTCAACCTGCCTGAGCGATTCGGCGCCTTCTATATCGACAGCAACTCCGAAAAGACGCAGCCGGTGATGATCCATCGCGCCATCTGCGGCTCGATGGAACGCTTCCTCGGTATCCTGATCGAAAACTTCGCCGGCCATCTGCCGCTCTGGGTGTCGCCGCTGCAGGTGGTGGTCGCGACGATCACCTCGGAGGCCGACGCCTACGGGCTTGAAGTGGCCGAGGCGCTGCGCGAGGCCGGTCTCAACGTCGAGACCGATTTCCGCAACGAGAAGATCAACTACAAGGTCCGCGAACACTCGGTCACCAAGGTGCCCGTCATCATCGTCTGCGGCAGGAAGGAAGCCGAGGAGCGCACGGTCAATATCCGCCGCCTCGGCAGCCAGGACCAGGTTTCGATGGGGCTCGACGCCGCCGTCGACAGCCTTGCCCTGGAAGCGACGCCACCAGACGTCCGTCGCAAGGCCGAAGCAAAGAAAGCCAGGGCGGCCTGATAAACGCCTCTTTCCGACAGCGCCACCCGGCGCTGTCGGAAATCTGATATGGAAGCAGGATTTGTCGCGAACCGCGGTGAAACTGCTCTCACCTTATGTTTTTACACGATCTTGAACGGAAAACCCTTCGCAGTTTTCCTTGGGTCGTTTCTCTGAAAATCAATCGAGGCTGGTGTCGTCGCCGCCTTGCGGCGCGAGCTGTTCGTAGGAAGGGAGTGGCGCCACCGGAGCCGGCTGGACGCCTGGCGGCGGTGGCGTTCCCACAGGCACCTGCTGCACCGTGCGGGCCGCGTCGTTCACCGGCGGCTGCGGCTGCTGGTCCTTCATCAGAACCTCGACATCGGTGTTCCTGCCGGCGACGACGGTGAAGTCACGCTGGTAGATCCTGTCCTTGTTGCGGGCGACGGCGGAATATCCGCCTTCGGCAAGAACCATGGTCGGGAAGGCGCTGACGCTTTCGCCGACGCTGTCGCCGGCCGCTGTCAGGATCGACCACGCCGTATCGGCGATCGCCTCGCCGCCGGCATCGGAGACCAGCTTGAAGGTGACCTGCGCGGCGCGATGCTGAATCGTCGCTTCGGTCAGCTTGCCGGCTTCGACCTGGATGTCGGCGCGGATGACGGCATTGACGCTGCCATATTCCGAAACGATGTGATAGGTGCCGGCATTGAGGCGGACGACGGTGTTCGGCGAGACGTCGGCCACGACGAGGCCGCGCTCGCCGTCCTCGCGCACTTCCGAGGAATAGATCGAGAAGCTCAACTGGTCGGGGCGGATGCGGGCATCGGTGCCGGAGACGGCATTGAGCAGCAGGCCGCCGGCATCGAGCACCATCACCTGCTTGTCGACCTCGCCGTCGGCGGGCACCGTCAGTTTCTTGGTGACGCCGGCGCGGCCGAAGGAGACGTTGACGAAATAATCGCCGGGAGCGAGTTGGAAGGCGGCGGGTCCGCCCTTGGCGCTGGCAATCAGCGGTAGCTTGCCGTCGGCTCCGGCGATCGGGCTGAAGACATACCAGGAGAGGCCCTCTTCGACCGGCGTGCCGTCCGCCGTCAGCTTGGCTTCCATCGGGACGTCGCGCAGCTTGACCCCTTCCGTCGCCGCGCCGGGTGCGATGAAGGCATCGAGCTTCGGCATCTTCGACGTCGATTCAAGCTGCTTGAACTCCTTGAAGGCATCCTGAGCGCCGGCGCGTGGAGGCGTCAGGATCGTCAGGGCAATGGCAAGGCCGATGCGTGCAAAAGGCGAAATGCCAAACATCTGTTTCGTGAACCGATTGACTTCTGAAATCGCAAAGGCCACTTCAAGACCAACGCGATGGCAAATTCAAGACCCGCCCATTGCAGCAGCATAAAAATGAGAGTTTCTCCCGCATGAAATCCGATATCAAGCTGATCGATTACCTCGCTGTACGCCGCTCCATCCCCGCTTTCCAGATGTGCGAACCAGGCCCCGAAAAGGCCGAAATCGAGGAAATCCTGCGTCTTGCCTCGCGTGTTCCCGATCATGGCAAGATCGCACCATGGCGCTTCATCGTCTATCGCGGCGGCGAGCGCGCCCGTCTCGGTGAGGCGCTTCTGACCTTGGCGCTCGAGACGAAACCTGAACTTTCCGAAGAGATGATCCAGGTCGAGCGCGCCCGTTTCACCCGCGCGCCCGTGGTCGTCGCGGTTGTCAGCAAGGCCGGGCCGCATATCAAGATCCCGGAATGGGAGCAGCTGATGTCGGCCGGCGCGCTTTGCCTCAACGTCATCCTCGCCGCCAATGCCAGCGGTTATGTCGCCAACTGGCTGACGGAGTGGTTCGCCTATGACGAGCGCGCCTATCCGCTGCTCGGCGTCGGGCCTGACGAAAAGGTGGCGGGTTTCATCCACATCGGCTCGACGACATTTCCGGCAATCGAGCGGCCGCGGCCGGAGCTTGCCGATACCGTGACCTGGGTCGGCGGGGAGGATTGATGTTTTACACCACCGACGAGAACCGGCACGGGCTGGCGCATGATCCGTTCAAGGCGATCGTGTCACCGCGGCCGATCGGCTGGATCGGCAGCAAGGGCAGGGACGGTTCGATCAACCTCGCACCCTATTCCTTCTTCAACGCCGTTGCCGACCGCCCGAAGCTGGTGATGTTTTCGTCCGCAGGGCGCAAGGATAGCCAGCGCAACGCGGCCGAGACCGGCGTCTTCACCTGCAATTTCGTCGGTCGCGATCTCGCCGAGAAAATGAACCTCTCCTCGGCGGCGCTGCCCTATGGCGAGAGCGAATTCGCGTTCTCCGGCCTGACGCCGAAGCAGGCCGAACTCATCGACGCGCCCTATGTCGGCGAGGCTTTCGCGGTGCTCGAATGCAGGGTGACCGAGATCATCGAGCCGAAGACGCTGTCGGGCGCGCCGTCGGAAAACGTCCTCGTCTTCGGTGAAGTGGTCGGCATCCGCATCGACGAGGTGATCGTCAAGGACGGCCGTCTCGACATGTCGATCGCCCGGCCTTTGGCCCGTATGGGCTACATGGATTACAGCGAAGGCAGCGATGTTTTCGAGATGATGCGGCCGCAGCTGCCGAAGGTTTAGATCGGCCGCAAGGCATATAAAGGCTTAAGAAATATGGTGAACCAATCTTAAACCTTTTGCCGTTACCGTCGCAGCATTGAATGAAACGCGAGGGAATCGCGTTCAAGTGCTGGGGCGTCGCGTGATCGTAGAAGCTTTCCTTCGTTGGATCGAAACGGCCAAGACCGGTGACCGGGCCCGGGCCGCAAACGCGCTCGGGCGGGCCTATCTGCAGTCCGAGATGACAGGGGATGAGCGGGCGGCAGCCGAGATGGCGATGACCTTTCTGCTCGACGATCCGTCGCCGCGTGTGCGGCTGGCGCTTGCCGAGGCGATCGCCTGGTCACCCGATGCGCCGCGCAGCCTGGTCCTTTCGCTCGCCGAAGACCAGCCTGAGGTCGCCTGCCATGCGGTGACCTGTTCGCCGCTTTTGAGCGATGCCGATCTCGTCGATCTCGCCGCACGCGGCAATGGCGCCACCCGCATGCTGATCGCGGCGAGGGCGCATGTGACGCGCCCGGTTTGCGCAGCGCTTGCAGAGGTCGGCGACGAGGAAGAGCTGCTCTGCCTGCTCGAAAACGACGGCGCGGCAATCTCCGGCCAATCCCTGAAACGTATCGCCGAGCGGCTCGGCGACGGCTGCGACATCCGCAACCTGCTTCTCGATCGCAGCGATCTTCCTGCCGATGCCCGCCAGCTGCTCACCCAGCATGTCAGCAATGCGCTGGTCGGGCTGCCGCTCGCCCAGGCGGCGATCGGCCTGCAGCGGCTGCAGCGCATCAGCCGCGAGGCGACCGAGGCCGCCATCGTTTCGATCGCCGGCGACATCGCGCCGCGCGAAATCCCCGATCTCGTCGAACATCTGCGCCTCGGCGGCCGGCTGACGCCGTCCTTCCTGATGCATGCGCTCTGCGCCGGCAAGGTGGATTTCTTCGCCGGAGCGATCGTCAATCTGACGGGTTGCGGTGAGCGCCGGGTGCGCTCGATCCTGGCGACCGGGCGCATGCATGCCGTGCGCGCGCTTTACGAGTCCGCCGGTCTGCCCAGGGACATCAGTGTGATCTTCGTCGAGGCGACGATGCTGTGGCGCGAGGCCGCCAGGAAAGCGCCGGGCAGCGTGCTCGGTACCGTCTGTGGCCGGCTTCTCGAAAAATTTCGTCACCACGACGGCGCCCATGGCGCGGTCGGCGAACTGCTCGATATGGTGGAAAAGCTTGCTGTCGCCGAACAGCGGCAATCGGCCCGTGTCTATGCGGCGCTTGCGGCCGCTTAATCGGCCAGCCGCGTCACCACCCAGGAATAGCTGGCGGAGACGAAATGCACCGGTTTGGCGAGCGTGTCTTTGACGCTCCGGCCGGAGGGCAGATGGTCGCGGACCTTTCCAGCAATGTCGTCGGCAAAACCACGCAGACCCTGCGGGTGCTGTTCGGCCGGTTCGGGTGCGGCCGGCGGTACGGGCGCCGGTTTCGGCGGCTCGGCGGCGGCGAGCGCTTTCGGCGCCTCGCAGACCGCGATCACCGAGGGATAGCTGACATTGGCATAGGTTTTCAGCCGGCGTTCGGCTTCGGCATCGCAGGCGGCAACCGTCTCCCAGCGTTTGTCTACCGTCGCGACATAGCTGCATTGGCTGATGGAATCGTCGCAACCGAGAATGGTCATCGCGATCAGCACCGCTTGCATATTTTGCCTCCTTGGCTATTGAGCATGTCATCGTCTTAGAGGGCGCAATTCCAACCGAATGAAGGCAAGAGCATTACCTCTTCGTCATCTCGGGAAAAATTGGGCCTGCCCGGCAGAAAGAAGCAGCATGTCCGTCACCATCGCCCTGGAGCCGCCGCGTCAGGACGGCGTCATCCGCCTTCTCGATCTTTCCGATGCCTATGCGCAGTCGCTCTATCCCCCGGAGAGCAACCATCTGGTCGATCTATCCTTGCTGGAAAAGCCGTCAGTGAGCTTCCTGGTCGCACGCAACGGCGATGCGATCGTCGGCTGCTGCGCGCTCGTCGAGGCTGGTGACGGCACGGCCGAGATCAAGCGCATGTTCGTCGATCCCGAGGCGAGAGGCCTGAGGATTGCCATCGGCCTGATGAACGCGCTCGAAGCGATCGCCAGGGAAAAGCAGCTGTCGGCAATCCGGCTCGAAACCGGCATCTACCAGCCCGAGGCAATCGCGCTCTACCGGAAATACGGTTACCGGGACATCGAGCCTTTCGGCGGCTATCTGCCGGATCCGCTCAGCCTGTTCATGGAAAAGCGGCTGGGATGACGGTTTGCAAAGGCCTTTTCAGCCTTCGGCAATACGGGGGATTGCCGGCGGGGCTTGCTCGTCGATGAGAACCTGCGGTCCCGTTTCGCCCTTATCGGCATTGCGGGCCTCGTGGATCCATTCGCGCCAGATGGCGACGATCAACGCCATCAGCACCGGGCCGATGAACAGGCCGAGGAAGCCCATCGTCTTGACGCCACCGACGAGGCCGAAAAAGGTCGGCAGGAAGGGCAGCTTGATCGGGCCGCCGACGAGCTTCGGCCGCAGCGTCTTGTCGACGATGAAGAGCTCCACCGTTCCCCAGACGAAGAGACCGATGCCGGCGACATGCGAGCCGCTTGCCAGGAGATAGATCGACACCAGCGTGAAGGAGAGCGGCGCACCACCCGGGATCAGTGCCATCACGCCCGTCAGCACGCCGAGGGTTACCGGCGACGGCACGCCGGCAATCCAATAGGCAAGGCCGAGCACGATGCCTTCGCCGATCGCAATCAGCGTCATGCCCATGACGGTGGAGCTGATCGTCGCCGGCACGACGCGGGAAATGCGCTCCCAGCGGTTCGGCAGGATGCGCTCGCCGAGCATGTCGATCTGCTTCGAAAAGGAAAAACCGTCGCGGTAGACGAAGAACAGCGCGATCAGCATGAAGAGCAGCGTCAGCAGGAGATGGAAGGCGCCGCCGCCGGCCGCAAGCACGGCGCGGTAGATATTGCCGATATTGGCGCCGCTGACCGCCTGGATGACCTCGCCGAGCGCGCCGGGGCTGCCGATATATTTGGTCCAGGCTTCATCGAGATAGGCGCCCGCCCAAGGCAGGGCGACGATCCAGGCCGGTGTCGGGGCGCCGGCGCGGTTGGCGTGGATTGCCCAGGCGACCCAGGTGCGCACTTCACCCGTGGTATAGGTGACCGCAAGCCCGATCGGGATGACCAGGAAAGTGACGATCATGATGATGGCGATGGTCGCGGCGACCGTCGTATTGCCGCCGACGCGGGCAAGAAGCTTGCGGTAGAGCGGCCAGCTGGCGAAGCCGATGACCAAGGCTGCTAACACCGGCACGAGGAAGCCGTAAAAGAAGTAGACGCCGGCCGCGACGATCAGAACCAGCAGCCAGCGTGCCGCCGAGATGGAAGGAATCAGCGGTGTGCGTGTCGGCGCCGACGAGCCGAGCCATCGCGGTTCATGATTGCTTTTCTGACGGTCGAACACACCCACACGCGCCTCTTCTTTTTCTTGTCCTCTGGTTATGGGCCATCACCCCCGCTGTTTCAAGGTCCGCACCCCGAAAGCGTATACAAAGCGTCGCTATTCGGCCGTCGGACCGCGCGTCTTACTGCTGCGGACGCTTGAGAACCTTGAAGGCGTAGAATTGCGTCTTCTGGGCGGTCGAGAAATTGTTGTCGGAACCGAGAATGAGAATGTCGGTGCCGTCCTTGGCCTTGCCGAGCGACATCGCCTCGATATTGTCGGGGACGAGCCCGATTGCTCTCAAATCAAGGACCTGGCTCTTGCGGGCGGGGACGACGCGCTGGTCGGTTTTGGCGAGCGAAGCGATGGCGGATAGGTCAGTGGCATCGGCCAGATCCATCATCGTGATCTTGATGGTGTTGCCGTAGCCCTGGGCATAGCTGCGCTCGACGGCGAGCAGGCGGTGATCGTCAAGCGCAAGCATTTCCGACATGCCGTTATCGTTGCCGCCGTCGGGTTTGGTGGCGGCCTGCGGGATCGGTGAAACCGGATAGACGTACTGAGCCTTGGGCTCGCCGGTTGCGCCGTCATAACGGATGATGCGCGACAGGCTGCCCGTAGTCAGCGAGGGGTTGGGGCCGTCCTGATAGAGGGCGGCTTCGACGCCGACGAAGACATCGCCCGAGGGGGCCACGGCGAGATCCTCGAAGGCGAGGTTGTCGCGGATGCCGGTCGACTTGTCAGCTGTAGGAGCAAAGCCTTCCGGCAGCTTGAATTCGCGCAGGAAGGAGCCGTCCGGAGCCGTGACGCGGATGAAGGGCGGCAGCAGTGCCTTGCCGTCGCCTTCGCTGCCCCAATAGAGGCCGTCCTTGCCGAGGCGGATCGATTCCGGATCGACGGTTCTCGCGGCGAAGGGCTCGCCGTTCTTATCCTTCAGCGTAGTCTGCTTGACGATGGAGACGCCCTTGAGGCCCGAGGCATCGACATCCACATCGAGTTCATAGAAGCGGGCAGGCGCCCTTTCCGAGCGATCGTCGCTGATGGCGAGATAGTGGCCGGTGGAGGGATCGAAATCGAGGCCGGAAATGCCGCCGAATTCGACGCCGTTTTCCATATGGCCGGTGGGAATGACGAACTCACCGAGATAGGAGAGCGAAATGCCGGCGGCGCAGTCGCCGAAGGGGCAGGCGGTTTCGAAAGTGGCGCCGATATCGGTGGCTGCAATATCTGTCGCACTGACCGTGGCGGTGTTGGACAGGAGAACGAAAGCGGCAGCCGCGAAAAAACGCTTGGTCATGGCAAAGTCCGGCAAGGGGTTGAAAAACGGTTCGAACCGGCGCAGCCGCTCTTCTCGGGAGAAGGCCGCACGCCGACCGCTTCATGCGCCGGTTGTTTAACGGAGTTGTTACGGTTCTTCGTCAGTTCCGTGAAATCGCGGATGCTAAAATGCAGGCCGCGCCGAACGGTATCTATTCCAGTTCGGCGCGACGCTTATAACTTAAATATCGAGGTTTTCAGCGAAGGCCGCGCGTTCCTGGATGAAGCGGAAGCGGGCTTCCGGCTTGGTGCCCATCAGATCGTCGACAGCGCTGCGCGTGCCTTCGAAATCCACCTCGTCGATCAGCACCTTCAGCAGGGTGCGTTTGGACGGATCCATGGTGGTTTCCTTGAGCTGGGCGGGCATCATCTCGCCGAGACCCTTGAAGCGGCTGATCTCGACCTTGGCCTTGCCCTTGAACTCCGTCTGCATCAGCTCGGCGCGATGATTGTCGTCGCGGGCATAGGCGGATTTCGACCCCTGGGTGATCTTGTAAAGCGGCGGCACGGCGAGGAAGAGGTGGCCGCCGCGCACCAGTTCCGGCATCTCCTGATAGAAGAAGGTGATCAGCAGCGAGGCGATATGAGCGCCGTCGACGTCGGCATCGGTCATAACGATGATGCGTTCGTAGCGCAGGTCTTCGTCGCGGTATTTCGAGCGGGTGCCGCAGCCGAGCGCCTGGATGAGATCGGCGAGCTGCTGATTGGCGCCGAGTTTTTCGCGGCCGGCGCTGGCGACGTTGAGGATCTTGCCGCGCAGCGGTAGGATAGCCTGGTTGGCGCGGTTGCGCGCCTGCTTGGCCGAACCGCCTGCCGAGTCGCCTTCGACGATGAAGAGTTCGGCGCCTTCGGCGGTGTTCTGCGAGCAGTCGGCAAGCTTGCCGGGCAGGCGCAGCTTGCGCACCGCCGTCTTGCGGTTGACTTCTTTTTCCTTGCGGCGGCGCAGGCGCTCCTCGGCGCGCTCGATCACCCAGTCGAGCAGCTTGGCCGACTCGTTCGGGTTGTCGGCAAGGTAGTGGTCGAAGGGGTCGCGCAGCGCGTTCTCGACGATGCGCTGGGCCTCGACAGTCGCGAGCTTGTCCTTGGTCTGGCCGACGAATTCGGGCTCGCGGATGAAGACCGACAGCATACCGACGGCCGAGATCATCACGTCGTCGGTGGTGATCTGCGCGGCGCGCTTGTTCTGCGTCAGCTCGGCATAGGCTTTCAGGCCCTTGGTCAGCGCGATGCGCAGGCCGGCCTCATGCGTGCCGCCTTCGGGAGTCGGGATGGTGTTGCAGTAGGAATGGACCTGCGGATCGCCGCCATACCAGGTGATCGCCCACTCCATCGAGCCGTGGCCGCTCGCCTTCTCGGTCTTGCCGGCGAAGATCTCGCGGGTGACGGTGAACTCCTTGCCCATCGTCGCCTGCAGATAATCCTTCAGGCCGCCGGGGAAGTGGAAGACCGCCTTGTCGGGGACCTCGGACCCTTCGGGCAAGACGCCCGGCTCGCAGCTCCAGCGGATCTCGACGCCGCCGAATAGATAGGCCTTCGAGCGCGCCATCCGGAACACCCGGGCGGCGTCGAACTTCATGTGATCCCCGAAGATCTGGGGGTCGGGATGGAAGCGTACGCGGGTGCCGCGGCGATTGTGGACATCGCCCAATTCTTCAAGGCCGCCTTGCGGCAGGCCGCGGGAGAAGCGCTGGCGGTAGAGTTTGCGATTACGCGCTACCTCGACCTCGAGGTCGTCGGAGAGCGCGTTGACGACCGAGACGCCGACGCCGTGCAGACCGCCCGAGGTCTCGTAAGCCTTGCCGTCGAATTTGCCGCCGGCATGCAGCTTGGTCATGATGACTTCGAGCGTCGACTTGCCCGGCACCTGCGGGTGGTTCTCGACCGGGATGCCGCGGCCGTTGTCGGAGACGGTGAGGTAACCCGCGAGGTCGAGATAGACCTCGATGAAATTGGCGTGTCCGGCGACCGCTTCGTCCATCGCGTTGTCGATGACTTCGGCGAAGAGGTGATGCAGCGCCTTTTCGTCGGTGCCGCCGATATACATGCCCGGGCGCATGCGCACCGGCTCGAGGCCTTCGAGGACGCGGATCGACGAGGCGCCGTATTCATCGGCATTCGACGCGGCGGGTGCCGGGCGCGCGGAGGCTCCCGCAGCAGCAGGCACGGCCGTCACCGCCGGCCGTTCGGCGGCAGCCGCAGGCTTCTGCGCCTCCTCGCGTTTTTCAGAGAGGGGCATTCCGGAAAAGAGGTCGTTGCTATCGTCCATGGAGCCGTTCAGATCTTCATCCTGTCTTGGGTCAGGCTTGGGGCTTGCATCCTCCGCCGACCCAAAATCACCGCATTTCATGTCACGTTTGCGAATCAGGCAGATTTTGCCAGAAAGCACCTCTATACGCGACACCGCCAGTTTTGGCGGCTTTTCACACATGATTTGCGTTGCCGGGCGCGGAATGGCAAGCGGCGGCAGGCTTCAGGAACCATCCGAATGCGAATGTCCACAAGTCATTGCACCATCATCACTGCAATTGCGGCGTTTTTCCTGTCCGCGACTATTTTGTCGGCTGTCGGGCCGGCGAGGGCGGGTGATGCGCTGCCGCCGTTCAAGGACGATCTGTTTTCGCAGCAGGCCATCTTGCAGACGGGCGATGACGGCGCCTTCGAGGTCATCGACTATGACGAGATGCGCGATATCAACGGCCGCGACCAGATCCCGCAAAAGCGGGTGCAGCAGAAATATGTGGCGCTCGGCATCCGCAAGGCCCAAGTCGACGAAACCCTGTCTCTCGACGGCGTCAGGCTCGATGTCACCAGGGTGGGACAGGCCCAGAATGCCGCCTTAACGGTGATTTTCATCCATGGCCGCGACGGCGACCGGCGGCTGGGGGCCAACGACTACAGCTTCGGCGGCAATTTCAACCGGCTGAAGAACCTCGTCGCCGGCAATGGCGGCGTCTATTATTCGCCGACGGTCAGGAGCTTCGACAGCAACGGCGTTGCGGCAATCGCCGGCTTGATCCGCTATGCCAGCGCCCAATCGCCCGGCCGGCCGATCGTCCTGTCCTGCGCCTCGATGGGCAGCCAGATCTGCTGGGGCGTTGCGCGTGACGGCGAGAGCGTCAAGCGGCTGAAGGGCATGCTTGTCATGAGCGGCGTCACCGATCCCGATTTTACCAGGAGCGCCTTCTACAAGGCGAAGCTGCCGCTCTGGTTCGCCCATGGCAGCCGTGACCCGGTCTATGCCGCCAGCACCCAGCAGGCGCTGTTCGAAAGCCTGCACAAGGCCAAATATCCGACGCGCTTCACACTGTTTCAGACCGGCAACCACGGGACGCCGATCCGGATGGTCGACTGGCGCCGGGTCTTGAACTGGATTCTCGCCGGTTAGCAGTTGAATTTCGTAGAAATATAGGCGGGATCGCCGAGATTCCCCTTACGTCAAGGGCATGATGCTTTTCTTTGCCGCGCGCTTTTGATATGGCCCAAGGCCTACGCAGAATTTGGAAGGCTGGCATGACACCTGACGTGCGCCCGCTCGTGGCGGGAAACTGGAAAATGAATGGCATGCGTGCCTCCCTGGATCAAATCAAGGCGATCGCCGAGGGCGTTTCCTCGCCGCTTGCCGACAAGGTCGAGGCGCTGATCTGCCCGCCGACGACGCTGCTTTATGTGGCGACGGCGCTCTGCACCGACAGCCCGCTGGCGATCGGCGCTCAGGACTGCCATCAGAACCCGTCGGGCGCGCATACCGGCGATATCTCGGCCGAAATGATTGCCGATTGTTTCGGCACTTATGTCATCGTCGGCCACTCCGAGCGGCGCACCGACCATGCCGAAACGGATCATCTGGTCCGCGCCAAGGCGGAGGCTGCCTTCGCCGCTGGGCTGACGGCGATCATCTGCATCGGCGAGACGGCCGATGAACGCCGGACAGGCCAGGCACTCGACGTGATCAAACGTCAGCTTTCCGCCTCGGTTCCGGACGGCGCCACCGCCGAGAATACCGTCATTGCCTACGAGCCGATCTGGGCGATCGGCACCGGAGTGACGCCGACGGCGGGCGATGTCGAAAAGGCGCATGCCTTCATGCGTGCCGAGCTCGCGGCCCGCTTCGGCGGTGAAGGCCGCAAGATGCGTCTTCTCTATGGCGGCTCGGTCAAGCCCGCCAATGCCGGCGAACTGATGGGCATCGCCAATGTCGACGGTGCGCTGATCGGCGGGGCGAGCTTGAAAGCGGCCGACTTCCTCGCCATCTACCGGGCCTATGAGACGCTGCTCGCCTGAGGCATTGTTCATTCCCGGTTTATTCGTTTATCCAGGGCGTATTCTGGGCCGAAGGGCTTGGAATAGGTGAAAGCCTCATGTAAAGAGCCGCCAGAATTCTTAACTTTGTCCGTCTCCAGGCGGGCAGGACTGGACCCATGCAGACCGTATTGATTGTCATTCATCTCATGATCGTGCTCGCCCTTGTCGGCGTCGTGCTCATCCAGCGCTCGGAAGGCGGCGGCCTCGGCATCGGCGGCGGTTCGGGCTTCATGTCGGCGCGCGGCACGGCCAATGCGCTGACGCGCACGACCGCGATCCTGGCGACCCTGTTCTTCATCACCTCGCTCGGCCTCGGCATTCTGACCCGTTACGAAGGCCGTCCGAGCGATATTCTCGACCGCATTCCGGCAACGGGCGGCCAGGGCAACGGCATTCTCGATTCGCTCGGCGGCGGCGCGCAGGCTCCGGCCAGCCAGCCGGCCGGCAACGGCGTCCCGAGCAGCGGCGCTGCGACGCCAGCACCGCAGGCTCCGGCCGCGACTGCTCCGGCCACTGCGGTTCCGGCAACGACCGCTCCGGCGGCTCAGGCTCCGGCTCCCACCGAACCTTCAGCGACGGCTCCGGCAACGACTGCCCCGGCAGCGCCCGCAACTCCGGCTGCGCCGGCACCGGCTCAGCCCGCCGGCGTCCCGACGGGACAGTAAACCGGTCTTCGACATAAACCGCCGGCAGGCCCTCGGGTCTGCCGGTTTTCTTTTGTTCAGATTCCTTCGCCACGCTTCGAAAATTCCGGAAAAGAATTTTTGGGGCTGGTGGAATCGTTTTTGAAAAGGTATCCGGTGAATCCCATGGCGCGATACGTATTCATCACTGGCGGCGTGGTTTCCTCCCTCGGAAAAGGAATTGCGGCCGCGGCTCTCGG
This sequence comes from Rhizobium sp. BT03, assembly GCF_030053155.1. Classification (NCBI taxonomy): domain Bacteria; kingdom Pseudomonadati; phylum Pseudomonadota; class Alphaproteobacteria; order Hyphomicrobiales; family Rhizobiaceae; genus Rhizobium; species Rhizobium sp. BT03. The sequence continues at coordinate 398,498 of NZ_CP125640.1, forward strand.
AGCGTTGCTGCAGGCCCGTGGATATCGGGTGCGGCTTCGCAAGCTCGATCCCTATCTGAACGTTGACCCGGGCACGATGAGCCCGACTCAGCACGGCGAGGTCTTCGTCACCGACGACGGCGCGGAAACCGATCTCGATCTCGGCCACTACGAACGCTTCACGGGGCGTTCGGCGACCAAGACCGACAACATCACCACCGGCCGCATCTATAAGAACATCATCGACAAGGAACGGCGCGGCGACTATCTCGGCGCGACGGTGCAGGTCATCCCGCACGTCACCAACGAGATCAAGGATTTCGTCATCGAGGGCAATGACGATTACGACTTCGTCATCTGCGAGATCGGCGGCACGGTCGGCGACATCGAGGCGATGCCCTTCATGGAGGCGATCCGCCAGCTCGGCAACGACCTGCCGCGCGGCACCGCCGTCTACGTCCATCTGACGCTGATGCCCTATATTCCGGCGGCCGGCGAACTCAAGACCAAGCCGACCCAGCATTCGGTCAAGGAACTGCAGGCGCTCGGCATTCATCCCGATATCCTGCTGGTGCGCGCCGACCGCGAAATTCCGGAAGCCGAGCGCCGCAAGCTGTCGCTGTTCTGCAATGTGCGCCCGTCGGCCGTCATCCAGGCGCTCGACGTCGCCAACATCTACGACGTGCCGATCGCCTACCACAAGGAAGGCCTTGACGACGAAGTGCTGGCTGCCTTCGGCATCGAGCCGGCGCCGAAGCCGCGTCTCGACCCCTGGGAAGAGGTCTGCAACCGCATCCGCACGCCTGAGGGCGAGGTGACGATCGCGATCGTCGGCAAATATACCGGTCTCAAGGATGCCTATAAATCGCTGATCGAGGCGCTGCATCACGGCGGCATCGCCAATCGCGTCAAGGTCAAGCTCGAATGGATCGAGTCCGAGGTCTTCGAAAAGGAAGATCCGGCACCCTATCTCGAAAAGGTGCACGGCATTCTCGTGCCCGGCGGCTTCGGCGAACGCGGTTCGGAAGGCAAGATCCACGCCGCCCGCTTCGCCCGCGAACGCAAGGTGCCGTATTTCGGCATCTGCTTCGGCATGCAGATGGCGGTCATCGAGGCGGCGCGCAATCTCGCCGACGTGCCTGGCGCTTCCTCGACCGAATTCGGTTCGACCAAGGAGCCGGTGGTCGGCCTGATGACCGAATGGGTCAAGGGCAACGAGCTGCAGAAGCGCACGGCAGCCGGCGATCTCGGCGGCACGATGCGTCTCGGCGCCTATAAGGCGGCGCTGAAGAAGGGCACGAAGATCTCGGAGATCTACGGTTCCACCGATATTTCCGAGCGTCACCGCCACCGTTACGAGGTCAATGTCGACTACAAGGACCGGCTCGAGAGCTGCGGCCTCGTCTTCTCCGGCATGTCGCCGGATGGCGTGCTGCCGGAGACGATCGAATATCCCGATCATCCATGGTTCATCGGCGTGCAGTATCACCCCGAACTGAAGAGCCGGCCGCTCGACCCGCATCCGCTGTTTGCCAGCTTCATCGAAGCGGCGACGGAACAGAGCCGCCTCGTCTAACCGCAATGACGATCCAGATCGCGCGATTTCACGCGCGATCTGGGCAAGCACCTGTGGTGCTCTATATCGCCGGCATGGCCACCCGACGCAGCACCACCGTTTCACGCTTCATCGCCGCGCCGCCTGAGCGCATCTACCGTGCCTTCCTGGATGCAGAGGCGGTCGCCACCTGGCTTCCGCCCGGTTCGATGCGGGGGATCGTCCATGCCTTCGAGGGCAGGGAAGGCGGCGCGTTCAGCATGTCGCTGGTCTATCCCGATGACGAGGCGTGTCAGCCAGGCAAGACCTCCGACAAGACCGACAGGTTCGAGGGCCGTTTCGCGAGCCTCGTGCCTGACGAACGGATCGTCTGGGCCACGGTCTTCGATTCCGAAGATGAAAGCTTTTCCGGTGAGATGATGGTCAGTACGACATTGTCGCCTGCGGATGGCGGCACCGATGTGACGATGGTCTGCGACAACGTTCCCTCCGGCATTCGCCTTGAAGACAATGAGGAAGGCTGCCGATTGACGCTCGGCAACCTCGCCGCTTTCGTCGGCGGCTGAAACTCGGCGGCAGATCTAACCGCCGCCGAATTCCATCGTCAGGCTGCGACCGGCAGCGGGCCGATATAGACCGAGCGTGGCCGAATCAGCCGGCCGTCGAGCGCCTGTTCGCGCGCATGCGCCAGCCACCCGACCGTGCGGCCGATCGCGAAGACGCCGGTGAAGGCTTCTCGTGGGAAACCCAACGCTTCGAGCAGTAGCGCAGTGTAGAACTCGACGTTGACGTCGAGCGGCCGGTCCGGCTTGCGCGCTTTCAGGATCGCCAAAGCGGCAGCCTCCACGGCTTCGGCCAGCGCGCCGCGAGCGCTGTCGACCTGTCCTGTTGATATCAGCGGCTTCAGGGCGCCTTTCAGCGCATCGGCGCGCGGATCGCGGACGCGGTAGATGCGGTGGCCGAAGCCCATCAGCCTCTCGCCGCGATCAAGCGCCTTACCAAGCCATTGGGCCGCATTCTCGGCGGCTCCTATCGCGTCCAGCATGTCGAGCACCGGCCCGGGTGCGCCGCCATGCAGCGGTCCCTTCAGCGCGCTCAGCGCCGCCAGCACCGAGGAGGTAAGGCCGGCCTGCGTCGAGGCGATGACGCGCGATGCGAAGGTCGAGGCATTGAGGCCATGGTCGGAGATCGTAACGAGATAAGTATCGAGCGTCGCCGTCTGCTCCCTGGTCGGTAATTGTCCGGTCAGCATGCGCAGGATATCGGCCGCCTGCGGCAGCGCGGCGTCGGGCGCGATCGGTTTTTCTCCGCGCTGCAGGCGCAGAACCGCCGGCAGGAAGACTGCGGGCGCCGCGAGAAGGCTGAGCGCTGTATCAAAATCCTCGCCGTCGGGCAGCCGGGCGATCAGTGCCCGCATCGCATCGACCGGCGGCAGCGCCAGCAGGGAGGCATCGGCGGTCTCGACATGGTGGAAAATCCCGGCTCGTGCTTTCGCCAGCCATTGGCGCAATTGCGCCTCGTCGAAGCTTCGCTCCGTCAGCCCGTCGAGCAGCAATGCGGCGACACCTTCATAGCTGCAGTCTGCGACCAGCTGATCCAGCGAGACACCGCGGATGATCAGCCGCCCCGCTTCGCCATCGACATCCGAAAGCTGCGTTTCGGCGGCAATGACGTCTTCCAAGCCATTTTTCATGTTGTTTCTCCTTTACCGCCGGGATGATCCGACCTACTCTCATTGACGTCAATCTTGATGTAATCGATCAATATGAGACTTCGATGCCGTGGCTGACCGCCGAGGAAGCGCTGCAGGCGCTGAAGACCAAGCCGCAAACGCTCTACGCCAATGTCAGCCGCGGGCGCATCCGCGCCAAGCCCGATCCCGTCGACCCGCGCCGCAGCCTCTATCAGGCGGACGACGTGCAGCGGCTGGCCGAACGCCATGCCGGCCGGCGCAAGGCTGAAACGGTTGCCGCCGAGACGATTCGCTGGGGCGACCCGGTGCTCTCCTCGGCGATCTCCACCATCATCGGCGGACGGCTTTTCTATCGCGGGCGGGATGTCGCCGATTTCGCCGAGACGGCGACGCTGGAGCAGACGGCGGCATTGCTCTGGAACGGTGCGGAAGTACTTGCCTCCGGCAATGTGGCGGGCCATGCGGCTCCATCGCTCCAGGCTGCATTCCTGGCGCTTGCCGGGCGGGTGACATCGGACCTGCCGTCGCTCGGCCGGTCGCAGGCAGCCCTTCGCAAAGAAGCAGGCGGGGTGCTGTCTACGGTCGCCGATGCACTGGCGCCGGGGCCTTCAGACCAGCCGCTGCATTTGCGGCTTGCAGAGAGCTGGCAGCGACCGAATGCTGCAGATTGCCTGCGCCGGGCGCTGGTGCTGCTTGCCGATCACGAACTCAACGCCTCGACCTTCGCGGCGCGTGTCACGGCATCGGCGGGTGCTGCGCTTTCGGCCGCCGTGCTTTCCGGGCTGGCGACGCTGACGGGGCCGCTGCATGGCGCCGCCTGGCAGGGTGTCGACACCTTGATCGAGGCGGCTTCGGCCCTCGGGGCGGAGCAGGCAATTCGCCGCACGCTTGCCCAGGGCCATCGCCTGTCGGCCTTTGGCCATCCGCTCTATGCTGACGGCGATATCAGAGCTCAGGCGCTGCTTTCGCATTTCTCCCTGCCGCAACAGTTTGCCGAACTCAGGGAAATCGGCGAGGAGATGGTCGGCGAGAAGGTCAATGTCGATTTCGCGCTTGCCGCGATGGCCGCCGTCTTCGATCTGCCGCGGGAGGCGCCGATCATCATCTTCGCGCTTGCCCGTTCCGCCGGCTGGCTGGCGCATGCGATGGAGCAAATCGACAGCGGCGAATTGATCCGGCCGCGGGCGCGTTATGCCGGGCCGGCGCCTGAAATGAGCGGCCGCGCTTAAGGAGCGTGCCGGTTGCTTTTTTGCCTATGGAAATATCCGAATTCGGCTATCATGCCAGACATGGAAGAAGACGGTTGGCGGGCGCTTTCGAAAAAGCTGTCCGCACGGTCATGGGGGCTTTCCATGCATAGGACCTTTCGCAGCCTGCTTGCCGCCGCACTCGCTGTCGGCCTCATTCCGCATGGAGCGGCCGTTGCGCAGTCTGCCGGCTGCACGATCGCGCGTGACGCCAGCGCCCGCCAGGTGTTCACTTGTCCCGGCGGGGTAAAGATCACGGCAGAGGCCGGCGCTTCCTTCCGCCTTGCCGACCGCAACCGTGACGGCAGCCCCGATTCGGCGTCGCTGCGGCGCAAGGCGATCCTCGTCGATGTCGACAGCAGCCAGCACGCCGGCGGTTTCCAGGTGGTGACGCCGCAGGCAATCGCTGCAGTGCGCGGCACGCAATGGGCCGTCGACGTCGCGGCCGGCAAAACCTCGGTGCTGGTCGTCAGGGGCAGCGTCGCGGTCCGCCGGCCGGCCGGCGAGCCCGTGGTGCTGTCGCCGGGCGAGGGCGTCGACGTCAGCGGCGGAACCGAACCGCTTGTCGTGCGGCGCTGGCCGGCGCCGCGTGCCGCCGCCCTTCTTGCCCGCCTCGGCCAATAAATCCATGAACCATCGCCTGCAGACGGTGATCGCGCTGCTGCTCGCCGGTCTTTGGGGGGCTGCACTCGGCTATGCCAATCTCAATGGCGGAAGCGGCCTGCTCGACCGGATGGAGGCATCTCTTGCCGATATCCGCAGCGTCGTCATCGGGGCGAAGACGCCGCCGCCTGTCGTCTCGATCGTTGCAATCGACGACCGCACCGCCGCCGCCCACGGCTATCCGCTTGATCGGGCCACGCTTGCGCGCCTCGTCGGTACAATCACCGCCTTGAAGCCGAAGGCGCTGGCGCTCGATATTCTGCTCGTCGATCCCGGGCCGGAGGAGGGCGATGCGGCGCTGGCTGCCGCCCTTGCACAAGGGCCGAGCGTGATTGCCGCCGCGGCCACCTTTGCCAGGAGCAGCCAGGAGGTCACCGATGCGGCGAACGATCCGCTTGCCGCCATCCCCGAGGCAAGCCAGCTTCTGTTGCCGCTTCCCCGCTTCGCCGAGGCAGCCGCCGTCGGCATCGTCAATGTCGCAACCGACCAGACCGGCACGCCGCGTTTCATTCCGCTGATTTCGCGCGGCACGGAGCGGCTGGATCCGGCCTTTCCGCTGCGCGCCGCTTCGGTGGCGCTCGGCGTCGATCCCAGCATCGAACCTGGCGCCATCATGCTCGGAAAGCTGCGTATTCCCACCGATATCGGCCAGCGCCTGCCGGTGACCTTCTATGGCGCGCATGGCAGCATCGCCACATCAAGCGCCGCCGATGCGCTGGATGGTGGGCTTTCTGGCGATGCCGTTGCCGGCCGCATCGTCGTCATCGGTTCGACGGTCACCGGCGGCGGCGACGTTTTCCCGACGCCGTTCGACCCCGTCATGCCTGGTGTCGAAGTGATGTCGACGGCGATCACCCATCTCGTCAGCGGCGACGGCATGGTGCGCGACCACAGGATACGGCTGATCGATGCCGGCACCGCCGTTGGGCTGCCGCTCGTGCTCGTTTCGTTGATCGCCTGGCGGCGAAGCGCCGCGGGCTATGTCATCATCGTGCTGACGCTGATCGTCTGGGCAGTGCTCAATCTGTCGGCCTTTGCGCATGGCTACTGGCTGAGTGCGGCGCTGCCGATCGCCGCAGCGCTGCCGCCGGCGCTGATCTTCGGCGCAGCCGAACTCTGGCTCGACCGCGGCCGCGCCCGCCATTTCGCCGAGCAGAGCGCGCTGCTGCAGCGCATCGAGGCGCCCGGCCTCGGCGAGTGGCTGGCGCGCGATCCGAATTTCCTCGCCCGGCCGGTGCGCCAGAACGCCGCCGTCATCTTCATCGATCTCTCGGGTTTCACCGGCCTCAGCGAAAACCTCGGGCCGGTCAAGGTCAGCGAGGTGCTGAGCGGTTTCTTCGAACTGATCGACGAGGAGGCGCGCGCGCACGGCGGCGCCATCACCAGCTTCATGGGCGACGGGGCGATGATCCTGTTCGGCCTGCCGGAGCCAGCCGATGACGATGCCGCCCGGGCGGCCGCCTGCGCCGTCAGCCTGTGCGAGCGCACCCGGGGCTGGCTTCAGGCGCATGCGGGTTTTGCCGAGAAGAAGATCGGCTTCAAGGTCGGCGCCCATTGCGGCCCGATCGTCGCCTCGCGGCTTGGGACCGGCGACCGGCAGCAGATCACCGCGGCGGGCGACACGATCAATGTGGGCAGCCGGCTGATGGAGGTGGCCGCGCTCCATGGCGTCGAACTGGCGCTGAGTGCCGAGATCGTCCGCGCCGCAGGCCCCGACAGCGCGCTGCTGCAGGCCGGCCGCATGGAGGGCCCGTTGGAAACGGCGCTGCGCGGCCGGGCGAGCCATATCGACACCTGGCTGTGGCGAAGCCGCACGCTTTGACAATCGCCGCGGGAGCGGCTAGGAACGGCGCAAATACCCCGCCGGCTGGCTCCGGCCATGGCGCATTTCGCGCCTGACAGCTCCGAAAGATCGAAACCCATGACAGAATTCAACGGCGTCGTTCCGGCGATCGCCAAGGCGTTGCAGAAGCGCGGTTACGCCGAACTCACCCCGGTCCAGAAGGCGATGCTCGATCCTGATCTCGCCGCTTCCGACGCGCTGGTCTCGGCCCAGACCGGCTCCGGCAAGACCGTCGCCTTCGGCCTGGCGCTGGCGCCGACGCTGCTTGAAGGCGGGGAGCGCTTCGGCAATGCCGGCGCGCCACTTGCGCTTGTCATCGCCCCGACGCGCGAACTTGCCCTGCAGGTGAAGCGTGAGCTCGAATGGCTCTATGAGATGACCGGTGCGGTGATCGTCAGCTGCGTCGGCGGCATGGATATCCGCAGCGAGCGCCGAGCGCTCGAACGCGGCGCCCATATCGTCGTCGGCACGCCCGGCCGTCTCTGCGACCATATCCGCCGCCGGGCACTCGACATGTCGGAACTAAAGGCCGCCGTGCTCGACGAAGCCGACGAGATGCTCGATCTCGGCTTCCGCGAAGATCTGGAATTCATTCTCGATTCGGCGCCGGACGAGCGCCGGACGCTAATGTTTTCGGCAACGGTGCCGGCCGCGATCGCCAAGCTTGCCAAGAGCTATCAGCGCAACGCCGTGCGCATCAGCACCGCCGCCGAGGAAAAGCAGCATATCGACATCGAATATCGCGCGCTGATGGTGGCCCCGAGCGACCGCGAGAATGCGATCATCAACGTGCTGCGCTATTACGAGGCGACCAACGCCATCGTCTTCTGTTCGACGCGCGCTGCCGTCAATCACCTGACCGCGCGCTTCAACAACCGCAATTTCGCCGTCGTGGCGCTTTCCGGCGAGTTGACGCAGAACGAACGCAGCCATGCGCTTCAGGCGATGCGCGACGGGCGAGCCCGCGTTTGCATCGCGACCGACGTCGCTGCCCGCGGCATCGACCTGCCGGGCCTCGATCTCGTCATCCATGCCGACCTGCCGACCAATCCGGAAACGCTGCTGCACCGCAGCGGCCGCACCGGCCGGGCCGGGCGCAAGGGTATCAGCGCCATGATCGTGCCGCTGAATGCACGGCGCAAGGCCGAGCGCCTGCTCGAGAACGCCGGTATTTCGGCCGCCTGGGCTCGCCCGCCGTCGGCCGAAGAGGTGAATGAGCGCGACGACGAGCGGCTGCTTGCCGATCCGATCTTCAGCGAAGCGCCGCAGGAGGAAGAACAGGGGCTGGTGCAGCAGCTGCTTTCGAGCCACGGCGCCGAAAAGCTCGCCGCCGCTTTCCTGCGTCTTTACCGCACCAATCATTCGGCGCCGGAGGATCTGATCGAGGTCACCGTGCAGGACGGGGGCAGCCGCAAACGCCGGGACAATGCCGAGCCTTACGAGCCGGCGCAGAAGGGACCGCGCGAGGATTTCGGCGCCAGCGTCTGGTTCTCCGTCTCGGTCGGGCGAAAGCAGAATGCCGAGCCGCGCTGGCTGATCCCGATGCTCTGCCGCAACGGCAATGTGACGAAGCGCGAGATCGGCGCGATCAAGATGCAGCCCGAGGAAACCTTTGTGGAGATCGCGGCAGCGAGTGCCGAAAGCTTCCTGGCGGCGATCGGCCCGAACAAGGCGCTCGAACGCGGCATCCGCGTGACCAGGCTTTCCGGCACGCCGGATTTCAGCCGGGCGCCGTCGCCGAAACCCTATGCCGGCAAGTCGTCGCGTGAGGAACGGCCGGGCGACACGTTCCGCGACGAACGCCCGAAGAACAAGTTCGGCAAGGGTCCAGGCGGCGGATATGCTGCAGCCGACAATAGTGGCCAGCAAAGGCAGGATAGCAAACCCTGGAGCAAGAAACCCGGCAAGCCTGGCTTCGATGGTCCGAGATCAGATAAGCCGAAGTTCGACAAGCCTAAATACGACAAGCCAAAATTCGAAGGCGGGAAATCCGAAGGCGCCAAATCCGAACGCCCGAAATACGAAGGCAAGGGCGGCGCCGGGCCGAAGAACAAGTTCTCGAAGAAGAAGCCTGGCTGATTTCGCCGCAGCCCTACGCCGGTCCAGGCGGGGGCTTTATTCCCAGAACGGCGGCACGCGGCATCCGCATGAGGTCTTTTGAATCGGATTTCGCAATGGGGCAGCATTGCTGTCTGGTTGGTGAAGGCTGCCCCTCACCCTAACCCTTGCCGGGGTCGAGCCACTTGTCTCGACCCGTCCTTCGGACCCCCGTAAACGGGTAGAGGGGACGTGCCAAACGCGGCGTTAAAGTTGAGGCGGCGGGTGCGGCATATCCCCTTCGCCCCGCTTGCGGGGATACTACTTGTGTCTAAATGAGGCAGGGAGCATGACGACGATAAAACGCTCCGGCACGCCGCGTCCCGATCCGGCCGCCTTCATCCAGGCCCATCTGCCGATTTCACCCGTTCCCGCCATTCCCGAAATCCTGCTCCATACCGCGGGCCCTGCGAGTGGGCTCTGGCGGCTTGCCGGCCGCGGAGAAGCCGATCCAGCGCCCTACTGGGCCTATCCCTGGGCGGGCGGCGCCGTGCTTGCCCGCCATCTGCTCGATCGGCCGGAAGTGATCGCCGGCCGCCGCGTCGTCGATCTCGGCGCTGGTTCCGGGCTCGTCGCCATCGCTGCGGCCAAAGCCGGAGCGGCCGCGGTGACGGCGGTCGATGTCGATGCCAATGCCATTGCTGCAATCGGTCTCAACGCGGCGATCAACGGCGTGGACATCGTTGCCATCGCCGCCGATATCATCGAGGCGCCGCCGCCGGAGGCAACTGATCTCCTCGTTGTCGGCGACCTGTTTTATGATCCAGTGCTCGCCGTGCGGGTCATGGCTTTCCTGCGGCGTTGCCAGGCCTCCGGCATCGAGGTGCTGATCGGCGATCCCGAGCGCGTCTATCTGCCCCAAGGCGCACTTCAGCGAATCGCGACGCATGCGGTTGCGGATTTCGGCGCGGGGTCCAGCGACGGGGCAGTGCAGGCGGGCGTTTTTTCCCTTTCCTGAAGCAGCTGAAAGTCGAAACTATACCAGAAGATCCGGCCGCAACAGCATGACCGGGCAGGGCGCTCCGGCGGGCAGCTCCGGCGCATGCGGCGGGCGGATGATGAGGCAATCGGCTTGGGCAAACACCTTCATCATCGAGGAATCCTGCTTGCCGAAGGGTTCGGTCAGCCAGTTTCCGGCGGCGGATTTCGAGAGTTTCGCCCTGATATAATCCTGGCGGTGGTCGTTGGCGCGTAGCGTGACGGCCGCCTCCACCATTGCTTCGCGCTGCACGGGCGGCAGGGAGGCGAGTTTGCGGATTAGCGGCTCCAGGAAGAGCAGCGAGCAGACCAAGCTCGAGACCGGATTGCCGGGCAGGCCGAGTACATGGGTCTCGCCGAAGCTGCCGACCATCAGCGGTTTGCCGGGGCGCATGGCGATGCGCCAGAAATCGAGCTGCATGCCGGCCTCGATCAGCGTCGCCTGCACCAGATCGTGGTCGCCGACCGAAGCGCCGCCGAGCGTGACGATGACATCGGCCTGGGCGTCTCGCGCCATGTCGATCGCCGCGGTGATCCTCGCCTTATCGTCCGGCACGATGCCGAGATCGAGCACGTCGGCGCCGGCTTTACGGGCAAGGGCTGCGATACCGAACGTGTTGGAGGCGATGATCTGTGAAGGGCCGGGCGTGCTTCCGGGCGGCAGCAGTTCGTCGCCGGTTGCGAGGATGGCGATCAGCGGGCGTTTGAGGATCTCGACATCGGGCCGGTTCATGCCGGCCGCCACCGTCAGCCGCGAGAAATCGAGCACAGTGCCGGCCGAGAGCACCGCTTCGCCTTCGGTAAAATCCTGGCCGCGGGGACGCACATGCTGACCCTGCCGGACCGGGAAATTGGTGCGGATGCCGCCTTCGATCTTCTCGGCATCCTCCTGCAGCAGGACGCTGTCGGCGCCCGACGGAACGGGGGCGCCGGTGAAGATGCGGACGGTCTCGCCCTTGCCGACGTTTCCTTCAAAGGCATGGCCAGCTGAAGATGTGCCGATGACCTTCAGCACGGCGCCCGGCTCCGGCGCATCGTCGCGGCGCAGCGCATAGCCATCCATGGCCGACGCGTTGAAGGGCGGTTGGGTTATCCCGGCCTTGAGATCGACGGCCAAGATGCGGCCTACGGCCTCGGCGAGCGGCAACGTCTCCGATATCGCGACTGGCCTTGCGCGAGAAAGCAAGCGGCTTAAAGCCTCGGTGACCGGGAGAAGGTTCATCTCGCCTCCGGATGACGGAAATCGCCCGACTTGCCGCCGGATTTTTCGAGCAGCCTGACGCCGCCGATCTCCATTGCCTTGTCGGCGGCCTTGGCCATGTCGTAGATCGTGAGGCAAGCAACCGAGACGGCGGTCAACGCCTCCATCTCCACACCGGTCTTGCCGGTCAACTTGGCGGTTGCCGTGACGCGCAGTCCGGGCAGGGCGGCGTCTTCCTCGATCTCGACGGTGACCTTGGTCAGCATCAGCGGATGGCAGAGCGGGATGAGATCGGCGGTGCGTTTGGCCGCCATGATGCCGGCAAGGCGCGCCGTGCCGATCACATCGCCCTTCTTGGCATTGCCTTGGCGGATCAGCGTGAGGGTTTCCGGCGCCATCTTCACATGGCCTTCGGCCGTGGCGATGCGCACCGTCTCGGCCTTGTCTGAGACGTCGACCATATGCGCCTCGCCTGAGGCATCGATATGGGTGAGGCCGGGCTTTCCGCCGCTCATATCATTCGGCCGCGATGGCGGCTTCGCCGAAGAGCAGCGCGCGGGTGGCGGCCGTCACGTCGTCCTTTCGCATCAGGCTTTCGCCGACAAGGAAGGTGCTGATATCGACGGCCTGCAGGCGCTTGCAATCGGCATGGGTGAAGATGCCGCTTTCGCCTATGAGGAGGCGATCTGCCGGAACCATGGAAGCAAGCGTCTCGCTGACCGTCAGGCTGACCTCAAAGGTCCTGAGGTTGCGGTTGTTGATGCCGATGAGCGGCGAGGACAGCTTTAGCGCCCGCTCCATCTCGTCAGCGTCGTGGACCTCGACCAGCACGTCCATGCCGAGCGAGAAAGCTTCGTCCTGCAGCCGTTCGGCATCGTCATCGGTGAGCGACGCCATGATGAGCAGAATGCAGTCGGCTCCCCAGGCGCGCGCCTCATGGACCTGATAGGTCTCGAACATGAAATCCTTGCGCAAAGCGGGGAGCGCGCAGGCGGCCCGTGCCGCCGTCAGGAACTCCGGCGCGCCCTGAAAGCTCGGCGTGTCGGTCAGCACGGAAAGGCAGGCCGCGCCACCAGCCTCATAGGCCTTTGCCAGCGCCGGCGGATCGAAATCCGGACGAATGAGGCCCTTCGACGGGCTCGCCTTCTTGATCTCGGCGATCAGACCGAAATGGCCGGCGTCACGCTTGGCCGTGAGCGCCTTGTAAAAACCGCGCGGCGCGGACTGGCCGGCCTGCATCGCCTTCAGGTCGGCAAGCGACACCGCAGCCTTGGCGGCGGCGATCTCCTCGCGCTTGTAAAGTTCGATCTTCTTCAGGATATCGGTCATCGGGCAATCCTAGTCGATATCGTTGGAAACGGCGATGAGTTTGTCGAGGGCGAGCGCGGTGGCGCCGCTATCGAGCGACTGCGCGGCCAGCGTCATGCCGTCGCGGATCGTTTCGACCTTGCCGGCGATGACGAGGGATGCTGCAGAATTGGCGAGCGAAATATCCCGATAGGCGTTCTTCGCGCCGCCCAGCACCTCGCGAAGTGCTGCGGCATTGGCAACACCGTCGCCGCCCTTGATGTCTGCGAGCACGCAAGGGCTGACGCCGAAATCGGCCGGCGACAGCACGAATGTGCGGATCTTGCCGTCTTCGAGCGCGGCCACCTGGGTGATGCCGGTCGTGGTGATTTCGTCGAGGCCGTCGCCATGCACCACCCAGACGCATTCGGAACCCAGATCGCGCATGACTTCGGCAAGCGGCACCAGCCATTGCGGCGAGAAGACGCCGAGCAGCTGGCGGCGGACGCCGGCCGGACTGGAAAGGGGGCCCAACAGGTTGAAAATGGTGCGGGTGCCGAGTTCGACGCGGGAGGGGCCGACATGGCGCATGGCGGAATGATGAAGCTGGGCGAACATGAAGCCGACGCCGGCCTCGGTGATGCAGCGGGAAATGATCTCGGGGCCGACATCGAGCTTGACGCCGAGTGCGGCCAGATTGTCCGCCGCGCCCGATTTCGAGCTCAGCGCCCGGTTGCCGTGTTTTGCGACGGGAACACCGGCGCCGGCAACGATCAGCGCCGCCAGCGTCGAGATATTGTAGGTGCCGCTGGCATCGCCGCCAGTGCCGACGATGTCGATCGCATCGGCCGGCGCCTCGACGGTCAGCATCTTCGAGCGCATCGCGGTGACGGCGCCGACGATCTCGTCGACGGTTTCGCCGCGCACACGCAGCGCCATCAGGAAGCCGCCGATCTGCGAGGGCGTCGCCTGGCCCGACATCAGAATGTCGAAGGCGGCGCGGGCCTCGTCACGCGTCAGCGGCTCGCGGCTTGCGGCCTTGGCCAGGAACGGCTTCAGATCGGTCATAAGGCCTCCTAACGAAGCGTCGCCTGTTCGGCGAGCGTCTGGTTGATCTGCGCGCCGTACTGCGTCTGCAGCAGGTTGACCATCTGATCGAGAATATCGTCGCCGGCGGCATTGGCCATGGCGGTGATCTGGGCATCGCGGTTGTTCAGCGCGTCGCTGGTCGGCTCGCTGTTGACCTCGGTGACCTTCATCAGGATCTGCGTCGAGGGATCGGCGCCGACAGCACTCGCAACCGCATCGATGGGGCCGGAGAAGGCGGCGGTGACGCCGGCGCGGCCAAGCACCGGATCATCGGTGGAGCGGGTGACGCCGCTCTTGCTTTCGACGGCAATGCCGAGCGGCGTTGCGATATCGGCAAGCGCGGTGCCCTTGGCGGCTTCGGCCTTCAATGCGTCGGCCTTCTTGGCGAGTTCGGCCTTCTGCTGTTCGGCCGTCCAGTCCTCGACCGCCTTTTCGCGGACCTCGGCGACCGGGCGCTCGCGGGTCGGGGTAATTTCGCGGACGTTGAACCAGACATAGCCGTCATTGCCGATCGGCAGCGGCGGCGCATCGACGCCGACCTCGGTCTTGAAGGCTTCGCCGAGCAGCTGCTGCTTGACGGGGATATCCTTGACCTCTTTGCCGTCCTTGTCGGCGCCGGTCATATCGACGGCGTCGACGGTCACGGCCTTCAGTTTCAGCTGGCCGGCGATATCCTCGAGCGTGGCCCCGCCGGCGCGCAGATCCTCGATGCGGTCATGAACGTTGATCACTTCCTGCGAGGCATTGGAAAGCGCCAGCTGCTTGCGGATGTCCTCTTTCACCTCGTCGAAATTCCGGGTGGTTTCCGGCTTGATGTTGGTGATGCGCAGGATGACGGAGCCGAAGGAGCCATCGACGACAGGTGTCGTGCCGCCGTCCTTCGAAACTGCGAATGCCGCATCGGCAACGGCCTGGTCGGGAACCTTGTCCTTGGTGAATTCGCCGAGCAGCACGTCGCTTGCGGTCTTGCCCTGGTCGGAGACCAGCTGGTCGAAGCTGGTGCCGCCCTTCAGCGCGGTTTCGGCGGCAGCGGCAAGATCCTTGCTGGCAAAGGTCAGCTGTTCGATGGTGCGGCTTTCCGGCGTGCGGTAGGTATCCTTGCTCTTGTCGAAGGCTTCGTGGATCTGGTCGTCGGTGACGGTCGCGGCGTCGGCGATATCGGCGGGCTGCAGCGAGAGATAGACGAGTTTGCGGTACTCAGGCGCCTGGTAGCGCTGCTTGACGCTCTCGAACCACGCCGCCAGCACGTCGTCGGCAGGCGCCTTGATCGGCTCGATATTGGCGTTGGTGAGCAGCAGATAATCGATGCTGCGGCTTTCATTGCCGTAGAGCTTCAGCGCGTCGACCAGCGTCTTCGGGGCGGTGAAGCCGTTCGAGATGGCATCGACGACCTGGCTGCGGACGGCCACCTTGCTGCGCTCCTTGATGTAATCGTCCTGGCGGATATTGGCATTGCGCAGCCGCGAGACGAAGAGTTCGCGGTCGAACTTGCCGTTGACGGCCTTGAAAGCCGGATCGTCGGCGATCAGCTGGGCGAGGCGGTCTTCGGACAGGCCGAGGTTCATGTCCTCGGCGAGCTGGTCGAGCGAGGCGCCGGCGACGAGCTGGGCGAGCACCTGCTGCTCGACGCCGAAGGCGCGGGCCTGTTCCGGGGTGAGGCGCATGCCGAACTGCTGGCCGAGGCTTGCCACCTGGCGCTGATAAGCGAGGTGGAATTCGTTGACGTCCACATGCTGATCGCCGACGGTTACCACCGTGGTGCTGTTGCCGCCCGACAAGAGCTGATGCGACACGCCCCAGGCGCCGAAGGAGACGACGAGGAGAAGCAGGAGCAGCTTGGCAACCCAGGTCTGAGCAGCTCTTCTCAGGATATGGAACATGGAAACGCAAACCTCGCAGTATCATTGAGCCGCGCGCGGGCGGACATTCGACGTTCCTTAAAACAAACCCGACAGGAAATGAAGGGTTTGTCGCGCGAAAAGCTGCACAAGCCCGCCGCTTATCCGCGGCGGCTTTGCGGCCAACAAAAGATCGGTTGCGGCGGAACCTTTCGGGCCGCCATTTCGTTGAAGCGGCATCCCATGCAACAGGAGCAGACCATGGCTGAATTGAAAACCGCTTCCGCCGAATCCACCGCTGCGCGCGTCAAGGCTGATATGGCAGCAGACGACCTGTCGGCGCAGGTCGCAGCCCTTCGCAACGATCTCTCCCGGCTGACGGAAAGCGTGGTCGCGCTCGGGCAGGGGGCAAAGTCGGCGGTTACCGACGAGGCGTCGCTGATGACCGAACAACTGCGCGACAAGGTTCGTGAAGAGCCGCTGATGGCGCTCGCGGTGACGGCAGGCATCGCCTATGTTTTCGGCCTGCTGAGCCGCCGCTGAAAGACAATTCGGGAAAGAGAAAAGCTGGTCGGGAAAGAGAAAAGCCGGACGCGAAGCGCGCCCGGCTTTTGAATTGTGTCCGCTGCATCAGCGGCAATCAGCGGCGTATGGCGCGGCCGACGAAAATCAGAATGCAGGCACCGACGAAGCCGGTGATCAGATAACCCAGCCAACCGGCCAGCGGCTGGATGTGCAACAGACCCAGGATCCAGTTGGCGACGATGGCGCCGACGATGCCGAGCAATATGTTCATGAGCAAACCCATGTTGCTGCTCATGGCTTTTTCCGCCAGCCATCCGGCGATGCCACCGATGATGATGGCTGCAATCCAACCCACGCCTGCGTTTTCCATGGTTATCTCCCTCCTGGCAAAACGAGTCACAGAATGCACGAAACGAAAGGAAGTTCCACTCCCAGTTACGAGATTGCCTGCCGGTTCAACAACTTATGTGACTTACGGCTGCAGCATGGTCACGGGGGAGTGCAACGCGTAGGAAGCAATCTGGAACAACAGGCCGGCAATGGCAAGCATTGCGAATCCCAACGGCATGATCAGGCTTTTTGTAAACATTGTTCTTCTCCCCTTTGCATAAGCATAAGCGGAAGAGGACGGCGCGCAAGTATATTGTTAATGAATAGTTAAGTATGGCATTTAGTTAAAATTTAATACATCAGATCTCGCTGCAATTCTTGCATGAATTGAAACTCTTCTTGTTCGACCTTTATGGGTGTGCTGCCAAGCCGTGCCCATTGCGCCCCGGCGCCTGATCATCTGTTCAGGGCCGGCTCGCTTCCAGCTCAATGACCGCGGCCCCTCGGCCGTCCAGCCCGCGAAGGCTTACCTTCGTTTCATCAATCGCTTGTGCCCGGACAACACGCCGTCCACCGTAAGAGAGCGTGCCACTCTTTTCTTGAACGCCATGGCTGAACACGAGGGTGATCGTATCCCCGATATGGATTGCGGTCTCGGGCGCGGTCACCGACTCGAACTCGTCAATGTCTCCGGGACTCCCCAGCAGTTCTTTCGGGATTGCGAAACGCTGCGCCCTGAAGCGCACTTCATAGTGATAGGTGGTTCCAACGGACAGATGATGTGTGCGAACGTAGTAGATCTTCCAAGGCGACGGACGTGTCTCGTACTGGAGCATACGCTGTGAACCGGAACAGCCGGCAAGTGTCCCCAGCATCAACAAGGGGATACCCAGCCACGGCCACAATATATTTCTCCGATTTTTCATAGGATGCTTCTGTTATGGATGCCGCGCCTTTTGAGGCGCAAAGAGATATGTCGGGCAGGTGGGGCAAATCAGGTTTCGAGAAGCCCCGCAAACCTAGTCTCGATTTCTTGGCGCCCAGCGACGGTTATTCCTTTGGTTGCAAAGCTCTTTGCCGCCAGATCCTCACCGGCGAAGAGAGGTGACAATTGAACGAGAGCCGCGGCCGCGGCATATTGCGGATCTGAAGCCAACAGTCCGATCATCATGAACAAGACCAGGCGGATCAACGGGAGTTTGCGCGACTTTGCGCGGAGAGGTTTGTTCATCATCCAGCTCTCCCTCGGTGTGTGCGATCCGTCAGCCTTTGATCGCTACCGACGCGGCGATTTCCTCCATCACGTCCTTCAAGCCTTCGTATTTGTCTTGCGAGGCGGTACCAATGAAGCCGATAAATGCACCGCTTCCCGTCGGGGCGACAATCTGAACAAAGTTCTTCTTCACACCGTTTTCTGTAAAAGTGCCATGGCTGGCGATGCCGTCGAGGTCGGCAAACATGGTGTCTTCCTGCGTTTCGGTGGTAACGTCGTCGCCGAGTGCGTTCATGACAATGTTGGCAAAGGTTTTCAGGTCGCCGGCCGGGGCGCCGGTTTGCGTATAGGTTACGACGATCTGCGGCTGCGTGGCCTCCGGATCGACGTCCTTGGGACCGACGGTCAGGAGCGCGCCGGTATGGTTCGTGACGCTCGCCAAGCGAAACGGTTCGACAATGTCGAGTTCATACGGCAGTTCAGCAAGCCGCGGATCACCCTCCGGCTCGCTCGCAGCGCCAGCGAGTTTCACGGAAGCGAAGGCCGCCTTCATCGCGTCCTCGTCAAGGTCGCTGTCCTTGGGGATCTGGAACGTGATCATAACGACCTTGTCAGCCGCGTATAGCGCCATCCATTTTTCGAGCGTCACGCCATTCGCTTCCTGGCTTCCGCGCAGGAGTGGGATCGTGTCGCCGTCAGCGTTGTCGATCTCCTCACGGCTTTCGACCGTTATGCCCTTCTGCGCGAAAGCGGCGGCCGCGCCGCTTTGATCAGCAAAAAGGCCCGAGAGCTGTGAGGCGGCTTCCGCAGGAAACTCTGCGACGAGGAAGCTGCCCTTCTTTTCGACATTCTCAAAGCCAGTAAACCCACCGGCAATCGTAAAGCCCTCCGGCGGCGTCATCGTAACCGACGTGCCGGGCACGGCGAGCTGAGCGATGGCTATGCCGGCATGCAGCGCTAGTGCAGCCAGTACCGCCACGGGCCTTCCAACGAAACGCGAAAGGTTGCCGGCCCACGAGTATTTCCTATTGGTCATTTAATGCCTCTGCTCTGAATTCGTCTCAGTGTATTGATGTCGTGTCCGACGAAGGGACGGTTGCTTTTTCCGGGCGGGTCCTTCGGATGGGACGCTTTGCGACCGCCCAGTCCAGAATCTCCAGCGCAATAGTCGACTGCGTCGCGCGGGAACGGAAGTGTCGAAAGTCATGCCGGAAGGAAGGAGGCCAGTTGCTCCATCCTCCGTTGCCCCATAATGCGCTACCTAGACCCCGTCACAGCGGTCACCTATCCGGGCCTGCGTGGCGAAAGTTTCGCAATTCGTCCCGTTTCATATCGGCAGATCGCCCGACCGGGAGCCGGCAAGCCATCCGCACCAAATCGCCTTCAGTCCGAATTCGGAATTGACGTCATGAAGCTGAAGCTCGACGGACTCGCGACCGGCAGCACCAGCCGAAAGCGGCTGCCGCGACCGGGGCGAGAACGAACATCCACCGGATGATCCAGCAAGCGCGACAGGCGGTGCACGACCGAAAGGCCGATGCCGAGGCCATGCGTACGGCCGCTGCCTGGATTGTGAGCCTGGTAGAACTCTTCGAAGACATGCCCAAGATGCTCGGCTTCGATGCCGATCCCGGTGTCACGGACGTCGACCCACACACGGTCGCCGCGTGCGCGAGCCGTGACGCTTGCACCGCCGCGCACCGTATACTTCATCCGGTCGGCCTTGGCGATGACGCTCCGCAGCAGTTCGTCGGCAGGGCGCGCCGGTGGATTGATTTTGCCGGGGAATGCATCATCTTTCCCTTATCGCCAATCGATCCGGGGAAACTTGATGTCAAAAGCCGCAATCGCCGTCGCCTGCATCTGCCTTCTCACACTTTCCGGCTGCGGCAATACCGCATACGGGTTGAAGAAGGATGGACAGGAGGCGAGCCACGCCATGGACAATGCGACACATCGGGTGCTTTCCGCAGGCGCCAAGAAATAAGGAGCGCGCCAAGAAGTACGGCGCGGAAAAAAGCATCACGGCGAAAAAAAAGCCCGCCTGGGGTGAGGCGGGCTTGCAATAACAGGAAGAATGGACGGATAGACGCCGTCTCTGCTAATGAAGCATTTCCTTAAGCGTGTGGCTTTACGTCATTCGACGTATCCGCCACCGTTCCGGCAGCAGCCTATACGATCAGGCTTCGGAATCGGATCAGAAGTTGCCCCAGTTCTGGGCGCGGGCACGGGCGCGAATAATCCGATATTCGCGACCGCCATAGAGCGAGCCGATTGTCAGCATAAGCGTCAGAACGTCCCAGATGATATGCATTTTATCCTCTTAGGTTGGACGGCTCTGCCGCCGATCGGTGAATGCAGAATAACAATCTTTCGCATGTGCTTATATGACAAGAAATCGGGATAAGCGGGAAGCGGGCAGGGCGCGCCTCACACAGAGGAAAGGCGGCCTATGACGATATTCTCCGTCCGCCACATGACGTCCTATCGTTACGTCAGGGATGTCGATTTCGGCGAGCATCGCTTGATGTTCCGGCCGCGCGACAGTTTCGACCAGCGGCTGATCGAAGCGTCGTTGACGATATATCCTGAGGAAAGTCATGTGCGCTGGATCCACGATGTTTTCGGCAATTGCGTGGCGCTCATCGATATTTCCAGGCCGGCGTCCGAGCTTCGCTTCGAAACCTGGATCACGCTCGATCATACGCCCCAGGTTGCCCTCGATCTCAAGGTGGACGATCAGGCCCTCACCTATCCGTTCTCCTACGACAAGGACGAGATTGCCGATCTGACGCCGGCGATGCAGCGCCATTATCCCGACCCCAACGACGAGGTTGGACGCTGGGCGCACCGGTTCGTGCGCCAGGGGCGTCCGACGGAGACCGGGCATATGCTGATGACGCTCTGTTACGCCATCCGCGAAAGCTTCGTCTATGCGCGCCGGATGGAGCACGGAACGCAGACGCCGCTGCAGACTTTGCAGCTTCGCTCCGGCACCTGCCGGGATTTCGCGCTGCTGATGATGGAGGCGGCACGCGTCCTCGGCCTCGCGGCGCGGTTCGTCACGGGCTATGTCTATGTTCCCGACCGGGACGGCTCCACCGTGCTCGGCGGCGGTTCCACCCATGCATGGTGCCAGGTTTATCTTCCCGGCGCCGGCTGGGCGGAGTTCGATCCGACCAACGGGATCGTCGGCAACCGCGATCTTATTCGTGTCGCCGTCGCCCGCGATCCGCGCCAGGCGGTCCCGTTGAGCGGCAGCTACGATGGCGACGGGACGGATTTCGACAGCATGACGGTGCAGGTCAACGTCACCACGAAGTGACGTCGGACTTCCCGAGATTTGGGCGGCGACAATCGCGGCTGCGGGAACCGGGCAGGACGATCGACGTTGCATAGTCACGCCATCTGTGCGGGACGCGAGGACGCCACCATGAAAATACGCGCCGGGTTTCATCTGGGCTATGAATGCATACAGCCGACGCCGATGCTGCTCGCTCTCAACATTCATCCTTCGCGCCGCGCCGATCTTCTCAGCGATCAGGTTCTGACATTCGACCGGCCGATCGAGGCCTGGGAATATACCGACGGTTTCGGCAATGCCTGCAGCCGGATCGTCGCCCCGGCTGGAGTAACGACGATCTCCACCGAATTCGAGATTTACGACAGCGGCCAACCCGACGTCGTTCCCGACGACGCCGTCCAGCACGCGATCAACGACCTGCCGGACGAGGTGCTCGTCTTCCTGCTCGGCAGCCGCTATTGCGACACCGACAGGCTTGCCGATTTCGCCTGGGCAACCTTCTCGCCGACGCCGCTCGGCTGGGCGCGCGTCCAGGCGATCTGCGATTTCGTCCACGACCACATCACCTTCGACTACCAGAAGGCCGACCTTCTCCGGACCGCGCATGGCGGCTTCGTCGACAAGGCAGGCGTCTGCCGGGACTTTGCCCATCTCGCCATCGCGCTGTGCCGATGCATGAATATCCCGGCCAGATATTGCACTGGCTATCTCGGCGATATCGGCGTTCCGATCGATCCCAATCCGATGGATTTCAGCGCCTGGTTCGAGGTCTTTCTCGGCGGCCATTGGCATACGGTCGATGCCCGCCACAACACGCCGCGCATCGGCAGAATCCTGATGGGGACCGGCCGCGACGCCACCGACGTCGCGATGTCGACGGCCTTCGGCCCGGCCGTGCTTTCCCGCTTCGAGGTGATCACCGAGGAAGTGCCCCAGGAGGGGGCCGTTGAGGCCGATCCTATGCCTTCTTGAGGAATTCCGTTTTCAACACCAGGCCCTTGACCTGCTTGGTGTTGCACTCGATCTCGCCTGGATTGTCGGTCAGGCGAATGCCCTTGACCAATGTTCCCCGCTTCAGCGTCTCCGAGGTTCCCTTGACCTTGAGGTCCTTGATCAGCGTTACGGAATCGCCGTCGTGAAGCTGGCCTCCGTTGCTGTCCTTTACGATGATGTCGTCGGCCATGATGTTCCCGCCTGATAAATTCGCCTGATGATCTCCGGCGGGAAATCACGTCGACACGGGATAGTCAACTATTACGAACGGATCGATCGTCTGCCCGCGGTGCTGCTTCGCCAGTCGATCACGTCGCCGCGCAGGCATCCCGAACGCAGCCGCGCAGCCAGCGATGGGCCGGATCGGCATCCATCCTCGGATGCCAGAGCAAGGAAACCGTGATTTCAGAGATTGGAAAGGGCAGGGGAAAACTGTGCATTCCCTGGCGCAATGCTTGCGTGTGCCGTTCCGGAACGCAGGCGATAAGATCCGAAGCGCGGGCGAGCGCCAGCGCCGTGGAAAATCCGCCGACAATCGTGGCAATCTGCCGTTCGAGCCCGAGCGCATTCAGAGCTTCATCGATCGGTCCCTTGTCGAGCCCGCGGCGGGAGACGGCGATGTGCCGGCCAGCCGCATATCGGGCGGGCGTGAGCTCGCCCTGGCAGAGAGGATGCCCGATGCGCACGACGCCGATGAAACGATCACGGAACAAGGCCTGCGCCCGCACCTCCGGTCCCATCGTTTCGCCGACGACGCCGGTTTCCAGGTCGACGCTCCCGTCGCGCAACGGGGCGCTATCCTTATCCGGCTTCTGTACGAAGCGCAGCCGCGCGCCCGGCGCTTGCCCACCGAGGCGGGCGATGAGATCGGGCCCGAAGCTCTCGGCGAAGCCTTCGCTGGCGCGCAGCGTGAACGTCCGCACCAGGCGTTTGAGATCAAGCGCCGCGGCGGGGCGCAGCACCGCTTGCGCATCCTCGACGATCCGGCCGACCCGCTCGCGCAGTTGCAGCGCCCGGGGCGTGGGGACGAGGCCGCGGCCGGCGCGCACCAGCAGCGGATCGCCCGTTGTTTCGCGCAGTCGCGCCAGCGCCCGGCTCATCGCCGACGGGCTGAGCCGTAGCCTATCGGCGGCGCGGGCAACGCTGCCTTCGGCAAGCAGCACATCCAGGGTGACGAGCAGGTTGAGATCGGGTGGCGACATGCAGCCGATATAACACGGCTTCATATGGCGTCCAACGCATGGATAGAATGCAAATGCTGCGCGTTCCGCCATGTCGGTCGGAGGACTATGTTTCCGGCGGCTCCGTTCCTGGGAGCGAAAATACGGAGTCTACGGTGAAACCGATCATTGCAGAGCCAGGCGAGGCCGTCGCCGAACCCACCTATTCCGTCCGCTGGGCACTCGCCAGCCTTTCCCTCTCCATGCTGCTGCCATCGCTCGGCACCAGCATCGCCAATGTCGGCCTGCCAAGCCTGGCGCGGAGCTTCGACGCCTTCTTCCAGGACGTGCAGTGGATCGTGCTCGCCTATCTCCTTGCCATCACCACCCTGATCGTCAGCGTCGGGCGGCTCGGCGATGTCACCGGCCGGCGACGGCTGCTGCTCAGCGGCATCCTGCTCTCCACACTGGCTTCGGTCCTCTGCAGCCTTGCGACGACGCTGTGGCTGATGATTGCAGCGCGCGCGCTGCAGGGTCTGGGCGCGGCGATCATGATGGCGCTGACCATGGCCTTTGTCGGTGAAACGGTGCCGAGGGCGAGGACCGGGAGCGCCATGGGGCTGCTTGGAACGATGTCGGCGGTCGGCACCGCTCTTGGGCCGTCGCTCGGCGGCCTGCTGATCGCCTGTTTCGGCTGGCCGGCGATCTTCCTCGTCAACGTGCCGCTCGGCGTTGCGACCTTCGTTCTCGCCTATCGCTTTCTGCCGGACGACGGCGGACGGAAGAAGGGGCGGGCGGGCTTCGATACAGCGGGCACGCTGTTGCTTGCTCTTACGCTGTCGGCTTATGCGCTGGCGATGACGATCGGACATGGCAGCTTTGGCCTGCTGAACCTCGCCCTGCTGCTGACAGCCGGTTTCGGCGCCGGTCTCTTCGTCTTCACCGAGGCGAGAACGGCATCGCCGTTGATCGAGTTGTCGGTGTTCCGCAACCGCGTGCTCACCGCCAGCCTGGCGATGAACGCGCTCGTTTCGACCGTGATGATGGCGACGCTGGTGGTTGCGCCCTTCTATCTCTCCCGCGCGCTCGGGCTCGGCGAAGCGCTGGTTGGAGCCGTCATGTCGATCGGTCCGGCGATCTCCATCCTCAGCGGTGTCCCGGCCGGTCGCCTGGTCGATCGCCTGGACGCGCCCTTCGTGGTTGCCGCAGGGCTCGTCGCCATGGCCGCCGGCTCCATCGCTCTCGCCGTACTGCCCGGAATTGCCGGCTACATCGCCGGTATCGCCATGCTGACATCAGGCTATCAACTGTTCCAGGCAGCCAACAACACAGCCGTCATGGCGGATGTGCAGCCCGACCAGCGCGGCGTCATCTCCGGCATGCTCAACCTGTCGCGCAATCTCGGGCTGATTACCGGCGCATCCGTCATGGGGGCCGTGTTTGCATATGGATCGGCAACGCCCGAGATCGCTACGGCACGTCCCGAGGCCGTGAATGCAGGCATGCAGATCACCTTCGGCGTCGCAGCGGCATTGATCGCCGTCGCGCTCACCATTGCGGTCGGGACCTACCGTCGCCGAACCAGTTCCGAAGGAGCATGACCGCGCTTGGACCGGATCTATCGAGCACAAGCCGTCGGGAATTCAATCTGCCTCAAGCTTACCTGTGAAGCGGTTTCGCCCGTTCCAATAGGAGCAAGCCGGACAAGCCTCGCCGACCGGATAGTCGATTCCCTCTTCGTGAGGGCAGCCGAAGATTCCATCCATCGCCGCCACCGATTTCACGTCGTTTTCGCGCAGGAATGCCGCGATCTCAGCGATAATGGCGTCGTCTGTTCTGAGATCGCCGGTTTCGGCAAACCACCGGCGCATATCGGTCAACTCCGCATCCGGCGCCGGGATGATGCTGACGGCCACCTTGGTGGCGCGGCGGTTGTCGGGACCATAGTAAGCGATCGTACCGATGGGGTAGCCGCGGATACCCCGCTTGGTCTTTTTCTCGAGCCATTTCCGTGGCTGCCAGCCCAATTTCATCGCACTGCTCGCTTTTTGTAATTTGCTTTTCCATCCCGCCTGGTTCGTGGGATACCGTTCGATACCTAGAATATGGGCCGAGGATATGGCGCGCAATAAGCAATGGATCAGTCTATCCCCGAACGAGAATTCGGCTGCGGCCAACGCTCTTGAGAAATCGGCGACTATCGCGGCCTGCGAGGAACTCATGCCACGTTCGCCCGCATCTCCATTCCGGGATGACGCTTGCCGGGGCCCTTCGAATCCTCGAAGCTGACGATGTGCCGCATCCGGTCCGATCGAGGCGGTATCGGCGCGCAAGCTTGCCTTCGACGAATGAAATCTCGGTAACTACAATCATGAGCGAATATCAATACTACGAGTTCCAGGCGATCGATCGCCCGCTTCGCGATGCGGATCGCCAGGCCCTTCGCAATTTATCGACGCGGGCGCGGATCACCGCCACGAGCTTCACCAACTCCTACAACTGGGGCGACTTCAAAGGCGACCCGGCGGAGCTGATGCAACGCTGGTTCGACATGCACCTCTATCTCGCCAATTGGGGAACGCGGCGGCTGATGATCCGTTTCCCCAAGCGGTTGATCGATCAGCGGCGCATCGAGGAATTTTTCGGCGCGGCCGAGTGCGCCGAATTGACCACCTCGGGCGAACACCTGATCGTCGACATCCGCAGCCAGGAATCGGGGTTTGAAGATGACGATTGGGAGCCTGAGGATGACGATTGGGAGGAGGGGTCGGGCTGGCTCGCGGCGCTGACGCCGTTGCGTGCGGATGTGCTGCGAGGGGATTTCAGGCTCTTCTATCTGGTCTGGCTGATGGCCGTCCAGGAGGGCTCTGTCGCGCAGGATGCGGTGGCACCCCTGCCTGGGATCGGCCCGATGACCGACGAGCTTGAAGCTTTCGCGCAATTTTTCCGTCTCGATCCCCACCTCGTTGCCGCGGCCGCCGAACGCCCGGTAGAGACGGATTCGGACCGCTCCATGGCATCCGATGCCATCCGGCGCTTCGCAGCCGGCTTGCCCGACAATGAGAAGACGACGATGCTTGCCCGCCTGATCGAGGGTGATCCATATTTGGCAACCGAATTGCGAGAACGCGCCCGTAGCCTCTCTGCCGCCGTGGCCTCCTCAGCTAGCCCGGCGCCAACGATGGCGGAGCTGCAGGCCCGCGCCGGCGCCATTCGCGATATGCGCAAGCGCGAGGAAGAGGAGCGGCTGGCGGCGGAACGAAAACGGAAAGAGGCGGAGGAGGCCGGTGCTCGCCGCGCGCGGCTAAACGCGATCATAGAGCAGGGCGATAGCATCTGGCCTGAGATCGAGTTCGAGATCGAACGCCGCAAAGCTCCCGGCTATGACAGGGCCGCCAGTCTCCTCATGGACTTGAAGACGATCGCCGCGGAGAACGGCGACACCGCCGAATTCACCCGCCGCCTGCATTCGATCTTTGAACGCCACGCTCAGAAGGAGCGCTTCATCGCGCGGCTGACCGCTTTCGGTTGGTCCGGCGCACAAGGAGCGGAGATATAGCTGCAAGCTCCATCGATGCCGGCGGCCCGATTTGGAATATGCGGTAACAATCGAATCTCAGACCAAAGTCCGATCAATCCCGGACTTCGTACCCCATACCAACCCTTCTGCCGGTGCAATAGATTCGCGGGATGAGTGAAATTTCGGAGCTTTTGCTGTGACGAAGGTCATCATTGCGGGGATGATACTTGCGCCCGTTATCTTCTGGGGTTCTATCGGCATCTGGGTCTACTCGCTGCTTTCGTGAGCGGGTGCGGCGTCTTCAGTTGCCGATACAGATGGCATGACGCGACCTCACGGAATGAGGATGATCGATCCGCGCGTTCGGCGGGCTTCCATATCTTCATGGGCTTTCGCGGCCTCGCCGAGCCTGTATTTCGATACATTCGGCGCTTTGACGATACCGGCCTCGATGGCGGCGAAGAGGTTCCTCGCCGCCGCCTCGTACTCGCTGCGGTCGGCCGTATAGTGGGCGATGGACGGACGGGTGACGAACAGCGATCCCTTTGCGCCGAGCGACGCAACATTCAAGGGCGGCACGGGGCCGGAGGCTTCCCCGAAGCTGACAAGCGTGCCGCGCGGGCGCAGGCAATCCAGGGATCTGGCGAAGGTATCGGCGCCGACGGAGTCGTAGACGACGTGCACGCCCTTGCCGCCGGTGATCTCGGCAATGCGGGCTTTGAAATCTTCGCTGGTATGGACGATCGCGTGGTCGCAGCCATTTGCCCGCGCGATTGCGGCCTTTTCCTCCGAGCCGACTGTGCCGATCACGGTGGCGCCGAGATGCTTCAGCCATTGGGTGGCGATCGAGCCGACACCGCCTGCCGCGGCATGGAAAAGGACGGTGTCATCCTTGCCGACCGGCACGCAGCGATGGATCAGATATTCGGCCGTCAGCCCCTTGAAAACCAGGGCGGCGACCGTCTCGCTGTAATGTCTCGTCAAAATCCTGACCGAGAATGCGGATCAACTGGAGGGTTGAGCTGCGGCATAGCAGCCTCTTGATCCCAAGATGGGCAATGCCCCATAAAGCAGGATGATTTCCGCCGATCGACCGTCATTGCGAGATCCAGCGAGGGAGCAAAAATCCTGCCGACCGGCAGCATGGCGGAAGAGGTGGGATTCGAACCCACGGTACGGTTTCCCGCACGCCGGTTTTCAAGACCGGTTCCTTAAACCACTCGGACACTCTTCCATCTGATTGAAAGGGTTGAACAATCACCAAACGGTTGATTTTCAAAAATCGGCGTTTCCCACCGATTTGCGCCCCAATCACTCGATGGCTGGCTTTTTAGCAGCTTTGGTAGCAGCGTCAACTTGCCCGGCAGCATTTGTCGGCATCCGCGCCGATTGCAGGTCCGGCGCATAGTTTTTTGCCCGTTCGCGCATTGGAAATGATTGGCGTTCCTTCCGGCTTGAGCGTTTACTGTATTGTTCTGGCGGAGGAAAAAACCATGGCCATGTATCTCACGCGCTTCAGCTACACGCCCGAAACATGGGCGCGCATGATCGAAAACCCCGAGGATCGCCGGGAGGCGGCCCGTCATTACATTGAATCGGTGGGCGGAAAGCTCCATGGGTTCTGGTATGCCTTTGGCGAGCATGATGGTTGGAACCTCTGGGAGGCGCCCGATAACGTCTCGATGGCGGCTGTCGCGCTTGCTATCGGGGCGGGAGGGGCAATCAGCTCCATGGAAACCACTGTCCTGCTCAGCATCGAGGATACGATCGAAGCCTTGGGAAAGGCGAAGTCGGTTCGGTATCGCCCACCGGCAGCATAGGGGCGCCGGCTTGGACTACGATCATCCTGCTTTAGCGTCCGTCGGATCCCGTGGCGTTGGGCGTTTCAACATGGTGCTTTTCGGGCGTTTTGAAGCGGGCGAATCTTTACCATATGCCCCGCATCGGCACGGGAATTTCAGGCCTCTTTGCGGCAGCCGCAGGGCAGGGTGGCAAGCCTCGCGTTAGTGATTTATAAACCATAATCATTAGAATTGTCGCTATCGCTGCGAAATCGTTCGTAAATTTGCCACGAACTTCGCAAGATTAAAGTCTCGTTAGGCGGGCGGGGATAAGGCGTATTGGCCCAGTATGGGGCAAAGTTCCTTAACCATAACGATCTTTGAGCGGCGTGGGACATATGAAATTGGGATACGGGGCGGTGTCTTTCGCAACCACAGCGCGGTGGCTGGCGGTATCGGCGATGTGTGCGACGGTTGCAGCGTGCGGCACGACGCAGGCGGTGCCGAAGAAGAAAGCCCACGGCAAAGAATATTTCTCCGAATCCGAATATGGCGTGAAGGCGAGCCCGCGGGTCGCCACCGGCAACAATATCCCCAAGGGCGGCGGGCGTTATATCGTCGGCAATCCTTACGAGGTGAAGGGCAAGTGGTATTATCCGAAGGAAGATTTCGCCTATAACAAGGTCGGCGTCGCCTCCTGGTACGGCTCGGCCTTTCATGGTCGCCTGACGGCGAACGGCGAAGTCTACGATCAGATGCATCTTTCCGCCGCCCATCCGACATTCCCGCTGCCGAGCTATGCGCGTGTCACCAATCTCGAAAGCGGTTCTTCGGTCATCGTGCGCGTCAACGATCGCGGCCCCTATCACGAAGGCCGCATCATCGACCTTTCGAACAAGACGGCCGATATGCTCGATCTGCAGCACAGCGGCACCGGTAAGGTGCGCGTGCAATATGTCGGCCGCGCCCGCATGGACGGCCACGACATGCCCTATCTGATGGCCTCTTACGTGCCGAAGGGCAGCCGCATTCCCGGCGTCAATCCGGAAGGCCAGATCGCAACCGGCGTGATGGTCGCCTCCAACAGCCGCAAGATCACCCGCGACCAGCTGCAGAGTTCGGACGATTACGAAACGCCGGCCAACGTGCCCGTCCCGATGTCGGCGACCTCCTATGCCGGCTCGACGCCGAGCGCACGCTATAATGCGGCAGCTGCTCCTGCTCCGGGCGCTCATGTCCTGGTGGCGCCGGCGGCACCGTCCGCCAGCAATGCCCCGCAGACCTTCGGCCAGATGGTCGTGCTGCCTGAGATCGGTCCCATGCCTTATGAACGGCCGCTGGGCTCGCTCGCGCTCGGTTACCAGAACGAGGACGTGAAGACGGTGACCGTTAATCTTGCCTTTGATGCGGTGATGGTGCGCAATGACGGGCTGACGCAGGAGTCGATCCTTGCCTCGGCCAAGCGTCATCAGGCCAAATTCGCCGCGCGCTGAGCGCGGCGATTGCATCGGATTTCCTCTCGCTCTAACCTCCGGACGACACGCCGCTCGATCTATGGAAACTCCTGATGCTGAAGCCTGTGCTTCGCCTGTTAGAGCGGTTCCGCTTCTCATCGAAGCGCAGAACCGCTTTAAATTCTTGTTTCGCCGAAATTCCGGACACAAAACCGCTACGCACTTTTGCTGGAATTGCTTTGGGCCTCCTGCCGTTGACCACCGGGGCGCTTGCTGCCGATAGCGGGGCCGCCGGTTTCGCCACCAAAGCGGCGCAGGCCTATATGATCGAGGCCGCCACCGGCACCGTGCTTCTCGCCAAGAACGAGGACCAGGGCTTTTCGCCGGCTTCGCTCGCCAAGCTGATGACGATGGATCTCGTCTTCGATGCGGTGACGAAGGGCCAGATCACCTTCGATACCGAATATCCCGTTTCCGAATATGCCTGGAGAACCGGCGGCGCGCCGTCGCGGACTGCAACGATGTTTGCCAGCCTCAAATCGCGCGTGCGCGTCGAGGATCTGATCAAGGGCATCGCCATCCAGGGCGCCAATGACAGCTGCATCATCCTTGCCGAAGGCATGGCCGGAAGCGAGCAGCAATTTGCCGTGTCAATGACGCGGCGCGCCCGTGAACTCGGCATGGCGACGGCCGAGTTCGGCAATTCCACCGGGCTTCCGGATGGGAAGAGTAAGGTGACGGCGCGCGAGATGGTGACGCTGGCCACGGTCCTGCAGCAGTCCTATCCGAACCTCTATCCCTATTTCGCGCAGCCGGATTTCGAGTGGAACAAGATCTTCCAACGTAACCGCAATCCGCTGCTCGGGCTCGATCTCGGCGCCGACGGGCTGGCCACCGGCTTTACCGAGGGCGAGGGCTATTCGATCGTCGCCTCGGTCGAGCGGGACGGCAGGCGGCTGTTTCTGGCGCTTGCCGGCATCGCTTCCGACAAGGAGCGGACGGAGGAGGCCAAGCGAGTGCTCGAATGGGGGCTGACGGCCTTCGAGAACCGGCAGATCTTCGCCGACAAGGAGGTGATCGGCGCCGCCAGCGTCTATGGCGGGACGGCACGCACCGTTGATCTCGTGGCCAAAGCGCCGGTCAGCGTCTATATTCCGATCAGCAATCCCGACCGGCTGTCGGCGCGCATCATCTATCGCTGGCCGCTGACGGCGCCGGTGCAGCCGGATACCCAGGCAGGTACGCTCAGGATTTTCGCGGGCAGCCGGCTGCTCAGGGAAGTGCCGCTCTATACCGTGCAGGCGGTCGGCGAGGGTTCGCTCAGCAGCCGGGCTGTTGACGCTATGCTGGAACTCGGCGAATCGCTGTTCTTCTCCTGGCTCTGGGACAAGTCCGCGCCCGGCTGAATGCCGGCGCTGCGATGCAATTTGCCGGGAAAGGTGAATATGTCGCCGCGGCGAAAGGTTTTCCTTCCTGCTGTCTTCGGATAGATAGAAGAAGCAAGGCGCGTGCGGCGCCTGGAATGCGGGAAGTTGTCATTGTCATCCGGTGCGGGATTGTTCGTTACGTTTGAAGGCGGGGAGGGCGCTGGGAAATCCACGCAGATCCGCCGCCTCGCCGAGGCACTGAAGGGCGAAGGTCACGATGTGCTGGTGACGCGGGAACCGGGCGGATCGCCGGGTGCCGAGGCCGTGCGCCACGTGCTGTTGTCGGGGGCTGCCGAAGCCTTCGGCACGCGGATGGAGGCGATTCTCTTTGCGGCGGCGCGCAACGACCATGTCGAAGAGGTGATCCGGCCCGCACTGGCGGCCGGCAAGATCGTGCTCTGCGACCGCTTCATGGATTCCTCCCGCGTCTACCAAGGCGTTACCGGCAATCTGGAGCCCGATTTCATCGAGACGCTGCAGCGCATCGCCATCAACGGCGTGATGCCGGATTGCACCGTGATCCTCGACATCCCCGCCAAGATCGGGCTGGAGCGGGCGCAGAAGCGCGCCGCCGCCGATGCCCCCGACCGCTTCGAGAAAGAGCGGCTCGAAACCCACGAAAAACGGCGCGAAGCCTTTCTCGATATCGCCACCCGCGAGCCGGAGCGCTGTCACGTGATCAACGCGATGCAGAGCGAGGAGGCGATCGCCGCTGAGATCCAGGCGATCGTCCACCAGCTCATGTCGCCGGCAGGCCGTGCGCGCATGCCGGAAGCCGCCCATCATGAGTGAAGCCCGCTATGAGTGAAGAAAGACCCGGACTGCTCGATGGCGCCATCTGGCCGGGGGAAAATACCAGGCTGTTCGGCCATGAGGAGGCAGAGGCCTTCCTTGCGCACTCCTACCGCTCCGGCAAGGGTCACCACGCCATCCTGATAGAAGGGCCTGAGGGCATCGGCAAGGCGACGCTTGCCTTCCGCTTCGCCAATCACGTGCTCTCGCATCCCGATCCCGCCACCGCGCCGGAGACGATCGGCGATCCGGATCCTGCCTCATCCGTCAGCCGGCAGATCACCTCCGGCGCCTCGCACAATCTCCTGCATCTCGCCCGTCCGGTGGATGAAAAGACCGGCAAGGTAAAGTCGGCGATCACCGTCGACGAGGTTCGCCGCGCCGGCAAATTCTTCTCGCAGACCTCGGGCACCGGCAATTGGCGGATCGTCATCATCGATCCGGCCGACGACATGAACCGCAATGCGGCCAACGCCATTCTCAAAATCCTGGAAGAGCCGCCGAAGCGGGCGCTGTTCCTGGTGCTCTCGCATGCGCCGGGACGATTGCTGCCGACGATCCGCTCGCGCTGCCTGCCGCTGAAACTGGCGCCGCTTGCCGACGATGCACTGATGGCGGCGCTTGCCCATCTCGGCATATCAGGCGAGGGCGGGGCGGTGCTTTCGGCTGCCAAGGGCAGCGTCGGCGAGGCGCTGAAACTGTTGAACTACGGCGGCGGCGAGATCATCGCCGCCTATGACGAGATGCTGTCGGCCGAAGGAGCAACAGCCCGCAAGGCGATGCATCGGCTGGCCGACGCGCTTTCGGGCAAAGAAAGCGACACGATCTTCGATTTCTTCGTCAGCCATGTCGGCGACGACATCATGAACCGGGCGCGCGTGGCGGCAGGCGAGGGGCAGATCACGGCTGCAGAACGGCTGGCGCGGCTCTATTCCGAAATCGCCGAGCGGCTCTCTATTTCGGACGCCTATAACCTCGATCGCAAACAGACGATTATCAGCATTCTCGCCGATATCAAGCAACCCGGCCTTTAATGTGCTGTGTTCAGCCGGTCAGCAGCTTGCCTGCGACGACGGCGAGTGTGGCGGCAAGAACGATGCGGATGGTGCGTTCGTGCAGCTTCGGCGCCAGCAGGCTGCCGATGATGATGCCGGGGATGGAGCCGATGAGCAGGGCAAACAGCATCGGCCAGTCGATTTCACCGATCAGCCAGTAGCCCGTGCCGCCGATCAGGGTCAGCGGCACGGCATGGACGATATCGGAACCGACGATCTCGCGCACATTGAGCCTGGGATAAAGGACCAGCAGGATCGTCACCCCCAAGGCGCCCGCACCGACCGAGGTCAGGGTGACGAGAACGCCGAGGAGAAATCCGAGAATGACGGTGAGGGCGAGGATGGTTCTCGGCTGCGGCGGTGTGCGGTCGCCGATGGCGCGGCGTGCCATCTCGAGTATCGGGCCTCGGAACACCAGCATGATCGCAGTCATGACGAGAAGCCAGCCGAGCGCCGTGGTGATCGTATTGGTGACGCCGATGCTTTTGCGATCGACGCCTGCCAGCAGCCACAGCATGAGCAAGGCGGCCGGAACGCTGCCGATGGCGAGACTGCCGACGATCTTCCAGTTGACGCGCCCGTGCATGCCGTGGACGGCAGTGCCGGCGGTCTTGGTGATCGCCGCATAGAGAAGATCGGTGCCGACCGCGGTTGCGGGATGGACGCCGAAGAGCAGCACCAGCAAGGGGGTCATCAGCGAACCGCCGCCAACACCGGTGATGCCGACGAGCGCGCCGACGAACAGGCCCGAAAGCGAATAGAGGGGCTCGAACGTCAATCAAGCGCCTCCGACGGCGCGCGGCCACGACTAACCGGATCGATGAAAACTGACACTTCGTTCTGCTCCGCCCTCTTCTCCATGACGGGTAGATTGCGGCAGAAGCTGAGTCAAGTTCACTGCCGCCCGCGTCCCGGAAATCATCGGCGGCGGTAAAACTTGATGTTTCGCTTGACGGTGACATGCGCTAAGAGCGGCTGACCATTTTTATAGAGTTAGCCGGACATTGGCCGCCATGACAGACAAGACACCCTTCTACATCACCACCGCGATTTCCTATCCCAACGGCAAGCCGCATATCGGCCATGCCTATGAGCTGATCGCGACGGATGCGATGGCGCGCTACCAGCGCTTGGATGGCAGGGATGTGTTCTTCCTGACCGGCACCGACGAACACGGCCAGAAGATGCAGCAGACGGCGCGCGCCGAAGGGATTACCGCGCAGGCGCTTGCCGACCGCAACTCCGGCGAATTCCAGGCGATGGCGACGCTGCTCAACGCCTCGAACGATGATTTCATCCGCACCACGCAGGAGCGTCATCACGAAACGTCGCGCAACATCTGGAACCTGATGGCCGAGAATGGCGACATCTACAAGGACAGCTATGCCGGCTGGTATTCGGTGCGCGACGAGGCCTATTACCAGGAAAACGAGACGGAGCTGCGCGCCGACGGCGTGCGCTACGGGCCGCAGGGCACGCCGGTCGAGTGGGTGGAAGAGGCGAGCTATTTCTTCAAGCTCTCCGAATACCAGGAAAAGCTGCTTGCCCATTACGAGGCGAACCCCGATTTCATCGGTCCGGCCGAGCGCCGCAACGAGGTGATCTCCTTCGTCAAGTCGGGCCTGAAAGACCTCTCGGTCTCGCGCACGACCTTCGACTGGGGCATCAAGGTGCCGAACGATCCCGCCCATGTCATGTATGTCTGGGTCGACGCGCTGACCAACTACATCACCGCCACAGGTTATATCGAGGACAGGAACGGCCCGCGGGCGAAATACTGGCCGGCCGATGTGCACATCATCGGCAAGGACATCATCCGCTTCCACGCGGTCTACTGGCCGGCCTTCCTGATGTCGGCGAAGCTGCCGCTGCCGAAGCGGGTCTTTGCCCACGGCTTCCTGCTCAACAAGGGCGAGAAGATGTCGAAGTCGCTCGGCAATGTCGTCGATCCCGTCAATCTGGTGAACCATTTCGGTCTCGATCAGGTGCGCTACTTCTTCCTGCGCGAAGTTTCCTTCGGCCAGGACGGCAGCTACAGCGAAGAGGCGATCGGCACGCGCATCAATTCCGACCTCGCCAACGGCATCGGCAACCTCGCCAGCCGCTCGCTGTCGATGATCGTCAAGAACTGTGACGGCAAGATCCCGGAATGCGGGCCGCTGACCGATGACGACAAGGCGATGCTGGCGCAGGCCGACGCGCTGCATGCCTCGACGCGCGAGGACATGGGCAAGCAGCAGATCCACCGGGCGCTCGCCTCGATTATCGCGGTGGTTTCCGAGACCGACCGTTATTTCGCCGGCCAGGCGCCGTGGGCGCTGAAGAAGACCGATCCGGAGCGGATGGGCACGGTGCTCTATGTCACTGCCGAAGTCGTGCGCCAGATCGCCATCCTGCTGCAGCCCTTCATGCCGGAATCATCCGGCAAGCTGCTCGACCTAGTCGCGGCACCGAAAGACAAACGCGACTTCGCCGCTCTCGGGCAAGCCGGCCGTCTCGTTGCCGGAACGCCGCTCGAAGCGCCGACCCCGGTCTTCCCGCGCTACGTCGCTCCGGAGGCTTGAGGCCGTGCTAATCGATACCCATTGCCATCTGGATTTCGCCGACTTCGAGGCGGAGCGCGACGAGATCGTCGCGCGTGCTCATCAGGCCGGTGTCAGGCAGATGGTGACGATCTCGACGCGGGTGCGTAAGCTCGATGGGCTGCTTGAAATCACCGAGAAATATCCCTCGGTCTTCTGCTCGGTCGGTACGCATCCGAACAATGCCGGCGAAGAGCTGGATATCCAAACGGAAGAGCTGGTGCGCCTTGCCAACGCCCATGAGAAGGTGGTGGCGATCGGCGAGGCGGGCCTCGATTATTTCTACGATACGCAGACGCCTCAGGACCAACAGACCGGCTTCCGCCGCCATATCGCGGCGGCGCGCGCCACACAGCTGCCGCTCGTCATCCACAGCCGCAGCGCCGATGAGGACATGGCCGCGATCCTAACCGAGGAAACGGGGAAGGGGGCCTTCCCCTTCATCCTGCACTGCTTCTCGGCCGGCCCGGAACTGGCACGGACCGGCGTCGAACTCGGCGGCTACGTTTCTTTCTCGGGCATCCTGACCTTCCCGAAGTCGGAAGAGCTGCGCGAAATCGCCAAGACCATCCCTCAGGATAGGCTGCTGGTGGAAACCGATGCGCCGTATCTGGCGCCGAAGCGTTGGCGCGGCAAGCGCAACGAACCGTCCTATGTCGTCAACACCGCCGAGGTGCTCGCCGAGACGATCGGCCTTTCCTACGCGGAGGTTGCGCGGATCACGACGGAGAACGCATTGCGCCTGTTTACGAAGATGCCGAGGGTCTGAGAGCGTGCTCTACCGGCGGCGCTTCACCATTCTCGGCTGTTCGTCGTCACCCGGCGTGCCGCGCATTACCGGCGACTGGGGCGCCTGCAATCCCGACAATCCGAAGAACCGGCGCACCCGTGCCGCCTTCATGGTGCAGCAATTTGCGCCGGACGGCGGTGTCACCACCGTCGTTATCGACACCGGGCCGGATTTTCGCGAACAGATGATCAGGGCAGGGGCCGACCATGTCGATGCCGTGCTCTACAGCCATCCGCATGCCGATCATATTCATGGCATCGACGATCTGCGCGGCTATTTTCACAACACCCGCCGCCGGGTGCCGATCTTTGCCGACCAATATACGATGGACAGGCTGCGGGAAGCCTTCGGCTATTGCCTGGAAACGCCGCCGGGCAGCAATTATCCGCCGATCGTGCTGCCTGTTGTCATCGAAAACCTCGACGAAGCCGTCGAAATCCGCGGCCCCGGCGGCAAGATACAGTTTCATCCGCATATTCAGCAGCACGGCGATATCCATTCGCTCGGCTTTCGCATCGGCGATGTGGCTTATTGCAGCGATATCAGCGACTTCCCGCCTCAGACCGTCGACAAGCTTCAGAACCTCGATGTGCTGATCATCGACGCGCTGCAATATACCTATCATCCGAGCCATCTGTCGCTGGAACAGTCGCTCGACTGGATCGGCCGGCTGAAGCCGAAACGGGCAATCCTCACGCATATGCACACGCCGCTCGACTACGACGTGGTGATGGCTGAGACGCCGGACCATGTGGTGCCGGCCTATGATCAGATGAGTTTCGAAACCGAGGTCAGGATCGGGGCTTGAGCCCCGACCTCAGAGCATGTTCGGGCCTGATCACTACATGTAGGGCATAACCTCAACGGCGCCGCGATAGATCATGTCGAGCGAGACGTAGAGGATGATCAGCAAGCCGACATAGGCGATCCAGCGATGGTCGTGGAGCAACCGGGCGATCAGGTTGGCGGCGATGCCCATCAGCGCGATCGACAGGGCAAGACCGATGATCAGCACGCTCGGATGTTCGCGCGCGGCACCGGCCACGGCGAGCACGTTGTCGAGCGACATCGAGACGTCGGCGATGACGATCTGGGTCGCCGCCTGGAAAAAGGTCTTTTTCGGCGCGCCTTCGGCGCCGGCCGCTTCGTGGTTCTCGCCATGGCCGGCGCGAAGCTCGCGCCACATCTTCCAGCAGACCCAGAGGAGCAGAAGTCCGCCGGCCAACAGCAGACCGACGATCGCCAGCAGATAGACCGCAACGCTGGCAAAGAGAATGCGCAGGACGGTCGCGGCCACGATGCCGACGACGATCGCTTTTCGGCGTTGGGTGGCCTCGAGGCCGGCAGCGGCAAGACCGATAACCACGGCGTTGTCGCCGGCGAGAACGAGGTCGATAGCAATGACCTGCAGCAAAGCCGTCAGACCGGCTGCCGTAAAGATGTCCATATGAAATATCCCCAATGCGTCAACAGCCGTGCTAGCGTCTCGAAGGTTTGACGTCAACCGCTACGGCGCTTTGAATTGCGGTGACGCCGGACAATGGTCCTCGATACCAAAACGTTCCTCATTTCGATGTCGGAGAGCTGCAAATGCCGGGGCGGGCAGTGCGGCTGATGCCGCCGGTATCTCCCGCGCATCGGCTTGGAACATTCCTCTCGCCCACCTGTTTTTCTGATCAGGAAACCAGCCGGCGGATCGACGGCGTGGGTCTATGCATCGAGAGGAGATTCCCATGAGCAGCATTTACAACGATACCAATCCGGCCTTCTCGGGCCCGATAGGGGGCAGCAGCCTCACCGCATTTTTCGACAGCCGGTCGGAAGCCGAATCCGCCGTCTCCCGTCTCGAAGACGCCGGCGTGCCGGTCGCGAGAATCCGGTTGATGCCCGGATATGAGGCGGATGGAAAAACCGCCGGCGCGATGAGCGACGACCGCAGCGGCTTCTTCGACGCGCTGGCCGACTTCTTCTTCCCCGATGAGGATCGTGCTGTTTACGCAGAGGGGCTGCGGCGAGGTGGATTCCTCGTCCAGGTCAATGATATCGATGACGCGCTCTATGAGACCGTCCACGATATTCTGGACGACGAGGGCAGCATCGATATGGATGAACGGGCAGACCTCTGGTCGTTGGAGGACAGGCAGCAAGGCGCATCCAATACCGGTTTTGCCGGCCAATCGTCCGGCGGCAAAGCGTCGGAAGACCTCGCTGTGTCCGAAAGCGCATTCGACGATACGCGCCCCGTGGCGATGCGGGACACCACACATGGAAGCGCCACTGTGCGGGCCTACACCTATAGCGCCAGCGGTGCTTCGTCATCGGACGATGCCAATCGCCAATCGCAGAACCAGTCGCAAGACGGATTCCGGCGGAGCCAGAGTTTCCGGCGCGACCACTGATCCGCTGACGTGCATTGGAGGGTCCGGCCGCGACGCCGGGCCTTCATCTCATCTCGCTTGTTATTCGAGGATATGTCCATGCAATCATCCATCAATCGCGACGGCCGTCTTCCCGACCCCGATGAACTGATCGCGGAGGGTGAACCGCCTTTTGCCGACGCTGCCCCGCAGACCGCACGTGAAAAAGCCGACCAGGATCTGAACGCCCTGCAACAGGAGTTGAGGCTGCTGAAGGCCCGCATAGGCGTGCTGCGCGAGGACGCCGAGGCGGCGCTGAAAGCCAAGGCCGCATCGGTCGATGCAAGCGCCCATGTCCAACTCGGCAGCTATCCCTGGGCGAAGCTTGCCGCGGCGATCTGCGCAACCTTCATCGCAGCCAGGCTGGTTCGAAATGTTCCGCTGGGGCTCATGCTTGCCGGATATGCCGGTCATCTCTCCGAGGCGAGACGGCTGTGACCGGCTGGCCGGGAATCGCGGGATATGAGCCGGCGCGTCGACCTCACGGCGTGGAAGGAAATCAATGAACCGGCGCGATGTCGGAAGGCATCGCCGTGGCAAGCTCTTTTAGAATCGCTTCAAGCGCATCGGCCGTCGTCTGCAGGCCGGATGACTTCGCAATTTTCAGTGCCGCCCTGCAGTGAGCAGACAATTCGTCTTGCTGGCTCTGATCATTCGTCGGAAATACGATGCCCGCATAGTGCGACGGGTTTCCGGCTTCGTCCCTGAAGCAGCGGCCAAAGGCAGCCACGGCCACCACTTGCCCGCTTCGATCAAATACCCGGTAGTCATGGCGATAGGGATTTCCCGTGATCACCGAGTCTGAAATCGCCTTGGCCACGGACGGCTTGTCGTCCGGGTGGATCCGGTCGAGGTATTTTATAATCGGCAGCCCCGCGATGGTCTGCGCCGGCTCAAGCCCAAAAAGCATTGCCAGCGCCGAATCCGCATAAACCGTGTCGGTCGCCAAATCCCACGTGAAGATACCAGGCTCCTCGGACAGAAATTCGGGCGTTCCAAAAGCTCCGTTGACAAGGTTCATTTTGCATCCCCAGTCTGAGCGCCAATGCCGCGGGTTACCCCCCGTCACCCGGCTCTCGATGCATGACAGGGCGATCGACCATTTCGCCCCAGATCTTAGTCTCGTTTCGACCGGACGCAATATCGACGTTGTTGATCTCCGCACCCAGTGAGGCAATGCGCGGGCGGGGAGGCGATGCACGGGCAGGGAGCATGGCGGCAGGGATTCTATCGGCGTCCGCCAGACAGTCGTCGATTGACGTTGATCGTGCGACCCTTCACAAAGTGCGACGCTTTATCGGCCGGCAATAGCGACGACAACTTTTCGGGGACCACGGGTACATGTGCACCAACGACGACCGTCTTTCCCTCCGCAAAATTTCCCTATTCCTGACTGCTGTATTTTCGGCGCTTCTGATCTGGAGCGTAGATTCCACCGGAGCCGCCGAATCGACCAATCCGTCCGCACCAATCCGGGTTATCATCGAACTGCCGAACGATGAATCAGGACGCGCGCTGGTCGATCGGATCATTCCCGGCAATCGGGAACCGGCGCAGCCGGCAGCGGCCCCGCAGGAGGCGCCGCCGCCGTCGATTGCCACCTCACTACAGGATTTGCGCCAGAGGTTGCTGACGCTCGTCGATGCAGTCCCGACCCTTCCTGGGCAGATCCGGGCGGCGGTGCGGACCTTCCAAGCGGATAATCATATCGATCCCGTCGGCCTGATCTTGGCGGTCACACTCTTCGTAGCAGGCGGATTCGCTGCGCAGCGCCTTGCCTGGTGGTCCGGGCGAGGGCTTCTTCATTTTGTGCTGACCGCGCCTGCCGACACCGTCCGGCAGCGGATCAAGCTGCATGCGAGCCGACTTGCAATGGGCCTTCTCGCATTGGTCGGCTACCTGATCGGAAGCCTCGGCGCGTTTATCCTCTTTCCATGGCCGGCTGTCTTTCGCGATATTGCGCTCATTCTGCTGTCCGCGGCGCTGATGGTGCGCCTCGGCGTGCTTGTGGGCCGCATTGTCATCGCGCCCGGCGCCCGATTGCCGCATATGCGGCTGCTGACGCTTGTCACCTCGCTTGCCTGGTTCTGGTACCACTGGCTTCTCGCAATCGTCGCCATGCTGGCGGCTGGCTGGGCCATCATCGAAGTGTGCCAGACCATCGGGGCTTCACCCATCCTGGTCGATCTCTTTACCGCGGCGTGGCTCGGTGTCGTTTCAATCACGCTGATCGCCATGATCTGGCTGCGGCATTTTCGTTCTGATGGGCTGCCGGTGAACCGGCTGGTCTGTGTCGGCTTCAGCGCGAGCATCGTGCTGTCGTGGCTGTTTTGGGTGTCCGGGCTCCGGGGAGCATTCTGGACATTGATCGTCATGACGCTTCTGCCGCTGACCGTTTCCGTGGCTCGGGATATCATCGGTCGCATCATTCGGTCCGGCGGCGAGCACGTTGTCGAAGATCCGGCCATCGTCGGATGGTCTGTTGTCATCATGCAAACGCTGCGCAATGGCCTGATCGTGGTCGCCGCGCTGCTCATTGCCCGTTCGTGGAATGTCAATCTCAGTGATCTTGCCGCAGCCGAGACAGTGACCACACGTTTGATCCGCGCAGGAATCCGCATCGTTATCGTGCTGCTGGTGACCGACGTCATCTGGAAGCTCGCAAGCACGCTGATCGACAGTCAGATGGCACTGGCGTCGAGAAGTGCGCAGATGGGGCATCAGGACGGACCCGACGCGCGCCGGCGTCAGCGGTTGAATACGCTGCTGCCCATCCTTCGCAATGTGCTGTTTCTGGCGATCGGGGCTGTCGGCTTCCTGATGATCCTGGATGCCGTCGGCATTCAGATCGGACCGCTGCTGGCGGGCGCCGGCGTCGTCGGCATTGCCGTCGGCTTCGGTGCACAAACACTCGTCAAGGACATCATCTCCGGCGTCTTTTATCTGTTCGACGATGCCTTTCGCATCGGTGAGTACATTCAGGCGGCGAAATACAAAGGGACGGTCGAAGGTTTCTCGCTGCGATCGATCCGCCTGCGACACCATCGCGGTCCGGTCACCATCGTTCCCTTCGGCGAACTCGGCGCGGTACAGAACCTCAGCCGCGACTGGGTGATCGACATCATTACGCTTACCCTGAACTATGACAGCGATCTTGAGGAGGTCCGCAAGACCATCAAGCGCATCGGCGTCGAGCTTCTGGAGGATGCCGAACTCGGGCCTAATATCATCGAGCCCTTGAAGATGCAGGGCATTGAGCAGATGGCCGATTACGGTGTGCAAATTCGGCTGAAGTTCATGGCCAAACCCGGCGAACAATTCGGCGTTCGCCGGAAGGCCCTTGCCATGCTCAAGAAGACATTCGCGGAAAAAGGCATCCAGTTTGCAACCCCGACTGTTCATGTTTCCAGCGGGACAGGAGACGCAACGGCTTCCGCCGCCGCGGCGGAACTGCAAAGGCCATCCAAAGTCATCCCAACACCTGAGGAATAGCAAGGGCGAGTGCAGGCGATTTCGGCTTGAAAAGAGTGGGGCTATCAGGCGGACGGACAGTATGCCGTTGTAATCAAACGACATATTCTAGTTCCATAATCTATCTTATGCGACACCGTAGTGTAGCCGCAAAGTTGAAGTGTCCTGTTTCTGCAAAGTTGGAATGTCACTCTCCCCGCGTTTGATGGCGCGGGAGACAAGCGGATGGGACTGATTGCGATGAGCGAGCGTGACCTGCAGCGGATCGAGGTTTTGTCGAAGGTTGCCGACGGGCGGATGACGATGGTGTCGGCGTCACATGTGCTTGCTCTCAGCGAGCGCCAGGTGCGGCGGCTGTTGGATCGCATCAGAACGACCGGTGCGGCATCGATCCGCCACAAGGCGATCGGCCGGCCGTCGAACAACCGGATCAGCGATGGTGTTCGCGATTATGCGGTGACGCTGGTTCGTGAACGTTATGCGGATTTCGGTCCGACGCTGGCGGCCGAGAAGCTTGCCGAGCGCGATGGATTGCGTGTGTCGCGCGAGACGTTGCGCGGCTGGATGACGCAGGCCGGATTGTGGCTGTCACGCAAGCAGCGGCGGACGTTTCATCAGCCGCGCTTGCGGCGCGAAGCCTATGGCGAGCTGGTGCAGATCGACGGGTCCGAGCATCGCTGGTTCGAGGATCGTGGAGATCCGTGCTCGCTCCTGGTGTTTGTCGACGATGCGACGGGCCGGTTGATGCAGTTGCGGTTCGTGCGCTCGGAAAGCGCCTTCAGCTATTTCGACGCACTTGAGCTTTATCTGAAGCAGCACGGGGCGCCGATCGCCTTTTATTCCGACAAGCACTCGGTCTTCCGGGTGACGAAGAAGGAGGCCAAGGGTGGTCAGGGCATGACCTAGTTCGGACGGGCACTCTCGGAGCTAAATATCGAGATTCTCTGTGCAAACTCCAGCCAGGCCAAAGGCCGTGTCGAGCGGATGAACCGGACGCTGCAGGATCGTCTGGTCAAGGAATTGCGACTGGCAGGCATCGACACCATGGAGGCAGGCAATGCGTTTCTGCCGGGCTTCATGGTGGACTACAATGGGCGGTTTGCGATTGTCCCTGCCCGATCCGATGACCTGCACCGGCCGGTAAATCTTGCACCGGATCGGTTGAAGGAGATCCTGTGCAAACGCGAGCAGCGCTATGTCGGGTCGCAGCTGACGTTTTCGTTCGAGCGTAAGCGGATCATGCTGGAGGAGAGCGACGTGACGCGCGGATTGGCCGGCCGCTATGTCGAGACCTATGCCTATGCCGATGGCCGCCTCGATGTACGATGGAAGGGACATTCCCTGCCCTACAAAACCTTCGACAAGGACCAGCGGGTGACGCATGCGGCGATCACCGAGAACAAACGGCTCGGCGACGTTCTGACTTATATCAAGGAGCGTCAGGAGCAGCCGTCGAAGCCGGTGGTGATGACCAACAGCGAGAAGAACGGCTATGTGCGACGTGCTCACGGTCCGGGGCGACGGAAGGATTTTACGAACGATCCGGCCGTCATCGAACGCCATAAAGCTGCGCTGGCAAAGCGCGATGCTGCCGAGTGAGGCGTCGATCGCATCGTCTTAAAGCTAAAGCCGATGGTGCCACAAACCCGCCCCGATCTGATCTTGCAACCCGGACCAGCCGCTCAGATCGGGGCTGGTCGGCCTGCCGTGCGGCTGCCGCCAGTGACATTTCTACTTTGCGCAACCGCGGACATTTCAACCTGACCGCCACATTGATTTGATGTGGGTACATTCTATTTCCAAGTGCGACATGCCAGAAAAAACAATGGCTTCCCTTTGGAGATTTTGGAATGTCCCGATGCAATCTCCAACCGACCGTGGCCGATCGCCCTCGCCTGCATCGGCTTTTCTCGCAGGCTGGCCGGTTTAGCGTTGCCTTAAAGAAACTGTGCAAGGATGCAGGCGTATCCATCCATGCCGGAAACCTGATGACGTTTCGAAGAAATCCAAAGATAGTACGTGGCCTCGCTGCTTCCGCAGTCAGCCATGCAAGCGCATTTGCTCCGGCACTATTTGCGGCAATTATCGCAGTCATCGTCGTCTGGGTCGCAACCAACTGGCGGCTGGAGCGATCGCTGGCCGAGGAGCGCTCGATCGTCGCCGGTGAGCTTGCCACAATATCATCTCGGCTTCAGACGAACCTCAACAGCAATGTTAAGCTGCTGCAAGGGCTGGCGGCTGGCATCGCAGTCGACCCGGCAATGGGCCAAAACGGATTTTCCAAACTTGCCGCGCAGATCCTGCAGCCCGATTCACAATTGCGCAGCTTCGCGGCGGCGCCCGACATGGTGGTCCAGTGGGTTTATCCGGAAAAAGGAAACGAAAAGGCCATCGGGCTCGATTACCGAAAGAATGACAAGCAACGGGCTGCCGCGATGCTGGCGCGCAACACCCACAATATCGTTCTGACAGGGCCAGTGGAGCTCGTCCAGGGCGGAACGGCTTTCGTCGTCAGGTGCCCGATTTATATCAATGACGGAAAGAGCCAGATCTTTTGGGGTCTGCTCTCCGGAATCATAGATATTCCAAGGCTCTATAGCGATAGCGGCCTTGGATCGACCGAGCTTGAGATTGCCATCAGCACCGTGCCGGAGCCCGACTCGCCCAAACAGGTTTTTCTCGGAAATCTGGAAACCTTTTCGAAGCAGCC
Organism: Rhizobium sp. BT03; assembly: GCF_030053155.1. Classification (NCBI taxonomy): domain Bacteria; kingdom Pseudomonadati; phylum Pseudomonadota; class Alphaproteobacteria; order Hyphomicrobiales; family Rhizobiaceae; genus Rhizobium; species Rhizobium sp. BT03. The sequence goes on from NZ_CP125640.1 coordinate 443,492, forward strand.
GGTCGTGACATCCGTCGATATGACGTATGGCCGATGGACCTTCGCCGCAGTGCCCAAGCGCGGATGGGGCCAAAATAGCGGGATCGGCATTTTCGAGTTCTATGCGAGCCTGTTGGCCTTATGTGTCGTTGCGCCGATCATTTGGGTCGGCTTCCTGACCAAATCACGCCAAAGAACAATCGAGAAGCTTCGCCTTCACAAGAAAAAGCTCGTTAGAGCGCGGCAACGGCTGGAATATCTGTCGCTGCACGACGCCCTGACGGGGCTTGCGAACCGCCGGTTTGTCGACCGGATGATCTCGCAACCACAGAGACCCGGTGGAGAAGACTGTCTGATCCTCATTCATATCGACCTCGACCGATTTAAAGAGATCAACGATACGAAGGGGCATGCCGGCGGTGACATGGTGTTGCAAACAACGGCTTCGCGCCTCGCCGATTTGACCGGTCCAAACGACGTCGCAGCTCGGATCGGTGGAGACGAGTTCATTTTCGCCAGGTGGAGCACCAATCCCGAACCTGAAGCAACCGAATTGGCCAGACAGATTGTCGACGCGCTGCAGCAGCCCATTCTTATCGATGGCGCGGAGTATATGGTCGGAGCAAGCGTCGGTGTCGCCTGGGAGACTGAACATGCTCGCGGACGGGATCTCGGTCAGTTGCTTCTCAATGCCGATCTGGCTCTCTACGAGGCGAAGAAGGCGGGCCGCGGCCGCGCGGCCATTTTCACCGAAGAGCTTCGCAGCGCCGCAATCCATTCAAAAGAATTGGCGGATGAGTTCAATCAGGCGCTCGACCGCGATGAACTCGTTGCATTCTTCCAACCGCAGTTCAATGCGGACACCCTTGACATAGCGGGCGTCGAGGCCCTCGCCCGCTGGGAGCACCCGCGAAAAGGTCTGCTCGGCCCGAACAATTTTCTCGACGCCGCGGAAAGGCTTGGGCGCAGCGGCGACATGGATAGGCTGATCCTGCAGAAGGCCCTGTTCGAGCTGACGCGATGGGACAGCCTGGGAATGCAGATCCCGCGTGTCTCAGTCAATATATCGGCGCGCCGACTGGCGCAGGCAAATCTGCTTGCCGAGCTGTCCGAGCTTCCCGTATCGAAGGGTCGCCTGTGTTTCGAGCTGCTCGAGACAATTTCCTTCGACGAGCTTCAACCTGCGCTCAACGACATCATTCCGATGATCAAAGAGCTTGGCATTGAAATCGAGATCGACGATTTCGGCACGGAACATGCCAGCATCATCAGCCTGCTTCGATTTGAGCCGCGGCGACTGAAGATCGACCGCGAAATTATCAAGCCGATCATAGCCTCTCCATCCCAACGCCGCCTGGTTTCCTCCATTATCGAAATCGGCCGGTCACAGAATATCGACATCGTCGCCGAGGGCGTCGAGACGATGGAGCACGCGAAGATCCTGAAAGATCTTGGTTGCCATTTGCTGCAAGGCTACGCTCTGGCGCGACCAATGACGTCGGAGCAGTTGATCGAATTTTGCCGCATGAAGGACAAAGGACTGACGGAGGCAGGTTGATGCGCGAAATTACGCGGCCTAGTCGTCACCCCATTCGTCAAGGCCGAGGTCTTCAAGATGGCGAAAGCGGCCAAGACCGAGCGCATCGAACGCGTCGGCGCTGCCAGCCGCGTCAACACCGAGGGATCGCAACGCCGTGTTGACCGGGTCGGTCGGGCGAATTGGGTCTTGCGACACCGGTGTTGCGGCGCAGAACAGCATTTCCCCTTCGGCGAATGCGGCTGCGGCCTGGGAACCGGTTCCACCGAAATATTGCATTTCAATATAGACCAGCGGGCCATTTTCAGACGCAGCCGCCAGAGCCAGCTCAAGGGCGGCGGACAGGCTCTTGAAGCCTTCATGGCGGGCGCCGGGCTGCAGTTTCGTCAGTCGATCGATCTGCTCATGGCCCAGCGGAGCGATCGTCAATCCGAATGGCAATGCCGTGGGTTCAGGGCAGTCCCCTGCCTCGACGATCGCCATCACAGCGGGAGGCGATCCAACGACCGCCACGATATTCTGCCCCACACATCGCTCCCGAGTTTAGAGCTCCCGACGTAACCGCTCTAACGGCTGCTGTCCACGGAATCCGGCATATCACGCGTGGGCACGGCAGAATGCCTCGAATTCCCGCGCAGGCGCAGTCCGATGGCGCTCCTTGTGTCTGAGCAAGGTGAACCGTCCCGGCGGAAGCTCGACTTCGAGCATTCGCAACTGGCCATTCTCGACGAAGGGCATGGCGATCACCTCGGAGAGCGCCGCGACGCAGCCGCAGCTTCTCACAGCCGACAGTACGGCTTCGTTCGAGGGAAGCACCAGCGAGACGTCGAGTTTGGAAGGATCGACGAGAAGCTCGCGCAGCGACTGTTCGAGCACCGAGCGTGTTCCGGAACCCGCCTCTCGCATGATCCATCTGAGCTGGCACTGGCGTCTATGAGCGCCATCGGGCCGATGATCCTTCACGCCGATTGAAATCCTGCTTGCGGGTCTGACGCAGCAGGTTCATGCTTGTCTCTGTTTTGAGGCCCGCCGGTGCGGCCGGGATAGCCGCCACATATCGGGCTTTCGTGGGACGCGTGCGATGGAGTGCGCCGGCTGCGGTTTCGATATTCAGAGCGGTTTTGCCTTCTGCCCGCGGTGCGGGGCAAGGCAGCCCCTCTCCTGCGCCGCCTGCGGCAATCCCTGTCAGCCCGATTTTGCCTTTTGCCCGAAATGCGGCGCGTCGATCTCAGGCAAAGTCCAGCCTGCGCCGAAGCCAAGCATCGAGGTGATACCGCACCAATCAGACAGCGATGCCGACCGGCGGCCAGTGACCGTGCTGTTTGCCGATCTCTGCGGCTTCACAACGCTGAGCGAGCAGATCGACCCCGAAATCATGCGGGTGCTGCAGAACGAATTGTTCGAAGAGATGACCCAGGCGGTCGAGGCTTATGGCGGCTTCGTCGACAAGTTCGTCGGCGATGCGCTGCTGGCGCTGTTCGGCGCGCCGGTCGCCCATGAGGACGATCCGGTCCGGGCGCTCAGTGCCGCGCTCGATATGATCCGTCGGGCGACCGAAGTCGGCGAGCGCTGGCGCCCCCGCGCCGGCGTGCCGCTGCGTCTGCATATCGGCATCAACAGCGGCCCTGTCGTCACCGGCGGTTTCGGCGCGGTGAGCACAAAATCCTATTCGGTCACCGGCGACACGGTGAACACCGCCCAGCGGCTGCAATCGATGGCCGGCGAAAACGATATCCTCGTCGGGCCGCTGACCTATCGCCTCACCCGCCATGCCTTTGCCTTCGACAGTCTCGGCGCGCAGACGCTGCGTGGCAAAAGCGGAAACGTCCTCGTCCATCGGCTGGCAGGACTGCTGGAAGCGCCGCATAAGGCACGCGGTCTCGAAAGTTTCGGCCTTCAGGCGCCGATGATCGGACGGGATGGCGAGTTGTCGCGGCTGCTGACCTGCCTCGATCTCGCCTGCGGCGGTGCTGCGCAGCTCGTCCGCCTGATCGGCGAAGCCGGGATCGGTAAATCGCGGCTGGTCACCGAATTCGTCGAAACCGCCGGCGATGCGGCCCGTTTCCCCGGCCTCGCCATCCGCAAAGCCACCTGCTCTCCGCTCGGCGAACAATCCTACGGCACGCTCGCCGCGGTCGTGCGCAGCGCCTACGGCATCGGCGAGCGGGATGATCTCGACAGGACGCGGCAACTGCTGACAACGGGATTCCGCGCGCTCGATCTCGGCCAAGAGGATGTCGAGGGGCTCTTGCCGCTCTTTCTGCATGTCCTTGGCCTCGGCGATCCCGATGGCGCGTTACGGCACATCGAGCCGGAACAGTTGCGGCGGCAGATCTTCTATGCGGTGCGCACCGTTTTCGAGCGGCGGCTGGCGCAAGGTCCTCTGCTGCTCGTCATCGAGGATCTGCACTGGGCGGACGCCGCCTCGCTGGAAGTGCTCCGCTTCATGATGGATCGGCTGGAGCGCAGCCGGCTGATGCTGCTTACGATATACCGGCCGACATCGCAGACCGATCCGCTCAACTCCGATCGTGTCAACGTCACCGTGCAACGTCTTGACCCGATCTTTGCGGCCGATGGGCAGAAACTGCTCGCTGCCTTTTTTGGCGAAAGTCATGGCAAGCTGCCGGTCGCTATGCGCAAGCGCATCCTCGACCGCGCCGGCGGCAATCCGCTTTTCATCGAAGAAATCCTTCGCGGATTGATCGACATGGGTACGCTGCACCATGACGGCCACCGCTGGCATGTTGCAGCCGACGACACCGATGTCGATATCCCGGTCAATCTGCAGGCGCTGTTGCTTGCCCGCGTCGATCGCCTGCCGCAGGAGATCAGACGCTTGGCGCAGGAGGCGGCGGTCGTCGGGCCGAAGTTCGATACCGCCCTGCTCCGCGCTGTCACCTCCGACCCGGCCGCCGTCGATGCGGCGCTGGATTATCTCTGCGATGCCAACATCATCGAGGAATTGCGCGGCCCGGATTTGGCGGGGTCGCCGGGCTATCGCTTCAGCCAGACGCTGATGCACGACGTCATCTACCATAATCTGCTGCTGCAGCGGCGCATGGAGCTTCATTTCAGGATCGGCCGGGTTCTGGAACGCCAATATGGGGTGGCGCCCGAAAGGGCCGAGCATCTGACGCAACTCGGACATCACTTCAGCCTGACCACCGAGAAGGCCAAGGGCGCCGGTTATCTGATGGCGGCGGGCGATCTGGCGCGGAAGACCTACGCCAATGACGATGCCATGCGCCTCTACCATCAGGCCCTTGCCGCCTTCGCCGATGAGCCGGAGGTAACGCCGGAGCAATTGGCGCTCATGGAGCGTCTTGGCGATCTCTGCGGTCCCGCCGGCCGGCGCGATGCTGCTTTGAACCATTATCAGCGGGCGCTGGCGATCCACCGCACCAAGGATGATCGGATCGCCGCGGCAAGGATCCTGCGAAAGACCGGCCGCCTGCATCTGGATGCGGGGCGCCGCGACCAGGCGGAGACCCATTGCGCCGCGGCCGAAGCGTTGATCGCGACGATCGATGCGCCGGTCGAACATGCGCACCTGCTGCAGGAGCGCGGCCATCTGGCCTTCCGCATGGGTGACCAGGCTGCCGCCGCCGAGTGGGCGACGCAGGCGCTGCAACGCCTGCAGACGCTGCCGGTCGACGGAACGACCGAGGCAGGACGGGAGGCCGCACGGGCGATGGCGGAGGCGCTGAACACCAAGGGTGCAGCGCTGGCGCGGCTCGGGCGCCGCCGCGATGCCGTGCAGGAAGTCGAGCGCAGCCTCTCCGTCGCCGAAAAGGCCGATCTGCAAAGTGCGGCGTGCCGCGCCTATTCCAATCTCGGCGTTCTCTACACGATCGTCGATCCGGCCAATGCCATCAAGATCTGCCGGCGCGGGCTGGAGGTCGCGATCCGCATCGGCGATCTCGGCTTCCAGGCCCGCCTTCTCGCCAATCTAGCGGTGTCCTGCTGCACCTTTACCGATCGCTGCGCGGCCGAGGGCGTGCCGGCGGCGGAGAAGGCGGTCGAAATCGACCGGGCGCTCGATCAGCGCGATCATCTGTCCGTGCCGCTGATCGTGCTGGGGCAGATTCATCAATGCCACGGACAGCCGAAGCTAGCTCGTAAGTATTACGAGGAAGCCCTTGAGGTTGCAAAGGAAATTGACGAGCCGCAACTGCTCTTTCCGTGCTATGATGGCTTGGCGACACTGAGCCTCGAGCATGACGACATGGACGAGGCGGAACGGTATTTCACGCTGGCGCAGGATGTGTGCATCCGCCACAACCTCGATCCAGGTACACTCGTCGTTTTGCCGTTTCTCGACTGACCTTCCTCATGGTGCAAACTTCTGAAGATCGGTTAGTCCAAACAAGTCAGATAGATAAAGGGAGGAACTAAACATGCAGGAGAACCACTCGGAAAGACCATTACAGCCTGGAGATCGCGCGCCGAACGTCGTGCTCGATGCGATTACCCGCCAGGGCAAGATCGCCATCGACGATTTCCGCGGCCAGAAACCGGTGTTCGTCGGGTTGTTCCGCGGACTGCATTGCCCCTTCTGCCGCCGGCAGATTGCCGCCATGGCCGAACTCACCGATGCATTGCAGGAAAAAGGCATCGACAGCCTGACTGTCGTGAATACCCCAATCGAGCGGGCCCGCCTCTATTTCCGCTATCATCCGCTTCCCAATCTGCTGGCGGCCTCCGACCCGGAACGGGTATCGCACAGGGCCTTCGGCCTGCCGCAGCTCCAGTTCACCGAAGCCGAGAACGACTGGCCGCATAAGGTCAGCATGAATGCGGTGATGTCGATGCGCGTCGATATGCCGGGCGAGCTTCCAGAGCCCATGAACCCAATGGCGGCGATGGAATTCCTCGACAAGGCGGATGACTATGAATTCACTGAGGACGATAAGCAGATGATCGCTACCGGCGAAGGCCAGCTTGTCGGCGAATTCCTGCTCGATCGGGATGGCGTCGTCCGCTGGTGTTTCACCGAGGTCGAGGAGGCCGGCCGTCATATGTTCGGCGTTCCCGCGCCTCGGGAAGTGATGTCGGCAGCGTCGAACATGGCTGTTTGACGCGAGCGATCTTACGTTCAGGGATCACTCCTCGGGAATTATCCCTGACGCGAGGCCAGCCAATCGTGAAAGGCTGCGACCTCTTGCCGGCGCAGCGCCTTTGGCGCGGCGACGATGTAATACGCCCACTTCACCGGCCAGCGGACATCCGGCAACAGATGGACCAGCCTGCCGCTGTCGAGTTCCTGCGCCACGAGCGCCTTGCGCACGAGGGCGACGCCCCTCGCCGCGACGGCAGCCTGGATCACTGCCGCCGTGGAATTGATCTTCAGCCCGCGGTCTGTCGGAACCTGATTTGCGCCGGATCTGGCCAGCCATTCCGCCCATGCCGGGAAGTCGCCACCCGGATGCGGCGTGCCGTCATGGATCAGCGTCTGTTCGACGATCCAGCCGGCGGTCACCTCCCGATCCGCCTGGAGCAACCGATTGTGGCAAACCGCGATAATCTCGTCGCTCATGAGGAATGTCGATTTCACACCCTTCCATGAACCAAGGCCGAAGCGTATGCCGATATCGGCCTCGCCCTGGGCCAGATCGACGACCCTGTCGGAGACATCAAGCCGGACATCGATCGCCGGGTAGTTCGTCGAGAAGTCGTCCAATCTTGCCAGCAGCCAATTGGCAACCAGCGCCTGGGACGCCGTGACCACCACGACCGACCGGGCCTTCCTGCCGCGAAGCTTCCTCAGCCCGGTTTCGAGAAGATCGAGCCCTTCGGCGATATCATCCAGCGCGTCCTTCGCCTCGTCGACAGGCGTCAGCCTTTCGGCGCCGGAACGGCTTCTTCGAAACAGCGGATAGCCGACCCAATCCTCCAGCGAACGGACCAACTGGCCGACGGCAGGAGGCGTGACATCCAGCTCGGCTGCCGCTCCGACGAAGCTGCCATGTCTCGCGGAAGCCTCCAGCGCCTGCAGCGACTTCAATCTGGTCAGGTCTCTCATCTCACCCACGACAAAGTTTTTCTTTCTTTGCGGTATGGCCGGTTTTCCTCGCCAAAGCAATCTCCTGCGCTACCCTGGAGCAAAGACGAAGAGGTTTGCGAGTGATGTTTCAGGGAAAGACGGCGTTGATCACAGGCGGCTCGAGCGGGATCGGTCTCGCGGCTGCAAGGCAATTGCGCGATGGCGGCGCGCAGGTGGCGATTACCGGTCGATCGCAGGAAAAGCTCGATCGCGCCGTGGATGATTTGGGCGGCAGTGTCGTGGCGATCCGTGCCGACATGTCCTTATTGGACGATCTGAAGCGCATGCGAACGGAGCTTCAGGATGCGTTCGGGGCGCTGGACATTCTTTTCGCAAATGCCGGCGTGGCGCTCGGCACGCCGCTCGCGACCGCGGAGGAAGAGATCTACGACAAGATCATGGATGCGAACGTGAAGGGCGTCTTCTTCACGGTGCAGGCTGTCCTGCCGCTGATGCGCGAGGGCGGGTCTATCGTTCTCAACACCTCCTGGCTGAACCAGGTCGGCACGCCGGGACGGGCGGTCCTTTCCGCTTCCAAGGCGGCCGTTCGCTCCTTCGCGCGGACGATGTCGGCCGAACTGATCGACCGGAAGATCCGGGTGAACGCCGTCAGCCCCGGCTCGATCGAGACACCCATTCACCGCGGAAAGAACCAGACCGAGGAAGAGTTCCGCGCCTATGCCGAGCGGGTCGGCGCACAGGTGCCGATCGGGCGCATGGGCAGGCCGGAGGAGATCGCCGCCGCTGTCTGCTTCCTTGCCAGCGATACGTCGAGCTATATGCTCGGTGCGGAGATCGTCGTCGATGGCGGCAGATCGGAACTTTGACCATGTTGCTCAACGACGACCTCTCCCAGCGCGCCCTCGTCCATGCCGGGCGGCTCGAATGGATACCGAGCCCCACGAAAGGCGTGGATCGGCGTATGCTGTTTCGTATCGGCGGTGAAAAAGCCCGCGCCACCTCGATCGTGCGCTATGCGGCGGGCAGCCGGTTCCCGCATCACGAACATCCGGGCGGCGAAGAGTTCTTCGTTCTGGACGGCGTCTTTCAGGATGAGAGCGGCGATTTCCCCACCGGCAGCTACGTTCGAAATCCTCCCGGAACGGGGCATGCACCCGGAAGTGCGGACGGATGCGTGATCCTCGTCAAGCTCTGGCAGTTCAAGCAAGGCGACCGGGAACGGATCGTCCGCCTGCCCGGCGAAGGCGGGAGCGGCGAGCTTGGCGACGCAGCCACGTCGTCAACGACCCTCTTCGATGGAGCGGACGAGCGTGTGATGCTCGAGGACTGGCCGGCACATGCCGACATCGAACTCGCCAACCCGCGAGGACTTGAATTCCTGGTGATCGACGGCTCCCTGACCCAGGCGGGCGACACACTTGAACGCTGGAGCTGGCTGCGCCTTCCCGCGGGACAAGCATTCCGCGCACGGGCGGGAGATCGTGGCGCAAAGGTCTGGTACAAGTCGGCCCCTCTCCTTCACGACGACGTCTGCAGCTTCGACCAGGCAGACGATAGAGGACAGGCGAGATGAAAGCATGCAGAGTAGCCGTCGTCGGTGCCGGCCTTGCCGGTCTTTATGCGGCACGCGCGCTCCACGCTTCGGGTATCGATGTGATCGTTCTCGAAGCGCGGGATCGGCTGGGCGGCCGCATTCTGACGGCAGATGAAACCGGCTTGCCGGCGGAAGACGGCTTCGACCTCGGCCCGTCCTGGTATTGGCCGCAGATGCAGCCGCCGATGGAGACGCTGATCGGCGAACTCGGGCTCCATTGCTTCGCGCAGAACAACGAGGGCGATGTGATCATCGAAAGGATGTCTCGGGAGAGGCCGCAGCGCTATCAGCCCACGATGGTGGAGCAGCAGTCCATGCGGCTTTCCGGCGGCACGGCATCGGCCGTGCGCGCATTGGCGCGCGACATACCCGCCGGCCGGGTCCTCCGCGATACGACGGTGACGGCGATGGCCCTGTCCGACACGGGGATCGAGCTGACGGTTAAAAGCGGCCAGGGAAATTTCGAGATCTTCCAGGCGGAGCAGGTTGTGGCCGCCCTCTCGCCCCGTCTGCTGGAAGCGACCGTAAGCTTCAGTCCGGAACAGGATCCCGGCACCGTTGCCCGGTGGCGCGATACTGCCACGTGGATGGCTCCGCACGCCAAGTTCTTCGCCGTCTACGACGAAGCCTTCTGGCGAACGGCCGGGTTATCAGGCACCGCGCAGAGCATGGTGGGACCGCTGGTGGAAATCCATGACGCGACGACCGCCTCGGGCAAGGCCGCCCTTTTCGGCTTCCCAGGTGTCGGCGCCGATCAGCGCGCGGCACTCGGCGAAGAGATGTTGAAACAAGCCTGCCTGGCACAGCTCTCCAAATTGTTCGGTCCCGCCGCCCTCAAGCCTCGGGCTGTTCTGTTGAAGGACTGGGCAGCCGATCCGCTGACAGCCACCGCCGCCGATCGTGTCGGTGGCGGCCATCCGCTGCCGGGGAATTCGCAATGGGTGTCTGGCTTGTGGAAGGACCGCCTCATCCTGGCCGGAAGCGAGATAAGCCCTTCCGAACCTGGTTATCTCGCCGGGGCAGTCGTCGCTGCCGGTCGCGCGGTCGCCGACATCCTGTCGAAGATGGATTCCAGATGAACGTCATGCATCAAACCTCGGCCGACCCGGCAGCCGCAAAGCGCAACTCCTGGGTGCTCACCGTTGCGCAGGCCTTCGGTGGCGCCAACGCTCCGATCATCATCTCGCTCGGCGGTCTGGTCGGACAGCATCTGTCGACCGATCCCGATCTGGTCACGCTTCCCGTCAGCCTTCTCAGCCTTGGGCTGGCACTCGGGACCCTGCCTGCCGCCTGGGTGATGCGTCGGTTCGGACGCAAGCCCGGATATCTGCTGGGCTCGGTGATCGGCATGGTTTCCGGCCTGATCGCTGCACAGGGGATCGTGCTCTCCAGCTTCCCGGTCTTCTGTCTCGGCACCTGCCTCGCAGGCTTCTATTCCTCTTACGTCCAGAGCTACCGGTTCGCCGCGACCGACAACGCCACCGCGTCGCAGAGCCATAAGGCGATCGCCCGTGTCATGGTTGGCGGCCTGATCGCAGCAATCATCGGGCCGCAGCTCGTCATCTGGACGCGCGACGCGCTGCCGGGGACGCCCTTCGCCGGGAGCTTCCTCAGCCAGGCGTTTCTCGCTGCCCTGGCGTTTCCGGTGCTGCTCATGCTTCGCACATCGACGCCGCCGACGGCTGATGCATCGGCAAGCACCCCGGAGCGGCCCCTTGCCCAGATCCTGACATCGCCGCGCTATCTCCTCGCCATCGCAACCGGCGTTGTGTCCTACGGGCTGATGACCTTCGTGATGACTGCGTCGCCGATCGCGATGGTCGGGCATGGTCATTCGATCGACCAGGCAGCATTGGGCATCCAATGGCATATCCTCGCCATGTATGCCCCGAGCTTCGTCACCGGCCGGCTGATGGTGCGCTTCGGCAAGGAGCGGGTCGCGGCCGTCGGTCTCCTCCTCGTCGGCAGTTCGGCGGCCGTCGCGCTCGCCGGCTTCGATATTTCCCATTTCTGGCTTTCGTTGGTTCTGCTCGGGATCGGCTGGAACTTCGGCTTCATCGGCGCGACCGCCATGGTGGCCGACTGCCATACGCCGGCGGAACGCAGCAAGGTGCAGGGTGCAAACGACTTCGTGGTCTTTGGTACGGTCGCCTGCGCCTCCTTCTCCGCCGGATCGCTTCTCCACAGCTCCGGCTGGGAGACGATCAACTGGATCGTGCTTCCGGCGGTCGCCCTGGTGCTGGTGCCGCTGGTCTGGCGGGCGGCGCGGCCCATCGCGATATAGGCGGACGCTCTTCAAAACATGGATCGTCGAGGTGACACACATGGTTTTCTGGATAGCGGCTACGGCTGGATTGGCGATCGCCTATCTCTTCGGTTCCATACCCACGGGCTATCTGGCGGGCAAATTGCTCAAGGGCATCGATATCCGGGAGCATGGCTCCAAATCCACCGGAGCAACGAACGTATTGCGAACGCTCGGCAAATGGCCGGCGTCGATGGTGTTTCTGATCGATGTGCTGAAAGGCGTGGGAGCAATCGTCTTTGCCCGCTGGTTTTACCCCTGGCTCTCGCCAGTCTCGTCAGGCACGGCGCCGATGGCGGCGGATCTGCAGAGCTCGGCGTCCGGGGCTGTCTGCCTGGCGGGACTTGCCGTGTTGTTAGGGCATAGCCGGTCGGTCTGGCTCAATTTTGCCGGAGGCAAGTCGGTTGCGACAGGGCTCGGCGTGTTGCTGGCGATGTCATGGCCCGTGGGTTTGGGGGCGGCAACGGTTTTCGCCGTTGCGCTGGCTATTTCCCGGATTGTTTCCCTGAGTTCCATGCTGGCGGCGTTGGCGGCCATGGCCCTGGTCTTTTGTCTGGAGCAACCGCTTCCCTACCGATTGCTGGTGATCGCAGGCGGCGTTTACGTGATTGTGCGCCACCGCGCCAATGTTCGGCGGCTGCTGGCCGGGACAGAGCCGCGTCTGGGCAATACCGCCTAAATCGAAAGCACAACGAAATCGTGAACGGCTCGCAACAAGAAGCTGGATTCATGCCTGCCGGACGATGGCGCCGATCGCATTGACGAGAAGCCGCGCGGCGGCGAGCGCCGACAGGCCATCAATGTCGGCGGGAGGATAGAGTTCGACAAGGTCGAATCCCGCAATCCTCGCCCGCTTGCCGAGGCCGGCGATCAGGTCGATCACCTGAGTGTAGGTGAGGCCACCAGGCGTTCGCGCCGCCACGCCAGGCATGATGCCGGGATCGATACTGTCGCAATCAAGGGTGACGACGACCTGCGCTCCTTCCGGAATATGCTGGAGGACGGCGCCGACGCCCTGGCTATGAACCTCGCGAGCGGTCACAAAACAGCTGCCATAGCGCTGCGCCGCTTCGATATCGGCGCTCCGCGCACTGCCGACGCTGCGCAGGCCGACTTGCACCATGCCGACCACATGCGGCATCTCGCTCGCCCGGCGCATCGGACTTGAATAACCGTGGCGTTCGCCATGCACCTCGTCGCGCCAGTCGATATGGGCGTCGATCTGCAGGACCCAGACCGGCCCTTGAGCCGCAAAGCCGGAGAGGAAAGGAATGGTCACCGAACAATCGCCGCCGAGCAGGATCGGTATGGCCGGCAATGCCAGGACCTCACGCGTCTTCGCCGCGATCCGAGCCCGGTTGCCGATATTGTCGTGCATGGTGGTCTCAACGTCGCCGGCATCGATGCATGAGATCGCTTTGCCGCCGAACAGCGGCCCGCCGAGATCGAAATCCCAGTGCTCGACGAGCGGGGCGTCGCCCTGGCTTGCAGCACGGATGGCGCCGGCGGCCAAGGCATAACCGCTGCTGTCCTTGCCGGGATAGTTGCTGCCATGGCCGGCAGCGAAAATCACCGCGCGGGGCAAACGCCCATCGGCGAGGCGATTGGGAAGGCCGAGAAACGAAGACGAGGCGGTCATTTCCTGAAGTTCCTGCGTTCGATCCCGACCTGTTTAGTCCCTTTAGAAATTTTTGAGAACTTTTTGGGAGGGCTTAATTACGGCGCTCGCCATATCCCGCGGAATTCATCCTCTTGAGCCGAAGGGTTCTAGGGTCCCGAAAACATGCGGTCTGACGCGGACATCGGCTGGGCTATCTCGACGGGCGGATTCTCGAACAGCTCTCTGCACCCATCCCAATTTCCAAGGGCGAGGCCTGGGTACCCTGCTCTTCCGCTTCGTTGCCGGCGAAATCGCATCCGGCGGCGACACGGCCTATCTGCATGCCCGTGCGGCAAACACGTCCGCCATTTCCCTCTACCGAGCGCTCGGCTTCACGCTGCGCTCGGAGATGAATATGCGCGTGGTCAAACGCCGTTCCTGAGCGATGACACGACCGCGCCGGGGGGCAAAGCGGCTATCTTACCGCCGCCGGCAGCACTTCGAACTTCCAGAATTTTTCCGGGCTGAAATAAGTCTTGGCAAAGGCGCGGATATCGTCGGCGGTGACCCTTTCGTAGCCGCTGAGATTGTCGCGTATCCGGTCTAAACGGCGCGAATCCGTCTGAGCGCCGCGCAGATATTCGATCCAGTATTCGTTGCTCTGCCGCTGATGCTTCAGCGTCTCGATGATCGGTCCCCGGGCGCGGGCGAATTCGTCCGCGGAGACATCCTGCGACCGCAGGTCATTGGCGATCTCGTCGACCAGTGCGTAGAAGCGCGCGATCTTTGCCGGCTCCGTCTCGACGTAGAAAAATGCGTAGCCATAGCCGGGGATTTCCCGTGACAGGTTGGCGTCACCCTCCAGAACGTAGCTTGCGCCTTCTGTAATGCGAAACTGGTCGATCAGCCTGTTCTGGAAGATCTGGGTGGCAATATTGGCGGTAAAGGACCGCGGCAGATCGGAGAGCAAATCGCCGATCGGAGCCCCAAAGGCGGCGGCGGCGTTATCCGCCCTGCCGCTATGGCTGAGCAAAACGGGCGTCTTGTTCGCCGGGGGAAAACGCACGTCGCCCCAATCTTTGCTTGGCGCTGCCTCCGGACGCGGCGGCAAAGCGCCGAAGGTTTCAGCCGTCATCCGGATTGCGTCGTCCACCATGACATCGCCGACGATGGTGATATCGATCGGGCCGTTGGACACCATAGGCCGGAACAGCGCCTCGAAATCTTCCGGTTTGGCGGCGGACAATTGAGCGCGATCGGGGAAGGTCCAGCGCGGATCGCCGGAATGCACGAGACCTGGAAAATCACGGCTGACAATGCCGCCAGGGGTCGCCTGATACTGATCGAGGCCGCTCAAATAGGCCTGCTGCACCCGCTTGAATGCCTCGGGGCGGTAGGCGGGATCGGAGGTATATGCCGTCATCAGCTGCAATTGCGTCGCAAGATCTTCAGTCCGCGTGCGACCGTCGAACTTGAAAGAGCCGTCGCCGATAGAGAAGTCGATGCCGACAATGTTGGCCGTCAGCGCTTTCTGGATATCCTGGTAGTCCATGGCCTTCACGCCGGACAGCGCGACGGCCGGAGATGCCCAGATCGGGGCGGGACGGTCGCGCGGCAGGTCCAGCCGGCCGCGGCCGATATCTTCGCGCACCAGCACCTCGTTGGCGCGCAGCTTGGTCGGCTTGACGGTAAGGCGCACGCCGTTGGAAAAGCGCACCATGGTCAGGCCGAGATCGTCGACGGTGCGGCGTTCGACCACGGCGCCCGGCTCGCCGAAATGGGTGTAGGGCCAGGCGATGTCGGCCGCGCTGGATGGCGCCGAGACGGCGACAGCCTTTGAAGCGTCATAGATCTGCCGAACCGTGTCGGCTCCGCCCTGCGGTGATTGGGCCGTCTGCAGCACGACCTGCGGACCGTTGCCGGAGAAAGCATGCCGCAGGGCCTGATTGACCTCGGCCGCCGTGACGCCGTTCGTTATCCTCTCGAACATCGAGAGGTCGTCGGCGGGCGACGTGAAGACCTGATTGTCATCGACGCTGCCAGCCAGCATGGAAGCGATGTCGGTGGTCGTGCGCGTCGCGGCTCCAGCCGCGGCAGCCTGGAGGGCCGAGCGGTATTCGAGGATTTCGCGATCGATCTCTGCCTGGGCAACGCCGAACTCCTGGATACGCCGCTGTTCCTGGTCGATGGCCGTGAGTGCCGCCTGCCATTTGCCCGGCTCGGAATTCGCCGAGATCAGCACGACATGCGCCGAATCGAGAAGATCCTGGGAGCCGACGCCCGCACTGATGAAAGGCGCGTCCGCCTTGCTGGCGATGGTGCTCACCCGACGTTTGAGCACCAAAAGCCCAAGATCTTCGATAAGCCCGGTGCGGCGCTTGGCGAAGGTGTCAGGCGCGGTATCATAAGGGCGCGTCCAGGCGATCTGTACGCTGGTCATGCCGCCGGGAACGACGAGGACGTCGGCGCTTTCGCCTTTCGTCTCCAATGTGCCAGGATCCGGTTTTACAGGCGTCGGACCCGCGGCCTTCCAGTCACCGAAGCGCTGCCGGATTTCGATTTCCATGGCTGCGGGATCGATATCGCCCACCACCACCAACGTCGCCCGATCAGGCCGGTAGTTCGCCCGGTAATAATCACGGACAAGGTCCACGGGCGCATTGCTGATGATGTCGGTTTTGCCGATCGGCGCGCGCATGGTCGCGCGCCGGCCGGCGAGCAATGAATTCATGATTCCGAGCCCTGCGCGATATTGCGGCGTGTCGCGCAGCCGCTCCTCCGACAGGATGACGCCGCGTTCGCGATCGAAGGCAGCGGCATCGAGGGTCAGTTCGCTCGCCGTCTCCCGCATCAGCATCAGGCCTGTTGAAACCGTGTCGGCATCGACCTCGGGAAGATCGAGCGCATAGACAGTCTCGTCATAAGAGGTGTGGGCGTTGGTATCAGGGCCAAAGGCCAGGCCCTTGCGCTGCAGGATGCGGATCATCTCCCCTTCGGGAACATGCGTCGAACCTTTGAAGGCCATGTGCTCGAGAAAATGCGCCAGGCCCTGCTGATTGTCGTTTTCCTCAAGTGAGCCGGAGCCGATGCGAAAGCGGATCGCGGCCTGCCCTGGTGGCGTGGCATTGCGCATGATCGCAAACCGCATGCCGTTGGCAAGTGTGCCGAAATGGACGTTGGAGTCGGCCTGGATGTCGCTTTGTGTCTGTGGCCAGGACGTGGACAGGGTGTCCGCATGGGCCGACGACGCGAGGCTTGCGACAAGAGCGACCGTCGCGAGAAACCGCCAGGCAGCGGAGCATTCCATTTTGTGAGACATTCTTGTCCGGGAGATGAGCATGAAAGAGGGCGAAAAGCACTGATCCGACTATTCCACAGGTTGCATTTTTCTTCAACTTCCATGTGTGAATGGACGGAAAGCGAAAACTCTGGCCAGCCGCTTTACGCAATGTCAGACCAATGTCATCGAAGCCTCCTAAGGGATTGCGCCTTATCTGTCACCAGGAGGCGTTTTCGATGGCGACATTGCAGCAGGTCGCATTCCGGGCCGGATGTTCGCTGGCGACGGCAAGCCGGGTTCTCAACCGCAACGGACCGGCAAGCGACCTGATGGTGCGCAAGGTGCGCCGTGCGGCCGCCGAACTCGGCTATCGCCCCGCCGGCTCGTCTGCCGGGCGGCTTGGGCGCAGGCCGGTTATCGGCGTGCTGATTCCAAGCATCACCAATCCGGTCTTTGCCTCGTCGCTGTCGAGCATTCAGAACCGTATGCTGGTGGCCGGCCATGGCGTGTTGATCGCCCAGTCGAATTACGATCCGGCGCGCGAGGCCGATGCCGTCGCGGCACTCCTTAACGACCGGCCGACCGGGCTGATTCTCACTGTCTGCGATCCATCGACCAGTGAAGCGCTGCTGGCCAGGCTGCCGCCGACCGTGCTGCTCAACAACCTGCCGACGGCGCAGTTTCCGGCGGCCGTCACCGCCGACAATCGCGGCGCGGGCCGCGAGATCGCGACCTTCCTGATCGGCATGGGCCATCGCCGCATTTTGTTTCTTTCCGGCAATTTCGCAGCTTCCGACCGTGCGCGCCTTCGCTACCAGGGTTATCTCGACGCCATGGCCGAGAACGGGCTGACACCGCTCGATGCCGTGCAGATCCCTTTCGTCGGCGGTTATGACCAGCTCGATCTCGGCACAGCGATGACCTCACTTTCGCCGACGGCGATCATCGCCTCCAACGACCTTCTGGCGCTCGGCGTCATCGGTGCGCTGAAGCGCGAGGGGCTGTCGGTGCCGGGGGATGTTTCGGTCGCGGGCTTCGACGGCATCGCCATCGGCCGGCTGATCGATCCGCCACTGACGACGATTGAAATGCCGGATGCCAGCATGGGGGCGACGGCCGCCTCGCTGCTGCTCGACATGGCGGAGAATGCCGCCCCTGCCCGCCACCTCGATGTCGCCCATACGCTGCGCCGTGGCGGCACGGTGCGTGCCATCTGAAGCTTCGAAACAAATGAGCCATCGCGTTCGGCGCGATGGCTCCTGTTCTATTCATACCTAGGAAAGCGATCAGCTGCGCGGCAGCATGCCCTCGACATCGGCGGCCGCGTCGTCGAGCGCTTCCTTCGGCTCGGCCGACTGGTCGACGATGCGCGAGAGGTTGTCGACGATCGTCTGGGTGACCTTGACGCCGCTCGAGCCGGGGAAGGCATACCAGGGGATCATGACAGGCATCTGGCTGAGGCCTGCCTGGAACAGCGGGTTCTGCTTGTAGAAGTCGCCGAGATATTCGGGCGATTTGGCGGCCAGCTCGTTGTTCGGGACATAACCGGTGCCGGGCACGACGACCGAGGCGCCATAAGGGCCGGCGGCGAATTTGGCGAACTTCCAGGCGGCATCTTGCTTGGCGGCGTCATGCGTCAGGATGACGACGGCGTTACCGCCGGTGGGAAGACGGCCGTTCACCGGATCGATCAGCGGGATCTTGGCCGTGCGCAGATCGAACTTGTTGCCGACATTCTTGATCGTGTTGCGCAGCGCGCCTGTGGTCTGGAATTCGAAACCGACCTTGCCGGCCGCGAAGGCCTGTTCGCCGGCGGGCTTGGTGAAGACAGGCATGCCGCCTTCCGTCGCCAGGCGATGCAGGACATCGACGGCCTTCTGGCCTTCCGGGCCGTTGAAGGCAACCTTGCTTTCGTCGTCGCTCAGCATCTTGCCGCCGGCGCCGAAGAGCAGAGCCGAAAACATCCAGTCGTCGCCCTGCCAGCGGAAATCGATGCCGTCGACGCCGTTGCCGAGCGCTTTGATCTTGCCGCCGAGCGCGATGACCTCATCCCAGGTCTTCGGCGGATTGTCGGGATCGCCGCCGGCCGCCTTCACGAGATCGGCGTTGTAATACATGATCGGATTGGACGTCGCGAATGCGAGGCCGACCTGCTTGCCCTTGACCTGGGCGAGCTTGAGGATCGTATCGGAGAAGCCCTGCTCGGCCATGTTGCCGTCTTTCTTGACGAGCGGGCCGAGGTCGACGGCGACATCGCGTTCGTCGAGCATGCGCAGGCGGTTCAGGCCGATGAAGGTGATATCGGGCATTTCGCTCGTGCCGACCTGGCGAAGGATCGTCTGGATGCCTTCCTCATAGGTCGCCGAGGGGCTCGCGAACTGGATCTTGATGTCGGGATTTTCCGCCATGAACTTCTTCGAGATCGTGTCCATCACGTCCTTGAAAAAGCCCGGCATCGGGTAGTGAACCGTCAGCATCGTCTCGGCATGCGCGGGAAGCGCGATTGCCAAGGATACGGCCGCTGCGGCGAGAAGCTGGGTGATATGTTTCATCGCTCGTTCTCCTGGTTGAAGCCGGTCAGCCTTTGAGACCGGTCATGGTGATGCCCTCGACGAAACGCTTCTGCGCAAGCAGGAAGGCGACGACGAGAGGAAGGGTAATGATGATGGTCGCCGCCATCAGCGCGCCGTAGTCGTCGCCGGCCTCGGCGGCGCGGAAATACATGAGCCCGAGCGGCGGCGTGGCGTAGTCCTGCTTGCTGATGACGACCAGCGGCCAGTAGAGATCGTTCCAATGGGCGACGACCGAGAAGATGGCGAAGGCGGTGACGGCAGGCCAGGCATTCGGCACGATGACGCGGGCGACGATGCCGAGCTCCGACATGCCGTCGAGGCGGGCGGCATGGATGAGATCGTCCGGCATGGCGCGGAAGAACTGCAGGAACATGAAGATCGCGAAGACCGAAATGGTGAAAGGCGCAACGAGGGCGACGTAACCGTTGAGCAGCGAGGCGCGGTCGAAAGCGACGTAGAGCGGCAGCGCGGTCGCATGGATCGGCACCAGAAGGCCGAGCATGACAAGCACCATCATGGCGCGGGCGGCGGCAAAGCGCAGTTTCGCCATGGCATAGGCGCAAGGGATCGCCACCAGAACCTGAAAGAAGAAGATCAGCCCGCAAACGACCACGCCGTTCCACAGAAGCCGCGCCATCGGCACCCGGCTCAGGGCCTTGGCGAAATTCTCCGCATAGGTGAAATGGGCGGGGATCAGTGACAGCGACGAGGTGAAGATATCGCTCTGCGCCTTGCCTGCCGCCGAAATCATGAAGACGTAGGGCGAAAGGAAGATGATTGCGCCCAGCGAAAGCAGCGTCAGGCGGATGATCCTGCCGAGGGAAAAAGCGCTCGTCATGTGTAATGCACCCGGCGATCGAGAATGCGGTATTGCAGGAACATCAGCACCACGAGGATGAGCAGGAAGACCACGGTCATCGCCGAGGCGTAGCCGACGCGCAGGTAGACGAAGCCCTCCTGGTAGATCGTAAAGAGCAGCACTTCCGACGCCTTGTTCGGGCCGCCCTCTGTCAGCGTCTTGACCGTCTCGAAGACCTTCACGGCATTGGTGATGCTGATGGTGATGACGAAGAGCGTCGTCGGTCCGAGCATCGGCCAGGTCACCAACAGGAAGCGGTCGAAAGGGAATCTGGCGCCGTCCACTTCGGCTGCGGCGTAAAGCTCGCGCGGGATCGCCGTCAGGCCGGCCAGGAACAGCACCATGTTGAATCCGGCCGATTGCCAGACGCCGATGATCGACAGGCTGTAGAGCACCGTGCTGGAGCTGCCCAGCCAGTTCGGGCCTGGCAGGCCCGCCAATGCCAGAAGCGCATTGATCGGCCCGATCGTCGGGTGGAACATATATTGCCAGACGGTCGCCATGGCGACGATCAGCGAGGCGACCGGCAGGAAATAGGCGGTGCGGAAAAAGCTGCGCGCCGCCGTCTCGCTCTCGATCAGCATGGCGACGCCGAGGCCCAGAAGGATCGAGACCGGCGCGACGATCGCGGTATACATCGTCGTATTCCACAGTGACTTGCGGAACGTGCGGTCGGTGATCAGATGCGCGTAATTCTCGAAACCGACGAAGCGGAACTTGCCGTAGCCGAGTTCGAAATCGGTAAAGCCGAGGAAGATGACAGCCCCGACCGGCAAAAGCACGAAGAGGAAGAGCAGAACGAGTGCCGGCAGCACCAGCATCCAGGCGATGCGGGCCTCGCTGCGCCGATGCGCAATGGCGGGATTGCCTGGCAGGCCGACGGAAACGACACTAGCCATGCGCCCTCTCCCGCCTGATATCGCCTGCGGCGAGACCGCTGCCGCCTTCCGCGCGAGCGGCAAGCCGATTGCCATCCTCGGCGAAAGCCATGGTCCGGCCGGCGGAAAACCGCAGCCTTATCGGATCGCCGGCTGCGAGGCCCGCGGCTTCGGGCGGCTGAACCTTGGCGACCACGGTCTCGCCGATCGCGTCGAGACGGCAATAGAGGATGACCTCCGATCCCAGGAACTCGACACGCTCGATCCGGGCGGCAAGCCCGCCCTGGCCGGTTCTCTCGATAGAGACGAACTCCGGGCGAATGGCGAGCATGACCGGCATCTTGCCGGCAGGCGGATTTTCAAGCGTCAGGCGCAGGTCGCCAAAGGCCACCACACCGCCCTGCGCTTCCGCGGGCAGCAGGTTGATGCGCGGCTGACCGATGAAGCGGGCGATCTCGATATGGGCGGGATCGTCGTAGATGACCTCAGGGCTTGCGATCTGCAGCAGACGGCCGCCCATCATCACGGCGACGCGATCGGCCATCGACAGCGCTTCGGCCTGGTCATGGGTGACATAGAACGTCGGCACGCCGGCGCGGCGATGCAATTCGACGATTTCGCCGCGGGCATGGACACGCAGATTGGCGTCGAGGTTGGACAGCGGTTCGTCCATCAGGAAGATGCTCGGCCGGCGGACCATGGCGCGGGCGAGCGCCACGCGCTGACGCTGGCCGCCCGACATCTGGCCGGGCTTGCGGTCGAGAAGGTGATCGATTTTCAGCGATGTCGCCATTTCCTTGACGTCGCGAGCGATCGCCGCGCGAGTGGCCCGCTGGCCCGGCAGCAGCGATCCGATGAAAGGCAGCCGCTGCATGGTCGACAGCCGGCGCATCGCCAGCGGCACGGCGATGTTCTG
This sequence comes from Rhizobium sp. BT03, assembly GCF_030053155.1. Taxonomy (NCBI): domain Bacteria; kingdom Pseudomonadati; phylum Pseudomonadota; class Alphaproteobacteria; order Hyphomicrobiales; family Rhizobiaceae; genus Rhizobium; species Rhizobium sp. BT03. Next base: position 465,020 of record NZ_CP125640.1, read on the forward strand.
CGAAGCCGTCAGATGCGGATAGAGCGCGTAGGATTGAAAGACCATAGCGATGTTGCGGTCGGCGGCCGCCACGCCGGACATGTCTTTCCCGCCGATCAGGATCTCGCCGCTATCGGCATGGTCGAGGCCGGCAAGGACGCGCAGCAGCGTGCTCTTGCCGCAGCCGGAGGGGCCGACCAGCGCGATGAATTCGCTGGCTTTGACGTCGAGACTGATGCCGCTCAAGATCTGGTTGCCGTCGAACGCCTTGGTGATGCCGCGAAGCGAGAGCGCGCTCATTCGACCGGCTCCCGCTGCTTGACGGCCTGGGGATAGACCTCGTGCACGACATCATCAAGCACATAGGCGGTCATGCCGGGAACGGCGACGATTTCGCTTTCCACCGACGTGTCGAATTCATGGACGACGGCGCCGATCAGGCGTTCGCCCGGCATCTCGCGCTCCATCTTGTCGATGATGAAGGCCGCGGACGGACCCCATGTCAGCTGCGTGTTGCCGAAACGCCCCTGCCAGGCCCAGTGAAGGTGGCCGCTGCCGAAGAGCGCCACGTCATGGGCTGCGATCAGATCATAGAGCCGCCGGCGCTGGGCAGGACGAACGCTCCAATATCCGGTATCGCCCTCGTCCGGAGCGTCGACGAACAGGGGTTTGTGCGCAAAGAGCGCTACGCGCCGCCCGGCCCTTTCGGAGAGCACCTTTTCCAGCCACGCGAACTGGGCCGCCTCTTCGTCATCCTCGTGGCCCATAAGCAGCGAGTTCAGGCCGATGAAACGCCAGCCGGCGACATCCTCCAGCCAGCGGTCGGGGCCGGCAAGACTGCGCCAGCGCGACAACCGCTCGGTATCGACCGGCTGGCCGGATCCCTTCAGGTGGCCGACATCGTGATTGCCGGGGACGATCAGCATCGGGATCGACGCCTGGCGCATCAGATCCATCGAAAAGGTGATGTCTTCGTTCTTGTCGGCGCCGTCCACCGTGAGATCGCCGGTATGAACGATCAAGTCGGCGCCGGTTGCTTCGATCCAGGTCAGAAGCGGCGCCCAGTTGCCGTTGAAATGCGGCTTACTGGGGCTGAAATGGGTGTCGGTGATCTGAATGATTCTCATGGGCGCGCGTCTCCGAGACCTTAGAAGCGCGTCGTGCGCACTCCCTTCTCGTGCCCTCTCTAGAAGGCTCCCATGTCAATCAGACATCTGATGTTTTCAGCTGTTTCTCAGTTTTGATATCGATTTGTCATGCAGGAGAAGGCCGCCGGGGGAACGGGCAGCCTTTGCCGGCATTTGACAGGACGCAGTCCGATCAGTGCCGCGGCGCGTTGGCGGGAATGGACGATACCGTGGCCGAGACGGGGTCGCTTGCCGGAAACGAGTCCTCAAGACCTTCGTTGAGTTCCTCCTCCAGCGTTTGGCTGTCGTGGCTCGAACGTGCGCTCGGCTGGCCGATCAGGCCCTTGCTGCCTTCGTCGAAATTGCCGTTGCTCAAGGCATCGTAGCGGTTGATGCTGCCATCCGTCTCCCCACCCGCAAAGCTGGTGAGCTGGACCATCATCACCTTGGCGTGGTCGACGGCCGTGGAGTGGTCGAGCTCGCCATGAGAGTTGTCGATCTTGACGGAGATCGATTCCCCTCCCTCGCCCAGGAACTCGACGGTGAAGACGTCACCGGCCTGTGTCACTCGCGTATCGATCAACTGCATGGAAACCTCCTGTGTTTATCGATATCAACGGCAATCACGCTCCGTGAGTTCCACGGCAAGGCCGTTCAGCGCTGACGTGTGTGGCCCGGGCGTTGGCAACCGCTGAGCCTTTCCCTGGCGCTTATGGTTAATTTATTAATAATTCAGAATTTATAAAGGGAACGAGGCGGCCTTTCCGAGTGTTGATGGTGCGCCGCGGAGGAACCCCGATGATCCTGAAAATCCTTGCTCGCAAGATCGACGCCGACTGCCATGATACCGGCACCTATCCCGATGGGATCTTTGCTGAAAACCGGATCGATCTTTCCAGCCGCGACGGCCGCCGCCGCTCGCCGCATGAGCGCGATTACGGCGCCGACAGGAAACTGGACAAGCTGCCGCTCGGTTTTGCCTGACCCGTTCCCGTCTCCCGCCTGCGGAAAACCAACACGCCTGACGGGCAATACGGCGTTCAACGCTCCTGCCGTGGTTCTGATCTTCTCGCCGCGGCTGCCGATGTTCCGGCCGCCATATTGGCCGGCTGGCGGTCGACCGGAAAATGCAAGCATAGCTTGATAATCTTCTTGCGCGAGGTGTTGCCCGATACGGGCCACATTCGCAACAACATATCATGGTTAACAAGAAATCACTGCATGGCCACCATCGTGTATTGAATCAAATTTGCGGCAGCAAATGGGGATATATTCCCACGGTCGATTCCTCGTAAACCGGGAGAAAACCATGGATAAAGCTGCTAGAATAAACGATATTATTCACTCCTTCGGAATTGATACGCATATTTCCTCCGCGGCGGACGACAAGCTACTGCTCGACCATTCGATTTTCGCCGCGCTCAGCCTATCCGCATTTTCGGATGAGAATTTCGTTCTCGGCACGAAAGCGCTCGAGACGGATGACAAGCTGATCTACGATCAGGCGAGCGGCCCTCTCTCCTTTGACGCGGATGGCAGTGCTGCGGGCACGGCGATCCATGTCGCGGATCTCGACAATTACGCGGCGCTTCACGTCAAAGATTTCATGCTGATCTGACCCGGCCAGGCCCGCCGCTATTCGGCGGCGTGCGGCCGCACCACGCGCTTTTCCAGGCTCCCCTTGCCGGCATGACATTGCCGGCCACATTCCTCCATTGACGTCAATCATCACCGGAGAAGCCCTTGCCCTGGATCGCCTATATCGTCCATTTCATCGCCGCTGCATTTCTGACCAACGGCATCCCGCATTTCGTCAACGGCGTCAGCGGCCGGCGTTTTCGCACTCCATTCGCAAATCCCGGTTCGCCGACGGCGAATGTCGTCTGGGGCTGGGCGAATTTCCTGATTGCCTTCCTGCTGTTTGCCAATATCGGGCCGCTCTATATCGGCACGCCGGGTGATACGATCTTCGTCGCGGCCGGCATGCTCGTCACCGGCATCCTGCTCGCGTGGTTTTTCGAGCGCAATGAGCGTTAATCTGGTGGCACCTCCTGACCGCTGATCACGAGCGCAAGCCGGTCGGGAAGCTAAGCCTGACGGTCGTTCCGTGTCCGGGAGAGGAATAGATGGATGCCTCCCCGCCGCTCTGACGGACGAAGCCGTAAACCATGGCCAGACCAAGCCCTGCTCCACCATGTCCGCCTCGTGTGGTGAAATAGGGTTCGAAAGCTTTGTCAGCGACCTCTGGTGTCATGCCTAGGCCGCTGTCGGCCACCGAGATCAGCAAGGTGTCTCCGTTTGCGGTTGCACCGATAATGATGACGCCTCCCGTCGGCATCGCTGCCGAAGCGTTGAGACAGAGGTTCAGGACGGACTGTTCCAAGAGGGCCGCGTCGAGCGATACGACCGGCAGATCGGCATCCAGTTCCAGCTTGATATGGCATTTTGCACCGACGGCGATCTCCAGGATATCGGCCATCCCGCGAAGGAGGCTGGCGACATCCACGGGGCTTGGATGGAACGGCTGCTGGCTGCCGATCGACAGCATGCTGCCGGCCAGCGACCGTCCTCGCTCGGCAGCCTTGCGAATTCGCGCAATGTTGCGTTTCTGCCGATCGGTGAAGCCGGTTTCACGCTCGAGAAGGCCGAGGCTGCCGGTGATGATCCCGATCATGTTGCCCACTTCGTGGCTCACCTGATGCGTCATGCGCATGATGCCGTCCAGTCGCTGAACTTTTGCCGCCTCCGCCTCCTGCCGATCCATCAGCGTGACGTCGCGTGCCAGAAGAACGATGCCGCCCTCCGGCTGTCGTGACATGGAGATCTCGATCACCCGCTGGTCGCCGGTGCGATGGCGGACGACTGCACGTTCCAACAGGGTGCCGCGCTCCGGATCGGAGGGCAGCAAGGCGGGATCGATCTCCGGCACCGGCTCGACAAACCGGCGCAGCGGCAATTTGCGCACGGAACCCGAATGGCCGAACAGTTCGATGATCCGCCTGTTCATGGTGATCGCTCGCCCCATCCTGTCGAAAAGCGCAATCCCCTCGTTCATATTGCGAAAGGTTGAACGGATCGTGCGAGCGGCGGCTTCCGCGGTGCGTCTCAATCGAGACACACGATCCACGCTGTCCTTGAAGGCGCGGAAGGCGTCCAGCAGACGCACAAGCTCGGTTTCATTTCCACGGTAGGCTGGCGGACCCACTTCGTTTTCGCCCTTGGCGAGCGCGTTCATGCCGTTCGACAGCGCCACGATGCCCCGTGACACACGCATGACCGACCGGATGGAGAATATTGCCATGACGAGCACGAGCAGGAAGGCCAAGGCCACGGTTACCAGCAGCCGGCTCAAGGCATCGGAGGTCGAAAGCAGATCGTCGTTCAGCTGGCGTGCAACTGCATCACTTTGCGTCTCCGTTGCATGGGAGAGGTCGCGGGAGACGGCATGCAGCTTTGCGACCGCCGCCCGGATGGCGAACATGTTCAAGAGATATCGTGTCTGAGCTTCGAACACGCGCTCATACGGCTGAAGCTCGGCGGCCTCGGTTTTCCCCTGCGCGGCCGTCGTATCCGCCACGTATCGTCTGCGAAGTTCACCGAGCTGGAAAAGACTGTCGGAGGTGGAAGCCGCTTGCACGATTCCATTCACTTGACGGCGCAGCTCTTGATCGACGATGCCTTTGCCGGTCGCGACCTCCCCTAGCGCCACGGCAGCCTCAGCCTTGTGATTCTGGGCAGCGTCGGCGTCCCTGGCAAGCACAAGCGTCTGTGTCCTAATAAGATCGAGAAGCTCAACCATCCTTGGGCTCGCAAAGCCGCGCACAGCCTGGTCTGCTCCCTGAGGCGCGGCCGTCTTCAGCAGGCTGTCGACCTGCAGCACGACAGCGCGGCTCTCGCTCGCCACCCGGTATGGCGAGGTCGCGTTCATCAGGAAGGGTGCGCTCGACACCAGATCGGAGACTTGCCGGGAAATGAGCGAGGCCTTGGCGAGGCTCGTGAAGGCCTGCAGGCCATAGGCTGCCATTTCGTCACGGGCGCGCTGCAGCCCGTAGATCGCGATCGCCGACAGGCTGAACACCAGGAAGCAGATGAAGGCGATCGCGAACGGCAAGCGAAAGGCAATCGACGACAGAAAGGAGCGGCTGATCACGCGGACGGCTCGCCGTCGCCGGTGTGCAGGACATAGCCCTTTCCGCGTCGTGTCTTGATATGGCGCGGGAGATCGGGATTGCGTTCGATTTTCCGCCGGAGACGCAAAACCAGGACATCGACGTTACGGTCGATGTAGCGATCGCTTTCCGAGCCAAGCCGATCGAGAATCTGCGCCCGGCTCACCGGCTGGTTGGGGGTCTGCGCAAGGATTTCAAGCAGGGCGAACTCGGCAGTCGTCAGCGTTTTGCTGCGGTCGGCGAGGCAGACGGCTTGCCGGCCCATCAGGTCGATGGCCCAATCGCCAAGCAGCAGAGAGGGACGTTCGTGCTCCCGATCACTCTCCTTTTCCTGTTTCAGTGAGGGCACGGTTCGCCGCAAGACAGCTTTGATGCGGGCCGTCAGTTCGATCGGTTCGAACGGCTTGACGACATAGTCATCCGCCGCGGTTTCGAGGCCGAGGACACGATCGGCGGCACTGCCGGCTGCCGTCACCATGACGATACCGATATTGGCCTCCGACCGCAGTTTTTGGGCGAAAGTCCGGCCGGATGTCCGCGGCAGGTTATGGTCGACCAGCACCAGATGCATCTGCTCTCGTGCCAGAATATCGGTCGCCTCCTCGGCGGATCCCGCGCAGGTCGGAATCCACCCCTCGGCCTCGACGAGATCGGAGATAAGTTCCGCCATATCCGGATCGTCCTCGACGATCAGAATTCGAACCTTCTGATTCAGCACCGCTTGATCCTCCCGGCGCCATCATAGGCATGCCGCCGTCAATGTTCAAAGACTTGCTGATGATGAGGTTTGTCACATTTGTAATGAATGTAACGTCGCTCCGCCCGGCGATGAAAAATCGGTAACCATTCTTCGATTGCGGTGACGCGAAGATCTGACATGCTGGCTGTGGATATTGGAACGGGAGGTTCCAAGGGAGGCTTGCGTGAGGATATTGACCGCTTTTGCTGCGGGCATGGCTTTCTGGCTGTGCGGCGCAAGCCAAGGCATGAGCGAGGCGCGATTGAACGTCCTGTGCGGCGTCGACGAAGCCTGGTGCATGGCCATGGAAAAAGCGTTCGAAGCCCGCGCGGGTATCGATATCTCGATGGTTCGCAAGAGCACGGGTGACATACTCGATCAGATCCGGGCCGAAAAATCACACCCGACAGTGGATGTCTGGTGGGGTGGAACCGGCGATGCCCATCTGCAGGCTGCCTCAGAGGATCTGCTCGATCGATATCAGCCCGACCATGAACACGATATGCTGCCTTGGGCGCAGAACTTTTTTGCTATGTCCGGCTCCCGGTCGGCCGCCATATATGCGGGGGCTTTGGGTTTCGCCTATAATTCCGATCTGCTCGCAGCGCTGAAGATTCCGGCCCCGACCTGCTGGCAGGACCTGACGAAAGAGGCCTATCGCGGCCATATCCAGTCCGGCAATCCGAATTCCTCCGGAACCGCTTTCACGATGCTGGCCACACTCGTGCAGCTCTTCGGCGAAGAGGAGGCGTTCCGTTATATGGCCGCGCTCAACCGCAATATCGTCGAGTATACCAGGTCCGGCTCGGCGCCGGTGAAGGCAGCCGCTCGGGGTGAAATCCTGATCGGCATCTCGTTCATGCATGACGCGGTGACCCTGAAGGAAGCCGGCGCGGCGCTGGTCATCGTCGCTCCCTGCGAAGGAACGGGTTACGAGATCGGTGCCGTCAGCATCGTCAAGGGCAGCCGCAATGCCAGGGCCGCCCAGGCATTCGTCGATTTCGCCCTCAGCCCCGAAGGCCAGGCGACAGGAGCCGCGGCCGGCCAGAACCAGGTTCCGTCGAACGCCAAAGCGGCTCTACCGCCGGCCGCGCCCGACATCACCATGATCAAGATGGTGGATTATGACTTTGCAACATTCGGCTTGTCCGACGAGCGAAGTCGGCTGTTGACCCGTTTCGACACCGAGATCTCCCCGACCCAATAGGCCGGGATCCGACTTTCATCCGAACTCGACAACACGGTGCGATCGACGCGCCGCGACGGGCAGCGCTTGTGTCGCTGACCCCACTACCCTCTCAGACGCAAGCAACAGGAGGATACCCATGCGACTGACAGTTCTTTCCACGCTTCTCTTTGCCGGAACGGCGCTGGCTGCCGGTTCGGTCCAGGCCACCGGCGAGCTCAACCTCATCTGCTCGGCCGATGTCGTCATCTGCGAGCAGATGCAGGGCGACTTCCAAAAGGCTCACGACATCAAGGTCAATATGGTGCGCCTGTCATCGGGCGAGACCTATGCCAAGATACGCGCCGAGGCTCGCAACCCGAAGACCGACATCTGGTGGGCCGGCACGGGGGATCCGCATGTCCAGGCAGCATCGGAAAACCTGACGCTGGAATACAAGTCGCCAATGCTCGACCAGTTGCAGGATTGGGCCAAAAAGCAGGCGGAGAGCACCGGTTTCAAGACGGTCGGCGTCTACGCCGGTGCGCTCGGCTGGGGTTACAACACCGAGATCTTCAAGACCAAGGGTTACAAGGAGCCCCGCTGCTGGGCCGATCTCCTGGCGCCGGAATTGAAGGGCGAAATCCAGATCGCCAATCCGAACTCCTCGGGCACTGCCTATACGGCACTCGCTTCGCTGGTGCAGATCATGGGCGAAGACCAGGCCATCGACTATCTGAAAAAACTGAACGCCAACGTCTCGCAATACACCAAATCCGGATCGGCTCCTGTCAAGGCGGCGGCGCGGGGCGAAACGGCCCTCGGCATCGTCTTCATGCATGACGCCGTCGCGCAGACCGCCGAAGGTTTTCCGGTCAAATCCATCGCGCCATGCGAGGGCACCGGCTATGAAATCGGCTCCATGTCGATCATCAAAGGCGCCCGCAATCTCGACAACGCCAAGATCTGGTACGACTGGGCGCTGCGGCCCGAAGTGCAATCGCGCATGAAGGATGCCAAGTCCTTCCAGCTGCCGTCGAACAAATCGGCGGAGGTACCGAAGGAAGCGCCGAAGTTCGAGGACATCAAGCTGATCGACTACGACTTCAAGACCTATGGTGATCCGGCAAAGCGCAAGGCCCTGCTGGAGCGCTGGGACCGGGAAGTCGGCGCCATTGCCAACTGAAGATCGATAAGTGGCGCGGCATCCCGGACGGATCCGGGGTGCCGCTCCATTCTCCCATTCCATCAACGTGAAATAAGCGAGGTATGCCATGAGACGTGGCAATCGCCGATTGGACATCGTCCTTGGCCTGGGGGCGGTAGCCCTCACCCTGCTCCCGTGGTATCGCATCGAGGGCGGCTTCTTCGGATTCAAGTGGCTGTCTGCCTTCCCGTTCTCCGCCGATACGGCACCAGGGTTGCTGCAAATCCTGCAGCATGGAAGAGCTTGGCTTGCCGGCGTGGTCCTGCTCTTTCTGCTCGGCTGTTTGGCGCGCCTGGCGCGCGATCCGATGCGGCGCGGTACCCTGCTCGCCTCACTCGGTGCCGTCGGTCTCGTCTTCCTGTCTCTGCAGGGACTGGCGATCGGCTTTTCCGGTTGGACCTGGGCAATTAGTGAAAACCTGTTCGGCATATTATCCGAGGGACAGCCTTCGATGGGTGCCGGCGCGGTCCTTTTGGCGCTCGTCTTCGTTCTCCTCTTTGCGTTCGGACTGGCCGAACGCGGGGTGATGAAGGGAGATGCCTTCATCGTCGGCTCGATTTGCATTCTTGCGTTCCTGGTCACCGTCTTCGTTTTCTACCCGATCGGCAGCATGTTCATCGCTTCGGTGCAGGACTTCGACGGCTCCTTCAATCCGGAGGGCCTTATACGTAACATTCAGGACCCCGGCATTTGGAGCCTCGGCTGCATAGCGGGCGAAGAACGTTGCGGCGTTGCCTGGCGCACGCTCCTTCTCGCTGTCATGACAGCTTCCGGCTCGACCCTGCTCGGCCTCGGCTTCGCGCTGGTGGCGACGCGCACGCGCTTTCCGTTCAAAAAGGGATTGCGCCTGCTGACGGTGCTGCCGATCATCACACCGCCCTTCGTCATCGGCCTGGCGCTGACGCTGCTGTTCGGCCGCGCCGGCGTTATCACCGAGGCCTTGTCCAGCCTGTTGGGTATCGAGCCGGGCCGCTGGCTTTATGGGCTCACCGGCATCTGGATCGCCCAGGTGCTCTCCTTTACGCCGATCGCCTTCCTCGTCCTTATCGGCGTCGTCGAAGGCGTCAGCCCCTCGATGGAAGAGGCATCGCAGACCCTGCGTGCCGGTCGCTGGCGCACGTTCTGGCGCGTCTCCCTGCCGTTGATGAAGCCGGGTCTCGCAAACGCCTTCCTGATCGGGTTCATCGAGAGCATGGCCGATTTCGGCAATCCGCTCGTGCTCGGCGGCACGCATGGCGTGCTTTCGACGGAAATCTTCTTTGCGGTCGTCGGATCGCAGAACGATCCGTCGCGCGCGGCCGTTCTTGCCATCGTGCTCCTCTGCTTCACGCTCTCGGCATTCCTCGCTCAGCGTCTCTGGCTATCGGGCAAGAGCTTTGCCACGGTCACCGGCAAGGGCGACAGCGGCGCTCATATCGCCTTGCCGCGCGGCCTTTCCATTGCCGTACATGCGGTGGTCGTTCCGTGGATGATCTTCACCGTCGTCGTTTATGGAATGATCCTGATCGGCGGCTTCGTGAAAACCTGGGGCCTCGACAACTCGCTGACGCTCGACCATTACGCTCGCGCCTTCTCGATCGGTTTCGACAACGGCGGGATCGCGTGGACCGGCGTGGCGTGGAACTCCTTCTGGACGACGATGGAAATCGCGCTCGTCTCCGCGCCCCTGACCGCTGCGGTGGGCCTGCTCACGGCTTATATAATCGTACGGCAGAAATTCGTCGGGCGGAACGTCTTCGAATTCGCGCTGATGATGAGCTTCGCCATCCCCGGAACGGTCATCGGCGTCAGCTACATCATGGCTTTCAACCTGCCTCCGATCGAGATGACCGGCTCGGCGCTGATCCTCATCCTCTGCTTCGTCTTCCGCAATATGCCGGTCGGCGTACGCGGCGGGATCGCGGCGATGAGCCAGCTCGACAAGAGCCTGGACGAGGCGTCGCTGACTTTGCGTGCGGACAGTTTCCGCACGATCCGCAAGGTGATCCTGCCACTGCTGCGGCCCGCCATCACCGCTGCCCTGGTCTACTCCTTCGTTCGCGCCATAACCTCGATCAGCGCCGTCATCTTCCTTGTCAGCGCAGAATACAACATGGCCACCTCCTACATCGTCGGCCTCGTCGAGAATGGCGAGTACGGCGTGGCAATCGCCTATTCATCGATGCTGATCGTGGTGATGAGCATCATCATCGCCGGCTTCCAGCTCGTCGTCGGCGAGCGCCGCCTGCGCCGCGAAAATCGCGTCGCTGGCACCAGCTCAGCTCCCTCTGTTCCTCTCGGTCAGGAGAAAACCGCATGATCACCGTCAAACCCGGTTCCGTCACCTTCCAGAATGTCCGCAAGTCTTTCGGTGCATTCACGGCCATTCCGGACCTTTCCCTCTCCATCGAGCCGGGCACGCTGGTGACCTTGCTCGGCCCATCCGGCTGCGGCAAAACCACCACGCTGCGCATGCTGGCCGGGCTCGAGCATCCGACATCCGGACGCATTCTGATCGGCGGCGCCGACGTTACCATGCTGCCCGCCAATGAGCGCGATGTCTCGATGGTGTTTCAGTCCTATGCCTTATTTCCGCATATGACGTCGCTGGATAATGTCGCCTACGGTCTGCAGTCGTCGGGCCTCGGCAAGAAGGAAGCGCGGGAAAAGGCCGAGGAAGGATTGAAGCTCGTCGGCCTTGCGGGCATGGGCCATCGCCTGCCGGCCGAGCTTTCCGGAGGCCAGCAGCAACGCGTCGCGGTTGCCCGCGCGCTCGTGCTCGAGCCGCAGGTGCTGCTGCTCGACGAACCGCTCTCCAACCTCGATGCACGCCTGCGCCGCCGGGTGCGCACTGAGATCCGCGAACTGCAGCAACGGCTCGGCTTCACCGCCGTTTATGTCACCCATGACCAGGATGAGGCTCTGGCGGTGTCCGACCGCATCATCGTCATGAAGGATGGCGAGATCGCCCAATCCGGGACGCCGCGCGAACTCTATGAAACACCGGCATCGTCCTTCATCGCCGATTTCATGGGAGAAGCCAATGTCATCCCTTGCGAGGTGATCGGCGTCGAAGGTACGGAGACGCTTATCCGCGTGGCCGGCGTGGACCATCGTTTGCCAGGCCGTAGCGCAAAGCCCGGCTTGGCAAAACTCGCCGTCAGGCCCGGATCGATCACCATAGCGGCAGCCGGCCAGCAGGGCCTGGCGGGACGCGTGCTCCATAGTGCCTATCTCGGCGGGCATGTCGAATATGAGATCGAGACCGATGTCGGAACGCTCTTCATCATCGACCATGCCGTCGAAAGAAACCTGCCGCCTTCGAGCGATGTCACACTCGGGTTCGAGAATCGCGGCATTGCGCTGATCAATGCCTGAAACATTTGGGCCTGAACATTTGGAATGCGAATAAAGGATAGCAATATGACTATGCATGAAGCCGACCTGGAGCGGCGTTTCACCCTGGCCAAATCCCTTGCTGCGGAGGCTGGTGCTTTGGCGCTCGACTATTTCAACAAGCGCGAGACTCTTGTGATCGAGACCAAGCGCGATCTTCAGGATGTCGTGTCGATCGCGGACCGGAACGTCGAGACCTTCCTGCGTGAGCGGGTTGCGGCAGCAATTCCCGAGGACGGTTTCCTCGGCGAGGAGTTTGGCCATCAAGCGGGACGTTCCGGCTACACCTGGGTTGTCGATCCAATCGACGGCACCGCGCCCTTCGTCAATGGCATGCCCACCTGGTGCGTTTCGGTCGCTGTCCTATACCAAGGTGTCCCGGTCATCGGCGTGATCCACGCGCCCTGTGCGAGCGAGCTTTATGCCGCGGCCGTCGGCTTTGGAGCGAGCTTGAATGGTCAGGTGCTGTTGCTCGATCCCTCCCGCACGATACAGAACGCCATGACGGGTATTGGCTGCAATACGCACGTCGCTCCGGAGGTTGTCGGCGCCATCATAACGGCGTTGCTCGCCAGCGGCGGCACGTTCATTCGCAACGGCTCCGGAGCGCTGATGCTTGCCTATGTCGCTGCAGGGCGTCTCGTCGGCTATTATGAGCCTCACATGCGGGCTTGGGACTGCATGGCGGGTTATTGCCTGGTGAAAGAAGCCGGCGGCGAGTACCTGCCCTTCCCGACCGAGGGGGAAGATTTGTTCAAGGGGCATCCCGTCCTCGCAAGCAACCCTTCCGCGTATTCGGAATTGCTGGCGATTCACAATCTGCGCAACGGCGATATGACCGCACGATAGAGCAAGCTACTGGCGGCGAGCGCAGGGCTGACAACGGCGAATGGTTGCGCCTACAACTGATTGTCAGAATCTGTCATGAACACGCTCAGGCAGGTGAAGAACAAGCGAATTCAATAACCTTCGATCGCCATGAAGACTCCGAGAAAACGCAGCAAGCCTCGACCAGACAAGTCTCAGCCATTGCTGCGGCAGCTCGCCGCCGTTCCTGCCAAGCTGTTTTCGGGTGCATTCCGCCAACAATACGGCGCGATTTGCTTCCGCTACGCCAATGACGGGCCGGGGATCGAAATCCTGGTGATCACATCGCGCGAGAGTGCGCGCTGGGTCATTCCGAAAGGGTGGCCGATGAAAGGGAAGAAGCCGTTTGAAGCGGCAGCGATCGAAGCCTGGGAGGAAGCAGGCGTGCGCGGGACGGTGAGGAAAAAACCGGTCGGCCGCTACACCTATCTGAAAGAACTCGACAATGGCGACGTCGCTCCCTGCATCGTCGATTTGTTTCAGGTTGAAGTCATCGAGATCAGCAACGACTTCAAGGAGCAAGGCCAGCGCATTCTCGAATGGGTCAGCCCCGATGAAGCGGCGCGACGCGTTCGCGAGGTCGAACTCAAGTCGCTGCTCGTCGAGTTTGAAGTCCGCGGGCGCGCAAAGCGATCCTCGCTGACGGCTGTCACCTCCGCGAAGTAACTTGCATGATGATAGTCACTGCTGTAGTGACATCCCCATGCAGCGGACGAGCTTCAGCCAATTCAAATGCCCGGCGGCGCGCGCGCTCGACAGCGTCGGCGACTGGTGGAGCATTCTGATCCTGCGCGACGCCTTTCAGGGGCTGTCGCGCTTCGACGATTTCCAGAGGAGCCTCGGGGTGGCGCCGAACATCCTGACGCGGCGGCTCAAACAGCTGACGGATCAGGGGCTGTTCGAACGACGGCTCTACCACCAGCGCCCTGCCCGCTACGAATATCGGCTGACGGACAAGGGCCGCGATTTCTTTCCGGTGCTGATGACGCTGTTTTCCTGGGGAAGCCGGCACATGCCGGAGCAAGATCTCGCCTTTCTGCTGGGTGACCGCGCTTCGGGCAGAGAGCGCCAAACAGTGCTGGTCGACGCACGGACCGGCGAAGAAGTGACACCCGAAAACACCAGCCTGCTTGCAGGCCCCGCAGCCGACGACGAGGTGCACGCGCGGATCGCCCGCATGCGCGCCTGGTATCTCGGCATCGACGCATAGAGAGGAAAATATCATGCACCGCATTGTTGTCACCGGCATGGGACTCGTCTCGCCACTCGGCACTGGCGTCGAGCCCGCCTGGAGGCGCCTTCTTGACGGCGGCTCGGGGCTAAGAGTGCTTTCGGACGATGTCGTCGGCGAACTGCCGGCCAAGGTCGGCGGCATTGTTCCTGGCACGACCGAGGATGCGGAGGCCGGTTTCGATCCCGACCGTTACATCCCGCCCAAGGACCAGAAGAAGATGGACCGCTTTATCCAGTTCGCCATGGCGGCGACAGAGGAAGCAGTGAAACAGGCCGGCTGGATGCCCACCGACGAGGGCGCGCGCGAACGCACGGCAACGATCATCGCCTCGGGTGTCGGCGGCTTTCCTGCCATCGCCGAGGCGGTCCGGATCGGTGAGGCGCGCGGCGTGCGGCGGCTGTCTCCCTTCACCGTGCCCTCCTTCCTCGTCAACCTCGCCGCCGGTCAGGTCAGCATCCGCTACGGTTTCAAGGGGCCGCTCGGCGCGCCGGTGACGGCCTGCGCGGCCAGCGTCCAGGCGATCGGCGATGCGGCACGGCTGATCCGCTCCGGCGAGGCGGATGTGGCGATCTGCGGCGGCGCCGAGGCCTGCATCGACAAGGTGAGCCTCGGCGGTTTTGCCGCCGCGCGTGCCCTTTCCACCGGTTTCAACGAGACACCGGAGCTGGCCTCGCGGCCCTTCGACACGGCGCGCGACGGCTTCGTCATGGGCGAAGGCGCCGGCATTCTGGTCATCGAAACGCTCGAACATGCGCTTGCCCGCGGCGCCACGCCGCTTGCCGAACTCGTCGGCTACGGCACGGCGGCGGACGCCTACCACATGACCTCGGGTCCCGAAGACGGCGACGGCGCGCGCCGGGCGATCGAGGCGGCGCTCCGTCAGGCCGAGATCCCGGGGTCCGAGGTCAAGCACCTGAACGCGCATGCGACCTCGACACCGGTCGGTGACAAAGGCGAGATCGCGGCGATCGGCACGGTCTTCGGCCGGGATGGCGGCATTGCCGTCAGCGCGACGAAATCGGCGACCGGCCATCTGCTGGGTGCTGCCGGCGGGCTGGAGGCGATCTTCACCATCCTGGCGTTGCGCGACCAGATCGCGCCGCCGACCCGCAACCTTGATGAAGCCGATCCTGATGCCGACGGCATCGATATTGTCGGCAAGGCGGCGCGGCCGCTGGCAACGGACTATGCCATTACCAACGGTTTCGGCTTCGGCGGCGTGAATGCCAGCGCCCTCTTCCGCCGCTGGTCGTAAAGTCCGCTTTTCTTGCGCTGGAAATGGCCTACACTTCCGCTCTATCGGGATCTTTTCCCCCGATAGAGCCGGAGATCCCCATGCGCGCCTTCTTCGCAGTTGTCATTCTGTGTGCCGCGTCCCTCCTCTCCCCTGTCTCGGCCCGCGCCGAAGATCCGATCGACGCCACACGGACGATGATCGAGGAACAGATCAAGGCCTTCCTCAACGAGGATGCCGAAACCGCCTATTCCTTCGCCGCTCCCGGCATCAAGGCGATGTATCCCGACAAGAACCTGTTCTTCGCCATGGTGAAGAAGAGCTATGAGCCGGTCTATCACCCCGGCAACTATGCCTTCGGCCGCAGCCGCTCGATCGACAACGGCGCGCTGATCTATCACGAGGTGCTGATCTCGGGCCGCGACGGCAAGGACTGGACGGCGATCTACCAGATCACCCGCCAGCCGGACGGCAGCTACCGGATCAACGGCGTGCAGATCATGCCGGATGCCGACAGCAAGGGCATCTGACGCGCTGTTCTTGGCTGGATGAAACACTGCTTAGCATTTGGACCCGTTACACTAACTATTTTGAAATCGTGCTGGAGTAAAAAACCCCAGCAGGGGGACTGGCAGGTTGAATACTGGCAAGCAATTTTTCACAGCTCTTGAGGCCTTGCGGGGAATCGCGGCCATCATGGTCATGTTCCTGCATACCGGCGGCACGCTTGGTCCGATACCGGTCAATATCAGCTACCTTGCCGTTGATCTCTTCTTTCTCTTGAGCGGCGTCGTTCTTGCAAGTTCATACGAAAGCCAACTGGCAACGGGACAGATTTCGCCTGCCAGATTTCTGCTGCAGCGGATCATTCGGCTTTATCCTGTCTATCTGCTATCGCTTCCTGTCGGCCTCGTCAGCTATGCCGTTCAATTCGGCTTGGATTACCTCACCCTGGCCGGCCTTCTGCTGAGGGCGATTCTGTTCATTCCAAATGCAGGCACGGGCGGCGCCTTTCCGTTAAACGGGCCGAGCTGGTCGCTCTTCTTCGAACTCTGGGCTGGCGTGCTGTTTTCCGTTCTTCTGGTGCGACTTTCGTCCAGAATTTTGCTCGCCATCGCCCTCGGGACAGCGGGTATCACCTTGTACGGAGCCCTTGGAGGCAATTTCGACATTGGCCATCAGGCGGGCTACTTCGGATTTGGCTTCTCGAGAATTTTGTTCTCGTTCTCGCTCGGGATCTGCCTTTACAGGTTGTACGAGGTTCGGACGCCGAATGCAGTCAATAGAGGCAACACCATCGGCATTTTCCTCTGTGGCTGCCTGATTGTGATCACGAATATGCCCGCCAGCACATTCTACGGTTTTCCCTATTTTGATCTTTTCATATGCTTGGTGATTTTCCCGGCCATTGTCTGGATCGCAATGCGCACGAGGCAGACCGGCCTTGTCGAGCTGGCATTCCGTTGGCTGGGGATCGTTTCCTATCCGATTTATATCCTGCACGCGCCCATCTTCGAGTTGCTGCATTTGCTGCGGCAAAAGGGCTTTGACCTGCCGGCCTCCCCGGCAGCCGGTATGGTCGTCGTGATGGCGATTTTCATCATGGCCGGCATCGTCGCCATTCACTTCGACGAGCCAGTGCGCAAAAAGCTCAAAACAATGATTGCGCCAAGACCAGCATCTGAGCTTCCCGCGGAGAGCCGCGCTGGAGCGGGCTAGCCTTACACCGGGTCGAGATCGCCCCTTGCCCATTCCTCCATTGTCTCCGCCATGAAATCGGCGAAGCGGCCTTCGGCGATTGCCTTGCGGATGCCCTGCATCAGTTCCTGGTAGTAGGCCAGATTGTGCCAGGAGAGCAGCATGCCGCCGAGCGCCTCGTTGGCGCGGACGAGATGGTGCAGATAGGCGCGGGAATAATCGCGCGAGGCCGGGCAGTTCGATTGTTCGTCGAGCGGCCGCATGTCCTCGGCATGACGGGCATTGCGGATATTGACCTTGCCGCGGCGGGTGAAGGCGAGGCCGTGGCGGCCGGAACGGGTCGGCATGACGCAGTCGAACATGTCGATGCCGCGGGCGACCGATTTCAGCATATCGTCAGGCGTTCCGACACCCATGAGGTAACGCGGCTTCTCGAGAGGAAGCACGGGCAGCGTCGTTTCCAGCATCCGCAGCATGACGTCCTGCGGTTCGCCGACGGCAAGGCCGCCGACCGCATAACCCTTGAGGTCGAGCTGGCTCAGCGCCTCGGCCGACCGGATGCGCAGCGCCGGAATGTCACCGCCCTGGACGATGCCGAACATCGCCTTTCCGGGCTGCTCGCCGAAGGCGACCCGGCAGCGCTCGGCCCAGCGCAGCGACATTTCCATGGCGCGCTCGATCTCCTTCGGCTCGGCCGGCAGCGCCACGCATTCGTCGAGCTGCATCTGGATGTCGGAGCCGAGCAGCCCCTGGATTTCGATGGAGCGCTCCGGCGACATATGGTGCAGGCTGCCGTCGACATGCGACTTGAAGGTGACGCCCTGCTCATCGAGCTTGCGCAGGCCGGAGAGCGACATCACCTGAAAACCGCCGGAATCCGTCAGGATCGGGTGTTCCCAGCGGATCAGCTTGTGCAGGCCGCCGAGGCGGGCGACGCGCTCGGCACTGGGGCGCAGCATCAGATGATAGGTATTGCCGAGGATAATGTCGGCACCGGTCTCACGCACCTGGTCGAGATACATCGCCTTGACGGTGCCGACGGTGCCCACCGGCATGAAGGCCGGCGTGCGGATCGTGCCGCGCGGCATGGAAATCTCGCCGAGGCGCGCGCCGGCATCGGTCTTCTTCAACGTGAATTGGAAGGTCTCTGTCATTTGTCTTTCCGGAAAAGAAGGCTCGCGTCTCCGTAGGAGTAGAAGCGGTAGCCTGTCGAAATGGCGTGTTCATAGGCCGCATGCATGGTTTCGAAGCCGGCAAAAGCCGAGACCAGCATGAACAGTGTCGAGCGCGGCAGGTGGAAATTGGTCATCAGCATGTCGACCGCCTTGAAACGGTAGCCGGGTGTGATGAAGATACCGGTGGCGCCGGCCCAGGGTTTGATCTCTCCGCTTTCCCCGGCCGCACTTTCGATGAGCCGCAGCGAGGTCGTGCCGACGCAGACAATACGCCCGCCCCTTGCCTTGACGGCATTCAGCCGGGCGGCGATTTCACCACTGACATAACCGCTTTCGAGATGCATCTTGTGATCGTCGGTATCGTCGGCCTTCACGGGCAGGAAGGTGCCGGCGCCGACATGCAGCGTGACGAAATGGCGTTCGATGCCGGCCTTATCCAGCGCCGCAAACAGATCAGGCGTGAAGTGCAGGCCGGCGGTGGGCGCGGCGACGGCGCCCTCCTCGCGGGCATAGATCGTCTGGTAATCCGCGCGGTCGCGCTCGTCCTCGGGTCGCTTGGCGGCGATATAGGGCGGCAACGGAATGTGGCCGACGGCGGCGATCGCCTCGTCGAGCGCCGGGCCGGACAGATCGAAGGCGAGCGTCACTTCGCCGGCCTCGCCCTTTTCCTCGACGGTGGCATCGAGCGCGCCGAGGAAACAGCTTTCGCCGCTATGACCGAAGGCGATGCGGTCGCCCTCCTTGATGCGCTTGCCGGGTTTGGCAAAGGCCTTCCAGCGGCTGGGGCCGATGCGCATATGCAGCGTTGCCGACACTTGCTGGCCGCCGGCGCCGTCGCGATGGCGGATGCCTTCGAGCTGAGCTGGAATGACCTTGGTATCGTTGAAGACGAGCGCGTCACCGGCGCGCAGAAACGACGGCAGATCGTAAACGTGATGATCCGAGAGCGCGCTTTCCGCATCGGGCACGCTTTCAGCATGCGGATTGACGACGAGCAGGCGGGCGCTATCGCGCGGTTCGGCGGGCCGCAGCGCAATGCGTTCATCCGGCAGGTCGAAATCGAAAAGGTCTACGCGCATCGAGGTACTTCCAGGCAAAGCGAAACCCGCCCCGCGCTTTCGCGCAAGGGCGGGTTCCAGCAGAAATCACAATCAGACGTCGGCGGCAACCCGCATCGAGACGATCGAGTCCGGATCGGAAACCGGCTCGCCGCGCTTGATCTTGTCGACGTTTTCCATGCCTTCGATGACCTGGCCCCAGACGGAATACTGCTTGTTCAGCCAGGGCGCGTCGGTGAAGCAGATGAAGAACTGCGAATTGGCCGAGTTCGGGTTCTGCGAACGCGCCATCGAGCAAGTGCCGCGCGTATGGGTGGTCGCGGAGAATTCGGCCTTCAGATCCGGCTTGGAGGAGCCGCCCATGCCGGCTCGGCCGGGATTGAAGGTTTCCGAACCCTTCTTGCCATATTCGACATCGCCCGTCTGAGCCATGAAATCCTGGATGACGCGGTGGAAGACGACGCCGTCATAGGCCTTCTCGCGAGCGAGTTCCTTGATGCGGGCGACATGCTCGGGGGCGACCTGCGGCAGAAGCTGAATGACAACCTTGCCCTTGGTGGTTTCCAGAATGATGGTGTTTTCGGGATCCTTGATCTCGGCCATTGTCTTCTCCTCTTGTTTGTCTCGTAACTTACTTCTTGCCCAGGGTGACCTTGATCATCCGGTCGGGACTTTTGACTTCGCCGTTCTGGCCTTCGCCGCGCTTGATCTTGTCGACATTCTCCATGCCGGACACGACTTTGCCGACGACGGTGTACTGGCCGTTCAGGAAGGAGCCGTCGGCGAACATGATGAAGAACTGCGAGTTGGCGGAATTCGGATCCTGCGACCGGGCCATGCCGACCGTGCCGCGCACGAACGGTGTCTTGGAGAATTCAGCCGGAAGGTCCGGAAGGTCGGAGCCGCCGGTGCCGGCCAGGCTCGCATCAAAGTTCTTTTCCATGTTGCCGTATTTCACGTCGCCGGTCTGGGCCATGAAACCCTCGATGACGCGATGGAAGGCGACGTTGTCGTATTCGCCCTTCTTGGCCAGCGCCTCGATCTGGGCGACATGCTTCGGCGCCACCTCAGGCATGAGCTGGATGACGACAGGGCCGTTCTTCAACTGGATGGTGAGATAATGATCGGCCGACTGGGCGAAGGCGTCCCCCGCGAAGGAGGCGAGATACAACACGCCGGCAAATGCGAGATAAAAGAGTTTCATATGGGCTCCGTTGCGGCGGGTTTCGCCTGGTCTTTGCGCTTGCCAGACTTCGTACTTATCAGTCTGGGCGCTTGGATGTGAGGGCTTGCAAGACGGCTGCCGGCACGAAGGCGCTGACATCGCCGCCCATGGCGGCGATCTGGCGGACCAATGTGGCGGTAATGGGCCGCGAGGCCGTGCCTGCCGGCAAAAAGATGGTCTGGATATCGGGCGCCATCGTTCTGTTCATGCCGGCCATCTGCATTTCGTAATCAAGATCTGTGCCGTCGCGAAGGCCGCGGATCAGAAGCGTGGCGCCATGGGCGCGGGCGGCATCGACGACCAGATTGTCGAAGGCGACGACGTCGATGTCGCCGGTCTTGCCGGGCAGCGCTTCGGCCAGCGAAAGGCGGATCAGCTCGGCTCTCTCCTCGAAGGAAAAGAGCGGCGCCTTACCAGGATGGATGCCGATCGCAACGATCACCTTTTCGGCGACGTTCAGCGCCTGGACCAGAACATCCACATGCCCATTGGTGATCGGGTCGAAGGACCCGGGATAAAAAGCTGTCGTCATCTGGCCCGACCGTTGGTTTGACGCCTTTTGTCACGGATGCCGCCTTGCCGCAAGTGATTTGGCCAATCGTCCCGGCCGGTTGAACGGTGGATGAACGGCCCGTTCAAGGCGGTTTCAGACAGGATCTGCTTAATTCAGATCATCAAGACAGCCGATGCCATTCCGACATCCGGCGCCTCCCGAAAGACCACTTCCATGCTGATCGTGCTCGTTGCACTTGCCGTCGTTTCCTCGCTTGCCGCCGAGATGGCCTATGGCTATTTCGCCGATCGCTACGAGGTCAGCTGGGTGCGGCCGGAGCTTGCCGAGCATGCGGCGATCGTGCGCGCCCAGGGCCGGCTGCGCGCAAAAAACGACGTTCGAATCTGAACGCCAGATGAACGAGACATTCAAGGAGGCTTCAGATCGGCATTGGTAAACACCGCCTCAACATCCGGCGGAACCATTTTAAAACGGATGCGTTCATTCAACCGATACATAGATGCGATTATCGCGGCAGGAAGGACTAAAGATGCCCGGCAAGATTACGATGATTAACGTGCTCTGGATGGTAATGGTCACGGGCATGCTGACCGCAACTGTCGCTCTCTATGATCAGAAGGTTGATACGTCCAAGGTTTATGGCCCTTATGCTTCGGCCCGGACGGCCGTACTGGGCCAGTACTGAGGGGCGAGAACGCAACTCCCCAGGAAAGGAATGCCTATGTTCACGATCTTGACAGTGCTCACCGCCCTTATCAGCGTCATGTTCATAGTGTCTGTAGCCTCGACGATATCGGCGCTCCGGCGCGAAGGTGAAGAGGTCAAGGCGCTGAACGAAAAACATAGCGCATTCTGACATTCTATCTTCCCCCTTCCCCACCTTGAGCGGCACCCTTCCGCTGCCAAGGCCTTTCAAAGCCGGATGCACCCAGCGTCCGGCTTTTTCTTTGGTTGGCGGTAAAGACAAGCGCCACTTGAAAAGAAAAGGGCGGCCCGAAGCCGCCCCGTTCATCCGGTCATTCCTCGGCCGGCCCGGCCGGATCACCATCGGCAGCCGGCGCGTCGCCGGCAGCTGATTCGCCGGTCACCGCGGCGCCTTCAGCGACCTCGACAGCCTCCTCCGCCTCATCCTCCTCGGGCTCGCTGATGCGCTCGACAGAGACGACCTTCTCGTCCTTGGCCGTCGAGAAGATGGTGACGCCCTTGGTGGCGCGGCTGGCGATGCGGATGCCGCCGACCGGCACGCGGATCAGCTGGCCGCCGTCGGAGACAAGCATAATCTGGTCACCGTCATCGACCGGGAAGGCCGCGACCAATTCTCCGATCTCGCCTGTTTTCGACGTATCGGTGGCGCGGATACCCTTGCCGCCGCGGCCGGAGATGCGGAAATCGTAAGAAGACGAGCGCTTGCCGAAACCCTTTTCCGAGACCGTCAGCACGAATTGTTCGCGTGCCTTCAGCTCTTCATAGCGCTCGTCAGAGAGCTGTCCCTCCTCGGTGACTTCTTCACCGACCAGCGCGATATCCTCTTCATCTACGCCTATCGCTCGACGTTCGGTGGCGGAACGTTTGAGATAGGCGGCGCGCTCCCATGGCTCGGCATCCACATGGCCGACGATCGTCATCGAGATGATGCGGTCGCCCTCGCCGAGATTGATGCCGCGCACGCCGATCGAGTTGCGGCCGGCAAAGACGCGGACGTCGTCGACGGAGAAGCGGATGCACTGGCCGAGCGCCGTCGTCAGCAACACGTCGTCGCTGTCCGTGCAGGTCTCGACCGAGAGGATTTCGTCCCCCTCCTCGTCCAGCTTCATCGCGATCTTGCCGTTGCGGTTGACCTGGACGAAATCCGACAGCTTGTTGCGGCGAACCGTGCCGCGCGTCGTCGAGAACATGACGTCGAGATTGTCCCAGCTCTCCTCGTCCTCGGGCAAGGGCAGGATGGTGGTGATGCGCTCGCCGGGGGCGAGCGGCAGCATGTTGATGAGCGCCTTGCCGCGCGATGTCGGCGTGCCGATCGGCAGACGCCAGACCTTTTCCTTGTAGACGATGCCGCGCGAGGAGAAGAACAGGACCGGCGTATGGGTGTTAACAACAAATAGCCGGCTAACGAAATCCTCGTCGCGGGTGGTCATGCCGGAGCGGCCCTTGCCGCCGCGGCGCTGGGCGCGATAGGTGGTCAGCGGCACGCGCTTGATATAGCCGAGATGCGAGACGGTGACGACCATGTCCTCGCGGGCGATCAGATCCTCGTCGTCCATTTCGAGGCCGCCATCGACGATCTCGGTGCGGCGCGGCGTGCCGAATTCGTCACGCACGGCAGTGAGCTCATCCTTGACGATAGTCTGGATGCGGACGCGCGAAGAGAGAATATCGAGGTAATCCTTGATTTCCTCGCCGATCTTATTGAGTTCATCGCCGATTTCGTCGCGGCCAAGGGCCGTCAGACGGGCAAGGCGCAGTTCGAGGATGGCGCGGGCCTGCTCTTCGGAGAGGTTGTAGGTCAGGTCCTCGTTGATGCGGTGGCGCGGATCGTCGATCAGACGGATCAGGCTTTCGACATCTTCGGCCGGCCAGCGGCGGGTCATCAGTTCTTCGCGCGCCGACTGCGGGTCGGGCGCCTGGCGGATGACGCGGATGACTTCATCGATATTGGCGACGGCAATGGCGAGGCCGACCAACACATGGGCCCGGTCCCGCGCCTTGCGCAGCAGGAATTTCGTTCTCCGGCTAACGACTTCTTCGCGGAAGGAGACGAAAGCGCGCAGCATGTCGAGCAGCGTCAGCTGCTCCGGCTTGCCGCCGTTCAGCGCCACCATGTTGCAGCCGAAAGACGTCTGCAGCGGCGTATAACGATAAAGCTGGTTGAGGATGACCTCGGCATTGGCGTCGCGCTTCAATTCGACGACGACGCGATAGCCCTGGCGGTCGGATTCGTCGCGCAGATCGGAGATGCCTTCGATGCGCTTGTCGCGCACCAACTCGGCCATCTTCTCGATCATCGTCGCCTTGTTCACCTGGTAGGGAATCTCAGTGATGATGATCTGCTCGCGGTCGCCGCGCATCGGCTCGATGGCGGCAACGCCGCGCATGATGACCGAACCGCGGCCGGTTTCATAAGCCGAGCGAATGCCGGCGCGGCCGAGGATCTTCGCACCCGTCGGGAAGTCCGGGCCGGGAATGATCTGCATCAGTTCCGGCAACTCGATCGCCGGATCGTCGATCAGCGCGATGCAGCCGTCGATGACTTCGGAGAGATTGTGCGGCGGGATATTCGTCGCCATGCCGACGGCGATGCCGCCGGCGCCGTTGACGAGCAGGTTCGGGAACTTGGCGGGAACCACGACCGGCTCGGAGAGCGTGCCGTCGTAGTTGTCTCGGAAATCGACGGTTTCCTTGTCGAGATCGTCGAGCAGCGAATGGGCAGCCTTTTCGAGGCGGCATTCAGTATAACGTTCGGCCGCCGGCGGATCACCATCGACCGAACCGAAATTGCCCTGGCCATCGATCAGCGGCAGACGCAGCGACCAGGGCTGGGCCATGCGGGCCAGCGCATCATAGATCGCCGAATTGCCGTGCGGATGGTATTTACCCATCACGTCACCGGTGACGCGGGCGCATTTGACGTATTTCTTGTTCCAGTCGATGCCGAGCTCGGACATGCCATAGAGGATACGCCGGTGCACGGGCTTCAGGCCGTCGCGCACGTCGGGCAGCGCGCGGCTGACGATGACGCTCATGGCGTAATCGAGATACGACCGCTGCATTTCCTCCATGATGGAGATGGGCTCGATGCCTGGCGGGAGCTTCCCGCCGCCGGGGGGTGTTTGCTCAGTCAAAACAGATCACGATCTCTTCTAGAATCACTTGAAGATTTATAGCGGAAAGCCTGTTCCCGCGCCAATTTCACGGGGCGTTTTGAACAGGCTTTTGCGGCTTAAAGAGGGTAAAACATGCAAGTCGCGCGGCCTGACCTGGAGAAATCCGCCTCAGGCCGTCGCGGGGTATTTGCCAAATCGGAATACCCGCTTCACAATTATAAAACCACGCATAAAAACCACGCGACTATATGGGGTTCCGGAGAGACGATGGCAAGCGCCGACCTATTGATCAACGCCTTCACGACGCTGCTCGTCACCATCGATCCGCCGGGGCTGGCCCCGATCTTCCTGGGGCTGACGACGGGCATGAGCCGCGCCCAGCGCACGCAGGTCGCGCTGCGCGGCTCGACCATCGCCTTCATCATCCTCGCCGTCTTCGCGCTGTT
Organism: Rhizobium sp. BT03; assembly: GCF_030053155.1. Classification (NCBI taxonomy): domain Bacteria; kingdom Pseudomonadati; phylum Pseudomonadota; class Alphaproteobacteria; order Hyphomicrobiales; family Rhizobiaceae; genus Rhizobium; species Rhizobium sp. BT03. Next base: position 490,053 of record NZ_CP125640.1, read on the forward strand.
CGGGGCCGGCGTGCTCAGCGTGCTCGGCATTTCGATCGGCGCCTTCCGGATCGCCGGCGGCCTGCTGCTCTTCTGGATCGCCTTCGAGATGGTGTTCGAGCGGCGCCAGGAACGCAAGGAGAAGGCGAGCGAGGCTGCCGTCACCAAGGATCATATCGAGAATATCGCCGTCTTCCCCCTCGCTTTGCCGCTGATCGCCGGTCCCGGTGCGATCTCGGCGACGATCCTGCTTGCCGGCACGCTGCCGACCTCGGTCGAAAAAGCCCAGCTGATCGCCGTCATCGCCGCCAATCTGCTGCTGACCTTCCTGATGCTGCTGATTGCCGAAAGGCTCGACCGTTTCCTCGGCGTTACCGGCCGAGCGATCCTGACACGGCTCCTCGGCGTCATCCTCGCCGCCCTAGCGGTGCAATTCGTCGTCGACGGCGCGAAAGCGGCGCTCAATCTGATCAGTGCGACGCCGCATTGATGGATCCCGCCGCGAGCGTGCGGCGGCTTGCGATAACGAGATGCGGAAACAGCGTGGCAATCGAAGCTGAAAGATAGCGACACACTTTAGGCAGCCAGAAGTGCGACCGCCTTCTCGGGCGTTTCAGGAGCCTGCGTCATCGTCAAAGCGCGCAGTATCGCCCTCGTCAACTCGCGAAAAACCTCTATCGACGAATCGATCTCCGAATGGGCCATACGATCAAATGAGAGAATGCCAAAACCGGGGGCACCTTCCCTCAGATCCTCTACTCCCCTGAAAAGGCCCGGCAGGTATTCTGCTGCAAATCCGGCAAGTACTTTGTCGTAACTGGAAGCAAGCGATAGGGGCCAACTCTCGCCATTGGAAGGCTCAACTGGGACGTCCACCCGCAGGCCTTGCTTATCAGTGGACAGATCCAGCCGTGCTGACAGCAGGCCATATAAGGTCATGCCCCCAACCGGCCGAGCTATTTCCACAGCCACGCTTTTCCGGTGGGCGATGCCTTCTCCACCGGCGAAAACTCTGTTCTCCCAAAGATGGGATGCAGTTGATCTGAGCAATGGCGGTGCCTCGTCCAACCAAAGTCGGAGACGTGCACCGGAGGTTTTCTCAAAGGTGTGGCAACTCATGCAGAAATTCCCCAGCGAGCTTTTGCAATGCCGTCCCATCCAGGACTTCAGTTGCAGTGGAAAAAGCCATCGTCGCGACCAAAGAAAAAGAGCATGACGCCGTCCAGGGCATCATGCTCTCAATTCTTACTCAAACCAGGATCGGCAACCGATCAGAACGGGATGTCGTCGTCGAGATCCCGCGAGAAGTTGCCGCCGCCACCGCCGCGGCTTGGCGATGAGGAGGGAGCCGAGGCGCCGTAGTCGTCGCCATAATCATTGTTGCCGCTGCCGCCACGGCCGCCGCCGGAGCTTGCACCGCCGCCTTCACCGCGGCCATCCAGCATGGTCAGCGTCGAACCGAAGCCCTGCAGCACCACTTCCGTCGAGTAGCGGTCCTGGCCCTGCTGATCCTGCCATTTGCGGGTCTGCAGCTGGCCTTCGATATAGAGCTTGGCGCCCTTCTTCACATATTGCTCGACGACCTTGCACAGGCCCTCGTTGAAGACGACGACGGTATGCCATTCGGTCTTCTCGCGGCGCTCGCCGGAATTGCGGTCGCGCCAGGTCTCCGAGGTCGCGATGCGGAGATTGGCGATCGGCCGGCCATCCTGAGTGCGGCGGATTTCCGGGTCCGCACCGACGTTTCCAATCAGAATTACCTTGTTTACGCTACCAGCCATGCTTCTCACCCTGCCTGCCGCCCTGCCCGGCGGCGTTAATCGATCAGCGCACCTTAAACCATCGCGGACCGCCGATGCGCGTAAACGGTCGTTCATCCACATGTTTATCCCATTAGAACGCCGCATGGGTTCATCAGGAATTTTGTTCTTTATTTGTTCTAAATTATCCGTATGATCCTGTCAACAGAATCGAAAACCTTGAGCCTTCCCGGATATTCAGCCTCGACTCGCCCGCCGGCATCACTAAATAAGGGCTGTTATCCAGAAAACCAAAGCAGAGACGATGAGCGAACTGAAGACGATCTCCATCCGCGGCGCGCGCGAGCACAATCTGAAGAGCATCGATCTCGATCTGCCGCGCAACAAGCTGATCGTCATGACCGGTCTTTCGGGCTCCGGCAAGTCCTCGCTTGCCTTCGACACGATCTATGCCGAGGGCCAGCGCCGTTATGTCGAGAGCCTGTCGGCCTATGCCCGGCAGTTCCTCGAAATGATGCAGAAGCCCGACGTCGACCAGATCGACGGGCTGTCACCGGCGATTTCGATCGAGCAGAAGACTACCTCGCGCAACCCGCGCTCGACGGTCGGCACCGTCACCGAGATCTACGACTATATGCGCCTGCTCTTTGCCCGCGTCGGCGTTCCCTATTCGCCGGCGACCGGCCTGCCGATCGAGAGCCAGACCGTCAGCCAGATGGTCGACCGCATCCTCGATTTCGGCGAAGGCACCCGTCTTTATATTCTCGCGCCGCTCGTGCGCGGGCGCAAGGGCGAATACAAAAAGGAACTGGCGGAGCTGATGAAGAAGGGCTTCCAGCGCGTCAAGGTCGACGGCCAGTTCTACGAGATCGCCGAGGCGCCGGTGCTCGACAAGAAATACAAGCACGATATCGACGTGGTGGTCGACCGCATCGTCGTGCGCTCGGATGTCTCGGCGCGCCTCGCCGACAGCCTGGAAACCTGCCTCAAGCTCGCCGACGGGCTGGCGGTTGCCGAATTCGCCGACAAGCCGCTGCCGCCGGAAGAGACCTCGGCCGGCGGCTCGGCCAACAAGTCGCTGAACGAGACGCATGAGCGCGTGCTGTTTTCGGAGAAATTCGCCTGCCCGGTCTCCGGTTTCACCATTCCCGAGATCGAGCCCCGGCTGTTCTCCTTTAACAACCCCTTCGGCGCCTGCCCGACCTGCGACGGCCTCGGCGCCCAGCAGAAAATCGATCCGGATCTGATCGTGCCGGAGCCCGAACGGACGCTGCGCGACGGCGCGATCGCCCCCTGGGCCAAGTCGACTTCGCCCTACTACAACCAGACGCTTGAGGCGCTCGGCAAACATTACGGCTTCAAGCTCGGCACCCGCTGGAACGATCTTTCCCACGAGGCCAAGGACGTCATCCTCAACGGCACCGACGACAAGATCGAATTCCATTACGCCGACGGCGCCCGCTCCTATACGACGCAGAAGAATTTCGAAGGCATCATCACCAATCTCGAGCGCCGCTGGAAGGAAACCGATTCCGCCTGGGCGCGCGAGGACATCGAGCGCTTCATGTCGGCAGCCCCCTGCCCGTCCTGCAACGGCTTCCGCCTGAAGCCGGAGGCCTTAGCGGTGAAGATAAGCACGCTGCATATCGGTGAAGTCACCGGCATGTCGATCCGCGTCGCCCGTGACTGGTTCGAGACTCTGCCGGCAAGCTTCAATGCCAAGCAGAACGAGATCGCCGTGCGCATCCTCAAGGAAATCCGCGACCGGCTGCGCTTCCTCAACGATGTCGGCCTGGAATATCTCAGCCTGTCGCGCAACTCCGGCACGCTGTCGGGCGGCGAAAGCCAGCGCATCCGGCTGGCCTCGCAGATCGGTTCGGGCCTGACCGGCGTGCTCTACGTGCTCGACGAACCGTCGATCGGCCTGCATCAGCGCGACAATGCCCGGCTGCTCGACACGCTGAAACACCTGCGCGACATCGGCAACACGGTCATCGTCGTCGAACATGACGAGGATGCGATCCTGACGGCCGACGACGTGGTCGATATCGGCCCGGCCGCCGGCATTCACGGCGGCCAGGTCATCGCCCACGGCACGCCGCAGGACATCATGGACAATCCGAAGTCGCTGACCGGCAAATATCTGTCGGGCGAACTCGGCGTTCCCATTCCCGACGAGCGCCGCAAGCAGAAGAAGGGCCGCGAGATCAAAGTGGTCGGCGCGCGCGGCAATAATCTGAAGAACGTCACGGCGGCAATCCCACTCGGCGTGTTCACGGCGGTGACCGGCGTTTCCGGCGGCGGAAAATCCACCTTCCTGATCGAGACGCTGTATAAATCGGCGGCGCGGCGCGTCATGGGCGCGCGCGAAAACCCGGCCGATCACGACCGCATCGACGGCTTCGAGCATATCGACAAGGTGATCGACATCGACCAGTCGCCGATCGGCCGCACGCCGCGCTCGAACCCGGCGACCTATACCGGCGCCTTCACGCCGATCCGCGACTGGTTCGCCGGCCTGCCGGAAGCCAAGGCCCGCGGCTACCAGCCGGGCCGCTTCTCCTTCAACGTCAAGGGCGGACGCTGCGAAGCCTGCCAGGGCGACGGCGTCATCAAGATCGAGATGCACTTCCTGCCGGATGTCTACGTCACCTGCGACGTTTGCCACGGCAAGCGCTATAACAGGGAGACGCTCGACGTCACCTTCAAGCAGAAGTCGATCGCCGACGTCCTCGACATGACGGTGGAGGAAGGCGTCGATTTCTTCGCGGCAGTACCGGCAGTCCGCGACAAGCTGCAGTCGCTGAAGGATGTCGGCCTCGGCTACATCAAGGTCGGCCAGCAGGCGAATACGCTTTCGGGTGGCGAGGCGCAGCGTGTCAAGCTCGCCAAGGAACTGTCGAAACGCTCGACCGGTCGCACCCTTTATATTCTCGACGAACCGACGACCGGCCTGCATTTCCACGACGTCGCCAAGCTGCTCGAGATGCTGCATGAGCTGGTCAACCAGGGCAATTCCGTGGTGGTGATCGAGCACAATCTCGAAGTCATCAAGACCGCCGACTGGGTGCTGGATTTCGGCCCCGAAGGCGGCGATGGCGGCGGCGAGATCGTCGCAACAGGCACGCCCGAGGCGATCGTCAAGGAGAAACGCTCCTACACCGGGCAGTTCCTCAAGGAATTGCTGGAACGGCGGCCGGCAAAGAGGGCGGCTGCGGCGGAATGACGATGAGGCCGGCGTCGCCCGATGATCTCCAAACGATCGCGACGCTGACGGCAGCCGCCTATCGCCCCTATACCGAACTCTTCGGTGCTCCGCCTGTCCCGGTGACGGAAGATTACGCGCCACGCATCGAACGCGGCGAGGTGTGGCTGCGTGACATCGACGGCGAAATAGCCGGGCTCATGGTCGTCGAACGGCATTCGGATCACCTCATGCTGTTCAGCATCGCGGTCTCGCCGGCCTTTCAGGGTACCGGACATGGTCTGGCGATGCTGGCTGGAAAGCAAGGCGCGCGAATGGGCGCAGCCTGAGATCCGGCTCTACACCAATGCGCTGATGGAGCGGAATATCGCGCTCTATCGCGGCTTCGGGTTTCAGGAAACGGGTCGCCGGCCGAACCCTTATCGGCCAGGATGGATGCTCGTCGATATGACGAAAGACATTGATGCGGCCTGAACGGCTGCGAACCGGGAGGACGACATGACGAAATCCGGCACTATCCGCACCGGCATCGGCGGCTGGACCTTCGAGCCCTGGCGCGGGCATTTCTTTCCAGATGACCTCAAACAAAAGGACGAGCTGAATTATGCCAGCCGCCAGCTGAAGGTCATCGAGGTCAACGGCACCTATTACAGCACCCAGAAGCCGGCGGTCTTCGCGAAATGGGCAGCCGATGTGCCCGACGGCTTCATCTTTTCGCTGAAGGCCACGCGGTTCGTCACCAATCGGCGGGTGCTTGCCGAAGCCGGTGAATCGATGGAGCGGTTCCTGTCATCTGGAATCAGCGAGCTCGGCGATCATCTCGGGCCGCTGCTCTGGCAGTTCGCGCCGACGAAGAAGTTCGATCCGGAGGATTTCGAGGCCTTCCTGAAGCTGCTGCCGGAAAAGCAGGACGGGCTGGCGCTCCGCCACGTGGTCGAGGTCCGGCACGATTCCTTCAAGGTGCCGGAATTCGTCGCCCTGCTGGCGAGATACGGCGTGGCGCCGGTTTGCGCCGAACATTTCGAATATCCGATGATCGCCGACGTGACGGCCGATTTCGTCTATGCCAGGCTGCAGAAGGGATCGGACGATATCGCAACCTGCTATCCCGACAAGGACCTGAAGGCCTGGGCGGACCGGCTCGAGACCTGGGCCGATGGCAAGGTACCCGACGATCTGCCGCTGATCGATAAGGGGCGCAAGGTCAAGGCCGAGCCGCGCGACGTCTTCGCCTTCATGATCCATGAGGGCAAGGTGAACGCGCCGCATGGAGCGATCGCCCTGCAGAAATTGCTCGAGAAATAGATCGAGCTATAGGGGTAGTACCGCGAGCGCGAGATCTTCCGCCGTCAGGCCCTTGCCGGCGCGTTGTCCTGCCTCTCCGTGCAGCCAGACGCCGGCGGCTGCGGCCTCGAAGGCCGGCAGGCCCTGGGCGAGCAATCCACCGATGATGCCGGCGAGCACGTCACCGGAACCGGCAGTGGCCAGCCAGGCGGGAGCGTTGGTATTGATCAGCGCGCGGCCGTCCGGCGCGGCGATGACGGTATCGGCGCCTTTGTAGACGATCGCGGCATTGGCGCGGCGGGCCGCGGTCAGGGCCTTATCCACCTTCCCCAGCCCAACGTCGCCGCCGATATCGGGAAAGAGCCGCGAAAATTCGCCCTCATGCGGCGTCAGCACCAGCCGCGGCTCACCTTGGAAAAGATCGAAAAGCTGCTGCGGATCGTCCTTGAACGAGGAAATGCCGTCGGCATCGAGCACGAGATGGAGCTCGGCAAGGGCCGAGACGAAAGCGCGCGCCCTGACGCCGATGCCGAAACCGGGGCCGAGAACGAAGGCCTGAAGCCGCTTGTCGGCGAGCCAGTCTTCGAGGTCGGCCTCGTCGTCGATTGCATGCAGCATGACGGCGGTGAGATGCGCAGCATTGGCAGCCAGCGCCGCGCGCGGCGCTGCGATCGTCACCAGGCCGGCACCCGCCTTCAGGCCCGAGGTCGCCGACATGCGCGCGGCCCCCGTCTTGTCGGCCTCGCCGGAGAAGACGACCAGATGGCCGCGTTTGTATTTGTGGGTTTCCAGTTGCTCGGAGGGCAGCACGGCTTTCCAGGCGTCCGGCCCGTTCTCGGCGACCGTGCCGGCTGCCTCGGCCCGGATGATGCGGGCGGGAATGCCGATATCGAAGACCTCCAACTCGCCGCAAAGCTCCCTGCCCGGCATCAGCAGATGGCCGGGCTTGCGGGTCATGAAGGTAATGGTGTTGCAGGCACGGAAGGCGGCCCCCAGCACCCGGCCGGTGCGGCCATCCAGGCCGGAGGGCAGATCGATGGCAAGCACGGAAAGACCGGCCTCGGCGACACGCTCGATCACCGTGCGGACATCGGCCGGCACCTCGCGGCCGAGCCCCGCACCGAACAGGCCGTCAATGACGACGTCGCCGCGTGCGGGACTATAGAGGTGGAGCTGTTCCCCCCGCAGCGTGCATCCGGCTTTCGCGCGGGCCGCATCGCCCTTCAGCCTGGCAGGATCGCCAAGATGGAAGAGCGCCACCTGAGCCCCGCTCTTCTGCAAATGCCTTGCCGCGACATAGGCGTCGCCGCCGTTATTGCCGGGGCCACAGAGGACGACGAAGCGCAAAGCTCCGGGATGAAGGCGCAGGGCGGCCGCCGCGGCCGCGGCACCTGCTCTTTCCATCAAGGCGAAGGAATCGATGCCGGAGGCGGCAGCGGCAGCGTCGACCGCAGCCATCTCGGCAGATGTCAAAAGAAGGTCGGACAGCTGGTGACTCATTGGCCTATTCAATCAAAAAACGCCTAAAAAACAACCGCCTGAAAGATCAAAGAAAAGAGCTCATTTTGTGCATTTGCCTATATTTTCATCTTTCCGAGGCGTAGTTGCGCGACTCCTTAAACATCTGTTTTTTTCGATTTTCGATATGATTTTGATCGAAGGACAGAGTTTTCCGGCTAATTTGCCACCAAATCGACATCCGAATCTCCGCAAATGCAGCGGTTTCGCCAAAATCCGCGAATTTTTTTAAGAAGATGGATTTCAAACTGGCACGATATCTGCATCATATCCGGCGAGCGGGAAAATTCCTGCCATAACGGGAGAAGCGGAGAGACATTTTCTCATGAAAAAGATCGAAGCGATCATTAAGCCTTTCAAGCTGGACGAAGTGAAGGAAGCTCTTCAGGAAGTCGGCCTGCAAGGTATCACGGTCACTGAGGCCAAGGGCTTCGGCCGTCAGAAGGGTCACACGGAACTTTATCGCGGAGCCGAATACGTCGTCGATTTCCTGCCGAAGGTGAAGGTCGAAGTCGTACTGGCCGACGAGAACGCGGAGGCCGTCATCGACGCGATCCGCAAGGCGGCGCAGACCGGCCGTATCGGCGACGGAAAAATCTTCGTTTCCAACATCGAAGAGGTTATCCGTATCCGCACCGGCGAGACCGGCATCGACGCCATCTGACCCACTTTGCCAAGCGCGCAAAGTTCGATACGGTCAGCGCAGCCATATATTGTCATCGTAAATCGGAGGAAGGTATTTAATGGCGACCGCAAGCGAAATTCTGAAGCAGATCAAGGAAAACGACGTGAAGTTCGTCGATCTGCGCTTCACCGACCCGAAGGGCAAGCTGCAGCATGTGACGATGGACGTTGTCTGCGTCGACGAGGACATGTTCGCTGACGGCGTGATGTTCGACGGCTCCTCGATCGGGGGCTGGAAGGCCATCAACGAGTCCGACATGGTGCTGATGCCCGACACCGAGACGGTGCATATGGACCCGTTCTTCGCTCAGTCGACCATGGTCATCGTCTGCGATATTCTCGATCCGGTTTCCGGCGAGGCTTATAACCGCGACCCGCGCGGCACCGCCAAGAAGGCCGAAGCCTATCTCAAGGCATCCGGCATCGGCGACACGATCTTCGTCGGCCCGGAAGCCGAATTCTTTGTCTTCGACGACGTCAAGTACAAGGCCGATCCCTACAATACCGGCTTCAAGCTCGATTCGACCGAGCTGCCGTCGAACGACGACACCGATTACGAAACCGGCAACCTCGGCCATCGCCCGCGCGTCAAGGGCGGCTATTTCCCGGTTCCGCCGGTCGACAGCGCCCAGGACATGCGTTCGGAAATGCTGACGGTTCTCTCCGAGATGGGCGTCGTCGTCGAAAAGCATCACCATGAAGTCGCCGCCGCCCAGCACGAACTCGGCATCAAGTTCGACACGCTGGTGCGCAACGCCGACAAGATGCAGATTTACAAATACGTCGTGCATCAGGTGGCCAATGCCTACGGCAAGACGGCGACCTTCATGCCGAAGCCGATCTTCGGCGACAACGGCTCGGGCATGCACGTGCACCAGTCGATCTGGAAGGGCGGCAAGCCGACCTTTGCCGGCGACGAATATGCCGGTCTTTCCGAGAGCTGCCTCTACTACATCGGCGGCATCATCAAGCATGCCAAGGCGATCAACGCCTTCACCAACCCGTCGACGAACTCCTACAAGCGTCTCGTCCCGGGCTATGAGGCACCAGTTCTGCTTGCCTATTCGGCCCGCAACCGCTCGGCCTCCTGCCGCATTCCGTTCGGCACCAATCCGAAGGCAAAGCGCGTCGAAGTCCGCTTCCCGGATCCGACCGCCAACCCCTATCTCGCCTTCGCCGCCATGCTGATGGCCGGCCTCGACGGCATCAAGAACAAGATCCATCCCGGCAAGGCCATGGACAAGGATCTCTATGACCTGCCGCCGAAGGAACTGAAGAAGATCCCGACCGTCTGCGGCTCGTTGCGCGAAGCGCTGGAAAGCCTCGACAAGGACCGCAAGTTCCTGACGGCCGGCGGCGTGTTCGACGACGACCAGATCGATGCCTTCATCGAGCTGAAGATGGCAGAGGTAATGCGTTTCGAAATGACGCCGCATCCTGTCGAATACGACATGTACTATTCGGCCTGATCGGCCTGAACACGGAAAGTCCCGGTCTCCGGGGCTTTCCCCTCCCAGGGTCATGGACGCCAGCAGGAGGATATGACGTTCATGTGACGCGCTTGCGCAAAAATCTTGATTTGCGCGGCACCAATCACCAAATTTGGTGATGAAAGGAAGTCGTACCATGAAAGAAAGAGTAGCAAAGTTCAGTATCGGCGAAGTGGTCCGGCACAAGGTTTTCCCGTTTCGCGGCGTCATCTTCGACGTTGATCCGGAGTTCGCGAATACGGAGGAATGGTGGAATTCCATTCCGGCCGAGGTGCGCCCGAGCAGAGACCAGCCCTTCTATCATCTGCTCGCCGAAAATGACGAAAGCGAATATGTCGCTTATGTCTCCGAGCAGAACCTGATGAACGACGAAAGCGGCACGCCGCTTCGCAACCCACAGATCTATCAGATTTTCGATCAGGCCCCGTCAGGGCAGTTCAAACCCAAGATGAGCTTCGCCCACTAGATCGGTTGATCGACCTCATAAACAAGGCCTCGCCTCTCCCAGCGAGGCCTTTCTTTTGCCTTTCGCCGAGAAAAGCCCCTCATCCGGCTGCCGCCACCTTCTCCCCGTAAACGGGGCGAAGGGGTATGCTGCAACCTCTCCCGTCCCTCGCCGACGTCCCGCGTGGCACGTCCCCTCGCCCCGTTTACGGGGGTCCGAAGGACGGGGCGAGACGAGTGGCTCGACCCCGGTCGGTTAGGGCGAGGGGCAGCCATCAGCGCGAAGCGGACAGCCACGGCGCAAAGCCGGGACCTATCAATAAAAAACCCGGCTTGAAGCCGGGTCTCCAATTCAATATGGCGGCAGGATTACTGCGCCTTGGCTGCCTTCTGGGCGTCTTCCAGCTTCTTGCGGGCTTCCTCGGCCTTCTTCTGCATGCCTTCCTGCAGGCTGCGCTGGCTTTCAGCGAGCTTCGATTCGGAAACCGGTTCGCCGTCATAAGCGCCGGTGAAGCCTTCGAGCGAAATCTTGATCGGGTTCGGGGCGCGGCGGAAATTGATCGAGGTGAAGATTACGTCGCTGCCCTTCTTGAGGCTGGCGATCATCGCGTCGGTCAGCGGAATTTCAGCGGTGCACTTGTCCGGCAGGCAGACGGCGTAGTCGAGCTTCTGGCCCTTGCCGCCGTCGATCTGCATGATGACACCCGGGGGGATCAGGCGAGCTGTCGGAACCGAGACCTGCAGGAGCTTGCGGTTGATCTTGCCGGAGACCGAGATCAGGCCAACAGCCGTGACGAGCTGGCCGCCATTGGCGAGGATCAGGTTCTGCACGACACAGATGTCGTTGTCTTCCTGCTTGCTGCAGGTTTTGTACCAGCCGAGCCTCGGCGCGCCGGCGGCCTGTGCCTGGCCATCGGCAGGAGCTGCCGCTTCCTGGGCGAAGGAGGAGACCGGAGCCGAAGCGGCGCCGAACATCACTGCCAGAACGGACAGCGCTGCCCGCATTTTCTTTTCAGACTTGAACATCATAACGAATTCCGTCTCCTGATATCCGTTCGGGGCAGCGACCTGCCGCCCCAACCATCGGGTCGTTCGGCACCCCACCTCATGGAAAAATGAGGCAAATGCATGACCCCGAAACTTCGGGTTCACCTGTTACATCGCAGCGTTCAAGATATCCAGCATTTCTTTGCCAATTCGAGCAGCTATTTCATCGCCGGTGCCAAAGAAATCGCGCCCGCGTGTTGGAATCGGTCGACCCCATGCTAATCTCCGGCGTGAATCGTGCCCATTTTCGCGGATTTCAAGGATTGCCGAATGCTCCGTATCGTCGTCCCTCTCGTCCTCTCGCTGCTCTGCGGCACCGTCGCCGCCGAACCGCTGCATGGCATTGCGATGCATGGCGCGCCGGCGCTGCCGCCTGATTACAAGCACTTCCCTTACGTCAATCCCGACGTCAAGAAGGGCGGCAAGATCACCTATGGCGTCGTCGGCACCTTCGACAGCCTCAACCCGTTCATCCTTAAGAGCATGCGCACGACGGCGCGCGGCATGTGGGATCCGGAATATGGCAATCTCGTCTACGAATCGCTGATGCAGCGCTCCAGGGACGAGCCCTTCACACTTTACGGCCTGCTTGCCGAAACCGTCGAGTGGGACGACGACAGGAGCTTCATTCAGTTCAACCTCAATCCGAAAGCGAAATGGGCCGATGGCCAGCCGATGACGCCGGAAGACGTGATGTTCACCTTCGATCTGCTGCGCGACAAGGGCCTCCCGCGTTATTCGAATCTGCTGAAAGCCGTCGCCAAGGTTGAGAAGGTCGGCGAGCACAGCGTGCGCTTGACTTTCAACGATCAAGCTACCCGTGAAACGCCGCTGATCTTGGGCCTTTTTCCGGTGCTGCCGAAACATGCGATCGATCCCGAAACCTTCGACCGAACATCGCTAACGCCACCTGTGGGGTCTGGTCCTTATAAGGTGAAGACGGTGAAGCCCGGTGAAAGCATTACCTATGAGCGCGACCCGAATTACTGGGGCAAGGACATTCCTGCCAAGGTCGGCACCGACAATTATGATCAGATCACAGTGCAATATTATCTGCAGGATACGACGCTTTTCGAAGCCTTCAAGAAGGGCGATGTAGACATTTACCCCGACGGCAATCCAGGCCATTGGGTCAATGCCTATAACTTCCCTGCCGCCACCTCGGGGGCCGTGGTCAAGGACGTGTTCACACCAAAACTGCCGAGCGGCATGCTCGGCTTCGTCTTCAACACACGCCGGCCGATCTTTGCCGATCCGAAGGTGCGTGAAGGCTTGTCGCTGGTGTTCGATTTCGAATGGGCGAACAAGAACCTCTATTCCGGCGCCTACAAGCGCACGCAGAGTTTCTGGCAGAATTCCGAGCTTTCGAGTTTCGGTGTTCCCGCCAATGCCGCGGAGCTTGCCCTGCTCGGACCAATCAAGAACAAAATCGCCCCCGACATTCTCGACGGCACCTATAAGCTGCCGGTGACGGATGGTTCCGGCCGCGACCGCAATGTGCTGAAGCAGGCGGTCGAGCGGTTGAAACAGGGCGGCTTTACGATCCAGGGCGGCAAGATGGTCGACGCATCGGGGCGCCAGCTCGCCTTCGAAATCATGACGCAGAATGCCGACCAGGAGAAGCTCGCTGTCGCTTACCAGCGTTCGCTGCAAGCAATCGGCATTACCGCTTCCATTCGCACAGTCGACGATTCGCAATATCAGAGCCGGACGAGCAGCCGTGACTATGACATGATCATCAAGTCCTATGTGTCTACGCTATCGCCTGGAATAGAGCAGGTCCGCCGCTGGTCTTCTGTTGAGCGCACACAGGAGGGTAACGACACCTTTGCCGGCGCTAACGATCCCGATCTCGACACGCTAATCGATCACTTGCTGAGGGCGCGTTCGGCGGACGATTTCACCGCGGCGGTGCGCGCCTACGACCGGCTGCTGCTATCGAGCCACTACGTGCTACCGCTCTATCATATCGACCAGCAATGGGTGGCGCGCAGCAAGCGTATCGGCCGTCCCGAGACGGTGCCGCTTTACGGCTATCAGTTGCCGGTTTGGTGGGATACAAGCGCCCAATAGAAGCGCCGAACGCCTCGACCCGATGTCTCCCTTCGGAGACGCACAGACATAAGGAAGATCATCATGGAGCGTATCACCATCGACGTCGTCTCGGATGTCGTCTGCCCCTGGTGTTATCTCGGCAAGGCGCGGCTGGAACTCGCCATCGCCGAGGTGCAGGACGAAATCGGCGTCGACATCAACTGGCGGCCGTACCGGCTCAATCCCGACTATCCCAAGAAAGGCGTCGACCAGAAGAAGGCGCTGGCTGAGAAGCTCGGCGGCGAGGAGCGGGTGGCGCAGGCCCACAAGATGCTCAGCGATTTGGGCCGCGAGGTCGGCATCGCCTTCGATTTCGAGGCGATCAAGATCGGCCCGAACACGCTCGATGCGCATCGGCTGATCCACTGGGCGATGATCGAAGGCCGCGAGAAGCAGGACAAGGCCGTTGCCGCGCTGTTCAAGGCGAATTTCGAGGAAGGCCGCAATGTCGGCGACCATGCGGTGCTGCTCGATATTGCCGAAAAGGCTGGCCTCGACCGCTCGGTCATCGCTTCACTGCTTGCCTCCGATGCCGATCGCGATCTGATCGTCGCCGAGATCAAGGCGGCGCAGGAGATGGGCGTCAACGGCGTGCCGTTTTTCATCTTCGACCAGCAATATGCTGTCAGCGGCGCCCAGACGCCCGACGTGCTGGCGAACGCGCTGCGCGACATCGCCAAGGCGAAGGCCGAGGCGCGATCGGGGCTCAACTAGCAAGCCCGACTGCCTTAGCTTCAGCCCAGCACAGGAATGCAGCGCACCTCGGTCTTTACCGAATTGGCGATGAAGCATTCGTTGTGCGCGCGATGATGCAGGGCTTCGAGCTCGCTCAGGGAGGGCTGCTTCTTGCCGGAAAAGACGACATGCGGCCTCAGCGTGACCAGGGTCATGGCAAGACGGCCCTCCGCATTCTTCTGCATGACGCCCTCAGCGGCATCGGTGTAGCTGTCAACGCAGAATCCCTGTTTGGCGGCAATCGACAGGAACCAGAGCATGTGGCAGCTGGAGAGCGAAGCGACGAAAGCCTCCTCGGGATCGACGGCATCCTCGGCGGAATAGGGTAGCGGAACGACATGTGAGGATGAGGATGCGCGCATCTCGATGCCGCCGTCGAAGGTCCAGCGATGGACACGGCTGTAGCGGTTGTCGGTGAAGGTTTCACCGTTCCGCTCCCAGGCGATCGTTGCACCGTATGTCGCCATCTCAGTCTCTCTCTATTTCGCCATCTCTGCCAGTTGCGTCATGATCACGGCTGCGCTCTGCAGGCGTTTTTCCGGGGTCGGCAGGTCGCGGGTCAGGAACAGGCTGTGGTCGGGGCGGATCTTCGCCATGGCGCCCTGCTTGCCGATATAGCCGACGAGATTCGCAGGGTTGGGGAATTCCTTATTGCGGAACTGCACGACGACGCCCTTCGGCCCGGCATCGAGCTTTTCGACATTGGCGGTGCGGCAGAGCGACTTGATGTAGACGATCTTCAGGAGATGCTGAACTTCGATCGGCATCGGCCCGAAGCGGTCGATCATCTCGGCGCCGAAGCCGTCGATCTCCTTGAGCTCGGTGATTTCGCCGAGACGGCGGTAAAGCGCCATGCGCAGATGCAGATCTGGCACGTAGTCCTCAGGAATCATCACCGTCGTGCCGACGGAGATTTGCGGCGACCAGCCGGTATCCCGGATCTCATCGACACCCTTGACCTCGGCGACCGCCTCTTCCAGCATCTGTTGGTAGAGTTCGAAACCAACCTCCTTGATGTGGCCCGACTGCTCTTCGCCGAGCAGGTTGCCGGCGCCGCGGATATCGAGGTCGTGGCTTGCCAGCTGGAAGCCGGCGCCGAGCGTGTCCAGCGACTGCAGCACCTTCAGCCGGCGGTCGGCCGTCGCCGTCAGCACCTTATTCACAGGCAGCGTAAAGAGCGCGAAAGCGCGCACCTTCGAGCGGCCGACGCGGCCGCGCAGCTGATAGAGCTGGGCAAGACCGAACATATCGGCACGGTGGACGATCAGCGTGTTGGCTGTCGGCACATCGAGGCCGGATTCGACGATGGTTGTGGACAACAGCACGTCGTAGCGGCCTTCATAGAAGGCGTTCATGATGTCTTCGAGTTCGCCGGCCGGCATCTGGCCATGGGCGACGGCGACCTTCAGCTCCGGCACGTCGGACTGCAGGAAGGCATGCACATCGGCGAGATCGGCCAGCCGCGGGCAGACATAGAAGCTCTGGCCGCCGCGATAGTGCTCGCGCATCAGCGTCTCGCGGATGACCAGGCTGTCGAAGGGCGAGATGAAGGTGCGCACCGCCATGCGATCGACCGGCGGCGTGGTGATCAGCGACAGTTCGCGCACCCCGGTCATGGCGAGCTGCAGCGTGCGCGGGATCGGCGTCGCCGACAGCGTCAGCACATGCACGTCGCTCTTCAGCTCCTTCAGCCGCTCCTTGTGCTTGACACCGAAATGCTGCTCCTCGTCGATGACGAGCAGGCCGAGATTGGCGAATTTGATGCCGGCGCCGAGCAGCGCATGCGTACCGACGACGATATCGGTCTTGCCTTCGGCGACTTCCTTCTTGGTCAGCGCCAGCTCCTTTGCGCCGACAAGACGGGAGGCTTGCTGGACGCGCACCGGCAGGCCGCGGAAACGCTCGGAAAAGGTCTTGAAATGCTGGCGGGCGAGCAAGGTCGTCGGCACGACGATGGCAACCTGGACGCCGTTCATCGCGGCGACGAAAGCGGCGCGCAGCGCCACTTCCGTCTTGCCGAAGCCGACATCGCCGCAGACGAGCCGGTCCATCGGCCGGCCGGCGCCGAGATCGGAGCGCACCGCGTCGATGGCGTTATCCTGGTCCTCGGTCTCATCATAGGGGAAGCGGGCGGCAAATTCGTCGTAGAGGCCGTCCGGCGTCGTCAGCATCGGGGCGTGGCGCGTCAGCCGCTCGGCCGCGATGCGGATCAGCGCATCGGCCATGTCAAGCAGGCGCTTCTTCAGCTTGGCCTTGCGCATCTGCCAGGCGCCGCCGCCGAGCTTGTCGAGCTGGGCCTCGGTGCCCTCGCCGCCGTAACGCGAGAGAAGATCGATGTTTTCGACCGGCAGGAAGAGTTTGGCCTCGTCGGCATATTGCAGTTCGAGGCAGGCATGCGGGGCGCCTGCCGCCTCGATGGTCCTCAGCCCGATGAAGCGGCCGATGCCGTGTTCGGCGTGGACGACGATCGAGCCTTCATCGAGCCCGGCGACTTCGGCAATAAAATCGGCGGCGCGTTTGCGGCGTTTGGAGCGGCGCACCATGCGGTCGCCGAGGATATCCTGCTCGCCGATGACGACGAGATCGCCCGCCTCGAAACCGGATTCGAGATTGAGCACGGCGGCTGCCGCCTCGCCTTTGCCCAGCGCGCCGACATCTTTCAGCGCCTCGACCGGCTTCACCTTTTCCAGGCCGTGTTCGTTCAGCACCTGCAGCAGGCGCTCCAGCGAGCCTTCCGTCCAGGCGGTGACCAGCACTTTCGCTCCGCCGGCGCGGCGGTCGGCGATATGCTTGACGACGACGTCGAAAATATTGACGCGTTCGGCGTCACCGCCGCCTTCGGCATTCGAGCGGGCCCAGCGCTGGCCCTGGCGGGCCTCGATGTTGACGACCCGCCTCGCCTCACCCTCGATCTCGTTGAAGGGGCTGATGCGGATCGCGCCGAGCGCGTCGAGGGTTTTGACAAAAAGCTTGCTGTCGAGATAGAGCTGGCCCGGCGTTACCGGCTTATAGGGCGTGCCCTGCGCCATCTGGCCCTTGGCCGGCTGGCCGGAATTCAGGCGGGCGTCGTAATAATCGAGGACGAGCTTGGAGCGCTCCTCCGCCGCCTCCCGCACCGTATGGTCGGTGACAAGGCGGAAGCCGCTGAGATAATCGAAGACCGTATCGAGCTTCTCGTAGAAGAGCGGCAGCCAATGCTCCATTCCGGGATAACGGCGGCCTTCGGAGACGGCGAGATAGAGCGCGTCATCGCGCGTCGTCGCGCCGAACGCCGAGAGATAATTCTTGCGGAAGCGGCTGATCGTATCGGGCGTCAGCGTCACCTCGCTCATCGGGTTGAGATCGAGGGAGCGCACCTGGCCGGTCGTGCGCTGGCTCGCCGGATCGAAGCTGCGGATCGACTCCAGCGTATCGCCGAAGAAATCGAGACGGACCGGCTCTTCCGAACCCGGCACGAAGACGTCGAGAATGCCGCCGCGCACGGCATATTCGCCGACCTCGCGAACGGTCGCAACACTGTCGAAGCCGTTGCGCTCCAGGCGGCCGGCGAGATCGTCCATGCGCAGCTGGTTGCCGGGACGGGCCGAAAAGCTCAGGCTTTCAATGACATCCTGCGGCGCCACCTTCTGCAGCATGGCATTGGCGGTGACGAGCACGATGGCCGCATGCGGCTTTTTGCGGTGGGCGATGAGGCCGCCGAGTGCGGCAAGCCGGCGGGCGGAAGTATCGGCGCTCGGCGAGACGCGGTCATAGGGCAGGCAGTCCCAGGCCGGCAGGGTGAGAACCGGAATGTCGGGGGCGACGAAGCCCAGCATCTGCTCGAGATCGGCCATGCGGTGGCCGTCGGACATGACATAGGCGACCGGCTCTCCCGTGCGGGCGAGTTCGGCGAGCAGCAGCGGTTCGAGGCCGGCAGGCACATTGCCGATCGTCAGCGGCTCGGCAATGGCCGCAAGCTTCTTCGCATCGAAACCAGGGATCATTCCGGAGTCCTGAGGGGCTTGTCGAAATCGGGCGTATAGGCGGCAAGGCGGGCAAACATCGGTGTCTGGAAACGCTCCGGCACCGGCCAGGTTCCCATGATCCAGCGGACCAGGTCGTTATCCTCTTCGGCCATGATCGTCTCGAACTCGTCGAGCTCTGCGTCCGAAAGCTTCGCGATCTCGGCTTCGGCGAACTGGCCGAAGACCAGATCCATCTCGCGGATGCCGCGATGCCAGCAGCGGAAAAGGATCCGGCGGCGGCGCGGGTCGAGACCGGCACTCGTGAGCGTGACACCTGTCATGGCATTACCTTCCTGTTGATGCGCCTCTATAGACCCTGGAAAGCGGCTTGTCAGCCTTGCCAAGGCCGCATTGTTCATCGCATTTTGGCCGCATGCGCCCCGCCATTCTCGATCCTTTGTTTTCTCCCATTTCGGGCCTTCCGGGCGTCGGCCCGAAGATCGCCGAACTGCTGGTGAAGCTGCTCGGCCGCGAGACGCCGGAGGATTGCCGGGTCATCGATCTCCTCTTCCATGCGCCCTTTTCGTTGATCGACCGGCGCAACCAGCCGGGCATCGCCCGCGCGCCGCAGGGTGCGATCGTGACGATCACCGCCCGCGTCGACCGCCACCAGGTGCCGCCGCGCGGCAAGAGCAATGTGCCCTACCGCGTCTTCCTGCATGACGAGACCGGCGAATTGACGCTGGTCTTCTTCCGCGGCCAGGCGGCCTGGCTGGAAAAGCAGCTGCCGATCGATGCCGAGGTGACGGTCAGCGGCAAGGTCGACTGGTTCAACGGCCGCGCCTCGATGGTGCATCCCGACTATATCGTCAAAGCTGACGAGGCGGAGAACCTACCGCTGGTCGAGCCGATCTATCCGCTGACGGCAGGGCTCTCGCCGAAGACATTGCGCAAGATCATCGATGCCGCCCTGCCGCGGTTTCCCGAGCTGCCGGAATGGATCGACTTGGCGCTGGCGCAGAAGCAGGGCCTGCCGTCCATCCGCGACAGTTTTCATATGCTGCACGAGCCGCGCGACCCCGCCGATATCGACCCGCAGGCCCCAGCGCGGCGGCGGCTTGCCTATGACGAGTTCCTCGCCGGCCAGCTTTCGCTGAGCCTGGTGCGCCAGAGGCTGCGCAAAGTGGCCGGCCAGCCGGTGCAGGCGACGGGAGACATCAGCGGCAAGATCCTGAAGTCCCTGCCCTTCTCGCCCACATCAAGCCAGAACGGGGCGATCGCCGAGGTTCTGAAGGACATGGCCGGCACCGAGCGCATGCTGCGGCTGCTGCAGGGCGATGTCGGCTCCGGCAAGACGCTGGTGGCGCTGATGGCGATGGCGGCGGTGATCGAGAGCGGCGGCCAGGCGGTGCTGATGGCGCCGACCGAAATCCTGGCGCGCCAGCACCACGCGACGATCTCGAAATTCGCCGCCTCATCAGGACTCGGCATCGAGGTGCTGACCGGGCGCACCAAGGGGCGCGAGCGAGAGGAGATGCTCGAACGCATCGCCTCGGGTGCAGCACAGATCATCATCGGCACGCATGCGCTGTTCCAGGACAGCGTCGCTTACGCCAAGCTGATGCTGGCCGTCGTCGACGAGCAGCATCGTTTCGGCGTGCACCAGCGCCTGAGGCTGACCGCCAAGGGCATTTCGCCGCACATGCTGGTGATGACGGCGACGCCGATCCCGCGCACCCTGGTGCTCGCCGCCTTCGGCGACATGGACGTTTCCAAGCTCACCGAGAAACCGGCCGGCCGCAAGCCGATCCAGACGATCACCGTGCCGATGGAGCGGACCGGCGAAATCGTCGGGCGGCTGCAATGCGCGCTTGCCGAGGGCAAGAAGGCCTACTGGATCTGCCCGCTGGTCGAAGAATCCGAAGAGCTCGACCTGATGTCGGCCGAGGAGCGGCATGCGACACTGGTCTCCGCCCTCGGCCCCGATATCGGCCTCATCCACGGCCGCATGAGCGGGCCGGAGAAGGATGCGGCGATGATGGCCTTCAAGACCGGCGAGACCCGGCTTCTCGTCGCCACGACAGTCGTCGAAGTCGGCGTCGACGTGCCGGATGCGACGATCATGGTGATCGAACATGCCGAACGCTTCGGTCTGGCGCAACTGCATCAGCTGCGCGGCCGGGTCGGGCGCGGCGATGAGGCTTCGACCTGCATCCTGCTCTATAAGGGTCCGCTCGGCGAAACCGGCCATTCCCGGCTTTCGATCATGCGAGAGACGGAGGACGGTTTTCGCATCGCCGAAGAGGACCTGAAGCTGCGCGGCGAAGGCGAATTGCTCGGCACAAGGCAATCCGGCACACCGGGATTCCGCATTGCCAGCCTCGAGGCGCATGCCGATCTGCTCGAGATCGCCCGCAAGGATGCGGCCTATCTGATCGAGCGCGATCCGGAACTGACCAGCGAAAGAGGACAGGCGATCCGCACCCTGCTCTATCTCTTCCGCCGCGACGAGGCGATCCGGTTCCTCAGAGCAGGATAAAGCGCGCCACACGCGCCATGCATGTTGTTATCCCAAAATCGCTAAACACTTTTGGGCGACATGCATCATTCAGCCTTGGAAACGGCCACCGGCTTCGGCCGCGGCAAATGCTTCGGCTTCGGCTCGGACTGAGGGATTTCAGGAGCCACGAGCCCGCCTGAGATCAGGAACTTGGCGGCATCTTCCGGCGACATGTCGAGCAGCACAATCTTCTCGCGCGGTACGAAGACAAGGAAACCGGCGGTCGGCACCGGCGTCGGCGGCAGGAAGACCGCAACCATATCCTGGCCCATGGCGTTGAACTTCGAAGCGATCTCGCCCTTGGCGTCGGTGGCCACGAAAACCAGCGCCCAGAGACCGGGACTGGGATATTCAATGAGGCCGACTTTCTTGAAGGAGTTCGACTGCTCCTTCAGCACCGTTTCGAAAATCTGCTTCACGCTTCTGTAGATCGTGCGCACCAGCGGCATGCGCTGGACGACCGATTCGCCGAAACCGACGATGCTCTGGCCGATCAGGTTCTTGCCGAGAAAACCGACAACGGTGATCAGCACGACGGCCGTCAGCAGGCCGAAACCGGGAATGGCGAAATTGAGATAGCTTTCCGGATTCCAGCGCGCCGGAATATAAGGCCTGACCCAGCTGTCCGACCAGTGGATGAAGGTCCAGGTCAACCAGATGGTAATGGCGATCGGCGCGCAGATGATCAGGCCTGCGAGAAAATTATTTCTCAGCCGGGTCGCGACCGGCATTCTGGGGGTGTTGTCGGTCATCTCTCCTGATGAGCTCCATCTCGGTCCTGGACAGGCCGGAACGCCGGCCTTCCCCCTTGTCCGCCGACCAAAATTGCCAGAATTCGGGGCGTCGCACAATATGTTTCGGCGCGAAGATCGGGTCGTCGCGGGCTTATTCCACGGTCACGGACTTCGCCAGATTACGCGGCTGATCGACATCAGTGCCCATGAAGACGGCGGTGTGATAAGCGAGCAGCTGGATCGGCAGCGAGAAGATCATCGGCGCGATGATTTCGTCGACGACAGGCAGGGTGATGGTCGCCATGGTCGGTAGTTTCGAGGCGGCAGCACCGGCCTCGTCGGTGATGAAGATGATGCGGCCGCCGCGGGCTGCGACCTCCTGCATATTCGAGACGGTCTTTTCGAAGAAACGGTCGAAGGGGGCGATGACGATCACCGGCATGTTCTCGTCGATCAGCGCGATCGGCCCGTGCTTCAACTCGCCGGCGGCATAACCTTCGGCGTGGATATAGGAAATTTCCTTGAGCTTCAGCGCGCCTTCCATGGCGAGCGGGAAGCTGGTGCCGCGGCCGAGATAGAGCACGTCCTTGCACTTCGACAGTTCGCGCGACAGGCTTTCCATCTGCGGCTGGATGAGGTTCAAGACCCGGCTCATGATGCGCGGCATTTCGGCGAGGTGACGCACCAGCGCCCTTTCCTCCTCGGCACTGACCGTGCCGCGCGCCTTGCCGGCGCCGATCGCCAGCGATGCCAATACGGCCAGCTGGCAGGTGAAGGCCTTGGTCGAGGCGACGCCGATTTCGGGGCCGGCCATGATCGGGAAGACCGCGTCGGATTCGCGGGCGATCGTCGATTCGCGGACATTGACGACGGCGCCGATCTTCAGGCCGTTATCGCGGCAATAGCGCAGCGATGCCAGCGTATCGGCGGTCTCGCCGGACTGGGAGATGAAGAGCGCGGCCTGGGAGGGCGACAGCGGCATTTCGCGGTAGCGGAATTCGGAAGCGACGTCGATCTCGACAGGCAGACGGGCATAGCGCTCGAACCAGTATTTGCCGACGAGGCCGGCGAGATAGGCGGTGCCGCAGGCCGAGATCGCCAGGCCGGTCGCCGCCTTGAAATCGATCGCGGCGGCATTGGCGCCGATCGTGTTCTCGGCGAAATCGACGTAATGGCTGAGGGCGTGGGAGATCACCTCCGGCTGCTCGTAGATTTCCTTTTCCATGAAATGGCGGTGGTTGCCCTTGTCGACGACATAGGCGGTCGCCTGCGAGATCTGCCGGGCGCGCTTGACCGGCTTGCCGGCGAAATCGATGACGGCGACACCGTCCCGGGTGAGGACGGCGAAATCGCCGTCGACGAGATAGGTGATCTCGTTGGTGAAGGGCGAGAGCGCAATCGCATCCGAACCGAGGAACATCTCGCCGCGGCCGTAGCCGACGGCAAGCGGCGGGCCGGAACGGGCGGCCATGATCGTGCCGGGATCGGCCTTCAGCATGACGGCGAGCGCATAGGCGCCGGTCAGCCGGTTCAGCATCTGCAGCATGGCGGCGCGCGGCTCCAGGTCCTCGCGCAGGTATTTCGCCATCAGCTGGGCGACGACCTCGGTGTCGGTCTGGGTTTCGAAGACCGCGCCCTGCGCGGTCAGTTCGTCGCGCAGCTCGGAGAAGTTCTCGATGATGCCGTTATGGACGACGGCGACACCTTCGACGAAATGCGGATGGGCATTGGTTTCGTTGGGAACACCGTGGGTCGCCCAGCGCGTATGGGCAATGCCGACCAGGCCTGGCAGCGGCTCGGCGTCGAGGCGCTTTTCCAGATTGAACAGCTTGCCCTCAGCGCGGCGGCGATCCATCACCCCCTCATGAATGGTGGCGACGCCGGCGGAATCATAGCCGCGATATTCGAGACGCTTCAGCGCATCGACCAGACGCCCGGCTACAGGCTGCGTTCCGACGATCCCCACAATACCGCACATGTAATATCCCCATGAGCCTCTAACAATGAGGCCAGTCCTAACGATTTCCGCTTATTTCTCAATCACCTCGGCGGTCACTTTCAATTTCCGCCAGTTACGCAAAGCGGCCTTCAAGCCTTGACCTTCTTCGCCGCCTTGATGGCAAGCGCGCGCTCGCGCAGCAAGGATGCGCGGCCAGGCTTGACCTCCTGCCGGGCGCGGCCAAGCGCCAGCGCATCGGCCGGCACGTCGATGGTAATGACGCTGCCGGAGGCGATATAGGCGCCGTCGCCGATCGTCACCGGCGCGACCAGCGAGGAGTTGGAGCCGATGAAGGCGTTTTCGCCGATCACCGTCTCGGCCTTGTTGACGCCGTCATAATTGCAGGTGATCGTGCCGGCGCCGATATTGCTGCCGGCGCCGATGACGGCATCGCCGATATAGGTGAGATGGTTGACCTTGGCGCCCTCGCCGATCCGGCCGTTCTTGACCTCGCAGAAATTGCCGACCTTCGAACCATTGCCGAGATCGGCACCCGGCCGCAGCCGCGCGAAGGGGCCGACGGTCGCACCCTCACTGACATGGGCGCCTTCGATATGCGAGAAGGCATGGATGACGGCGCCGCTGTCGATCACCGCGCCGGGGCCGAAGACGACATTCGGCTCGATCAGCGCGTCCTGGCCGATGACGGTGTCGTAGGAGAGAAAGACCGTTTCCGGCGCAATCATGGTAACGCCCGAAAGCATCATCTCATGGCGGCGGCGCTCCTGCCAGAAGCGCTCGATGACGGCAAGTTCGGCCCGGGTGTTGCAGCCGGTCATCTCGATTTCAGGGGCGTCAACGGCGGTGACGCGGCCACCGAGCGAGCGGGCGATCTCGACGAGATCGGTCAGATAGAATTCGCCCTTGGCATTGGCATTGCCGATGCGCGACAGAAGATCGAGCGCCTTGCGGCCGTTGATCGCCATCAGCCCGCTGTTGCACCAGGTGACGGTTCGCTC
Source organism: Rhizobium sp. BT03 (assembly GCF_030053155.1). NCBI lineage: Bacteria > Pseudomonadati > Pseudomonadota > Alphaproteobacteria > Hyphomicrobiales > Rhizobiaceae > Rhizobium > Rhizobium sp. BT03. Next base: position 514,489 of record NZ_CP125640.1, read on the forward strand.
GGCATCGGTCGCGTCCTTTTCCTCGCGGATGGCGATGAGTTCGCCGTCCTTGACGAGCAGGCGGCCGTAGCCGGTGGGGCGATCGGTGTGGAAGCCGATGACGACGATATCGCTGCCGTCGGCAAGTCCTTGGCGGGCTGCCTTCAGCGGCCCGTCGGTCTGCAGCGGCACGTCGCCATAGGTGACGAGAATATCGTCATAACCCTTGGCGATCGCCTCGCGCGCCGCCAGCACTGCATGGCCGGTGCCGAGGCGCTCTTTCTGCAGGCAGGCTTCGATGCCGACGCCGGCAATCGTTGCAGCCTTCGCCACCTCCTCGGCGTCGCGGCCGACGACGAGCGCGACGGAGGAAATGCCGGCGGAGGCGACCGCCTCGACCACATGGGCGATCATCGGCCGTCCGGCGACCGGATGCAGCACCTTCGATTTCGAGGATTTCATCCGCGTGCTGTCACCGGCGGCAAGGATGACGGCAAGACAAGTACGTTCCATGATCTGCTCCGCGAATCCACGCCATGAGGCGGCTTTGTTGCCTCATACTGCATAATTCCTGAAATCGGAATCGATTTTCGGAAAGCACGCTGGGTGGATTGAAAGTCTTTGCAGCGTGCTTTGCGCGCCCGAAAAGACGCGCGGTGCCCTCAGATCAGCAAAGCCTTTACGGGTGTTAAATTTCGGTCGAAATCGACACGATGACAGTGTCCGAACCGACGGCGGCAAAGGCCTCGTGCACATGGTGGCGGCCGTCCAGGATGACGAGCTCCATGGCGCGGCGCGCAGCAAGGCTGTCGCCGGAAACGATCGCATCGACGATGCGCATATGGGTGTCGGCGATATTGGCGAAGCCGTTTTCGGTGGGCGGCGTGCTCATACGGAACATGCCGACGAGGGCCGCCTCGATGAGGCTGCCGAGCGTGCGCATGAAGGGATTGTGCGAGGCTTCGGCGATCGCCAGGTGAAAGCGAAGGTCGGCAAGCGCCAGGCTGTCGGCCGTATGGCCGCTCGCCGCCATATCGAGCGCCAGTGCGCGCAGCGTCTCGATATCCTCGGCATTCGCCCGTTCGGCGACAAGGCCAGCGGCGAAGGGTTCGACGGCGAGACGGATATCGTAGAGCTGCAGCAGGAATTCTTCCGTCACGCCATTGTCGAAGTGCCAGGCGATGATCTCGCTGTCGAACATGTTCCAGAGGTTCTTCTCGGTCACACGCGTACCGACCCGCGCCTTGGCGACGACCATGCCCTTGGCGGCGAGGGTCTTCATCGTCTCGCGCAAGACGGTGCGGGACACCTTGAAGCGCTGCGCCAGTTCGGTATCGCCAGGCAGGATCGAGCCGACCGGATAGGTGCCGGCGACGATCGCCTTGCCGAGTTCGTCGACCACCTGCGCGTGGCTCGTCCGGGTTCTGCGCCCCGTCTTACGTGTCTCTTCCAATGTGTTGCGCAAGCGATCCCTCTCCCCTTCAGGCGTACCTCTTGTTCAGACTGGAAACGAACAGGATGGCTTTCTGCATCAGGATGAATGCAAACAGCAGAAGCCCAATCAGGATCTTGGTCCACCAGCTCGACAGCGTGCCGTCGAAGGTGATGTAGGTCTGAATGAGCCCCTGGATCAGGATACCGATCAAGGTTCCCGCCACGAATCCCGCTCCTCCGGTCAGCAGCGTCCCCCCAATGACAACCGCCGCGATGGCATCGAGTTCGACGCCGACTGCTGCAAGAGAATATCCGGCAGAGGTGTACAGCGAAAAAACGATCCCGGATAGGCCTGCCAGAAAGCCCGACAGCGCATAAATCTGGATTGTCGTGAGTCCCACAGGCACGCCCATCAGCCGCGCCGTCTGCGGGCCGCCGCCGAGCGCATAGACATTGGTGCCGAAGCGGGTGCGCTGGGCGATGAAAATGCCGGCGGCAAAGACCAGAAGCATGATGCCGCCGATCAGCGTCAGCCGGCCGCCTCCGGGCAGCCGCCAATAGAGGCTCGTCAGCGTCGAATAATATTCGTGGTCGATCGGGATGCTGTCGATCGAAAGCACGAAGGCCATGCCCCGCGCCAGGAACATGCCGGCGAGGGTGACGATGAAGGCCGGCATTTCCAGATAGTGGATGATTGCGCCCATGACTGCGCCGAAGGCGGTGGTGATGACGAGCACCAGCGCGAAGGCAAGCAACGGATGGATCGCCGTCTTCTGCAGGATCACCGCGAGGAAGACGCCGGTGAAGGCGATGATCGAACCGATCGACAGATCGATACCGCCTGAGATGATGACGAAGGTCATGCCGACGGCGGCGATCCCAAGGAAGGCGTTGTCGGTCAGAAGATTACCGATGACGCGGGTCGACAGCATGTTCGGATATTGCAGCGTGCAGCCGGCATAGGCGAGCACGAAGATGACGATGGTCGCCAGCAGCGGCAGGTATTTGGAGTTCATTTCGGCTGCTCCCTTCCGCCCTGCCGGCGGCTGGCGAAGATGGCGAGCGACTGCACCGCCGGCGACTGGATGACGAGGATGACGATAATGATGACCGCCTTGATGATCAGGTTGAATTCGGGCGGGAAGCCGGAGGACAGGATGCCGGTATTCACCGCCTGGATGATCATCGCACCGATCAGCGATCCGAGAATGCTGAAGCGGCCGCCGAGCAGTGAATTGCCGCCGACGACGACGGCGAGGATGGCGTCGAGTTCGAGCCACAGGCCGGCATTGTTGGCATCGGCGCCCTTGATGTCGGCCGCGACGATGATGCCGGCGATCGAGGCGCAGAGCCCGCTCAGCATATAGACCGCCATCAGCAGCACCGGCGTTTGAATGCCGGACAGCGTGCTGGCGCGGCGATTGATGCCGACGGCCTCGATCAGCATGCCGAGCGCAGTCCGGCGGACGAGCAGGATGACGAGCAGGCCGACGAGAAGCCAGATGACGACGGGCATCGGCAGGAGGGCCATGGAGCCACTGCCGAAGAAGGTCAGCCCGTCATCGTTGAAGGTCAAAATGGCGCCTTCGGTGATGAGCTGGGCGATGCCGCGACCGGCGACCATCAGCACCAGCGTGGCGATGATCGGCTGGATATTGAGGACAGCCACCAGGAAACCGTTCCAGACGCCACAGGCAATGCCGATCGCCAACGTCAGGATAATGGTGTAGGCCACTGAATTTCCTGAGACAATCGACGATGCGGCAACCGCACCACAGATGGCGATAACAGCGCCGACGGACAGATCGATGCCCTTGGTGGCGATGACCAGCGTCATACCGATCGCCAGCAACGCCACCGGCGCGCCGCGGTTCAGCACGTCGATCAGGCTGCCATAGAGGCGGCCGTTTTGCACCACGACATTAAAAAACTGCGGTGACGTGATGAAATTCAACAAAAGAATGACAACAAGCGCAATCAATTGCGGCGCCAGGCGATAAGCCAGCGCGTTCAGCGAGGACCTCATGCCTCCTCCATCTTATGCTCGGCCGCGGCGATGGCATCGACGATGCCGGCGGCCGTGATCCGTTCGCCTGTGAGTTCGGCGATATGCTGCCTGTCGCGAAGCACGATGACACGTGAACTATAGGCGACAAGCTCTTCAAGTTCCGAGGAAATCACGATCAGCGACATGCCTTCGCCGCAGAGCTGCTCGATCAGCCGGATGATCTCGGCATGGGCGCCGACATCGATGCCGCGGGTCGGCTCGTCGAGGATGAGAAATTTCGGATTGGTCGCCAGCCAGCGGGCGAGGATCGCCTTCTGCTGGTTGCCGCCGGAAAGCAGCCGGATCGGCTTCTCGCGGTCGGTGGTGCGGATATCGAGCGCCTTGATGTAACGGTCGGCAAGCGCATTCTGCTCGGTGCGCGACAGCGGCCGCGTCCAGCCGCGGCGGGCCTGCAGCGCAAGCGCAATGTTCTCCCGGATCGACAGGTCGCCGACGATGCCGTCGGTCTTGCGGTCCTCGGGGCAGAAGCCGAAGCCCTTTTCGATGGCCGCGCGCGGGCTCGAAAGCGTCACCGGCTGGCCGTCGATCGTGGCGCTGCCGCTGTCGGCATGCTCGACGCCGAAGAGAAGTTCGGCGGTTTCGGTGCGGCCGGAGCCGAGCAGCCCGGCAACGCCGACCACCTCGCCGGCGCGCACGTCGAGATCGAAAGGCTTGACCTTGCCGCGCTTGCCGTAACCCGAGAAGCGATAGCGAACCTCGCCGGCGGCATGGCTGTGTTCCCTGACCGTCTCCTCGACATGCGCCAGTTCGCGGCCGAGCATCATGGCGATCAGGCCCTGGCGCGGCAGATCGGTGGCGTCGCGGGTGCCGACGAGCTTGCCGTTGCGCAGCACGGTGATCCGGTCGCTGATCGCATAGACTTGCTCAAGAAAATGGGTAATGAAAACAATTCCGAGACCGCGTTTCTTCAGGTCCTCGATGATGCGGAAGAGCAGTGCCACTTCCTGGTTGTCGAGGCTTGCCGTCGGCTCGTCCAATATCAGAACCTTGCCGGAAAGATCGACGGCGCGGGCGATGGCGACCACCTGCTGGACGGCGACGGAGAAGCGGCCAAGCTCGGCGGTGACGTCGATATCGATGCCGTAGCCGGCCAGCAGTTCGCGCGCCTTGCGGTTCATCGCGCGCACATCGGTCATGCCGAAACGCCTTGGCTGGCGTCCGAGAAAGAGATTTTCGGCGACGCTCAGATTGGCCAGCAGGTTGACCTCCTGGTAGACCGTGCCGATGCCGAGCTTCTGGGCGGCGAGCGTGTTGGCCGGATTGATTTCCTGGCCGTCGAGCGTCAGGCTGCCCTCGTCACGATGATAGGCGCCGGTGATGCATTTGATCAGTGTCGATTTGCCGGCACCGTTCTCGCCCAGCAATGCGTGCACCTCGCCCTTGCGCAGCGTGAAATCGACCTTGTCCAACGCCACTGCGCCGGGAAAGAATTTCGATATTCCTGAGGCCGCGAGAACGTTCTCGAAATCGTGAATCATAAGGGTGTGTTATCCTGATATTGACGGCGAAAGCCGCGCCGCGGCCGGACATGACGTCCCAAGGCGGCAAGGCAGTTCCGCACCGGTCCATGACGGGCCGGTGCGGTTCTACAGCGCTTGAATGCTGCATCTTTCACCCAAATCGATCTCGATTTGAGGTTATGCAGCGGTGTCAAATCAGATCAGTAGCCCTGACCCTTCTTCTCTTCGTAGACCTTCATCGGCTCGTCGGCAGGGGTGTAGAGCTTGGATTCGGTCTGGATCCACTTCGCCGGAGCCTTCTTGTCCTTCAGGTAGGCATCGAGGGCATCGAAGGCCGGGCCTGCCATGTTCGGGGTCAGTTCGACCGTGGCATTGGCTTCGCCTTCGGACATCGCCTTGAAGATATCGGGAACGGCGTCGATCGAGACGACGAGGATATCCTTGCCGGGCTTCAGGCCGGCTTCCTTGATCGCCTGGATGGCGCCGACGGCCATGTCGTCATTATGGGCGTAGAGTGCGCAGATATCCTTGCCGCCATTCTCGGCCTTCAGGAAGCTTTCCATGACTTCCTTGCCCTTGGTGCGGGTGAAGTCGCCAGTCTGGCTGCGAACGATCTTGAGGTTGTCGTGGCCGGCAAGAGCTTCTTCGAAGCCCTTCTTGCGGGCGATGGCCGGCGACGAACCGGTCGTGCCCTGCAGCTCGACGACGTTGCACTTCTTGTCGCCAACGGTCTTGACCAGGAAGTCACCGGCAACCTTGCCTTCGTGGACGAGATCCGAGGTGACAGCCGTCAGGTAGAGATCATCAGGAGCCTTGATGGTGCGGTCGAGAAGGATGACCGGAATCTTGGCTTCCTTGGCTTCCTTGAGAACGTCGTCCCAGCCGGTTTCGACGACCGGAGCAATGAGGATGGCATCGACGCCCTGAGCAATGAAGGAGCGCAGTGCCTTGATCTGATTTTCCTGCTTCTGCTGCGCATCGGCAAACTTCAGATCGATGCCGCGCTTCTTGGCCTGTTCCTTGGTGACGGTCGTTTCAGCCGCGCGCCAGCCCGATTCCGAGCCGATCTGCGAGAAGCCGACGGTCAGTCCGCCGGCCGAAGCCGAACCGAACATGCAGGCAGCAAGAATCGTGGCACTCAAAAGTGCAGTCTTCAATTTCATGATTTCCTCCCAAGCCGCGTCTCGCGGCGCAGGGTCAAAAAATCATATAGTATTACTTTTGTAAATCGGAATCTTTGCATGCACCGCAGCAAAAAAAAGAGCGCCCCACAGGGCGCTCTTCGCAACTGCGAATTGAGTGCGGTTTATTTCCCCGGCAGCTTGTCGTCGACCCCTTCGACATAGAAATTCATGCCAAGCAGCGTGCCGTCATCCGCCTTCTCGCCGGCCTTCAGCCAGGGCGTGCCGTCCTGCTTGTTGATCGGGCCGGTGAAGGGATGCAGTTCGCCTGACTTGATCTTGGCTTCGGTTTCCTCGGCCATCTTCTTCACGTCGTCAGGCATGTTGGTATAGGGCGCCATCTTCAGGATGCCGTCCTTCAGACCGTCCCAGCTCTGCTCGGACTTCCAGGTGCCGTCCAGAAGCGCGTGAACGCGCTTGGAGTAGTAGGTGCCCCAGGTATCGACGATCGCAGTCAGCTGCGCCTTGGGGCCGGCTGCGATCATGTCGGATGCCTGACCGAAGGCATGGATGCCGCGTTCTTCGGCAACCTGCATCGGCGCGGTCGTATCGGTGTGCTGGGTCAAGACGTCGACGCCCTGGTCGACCATCGCCTTGGCGGCATCGGCTTCCTTGCCGGGATCGAACCAGGTGTTGACCCAGATGACCTTCAGCTTGAAGCTCGGATCGATCGACTTGGCGCCCTGCTCGAAGGAGTTGATGCCCATCACCACTTCCGGGATCGGGAAGGAGGCGATGTAGGCGGCACCATGATTCTTCGAGGTCTTGGCGGCGATCTGGCCGAGGATGTAGCGGCCTTCGTAGAAGCGCGAATTGTAGGTGGCGAGGTTGGGGCCGGACTTGTAGCCGGTGCCGTGCTCGAACTTGACCTTCGGGAACTTGGCGGCGACCTTGACCGTCGCATCCATGAAGCCGAAGGACGTCGTGAAGATCAGCTTGCAGCCGGAACGGGCAAGGCGTTCGATGGCGCGCTCGGCGTCCGGGCCTTCCGGCACGTTTTCGAGGTAAGGCGTTTCGATCTTGTCGCCGAATTCGGCCTGGACCTGCTGGCGGCCGAGATCGTGGGCCTGCGAATAACCGCCATCGGTGTGCGAACCGACATAGACGAAGCAGACCTTCGTCTTATCGGCGGCTTGAGCGGCCGACGAGATGCCGATCACGGCGGCGGCCGAGGCGGCGAGTGTCAATGCGTATTTCTTCATGGGAACCCCTGTTGGTTTGAAGTTGTTGCGGAAACCCGTCTTTATCGTGTTGCCTTATCGCTCCGGCACGAAGGCTTTTCCGAGCGAGGCGGGCGTATTGATCAACGTCGTGCGCCGATTATGAGAAATGATGATGAGAACCACAATAGTCGCGGCATAGGGCAGCATCGAGAGGAACTGCGAGGGAATGCCGAGACCGAAGGCCTGCGCGTGCAGCTGCAGGATGGTGACCGCGCCGAAGAGATAACCGCCGGTAAAGACCCGCCACGGCCGCCAGGAGGCGAAGACCACCAGCGCCAGCGTGATCCAGCCGCGCCCCGCCGACATGTTCTCCGCCCATTGCGGGGTGTAGACGAGCGACAGCTGGGCGCCGGCAAGGCCGGCGCAGGCGCCGCCGAACATCACCGCCAGATAGCGTGTGCGGATAACCTGAATGCCGAGCGCATGGGCCGAAGCGTGACTGTCGCCGATCGCTCTCAGCTTCAGCCCGGCGCGGCTGCGGAAGAGGAACCAGCTGACGCCGACCACAAGCGCAATCGACAGGTAGAAGATCAGATCCTGCCGGAAGAGAACATGGCCGATGACCGGAAGATCCGACAGGACCGGAATGACGATCTCTCCCAGCCGGATGCCGGGAACGCTGACATAGGCCTCGCCGAGCATGCCTGAGGCGCCGAGACCAAGAAGGGTGAGCGCCAGCCCTGTCGCCACCTGATTTGCCACCAGCGTCAGCGTCAGGAAAGCGAAGAGAAGCGAGAAAAGCGCGCCTGCCGCAATGCCGCAGACGATGCCGACATAGGGCGAGCCCGACATTTGCGCGCCGGCAAAAGCGGCAACCGCGCCCATGATCATCATGCCTTCGACACCGAGATTGAGAACGCCGGAACGCTCGGTGACGAGTTCGCCTAGCGCGGCGATGACGAGCGGCGTCGAGGCGGTAATCACCGTCAGCAGAATCGCTTCGAAGATGCTCATGCCGCGCCCCTGACCCGCGACCAGACGATGCGGATTTTGTAATAGATCAGCGTATCGCAGGAGAGCACGAAGAAGAGCAGCAACCCCTGGAAAACGCGGGTGACCTTGTCGGAAACGCCGAGCGACAGCTGTGCGGCCTCGCCGCCGAGATAGGTGAGCGCCAGCACCAGGCCGGAGGCGATGATGCCGAGCGGATTGAGGCGGCCCAAGAAGGCGACGATGATGGCGGTGAAGCCGTAGCCCGGCGAGATCGCCGGCTGCAGATGGCCGATCGAGCCGGAGACCTCGGCTATCCCGGCAAGGCCGGCAAGAGCGCCGGAGAAGAGGAAGCTGAACCAGATCATCTTCTTCGAGGAGAAGCCGGCAAAACGCCCTGCCCGCTCCGATTGGCCGAGCACGACGATCTCGAAGCCTTTTAGCGTATAACGCAGCATGAACCAGACGCCGACCGCGGCGACAATGGCGAAGATGAAGGCCCAATGCGCCCGGCCCGATTCTTCCCAGATTGCCGGCAGCACCGCCTCAGGCGCGAAATCACGCGAGACCGGAAAGTTGAAACCCTGCGGATCGCGCCAGGCGCCGCGGATCAGCCAATCGAGAAAGAGCTGGGCGATATAGACCAGCATCAGCGATGTCAGGATCTCATTGGTGTTGAAATGCGCCTTCAACAGCGCCGGAATGGCGGCGAACAACGCGCCGCCAAGCGCGCCAAGGATCAGCATCAGCGGCAGCACCAGCGGCGAATGCCAGTCGTAGAAGACGATCGGCAGATAGGAGCCGGTGATGGCGCCAATGGTGAACTGGCCTTCGGCGCCGATATTCCAATTGTTCGAGCGATAGCAGACTGCCAGGCCGACGGCGATCAGGATCAGCGGTGCGGCCTTGATCGCCAGTTCGTGCAGCGACCAGACCTCAAGCAGCGGCTCGACGAAGAAGGCGTCCAGCGCCTCGACCGGATCCTTGCCGAGCATGGCAAACATGATGGCGCCGAAGGCAAGCGTCAGGGCAAGGGCCAGCAGCGGCGAGACGAAGGCGAAGAGCTTCGAGACGTCGGGGCGTTTTTCGAGCTCAATGCGCATGGGCCGCCTCCGCGACAGAGCCCGTTTCGTGCAGGCCGCCCATCAGCAGGCCGATCCTTTCGCGCGTCAGTTCGCCGGCCGGATAGGGCCTGGAAAGCCGTCCCTCGGAGATGACGGCAATTTCCGTCGCCACTTCGAAGATCTCGTCGAGATCCTGGCTGATCACGACGACGGCGGAGCCGGCCTTTGCGAGATCGACGAGCGCCTGGCGGATGCGGCTGGCAGCCCCGGCATCGACGCCCCAGGTCGGCTGATTGACGACGAGCACGGCCGGCTGGCGGTCGAGTTCGCGGCCGACGATGAATTTTTGCAGATTGCCGCCGGAAAGCGAGCCGGCGGCCGGATCGTCGCCGCTCTTGCGCACATCCATCGCCTCTGAAATCCGCCGCGCAGCACATTTTACCGCGCCGTGGCGGATGATGCCGAGCACGCCGAGAAAGGCTTTCCGATCCGACTGACTGCGGGCGAGCACCAGATTGTCCGACAGTTTCATGGCAGAAACGGCGGCATGGCCGTGCCGTTCCTCCGGCACGAAGCCGGCGCCGAGCAGGCGGCGGGCGGTGATGCCCTCAGTGCCCACCGGCTTCTTGCGGATGACGATCGCCTCGGCCGACGCGACCGGATATTCGCCGGAGAGCGCATCGAAAAGCTCGCTCTGGCCGTTGCCGGCAACACCGGCAATGGCGAGGATTTCGCCAGCGCGCACGGCCATCGAGACATCGCGGAGCGGCATGGCGAAAGGCGTGCGCGCTGAAACCGACAGGTTGGCAACGGCAAGCTGCACGTCGCCCTTGTCACTGCGCTCCGGATGGGTGACGGTCGCCACCTCGCTGCCCACCATCATGCGGGCAAGCGAGGCGGGCGTTTCCTGCTTCGGATCGCAGGCGCCGGTGACGCGGCCATGGCGCAGCACGGTGGCGCGGTCGCAAATGCGCTGCACCTCTTCCAGCCGGTGGCTGATATAGAGAACCGAACGGCCTTCGGCCCGCAGCTTGAACAGCGTCTCGAACAGCCTGTCGGCCTCCTGCGGCGTCAGCACCGATGTCGGCTCGTCGAGAATGATCAGCTTCGGGTTCTGCAGCAGCGCACGGACGATTTCGATGCGCTGGCGTTCGCCGACCGAGAGATCGGCGACATGGGCATGCGGGTCGAGCGGCAGGCCGTAGGCTTGCGACAGCGCCCTCGCCTCCTCGGCGATCCTGTCGATCGGGATGGCGTCATCGAGCGACAGGGCGATGTTTTCGGCAACCGTCAGCGCCTCGAACAGCGAAAAATGCTGGAACACCATGCCGATGCCGAGCTTGCGGGCCTCACCCGGGGAGGTGATCGAAACCGGCTTGCCCTGCCAGAGGATATGCCCATGCGTCGGCTCCAGAACGCCGAACAGCATCTTCACCAGGGTGGATTTGCCTGCGCCATTTTCGCCGAGAAGCGCGTGAATTTCACCCGGCGCAATATCGAGATCGATTTCATTGCAGGCGGCAAAGCCACCGAAAAACTTCGTCAGCTTCTGGACGGATAATAACGCACCGGCTTCCGGCACATTCAATGGCGACACGTTCCCCTCATTTCTTCTGCCGATCGGTCCGTTCGGATCTCATGGAATCAGCAGCGTCGTTCCTGTTGTTTTTCTTGTTTCCAGATCCGCGTGAGCCCGCCCAACCTCACGCAACGGATAGGTTTGATTGACATTGATACGCACTTTGTTGCTTTGCACAACATCAAATAGCGCCTTGGCGCTGTCGATCAGCTCCTGGCGTGCGGCGATATAAGTGAAGAGCGTCGGCCGCGTCGCAAACAGCGAGCCCTTCTGCGCCAGCGCGGCAAGGCTGAAATTCTCGATCGGCCCGGAGGATTGGCCGAAAGAGGCAAAAAGGCCGCGCGACTTCAGGCAGTCGAGCGATTGTGGAAAAGTATCCCGGCCGATCGAATCATAGACGACATCGACGCCCTTGCCTGAGGTGATCTCGCGGACCCGGACGGCGAAGTCTTCACTCTTGTAGTTGATCACATGGTCATAACCATGGGCGAGCGCCAGCGCGATCTTGTCCTCCGAGCCCGCCGTGCCGATGACGATGGCGCCGAGCGCCTTTGCCCATTGGCCGGCGATCAGCCCGACACCGCCGGCGGCAGCATGGAACAAGAGGACCGTCCCGGGCCCCACCTTGAAGGTGCGGTTCAAGAGATATTCGGCGGTCATGCCCTTCAGCATCATCGCCGCTGCCGTTTCAAGCTCGATGCCATCAGGCACATGCACCAGATGGCGCGTTTCGATATTACGCTCGACGCTATAGGCGCCGTCGGCGCTGGCATAGGCGACACGGTCGCCGATCTTGAAATCCGTAACACCGGGGCCGACCGCCGTGACGGTGCCGGCGCCCTCCTTACCGGCGACGAAGGGCAGATGCGGCGCCTTATAGGTGCCGTTGCGGAAATAGACATCGATGAAATTCAGGCCGACTGCCGCCTGTCTAAGCTGCACCTCACCGGCCGAAGGCGGCGGCAGATCGAGTTCGACATAGTCGAAAACCTCCGGCCCGCCTGTCTTCGAGAATGAAACCGCCTGTGTCTTCGTCATTTGCCTGTCCTCAAGCTTCGCGTCCGAGAGCGGGGAAGAATTGCAGCACCGCGCCGATGACGTAAAGATAGAGCCCGGTCACGATGAAGAGAATGAGCGCCCATTCCGGCGTGTCGAAGTGCATCAGCAATGACAAAATGCCGAGCGCCGACCACAGGAAGAAGACGCCGAGATTGAGCGGACGCAGCCTTTTGACGCGGACCGGGTGGAGGAAATTGATCGGCAGGAAGGTCAACACCACCGAAATCGTCACGACGGCGAGCGCCGTCGTCGCGCTGGCATCGATGACGAACAGGGTGAAGACGATCATGTTCCAGACGACGGGAAAGCCGGAGAAGAAGTACTCGTCGGTCTTCATGCCCATATCGGCATAATAGATGGCGCTGGAAACGACGATCATGCCGGCGGCGACGAAGGACCAGGGCTCGCCGATCATGCCGCTCTGATAGAGCGCGAAAGCCGGCAGCAGCACATAGGTGACGTAGTCGATGATGTTGTCGAGCGTATCGCCAGACCAGTTCGGCAGCACTTCCTTGACGCGCACCTTGCGGGCGATCGGCCCGTCTATGCCGTCGACCAGCAGGGCCAGACCCAGCCACCAGAACATGTCGATGAAGCGGTGTTCGGCGGCGGCAACGACGCCGAGAAAGGCCAGGAAAGAACCGGAGGCCGTCAGGATATGGACAGAAAAGGCGCGCATCTCCGCGTAAGGAACGCGTTTGTACTTAAAAATCTTCATATTCCCCCGACCGCCCTATCACGCTCGCCCCGGCAAGCTTGTTTTTTGCCAACCATCACCGGCCCCCTCTTTCCTGAATCGGGACCCGACGCCGTAGGTCTTTGTTGTCGCACCGTTTTTGCCGAAAACCGGCGTGCAGTCCAGGCGCGCCGCCCTAATATGCATCCTTTGCCGGGCTTCGCCAGCGGGAAATACGACATTGCCCGCTGCCCCCTGGTTGGCCATTGAATCCTGACAATGACATGCATATTTCCCTTCAGGAGCACTGCGTGGAATGGAATGCCTTTAATTCGAGCCCGATATGTAATATCTGCCTCGCATCCGACAGTTCATCCGACGAAACGGGATCCGCTACCGCAATGAACGCGCCTGCAAAGACCGAAGACTTCGCCTCGTCCATCCCCGCCGGCGTCTACGCCGAGACGGTGCTTTCCGTGACGCATTACACCGACCGGCTCTTCCGCTTCACGATGACCCGGCCGCAGGGCTTCCGTTTCCGTTCCGGCGAATTCGCGATGATCGGCCTGATGGTCGAGGGCAAGCCGGTCTTCCGCGCCTATTCGATCGCCAGCCCTGCCTGGGCCGAAGAGCTCGAATTCTTCTCGATCAAGGTGCCGGACGGCCCGCTGACCTCGCATCTGCAGGCGATCAAGCCGGGCGACCAGGTGCTGATGCGCAAGAAGCCGACGGGCACGCTGGTGCTCGACGCGCTGACGCCGGGCCGCCGTCTCTATATGTTCTCGACGGGAACGGGCATTGCGCCCTTCGCCAGCCTGATCCGCGATCCCGAGACCTATGAAAAATTCGAGGAAGTCATCCTCACCCATACGACCCGCGATGTCGCCGAGCTGAAATACGGCTTTGACCTCGTCGAGGAGATTCAGAACGACGAGTTGCTGAAGGAAGTCGTCGGCGACAAGCTGCGCCACTACGCGACCGTCACCCGCGAAGATTTCGAATATCGCGGCCGCATCACCGACCTGATCTCCTCCGGCAAGCTGTTTACCGATCTCGGCGTGCCGCCGCTCGATCCGGCGATCGACCGCGGCATGATCTGCGGCTCCTCGGCCATGCTGAAGGACACCAAGGAACTGCTTGAAAAGGCCGGCCTCGATGAAGGCGCCAACAGCAAGCCCGCCGAATTCGTCATCGAACGCGCTTTCGTCGGCTGACGTTTTCACTGGCAATAAGATTTGAAAATGGCTCCGGAAACGGAGCCGTTTTCATGTGCGGGCGAGATAATCGATCAGCACCGCCATGGCGGCTTGCGCTTCCTCCGCCCTGCCCTGATGGATGGCGCGGATGACGGCGACATGCAGCGCGATGGCGCGGTCCATGCGCTCCGGGCTTGCCGTTGAGTACCAGAGGCGACGCGCATGCGTCTGCACCGGGCCGAGTGCCGCCATGATGAAGCCGTTCGGGCAGGCATCCTCGAGGATTTCGTCGAAAGCCTTGTCGGCAGCGAAGAAGCCGGCGAGATCGCCGGTGACGGCGCATTGCTCCATCGCCCGGGTGCAGTCGCCGAGGCGGACACGCTGCTCGTCCGTCGCATGTTCGGCGGCAAGGCTTGCAGCGATCGGCTCCAGCTCACGGCGCACCTGCATGACGTTGCCGTGATCCTCCGGCGCGATCTCCGCCACCTGCAGCCCGACACGCGGCTTCACCCGGATCAGCCCCTGCCAGGCGAGCTTCTGGATCGCCTCGCGCACCGGTGTGCGCCCATGGCCCGCCATATCGATCAGCTGCTTTTCGGTGACAAGCGCGCCGGGCTTCAGCGCCAGCGTGACGATCAGATGCTCCAGCGCGAGATAGGCAAGATGGCTCTGTGACGTCTGCATGCTGAAAGTCCGCTGCCCAATCTGATATATCACATAGTGGCACGGTCAAAAACCGAAGACAAGTCGGCATCGAAATATTGGAATGGAGACAAGGAGATAACAGCGGGTGTGAATTCGGCGAATGCGATTGCTGACTTGGTCTCCGCCGCGAAAGAACTCCCTTCACTCGCCCTCCGTCCTCCTCGGCCTTGAGCCGAGCATCCACACCAGATCCACCAGCGGTAATGGCATGGATCCTCGGCTCAAGGCCGAGGAGGACGGAAAGCGGGTTGGCGTTCCTCCCGAACTCACCCACGGCGTAAAGAGCCGCCTCGCGTCGGGCGCTCTACAATGCCGGCACCTACCCTTCGGTTCAGCCTTTGCGAAAAGCTCGGCTGGAGACCGAGATCGGATTTTGACACGGGTCCTTTGCATTGGCGAACACATAACCGTCAGCCTTGTGAAGAGTACCGAACTCCAGACCGTTCTCTGCGCACCGGATGCAAAAAGCCTCGACATCCTCTACGTCGAATACAAGCTTGACGATGGATTGGCCGCTCCGCCGCCCTTTGGCGGCCTGATGAAGCATTATATTGGCACCGCCGTCCTGAGCGACGAGTTCAACGATGCGGTCGCCAGGCAGGCTGGTCGCCTTGAATCCGAAGTGCTTCTCACAAAACCGCGCCGTTTCCTCGACGTTCCCGGGGTAGATCACCAGCCTGTTGAGCGGCATGACGGCGCCTCATGTTTCCTCAAGTTTACTTTGAGTGCAATGCAACCGCTGTTCCTGCGGCTGCGTTGCCTCAGGCCAAACTTAACTGAACAGAATTCCCGAAACCTGCGTGCCATCCGCAAGGTAGAAGAACTCGATGCTGTTTGCTCCGGCGTACCAGTCTTGCAGTATCACCGTGGCGTTTTCATAGCCTGTGCCGGGCGTCGCGTCGGCGTGAGATTGAAGAACAAGATCATCCCCTACTCTCATGTTATCCAAATCCGCAAAAGATAGAACCCTGTCCAGATACACCGCGTCACTGCCTCCGACACCGGTGTCCTTGATCGTCGCAGCAAGAGCCATGTTCACACGGTAGCTGTCGCCGTCGTTGCCGCCATCTGCAAAACCTTGGCCCAATATCAGGTTCAGGGTATCGCTGCCGTCGTCGCCATAGAGCTGGAAATCGCCAGTGCCGCTAAAGAGCGTATCATCGCCGCTGCCGCCATGAAGCTGATCGTTGCCGCCACCACCGTTCAGCGTATCATTGCCGGTGCCGCCGGTGATGATGTTGTCGCCGGTATTGCCGGTCAGGGTCGCGTTGCCGGTGCCGGTGAAAGACAGCCGCTCGACGTTGGCGTCGTTCGCCATGGAATAGGTCGCCAGCGTGGTGCGGATCTCGTCCGTCCCTTCTCCAGCAGCCTCCGTGATCGTCACACCCTGGGCGTCGACAAGGTAGATATCGTCTCCCGCGCCTCCGACGAGGGCGTGTCCCGAAGTGGAAGAGGACAGGGTGTCGGCGAAGGAAGAACCGACGACCCGCTCGAAATTGGCCAGAACGTCACCCGCCGCATCACCGCCGGTGACGACATTGGTCGTCAGGTTGATACTTACCGCATCACTGGAGAACGAATAATCGATCGTATCCAGAGTGCCCGCTCCACCATTCAAATTGTCCGCCGAAGCCGAGCTGAAGAAGGTGTCATCGAAGTTCGATCCCTTGAATGCTTCAATGCTGTCGAAGCTGTCGCCGGCGGCGTCACCTGCATGGACCCCGGTCTTCAAATCGAGAGTGATTGCAGCCGCAGCATTAGCATAGCTGGCGGTATCCGTCCCTGCACCACCGATCAGCTGGTCGGCTCCCGCCCCACCGATCAGCGTGTCGTTGCCGATGCCCCCCCGTGATGACGTTGTCGCCGGCATTGCCGGTCAGGGTCGCGTTTCCGGTGCCGGTGAAGGTGAGATGCTCGACATTGGCGTAGGCCGCCATCGAGTAGGACGTCGCGGTGGTGCGAATCTCGTCGTCGCCGGCGCCTGACGATTCGGTGATGATGGTGTTCTGGGAGGCGACGACATAAGTATCATTGCCGCCGCCGCCCTGCAGCATCTGGGTGCTCGTGGCGGTCGAGCCGAGCGTATCTGCGAAGGCCGAGCCGATGACCTGCTCGATGCTGACGAGGCTGTTGCCCTCGGCGTCCCCGCCCGATGCGACAGTCGTCACTCCGCTTGCCCCAAGGGTTACATTGACTGCTGCCGCCGAGGAGGAATAGCTGACGGTGTCGGTGCCGACGCCGCCGTTGAACGTGACGGCCGTGCCGTTGCCGACGAAGGTGTCCTTGGAGGAAGAGCCCTGGAAGACCTCGATGCTGCTGAAGGTGTCGCCTGCAGCGTCGCCGGTGTGAACTCCGGTCTTCAGATTGATAGTGATCGCAGCCGCTGCATTGGCGTAGCTGGCGGTATCCGTCCCTGCACCGCCGATCAGTTGATCGGCTCCAGCACCGCCGGCGAGGATGTCGTTGCCGATGCCGCCATCGAGCACGTCGTTGCCGGCACCACCATTCAGCGTATCGTTCCCCGTGCCCCCGATCATGACATTGTTGCCGGCATTGCCGGCCAGGTTCGATCCCCCGGTGCCGGTAAAGGTGAGGCGCTCAACGTTGGCGAAGGCCGCCATTGAATAGGTTGCCAGCGTGGTGCGGATTTCATCCGTGCCCCCTCCAGCAGCCTCCGTGATCGTCACGCCCTGATCGCCGACGAGGTAGATATCGTCTCCGGCTCCTCCGACGAGGGTGTGTCCGGAAGCGGAAGAAGCCAGGGTGTCGGCGAAGGAAGAGCCAACGACGCGCTCGATGTTGACGAGGCTGTTACCCTGGGCGTCGCCGCCCGATGAGACCGTCGTCACCCCGGCAGCCCCAAGGGCCACGTTGACGCCTACAGTCGAAGCGGAATAGTCGACGGTATCGGTACCGACGCCGCCGTCGAAGGTGATGGTCGTGCCGTTACCAATGAAGGTGTCGTCGAAGTTCGATCCGCTGAGCACCTCGATGCCGCTGAAGGTATCGCCGGCGGCGTCGCCGGTGTGGACCCCGGTCTTCAGATTGAGAGTGACTGCGGCTCCCGCATTGGCATAGCTGGCGGTATCCGTCCCTGTGCCGCCGATCAGTTGGTCGGCGCCACCGCTGCCGATCAGGATATCGTTGCCGCCGGCGCCGTTCAGGATATCGTCGCCGGCGCCGCCGGTCAGGATGTCATCGCCGGCGCCGCCGGTCAGGTTCACTGGCCCGGTGCCGGTGAAGGTCACCCGCTCGATATTGGTGTAGCCAGCCATTGAAAAGGTTGTCAGCGCGGTGCGGATTTCGTCCGTGCCCCCGCCAGCGTCCTCGATGATGGCGACGTCCTGGACGCCAAGGACGTAGACGTCGTTCCCGGCCCCGCCCTGCAGCACGCTCCCGGGCGCCGCCGAGACCAGCAGGTCGTCATAGGCTGAGCCGATCACCTTCTCGATGCTGCCATAGGCGTCGCCTTCAGCATCGCCGCCGCTGCCCGTACCGGTCCAGAAGCTGACGGTCACCGCAGCCGTCGAGGTCGAATAATCAACCGTGTCGAAGCCATTGCCGCCGTTGAAGCCGGTGGCCTCCGAGCCGCTCACGAAGGTGTCGTTAGAGCTCGAGCCGATGAAGCCCTCGATCGAGGTGAAGGTATCACCGGCCGCATCGCCGGTGTACACGCCGGTCTTCAGGTTGATCGTCACGGCCGACACGCTCGAGCTATAGCTCGCAGTGTCAATGCCGGCGCCGCCATCCAATTGGTCTGCCCCTGTGCCGCCGATGAGGGTGTCATTGCCGTTGCCGGCGATCAGCTGGTCATTACCGGCGGCGCCGTTCAGGAGATCGTTGCCGGCGGCGCCGGTGATGGTGTTGTCCAAGGCATTGCCCGTGCCGTCGAAGTTAACAGTGCCGGTATAGGTCAGTCGCTCGACATTGGCGTAGCCCGCGATGCTCAGCGTCCCTTGCTCCGTCTGCACCGTGTCGTCGCCTTCGCCCGCCGCCTCGACGACGGAGACGCCCTGGACGCCAAGGACGTAGACGTCGTTCCCGGCCCCGCCCTGCAGCACGCTCCCGGGCGCCGCCGAGACCAGCAGGTCGTCATAGGCTGAGCCGATCACCTTCTCGATGCTGCCATAGGCGTCGCCTTCAGCATCGCCGCCGCTGCCCGTACCGGTCCAGAAGCTGACGGTCACCGCAGCCGTCGAGGTCGAATAATCAACCGTGTCGAAGCCATTGCCGCCGTTGAAGCCGGTGGCCTCCGAGCCGCTCACGAAGGTGTCGTTAGAGCTCGAGCCGATGAAGCCCTCGATCGAGGTGAAGGTATCACCGGCCGCATCGCCGGTGTACACGCCGGTCTTCAGGTTGATCGTCACGGCCGACACGCTCGAGCTATAGCTCGCAGTGTCAATGCCGGCGCCGCCATCCAATTGGTCTGCCCCTGTGCCGCCGATGAGGGTGTCATTGCCGTTGCCGGCGATCAGCTGGTCATTACCGGCAGCGCCGTTCAGGAGATCGTTGCCGGCGGCGCCGGTGATGGTGTTGTCCAAGGCATTGCCCGTGCCGTCGAAGTTAACAGTGCCGGTATAGGTCAGTCGCTCGACATTGGCGTAGCCCGCGATGCTCAGCGTCCCTTGCTGCGTCTGCACCGTGTCGTCACCTTCGCCCGCCGCCTCGACGACGGAGACGCCCTGGACGCCAAGGACGTAGACGTCATTCCCGGCCCCGCCCTGCAGCACATGCCCGGGCACCGCCGAGACCAGCAGGTCGTCATAGGCCGAGCCGATCGCCTTCTCGATGCTGGCATAGGTGTCGCCTTCAGCATCGCCGCCGCTGCCCGTACCGGTCCAGAAGCTGACGGTCACCGCAGCCGTCGAGGTCGAGTAGTCCACCGTGTCGACGCCGGCGCCGCCATCCAATCGGTCTGCCCCTGCGCCGCCGATGAGGATGTCGTTGCCTCCGAGGCCGGAGATCTGATCATCTCCGGTCGTGCCATTCAAAGTATCGTTACCTGCCGTTCCCGTAATGACTGCCATTTTAGCCCCCTGGCGATTCAAATGTTGAAAGAAATGATGTTGTTCGTCCCGACACACATGCTCGACGTGGTCGCTGAGCGGGTTCATGAAATAAGGGAGGACCGTTCGATCGCCCTGCGAATGAAAACCTCCGTGGGCCAGTAAGAGCTTGAGATCGCGAAGCCTTTACCGTTCGTTTTGAATCGTCTGAAATCCCAGCAAACGCGCGTTTTGTCAGCGCACCATCAACCACCGCAGCCATGCGTGGCATCAGGCGCTCGCGAATGATCTCAAGAAAGAGTCCTGTCGTGCGGAGGAGCACGGCGGTCAGGGTCGGAACGCTTTTGCCCGGCATCACCCGATGGTAGATCTCGATCATGAAAATCGGCGTGTTGAGCGCCAACATATTGATTAGACACGAGAAGAGAAACACGCCCCCTGAAGCGGCAAGGCAACTCCGATACTCCTGAGGCTGCTTTCTACCCAGCACTGCATCCCTCTCGCCGCTTATAACTCCCCACGAGATCGTTAGGACGACAGGAATTCAGGCGCAACTTTTAATTTAAAATCTTGACATATGGCGAAGCCTATGCCCGCCATAGTATTAAACGTTGGAAGCAAATGTCGATAAAATATCTATTTATGATTGAATTCAGCCTCTTAAATAACATTCAAATTCAATAAAAAGAAATTCGAATAGCTGCAATCGAGTCATCTCCCAGAAATTATTCCACAACATTTCAGAGCATGAGCCGCAGCCTCAGAAAGCGCCAGCGCCAACGAACGACGCATTGGAATTGCGACGGCAAGACGGGCGGAACTATTTTTCTCGCAGGAGCTATTTCACAATGGCCGAAGTCGGAATGATGCCTAGTGCAACTGCGAGATAGCCGGCGTGACGCGGCCCACGCGCATCGAGTTTTTCTGTAACGGAATTCAAGGCTGATCGCACGGCGGTGCCCGAAACCGAACGCATATCGCCAATCTGTTTGATTTCATAGCCGGCAACGTAGAGCGCCAGATAGTCCGTTTCCTTGACGGTCAATGCGGAAACGCGAGAAGGTTGCGCTGCCGATTTCACCTCGATCTCCGCTGTCCGGAGCTGAATGGCTTTGCCAATCTGAATGAGCGATGGCAGAGCACAGCCCTTGAACGTCGCCCAATCGTCCCCCTCAAGATTTGATGTGACGCTGAACAGCGCCCGCCCGGCCTGGGCATCGACAAGAGGTATGGAGACGCCATTATTGCCGACGCCATGGCGCTCGGCTTCTGCGAAGAAGGACGCGGTTTCCTTCGACACAGACCTCAAATGGCTCCAGTCTAACGGTTGAGATGCTCTGCGTGCGGCGATCTCGATGGGGTCGGTGCGAAGGTAATTTTTCGACTGATAGAGTTTCTTCCACCTGTCGGAATAGGTTTCTGCAACGAGCCGTTCATTGGTCACCCGGCCCGGAATGAAAAGAGCTTGATAGGCAAGATTGGCAGCCCCGACCAATGCGCGCAGCTGATGGACAATTGCCGAGAGATGGCCAATTTCATGGAGGTTGCGGATGCAGTGGAATGCTTCCTGCAGGATACGCTGGTCGACAGACATTTTCTTCCGAAATCAATATTTCTAATCAGCAGCAGACCGACGCGGCCCGCATGCTTTTGATATACATTCATTACAACGAGGATTTTACAGTGTGGGTTGTATTTATCCAGTCTGCATTATTGCGATGCAGAATTGACATTGTCAGGCGACACCGCGGAGGGAATCTCAAGCACCCGGACAGCGGTCCATCCAGCACTGCCAATCATAAGATTCCCATGCACCCTGCGATGACGCATTCATCACGCGTCACTCGTGCCGCAGCGCCTCGATCGGGTTCAGCTGCGCAGCCCGTCTTGCCGGGAAATAGCCGAAGATCATGCCGATGGCGGCGGAGAAGAGGAAGGCGACGGCGACCATCATTGGGCTGAAGACGAAGGGGACTTTCAGGAGCGTCACAGCCACCAGACCGAGGCTCAGGCCGAGAGCGATGCCGGTGATGCCGCCGAAGAGCGAGAGCGCCACTGCTTCGACCAGGAACTGGGTGAGCACCTGGTTTTCCAGCGCGCCGATCGCCAGGCGAATGCCGATCTCGCGGGTTCGTTCAGTGACGGAGACCAGCATGATGTTCATGATGCCGATGCCGCCGACGAGCAGGCTGATGGCGGCGACGGCGCCGAGCAGGCCGGTCAAGAGCGTCGTCGTGCCGGTCATCGCCTCGGCGATCTGCGTCATGTCGTTGACATTGAAATCGTCCTGCCGGCCGGGGATGATCTTGCGGCGCTCACGCAGCAGGTTTTCGACGTCGGCCTGCACCTTGGCGGTGGAGACGCCGTCGCGCGCCGAGATGATGATCTGCGGCACGTTGCTGTTGCCGCTGATGCGCCGCTGGAACACCTTGACCGGCATGATGACGACATCGTCCTGATCGGTGCCCATGCCGGACTGGCCGCGCTTGGCGAGCACGCCGATAACCGGGCATGAGACCTTGCCGACGCGGATCTGCTGGCCGATCGGGTCGGCGGCGCCGAAGAGCTGCGAGCGCACCGTCTCGCCGATGATGCAGCGGGACTGGCCGCGCTCCTCGGCGGGGGTGAAAGTGCGGCCGAGCGCCAGGTTCCAGTCCTGCGCGACGAAATAGTCGTTGGTGGTGCCGGAAACGCTGGTCGAATGGTTCTGGCCGCCTGAGATGACCGTTGCTGTCGACTGGTTGAGCGGCGCCACGGCCCTCAACCCGCTGATCTGGTCGCGGATGGCGGCGACGTCCTTGACGCTGAAGCGCTTGGCCTCGGAGCTCGCCCGGCCGGGGCCGAACTGGCCGGGACGGACGAACAGCATATTGGTGCCGAGCCGCGACAATTCGGTCGAGACCTGCGCGGTCGTGCCGTTGCCGATCGTTACCAGCGCGATGACGGCTGCAACGCCGATGACGACGCCGAGCACGGTCAGGAACGAGCGCAGCATGTTGCGGCTGATGGCGCGCAGAGCCAGCTTCAGCGTCTCAAACAACATGATCCGCCCTCCTCCGGTGCTCGACCTCGGTCTCCAGCTTGCCGTCGACGAATCTGAGCAGCCGCTGGGCATAGGCGGCGATATCGGGCTCGTGCGTGACCATGACGATGGTGATGCCCTGCTCGCGGTTCAGCCGGGTCATCAGATCCATGATCTCGATGCTGGTTTTCGTGTCGAGATTGCCTGTGGGTTCGTCGGCCAGCAGCAGCGCCGGTTCAGTGACGATGGCGCGGGCGATGGCGACGCGCTGCTGCTGGCCGCCCGATAGTTCCTGGGTCTTGTGATGTTCGCGGCCGGAGAGGCCGACCAGCGCCAGGGCTTCGCGCGCCCGTTCACGGCGCTCGCGCACCGCCATGCCGCGATAGATCAGCGGCAATTCGACGTTCTCGACCGCCGAGGTGCGCGACAACAGGTTGAAGCCCTGGAACACGAAGCCAAGCAAATGGCGGCGTAAGAGCGTCAGCTGGCCGCGGTCGAAGCCGCCGGTCGGAATGCCTTCGAAGATGTAGTCGCCCGACGTCGGCACGTCGAGGCAGCCGAGGATGTTCATCGCCGTCGACTTGCCCGAGCCCGACGGGCCCATGATCGCGACGAATTCATGGGCGTTGATGGCAAGGTCGACATGGTCGAGCGCGCGGATGGCCGCCTCGCCCTCGCCGTAAACTTTCGAGACCTGCCTGAATTCGATGAGCGGCGGGCTTGCCATCCGTCTCTCCGCCTAGTTCGCACGCGTTGTGGCGTCGGTCACCAATGCGTCACCTTCCTTGAGCTCACCGGAGACGACCTGGGTGAACTGGCCGTCGGATGAGCCGACCTGGATGACGACAGGCGTGGGCCGGCCGCCGTGCAGCACCCAGACGCGGCGCTGAGCGCCCGTCAGCGCCTGACCGGAATTGCCGCCGCCGCGCTGGCGCGGCGGACCGAAGATGCCGAAAATACCGCGGCCGCGCCGTTCGGCCTGCGGGGGCGCATAACGCAGCGCCGTGTTCGGCACCATCAGCGTATCCTTGACGGCCTCGACGGTGACGTCGGCGGTCGCCGTCATGCCGGGGCGCAGCAGGAGATCGGCATTGTCGACGGAGAGGACCGCCTTATAGGTCACAACATTGTTGACCACTTCGGAGGCGAAGCGGATCTGCTCGATCTCGGCTGGGAAGCTCCGGTCTGGATAGGCGTCGACAGAAAATTTCGCCTTCTGGCCGACGGCGATCTGGCCGACATCGGCCTCGTCGACATCGACCTGCAGCTCCATCTTCTTCAAGTCGCCGGCGATGGTGAACAGGATCGGCGCCGAAAGCGAGGCTGCGACCGTCGCACCCGGATTGACGGCGCGGGTGAGGATCACGCCGTCGATCGGCGAGACGATCTTCGCCTTGGCGAGATTGACCTCGGCAAGCTGCAGGTCGGCTTCCGAAGCGAGCACCTCGGCTTCGTTGATCTGTTTGGCGGCGACGGCGGAATCATATTTGTAAGTGGCGTCATCGAGGCTCTGCTGGGTGGAGACATTGCTCCGGACCAAGCTCTTCAGCCGCTCGAGCGAGGTGCTTGCCGACTGCAGATCGGCATTGGCCTTGGCGACGTTCGCCTTGGCCGAATTCAGCTTGGCGCGCGAACTCTTCACATCGGCCTCAAGCTTGTTGGTGTCGAGCAGCGCCAGCACGTCGCCTGCTTTGATCGTGCTGTTGTAATCGACATTGACGTCGCGGACCGTGCCGGAAAGCTCGCTCGATATATCGACCTGCTCGGTCGGCTGCACCGAGCCGGTGGCGGTGACGAGCACCGTCAGATCGCCGCGTTTTGCCGGCTGGGTGGCATAGCTCACTTCGCTTTGCCCGCGGCCCATATAGAAATAGGCGGCGACGGCTGCTGAAGCAACGAGGATCAACAGGATGAACAGCCGCCCGCGCCAACGGCTGCGCTTGTCCTGCCGTCCCGATGCGGCAAGCACCGCCGCGAGGTCGGACGCGCCGCTTGTCTGTGCCGCGGTCTTCTTGCCGGTTCCGGTATCGTTCATGTCATCCTCGATCAGTCAGCGGCTGCCTTGGCCCCGCAGTAAAATAATCACAGCGCAGATGAACCGGGCATTAGCGTTGCCGCCGAAGTGGCACGGAATTGCGGATGGGAGAAATGAAATATTGGTAAGAAAAGTCAAGTTTTGGCGCGGAGCGCTCGTCAGCCGGCATCCTCGGCATATTGGCCAGCACCCGGCAGCGGATGCAACCAGCGCTCGCGCCGCTTGATCCAGACTTCATGATCCGGCGCAAGGTCGCTCGGCGGGCTATCGAGCGAACCGAGGCGAATTTCCACCGCCTCCTCCTGCAGGCAGAAAAGCCTGCCGCCGCAGGCGGGGCAGAAGCTGCGGCCGGCGAAAGTGGCGATCTCGCCGCTGTGGGAAAAAGCCAGGCGCGGCCAGACCGCGAAGAAGACGAAGGCGGAGCCGCTCGATTTGCGGCAATCGGCGCAGTGGCAAAGGCCGACGCGAAGCGGCTCGCCTTCGACGCGATAGTCGACTGCCCCGCACAGGCAGCTTCCCGTCCGGATCCGCATAGCGGTCGTCAGGCGTCGAGACTGGTGAGCAGTCCCGGCGGGCGGCGCTTGGCCGCCATCAGCAGATCGAGTTCGGTGGCGGATGGGCCGAACTTGTCGTAGAGGCGTTTTGCCTCCTTGTCATCCAACCGGTATTTCCTGGCAAATTCGCCGATACTGTAGGGGCGGCCACGCAACACTCTTCGCGCCGGGGTCGCCGTATTCGGTGCGTCGGTCATGGGTTTCTCCTTTCATTCCATGCCCTCTAAGTTAGAGCGATGGGGTCGATTGGAAAGAGCCGACGAGCTGGAGCGGGCTTCCGGCGTAGATCGATCGGGCTGATCGCGGAACCTTCCTGCCGCCAGACGCATTGTCAAATCGAGGTTGCGGGCCGCGCCAAGCGGACGCGGCGGCGCCGGAGAACATCGGGATTTTTCCGCTTTCTCCCGATGGCCAACGAAACGGCAGGCGAGCTCCCTACCCGCCCGGTCCGCTTCCTCATCTCCTCATTTCGAGACGAGATCACGAAATATTAAAATGTGGAACGCATGCGCTGGAGCGAGGTTTTTCTTTCGAGGTCGACGTGGCCTCGTTCAAACCCAAGGAGAACCGAATGGCAAACCAAGGTGGAACCCATGAACAGCACGTCAAAGCCGGGCAGCAGAGTCACAAGAGCGACGCCAATGCCCGCAGCTCCTCTTCAGGTGGCCGCGACGCGCAGTCCAGCGGATCCCGCGGCGGCAGCCATGAACAGCATGTAAAAGCTGGTCAACAGAGCCATAAGAACAGCCACTAAGGCTGTCCTGAGATGAATATTCGGCCCGCGCCTCCATTTCGGCGCGGGCTTTTTAAATACACGACGCTCGCATCGCCAGCCGCATAGCCCTATTCCGACCCACCGGGGTCCGGCCGATCTTGCGTCAATCTCGCTCGTAGTTCCCGAAGAGTCCGAGCTGAAATTGCGCTAATTGCCACTAGCATCAGAGACCCGACAAAATTCAGAGAGTAAATGACTGAGAAGTTGAAGTTCTTTCCACCAAGCATAATTTCAATGAAGTAACACTTTGAAATAGTACAGGCGGCTGTAATAGGAAATGAAATAACTATTACCCAATAAAATGCGTAAACAAGTGCAATAAAATATAAATTCCACAATTCCTTTTTAAGAGAAAATTCATCCATGGCGATTAAGGGCAAATCGCCTCGCAACTTCTTTTCGATAGTATATATCCCCACAAAACACACCATTGTCGCAATCTGCCCCATGAATATGATGAAACGCAGATCGTATTTGTGCAAAAACATTAGCGAAATTGCAGCAATAATTCCCAATGGAAATAGATAAGCCGCGACAAAACGCTCTCCCGTCATCTCTCTCCGATGCACGAGAGCTGTGGTAGTCACATAAGCCGACCATATGGTGGCTACGATCGGAATGGGGCCAATAACCCACGGCACGCCAATAGACGGCATAAAGTCCCCCAGAGATACCCTAACAGTATTCTATCAACTCAGAGATTTATCAACGACCAACCTTTGTTAGCGCATCTACGGCTCAATAAGCTTGAGGAAGCCTTGAGGCGAATGTTCGTTTGAGGGTCATTTCCTGCCCGTCAAGACAGACGCCGGCCGTCCTCACCAAAGAGGTGCAGCACGGCGGGGTCGAGACGGAGCGGCAGGTTGTCGCCGGATTTCATTTGCTGCTGGCCGGCGAAGACCGCGATCAGTTTCTTGCCGGCCGCTTCGGTGTGGACGACGGTTTCGGAGCCCAGTTCCTCGACAAGGGTGACCCGCGTGTCCAACTGGCCTGCGGCGGCCGCATCGGCCAGGGTGATGTGTTGCGGGCGGATGCCGATGCTGACCCTCTCGCCCGTCGGGTGTGTCTCCCCGGCAGTGACCGAAATGCGATGGCCGCCGACGGTTTCGACCTCGGCAAAACCGTTCTCGTGGCCGACGATCGAGCCTTCCAGGAAATTCATATGCGGGGCGCCGATGAAGCCGGCGACGAAGCGGTTGGCCGGCTTGTTGTAAAGTTCCAACGGCGTTCCCACCTGCTCGATCCGACCGCCTCTCAGCACGACGATGCGGTTTGCCAGCGTCATCGCCTCGACCTGATCATGGGTGACGTAGATCATCGTCGCCTTCAGGCGGGCGTGAAGGGCGGCGAGTTCGGCGCGCATGCTCACTCTCAGCTCGGCGTCGAGATTGGAGAGCGGCTCGTCGAGCAGGAAGGCATCAGGCCGGCGGACGATGGCGCGGCCGATTGCGACGCGCTGGCGCTGGCCGCCGGAAAGCTGGCCCGGGCGGCGCTGCAGGAAGGGCTCGATCTCCAGCATGCGGGCGGCATCGGTGATGCGGGCCTCGATCTCGGCCTTGGCCACCTTGGTATTCTCCAGGCCGAAGGCCAGATTTTCCCGCACGCTCATATGCGGATAGAGCGCATAGGACTGGAAGACCATTGCGAGGCCGCGGTCGGCGGCGCCGATCTCGGTGACATCCGTGCCGTCGATAGCGATGCTGCCGCCTGTTGGCTTATCGAGGCCGGCGATGAGGCGTAGCAGCGTCGATTTTCCGCAACCGGAGGGGCCGACGAAGGCGACGAACTCGCCGTCCTTGACCTCAAGCGAGACATCGCGGATGACCTCGACGGAGCCGAAATTCTTGACGATGTTTCTGAGCTCGAGCCCGCTCATGCACTCTCCTGTATTTTTGTAGCCTGGCCTATTTCAGGCCGGAGCCGGCGATGCCTGTGGTGATGAAACGCTGCAGGAAGACGAAGATCAGCACGACGGGGATCATCGAGACGACGGTCATGGCGAGGATATAGTGCCATTGCACATTGAGCTCGCCGGCATAGACGTTGAGGCCGACCTGCAGCGTATAGAGTTCCTTGCGCGACAGCACGATCAGCGGCCAGAGGAAGTCGTTCCAACGCCAAACGACCGAGAAGATCGCCAGCACCGCCAGTGCCGGCGCCGAGAGCGGCAGGATGATTCGCCAGTAGATCTGCCATTCGCTGGCCTTGTCCATGCGTGCGGCGTCGATTAGCTCGTCCGGGATCGTCAGCATATATTGGCGGAGCAGGAAGACACCTGTGGGGGTGGCGACCGTCGGCAGGATGACGCCCCAGAGGCTGTCGAAAAGGTTCAGTGTGCCGATGACGGAATAGAGCGGCACGACGATCACCGAGAGCGGCACCATCAGCGTCGCCAGGATCATCAGCATGACGGCGGTGCGGCCAGGGAACTGGTATTTCGACAGCGCGAAGGCGGCCATCGAATTGACCAGCAGCGTGATCGCCGTCGCCACAACGGTCACGAAGACGGAGTTGCGCAGGAACAGGAAGAAATCGAAGCGCTGGAACGGTTCGGTGTAATTGGCGGCGGCGAATTCGACCGTGCGCACCGGGGTGCGGTCCTTGATGTTCGCCTTGACGATTTCGCCAGGCTGTTTCGGATCGACCATCTGGCCGATAATGCCGATGCGGCGGACTTCGGCGAGCACGCGGCTGCTGCCATCAGGCATGGTGACGTTATAGAGTGGCAGCGGCTTGTCATAGCCCGGCACGACGGCCTGTTCGGTGACATAAGGCAGCAAGGACGGCGGGAATTCGGCAAGGGCGGCTGGTGTCTTGAAGGAGGAGAAGACCAGCCAGACGGCCGGGCCGAACATCAGGAAGACGCCCGAGATCAGCCAGATCCAGGTGACGACATCCGTCCAGTGCCAGCCGCGGCCGCGGCGGCGCAGCAGGAACGAGCCGACAGCGCTCATTGGCGTGTTCCCTTCTTCTCGTTGCGGCTGCTGACGCCCAGCTGGACCAGCGTCAGGATGACGAGCACGATGCCCATCAGGATCGACGCGGCCGACGCAAGCCCCGGATTGCGCAGCGAACTCGCAAAGCCCGTCTCGTAAATATACTGGGTGATGTACATGGTGCTGGTGCCCGGGCCGCCGCCGGTGAGAACGAAGACCTCGTCGAAGATCTGCACGGCGCGGATCAGCGCCAGCACTAGGACGACGATGAGGTTCGGCATCAGGAGCGGCAGGGTGATGCGGCGGAAGATGCGAGTGGGACTCGCCTTGTCCATCGCCGCCGCCTCGTAGAGATCTCTCGGGATCGCCTGCAGGCCGGCGAGCAGGATCAGCGCGTAAAAGCCCATATGCGCCCAGACCGAGACGAAGACGGCGAAGAAGAAGGCCCAGAAACGATCGCTGAGCCAGGAGAAGGGCTCAAAGCCGAAAGGGCTCAGCGCATAGTTCAGCAGGCCCTGACGCTGCAGGATCCATTTCCAGATCAGGCCGACGACGACGGGCGACAGCAGCACCGGAAAGAAAAAGACGGCGCGCCAGAAGCCGCGATTGGAAAGCTCGCGATTGAGGATCAGAGCCGTCGCCAGCGCTGCGACCAGCATGGCCGAGACCTGGAAGACGACGAAGACGGCGGTGTTGCGCACCGCCGCCCAGAAAGTGTCGGCGGCACAGGTCGAGGGGTCGAGATAAGAGCCGCAATCGAACAGGATGTGGTACTGGTCGGCACCGACATAGGTTCTGTTCGGCAGGAAGATGGCGCCGCCGCTCGTCGTCGAATAGATGAAGTTGATGACCAGCGGCAGGAGCACGAAAACGCTGAAGATCAGCATGTTAGGCGCCAGGAAGACGCCCGCCATGCCGTTCAGCCCCGTCAGCTTCTGCCAGGCGCGCATGGGAATATCGACGATCCCCATCAGGAGCCGGACAGGTGCTGCGAGCGCCTGCCGAGGGCCGGCCTTTGCCCGCGGTTCGGAAGAAACCATCTTCTCCGCCATCTATCCGTCCGTCAGTTGGCGCCGACCTTGGCCTTGATGTCCTCGTCGATGCGGGCATAGGCGTCGTCGAGCTTCATTTCGCCGGCGATCACCTGGCTGATGCGGGCGACGATGGCGCTGTAATAGGCGTCCGACCACTTCCAGCCCGGCAGTTTCATGGCCGGTGCGGCCGTCTGACCGGCGGATTCGACGAAGGCCTTCAGCGCCGCCTGCACATGCGGATTGTCGGTCTTGAAGTCCATCTGGCCTGAGGCGACGCCCTTATGCGCCGGAATGAACAGGCTGCGCTCGGCAAACTCCTTCTGTACGTCGGCGCTCGCCAGGTAATCCATCACCTTGGCGACATCCTTGGGGTTCTTGGTGTATTTGACGGCGACGAGACCGGCGCCGCCCTGCATGCCGGTGCAGGCGGCCGTGCCGCAGGGGCTTCCCGACATCACCCAGTCAAAGCTGTCGCCGATCTTCTGGGCGAAGGCCGAAATCTGCCAGCTGCCCGAATAATAATAGGCAAGACCGCCATTGATGAAGTCTTCGGCGGCGGCGCGATAGGTGGTGCCGGCAGCGCTGACCCAGACATCCTTGTTGATGGTGCCGTCCTCGTTCCATTTGACGAAGCGGCTGAGGAACTCCTTGGCGCCCTGATCGATCGGCGCCGGCTTGCCGTCGGCGGCGATATAATTGGCGCCGTAGGAGATGTTCGGGCCGGAGACGCGGTGGCCGGAGCGGTCGATCGCCATGGCGAAGACCTTCTGGCTGTCGGCGACCTTCCTGGCGGCGGCCGCCCAATCGTCCCAGGTCGCCTTCTGGCCGGGGATTTCGACGCCGGCCTGCTCGAACAGCGTCTTGTTGACGAAGCCGCCGGTCAGAGTCAGCTGCGTCATGAAGCCGGTGATGGCGTTCGAGCCGTCGGGACGCATCCAATCGGCCTGGGCGCCGAAATTGTCGTCCCAATATTTCGCATCGGCGAGCAGCGGACGCAGATCGAGCCAGTGCTGGGCCTGCGCCTTCAGATTGGTGACGCGGGCGATATCAGGCCCCTTCCCGGCTTCGAGCTGCACCGGCAGCTGTTCCTTGACCACGTCGTAGGAGACCTCGTCGAGGATGACGTTGACATCGGGATTGGCCTTGGAGAAGCGCGCCAGCAAGTCCTTGACGACAGCGCCTTCGCCGCCGTCAGAATACCACATGATGCGCACGTCGCCGGCATGGGCGGCAACGGTACTCAAGAGAACCGCAGCCAAAGCCGCGCCGATCGATTTCATTCTGGTCATTTTCTCCTCCTCCTGACCGATGAATTGTTGTGCCTGGCCGGGTCCTCCACCCGGTCAGGCATGTCATCTATGAGGCGGCGCGCCGAGGCTGCCTGCCGGGTATCTCAAGATGTATCGCGTCTCCCCGCACCGACCAGTCCGACGGCCGAAGAATGCGGCCTTCGGCGCGCACGGTGCCGTCCTCTTCGAAGACGACCTGGCCATAATCCGGATCGATGACGATCAAGGCGCCGTTATTGTCGCGGGGGGCGGCGAGCGTGGCGAAACGTGCCCGCATGCCGTCAAGGCCGCCTTCGCGGGCGAGATCGGAAAGACGGACGATCCAGCGGCCCCTGCGGCCGGCGAGGCGCAGCTCGACATCCGTCGTCGGGCCATGCTTCACCGGCTCGAGCACGCCATTGCCGATCAGCATCGCAAGGCCGTTGCCGGAACGGGCAAGCGCCAGATTGCCATCGACCACCGTGTTGTCGAAAGCTTCGAGCGGGAACCAGGCATGAGTGAAATCCGGCTGGCCCTCGTGGATGTCGAAATCGAGAATGGCGAGATCGCGATATTGATGGACGCGCGGCAGCGTTCCGCAGCCGCCCCAGAAGCTCGGCCGGCCGTAACCGAACTGGATGGTCTCGCCGGGATGGTTGATCCAGACCTGCGCTTCCGGCCGGTCGCCGAGGCGCAGATGCAGCACCGTCTCCTGATATCCCCAGGCACAGGGACGATAATGCGCGATGGTGCCGAGCGCGGTGTCGCGCGTCTTGTAGTGATAGAGGGCAGCAAAACGGTTTTCGCCCTGGGAAAAGGTCCATTCCTGCGCGGCGTCGGCGTCATGCGCGGCGATCGCAGCAAGGCTTTCGGGAAAATGCAGGCCGTGGTCGCGGATGCAGACGGCAAGCTGCGGCAGCGCGTGGACGCGCCGGCCATACCAGCCGCGGCCCCAGAGCAGCCGGGCAATGGCCGAGAGTTCGACCGAACGGCCGGGGCGCAGCGTATGTTCGTAGGAGCGGCCCTGGCTGCCGGTCAGCATGCCGTGATGGGCCGAGCGGGCGACGATCTCCATCAGGCGGACGATGCTGGCATTCGCCCGGGCGCGGATCGTCTCATCCGGGGCGCAGGCGGCAAGCGCCGTCAGACCCTTGAGGTCGATCGGGAAATAGGGAACGGAATTCCACTCGGCCATTTCCCAGCGCTCGAAATGATCGAGCCAGGCGCGGACCCGCTCTTCGCCGACCTTCATCTGCTCGGCGCCGGTGCGGCCGGAGCGGACGAAGACGGCGTCGGGGAAAAGCCGGCCGCCGAGATAGGCGGCGGTGTGGAAGAGCAGCGCGTGGTTTTCCGAGAAATACCACTGAACGTCGTTGCCCGGCTCGTCCATCCAGTAGCGGTAATTGAGGACCGCTTGCTCGATCCTGGCGCGCAGATCCTGCGACAGCAGATCGCTCCAGCGGGTATAGGCAAAGAGCAGCGGCACCAGCACGAAATCGGCGCAGTCGTGACAATCCTCGATGACCGGCAGCATGGCCGAGATTATCGCTTCGGTCTGCTCGCCGCCCTGCCCCACAGCCAGACGCGCGAAAGCGCAGACCGTATCGGGCTCGGAATGGGCGGCGACTTCGGCCAGCGCCTCGGCGACACGATCTTCCAGCGCAGCCGGCGCCGGCCCCTGGCGCTGGGGATGACAGATCTCGACGCCGAGGGTGCGGCCGAGCGAAAAGTCGCCTGTTTTGAGGGTGATGCGGAAATGGCGGAAATCGGCGGGCATATCAGCCGAAGTGCCGAGTTCCAGCCTGGTTGCGCCCTTCTCCAACGCGAAATCATAATCGAAGCGCTCGGCCGACATGAAGTCGCCTTCGATCTCGATATGGCAGGTCAGCGCCATCGGCAGCGGCGCGGGAAACAGGATCGTCACGTCCTCGCCGAGATAGGCGGTGCGGTCGAACCGCATGCCTTCGAGGATCGCCTCCAGGCCATCCGCAGCATCGGCGGCGATCGGAACGGGAACAGCGGTTTCGACCTCAGGCCCGTCGAGATAATCCAGCTGGAAATAGAAGCGGGCGTCGCGTTCGGCCAGATCGCCGAAATAGACGCGGATCTCGTTGAGGCCGGCGACAAGCTCCACCTCGAAAGTCTGTTGCGCTTCTAGATTGCGCTCGTAAGGCGCCATGAAACCCTGTTCACGGCCGTTGACGAAGAGGATGGCGCCGCCGCAGGTCGACAGGCGAAGCGTGGCAGCCCCGCCCGTGCCGGCATCGAGGAAGGTGCGCGCCCAGCAGCCGATGCGGGTCGGGCGAAACCAGAAACCGGAGAGATCGACACGCGGCGAGGCAAAGGGCAGCCACCACCGGACCGCCTCGAATTCGGCGGTCGGTTGCGGTCTTTGGCCGGAGAAGGATTTTTTGAATTCGGTGCGGCAGGGATATTCGTGCGGAATGAAGTTCTTCGTCTTGGTAACGAAGAAAAACGGATCCATCCTGCCTTCCATCGGCCGGTCGGCGATGTCGTAGCGCTCTTGTGAGAGGTGGCCGAGCTGCCAATAGACGATCGGGCTCTGCTTGCCGGTGGCGCGGCGAAGATGGGATTTCTCAGCGGTCATGCTTCAGCTCGTTCGAGCCGCGAGACGTCGGAAAAACCGACGCGTGGACTGGCCGTCAAACCGCATCTTCAAAGCCTCCCTGCTCTGTCGCTTGCCGCGGACTCCTCAGGCAATTGTGCATAGGCATTCCATTTGCGCAATCTGAAAGATTTTTGCATAAAGAGGTAGCAGCGAGGAGCAGACATGGCAGCGGAGCAGAAAAAAGGCAGGCGCACACGCCTCGACGATATCGCCGCCCGGTGCGGCGTCTCGATCAGCACGGTGTCGCGGGCGCTTGCCGGTGAAAAAGGCGTGAGGCCCGAAATTCGCAAGCTGGTGCTGGAAACGGCAAGTGCGGTCAGCTACGCCCTGCCGGCCAGCGTCGCCGGCAAGAAGGTCATGCTCGTCGCCTCCGGCGCCGCGATGATCGATTATGTCCGCAACCAGTTCACGCTTTATGTGCTCGAAGGATTGAATGCGCGCGCGGCCGCTCTCGGCATCGAGATGGCGATGCGTCCGGTCGCAGACAAGGCCGATGAAGCCCGTGCCATCGCCGAGATGCGGGATAATCCAAGCTTCGGCGGCATGCTGATCCTGACCGTCGACGAGGAGGATATGCTGGCCGCCGCCGCCGGTCTCGGCAAGCCCGTCGTGCTGGTCAACAGCGACGATCCCTATATGCGGCTTTCCAGTGTGACGCCCTGCAACCGCTCGGCCGCCTTCATCGCCGCCGAACACCTGATCAAGGCGGGGCACGAACGCATCCTGTTCATGCTGCGGCCGGGACGGCGGACGATCGAGCGGCGTCTGGAGGGCTGGCGCGATGCCCTGCAGCATCACGGGCTGAAAGCCGATGCCGACCTGGTGCTCGAGGTCGACGACTGGCTGCCGGAACTCGGCGCCGAGGCGATCACCCGCCTCGTCCGCGACAAAGGCCTTTCCTTCACCGCCATCCTGACGGCGGGCGACAGCCTTGCCAGCGGCGCCGTACGCGGATTGCAGGCGATGGGTTATGCCGTGCCGCAGGATATCTCCGTCATGGGCATAGACGACCTGCCGCAATCGGCCTTTCTCAATCCGCCGCTTTCGACGGTGCATATCCCGATGCGCGAACTCGGCGCCACCGCGCTCGATCTGTTGCGCGACATGATGCTCGGCCTGGCCACGCCGCGGCGGCGCGTCGAGCTTTCCTGCCATCTCGTCGAAAGGGGTAGTGTGGCGGTGGTCAGCGGCGCTGCAGGGGGAAATATCAGGCCTCGATAAAGCTCGCTTCGAACAGTTCGCGTGCATAGGCATCATGGGTGATGCCGGCCTGCAGATCCTGTTTGGTCAGTTCGTCGACGAAGCCGCCGTTCTTCATGATCAGCACCCGGTCGCACATATGGGCGATGACCGCGAGGTCGTGGCTGACGAGCAGATAGGTCAGCCCCTTTTCATCACGCTGATCGGCAAGCAGGTTGAGGATTTCGGCCTGGACGGATACATCGAGCGCCGATGTCGGCTCATCGAGCAGCAGGATCGGCGGCGACAGAATGAGCGCCCGGGCGATCGCCACGCGCTGCCGCTGGCCGCCGGAAAGCTCATGGGGAAAACGATTGGCGAAGCTCGCCGGCAGGCCGACCTGGATCAAGGCCTTTTCGACCTTCGACCAGATCTCCGAATGGCGCATGGCGCGCAGCGGCTCGGCGAGCGCGGTGCCGATGCGGTGGCGCGGATGCAGGGAGCCGTAAGGGTCCTGAAAGACCATCTGGGCGAATTTCAGCTCCTCGCGGGAGCGATGCTTGCCGATCGGTCGGCCGCTAAGCTCGATCTGCCCGGTCCAGCCGGTCTCCATTCCGGCGAGGCAACGCAGCACCGTCGATTTGCCGCAGCCGGATTCGCCGACAATGCCGAGCGTCTCCCCCTGCCTGACCTCAAAACTGATGCCCCTGACGACATGGTTGCTGGATTTGCCGGAGGCGAAGACGACATCGAGGTCGCGGACATTGATCATTGCGCGGTCTCCAGATCGAGTTTCGCCCTGTCGAGAACGGCGAGCCGGCGAACCGGGTTCTTCGGGTCGGGCAGCGCCGCTATCAGCCCGCGGGTATAGGGATGGCGGGCCTCTTCGAGACTGGTCAGGGTTTCGACGATGCGGCCGGCATACATGACGATGATGCGCTCGCAGAAGGCCGCCACCATGCGGATATCGTGGCTGATCAACAGCAGGCCGGAATTGTTCTCGCGCACCAGTTCATCGAGCAACAGCAGCACATCCTTTCGCACGCTGACATCGAGCGCCGAAGTCGGCTCGTCGGCAATGACCAGCTTCGGCCGCGCCAAGAGCATCATGGCGATCATCACGCGCTGACCCATGCCGCCCGATATCTGATGGGGATAAAGCGCCATGACCCGATCCGGATCGCTGATGCGCACACGCTCCAGCATGGCGCGGGCGGCGTCTTGCGCCGGGGCCTTGCCGAGACCGAGGTGAAGGCGCGCGGCCTCGGCGATCTGCTTGCCGATCGAGAGGACCGGATTCAGCGAATAACGCGGATCCTGCATGATCAGCGCGATGTCCTTGCCGCGAAGCGCGCCCATCTGCCGCTCGCTCTTTGACAGCAGGGGATCGCCGCCGAGATCCAGGCGTTCGGCGGAGACCACCGCTGCCGGCGGCAGCAGGCGCATGATGGCGCGCCCCGTCGTCGATTTGCCGGAACCGGATTCTCCGACGATGCCGACCCGTTCGCGCCCGACGTCGAAACTGACATTGGAAACGGCGGGCACGGCGCCGCGGCCGAAGCGGACAGTCAATCCTTTGACGGAGAGAACGGGCTGCAGATCATGATCCTGCATTTTACGATCTGGCATGGCGGGGATCCAGAATGTCGCGCAGAGCATCTCCGGCGATGTTGAAGGCAAGGCTGGTGAGAAGGATGGCGATACCCGGCATGACGGCGACCCACCAGTAATCCAGCATGAATTTGCGGCCGTTGGAGATCATCGCCCCCCATTCCGGTGCCGGCGGTTGCGCGCCAAGGCCGAGAAAGCCGAGGGAAGCCGCCGTCAGGATGATGCCGGCCATATTGAGGGTCAGGCGAACGATGACCGAGGGAACGCACATCGGCGCAATATAGAGAAGAAGGATGCGGATTGGCGAAGCGCCGTACAGGCGGGCGGCGACCACATAATCGGCATTTCTGACGACAAGGGCTTCGGCGCGCGCCAGCCTGGCGATCGGCGGCCATGCGGTCAGCGAGATCGCGATGATTGCCGTGGTCAGGCCGGCGCCGAGTGCGGCGGCAAAGGCCAGCGCCAGGATCAGCGACGGGAAAGACAGGACGATATCGGTGGCGCGCATCAGCAGGGCGTCAGTGCGCCCGCCGAAGAAGCCGGCGACGACGCCGATCAGCAGGCCGATCGGACCGACGATCAGGGAGATCGACAGCACGGTCTGGATGGTGATGCGCGTGCCGAAAATCAGGCGGCTCAGAATGTCGCGGCCAAATTCGTCGGTGCCGGCCCAATGCGCCAGGCTCGGGGCCTGCAGGGCATCGCCGAGCGATTGCACGACCGGATCATAAGGCGCCAGAAGCGGCGCCAAGATCGCGATCAGGCACAGCAGGCCGAGGATGACGAAGCCGGCAAGGCCAAGCGGTTCCGCAGCCAATTTGCGGCCGGCGCGCGCAAACGAGGCGGCGACGCGGGTCGACACGCTTGGCGGGCGGATCTGAATGTCAGTGCGGATGGCGTCGCTCATCGGGCCGCCTCCCGCATGCGCGGATCGAAGACGGCATAAGCGACGTCGGCGAGGAAGTTTAACAGCATGAAGATGAATCCCACGATGATGGTGCCGGCCACGATGGCGTTCATATCGCCGATCATGAGGGCGTTCGTCATGTATTGGCCGATGCCCGGCCAGGAGAAGACGATCTCGGTGACGACGGCGCCTTCCAGCAGTCCACCATAGGAAATCGCCAGGATGGTGATCAGCTGCACCGCAATGTTCGGCAGGACATGGC
Organism: Rhizobium sp. BT03; assembly: GCF_030053155.1. Lineage (NCBI taxonomy): Bacteria > Pseudomonadati > Pseudomonadota > Alphaproteobacteria > Hyphomicrobiales > Rhizobiaceae > Rhizobium > Rhizobium sp. BT03. The sequence continues at coordinate 552,261 of NZ_CP125640.1, forward strand.
GCCAGATCGTGCCGAAAGGACTGACACCCTTGGCACGGGCCGCGATGACATAATCCTGGCTCAACTGCTCCAGGGTGAAGCTGCGTGTCATGCGGGTAATATAGGCCATCGCCGCATAGGCGAGGATGATGGCAGGCAGAATGATGTGGCCGAGCGCATTCCAGAAGATTTCCGTCTCGCCCTGCAGCAGGCTGTCGATCAGCAACAGGCCGGTCTGCGGCGTCACGAGGCCTTCGTAGAAGACATCGATCCTGCCCGGTCCGCCGACCCAGTTGAGGCCGGCATAGAAGATGACCAGCCCGACGATGCCGAACCAGAAAACCGGGATCGAGTGCCCGACGAGGGCCACCACCCGGGCTATCTTGTCGATGAAGCTGTCGCGAAACAATGCCGCGACCAGGCCGAGCGGCACGCCGACGAATGTCGAGATGATCACCGCCAGCGTCGCCAGTTCGAATGTCGCCGGAAACGCCTGGGCGAGGTCCGACGAGACGGGGTTGCCGGTGAGGACGGCAGTGCCGAAATCACCATGCGCCAGCCCGTTCAGATAGAGGAAAAACTGCTGGTAGATCGGCAGGTCGAGTCCAAGGCGGGCCCGCATCGCCGCATAGGCGGCGGGATCGGCGAGTTCGCCGACGATCGCGCCGACCGGATCGGTGGGCAGAACGCGGCCGATCACGAAGGTCACACAGAGGAGAATGAACAGGCTGACCAGCAAATGCGCCAGGCGTCGGCCAAATTCGGCTACGGAGAGTTCCTTCATGATCGGCTGCCCTCTCGAGTCTTACTGGGTTTCGACCTTGGTTACGTTCTCGAGACGCGTCATTTGAGACGGATGTCCGACATATCCCTGGACCTTGCCGGTCAGGACGATCGGCTCAAAGCGCTCGAACATCGGCAGCACGGCAGGCTTCTGTTCGACGAACATCTTCTGCATCTGCACGTAGAGTTCGCCGCGCTTCTTGGCGTCCGGCTCCATCGATGCCTTCGCGGTCAGGGCCGTCAACTCGGGAATATCCCAGGCCGAGCGCCAGACGAAATTGCCGGCATTGTTGGCCTCTTTCGAGTTGTCGGGATTGGAGGAAAACTGCTCCATCGAGCCGAGCACGTTCGGCATGTAGGCGCTGGTCTGCGGGATCAGCAGATCGAAATCCCGGGCGCGATGGGCGGCGATGATTTCCGAACCGTTTCCCTGCTGGATGTCGATCTTGATGCCGACCTGGGCAAGGGAAGCCTGAATGGCGGTGGCAAGATCGATGCGCGGTGTCTGGGCGATTGTCTTCAGCGTCAGCGAGAAGCCGTCCTTATAACCCGCCTCTGCCAGCAGCTGCTTGGACTTCTCGACGTTGAGCTGCCAATCCGGGCTCGGGATCGCATATTCGAAATTCTCCGGCACGGGCACGGTTCTCGCCCGTCCGTAGGGGCCCATGATCGTCTTCTCGATGCCCTTGTAGTCGATGCCGTAGGCGATTGCCTCGCGGACCTTGGGGTTGGAGAGGTACTGGTTGCCGGCATTCATCGACAGCACGTAGAAACCGCCTGTCGGAATGCGCTGGATGGCAAAACCCTGCTTGGCCTGGAATGTCGCGAGATCGGAGGCCGTCAGCGCACTGGCAATATCGATATCGCCGCGCTCCAGCATCAGCCGCTCGACCTGGCTTTCCGGCACATGGCGGACGATGACGCGACGCATCTTCGGAGCGCCGTCGACATAACCCTTGTTGGCGTCGAGAATGACCAGCTCGTTCGGAGACCAGCGGTTGAGGGTGAATGGACCGGAACCGGCCGAATGCGTTCGCATCCAGGCATTGCCATAGTCATTGTCGACGGCGTGGCTTTCGACCTCGACGCTGTCGACCACGCTGGTGGTGGTCGTCGTCAGCCGGTAGAGCAGAAGCTCCGCCGTCACCTGGTCGGAAAGATCGATACGCACCGTCTGGTCGTCGACCGCCTTGACGAGCTTGTCGACATTGTTCTTGTCGTAGCCGACGCGCTTGAGGTTGGCGGCTGCGGCCTGATCCATCTTCAAGAGCCGCCCCAGCGAATAGACGACGTCCTTCGAAGTCACCGGGTTGCCGGAGGCGAAATTGGCCTTGCGCAGCGTAAAAGTGATGCCCTTGTCGTCAACCTTCCAGCTTTCCGCCAGCTGCGGAAGGATCTTACCATCAGCCGTGCTGGCGACCAGCCGGTCGTAAAGATTCGACATGATCTCCACGGCTTTGCCCTCGGTCGCCTGTTGCGGATCGAGGGACAGAACCTGGGCCAACGACGTTCCGATCACCAGCTGGTCTTGCGGCGTCGCAGCCTGCAGCTGCGGGGCAGCCATGGTCAGGGCGCCGAAAACGGCGCCGACGAACAGGCCTTTAGAAAAATGCTTCATTGTCACTCCTCCATGAATTACTATAGAAGACATATTATGTCGCCCGTATGTCGTATTATGATCTATCGAAGTCAGATACGATTGACAAGGCCCGAACGGGAGACTTGAGTGCAATGGGATTGGGGAACAGAAAATGACGACACTCAGCCGTGGCCGGCAAAGACTGGCGCAGCAGGTCATCGATCAGCTGCGGGCGCAGATCGAGGCTGGCATGCTACGGGTCGGCGACCAGCTGCCGACCGAGCCGCAGCTTGAAGCGACCTTCGGCGTCAGCCGCACCGTGGTGCGCGAGGCGATCGCCGATCTCAGGTCGGCCGGCTTCGTCAAGCCGATCCAGGGCAAAGGAGTGTTTGTCGCGAATCCGAAATCTCAATCGGTGCTGCCATTGACGCCGGTGGAAATCAAAAGCATCCCCGAAACCCTTGAGTTGCTGGAGTTTCGCATGGCGGCCGAGGGCGAAGCGGCGGCGATTGCCGCCTATCGCCGCACCGCCGAGCAGGAGGCGGCGATCCGCGAGGCCAACCGCCGGATGGCGAACCTGATCGAGACCGGGCAGCAAACGGTGGAGGCGGATTACGCCTTCCACATGGCGATCGCCGCCGCCACCAACAACCGATTCTATGTCGATGTGCTGCGCCAATTCGGCCCCAAAGCGATCCCCCGCGGCCAGTTTCCGACGCTGCCGGAGGCCAATGACCGCGACTATCTGCAAAAGGTCTATGCCGAGCATGTCGAAATCCTCTCGGCCATCGCCGATCAGGATCCGGATCGCGCCCGCCAGGCGATGCGTGCGCATATGATGGCCAGCCAACGTCGCTATCGGATGCTCTCCGAGCAGCAATAGGGCTCGACTCTCTTCGAAATTCATATTATGTCATATGACAGTGTGTAATTTCGAAAGAGACTCAAATGTATCTGGGAACACAGGTCGCCGCGCGGGATGACGACGATTATCGCATTTTCGCGCAACTGGGTGTGAAGCATATCAACGCCGATCCGCCGGGAGAACCGAGCAGCTGGACGCTTTCCGACCTCGAGCGCCATCGCGACAAGGTCGAAAGCTTCGGCCTGATCCTCGACATGATCCAGCTGCCCCTGCCCTCACAGCCGATCGAGAAGGCGTCCTATCCCGATATTCTGCTTGCCGGCCCTGAGCGCGACAGGCAGATCGACGCCGTCTGCAAGCTGATCGAGAATACCGCGGCGGCCGGCATTCCGGCGGTCAAATATAATCTCAACCTGATCGGCATCCCCCGCACGCCCGATGAACCGGGACGCGGCGGCTCGATGAATGCCAGCTTCCGCTGGGACAAGACCGATCAGCAGGCAGCACCCGGTCTTGCCGGCGTTCTCTCCGAAGACGAAAACTGGGAACGGATCGACTATTTCCTCGAACGGGTCGTGCCGGTCGCTGCAAGCAACCGCGTCAGGCTCGCCTGCCATCCGCACGATCCCTATACGCCGCCCGGCTTTCGCGGCGTCACGCGCGTGCTCGGCACCGTCGAAGGCCTGAAGAAATTCGTGCTGATGCGCGAAAATCCCTATCACGGCCTCAATTTCTGCCAGGGTTCCATCGGCGAAATGCTGGAGAATCCCGGCAGGGAGATCGATGACGTCATCCGCTGGTTTGGCGAGCGCAACAAGATCTTCAACGTCCACTTCCGCAACATCCGCGGCGGCAAGCTCTCCTTCATGGAGACCTTCCCCGACGAGGGCGACATGGACATGGTCCGCTCGGCGAAGATCTACAAGGAAGTCGGTTTCAAATACATGCTGATGCCCGACCACGTGCCGACGGTCAGCGGCAAGGACCCTTCCGCCACCGCATTCGCCTACTGCTACGGCTATATCGCTGCCCTTCTGCAGACGCTCGAAAGCGCCTGAGACGGCCAATTTTCAACAGCTAAGGAACAGGACTTTCATGATGAACCCGATTGAATTGAAGAAGGCCGTCGGTAGTGGTCTCCTCTCGTTTCCGGTGACGCATTTCGACGATCAGCTCACATTCGACGAGGCGAAGTACCGCCGTCATGTCGAATGGCTTTCGGGGTATGATGCCGCCGCACTGTTTGCCGCCGGCGGCACGGGAGAGTTCTTCTCCCTCAATCCGGCCGAGATTCCGCAGGTCGTCCGCGCCGCCAAGGCCTCGGCCGGCAAGACGCCGATCATCTCGGGCACCGGCTACGGCACGTCGCTCGCCATCGAGATCGCCAAAGCGGCCGAGAAGGCCGGCGCGGACGGGCTGCTACTGCTGCCGCCCTATCTGATGTTTGCCGAACAGGCCGGCCTAATCGCCCACGTCAAGGCGGTCTGCCAATCGGTCGGCATCGGCGTCATCGTCTATAACCGCGACAACGCCGTCCTGACGGCCGAAAGCATCGCCCGGCTGGCGGAGGAATGCCCGAACCTGATCGGCTTCAAGGACGGCGTCGGCGATGTCGACAAGGTGATCGAGATCACCACCCTGCTTGGCGACTGCCTCGTCTATGTCGGCGGCATGCCGACCCATGAAGTCTACGCCCAGGCCTATTTCGCCGCCGGCGTGACGACCTATTCCTCGGCCGTCTTCAACTTCGTGCCGGCGCTGGCCCAGCGCTTTTACGGCGCCCTTCGCACCGGCGACCAGGCGACCGTCGACGAGATCCTGAAGAGCTTCTTCTTCCCCTTCGTCGCCCTGCGCAACCGCAAGAAGGGTTATGCCGTCTCGATCATCAAGGCGGGCCTGCGCGTCCTAGGCCAGAACCCCGGCCCCGTTCGCCCGCCCTTGACGGATCTCACCCCGGAAGAGCTGACACTCTTGGAAAAGATCGTCCAGGCCAACGGCGTCTCGCGGATCGCGGCGGAGTAGTCGCGGGTTACCTTTATCAACGACAAAACCGCCGGGCTTGCTCGGCGGTTTTGTCGTTGTCAGCCATCCGCTAAATCACGCCCACAGCCTATCGCACAAAACGCGCGCAGCAATCAAAGCGCCACGCCACTGCCGCGGTCGAAGACATGCACCTGGTCGCTGGCGATGCTTGCCTCGAACACCGCGCCGTAGCGGGCGGGGTATTCACCGTCGACGATGGCGGTCACCTGCTGGCCGGCGAGATCGAAGACCACATGGGTCTGGGCGCCTGTGGGTTCCACCAGCATGGTGCGGCCGGCAAGCGGCGTGCCGGCCGACAGGCCGGGAACGAGATGTTCGGGGCGCAGGCCGATGGTGACGGCCTGTCCGGGCCTGACCCGGCGGTCGGGCGCAATAAGGATCGCTGTGCCGTCTTCGAGGCGGGCGGTGGGCGCGCCGTTTTGACCCTCCACCGTGCCGTCGAGCATGTTCATAGCCGGCGAGCCGATGAAGGCGGCGACGAAGAGGTTGGCCGGCTTCTTGTAAAGTTCGAGCGGCGTGCCCGACTGCTCCACCCTGCCCTGATTGAGCACGACAATGCGGTCGGCGAGCGTCATCGCCTCGATCTGGTCATGGGTGACATAGATCGACGTCGTCTTCACCTTCTGGTGCAGCGTTTTGATCTCCGAGCGCATCTGCACGCGGAGTTTCGCATCGAGGTTGGAGAGCGGCTCGTCAAACAGGAAGACGGCCGGATTGCGCACGACGGCGCGGCCCATGGCGACGCGCTGGCGCTGGCCGCCGGAAAGCTGGGCCGGCTTGCGGTCGAGCAGCTCGGCAAGATCGAGCATGCGGGCAGCCTCGGCAACGCGGGCCTCGATCTGGGGTTTGGCAACGCCGGCGAGCTTCAAGTTGAAGCCCATGTTTTCGGCGACCGTCATATGCGGATAGAGCGCATAGGACTGGAAGACCATGGCGATGTTGCGCTCGCGCGGTGTCATCGCGTTGACGATATTGCCGCCGATGGCGATCTCGCCGTCGGTGATCTCCTCGAGGCCGGCGATCATCCGCAGCAGCGTCGATTTTCCGCAGCCGGACGGGCCGACGAGGGCGACGAATTCACCATCCTCGATATGAAGCGAAATGCCGTGAATGACGTCGACGGCGCCATAGGCCTTGGTTACATCGTGCAGTGAAACGGATGCCATGATTGCAGCTCCAATGGGTCGGCTCAGGACTTGACGGCGCCGGCGGTCAGGCCGGCGATGATGTGCCTCTGGGCAACGAAGAAAACGATGATCGTCGGCAGGATGGTCAACGTGATGAAGGCCAGCACCAGTTGCCATTCCGTGCCGTATTCGCCGCGATAGACCATGATGCCGAGCGGCCAGGGATATTTCGATTCCGAGTTCAGCATGATCAGCGGCAGGATGTAACTGTTCCAGCTGCCGACGAAAGAGATGATGCTGACGGTGGCGACGATCGGCCGGGAGAGCGGCAGCGAGATATGCCAGAAGAATCTCATATAACCGCAGCCGTCGACGAAGGCCGCCTGAAACAATTCTTCCGGGAGGTTGCGGAAATAGTTCCTGAACAACAGGATGCTCATGCCGAGGCCGAAAGCCACCTGCGGCAGCACCACGCCCCAATAGGTATTGAGCAGGCCGAGATCGCGGATGCGGATGAAGAGCGGCAGGATCGCGGTCGCCGCCGGAAACATCAGGCCGAGCAGGAAATAATTGAGCAGGAAGGACGAGCCGAAGAAGCGGACATGGGCAAAGGCGAAGGCCGCCATCGACGAGACGATCAGCGTCAAGAGCACGGTGAGCGCCGCAATGATCAGCGAATTGCCGATCTGCAGCCAGTAGCGTTCGCCGAAGAGGATGTCGGTATAATTCGCCCACTGCCATTCCGTCGGCAGGCCGAAGGGATTGGTGCGCAGGTCGCCCAGCGTCTTGAAGCCGCCGAGCGCCGTGGTCAGCAGCGGGATCAGCACGATGGCGGCGATCAGGCTCAGCGACACGTAGAGATAGATGCGTGTCGAGGTGCGCATGCGGATGGAAGAGCTCATATCAGTCATGGCGCATGAAGATCCTTTTGTAACCGAAGGCGAGCGTCACGCAGATGACGAAGAGCACCACGCCAACGGCGCTGCCCAAGCCGACCTGCATGCGCATGACGCCGTAGGTGTAGAGGAAGGTGACCATCGTCTGCGTCGAATTGGACGGGCCGCCGCCGGTCAGCGGCATGATCATGTCGAAGAGCTGCAGCGAGCCGACGACGGCAAAGAAGATCGACAGGCGCAAGGTCGAGCCGAGCAGCGGCAGCGTGACGTAGCGGAATTTCTGCCAGCCGGTGGCGCCGTCGATTTCGGCGGCTTCCAGCACGCTCTTGTCGACCGATTGCAGGCCGGCGATGAACAGCATCATGTGAAAACCGAAATATTTCCAGACGATGACGCCGAGCACGGCGTAGATCGCCACGTCCTTGTCGGCGAGCACATAAGGATTGGCGAAGCCGAAGAAGTTTGAAATGGCGGCAAACAACCCGTAATCGCCGTCATAGACGAAGCGCCAGATCAGGCCGGCGGCAACGTCTGCCAGCACATAGGGCAGGAAGAAGATCAGCCGATAGCCGACGACACCAGGAATGCGGTGGGCGAGCATGGTGGCCAGCCAGATGGCGAGCGGCACCTGGACGCAGATGGAGATGACGATGATCAGGCCGTTATTGAGCAGCGCCTGAGTGAAGGCGGCATTGCGGAACAGAACCTGGAAATTGCGGAGCGCGATGAATTCGGTCGGCGTGCCGTAGCCGTTCCATTTGTAGAGGCTGTACCAGGCCGCCTCGCCCATCGGCATGATGACGAAGAGCGTGAAGAGCAGCAGCGCCGGCGGCAGAAAGAGCAAGAGCACCGTCAGCCGGTCATGGGCGACCGAGCTTTTCCTGTTTGCGGCTCGCCTTGCCGGGCTTGCGGCTGCGGTCATCGAAGGGATTGAAATATTGGCCATGGATCCTGCTTTCGTTCGTCGGCAGCAATGCCAGCGCTCCGCTTGATCGGGAGCGCCGGGAAGGCTCTGCGGGCGCTGGTTACTGTTCCAGTTCGAAAGCGTCCTGGATCATCTGAGCGCCGTCCTTGGAATTCATCTGGCCGGAGACGATTTCCACCGAGACGTCGTTGACGACACGGCCGACGGCCGCGCCGAGATCCTGGTCGAAGAAGTTCTGATGCCAGGTCGAACCGGCCAGCTGTTTGGCCGATTCGGAAAGCAGCGGGTTGACGACGCCGTCATCGGCGCCGACGGCAACGGGAAGCAACATGCCAGCCTTAGCCATCGCCCGCTCGTTCTCGGCGTTGGTGAGGAAGGCGAGGAAATCGAGCGCCTCCTTGGAGGCCTTCTTGGTGACCGCCCAGCCGTTCAGGCCGCCGAGCGTATCGGTCGGCTTGCCGGCGCCGCCCTCGACCGTCGGGAAGACGAAACGGCCGATATTGTCGGGTGCCAGGCCCTTGCCGTCGCCGGCATTCTTGCGCTGGTTGGCTTCGGTGGCTTCAAAGCCGAGGATCATCGCGGCCTTGCCGTCGCCGAAGACACCGAGCGTCTGCGGCCAGGTTGCGCCGAGATAGCCGGGCTGGAAAGGTTCGAGCTTGCCGAGCTCGGCGAGATCCTCACCGGCCTTGATGATGGCGGGATCAAGGAAACCTTCGCCCTCGCCGTTCTTGGCGGCTTCGAAAACCTTCTGGCCGCCTTCGCGCATGACGAGATAGCTCCAGTAGAAATGGATCGGCCATTTCTCGCCGCCGCCGCCGGCAATCGGCACGATGCCGGCCTCCTTGATCTTCTTCACCGCAGCGAGGAAATCCGTCCAGCTCTTGATGTCTTCGGCCTTGACGCCAGCTTTGGCAAACAGCGCCTTGTTGTAGAAAAAGCTGACCAGACCGACCTTGTAGGGAATGGCCCAGGTCTTGCCCTCAAAGGTCAGGCCGTCGACCGAAGCCGGGGTATAGGCCTTTCGCAGCTTGCCGCCACCGGCATCGAGGGCTGCCGTCACATCCTGCAGCGCGCCGGTCTCCGACTGCTGCTTCAACACGCCGCCGCCCCAGCTGAAAAAGAAATCCGGCACGTCGTCGGACTGCAGCAGAGTGGGAAGCTTGGCCTTGAAGGCCTCGTTTTCGAGGAACTGCATCTGGATGTCGACGTCGGGATGCTGGCCTTCGTATTTCTTGACGATGTCTTCCCAGGCCGCAACGTTTTTCGGGTCGAGCTCGAGATGCAGCCATTTGACCACCGTCGTCGCGGAGGCAGCGCCTGCCCCCGCCAGCAACATGCCGGCTGCCGCGGCCATGGATACGATGCGCCTGCCGCCGAAAGCGGCGTTCTTCAGCATAAAATTCATGATTTTCCTCCCGGGGACCTATCCTCACAATTTTTCCCCAATGCGGATTAATTCAACGGAGCTTGCGCCGGATGTCAACCCAATTGCCGCTATTTTTATCAAATGCGCTTGACAGGCCCGTGGGATTGCCTGCTATTTATTTCGTAACCCGTTAAAAATATTGGCTTCCGCCCAACGAACGATGCCGGCTAGTTTTTCATGAAGACCGCAGATCCAGAATTGATGCGCGCGATCAACCGTTTGAACGTGCTCGATACCATCCGGCGCCATGGTCCGATCTCGCGCATCGAGATCAGCGAGCGGACCGAGCTTTCCACCACGACCGTTTCCGCCATTACCGCCTCCCTGCTCGACGATGGGCTGATCCTGCCGCGTCATGAAGGCGATATCCGCAACGAGGCGGTGCGCGGCAGGCCGCGCGTGGCGCTGGAGCTCAATCCGGATGCGGCCCGCGTCGTCGGCGGCAAGATCGCCGCCAACCGGATGGTCTTCGTCGTCACCAATTTCCGCGGCGACGTGCTGTCGAAGCTCGCTTTGCCGATCCGCCTCGACCGGCAGCCGATCGGTGTCATCGCCGATCTCGTCGAGGACGGGGTCAGGCGTTGCGTCGTCGATGCCGGGCTGTCGCTCGAAGATGTCGACAGCGTCTGCCTCGGCTTTCCCGGCGTCATCGAGCACCGCACCGGCTACATCAGAAGCAGCCCGATTTTCCGCGACACCAATGTCGATTTCGCCGCCGAGATGTCGACGCGCCTGTCGACGTCCACCATCGTCGAAAGCGACGCGCATGCCATCACGCTCGGCCATCACTGGTTCGGCAAAGCCCGTGACCTGGAAGATATGGTGTTGATTTCATTGGAGCAGACGCTGGGCCTCGGCGTGCTGCATGGCAACAGCCTGTTTCGCGGCGCCGGCGGCCTCAGCCACAATCTCGGCGACCTCGTGCTCGGCATGGGGCCGAATGGCGTCGTGCGGCTCTTCAGCCAGGCCGGCGAAAGCGCCATCCTCGGCGAACAGCAGGCCGACGGCCGCTTTGCCGAAGCGATCCGGCTCGGGCGCGGCATGACCCATGCCCAGGCGCTGATCAAGGCCGACGACGACCGGCTGATCAGCGCCGCCATCCGCGCCGGCGAGGCTGTTGGATTGACCATCGCCAATATCGTCACGCTGTTTGCGCCGCCGCGCGTCATCCTTGTCGGGTCGAGCCTGGCGCTCGGCGAACCCTTTTTGAACAGCTTGCGCGATGCCTATGCGCTCGCCATTCCGCCCTCGCTGAAGGGGGTGAGCGAACTCGTCTTCGACGATTCGAGTGATGATTTCTGGGCGCAGGGTGCGGCCGCGGTGGCGCTCTACGAACTCTACGAATCGCCCTGGAGCACGACCGGGCCGGCGCTCTGACGGGCGTCACCAATCAAGATCAATGGAGGAATTCATGGAGAGAGTCGGTATCGGCATCATCGGATGCGGCAATATTTCGGGCGCCTATCTCAAAGCGATGGCATCCTTTCCCATTCTCGACATTCGCGGTGTGGCCGATCTCAACCGGGAACTGGCGGAGGCGAAGGCTGCCGAATTCAACGTTCCCGCCAGATCCGTCGAGGAGCTCTTCGCCGACCCCAAAGTCGAGATCATCGTCAATCTGACGATCCCGAAAGCCCATGTCGCCGTGGCGCTGCAGGCGCTCGAGGCCGGCAAGCACACCTATTCGGAAAAGCCGCTCGGGATTAATTTCGCGGAAGGGAAAAAATTGGCCGAGGCCGCCAAGGCCAGGAATCTCCGCATCGGGGCGGCCCCCGACACCTTCCTCGGCGGCGGCCATCAGACGGCCCGTGCCTTGATCGACCAAGGCGTCATCGGCCAGCCGGTCGGCGGCTCGGCGAGCTTCATGTGCCCGGGCCATGAACGCTGGCACCCGAACCCCGCCTTCTTCTACGAGGTCGGCGGTGGGCCGATGCTCGATATGGGTCCCTATTACATCACCGATCTCGTCAATCTTCTCGGGCCGGTCGCGCAAGTGGCCGGCTTTGCGACGACGCCACGCGCCGAACGTCTGATATCAAGCGAGCCGCGCAACGGCGAGCGCATTCCCGTGCATGTGCCGACCCACGTCGCCGGCATGATGGCTTTTGCGGGCGGCGCCGTCGTCCAGATCGCCATGAGCTTCGACGTCGCCGGCCACAAGCATGTGCCGCTCGAGGTCTACGGCACCGAGGGCACGCTCATCGTGCCCGATCCCAACAAATTCGAAGGCCCTGTCGAATATCTGCGTAAGGGCGGCCAATTCGAGGATCAGCCACTCACATCACCCTATGCCGATGGCAATTATCGCTCGCTCGGCGTCGCCGACATGGCGCATGCGATCCGCTCCAACCGGCCGCATCGCGCCAATGGCGATCTGGCGCTGCATGTGCTGGAGGTGATGGAAGCGTTCCACACCGCGTCTGAGACCGGCCGGACGGTGGCGATCTCAACGGCGGTGGAGCGCCCTGCCCCCATATCGCAATCCATCGTCGACGGACGGCTGGCGAAATAATTTCAGGAGGAATGACTATGCGTGAAGCACTGATCGTCTGGGGTGGCTGGAGCGGCCATGAGCCGCAGGAATGCGCCGAAATCATCAAGTCCATGCTCGAGGAGGACGGCTTCAAGGTCTATCTCGAACACGGCACCGAGGCGCTGGCCGACCCTTCTGTCCATGATCTCAGCCTGGTCGTGCCGATCATGACCATGTCGAAGATCGAGAAGGAGGAGGTCAAGAACCTCGCCGCCGCGATCGAAAGCGGTGTCGGCATATCAGGTTATCACGGCGGCGCGGGCGATGCCTTCCGCGACTCCGTCGACTATCAGTTCATCATCGGCGGCCAGTGGGTGGCCCACCCCGGCAACATCATCGACTATACCGTCAACATCACCCGGCCGGACGATCCGCTGATGGAGGGGATTGCCGATTTTCCCTATACGTCGGAGCAATATTACATGCATGTAGACCCCTCGAACGAGGTTCTGGCGACGACCAAGTTCACCGGCGATCACGCCTACTGGATCGACGGCGTCGTCATGCCGGTCGTCTGGAAGCGCAAATACGGCAAGGGCCGCGTTTTCTATTCCTCGCTCGGCCATCAGGCCAAGGAGTTCGACGTGCCTGAGATGAGGACCATCTTCCGCCGCGGCGCGAATTGGGCGGCGCGGTGATCTGTTCGCTTCGGTGGAGCCAAAAGACCCCTCCCCAACCCCTCCCCACAAGGGGGAGGGACTAAGATGCTGCACCGCTTCACATAAACTCTCCAGCAAGACCTCTCCTTTTGGTCGCCGCCGGAAACCACAGCTTAGTCCCTCCCCCTTGTGGGGAGGGGTTTTTGGCAATCTCAGCGCAGAATCAACGCCGTCCCGTAAAGCCCCAATGCGAACACCGTATGCGCCAGCAGATTGAAGCACCGGACCTTGTTCGGCGTCGGATGTTTGGAGGCCGCCCAGCCGATGCCGAGGCCCGGCTGCAGCAGGAACCACCCTGCCCCGACGGTGACGATGCCGAAGATCCAGGCGGGGAGAAATGTCGGTGCGGCGAGCCAGCCCTGCCCCATGATGAGCGCAAAGATCACGCCATAGAGAATGCCGACGGCGTAATGGCTGATCCAGCCGAGCGCCAACTCGTGCTGATAGGGTTCGGCATCGGCAATGCTGTCATGAAAGACCTTGCCGCGGCGAAGATGCCAGAACCAGCGGCCGACCGGCGCCCAGTTGGGCGGCGTCTGGCCGAAGACCTGGGTGAGCACGATCGCCCAGAGGTCCATCAGGATGGTTGCGCCGGCGCCGATCGCCAGGCCGCGCCACAGAATATCGAACATTGGGAATCACCGGAGAGCGTTGAATTGCAGAGACGCCAGCAAAGCATTGCAGACGCGTCGGCGCAATGGCTCCGTTGAATTCCTCCCGCACCCAGGGATCATGCGACAGTGCCCCCTGCCCGCTGGGCGGCCGTCGCTGCTGCATCATCCGCAAAAAGGCATCGGTGCGGGCGCAAATTGATGCTTTTCGCGTGCAGCGATATTTCCTACTCACTGTCGCAACGGCAATGAGAGGCGCGGCGATGGCAATGCCATTTTACTGGAACGAACTGAACAGCTCCGACTTCGCCGGACTTTCGCCCGACACGACCATTGCCATCCTGCCGATCGCCTCGACCGAACAGCACGGTCCGCACCTGCCGATCGCGACCGATGTGGCGATCGCTAACGGCATGCTGGCCGAACTGCGGAAACAGAAGCCCGACAACCTCGATTTCCTGGTTCTGCCGACGCAGGAGATCGGCAAGGCGAACGAACATATCTACGGGCCGGGAACTCTGTCGCTCGGTGCTGAGCTGCTCATTCCCGTCTGGACGGCAATCGGCGCCAAGGTTGCCGAAGCCGGCATCCGCAAGATGGTCATCGTCAATTCGCATGGCGGCAATGTCGACATCATGAGCATCGTCGCGCGCGAGTTGCGCGTCCGCTATCAGATGGCCGTCGTCTCGACGCAATGGGGCCGCTTCGGTCATCCCGAAGGCATGATCAGCGAAGACGAGTTGAAATACGGTATCCATGGGGGCGAGGTCGAGACCTCGCTGATGCTCCATTTCCGCCCCGATCTGGTGCGGATGGACAAGGCACAGAATTTCACCTCCAAGGCCGAATGGATGCGCGGACAATCGAGATATATCCAGCCGCTGCCGCCGCATTCGCTTGCCTGGATCGCCCACGACCTCAATCCGCACGGCGTCGTCGGCGACGCCTCGCGCGGAACGGTGGAGAAAGGCGAAGCGATCTGCCGCCATCAGGTCAAGGGCTTCATCGAGTTGCTGTCCGACCTGAAGCGCTATCCGCTTTCCAGCCTCTATTCACAATAACGCCGGCGAGAGCGACCTAAGGGCCGACAGGCTTTTCCATCGCGATATGGCCTTTGGTCTGCAGTTCCTGCACGAGGCCGGCAAGTTCGGCGAGCAGATATTCGACGAACAGGCTGGTGGCGGAATCGAGCGGCGCGCGGGCGCGGGCAAAAAGCTTCATCGGCTGCTGGCGCGCATGCGGTTCGGCGATCGCCCGGAAGACGAGCTCGCCCTGCCGGCATTCGGTGATGACGTCGAGCGGGTTCAGTATCGTCAGCCCCGCCCCCGATTTTACCAGCTTCTTCAGCATCTCCGACGCATTGGTCTCAAGCACCGGCTCGACATGCACGTCGAGGCGCGCCAAGGCCAGATTGATCACATCACGCAGGCTGGTGCCCTGCTGGGCCAGCACCAGGCGCTCCTGGACGATATCCGCCAGATTGATCGGGCCTGAACCGATCAGGTGATGGCCGGGCGGCAGCACCACGCCGATCGGGATGTCGAAACTGCCAAGCGTTCGGATGCCCGGTGTCGCCGGAATGTTGAAGCCGAGGCCGATATCAACCTCGCCCGACAGCACCGGATTGACCGTCATCGTGCCCGCGTCATTGCGCAGCTGCATGAAGACGCGCGGATGCTCCGCCTGGAACCGAGCGATGATGTCAGGCAGCGGGCCGGCGGCAAGTCCAACCGTGGTAACGATGCGGACCTTGCCGGCCTGCTGCATCTTCAGGCTGCGGATGCGGCCCTCCAGCCGCTCGTAATTCTTCAGCACTTCGCGAATATGTTCGATGCAAAGTTCGCCGGCTGCCGTCAGCCGCAGGCCGCGCGGCAGCCGCTCGAAAAGCGGCGCGCCCATTTCCTCCTCCAGCGCGAGGATCTGCCGGTTGATCGCCGATGACGCCACATTCAGCCGCGCCGCCGCCTTGCGGATCGAACCGGTGCGGGCGATCTCGTTGATGTAGATGAGCTTTCGGGAATGCAGCATCGCAACCTCGTTGCATGAAAATAAAGCAGACGCACAAATTAGGCACAGGCTGCCGTTGAGATGCCAAAAAGGCATCGTTGCGCACGAAATTTGATGCTTTTCAAAGAGCAAAGCAATCGTTCCAATGAAGAAAATCCGACGTCATCACAGGCGTTGCGAACTCAAAAGGGGAACGCTGATCATGCCCAATGCACTGAAGAATACGGTCTTTTCCGCTCTCCTGGGTCTCGGTGGCGCGCTCGCCGCTGCCGGCGCGGCGCATGCGGCCGACAAGGTCAGCTACGGAACGAACTGGCTGGCGCAGGCCGAGCACGGCGGCTTCTACCAGGCGGTCGCCGACGGCACTTATGCGAAACACGGCCTCGACGTCACGATCGTGCAGGGCGGCCCGAACGCGGCCAACAGCGCGCTGCTGATCTCCGGCAAGATCGATTTCTACATGGGTGGGCCGCAGGGCGAGATCTCGGCTGTCGAACAGGGCATCCCGCTCGTCGATGTCGCGGCGATCTTCCAGAAGGATCCGCAGGTGCTGATCGCACACCCCGACGTCGGGATCGACAAATTCGAAGATCTTGCCAAGCTCAAGACGCTGTTTCTCGGCAAGGACGGCTATCTCACCTATTTCGAATGGATGAAGGCGAACTTCAAGGGCTTCAAGGACGAGCAGTACAAGCCCTACAATTTCAGCCCCGCGCCCTTCCTTGCCGACAAGGAATCCGCCCAGCAGGGTTACCTCACCTCCGAGCCATACGAGATCCAGAAGCAGGCCGGCTTCGAACCGAAGGTCTTCCTGCTCGCCGACAACGGCTATTCGCCCTATTCGACGATGATCACCACTACGCAGACGATGATCGACAGCAAGCCGGATGTCGTCCAGCGCTTCGTCGATGCCTCGATCGAGGGCTGGTACAAATACCTCTACGGCGACAACAGCAAGGCCAATGAGCTGATCAAGAAGGACAATCCTGAAATGACGGATGGCCAGATCGCCTACTCGATCGCCAAGATGAAGGAATACGGCATCATCGAATCCGGCGACAGCCTGGACAAGGGCATCGGCTGCATCACCGACGCGCATTACAAGGCGTTCTTCGACGAGATGGTTGATATCAAGGTGTTCAAGCCGGAGACCGATTACGGCAAAGCCTTCACGACGAAATTCGTCTGCAAGAGCATCGGAATGGCGATGAAGAAGTAGGCCCCTCCGACGTCGGCCGATGGTCCGCCCGAGGTGGCGGACCGCATACTCCCCTGGTGAATGAGACAGGCAATGCCGTTAGCAAAGGCCCAGGCCCTATCCCCGCAAGAGACGCGCAAGCGGCCGCTGGTCGTGATGCAGTCGGTCTCGAAGGTCTTTTCCAGCGGCACTGTCGCCCTTTCCGACATGTCGCTCACCGTCGAAAGCGGCGAGTTCGTCAGCCTGCTCGGCCCTTCGGGCTGCGGCAAGTCGACGGCGCTGCGCATCATCGCCGGCCTTGGCGACGTGACGTCGGGGGCGATCGACTGGCCGAGTTCGCGCATCAATGCCAGGGGCCTGCCGGAGGGCGATATCGGCTTCGTCTTCCAGGAGCCGACGCTGATGCCGTGGAAGAACGTATTCGACAATGTCCACCTGCCGCTGAGATTGAGGCGGATTTCGAAGGTGGCGGCGCATGGAGAGATCATGCAGGCGCTGACCACCGTCGGCCTCCAAGATTTCGCCAAAGCCTATCCACGCGAACTTTCCGGTGGCATGAAAATGCGCGTCTCGATCGCCCGCGCGCTGGTGACCAAACCGAAGCTGCTTTTGATGGATGAGCCCTTCGCCGCGCTTGACGAAATCACCCGCCAGAGGCTGAACGACGATGTGCTGCGGCTCTGGAAGACGACAGGCATCACCGTCATCTTCGTGACCCATTCGGTCTATGAGTCCGCCTATCTTTCGAACCGCATCGTGGTGATGAAGGCAAGGCCCGGCCGTGTCCATGCCGATGTTCCGCTGACCACCAGCCTGGAACGCGACGAGCATTACCGCACCTCGGAAGAATACCGGAAGGCGTGCGAGACGGTCTCCCTTTCGCTGATCGGGGCAATCAACGCGGCGGGAGAGCATTGATGCGTAACGAAACGGATACGCCGCAGCTCCTTCATCTTTCTGTAAATGCCGCAGGCGCAAGACGCCGCGATCTCGCGCTGCGCATCGCCATCCCCTTCCTCGTTATCGGCCTGCTGGTCCTGATCTGGTATGCCTATGTGAAGCTCTCAGGCGTGCCGCCCTATATCCTGCCGGGTCCGGCCGCAGTCGCAAACGCTTTCGTGACGGACTGGGATACGCTTGCCCCTGCCCTCTGGGTCACCACCAAGATCACCTTGCTGTCGCTGATGCTGGCCCTTGTCGGCGGCGTCGGCTTTGCGATCTTCCTGGTGCAGTCGCGTTGGATCGAGCTCGCCTTCTATCCGCTTGCCGTCATCCTGCAGGTGACGCCGATCGTGGCGATCTCGCCGCTGATCCTGATCTATGCGCCGTCGACCCAGGTGGCGCTGCTGATCTGCGCCTTCCTTGTCGCCTTCTTCCCGATCCTTTCGAATATGGTTCAGGGGCTGAAGAGCGTCGACCACAATCTCATCAATCTCTTCGAGCTTTACGGCGCCTCGCGCTGGCAGACGCTGCTCTTCCTCAAACTGCCCGCCGCCCAGCCCTATTTCATGACGGGCCTCAGGATCGGCGGCGGCCTGGCGCTGATTGCCGCCGTCGTCGCAGAATTCGCGGCCGGCTCGGCGGGCGCCGGCTCCGGCCTTGCCTTCCGGCTGCTCGAAGCACAGTACCGGCTCAACATTCCGCGCCTCTTCGCCGCGCTGCTGATGCTCTCCCTGCTTGGCGTGGCGATCTTCGCCGTCACCTCGTTCATTTCCTGGCTCGCCCTGCATCGTTGGCATGAGAGCAGCCTGAAACGGGAAAACTGATGACCCATTCCTTCATTTCGCCGCCCAATGCCGGTCGCTTCGTGCTGAGCAATGCGACGCTGCCTGCCGTCGCCGTCGAGGGATTTGACGCGCCGGCGATCGAGGGGCTGGTCAAGGCGGATATCGTCATCGCCGATGGCGTCATCTCCGCGCTGCTGCCGGCAGGTGCAGCACCAGTGGAATTGCCGCGGTCCGATCTGAAGGACGGCATGGTCTGGCCCTGCTTCACCGATATGCACACCCATCTCGACAAGGGGCATATCTGGCCGCGCAACGCCAATCCCGACGGCACCTTCATCGGCGCCCTGGACGCAGTGCGCGCGGACCGGGAGGCGTACTGGTCGACGGCGGATGTCGGCAAACGCATGGAATTCTCACTGCGTTCGGCCTATGCGCACGGCACCAGCCTGATCCGCACGCATCTCGATTCGCTGGCGCCTCAGCACCGGATTTCCTTCGAGGTTTTTGCCGAGATGCGCGATGCCTGGAAAGACAGGGTCGCGCTGCAGGCGGTGGCGCTCTTCCCGATGGAGAATATGGTGGACGCGGCCTATTTCGCTGACCTGGTCGCCGTCGTGCGCGAAAAAGGCGGGCTGATCGGCGGCGTCACCCGAATGAATCCCGATCTCGACAGCCAGCTCGATGTGCTTTTCAGGGCTGCCGCCGACAACGGTCTTGACGTCGATCTTCATGTCGACGAAAGCGACGATCCCGCCGCCGAGACACTGAAGGCGATCGCGCAAGCCGTGCTGCGTAACCGGTTCGACGGCAAGGTGACGGCAGGCCATTGCTGCTCGCTCGCCAGGCAGGACGAGGAGACGGCAAAACGCACGGTCGAGCTCGTCGCAAAGGCCGGCCTCTCCATTGTCTCGCTGCCGATGTGCAACCTCTATCTGCAGGACCGATATCCCGGCCGGACCCCTCGCTGGCGCGGCGTCACCCTGTTCAAGGAACTGGCGGCCGCCGGCGTTGCGACGGCGGTGGCCTCCGACAATACCCGCGATCCCTTCTATGCCTATGGCGATCTCGACCCGGTCGAGGTGTTGCGTGAAGCAGTCCGCATCCTGCATCTCGATCACCCGCTGGACACGGCCGCGCGCGTCGTCACTACCTCGCCTGCGGATATTCTCGGCCGGCCTGACAAGGGGCGCATCGCCGCCGGCGCGCTGGCCGATCTCGTGCTCTTCAGCGCCCGGCGCTGGACCGAATTTCTCTCCCGTCCACAGTCCGACCGCGTCGTGCTTCGTCGCGGCAAGGTGATCGACCGCAGCCTGCCGGATTACCGTGAACTCGATAACATCGTTGGAGCCTGACATGCCGGATTATCAAACGATCAAAAAGGAACTCGAGGGCATCGCCATCGAGGACAATCCGGCGCTGGTGCGCCAGAAGAGCCGCGATTTTTACTGGTATTCGCCGATCCTGAAAGCGCAGCTCGACAATGTGACGGCCGATCTCGTCGTCACGCCGAAAAACGAGCAAGAGGTCATCCAAACGCTGAAGGTCGCCTTCGCCCATGGCGTGCCGGTGACGCCGCGTGGCGCCGGCACCGGCAATTACGGCCAGGCCATGCCGCTTTCCGGCGGGATCGTGCTGAACCTTGCCGCCATGGACAGGATCAAAGAAATCCATCCCGGTCGGGTGGTCTGCGAACCAGGCATCGTCATTGCTCAGCTCGACAAGCAGACCAAGGCGCATTCCGGTCAGGAACTGCGTTTCCATCCGTCGACGGCGCAGACGGCAACGGTCGGCGGCTTCGTCGCCGGCGGCTCCGGCGGCGTCGGTTCGATCACCTGGGGCGGACTGCGCGATCTCGGCAATATTCTGCGTCTGCGCGTCGTTACCATGGAGGCCGAGCCGCGCGTGCTCGACCTGACCGGCTGGGATCTGCAGAAGGTCAGCCATGCCTACGGCACCAACGGCATCATCACCGAAATCGAAATGCCGCTCGCCCCTGCCTATGATTGGGTCGACGCGCTTGTCGGCCATGACGACTTCATGGCTTCGGTGCGCTTCTCGGATGCGCTGGCAAAATGCAACGGCATCCTCGTCAAGGAAATCGCCCCGATCGCGGCGCCGATCCCGCACGATTATTTTACCCGCCACAGACCCTATATCCGCAAGGGCCAGTCGGTGGTGGTGCTGATGATCGCGCCGCATTCGATGGATGCCTTCCTCGCCTTTTCAGCCGCCCACAAGGGCGAGATCATCTTCCGCTCCGACACGGTCGAAAGCATGAAGGGTATTCCGCATGCCTATGAGCTTGCCTGGAACCACACGACGCTGCGTGCCTTGAAGGTCGATCCCGGCTTCACCTATCTGCAGGTTCAGTATCCGGGCCCGGATCACGTCGCCAAGGTCGCCAAGATGGTGGAGATTTTCGGTGATGAAGTGCCGGGCCATCTCGAATTCATCAGGTTCGACGGGCAGATCCAATGCTCCGGCCTGCCGCTGGTGCGCTACACCACGGAGGAACGGCTCGAAGAGATCATCAAGATCCACCAGGACCACGGCTGCCCGATCTTCAATCCGCACCGTTACACGCTGGAGGAAGGCGGCATGAAGCGCACCGACAAGGTGCAGCTCGCCTTCAAGCAGGAAACGGACCCGAGGGGGCTGTTGAACCCCGGCAAGATGATCGCCTGGGAAAATCCCGATTTCGATTTCAATGCCGGCAAGAATTATCTCTTCCCGGGGCTCGCGAGGGTCATGGAGGCCTGATGAGAGTTCTCGTTCTTCACTCACATCCGGTCGAGGAAAGCTACGGCAAGGCGCTCTACAAACAGACGCTGGAAAGCCTGCAAGAGGCCGGTCACGAGGTGGATGCGTGCGATCTCTATGCAGAGAATTTCGATCCGGTGCTCTCCCGACACGACCGGCTCGCCTATCACGATTATCCCGGCAATACCGCGCTGGTGAAATCCTATGTCGAGCGGCTGAAGCAGGCCGAAGCGCTGGTGCTGGTGACGCCGATCTGGAATTTCGGTTTCCCGGCGATCCTCAAGGGCTATTTTGACCGCGTCTGGCTTCCCGGCGTCTCCTTCGAACTGGTCGACGGCAAGGTGGAATCGCGCCTGCGCCACATCAGGAAACTCGCGGCCGTGCTGACATATGGCGCCACGCCGTTTCGCGCCTTCGCCGCCGGCAACCCGCCGAAGAAGATCGTCAAGCGTGTACTGAGGGCGCAGATCAATCCGCTGCGGCCGGTCACCTTTCTTGCCCATTACGACATGAACAACTGCACGCCGGAAAGCCGGGCCAGGTTTTTGGCGAAGGTGAAGACGGCGATGGAGCGGTTTTGAGAGCCCGCATCGTCCTCGTTGCACCCTAGGAAAGGCCTATGAAGATTTTCAATCCCCCGTCTGTCCGCCGTCCATTCGGAAATTACAATCACGGGCTGCTGGTGCCGGCGGGCGCCTCGCTGCTCGTGACCTCCGGCCAGCTCGGCATCGGTCTTGACGATAAAGTGCCGGAGGATATCGCCGCGCAGGCAGAATTTTGCTTCGAGGCTATCAAGGCAATTCTCGCCGAGGCGGAAATGAGTTTTGCCGACGTCATCCGCATCTCCGGCTTTGTGACGAAGCGCGAGGATTTCCCTGCCTATATGGCTATCCGGGATCGCTATACGCTCGATCCGAAGCCGGCCTCGACGCTGATCATCGTCAGCGGCTTCACCCGCCCAGAATTCCTCGTGGAAGTCGAAGTCACGGCCGCCAAACTGTTTTGCTGAAGCGAGCCTGGGGAAGCGCCCTCGTCAGCCGCCCTCTCCCTTGGATTCTCCCACGGCGCCGCCGGTATCACCGCCGATATCCTCTGCAAACTTCCGCATCAGCCGCACCAGCTCGTCGAAGTCGTGCTCGTCCCAGCGCTCGAAAATGGCGCGGCCGATCCTTTCGCGCGCCAGGTCAATGCGGTCGGTCATCGCCTTGCCTTTCGGGCTGATGACCGCCTCGCGCACGCGGCGGTCGGCGGCACTTCCGCGACGCTCCACCAGATCGAGGCTTTCGAGCTTGGCGACCTGACGGCTGACGGTGGTGTAGTCGCGGCCGGCACGGTCGGCGAGTTCGACCACGCCGATCGGACCGAGGCGTTCCACCGTCACCAGCAGCGGAAACAGCGCACGATCGAGCGAAATTCCTGCCTCGCGCACCATCTGCTCGTCGCGCTGCGGACGGTTCATGACGCTGACGATCTCGATCAAAGCCCCGTGCAGCTCGCGCAGCTTCTCAGACATATGTGTATTTTGCACATTTTTTCTTGACGACATATCGATTCTCCTATTATGTGCATAATACACATATGGAGATGACGATGACACAGAATTCTGCAGTCGACGTGCTGATATCGGGCGCTGGTGCTGCCGGCCTGACGCTGGCGATCGAGCTGGCGCGGCGCGGCGTCAGCTTTCGCCTGATCGAAAAATTGAACGACCCGTTCCGCGGCTCGCGCGGCAAGGGCATCCAACCAAGAACGCAGGAGGTCTTCGAGGATCTCGGCATCCTCGACCGGATCGTCGCGCTCGGCGGCACCTATCCCCGGCAGCGGGAATATCGCGACGATGGAAGCTTCAGCGAATCCGATGCCGTCCTGCGCGAGGAGCCGACGCCTGCCGAGCCCTACCATTTTCCGCTGATGGTGCCGCAGTTCCTGACCGAAAGCGTGATGCGCGAGCGACTGCTCGAACTTGGGCACCGCCCGGAATTCGGATGTGAACTCATCGGTTTCGAGCAGGATGATGCTGGTGTAACGGCGTGGCTCCAGGGCCCATCCGGCGAAGAGGCCATTCGCGTGCGCTGGCTGGTCGGCGCCGATGGCGGGCGCAGCTTCGTGCGCCACGCACTCGATATCGGCTTTCCCGGCAAGACGCTCGGCGTGCGCGCCATCGTCGCCGATGTCGTTCTGACGGGCCTGGATCGCGACGCGTGGCACCGTTTCGGCGAAGGCGACATGCAGCGGCAGATCGGGCTTTGCCCACTCGCCGGAACCGAGCTGTTCCAGATCCAGGGACCGATCCCGCTCGAAGGCGAGGTCGATCTCTCCGCGGCGGGATTGACCGCCTTGGTGGCCGAACGCACCGGCCGCGACGATATTCGCGTCCGATCGGTCTCCTGGGCATCGGCCTTCCACATGAATGCCCGGCTTGCCGATCGCTACCGGCTCGGCCGCGTCTTCCTGGTCGGCGATGCCGCCCATACGCATCCGCCGACCGGCGGCCAGGGTCTCAATACCAGCGTGCAGGACGCCTATAATCTCGGATGGAAGCTGGCGGTGGTCGCCGGCGGCGCGCCGGATGGCCTGCTCGACAGCTATGAGGAAGAGCGCCGCCCCATCGCGGCGGCGATGCTTGGTCTTGCCACCGGTCTTCTCGATGCTCTGAAGCGCGGCGATTTCAGGCGCGGCCGCGAGGTCCATCAGCTCGATATCGGCTATCCCGAATCTTCCCTCGCGCTGGAAAAGCCGGAGCGGCGCGGCGGTCTGCTGGCAGGCGACCGTGCGCCCGATGCACCGATCATGGGTGCGGCCGGCCAGCCGAGGCGTCTGTTCGACCTGTTCAAGGGCGCGGCACTGGACGCTGCTCGGCTATGAGGTCGGGCAAGTCACCGTGCCGCCGCGCCCGGGGCTGCACATTCACAGGATTTGCCAAGGCGGCGACGTCATCGATAAAGCCGGGCATTTCCGCGAGGCCTATGGCTTGGCCCCAGGAGACTGGGTGCTGGTGCGCCCGGATGGTTATGTCGGCGCCATCGTCGCCTCGGCTGAGGCCTGGGCGCTGGAAGCCTATCTGGCACATGTCGGTTTCGCGCATGATGCCTGAGCGCCAGGCCGTGGGAAAAGTCCGTGAAGGCTGCCGTTCAAAACGCGGGGCCATCGCCCGTCTGCGCGGCTTGCTGAGGTCGACGCGCGCGTCGACGATCTCTCAATCCTGCCTCGGCTGCGCGACGAGGTAAGAGCGAAACATGATCGTCAGCTGCTTTTCGGCCTCGTGAGCATCGGCAACGGACAAAATGCGGTGGCAGAAGGGCGGAACCGTTCCGTAAAGCGCTGCCGTCAGCGTTTGCGCCAGCAGGCCCGGATCGGCGAAACGGCCATTCCCTGATGTCGACAGCATCGCCTCGATGGCGCTTGCGCTTCGCCTGGCCGCCGCCTCGATCAACGCACGGGCGTCGAGTTCCATCGCGATGCGATAGAGGGCGGGAGAGACCTCGGCGCGCGCTATCTGCGTCTGAAGATAGGCCTTCACCACGGCCTCGGCGATCATCTCTTTCGCAGGATACGGGTTGTGATCACCCGCCTTCTCGATGGCGCCGGCAAGCATGTCGAGGTGCCGCTCCAGCACCGCGAAGAGCAAAGCCTGCTTGTTCGGGAAATATTGGTACAGCGTTCCCACGGAAACGCCGGCACGAAGCGCCACCCGCGTGGTGTTCAGACGGATCAGGCCATCGCTCGCCAAAACCTGAAGGGTTGCCTCGAAAATGGCGTCCACGGTGGCGACGGCGCGGCCCTGACGCGGGGATTTCCGGGGGGTTAGCGGTGGCGGAGAACCCGTTTCCATAGGCGAATCCAAAAGCTGAAGGATGCTTCATATATAACTTCCGGCCCCGCTGCTCCAGCAATCATGCACGTCATGCCGGGGTCGTTCAGAGAAGAATTGGAGACGAATGTGGGTAAATTGGACGGAAAACTCGCTGTCATCACCGGCGGCAACTCGGGAATGGGACTGGCGACAGCCAAGCTCTTTGCACGCGAAGGGGCAAAACTCGTGATCACCGGCCGCGATCAGGCGACGCTCGATGCTGCCGCGCAAAGCATCGGCAACGGCGTTGACGCCATCCGCAGCGATATTTCCAGGATCGCTGATATTGACGCGCTTCGCGACCATATCGAGAAAAAGCACGGTCGCGTCGACATCATCTTTGCCAATGCCGGCGGGGCGAAGCCAAACCTGTTCGAATACATGTCGGAGGAAGAATTCGATTTCTCGATCGCCAACACCTTCAAGGGAACCTACTTCACCGCTGCCGCTGATGCGTTCCGGCGGCTCGATCATCCTCAATACCTCGACGCTCAGCAGACAAGGCCGCCCCTATGTCAGCGTCTACTCAGCGGGGAAAGCGGCCATTCGCTCACTGGCACGCTCGCTGACCGTGGAACTGAGCGAGAAAGGGATACGCGTCAATGCCATGGCTCCCGGCTACATCGATACGGATCAGGCGCGCAAAGCCGGCGTGAGGGAGGAGATGATCGAACAGACCAAGGTGCAGGTGCACGCCCAAATCCCCATGCACCGCAGCGGCACGATCGATGAGATCGCAAAGGCCGTCCTGTTTCTCGCCTCCGATGACTCGGCCTACATCACGGGCTCGGAATTGTGCGTCGACGGTGGCTGGGCGCAGATCTGACGCCGCTTCGGCGCTCGTCGTGAGACGCGTCTGAAAAGACGCGCGGCGTTGCGGGAGGCCCTATTGTGTCAGAGGGCGCCGCGTTTGTATCGCGGCGTCCAGCCGCGGGTCATCCCGCGACTCATCGCCCCCTCCGCCAGCGCCAGTTGCTGGCGGAGATGTTTGCAGTCGTCGAGCAGCGAGCGGATCGCCGCCTTGGCATTGTCGTCGTGCCAGGCCAGCACT
Source organism: Rhizobium sp. BT03 (assembly GCF_030053155.1). Taxonomy (NCBI): domain Bacteria; kingdom Pseudomonadati; phylum Pseudomonadota; class Alphaproteobacteria; order Hyphomicrobiales; family Rhizobiaceae; genus Rhizobium; species Rhizobium sp. BT03. The sequence continues at coordinate 578,283 of NZ_CP125640.1, forward strand.
GCTTCGACTTCCCAGGCCGCATCTGGCCAAGCGGGATCAGGCCGGGCAGCATCGGGCCAAGCAGGATCAGGCAAGGCCGAACGGGGCCACATGGGATCGGCTTCCGGGATCTTCGCCGGCTGCATCAGTTCAACGCCAATGGCAATTGAACCGGACGCGGCAAGGGAGGCAGCGGCCGGCTGAGTTCGACCTTCCTCTGCCAGGCGGCGCGTCGCAGCTGATCGCGCTCGCGCGCCGCACGCGAAGCTTCGACAAGGGCTAGGGCGTTGGCGATCACTTGTTCCGTATGCGTCATGACCATCTCCAATGTTCATGTTTTGTTCTAAATTAGACTTTCAGCCGGAAAAGTCAAGTCGGGGATCTGCTGTTCAGGACGATGGATCAGATGGACGTTCAGTCCGCCGCTTCGATGACGGCGATGCCGGCTTCCTGCGCGGCTCTGATAAAGGATGCTCTCACCTCTTCCGGCGGGAGATCGCCGATGATCGCATCCAGGCATGACTTCACGGCTTCGAAATAGTCTTCGCCGTCATCGACCGGCCAATCGTGCAGCAGCGTGCGCGCGGCGTCCCACACAGAGTTAATAACGGCATAATGGCCGAGCCCCACTGAGGCCAAGCCGACCGGTCGAAAATGTGCCGTCTGTCTCACTTTACTACAGCTTTTCCAATTTCGGTGAGCTTACGAGTTAGAGATGCAATTTGCATGCCGTGGGGCGGGCGGGAACCGACATGCTCCTCGCCCCCTCCAGCCAGGCGCTTTGAGCACGCGCAACGCTTGAAGCGTCCCGATCGGCCCCGAGAAACCCGCGCCCAGTTACCAAACGACAGATTATGGTAAATATCAGGCTTCACCCTCCTGTTCCCCTCATTAAAATCCGGACTTTGCCTAGTATTCTATAGAATTTATAGCAACGAATCGACTTTTCCGGAAGCAACAGCCAGAATATTCATTCATTGATTGCGCCAAAGGTGGACGAGGAAGCATCCAGACCGTACAGTATCATTCCTTGCACGCGGCGGATCTGGGAGGACGCGCGATGCCTATTTTCATGGACCGGCACTTTCTCGAGGGAATTTCGGCGGCCGACGTTGCCCAGGCGCATCGCATGGATCTCGACATTCAGGATCGCTACGGCGTCAAGTTCCTCACCTATTGGTTCGACCAGCGGCGCGGGACTGCCTTCTGTCTCATCGATGCTCCCGACATGGAAACCGCCCAATGTGTGCATCGCGAGGCGCACGGCTTCGTCGCCGGCGAGGTCGTCGAAGTGGCTTTATCCGCGGTCGAGGCTTTTCTCGGCCGCATTCATGACCCCGAGCCGGCGCCTGGCCAATCCTCCGCCGATATAGATCCCGGCCACAGGGCAATCCTCTTTACCGATATCGTCGGCTCGACCGCGATGACGGCACGGCTCGGCGACCGCATCGGGACCGAAATGGTGAGAGCCCATGACGCGATCGTGCGCCGATGCCTCGGCCAGAATTCCGGCCGCGAAGTGAAGCACACCGGCGATGGCATCATGGCGGCCTTTTCCTCGACAACGGCGGCCGTCGAATGCGCCATGGCGATCCAAAAGGAATTCCAGCTTTACAACGGCGGCAACACCGAGCCGATCCATATCCGCATCGGGCTGGATTGCGGCGAGCCGGTCGAGGACAGCAACGACCTGTTCGGCTCGACCGTACAACTCGCCGCACGGCTCTGTGCGGCCGCTTCCAGCGACCAAATCCTCGTCTCGGAGAATATCTTTCGGGAATATGGTGCCGCCGATCTCTTCGGTCATGCCTCGCGCCGACGCCTCAAGGGCTTTTCGAAGCCGATGATGGTCTTCCGGTGCGACTGGGCGAATGGCGGGCTTGCTTGAGGTTCCGCCAAAATCCCCCACGGTCGCCTCTGCCTCATGCAGATGTTTGTCGTCACGCTTTTTTGGCGAAGAAATAGACGTCCGGCAGGCAGCCGCCATCAAAACCAAAACGCGCCGCAGATGATCTGACGGCGCGTTTTTGTTCATTCTCTCTATCAGGCATTGCCGATATTTCGATCGCCCATCAGCTGCTCGAATTTAGGGGCGCCCTCGACCTTGGCAAGCACACCAGACATCTTCAGAAAACGCCGGAAATTCTCGCGCGCAGCGCTCAGCGGGAAGCGCCCGCTGGCGGTGTCTCTGCACGCCTTCAACAGCGTGTCATATGCCAGACCTCGTTTGTCCTCCGGCCATTCATCCAGAAAATCGAAGATTTCATCGAGACATGTGATCTCCGCGATGAAATGTTGACGATGAAGCAAAACCGGATCGAACCGAGTTTCCGTCATAGTATCCTCCCATTTATATTACTTTTTTATGGCATAATATTACTGAAAAACCTTGATTCATTCAAGACAAAATCGGCCACCCTTACCCAAAAGCATCCGCAACTACTTCCATAACGGCAGAATAGCCCGATGAGCTTATCTTGAGTGAATTGATCAGCGATCAAGGTTCAAACGCACATGCTCAAGGTTGGCTGACCCATCGCACACGTGTTCAGCTAAGCGTGATCGAGCGCGCCGGAAGTTTTCGTATAGGCTCGTGACGGCGTGGTAGATTGTGACCAAGATCAACTCCGCAAGGGAGAGCCCAGATGAATCGATTTCTGACATTTGTCGCAGCCGGGGCGCTGCTCGGCGCGTCCGCGATTACGGCTTCCTGCACCTCGCCCGGCAAGCCCGATCGCGAGGATTTTCAGTACCAACGGGATACATCGATCAACCCGGCCTGCGCGGGCGGCTTCAGGCCCGGCAACGCGCGCTCGTGCAGTTATTGAATACCCCGGCGGCCCGACATTCGTTCAGCGCCTCGCGGCGATTGCCGGGCCGCCGAAGCAAGCCGCTGCCGAACCCCGCTTTGCGGGAGCGCCGCCGCGTTGCAGCAATAGGAGTGGTTAGGGAACCGCAAGCCCGCCCCGCAGTTAAGTCAACGGGTCACGGTTGGCTCAATTCAAACAGGAGAACGGTTCCCAATGAACAATTTGATCTGGCTTGTCGGCGCTGTCGTCATCGTGCTCGCAATTTTGAGCTTCTTTGGCTTTCGCTGATTTAAAGACCTTGCTGATGTAAATCGCGGCGATGGGGCCTTATCTCCACGGCGATCGGATGGAGATGGCACCCGCTGGCGCCGATGGATCGATAAGCTTGGGAGCGACTTGTCTCTCGTGGCCGGACGTTATTTGCGCGCCTTGTCCGCCGAGGTCGACCCGCGCTCCATCGCGTGATTCGTCAAAAAGAGGCCGAGGCGATATCGGATTGCGGTCCTATGCCGCTGGCCGCTTAAGTCGGAGTCTTTCCGGCATTAGCTGGCGCTCCGAACCAGTTGTTCATCGCCTCGCGGAGGCCATCCGTCGTCCCCTCGCCCACCCAGGCCACATAGCCATCGGGCCGGATCAGCACTGCGGTTGGGGCGGAGACTGCGCCCAGCGCCGGCAGTTCCCATGCGCCGTCATAGCCCGCGTCAACCAGTTGGACGCGGCCTGCCCATCGCGCGATGTTAAGGCTGCCGGGTGCGCCGAGATTCAAGAGCAGTGGCCGCGCATTTTGAAGCAGCGCATAGACGCGGTGCCGGCCATCGGGCGTGGTGAGGTCGAGGTCGGGCATGCGGCGGCCGAGCAGCGGATGCCCCTCGCCGAGGTCGTAATGGATCGCCAGCCCGGACATTTCGGCGGCGATCTTCTTGCGTGGCTCGTCCGTCGCGAGGAGTTCCAAGACGATGTCCCGCAAGGCTTCGGTGCGGTCATCGGTCCGTTGCAGCGCGACCTGCGCCATCGTCGTGCGCAGCACGCGGGCGGCCACTGGATGGCGCTCGGCATGATAGGTGTCGAGCAGGCTTTCAGGCGAAGTTCCCTTCACCACTTGCGCCAGCTTCCAGCCGAGATTGACGGCATCCTGCACACCGGTGTTGAGACCCTGCCCGCCCACCGGAGAATGCACATGCGCGGCATCGCCGGCTAAGAAAATCCGGCCCTTGCGGTAGGCCTCGGCCTGCCGCGACATGTCGGTGAACCTGGAAATCCACCTCAGGCCATGGATGCCATAATCCGTCCCGCAGGCGGCGATGAGGGCCTCCTTAAGATCGCCGAGCGTCGGCTCGGTCGTGCCGCCGGCAGTCTCTTCCGTCACCATGACATTGATCGGACCTTCGCTGGCGAAGACGACCTTGCCGTCACGGATTTCGTATTCCTCCCGGCCGAAGGCATGCATGCCGAGCGCCGTCCGATGGACGCCGAGCGGCGGCGGCTCCTCCATCTCGGCCTCGGCGAGAATATTGCTGGTCGTCGCATCCCATCCCGGAAATTCAATGCCGGCGATCTTGCGAACCAGACTGCGGCCGCCATCGCAGCCGACGAGGTAGGCTGCCCTGAGCTTGAAACCATCGGAGAGTTCGATGGTGACGCCGGTGTCGTCCTGCGCAAATCCGGTCAACTCGCGGCCACGATAGATCGTCACCGGCAGTTCGCCGATCCATCCGGCCAGAATGCGCTCGATATGCTTCTGCCGCAGCGCCAGCCCATAATTGTGCCGGGTCGGAAAATCGCTGATATCGAGCCGCGTCACGGCGAACCCGGTGACCTGGGCGATCTGCCCTTCCACGAGGAACCGGTCGACCACGCCCCGCTGATCGAGAACCTCGAGCGTGCGCGCGCTCAGCCCGCCGGCGCGCGAACCGACGACCTCCTGGTTCGGCCGGCGCTCGACGATGGCGACGTCGACACCTGCCAGGGCCAATTCGCCCGCCAGCATCAGCCCCGTCGGCCCGCCTCCGGCAATCACGACGGCATGTTCTCTCATCCGCAAACTCCTCCGTTCCGACTGTCCGAGGGCGATATAGGGGCTTCAGTGCTTCCGGGAAGCCAAATTGATCGGGCGTGCATGCCGTCGATCTGGGCTGGCGCAGGCCGTTCCCTATCAGGCTGGCTCGTGAGCCCGCTCACAAAGCCATGCGCAGAGCTGCCTGGGCGCGGGACGGGAGTCGCCGGCGCGCATCAACGCGAAATGCCAGGCCGGCCCGGTCAGCACATATGGGAAGGGTGCGATCAGCAGTCCTTTCTCCAAAAGCGGTCGAAACAAGGACGGCGACAACAGCGCCACGCCGACACCTGCCACCGCCGCACTGGCGTCCAATTCGTGCGTGGGATAATCGACCATCGCAAACCGCAGAGCCGGCGGCGTCTCGCATTGAGCACCCTGGAACCAGGCATCCCAATCCGGATGCGGCAAAAGCTCGAAATCGGCCAGCCCCTCCGGTCCGTTCAGGGTTCTCGTTCCAAGCAGTGAGGGCGCCAGCATCGGAGTTGCCTCGACCGGGGCGAGCTGATATTCGTCAAGCCCTTCCCATCCGCCACGCCCTGTCCGTATGGCGACGTCAAATGCGCTGGGATCGCGAATATCGGCGGAGACGTCGACCTCGATCGGTGATGTTCCCACGGAGGGATAGCGGGACAGCCGCGGGGCGAGCCAGCGCGAGGCGAATGTCGGCGGCGCCGTCAGCCGGAGCGGTGGCATGGCCGCCTGGAACTCATCAAGCGCGCCGGCAATGCCATCCAATGCCGCCCGAATTCGGCCCGCCAGAACAGCGGCGGCAGCCGTCGGCACAACGCGGCGCCCGGCGCGCCGGAACAGCGGCTGGCCAAGTTCGGTCTCCAACGACCGGGTACGCAGGCTGACGGCCGCTGGGGTGAGGCACAAACGCTCGGCCGCACGGGCAAAGCTGCCGGCAGAAACGCACGCTTCCAGAATTCGCAAGGACTCCAACGGCGGCCGCATCATCTCTTCGCTTTTGATGAGTTTTTCTTGTGATGCTCACAAGCAAAGCGCGTTTTTGGGACAGAGCGCTTGCAGCTAGGGTTGAAGTCAACAATAGGCGATCTGACATGACCCTGCAATCTCGGCCCTTATTCAGACTTTTCATGACACTTCATCCGGCGTTGGAGCTCGGCCAGACGCCGGCCGGAGGTCGCCGCATATTTTCCGTTTCCGGCGGATATTTTGAGGGCGAGCGCCTGAAGGGCGAAGTGTCGCCGCTGATTGGCTCCGATCTCCTGCTTGCGCGCGCAGACGGTACGTTTCAGCAGGATGTCAGGCTCCTGCTCGTCACCGATGACGGCGATTTGATCTTGATGACCTATCGCGGCATCAGGCGCTCCACCCTGGCGGTTGACGAGCGTCTGGCGCGCGGCGAAGCGGTTGACGCCTCCGAATATTATCTGCGGACAACTCCTTATTTCGAGACGGCCGCGCCACGGCACGCGTGGCTCAACCAAATCGTCGCCGTTGCGCAGGGCGGACGGTGTCCGGGCGGCGTTGAGTATGACGTATTTGAAATTCTCTAGATGAGCTACCAAGCCATCGGCGATGGGTAAGCATAATGACGCAACGGCTTCTCTCAGCAGAGGCTGATTCCGTGTCGCAGGTTGTTCTCCCTATAAATAGAGATCCCTACTGGTTGGAACGACTTGCGACAAGAGTTTCTGCCTTGCGTTCCAAAGCCAGGTTGCTTGCCGCTTGCTGCTTTCTTGCCGTGGAACCCGGCCGTTTCAACACGACCTGACCGGGTGGGAAGCCGCTGTCGCAGGTGCTTTCCCGGGTCACCGTTTGTTCTCAAAGGCCGATCAATCAAAAAGCTGGTGTGATGTGCCTCAACGCGGCGCCTGCGCCTTTTGCGGGATCGTCTCCGCCGCCGGCCGCTCGGACGGGTCGGCGGGATGGCCATAGAGGGTGTAAGCGGCACCCGCCAGAACGCCCAGGACGAGAAGAGCGAGTACGTACAACATCATCCCACGGATTGCCGTTTTCGGTGTTCTGTCCATGACGATCTCCAAGATTGCTCAGTGCTCAAATTCACTGCGAGCGCTTCCGGTTCCGAGAATGGAGGTCTGTCGATGATCGCCTTTCCCACCTACCGCGTTGCACTTCATCGAAGCCGCGACCGGCACACATAAGCCGCCGACCAAATGCCGGCGGCTTGAGACAGGCGATGTCTCGCTTACCAGGGCTGGCGGCCGTACCAGTCGTCGATGTCTCTCTTTGCACGGTCTTTTTCGTAACCGTAGCGCTCCTGGATCTTGCCTTCGAGCTGGTCGCGCTTGCCATCGATGATATCAAGGTCATCGTCAGTCAGCTTGCCCCACTGCTCCTTTACCTTGCCCTTCATCTGCTTCCAGTTACCTTCAACGCGATTCCAATCCATGGGTATTTCCTCCTATCGTTGGAATAGAGGAACGGGGATGAAGGGTAAGTGTTCCGATGGACAATGGGCGATTCGAAAACCCGATGGCGCGGGTCGATTTCATGAACAATCGCGTAGCGGTGGTGACGCGGGAACAATCAGATCCTGATCTGGTTTAACCTACACCCTGGTCCCTAGCGGAGGCGACGATGTGGGCAATCCTGATCGGTGCGGCCCTCATAATTGGAGGGCTCGTTTTTCTCTTTCGGTCGACGCTCAGCCGAAGGCCGAGTGACCCGCACCAGATGCCGCAAGGCGGCAGCACGCTGGAACCACGGCACCAAGGCCTCAGATTCCTCGGCGTATCGCAAAATTGGCCAGCCCTGGCTGTGATTGCGGTTGGCGCACTTCTTTTGGCTTTTGGCGGATATTCATGACAACGAGCTGCGCTCGACCGGCGACCTGCGCGTGGTGAAAGAGATTCTGCAGCGGATCGAGGCGACGCAGAAGCGGTTGACCAACTAAAACCGCCGTGTGAGGCGTGTGAGGAATTTCGCCTCACAAATCTCACAAATTTTCCGGTAAGTTATTGATTTTATGGTGAGAGCGTCGGGGTTCGAACCCGAGACCTACTGATTAAAAGTCAGTTGCTCTACCGGCTGAGCTACGCTCTCCCGCTCCGCGGGTGAAGCACCCCGGCTGAAGTGGGCGGAACATAGGCAGGCGACCCATTGCGGTCAACCGAAAAATTCGGCTTTTTCCGGCAGTCGGCACATTTCTTGCCGACGCAAGCCACATATCTTGCGAGCGCAAGCCACATATCTTGCGAGCGCAAGGCACACGACGAGAAATCGGCGGCGAGCAGTCATCGAATCTTTGGCGATGTTCTACGGCCCACAGCGGTTGTCGCTCCTGACCGCACGATCCGGACAGGCCGCCAATCAAACGCAAAAAGGTGATTGGCAATCCACGCCCTGCAAAGCTAGGAACAGGGCGCAGATTGCAGCCGGAGAGAATGTGTGTCGATTGCCGATATTTCCCTGTGGAGCGCGTTGATAGCAGGGGCGCTTTCCTTTCTTTCGCCTTGCGTGCTTCCCCTCGTTCCGCCCTATCTCTGTTACATGGCCGGCATCTCAGTCGAGCAGTTTCGCGGCGGCGGCGCGGTTGCGGTCGCGCCCGATATCAGGCGCGGCGTGCTGTTTTCGGCCCTGCTGTTCACGCTCGGCTTTGCCACCGTCTTCGTGGCGCTTGGCGCCGGCGCTTCCAGCATCGGCATGGCGCTTCGCCAGCATCTCGACCTGTTGTCGAAGCTCGGCGGGCTGATCATCATCGTCATGGGGCTGAATTTCCTCGGCCTCTTCCGGTTAGGGATCCTTGCCCGCGAGGCGCGCTTCCAGGGCGGCGGCAAGCCGGCGACGCTGACGGGCGCCTATGTCATGGGCCTTGCCTTCGCCTTCGGCTGGACGCCCTGCATCGGCCCGGTGCTCGGTGCGATCCTCGGCGTCGCCGCCTCGCGCGAGACGGTCGGTTCCGGCGCCGGGCTGCTCGCCGTCTATTCGCTCGGCCTTGCCATCCCCTTCTGGATCGCCGCCGGCTTCTCCGGGGCCTTCATGCGCTTCCTCTCGCGCTTCCGCCGCCATCTCGGCACTGTGGAAAAGGTGATGGGTGTCTTCCTCGTGCTGACCGGCCTCGCCTTCCTGTTCGGATGGGTCAGCGACGTGGCGATCTGGTTTCAGCAGACTTTTCCGATCCTGATGCAGATCGGGTAAATATCCCCCGGCAAAGCCGGGGGCTTTAGGATATGAGCCGCTCAAAGCGGCTTGAGCGGGACGCAATTGCGTCCCGACGGGCTGGAACCGCCTAAAGGCGGATAATTTCCACATTTCAAGTTGCTCCAGCCTCAAATCCTCTTTCTCCTGGTTGCGAATGTATTGCCTGATCGCTTCCTCGTTTCTCCCAACGGTCGAGACAAAATAGCCCCGCGCCCAAAAGTGCTGCCCGGCGTAGTTTCGTTTGCGCTCGGCATAGGTCCTGGCAAGGTGGATCGCACTCTTGCCCTTCATGTAGCCAACAACCTGGCTCACCGCATATTTCGGCGGGATCGACAAAAGCATGTGCACGTGGTCAGGCATCAGGTGCCCTTCCTCAACTCGGCACTCCTTCTGCTGCGCAAGTTGGCGGAATACCTTTCCAAGGTGCGGCCCCAATGTTCCATAGAGTGTCTTGCGCCGGTATTTCGGTATGAACACAACGTGATATTTGCACTCAAATACGCTGTGGCTTAGGCTTTCATAAGCGTCCATCGGTGTCGGTCCTTGTGTCTGCGTGGTGGCGACACTGCAAACCTTCATCGATGGACTGCCGGAACTGTCAAACTGCTACTGCCTCCCCGGCAAAGCCGGGGGCTCCCGCTGACGCTATATCAAGCACGGCCGGTCGATCGATCCGGTTCACGCAACCTGCATGACAAGACCTATGCGGTGGTATAGCTCGCCCTGTCCTTGGCCCCACTCCCCCTTATCCCTCGACCCAATCGATCGCAGACACGCCTCCGTGTAGCGTCGTCAGTGCCGTGTTTAAGGCGGCGGTCATAAGGAGACGAACATGAACCTTGAGACAAAGATGAGCCCTCGGCTCGACGAGTTGGTTCCGTCGCGCTACGCACTTAATATCGGCGAGATTGAGGTGCTGGTGGTCAGTGATGGAGTGCTGCCGCTCCCAACCGCAATGCTGGGCCACAACGCCGATCCGGCCGCCCGGGCGGCTTGGCTGAAAGACATGTACCTGCCGCTGGACGCTTTGGATTGGGCGCTCAACGTCGTCGTGGTGCGCAGCGGCGGCCAGACCATACTCCTCGACGCCGGGCTGGGGGTCGATCCGGACTTGCACTTGCCGCGAGCCGGACAGTTGATCAAGCGACTGGAGGCGGCCGGCATCGATCTTGCGACCGTGACCGACGTGGTGCTGACCCACATGCACATGGACCACATTGGCGGGCTGCTCGTCGACGGGGTTAAGGACCTACTGCGTCCGGACCTGCGGATCCACGTGGCCGCCGCCGAAGTCAAGTTCTGGGAGGCGCCCGATTTCTCCCACGTTTCCATGCCGCCGGGCTTCCCGGACGCGCTTCGGGCGGCTGCCAAGCAGTTCGCGAAAGAATACAGCGGCCATTTGCGGCTGTTCGACGAGGAGTACGAGGTGGCGCCGGGCGTGGTCGTCCATCGCACCGGCGGCCACACCCCCGGGCACAGCGTCATCCGCATCGCGTCCGGTGGGGACCGGCTGATGTTTGCCGGCGACGCCGTGTTCGCGGTCGGGTTTGAACACCCCGACTGGTATAACGGCTTCGAACACTACCCGGAGGAGGCGGCTCGCGTTCGGGTTCGTCTTTTACGGGAACTGGCGGAGACCGGCGAGCAACTGGTGGCCACTCACCTGCCGTTCCCGTCCGTCGGCCGGGTAGCGGTCGACGGCGACGCCTTTCGCTGGGTACCGGCCTTCTGGGACTACTGACCGCTCGTTAGGTTAGGCCTCAATAAAATTAGAGCGTTTCCGTCTTTCTTCGAACGACGAAAACGCTCTATCTCTTTGTTTTCACGCAACTCCAGCAAAACCGCTGTGCACTTTGGCTGGAATTGCTTTAAAGCGGATCCCTACCCGCCTGTAATCCCCGCGCACTGGAAGACCTCTTGGCCGATATCGTCAGCCTGCTCCTGCCGTTCTTCGGCTTGATCCTCATCGGCTATGCCGCCGCCAAGGCGACGAAGCAGCCGGCCGAAGCGCTCGGCTGGCTGAATACCTTCATCATCTATGCCGCCCTGCCCGCTCTGTTCTTCAAGCTCGTCTCGCGCACACCGATCGAAGAGCTGACGCGCGTCGATTTCATCGTCACCGATATCGCGGCCACCTATGCGGTCTTCATCCTGCTTTTTCTCATCGGCCGCCTCGTGCGCGGCAATTCACTCGCCGATTGCACAATCCAATCCTTCGCCGGCGCCTATGGCAATATCGGCTATATGGGTCCGGGCTTGGCGCTGCTGGCGCTCGGCGAAGGCGCTGCCGTGCCGGTGGCGCTGATCATCTGCTTCGAGAATGCGCTGCATTTCATCGTGGCGCCGGCGCTGATGGCGGCGGCCGGCGACGACAGGCGTTCCGCCGGACGGCTTGCCGCCGATATCGCCCGCAAAGTGGCGCTGCATCCCTTCATCCTGTCGACGGCGGCAGGTTTTGCGGTCGCCGCCCTGCATCTCGACCAGCCGCTGGCGTTTCAGCGGCTCGTCGATTACCTCGCCCAGGCGGCGGCGCCCTGCGCGCTGTTTGCCATGGGCGTGACCTTGGCGCTGCGGCCGCTGAAACGAGTCCCGGCGGAGATCGGCTACATCGTGCCGGCCAAGCTGATCCTGCATCCGATCGTGGTTTTCCTGGCGCTGACTGCTGTCGGCGGTTTCGAGTCAGTGTGGATCCAGGCTGCCGTGCTGCTCGCCTCGCTGCCGACGGCGACCAATGTCTTCGTCATCGGCCAGCAATATGGAGTGTGGCAGGAGCGCGCCTCGGCGACGATCCTGATCACGACGGTGCTTTCGGTGGCGACGGTTTCGCTGTGGCTGCTCGCGATCCGCTCAGGCCTTCTTCCGCTTCAGCTTTTCCCGTAGCGCATCGGGAATATCGCGGAAGCCCCGGCCGGGCTCGATGCCTTCGCGCATCACGATGCTGCGCAGCGGCGGAATGGCCGAGAGGATATGCAGGCCGGCGGCCCGTAGCATCTGCACCGGCAGGAAATCCGAGAGCAGCGAGCGGTTGAGAAGATCGACGCTTGCGGTGCGCGTCATGATGTCGGCACGGCGCTTGCGGTCGAAACTTTCGCCGGCATCGGCTGGCACCGGCAATTCCGCCCTGTCGCAAAGGATGTCGGTCAGCGCCATGATATCGCGCAGGCTGAGGTTCAGCCCCTGCGCCCCGATCGGCGGGAAGACATGGGCGGCCTCGCCGATCAGCGCGATGCGTCCCTTGCCGAAACGATGCGCCATCATGCCCGACAGCGGCCAGAGCTGGACGCCCTCTTCCACACTTACTTTGCCGAGCATGGACTGCATGCGCGCCTCAACAAGGAGGCCGAGTTCGGCAAGTGGCAATTCCATGCGGCTTGCTGCCTCGGCGGGATCCTGCACCCAGACCAGGCTGGAGCGGCTTCCCGGCAGCGGCACCTGGGTGAAGGGGCCGTGTTTGGTGTGGAATTCGCTCGAAATGTTCTGGTGCGGCAGGGAATGGGCGAAATTCAGCACCATGGCCGATTGCGGATAAGACCAGTTGCGCACGCCGATCCCTGATGTTTCGCGCAGTTTCGAGCCGCGACCATCGGCGCCGACGGCAAAATCGGCGAAAAGCGTCTCGCCGCCGGCTAGTGCGATCGACACTTTCTCGGCCGAGATCTCGATCGATTCGGCCATATCGGTGAAGCGGGTGATATTGCCCTCGTCGGCCGTGGCCTGTTCGAGGATCGCGGTCAGCGCCTTGTTGGGGAAATTATAGCCGAAGGCATCGAGGCCCACTTCGGCGGCGCGGAAGGTGGTGGTCGGCGCGCGCAGCAGCCGGTCGGTGCCGTCGATGATGCGCATGCTGGCAAGAGGTGCCGTCGCCGGGCGGAGCTTGTCCCAGAGCGCCAGCCGATCGAGAAAGCGGATCGACTGATCCATCAGCGCCGTGGTGCGCCGGTCCTCCTTTGCGGCAACGGGCGCCACCAGCGCCACGCTGCGGCCGCCGCGGGCGAGCGCGATTGCCGCGATCATACCGGCGAGGCCGCCGCCGATCACCGCCACTTCGAATGTCTTCATGCTACCGTTCCGTCATCGTGAAAAGACGGAGCGGCCGCTTATGCGGCCGGCTTCGCCTGACGGCGCCAACTATAGCCCTTGCCGGCTTCGGCGTCACGCACCGCCGGCTGATAATGATGGGGAATGGCGGGAAGACGGTTTTCGGAAAGCCGCTTCAGCGCCGTGGCATTGCTGACAGCAAAACTGTCGATGCCGACGCGCTGCATCAGCGGCACCTGATCGATCAGCACGTCGCCGACGGCGCGCAGCTCGTTGGTATAGCCGAGACGCTGGCGCAGCAGCGAGGCATGGCTGAAGGCGCGGCCGTCGTTGAAGGCCGGAAAGGCGACGGCAACGATGTCGAGGCGGGATAGATAGGGCTCTAGCCGGCGCACGTCGTCGGCCGGCTTGATCAGCACGCCGAGGCCGACATCATTGCTTTCGTCGGCCTTGGCGATCAGTTCGTCGAGGCCGAGCAGCGGCTTCTGCTCCCCGCTCGCCTTCACCTCGTCGGTCTCGATCACCCAGGGATCGTTCTCGACAAAACCGGTCTCTCTCCAGATCTTCGTCATCATCGCCTCCTTACGCCGCTTCCGCGGCGGCGCCATAGAGCGCGGTCTTGAAAGGCTGCGGTCCGACGCGGCGATAGGCGGCAAGGAAGATTTCGGACGGATCGAGGCGCAGGCCGAGATAGGTGTCGACGATCGTCTCGATCGCGTCCGTCACCCGGTCCGGCTCGAAGCCGCGGCCGATGATTTCACCGATCGAGGTATGTTCGTCGCCGGAGCCGCCAAGCGTGATCTGGTAGAGTTCGGCGCCCTTCTTCTCCACACCGAGCAGGCCGATATGGCCGACATGGTGATGGCCGCAGGCATTGATGCAGCCGGAGATCTTGATCTTCAGCTCGCCGATCTCGGCCTGGCGTTCGGCGCTGCCGAAGCGGCGGGAGATTTCCTGCGCCAGCGGAATGGAGCGCGCATTGGCGAGCGCGCAGTAATCCAGCCCGGGACAGGCAATGATATCGGTGATCAGGCCGGCATTGGCTTCGGCCAGATCGATGGCGACGAGACCGCGATAGACGGCTTCGAGATCGGCCAGCGCCACATGCGGCAGGATCAGGTTCTGCTCGTGGCTGACGCGGATTTCGTCGAAAGCATATTCCTCGGCGAGATCGGCGATCGCATCCATCTGCGCGTCGGTGGCGTCGCCCGGAATACCGCCGATCGGCTTCAACGAAATCGTCACCATGCCGTAATCGGGGTTCTTGTGCGGCTGCACATTCTGCTGGACCCAGCGGGCGAAAGCCGGATCGGCCTTCTTCCAGCGGGCGAGGTTTTCCCAGCCCTCGGCGCGCTGAGGCAGGTCAGGCAGCGCGAAATAGCTGGTGATCGCCTCGACATCCTGTTCCGGCAGTTTCAGCTCACTATCCCTGAGCGAGGCGAATTCGGCCTCCACCTGGCGCGTCAATTCCTCGGCGCCGGTTTCGTGCACCAGGATCTTGATGCGGGCCTTGTATTTGTTGTCGCGGCGGCCATGCAGATTGTACACGCGCACGATTGCCGTGGTGTAGGAGAGCAGATCCTCCTCGGGCAGGAAGTCGCGGATCAGCTTGGCGATCATCGGCGTGCGGCCCTGGCCCCCGCCCACATAGACGGCAAAGCCGATCTCGCCCTTGTCGTTCTTCTTCAGGTGCAAGCCGATATCATGGACCTGGATGGCGGCGCGGTCGCGCTCGGCGCCGGTGACGGCGATCTTGAACTTGCGCGGCAGGAAGGAGAATTCCGGATGGACCGACGACCACTGGCGGAGGATTTCGGCATAAGGCCTGGGATCGGCAATCTCGTCGGCGGCTGCACCGGCGAAGTGATCGGCGGTCACGTTTCTGATGCAGTTGCCCGAGGTCTGCAGCGCATGCATCTCGACGCTGGCAAGATCGGCGAGCGCATCGGGGATTTCCGACAGCTTCGGCCAGTTGAACTGCAGGTTCTGGCGCGTGGTGAAATGGCCATAACCGCGGTCATAGGTGCGGGCGATATGGGCGAGCATACGCATCTGGCGCGCGCTCAGCGTGCCATAGGGAATGGCGATGCGCAGCATATAGGCATGAAGCTGCAGGTAGACGCCGTTCATCAGGCGCAGCGGCTTGAACGCATCCTCGGCAAGCTCGCCGGCAAGGCGGCGCTGAACCTGGTCGCGGAACTGCTCGACACGCTCGCTGACAAAGGCATGGTCAAATTCGTCGTAACGGTACATCGTCTTCCTCAGACTGCAATGAATTCGGGATCGGCCGGAGCGTAGCCCGGTGCATATTCCATGGTCGGACCTTGCGCACGGATGCGCTCACGAAGGCGAAGCGGCCAGAGAATACCGTCGGTTTCCTGAACGTCGACGACGGCGACGTCAACCACCTCGTTGTCGGCATAGGACTTCTTGCCGATCGCCTCCAGCGCTTCGACGGCTTCGTTATGACGGGCAACAAGCGCCTCCTGCAGCGAGGTGGACCACTTGCCGTTCGCATCCAGCCAGACGGCAATGCCGTCCGTCAGCCGGTTGGCCGTCAGAACCTTGTCTACCATATTCAGCTCCTTGCAAGTTCCTCGAGCCGGGCGTTCGCACGCACCAGCGGCTCGGACAGTTCGAAATTGGCGCCGGCAACCGCATCGCCGATAATGACCATGACCGGTCCCGTCAACTCGTCACGGTGCTGCAGATCGGGAAGATCGGCAAGCGTGCCATGCAGCAGACGGCGCTCCGCGCGGCTGGCATTTTCGATAACGGCGACTGTGGTCTCGGAGGGAATGCCGGCCTGCATCAGCCGCTCGGCGACCGAGGCGGCAACCGTGCGGCCCATATAGACGGCGATCGTCGCGCCCGAGACGGCAAGGCTTGCCCAATCGGGCAGCACGTCGCCGGTGAGATCATGGCCCGTGGTGAAGACGAGCGAGGAGGCAACGCCGCGCAGCGTCAGCGGCAGCTCGAAATCGGCAGCGGCGGCGAAAGCCGAGGTGATGCCGGGCACGACCTCATAGGTGATGCCGGCAGCGCGCAATGCGGCCATCTCTTCGCCTGCCCGGCCATAGACCAGCGGATCGCCTGATTTCAGGCGGACGACGCGTTTGCCCTGGCGGCCGAGGTCGACGAGGAGGTCGTTGATCTCTTCCTGCGATTTCGAATGGCAGCCCTTGCGCTTGCCGACGGAAAGCCGCTCGGCGTCGCGCCGGCCCATATCGACGATCGCCTGCGGCACGAGCGCATCGAAGACGATGACATCGGCTTCCATCATGACCCGCTGGGCGCGCAGCGTCAGCAGATCCTCGGCGCCCGGGCCGGCGCCGACCAGCCAGACGTGGCCGGCGACTTTGTCCATCGACCCCAATAGCCGGTCGGCGGCGTGGCGGGCCTGCGGCAGGTTGCCGTTGGCGACCGCATCGGCAACGGAACCGGAGAAGAAACGGCGCCAGAAGACCCGGCGGGAGACGCCTCTGGGGATCAGTTGGTCGACGGCCTTGCGGTAGCTCGTTGCCAGCCCGGCAAGGCGGCCGAGCGAGGGCGAAAGAAGCTGGTCGATCTGCGCCCGGATCATCTGCGCCAAAACTGGCCCTGCCCCTTCGGTGCCGATCGCTACAGCGACCGGGGCGCGATTGACCAGCGCCGGGGTGAAGAAATCGCAGTAATCGGGCTGATCGACGGCATTGGCCGGAATTCGGGCGGCGCGGGCGGCATCGACGATCTCGCGATCCTCGGCTTCATCGCCGGTGGCGGCGAAAACCAGTGCCGAATCCGCGACCTGCTCGGCGGAAAAGCCGGCGCGTACGGTCTCGATGCGGTTGGCAATCAGGAAGGCGTGATAATCGGCTTCCGGCCTGTCGGCATAGGCAACGATCCGCGCCCGCGTGTTGAGCAGCAGCCGCACCTTGGCGAAAGCCTCGTCGCCATTGCCGAAGACACCCGTCTTCTGGCCTTCCACGCGAAAGAAGGCTGGAAATACCGAAAGCTGCTCAGTCTTGGGAGACATCATCAATCCACTTCGAAGTTGCCAGAATATGCCCGTGATCGACAAGGGATTGAAGGAACAGAAATTCGAAAGCCCCAGCAAGCGCGTATTCTTTTGCTCGCGTCGTCGGCGATTTGAGAAAAGTCACCCGTGCTGACGAAAACCACCTGATCCCACTCTCTTTGCTGCAGCGCAGTATAAAGCCTGTGACAAACGGCGTCCACCGGCGTTTGTCGCATTTCGCTCGCGCCGCCAAGACGATAGACTGAGGGAAACCGGAGACGCCAATGCCTGACAAGACCATCGCCGCCCGCCTGCTTTCGGTCATCGAGAACGATATCCTGCCGCTGACCGAGCACGGCGTTTCCTTGGGCAACAAGGTGTTCGGCGCGGCGATCCTGCGCAAATCCGATCTATCGCTCGTCGTCGCCGAGACCAATAACGAGTTGGAGAACCCGCTCTGGCACGGCGAGGTGCATACGCTGAAGCGCTTCTACGAACTCGGCGAGAAGCCGGCGACCAAGGATCTGATCTTCCTGTCGACGCACGAACCCTGCACCATGTGCATGTCGGCGATCACCTGGGCGGGCTTCGACAATTTCTATTATTTCTTCAGCCATGAGGATTCCCGCGATGCCTTCGCCATTCCGCACGACCTGAAGATCCTCAAGGAGGTCTTCGGACTTGAACCCGGCGGCTATCGCAGGCAAAACGGCTTCTGGAATAGCTTTGCCATCGCCGATCTCGTCGAGACCGAAGAGGCTCAGCCGAAGACCGCGCTCACGGCGCAGACCGCCCGCATCAAGGCCCGCTACGACGCGCTTTCCACGACCTACCAGTCGTCGAAGAGCACCAACGATATTCCCCTTAACTGAGTCCCGCTCAACTGAGGCACCATGGAACCTTCCAAAGATATTTCCCGGCTGATCGAGATCATGGCGGCGCTACGCCATCCCGAAACCGGCTGCCCCTGGGACATCGAGCAGAATTTTCAGACGATCAAACCCTATACGATCGAGGAAGCCTATGAGGTCTCCGACGCGATCGAGCGCGGCGATATGGACGATCTCTGCGACGAGCTGGGCGACCTGCTGCTGCAGGTGGTATTCCATGCCCGCATGGCCGAGGAGGCCGGCGAATTCTCCTTCGGCGACGTCGTCAACGCCATCACCACCAAGATGATCCGCCGCCACCCGCATGTCTTCGCCCGCTCGGCAGCCGACACACCGGACGCGGTGAAGATCCAGTGGGACGAAATCAAGCAGGCGGAAAAACGCGATCGCGCCGAGCGCCGGGCAAGGCGCGGGATTACCGAGGATTTCAAGGGCGGCTTCCTGGGATCGGTGCAGCGCAGCTTTCCGGCTTTGACGGAAGCGCTGAAGCTGCAGGAACGCGCCGCCAAGGTCGGTTTCGACTGGTCGGCGCCCGAGCCGATCCTCGACAAGATCGAGGAAGAGATTGATGAGCTGCGGGTGGCGCTGAGAGACGGTGATCGGGCAAAAGTCAGCGACGAACTCGGCGACCTGATCTTTGCGGTGGTCAATATCGGCCGGCATGTGAAGGCCGATCCAGAACAGTCGCTGCGCGGAACGAATACGAAATTCCGGCGTCGTTTCAATCACATCGAGAATGTTCTTGATGCAGCAGGCGAGACACTGGAAGCGGCCAGCCTGGAGCGGATGGAGGAGATCTGGCAGGCGGCGAAGGCGATTGAGCGGGCTGTGATCTCGGGCGCTGAGTGAGCACTCGGCGGCATCGCCTCTCGGCCCATCTGACACGGGATATTCACTTGCTTTGAAAAAAGTGATTCACCGCGCAGACGCGCGGTGGCTGGATTCCTGTGACAGGCACAGGAATGAGGGAGGGTGAGTTTGGCGCCTTCCAAGTCCTTGAGCGCGAACGATTCAGTGGCTGGAGCCCAGAGAGAATAGGTGCCCTACCGCTCCCAATCTTCCTTCGAAGCCTTCGGCCCATTGCCGATGCGGCGTTCTAGTTCGGTGGCTTCGGTTTCGGAGAGGCGCAGATCGAGCGTGATCGAGCCGTCTTCATTGTCCTCGCGGCCGTCGACGATCGCGTGGTCGTAGAGCCAGGGCAGCAGCGCCAGCTTGTCAACGGGAAGGCGGACGGTGGTTTCGGTCATAACGCCGGAGAGCCTGCGGCTGATCTCGTCCATCAGCGTGTCGACGCCCTCGCCGCTGACGGCCGAGACTGCGACGACGTTGCTGGCGCCTATTGATTTCTGCACCATGGCGTCGTGGACCTCGGGCTCCAGCCGGTCGATCTTGTTCCAGACCTCGATCAGCCGCTTGCCGGCTTCGGCCTCGTCGATGCCGAGGTCGCCGAGAATGCGCATGACGTCGGAGCTCTGCGCCTGGTTGTCTGGATCGGACATATCGCGGACATGCAGGATGAGATCGGCTTCCAGCACCTCTTCCAGCGTCGCCCGGAAGGCGGCGACCAGATGAGTCGGCAGGTCGGAGATAAAGCCGACGGTGTCGGACAGGATGACGGTGCGGCCATGCGGCAACTTCATTCGGCGCAGCGTCGGGTCGAGCGTGGCAAAGAGCATGTCTTCGGCCAGCACGCCGGCGCCGGTGATGCGGTTGAACAGCGTCGACTTGCCGGCATTGGTATAACCGACGAGCGCCACGATCGGGTGCGGCACCTTGCGGCGCTTGGCGCGGTGGAGCTGACGGGTGCGCACGACCTGTTCCAGCTCGCGTTCGAGCTTGATGATGCGGTCCTGAAGCAACCGCCGGTCGGCTTCGATCTGGGTTTCGCCGGGGCCGCCCATGAAGCCGCCGCCGCCGCGCTGGCGTTCAAGGTGGGTCCAGCTTCTAACCAGCCGGCCCTTCTGGTAATTCAGATGGGCGAGATCGACCTGCAGCGTGCCTTCCTTGGTGGAGGCGCGGCGGCCGAAGATTTCGAGGATGAGGCCCGTCCGGTCGATGACCTTGGCGTTCCATTCCTTTTCGAGATTGCGCTGCTGCACCGGGGTCAGCGGGTGATCGACGATGACGAGACCGGAATCGCGCTCGTCGAGCAGCGCCTTTATTTCCTCGATCTTGCCGGTACCGAGCAATGTCGCCGGTCGCGGGTCGTTGACCGGCACGATCGAGCCGCTGACGACGTCGAGGTCGATCGCCTGGGCAAGGCCCGTCGCCTCTTCGAGGCGGCTTTCCGGCGTGCGGGTCGAGGCCGATTCGGTCTGACCGCCGCGGCTGCGCGATTTCAGAACCGGCACGACGACGGTCGCGCGCATGTCGTCCCTGTGCTTGGCGGCCTCAGGGATGATCGAATCGTTCTTGGTATCGCGTGTCGAAATGACGGCTGATCCTGTTAGGACGCTGCTTCTTCGCTCTCGAACATCTGCATGGGCTGGCCCGGCATGATCGTCGAGATCGCATGCTTATACACGAGCTGCGAATGGCCGTCACGGCGAAGAAGAACACAGAAATTGTCAAAAGACGTAACAACGCCCGTGAGTTTCACGCCGTTGATCAAAAAGATCGTCAGGGAAATCTTTTGCTTGCGAACAGTATTAAGAAATAGATCCTGAAGATTCTGAGAACGTTCCGCCATCGCGCCGCTTCTTTCTTTATTGCCGACCTGAGCTGGCCGGTGGAGTATCAATCAACCTCACCATGAAAGACCGGTGGCACCCTCATTCCACCCGTCCAGCAAATCTTGGTATCAAATCGCAATCTTTTCCGCAACGTCGAAAAAGGCTTCGCGGACTTTCTGCGAAACGCTGCCCGGATGACCGTTGGCGATCGTCTGGTCATCGACGGAAACGACCGGAAAACAAATACTTGTGGCTGCGGTGAGGAAGACCTCGCGGGCCGCGAGCATCTCGGAAACCGAGAAATTCCGCTCGGCGATTTCAAGGCCGAGCTTGGCTGCGACATCTATTAAGGTGGTGCGGGTAATGCCGCGCAGGATGCCGTGTTCGGCCGGCCGCGTCACCAGCATTCCCTCGGAATCGACGATCCAGATATTGGTCGCGGCCCCTTCCTTCACCATGCCGTCGGCGTCGACATAGATCGCTTCCTGGGCGCCGGCCTCCTTGGCCTGCTGGCGGGCCATGGCATTCGGCAGCAGGCCGACGGATTTGATGTCGACGCGGTCCCAGCGATTGTCGGTAACGGTGATCGCCCTGATGCCGTTGGCATTCTTGGCGGCGATGATTTTGGGATCGGTGCTCTTGGCGGTGATGACAAGCGACGGCGGCGTGCCCTCGGCCGGAAAGACATGATCGCGGCGCGCCACGCCGCGCGTCACCTGCATATAGAAAAGCCCGTTGCGGACGTGGTTGCGGCGCAGAGTCTCGCGGATGACCTGCGTCAGCGCCGCCCGGCTCATCGGCCAGGCGATGCTGAGCTCACCGAGCGAACGGTCGAGACGGTTCAGATGGCGCGTGAGGTCGACGATATAGCCGTGACGTACCTCGCAAACCTCGTAGACGCCATCGGCGAACTGGTAGCCGCGGTCCTCGATATGGACGCTCGCATCGGAATGCTTGACGTAACGGCCATTCACATAGGCAATTCTCGGCATGGGAAACCTGGTCTTGCAGAAAGCTATAAGGAAATGCGGCGCGGCAATGGCCGCGCCGGAAAGATCAGACGCCGAGCGACTTCAGCTTGCGGTGCAGCGCCGAACGCTCCATGCCGACGAATTCGGCAGTGCGTGAGATATTGCCGCCGAAGCGGTTGATCTGGGCGATCAGATAATCCTTCTCGAACATCTCGCGGGCTTCGCGCAGCGGCAGCGTCATGATGTGATAATCGTTCTTGGCCGACACCTTCGGCAGCATGTCGCCGAGATCGGTCGGCAGCATGTCGGCGGTGATCGGCGCGTCCGGGCCGTCGGTACGGGCAAGGATCATCAGCCGCTCGATATTGTTGCGCAGCTGGCGGATGTTGCCGGGCCAATCATGCGCCTGCAGCACCGCCATGGCGTCGTCGCCGATGCGGCGCGGGCGAATGCCGGCCTGCTCGGAAATCTGGCGCATCAGCTGATCGACGAGGAAGGGGATGTCCTCGCGCCGCTCGGCCAGCGCCGGCACCCGCACCGGCACGACGGCCAGGCGATGATAGAGATCCTCGCGGAACCATCCCTCGGTGATACGGCTTTCGAGGTTATAGGCGGTCGAAGAGATGATGCGGACATCGACCTTGACGCGCTTGGAGCCGCCGACGCGCTCGAACTGCTGATCGACCAGCACGCGCAGGATCTTGTTCTGCGTTTCGCGCGGCATCTCGCCGACCTCGTCGAGATAGAGGATGCCGCGATGGGCTTCCTCGAGCGCGCCGATCTTACGCGCCTGGCCGGGCGTGCCCTCGGTACCGAACAGCGCCACCTCCATACGATCGGGCGTGATGTTGGCGGCGTTGATCGCCACGAAGGGGCCGTTAGCGCGGGTCGACTTCTTGTGGATCATCCGCGCCACCAGCTCCTTGCCGGAGCCGGATGCGCCGAGGATCATGATGCGGCTGTTGGTCGGCGAGACCTTCTCGATGGTCTGGCGCAGCTGCGACACGGCGACCGAGGTGCCGATCAGCTCCAGCGCGTCGCCGGTGCGGCGCTTCAGTTCGGAGACCTCGCGCTTCAGCTTGGAATTCTCCAGCGCCCGTTCGGCGATCAGGATCAGCCGGTCGGCCTTGAAAGGCTTTTCGATGAAATCGAACGCGCCGCGCTTGATCGCCGAGACGGCGGTCTCGATGTTGCCATGGCCCGAGATCATCACCACCGGCAGATCCGGATGGCGGGTCTTGATCTCGTCAAGCAGCGAAAGACCGTCGAGCTTGCTGCCCTGCATCCAGATATCGAGGAAGATCAGCCGCGGCACCCGGTCTGATATTGCCGCCAGCGCACTGTCGCTGTCATGGGCCGTGCGCGTCTCGTGTCCCTCATCCGAGAGAATGCCGGAAACGATCTCGCGAATATCGTGCTCGTCGTCGACGACGAGAATATCAGAGGCCATAAACGCTTTCCTTGTCATTGGCTGCGGGAGAGGCGGGCGTCGAATCCCGGCGTGGCAGATGCACGCGGATCATGGCCCCTCTTCCCCGGTCAAAATCGGCGGGCGCATCATGCAGCTCGAGCTGCCCGCCATGTTCTTCGATGATCTTCTTGACGATGGCGAGACCGAGGCCGGTGCCCTTCTCACGCATCGTCATATAGGGTTCCAGAATGCTGTGCCGGTTCTCCACCGGCAGGCCGCGGCCATTGTCGATGACATCGACGGTGAAGCGGTCGCGGCCGGCATCGAGGGCGGCCCGCACCAGAATTTTGCGCTCGTCCCGTTCGTCGCTCGGCACGGCCTCGATCGCCTCAACGGCATTCTTGATCAGATTTCCGAAAGCCTGGCCGAGCATGCGGCTGTCGAACAGGCCCTCCAGCGGCTGGTCCCCGAAATCCTGCCCGAAGGTGACGTGGTTGTTGCCCATCTCGCGCAGGAAGATCGCGTCGCGCAGGATATCGCGCAGGTCGCTCGGCTCCTTGGTCGGCTTCGGCATGCGGGCGAAGGCGGAGAATTCGTCGACCATGCGGCCGATATCGCCGACCTGGCGGATGATCGTATCGGTGCACTGATCGAAGACGGTTCGGTCGTCCGGGTCGATCTGCTTGCCGTAACGGCGCTGGATGCGCTCGGCGGACAGCTGGATCGGCGTCAGCGGGTTCTTGATCTCATGAGCGATGCGTCTTGCCACGTCGCCCCAGGCGGTCGAGCGCTGGGCGATGACGAGATCAGTGATGTCGTCGAGCGTGATCACGTAGGATTCGCTCATATCGCGCACTTCCTCGCGGGTGACCTGCACGCTCAGTGTGCGCACCGTGCCGCCGCGCACGAGCGCGATCTGCTTGCGGAAATCGCCGCGATGACGCGACGCCGCCTCGGTCAGCACCTGATCGACCTCGGGCGCGATGTCGGCCAGCTGCTTGCCGAGCATCTCATCGGCCGACAGCGACATCAACGTTTCGGCCGAACTGTTGACGATGGCGATGCGGCGGTCATGCTCGACGCCGATGACGGCGGCGGTAACACCAGACAGCACCGCCTCGATGAAGCGGCGGCGGTCGTCGACCTCGTCCTTGGCCTCGAGGATCTCGTCGCGCTGGGTGCGGATTTCCGAGATCATCTTGTTGAAGGTGCGCGACAGATTGGCAACGTCGCCATCGACGGCGTGCACCGGCACGACGATATCCATATTGCCCGATGCGACGCTGTCGGCCGCGGTGATCAAGAGCCGGATCGGCCGGACGATGCGGTCGGCAACCGCGATCGCCGTCCAGATCGCCGCGAGCAGCACGATCAGCGCGAAGCCGATATAGAGCACGGCGAAGGCGATCTGCAGCGAGAAGCGGTTGGCTTCCATCGACCGGTATTCGGTAGCGTTCTCCTCCATCATGCGCATGGCGCCCATGACCTTGGGATCGACGGCGCGCACCGTATAGAGGAAGGTGCCCTGGATGGCATCGAGCTTGATGATGGCGCCGACGAGGTTGGTAACGCCGGGCGGAATCAGCGTCGGCTGGCCGGCAGCGGCCTTCTCCAGCGCGTCCTGCGGAATCGCCGGCAACGGCTTTTCGGTGGCGATGTCGGCCTGGACGATCACCGAGCCGTCGCGCTCGACGAGGAAGGAGCCGAGCAGGCCGCGGCCCCTCGCCTGGCGGGTCATCAGGTCGGCAAAGCCCGTCCGGTCGAGGCTGTAGAGTGCGCGGTTGCGCTCCAGGTCGTTGGCCATGGAAACCGTCTGCCCCTGCAGGTAGCTGGCGTTTTCCATCATATAGGCCTGGCCGATATTGCGCGACGAACTGACGATCGACTGGGTGCGCAGTGCAAACCAGCGGTCGAGACCGGCATTCAGCGTGATGCTGGCAAAGATGGCGACGAGAATCGCCGGCGTGATCGCGACGATCGAGAAGAGCACGACGATGCGGATATGCAGGCGTGCCGCCGCCCTGCCCCGGGTGCGCGCCTTGAGCAGCCTTGCCACCTCACGGGCAATCAGCGCCAGCAGCGTCAGGACGAAGAAGGAGTTGACGATCACCGAGGTGATGACGACATGCGAACTCGGCGCGATCGGGGTGAGACCGAGCAGTACGAAAAGTGTGGCCGTGGCGCAGAGGAGCGCGCCGCCGGCGAGCACCAGGCCGGGCACGGCGAAAAGGGCGCGGCGATCGGTCACCGTGGTCACCGCCTCGCCCGCCGCCGCCGGCGATACCCCATCCTGCGTCATTCGGCCTCTCTTCGGACGGCATCCGCCGCCCTCGCCATCCGATCGAAACCAAAGAACGCCGGCTCAAGAAAGCCAGCGCTGCAACGACTCGATCGGGAGCGAATGTCCAAAACCCTGCGTGACCTTTAAGCAACGCAATGTGGCGAAAATGCAACGCACGCCCCCACATTGTCAAGCCGCGCAGGATCGCGTTCCGTCACTAAGGAGAGTTGCCCACGAATATGGGCAATCCCGCATCGTGACATGAGCGTGGGCTAAGCAGCGGTCAACCCATGCGCTCCGACGCGTAGGAGCCGGGTGAAGCCGGGAATACGACGGTCTTGTTGCCGTTGATGAACACCCGGCCGTGGATATGGGCGTGGATGGCTCGGGCGAGCACCTGGCTTTCGACGTCACGGCCGAGGCTGACATAGTCCTCGCCGCTCTGTGCATGCGTCACGCGGACGATGTCCTGCTCGATGATCGGGCCTTCGTCGAGGTCTGCGGTGACGTAGTGCGATGTCGCGCCGATGAGCTTCACGCCCCGTTCGAATGCCTGCTTATAGGGATTGGCGCCCTTGAAACTCGGCAGGAAGGAGTGGTGGATGTTGATGATCCGCCCGGACATCTTGCGGCACATGTCATCGGACAGGACCTGCATGTAGCGGGCCAGCACGATCAGTTCGGCGCGTGAGTCCTCGACGATCTGCATCTGCTTCGCCTCGGCCTCAGGCTTGTTTTCCCTCGTCACCTTGATGCAGTGGAATGGGATGTCGTGGTTCACGACGACCCGCTGGTAATCCGTGTGGTTGGAGATCACGCCGACGATGTCGATCGGCAGCGCCCCGATGCGCCAGCGGTAGAGGAGATCGTTGAGGCAGTGGCCGAAGCGGCTCACCATAAGGATCACCTTCTTCTTTTCGCTCTCATCGAAAAATTCGGCACTCGCCTCGAACTTCCCGGCGATCGGTTCGAAACCTTGACGAAGCTGGTCAAGCGTATGTCCGTCATGCGGCTGGAAGCTGATCCGCATGAAATAGCGTCCGGTGTCGGCGTCGTCGAATTGCGCGCTGTCGGAGATGTTGCAGCCGTTCTGGGAGAGATAGCCGGCGATGGCGGCCGTCACGCCGCGGATCGACGGGCATGCGGCACGCAGAGCGTAGCGGGGAGCCGTGGTGGTCATGTCTATCTCCTTGTTCGTCGTCTCAGGCCGCGGTGATCATCGCGTGATGGCGGCGGAATGCCGTCAGCGTGTTGGACAGCAGGCATGCGATCGTCATCGGGCCGACGCCGCCCGGCACCGGCGTGATGGCCCGCGCGTGGCCGGCTTCGCCATATGCCACGTCGCCGACGATCCGCGATTTCTCGCCGTCCTGGATCCGGTTGATGCCGACGTCGATCACGACGGCGCCGGGTTTGATCCAGTCACCCCGAACGAGGCCCGCGCGACCGGCCGCGACGACAAGAATGTCGGCCGCCCGGCAAAGTTCTGCCGCGTTCCTTGTCTGCGAGTGAACGACCGTGACGGTGCAGTGGGCATTCATCAGCATCTGCGCCATCGGCTTTCCAACGATGTTGGACTTGCCGACGATGACGGCATGAAGGCCGGAGAGGCTCTCGCCGAGCGTATCCTTGATGAGCATCATGCAGCCGAGCGGGGTGCAGGGAACCAAAGCTGGGTTGCCGGTGGCAAGGCGGCCCGCATTCGACACATGGAAGCCGTCGACATCCTTGTCGGGATTGATGGCCTGGATCACGGCGTTCGGATCCAAATGCGCCGGCAGCGGCAACTGCACAAGAATTCCATGCACTTCTGTATCGTTGTTAAGGTGATGCACGAGGTCAAGAAGCTCGCCCTGGGTGGTTTCCGGAGCAAGCCGATATTCGAAGGACTTCATTCCGGCGGCAACCGTCTGACGGTGCTTTGAAGCCACATAAATTGCGCTTGCCGGGTCGTGCCCCACCAGAACGACGGCCAGACCGGGAACGGCTCCAGTCGTTGCCTCCAGCGTTTCGACATCGGCCTTGATGCGCTGCAGGAGCCCTGCTGCGTACTCTTTGCCATCGATGTTTGCGGCGCGTGTGAATCTGTCCATTCCCATGGGGTGCTCCATTGCATCCAAGCTCGAACCAGCAAAATGCCGCGCCCGGAGATGTGGGCGGGGCATTTCCGCATCCTGGGTACGTTGCCTTAGTGGCCGTAGACCGGGAACTTCTCGGTCAGTTCCGCGATCTTCGCCCTGGCAGTTCCGACGATCTCGTCGGTCCTGCCCTCTGTCTCGGCGTCAATGAGATCCGCGATGACATGGCCGAGAACCCGGAATTCCTCCTCCTTCAAGCCACGTGTCGTCGCAGCGGAGGAGCCAAGGCGCATGCCGACCCACTCCGGAGGACGGGGGCTGTCGCCGGGGATCGGGTTCTTGTTGGATGTGATGTTCGCCTTGGCGAGCAGCGTCTCAGCCTGCTTTCCAAGCAGTCCCTTGCTCGACAGATCGAGCAGGATGATGTGGGTGTCGGTGCCGCCGGAAACGATGCGAACGCCACGATCCGCAAGCGTTTCGGCGAGGACTTTTGCGTTTTCAACGACCTGGCGGGCGTAGAGCTTGAAATCGTCGCGGAGGGCTTCCCCCAGGCAGATCGCCTTGGCGGCCAGAACGTTGCTATGCAGCGACCCCTGGACGCCGGGAAACACCGCGGCTTGCAGCTTCTTGTACCATTCCTCGTTGTTGGTGAGGATCAGGCCGCCACGCGGACCGCGCAGCGTCTTCGTGGTGGTGCACGTCACGATGTCGGCATGCGGGAATGGCGAAGGATGAACGCCGCCGGCAACGAGGCCGGCGATGTGGGCCATGTCAACCAGGAAGTGGGCGCCGACCTTCTTTGCGATTTTTGACATGCGCTCGAAGTCGAGTTCGCGCGGATATGCGGAGCCGCCGGTGATCAGCAGCTTCGGGCGGATCTCTTCGGCGATGCGCTCCATCTCATCAAGGTCGATGACCTCGTTCTGCGGATTGACGTTGTAATTGCTGGCGTCAAACCAGCGGCCCGACAAGTTCGCCTTCATGCCGTGCGACAGATGGCCGCCTGCCGCGAGGTCCAGCGAAAGCACCTTTTCGCCCGGCTTCAGCAGCAGGAAGAAGACGGCAAGGTTGGCCTGCGTCCCCGAGTGAGGCTGGACGTTGGCATAGCCGCAGTTGAACAGCTGCTTCGCGCGGTCGATTGCGGCCTGCTCCGCAATGTCCACAAACTGTCCGCCACCGTGGAAACGGTTGCCTGGGTAGCCTTCGAGCGTCTTGTTGGTGATCTCATGGCCCAAGGCGTCCAGAACCGCGCGGCTGACGATATTCTCCGAGGCGATGAGCTCGATCTGATTCTGCTGTCGGGCCCGCTCGGAGGCGAGAGCATCGGCGACGAGTGGATCAGCCTCCTGGACGGTGGTGTTGAAATGCACCCTTGCAGCGTTGGTCATCAAAGTTCTCCAATTCCTCGAAATTTGATGAGAACCTAGATCGACCGACACACCAGAAAAAGTTAATAATATTTGCTTATACGTTCAGCCGTGCTAACGATTCCGCTAAGGAGATCGTTATGGACATCGGACGTCTGCGAGCACTGCGCGAACTATCCATCCGCAAGACCATGGCCGCGGTGGCGGAAGCCTTGCACGTTTCGCCGTCGGCAGTGTCGCAGCAAATTGCGCTACTCGAAGAGGAGGTTGGCTTACGGCTCGTCGAGCGACGCGGGCGGGGCGTTGTCATGACACCTGCCGGCCAGCAGCTGGTGCTGCGCGCGGAGAAGATTCTCATCGAAATCGAATCGGCGAAAGCAGACATCGCCGAATTGAAAAGCGTCGTTTCCGGCGAGCTTCGGGTGGCTGCGTTCCCTTCCGTAGCCGCCGCGGTCATTCCGAAGGTCGTCTATGATCTCGCCGAACGGCACCCTCACCTCATCGTCCAGTTCGAAGAAATGGAGCCCGGCGAAAGCGTCGCCGCGCTGCGGAGTTGGCAGACTGATGTCGCGATTATCGATGACCTGAACATGCCGACCGGCGCGCTCGATCCCAACATCGAGACGATTTTCCTGATGGAGGACGTGTTCAACGTCATGGTCTCGAGGGATCACAGGCTGTCGGAGCGGCCAACTGTCGGCCTGCATGAGCTTCGGGAGGACCGGTGGGCGATCGACACCGCGTCCGACACCTATACGAGGATGCTGGTGGAAGCCTGTCAGGAAGAGGGCTTCAAGCCCAACATCGTGGCGAGGTGCAAAGGTTTCGAAGTGACCATCGCGCTGATCCGGCAGAATTACGGTATCTCGATCCTGCCTGGCCTGCGCGCGAGCTACGATCTCGAAGACGTCTGGGTCTGCAGGCTCGTTCCGGAAATCCGCCGGAGGATATTTATCGCCTTCCGCAAAGAGGAAAAGCGCAGTCCGGCCCTTCAGGTGTTCCTTGACCGAATGGCCGAGAAGCCGCCCCTGTCTTGACGCCGGATGCCGGCGCAACAAGCCCCATGCCGAGCACCTCAATGCGGTGTTGAGGCAACAAAACAACAGATTTCCTAATGTATTACCTCAAGAGAATTAAGTAGATTTGAAGTGACCCCGCTCCTACTCTCCATCTGCCAATTGATGGGACTGGGAGCGAGGATCGCACGCAGACCTTGGCCAATAGTGGGAACGGCGCAGTCAGAAAGGCGATAACGCCTCCAGCGTCTTACCGGACTTTCGATCGAGCCATCGCTCATTGATTTGGCGTCACCGTCACTATGCGATCCGAAAGGGGAACTTCGATGAAACTACTCAAAATCCTGACTGCCGGCGTTTTCGCAGGCGTTGCGTTCACGGCTGCCAATGCTTCCGCTTCCGTTCTCGACACGGTCAAGCAGCGCGGTGTGCTCAACTGCGGCACCGACAACACCGCTCCCGGATTCGGATATCTCAATACCACGACCGGACAGATGGAAGGGCTCGACGTCGACTTCTGCAAAGCGGTTGCCGCCGGCGTTCTCGGCGACGCCTCCAAGGTCAAGTTCATCACGGTGACCGACAAGAGCCGCTTTGACGCAGTCCTTACCGGCCAGGTCGATGTCGTCTTCGCCCACACCACGATCAAACCGGCGCGCGAATCGTCGATCGCGATCGATTTCCTGCCAATCAACTTCTACGACGGTACCGGCCTCATGGTGAAAACCGATGCCGGGATCAAGGAATTCGCAAACCTCGATGGCGCAACGATCTGCACCACCCAGGGATCGGCCACCGAGACCGTTCTGGCTGCCGCTTTCAAAGCGCGTGGCTGGAAGGATTCCAAGGTTCTGACCTATGAAAACCTCGAGAAGCTTTTCTCCGCTCTCAACTCGGGGCGCTGCAACGCGATGAGCACCGACAAATCAGCCCTTGCCGCCTGGGCGGGGAACGCGCCAAAGCCGGCCGACTATGTGATCCTCCCGGACACGCTGGACAAATCCCCGTTCGGTGGCTTCGTGGCTGCCAACGACTCCAAGTGGCGCAACGCGCTGCGCTGGATCGAATACGGCCTCTTCCAGGCAGAGGAGTCCGGGATCACCCAGGCTAATCTGGCCGAAAAGCTGAAGAGCGAGGACCCCTTCATTCAGAAGTTCCTCGGCAGCAATGGCGGCGGCTACGGCAAGGACTTCGGCCTCTCCGACGACTTCATTGCTCAGGCGATCAAAGCCGTCGGCAACTACGGCGAGGCCTATGATCGCAACCTAGGCCCGAAGACCAAGATGTATCTCGACCGCAAGGGCACGCCGAACGCCTTGTGGACGCAGGGCGGCGCCATCTACTCGCCGCTCTGGAACTGATGCCTTCCGGGGGTCGGAACCACAACGTTTCGCCCCCCAAGCTCTTGGAGCCTGAACATGACAATCCACGAAACGAGTGCGATCCGCGGCATGGCAGAGAGCGATAGACTGAGGTCGCGGCGCCTGCGCAATCGCATCCGGCACGAAGCGATCCAGCTCGGAATCGTCGCTCTGGTCGTCGTGCTGCTCGGCATGCTGGCATATGCGGTCAAGGCTGGCCTTGCCGAGAAGGGCATACGATTCAGCTTCTCGTTTCTTGCCAACACCGCCGGCTTCGATATCAGCGAAGGATGGACGCTGACATCCGATGAAGGCGTCGTCCCCAACCTCGCCCAGTTCTCTTCGGAGATGTCGATCGCGTCGGCTTTCGTCACAGGCATTTTCAACACCGCGAAGATCGCACTGCTGGCAATCATCCTCAGCACGACCCTCGGAACGATGCTGGGCGTCGGCCGTCTCTCCACCAACTGGGTGGTGAGGAACCTCTGTTTCTGGATCGTCGAGTTCGTCCGCAACACGCCGCTGCTCATACAGCTCGTCTTCTGGTATTTCGCGGTCGTCCTGCGCTTTCCTCCCATGGCGTCTGCAGCAAAGCTCTACGGCGGTCTTATCGTCAGTCAGCAAGGCATATATGTTCCCACCTTGTCCTGGAGCGGCGGCGTCTCCACTCTTTCGCTCATCCTCGTCACCGCCACATGCGTGTCGGTTCTCGGAGCAGTGTTCGACCCCATCCGTGGAATGCGGCGCATATGCATTTTCGCAGCTGCCGTCTGCTTCGGGCTCCTGATCGCGACCGGCGGAATGACCGTCGATTTTCCCGTCGCCAACAAGTTCAAGGCCAGCGGTGGAACCAGCATAAGCCCTGAGATGGCGGCTCTCCTGCTTGCCGTCGTCGTGAACAGCGCTTCCTTCATTGCCGAGATCGTCCGCGGCGCGATCGACGCTCTTCCGAAGGCCCAGTGGGAAGCCGCGGGGTCGCTCGGCCTCAGCCGACGCGACACCGTCAACGACATCGTCCTTCCTCAAGTATTCCGTGTCGTTCTCCCCTCTTTCGGCAACCAGTATATCAGCCTGACCAAGAACACCGCGCTCGGGATCGCGGTCGGATATCCGGATCTGTTCAACATCTACGGCACGATCGCCAATCAGACCGGTCACAGCCTCGAAGGCATCATCATCGTCATGGCGTCCTACCTGATCCTCAGCTGGATCATCAGTTCGGCCGTGTACTGGGCGAACCGCCGTCTCAACCCAATGGGAGTGTCGCGATGATCACCGCCTCGATCAACTGGACCCGTCACAACCTCTTTGGAAAGCCTTTCGACGTCGTCCTGTCGCTACTGGTCATCCCTGGTGTTCTCTGGCTCGCCTATTCCATCTTTGACTGGGCGCTGACCACGGCACGGTGGGACATCATCGCAGCGAGCCTGCGGGTGTTGATGATTGGCATATTCCCCGCTGATCAGGCGTGGCGGGCATGGACGGCGTCAGCGATCATCGGCGCGATACTCGGCGCCGGTCTCGGCTGCGTGTTTTCGTTCAAGCCCCATCACGGTCTCGTACTCGTTGTCGTGCCGTTGCTGCTTTTGATCGTCGATCATGGCGATCCGGGCAATGCACTGCCGGCAGCAGGCGTCGTCGGCGCGACGATGCTGGGCTGGGTGCTGACGTCGTATATGCCATTGTCCAGGAAGGTGATGCCTGCCGCGGCGTTCACCGGCTTCATCGTCGTTGTGGCGGTCATGGCCTCTCCGGGCGTGGGGCTCTGGGGCGGACTTCTTCTCAGTGTGCTCCTGACGCTGGTGACGTCGGTCCTGTCTCTGCCGATCGGCATCCTGCTCGCGTTCGGACGGCAGAGCCGGCTCTCAAGTCTCAGGATCATCTGCACCTGGTACATCGAGGTGATGCGGTCGGTCCCGCTCATCCTCGTCGTTTACTGGATCTGGATCCTCATGCCGGTCCTTGCGCCGCAGTGGGGACTGGCTGACGTCGCGCGCGGCATGATCGGGTTCACGGTCTTCTATTCCGCCTACGTCGCCGAATACGTCCGCAGCGGCCTTCAGGCGGTTCCCCGCGCCCAGATCGAGGCCGCAAGGTCTCTCGGCATGAGCGAATTCGACATCAACCGCTCGATCGTTCTGCCGCAGGCGCTCCGGGTCGTGGTCGCTCCGCTGGTCGGCAACGTCCTCGATATCTTCAACTCGGCGCCGCTCGTCTTCATCATCGGACTGACGGATTTTCTCCGCGCGGGGCAGATGATCCTGGCGAATCCCCAATATGGCGACCGGACCTTCGAAGTCCTCTCGTTCCTGCTCGTCACCTATTTCCTGGTCGGCTCGATGATCACCTATGCCGCCAGAAAGCTCGAAGACCATATGGCAACGAGCGCCCGGTGAGCTGTTCCAACACGGAGACATCACGATGAACGCCATCGTCGAAATGAAAAGCATGAACAAGTTCTACGGCGCTCACCATGTGCTCAAGGACATCGATCTCGCCGTCACACGCGGTGAAGTGATGGTCATCCTCGGGGCCAGCGGCTCAGGAAAATCGACCCTGATCCGCTGCGTCAACGGCCTCGAAATGTACCAGAACGGCAGCCTCGTGGTGGACGGCTATGAAATGCCGGTCGAGGCGGACCGGAAGCTCGGCGGCGAACGCGAACTCGCGGCGATCCGCAAGGGCGTCGGCATGGTGTTTCAACAGTTCGGCCTGTTCCCGCACAAGACCGTGCTGGACAATATCACCATTGCGCCGATGCGCGTTCGCAGGAAGTCACGGGAAGAAGCCGAAGCGACCGCTGTGAAGCTTCTCGGCCGAGTCGGCCTCAAGGCGCATGCGCACAAATATGCCAGTCAACTGTCCGGCGGCCAGCAGCAACGCGTGGCCATTGCGCGCTCGCTGGCCATGGAGCCGCATGTGATGCTGTTCGACGAGCCCACCAGCGCGCTCGATCCGGAAATGGTCGGCGAAGTCCTTGATGTTATGCGGGAACTGGCCGCCGAAGGCATGACGATGATGGTCGTGACGCATGAAATGGGGTTCGCAAGAGAGGTTGCCGACCGTGTCGTCTACATCGACCAAGGTTCGATCATCGAGGTCGGAAAGCCGGACGAGTTCTTCGACAATCCGAAAAACGACCGGGCTCGCTCTTTCCTCGCCCGCGTCCTAAGACACTGACCCACCGCTGCCCGGCTCACGAATGGAAATGTCCATGAACACGATACTGCCCACGGACCCCGCTCGCGACGATGTTCTCGCGGGCCGGCCGACCCTCTGGCTCAATCCGTCCTACCGGAAACAGGCGATCGATACCTCGGACCTGCCGGTTTCGCCGGCCGACGTGGAGAGCGCGCGCCAGAACTGGCAGCGCCTGGCGCCGCTTCTTGCCACCTGCTTTCCGGAACTGAAGGATACGGGCGGCGAGATCCGCTCCGAACTGGTGGAACTCAAGGAGCTCCGCGAGGCACTCGGCTATCGAACGAGAGAGTTCGGCAATGTCTTCATCAAGGCCGACAGCCACCTGCCAGTCGCCGGCTCCATCAAGGCTCGCGGCGGCGTCTACGAGGTTTTCCTGTTTGCCGAAGGCCTCGCCCGTCAGAACGGACTGCTCGGTGACGGCGAAAATATCCGGAAGCTGGCAACCGAAGAGGCCCGCGCGATATTTTCCTGTTATACCGTGGCGGTGGGCAGCACCGGCAATCTGGGTCTCAGCGTCGGCATCGCCGCGCGCGCCCTCGGCTTCAAAGCTACGGTTCACATGTCGTCCGACGCCAAGGCCTGGAAGGTCGAGCGCCTGCGGAAGCTCGGCGTCGATGTCATCCAGCACGAGGCGGACTACACGACAGCCGTCGAAAACGCCCGCGACATCGCCGGCGCCGATCCGACGATCTATTTTGTCGACGACGAACAATCGCGGCACCTGTTCCTCGGTTACAGCGCAGCGGCGTCGGAGCTGGCAGCGCAGCTCGACGAGCGTGGGATCACCATCGACGAGGAGAACCCGCTTTTCCTCTACCTGCCATGCGGGATTGGTGGAGCGCCGGGCGGCGTCGCCTTCGGCGCCAAAGCGATCTTCGGCGACAACGTGCACGCGTTCTTCGTCGAGCCGGTTCAGTCGCCCTGCGCCCTCGTCCATATGATGTCGGGTTCGCAGGAACTGGTGTCGGTCTACGACGTCGGCCTGACGAACAAGACCGAAGCCGATGGCATGGCCGTCGCCCGCATGTCGGCCTTCGTCGCCAAGGTGATGCGAGAGATGCTCGCCGGCGTCTACACGGCCGCCGACGACGATCTGTTCAAGCTGCTTCGAATGGCGTGGATCACTCAAAGGCAGAAGCTGGAGCCCTCGGCCGCCGCCGCCTTGCTCGGCCCGGACTTCCTTTTGCGCCATAGGGAAGGCCGGCGTTTCCAAACAGTGCACGGCATCGAGAAGAAGATGTCGCGGGCGACGCACATCCTCTGGACGACAGGCGGTTCGTTCGTCCCGGAGGAGCAGTTCCAGAACTTCCTTCGTCAGGCGGAAGCCCTCGCTTAGGCCCACATGCCGAATGGTGCCACAGGCGCGGATCGTTCCCGATCCGCGCCTGTCGACCTGATGCCGCGGCCTTCAGGTCTTTGTTTTCATGCAGGTCGTTAGCGCACAGTCTCGCGCGACAGGTTCTAGAATCGACGCGGGCCTTCCGGTTTGTTTCCGACGATCCCGTCGATCCGGTCCAGCACCTCAGGTGTCATCTTCTGCCTGTGGGACAGCGCCGCGAGATTGTCCTGCAATTGGCTGGCGCGCGAGGCGCCGAGAATGACGGTGGAGACGTTGCGATTGGCAAGGCACCACAACAAGGCGAGATGGGTGATGGACAGGCCGATCTCGTCCGCAAGCTTGGCGAGTTCGCCCACCTGTTTGAGCTGGGCGCGGCCGGCATCGCTGGACCATTTCTCCTTCAGCCATTCGTAGCCCGGCAGGTTCATGCGGCTGTCGGCCGGCACACCGTTATTGTATTTGCCGGTCAGGACGCCGGAGGCGAGCGGAGACCAGATCGTGGTGCCGAGGCCGATCAGGTCGTAGAGCGGCAGATAGTCGGATTCGACCTTCTGGCGTTCGAAGATATTGTACTGCGGCTGCTCCATGGTCGGCGGCGTGATGCGCAGGTCGCGCGCCACGGCATAGGCTTCCGTCAGTTGCTGCGCCGACCATTCCGACGTCCCCCAATAGAGCACCTTGCCCTGGGCGACGAGATCGTGCATCGCCCGCACCGTTTCCTCGACCGGCGTGTCGATGTCAGGGCGGTGGCAGAAGTAGAGGTCGAGATAGTCGACCTGAAGCCGCTTCAGCGCGGCGTGGCAGGCATCGGTCACGTGCTTGCGCGACAGGCCGCGCTGCGTCGGCTTCTGGCCGCCCCAGAAGACCTTGCTCGAGACGACGAAGCTGTCGCGGCTCCAGCCAAGCGATTTCAACGCCTCGCCCATGACGATCTCGGACTTGCCGCTCTCATAGCCTTCGGCATTGTCGAAGAAGTTCACCCCATTGTCATAGGCAAGCTTCATGAGGTCGACGGCGTCGCCTCCATGGACCTGCTTGCCGAATGTGACCCACGAGCCGAACGAGAACTCGCTCACCTGCAGACCCGACTTTCCCAAACGACGATATTCCATCATGCAGCTCCCGAAAAATGTGCCGGCCGGTCACCGGCGTTGCGCGATCGATCGACGACCGACTGGCGTAATCTATGGCATGAGCGACGATATGCGAGGAGCGGAAAGAAAAAGGGCGCTCAACGACATCAGCCGGAGCGCCCGTAGCATGCAATCGACGACGTTTGCGGCGGATGTCGACAGCAGCAACGGCAGATGATGAGATTCGGAACGGATTGGCAACATGCAAATGAAACAGGGACGTTATCGCGAGCCGATCGACCCCTGTCATCCACCTGTTATCCACAGCCTATCCACAGGCGCTGGAGCTACGACCGCAGCAACTTCAATGACATTCGCCAGGCGGCAAACCGCTGGTCGCAAATGCTCTGTGACCGTTGAATGACACTGCGCTTTTGTTTGTCCGCCCGGATATAAACCGCGACCCGGCTCAGCTAGATTCAATCTCTTCCCGACCGTGGCGGCGGACGCCGGGAGGAAGTGGGCGGTGGGCAACATGAGGGCCCGCCGCCCTCTTTTCATTCAGGCAGTTTTCATTCAGGCGGTGCGGGAGCTTCTATAGACCGAAACACCGAGTTCCCTGATCTTCTTGCGCAGGGTATTGCGGTTGAGGCCGAGAAGATCGGCCGCCTTGATCTGGTTGCCGCGCGTTGCCGTGAGTGCCGCCAGGATCAGCGGATATTCCATTTCCGTCAGCACGCGGTCATAGAGGCCGGGCGGCGGCAGGTTTTCGCCGAAGCCTGAGAAATAGGTGCGCATGTTCTCCTCGACGGCTTGCGCGATCGTCATCGAACCGCTGCGGATCGGACCCTTGTCGATCGGGCTGTCGGGCACGTCGGAGCGCAGTTCCGCGTCGATGATCTCGCGGGTGATGACATCCTGCGGATAGAGCGCCATCAGCCGGCGGATGAGATTTTCTAGCTCGCGGACATTGCCCGGCCAGGCATAGGCCTTCATCAGTTCCAGCGCTTCCTGATCGAAGCGCTTGGAGCCGAGGCCTTCCTTTTCGGCCTGCTGGATGAAATGGCGCACGAGATCGGGAATATCCTCGGCGCGGTCGCGCAGCGGCGGCAGGCGCAGCGGCACGACGTTGAGGCGGTAATAGAGGTCCTCGCGGAAGAGGCCCTGGTTGATCGCCTGCTTCAGATCCTTGTTGGTGGCGGCGACGATGCGCACATCCGTGCGGATCGGCGTGCGGCCGCCGACGGTGGTGTATTCGCCCTGCTGCAGGACGCGCAGAAGCCGGGTCTGGGCGTCCATCGGCATGTCGCCGATCTCGTCGAGGAAGAGCGTTCCGCCTTCGGCCTGCTCGAAACGGCCGGTCGAGCGGGTCTGCGCGCCGGTGAAGGCGCCTTTCTCATGGCCGAAAAGTTCCGATTCGATGAGGTCGCGCGGGATCGCCGCCATGTTGATCGCAACGAAGGGGCCGTTGCGGCGCTTGCCGTAATCATGCAGCGCCCGGGCAACGAGCTCCTTGCCGGTGCCGGATTCGCCGGTGATCATCAGCGTCAGGTCCGTCTGCATCAAGCGGGCGAGCACGCGGTAGATTTCCTGCATCGCCGCCGAGCGGCCGACGAGCGGCATGCCGTCCTGCATGTCTTCTTCGAGCTTGGCCGGCTTGCGCTTCGGCTCGGCGAGCGCGCGGCCGATGATGCCGATCAGCTCGGTCAGGTCGAAGGGCTTCGGCAGGTAGTCGTAGGCGCCCTTCTCAGAGGCCTTGATGGCCGTCATGAAGGTGTTCTGCGCGCTCATGACAAGAACCGGCAGGTCGGGACGCGCCTTCTTGATGCGCGGCAAGAGGTCGAAGGCGTTCTCGTCGGGCATCACCACATCGGTGACGACAAGATCGCCTTCACCCGCCGAAATCCAGCGCCAGAGGGTAGCGGCGTTGGAGGTGATGCGAACGTCATAGCCGGCGCGGCTCAAAGCCTGGTTGAGCACGGTCCGGATGGCCGCATCATCATCTGCAACGAGGATCGTGGCTGTCATCGAGAAGGTCCTGTCGAGCTTGCGGAAGAGGCGTCTTCAAGCGAGGCGTCCTTCGACGCCGGCATAAGAACGCGGAATGTCGTGCGGCTGTTCTGGCTGTCGCATTCGATGATGCCGCCGTGATCGCCGATGATCTTGGCGACCAGCGCCAGGCCGAGGCCGCTGCCGTTCGTCTTGGTGGTGATGAAGGGATCGAAGAGATGCGGCAGCAGATCGGCAGGAACGCCGGGGCCGTTGTCGTGCACGCAGAATTCCAGCGGCAGCGAGATTTTTTCACGGGTGCCGGCGACGGAGAGACGGATGCCGGGGCGATAGGCCGTCGTCAGCAGGATCTCGCCGTCCGGCCGATCGCCCACGGCTTCGGCGGCGTTCTTCACCAGATTGAGGAAGACCTGCACTAGCTGGTCGCGATTGGCATAAACGGCCGGCAGCGACGGGTCGTAGCTCTCGGTAACGCGGATGTTGCGGGCAAAACCCGCCTTGGCGACGGCCTTCACGTGATCGAGCACGGAATGGATGTTGACCGGCATGCGGTCGACCGGGCGTTCGTCGGAAAAGACTTCCATACGATCGACCAGCGAGACGATGCGGTCGGTCTCGTCGCAGATCAGCCGGGTCAGCGCCCTGTCGTCGTCGACCGCGGATTGTTCGAGCAGCTGAGCGGCGCCGCGGATGCCGGAGAGCGGGTTCTTGATCTCATGCGCCAGCATCGAGGCGAGACCGGTGACCGAGCGGGCGGCGGCGCGATGCGTCAGCTGCCGGTCGATCTTGTCGGCCATCGAGCGTTCCTGAAAGACGATGACGACGGCGCCGGGCTCGCTGAGCACCGGGGCGACGTAGAGATCGACGAGCTTGTCCTGGCCGAGGCGGGGCGAACTCAGGTCGACGCGATATTCGTTGACCGGCGCCTTGCGCTCCCGCACCTGGTCGATCAGGGCGAGCAGCGGGCTGCCGAAGGGAATGAAGGTCGAGATGCGATAACGCGCCAGATGCGGGGCGCTGGCGCCGAAGAAGGCCTCCGCCTCCCAATTGGCGAAAACGACGAAGCCGGATTCGTCGACCATGACGACGGGGTTCTGGATGGCGTTGAGCACGGCCATGGCGACGGTTCCGCCGGCGTGATCGGGCGGAGAAGTCGTATCCTTCGTCATGCCGCCTCCCGGCTGTCGACAACACCCGATGCCAATGCCTGATAAAGGGCCTGATAAAGGCGTGCGGCCACCTCGCGCGGATCGCGGGAGGTCATGATCGCAGCCTTATCGCCGCCGGCGAGATCAGGGGCGAAACGATCGAGATACCAGCCGAGATGCTTGCGGGCATGGCGGATCGCCACCGCCTCTCCGTAGAAATCCAGCATCATCGCGTAATGTTCGACAGCGATATCGGCGATCTCCTGGGGTCGCGGCGCGGCGGCACCAGCAATGACGCCGGCATGCCATGGCCTG
The DNA here is from genome assembly GCF_030053155.1 of Rhizobium sp. BT03. Taxonomy (NCBI): domain Bacteria; kingdom Pseudomonadati; phylum Pseudomonadota; class Alphaproteobacteria; order Hyphomicrobiales; family Rhizobiaceae; genus Rhizobium; species Rhizobium sp. BT03. The sequence goes on from NZ_CP125640.1 coordinate 618,424, forward strand.
CCCTGGCAACCCCGGCCCATCATCACGGCATCGGCGCCGGAGCGGCGCAATATTTCCTGCGCGTCCTCTGCAGTTTCGACATCGCCATTGGCGATCAGCGGAACCGAGATGACCTCGCGGACGGGACGGATCGCGTCCCAATCGGCGCGGCCTTCGTAAAACTGCATGCGGGTGCGTCCATGAATGGTCACGAGCTGAATGCCGGCCGCTTCGGCGCGGCGCGCAATCTCAGGCGCGTTGATCGAATTCTCGTCCCAGCCGAGGCGCATCTTCAGCGTCACGGGAATATCGACGGCCTTGACCGTCGCCTCGATCAGGCCGAGCGCATGATCGGGATCGCGCATCAGCGCCGAGCCGGAGTAACCGCCGATCACCTTCTTTGCCGGGCAGCCCATGTTGATGTCGATGATATCGGCACCGTGATCGGCAGCGATCTTCGCGGCCTCGGCCATCCAGTGCGCCTCCCTGCCGGCAAGCTGCACCATATGCGGCCGGAAGCCGGCGGCCCTGAGCCGCGACCAGGATTCGGCCGTGTCGTTGACCAGTTCGCGGCTCGCCACCATTTCGGTGACGACAAGGCCGGCGCCGAAGCGCCAGGCGAGCTCGCGGAAAGGCATGTCCGTGACGCCGGACATCGGCGCCAGCACGACACGGTTCCGCACCGATACGGGTCCGATTCGGAAAGGCGCTGCGAGGTCCTTGGAAATCAAATGATTATCTTTCGGGCACACTGTGGAACTGCATGATTTTTAGCCATTGTTCCCTTGCTTGCCAAGGGGGCTCTGATCGAAATCGATATTTTTCGGGCGGATGCTGGAAAAGGCCAATGCAAGACGTTAGAGCACTCGGGTCAATTCCGCATATTTTAGGGGATTTATGCTGCAAATGCCTTCTAAGCAACCGATATCGGCTGGAATTGTCATCGTCGCCGCCGGCCGCGGCGAGCGTGCAGGCTCCTCCAAGGAAGGCCCCAAGCAGTATCGCCTGATCGGCGGCAAGCCGGTTATCGCCCATACGCTTGAAAACTTCATGACGTGGGGGCCGGCGACCGAGATCGTCGTCGTTATTCATCCTGATGACGAGGCACTGTTTGCAAAGGCGTTGCGCCACATCGTCTCGGCAACCCCGATCGAAACCGTGCATGGCGGGGCGACCCGGCAGCAATCCGTGCTGGCGGGGCTGCGACATCTCAAGGGCAAGCAAATCAGCCATGTGCTGATCCATGACGCGGTGCGGCCGTTCTTCGACCATGTGCTTCTCGACCGCATCGCCGAGAACCTTGGCGACGGCGCGGCCGCTGTCCTGCCGGCGACACCCGTGACCGACACGCTGAAACGCGCCGACAGCATTGGCGCCGTGCTGACGACGGTGTCGCGCGAGCACCTCTACGCCGCGCAGACGCCGCAATCCTTCGCCTTCGAAACGATCCTCGACGCGCATGAAAAGGCAGCGGCGAGCGGGCGCAGCGATTTCACCGACGATGCCTCGATCGCGGAATGGGCGGGCATTCCGGTAACGATCGTCGAGGGCACGGCCGATAACGTCAAACTGACGGTGAAGAAGGATATCGCCATGGCCGACGACAAACTGTCGACGTCGCTGCTTCCTGATGTGCGCACCGGCAATGGCTACGACGTGCACCAGCTCGTAGCGGGCGATGGCGTGACGCTCTGCGGCGTGTTCATTCCGCACGACCAGAAGCTGAAAGGCCATTCGGATGCCGACGTCGCGCTGCATGCGCTGACCGACGCGCTGCTCGCCACCTGCGGCGCCGGCGATATCGGTGACCATTTCCCGCCCTCCGACCCGCAATGGAAGGGAGCGGCGTCGCGCATCTTCATCGAGCATGCCGCCGCAATCGTCCGCGAGCGCGGCGGCACGATCATGAATGCCGATGTCTCGCTGATCGCCGAGGCGCCGAAGGTCGGCCCGCATCGCGAGGCCATGCGGGCGAAATTGTCGGAATATCTCGGCATCGAGATCGAGCGCTGCTCGGTCAAGGCGACAACCAACGAGACGATCGGCTTCGTCGGCCGGCGCGAAGGCATCGCGGCGATCGCCACGGCGACCGTCGTCTATCGCGGGGGGAAACGATGAGCCTTTTTCCCGAGGACATTCTGTCGGCGGCGCAGACAATCATCCGTGACTTCACGGCCGCGGGGCTGATGATCTCGACCGCCGAATCCTGCACTGGCGGGCTGATATCAGGCGCGCTGACCGAGATATCGGGATCGTCGGCGGTCGTCGACCGGGGCTTCGTCACCTATACGAACACGGCAAAGACCGAGCTGCTTGGGGTCCAGGCGGAAACATTGCTGCGTTTCGGGGCGGTGTCCGAGGAAACGGCGCGGCAGATGGTGCATGGCGCCCTCTTCCGCTCGCGTGCCGACATCGCCGTCGCCGTCACCGGCATTGCCGGCCCCGGCGGCGGATCGGCCGAAAAGCCGGTCGGCCTCGTGCATCTCGCCGCCCAATCGCGCGCCGGCGCGCTCATCCATCGGAAAATGCTCTATGGCGATATCGGCCGCAGCGAAGTTCGGCTGGCAACGGTCCGGACGGCGCTGGAGATGGTGCGTTCGCTCCTGACGCCCTGACGGTGCTGCAGCCGCCCCTCAGGCCGCCGTGTAGATCTTGCTCGCGCGCGTCTCGAAGGCTTCGGTGAACATGCGGAAGGCGCGGTCGAACATCGAGCCCATCAATGCCCCGAGAATGCGGCTCTTGAACTCGTAGTCGATGAAGAAATCGACGGTGCAGCCGCCGGTCGGCGTCTCGGCGAAATGCCAGCGGTTGTCGAGATATCTGAACGGGCCGTCGATATATTTGACCTCGATGACGCGCTCGGCCCGGTTCAACAGCACCTGCGTCGTGAAGGTCTCGCGGATCGCTTTGTAGCCGACGGTCATATCGGCCACGAGCAGGATCTTGCCGTCACGCTCTTTGCGGCTTCTGACCGACAGCGCCTCGCAAAGCGGCAGGAACTCGGGATAACGTTCGACATCGGCAACGAGATCGAACATCTGGTCGGGCGTATGCGGGACGGAACGGTGCGTTTCGAAGTGCGGCATAGGCGGCACTTAAGCGGCTGCGCCAAGAAGATCAAGAAGCTGGCGCATCCGACGGCGGGATTTTAGCTGAGAACGGGGCGACGGCGGCGCGACTATCTCGTCGCAAGCGCTAGCAGGGCGCTGAGATGCAGATTTTCGGTCTCAGCGCCCATACCACATACGCCGGAGCAACCTGTCGCTGCGGACGAACTGATGGAACAGCGCCGCTCCAACATGTGCGGAAAGCAGTGCCAGCAGAAGATTTGCCCCAAGCCCATGCGGCAGGCGCGGCGGATAGAGGTGGAAGTTCGGCAGTTCCGTGCCGGCACCGAATATGGCTTGCGCCGCGCCGCTCAGCGCGATCATGCCGATGCCGCTCGCAATCATGCCCAGGATGACCACGTAGAAGGCAAGATGCACAGTGCGCGCCAGCCGCTCTTGCCACAAGGGCGCGCCCTGAACAGGCAGCGGCTTCCTGTCGAAAAGCCACCACCAGACGATGCGGCACACAGTCAGCAGAAGAACCATGATCGCCGCTGGGATATGGACACGAAGAAGCGTCGCCTTTGCGACCGGTTCGACGATGTTGCTTGCTCGGAAGCCGGAGACCAGGGCAACGAGCAGGAATATGGCGGTCAGCCAATGCAGGGTGATGGCGATGGCGCCGTAGCGATCAGTCGTGCTTTTCAGCATCAATTTCTCCTTCGAGACTGTTGCGCAGCCTCGTCATGACGCGATGCGCGGTTTGGATTTCGGCAAGTGAAAGCCCTCCGGCCATGGCATTGACCCTCGGATTGTAAGCAGCGATCGCGGCATCGTAAGCTTGCTGTCCTTTCCCGGTCAGCACGACGAGCTGCGCCCGCCGGTGATGCGGGTTGGGTTCGAATGCGACCAGCCCTTCTCCATGCAGATCATTGACGATGCGCTGCACGTTCTGGCGGTTAGCGCCGAGGTCCCGGGCCAGCCATGCCACCGGCTGCGGCCGATCCGCATGCACGATCGCCCCCAATATCTGCCAGCGTGCGCTGGTCAGCCCGTAGGGCGCCACAAGTCGATCTCCCCAGGTCAAGGTCAAGTTGTTCACCCGAAACATCGAGAGGATCAGATCCGTCAAGGCCTCACCTATCGGGGTTCGCGTCGCTTCCTTCATTTGTCACCATCTATCTTTATTGACATCATTATGTCAAGTTATTATGTGTGCACTACACCAGATTGACATCATTATACCAACTCGACAGGAGTCTGTAATGACGCACATGCAACCACTTGATGCGATCGTGTCCCAGGGAGTGGTGTAGCTGGATTTCATAGCCATCGGTGATTTCCGGTAGGGTCGGGTTGCTTAGAGCCAACCTGAAGGACTCCACCGATGACCGACGACATGATGAACCTACGCTCACTCGTTGAGAAGAGCGCTGACGCCGATTTGCTGCGCGAGATGATCGGCTTTGCTGCCGAGAAACTGATGGCGCTGGAAGTCGGCACGAAGACCGGTGCGGGCTATGGCGAGAAGAATGGCTTTCGACTTGCCCAGCGCAACGGCTACCGCGACCGAGACTGGGAGACGCGGGCGGGCACCGTCGAGCTGCGCATTCCCAAGCTTCGTACCGGCAGCTATTTCCCGAGCTTCCTTGAACCACGCCGTATGGCCGAGAAGGCTCTGACGGCGGTTATTCAGGAGGCCTATATCCAGGGCGTTTCGACCCGCTCGGTTGATGACCTCGTCAAGGCGATGGGCATGTCGGGCATTTCCAAGAGCCAGGTCTCCCGGCTGTGCGAGGAGATCGACGAGAAGGTGAAGGCCTTTCTCGACCGGCCTATCGAGGGCGAATGGCCCTATCTGTGGATCGATGCTACCTACCTGAAGGTCCGGCGTGGCGGGCGCATCGTCTCTGTTGCAGTCATCATCGCCGTCGGCGTCAACACCGACGGCCGACGCGAAGTGCTCGGCATGGAGATCGGCACGTCCGAGGCCGAGGCGATCTGGACGGAATTCCTGCGCAAGCTGACCAGGCGGGGTCTGCGTGGCGTCAAGCTCGTCGTCTCCGATGCCCATGAGGGCATCAAAGCCGCAGTATCGAAGGTGCTCTGCGCCACCTGGCAGCGCTGCAGGGTCCACTTCATGCGCAATGCTTTGGCCCATGCTGGAAAGAGCGGACGGCGCGTCGTCTCCGCCTTCATTGCCACGGCCTTCGCTCAAGACACGCCGGAGGCGGCAAGCACTCAGTGGCGCAACGTCGCCGACCAGATCAGGCCAAAGGTCCCGAAGCTTGCCAGTTTGATGGACAACGCTGAGCAAGACGTACTCGCCTACATGACCTTTCCCAAGCAGCATTGGGCCAAACTTCACTCGACCAACCCGATTGAGCGATTGAACGGCGAGATCAAGCGGCGGACAGAGGTCGTCGGCATCTTCCCCAACGACGACGCCATCGTGCGCCTGGTCGGTGCGCTGCTGCTCGAACAGAATGATGAATGGGCCGTCCAGCGATCTCGCTATATGACCCTTGAGACAATCGCTACGATGAGCGATGATCCACTCATCAGCCTGCCAGCAGCAAGCTGACACTCATCCGGCCCTCTGGGATGAGCCGTGGCCGTCTAAGCTACACCACTCCCTGGGACACGATCCTTGATGCGAATTTTCCCATCCAGCGCCAGATCGATATCGATGCTGCCCCGGTCGTGCTGATCAACCTTTTCACGCTCGATCCCGCTGATGAGCCGCGTTTCCTCGAAGTCTGGAGCCGCGATGCCGAGTTTATGAAGCGACAGCCGGGCTTCATCTCGACTCAACTCCATCGAGCACTCGGCGAGAGCGTGACCTACCTGAACTATGCGGTGTGGGAATCGAACGAGGCATTCCGAGCTGCCTTCAATCATCCCGACTTTCGCGCCCAGGTCGCTGCATATCCGGCATCCGCCGTCGCCAGGCCGCACCTGTTTCAGAAGGTCGCCGTATCCGGCATCTGCACAGCTTGAGGGCCATGAAAGGGAAGATATCACATGTCACTGCTGTTCAGAATCATGGCAATCGCCGGTCCCGCAGGGTTCGGGGGCGTCATGCTTGCCATCGGCATCATTCTTGGCGGACATTGGAAGAGCCTGCCTCCCGCCGATTTCCTTGACTTGTTCGGCAGATATGGCGGCTTTATCCAACGCGCCATTCCACTCGTCGTTATCCCAACACTGATCGGGCTGGCCGGCATGCTCTGGATCGACTGGAACAATGCGGCAACCCGCAATCTCTGGCTTGCCGAGGCGGGCTGTATCGCCGCCATCCTCGTGCTGACAATGGCTTATTTTGCGCCTAGCAATGACGCTTTCGCTGCGAGGGCCGTGGCCGTCGACCAGGCTTCGGCGAAGCTCGATACCTGGCTGTTCGTTCACAACTTCCGCATCGCCCTTGCCTTTGCCGCCTCCTCGCTCGGAGTGTGGGCTCTCAGCCGATGAAAGGAAACGCCGCGCCGAGAATCATTCTTCCCGGTGCGGGTTTGGGCGACTGCTGCCGGGGCAGCCGATCACCAGGATACGGCGGGCTTCGGCCAGCGTCGATTTCAACCCGGATGCACTCTTCATCGGCGACCGCCCAAAGAAGAACCGCGGCAGAATCGCCGCGGTCAGCTTGTTCACCAACCTCGCTCTCACTGGATGTCGTCCTCGGCCTTGCCGAGGATCTGCTGCGCATCGACCGGCGGCAGATGCCCGGGACAAGCCCGAGCACGACCAAGGAGAGGTTGGCAGACATTTCGCCAGCAGCCTGACCGTGGGCGAAAGGTTGCGAAATCTTACTCGGCTGCCATCAACAGCTTCTTTTCCCGAGCCGCTCTCAGCCGCGCGAAGTCGTCGCCGGCGTGGTGGGAGGAGCGGGTCAGCGGGCTGGAGGCGACCATCAGGAAGCCCTTGCTGTAGGCGACCGTCTCGTAGGACTTGAACTCGTCCGGGGTGACGAAGCTTTCGACCTTATGGTGCTTGCGGGTCGGCTGCAGGTACTGGCCGATCGTCAGGAAGTCGACATCGGCGGTGCGCAGGTCGTCCATCAGCTGCAGCACCTCGTTTCGCTCCTCGCCGAGGCCGACCATGATGCCCGACTTGGTGAACATGGTCGGGTCGAGTTCCTTCACCCGCTGCAGCAGGCGGATGGAATGGAAATAGCGGGCGCCGGGGCGAACCGTGAGGTAATTGCCAGGGACGGTTTCCATATTGTGGTTGAAGACGTCGGGCTTGGCGGCGACGACGCGCTCCAAGGCACCCGGTTTCTTCAGGAAGTCCGGCGTCAGGATTTCGATCGTCGTTGCCGGCGAGGCCGCACGGATCGCCCAGATCACCTTTTCGAAGTGTTCGGCGCCGCCATCCTCCAGGTCGTCGCGGTCGACCGAGGTGATGACGACGTGGGATAGGCCCATCTCCTTGACGGCTTTGGCGACATTCTCCGGCTCTGCCATGTCGAGCGCGTTCGGCTTGCCGGTGGCGACGTTGCAGAAGGCGCAGGCGCGGGTACAGATCTCGCCCATGATCATGAAGGTGGCGTGTTTCTTGTCCCAGCACTCGCCGATATTCGGGCAGCCGGCTTCCTCGCAGACGGTGACGAGCTTGTGCTCCTTCACGATCGCGCGCGTCTCGGCATAACCCTTGGAGGTCGGCGCCTTGACGCGGATCCAGTCCGGCTTGCGCATGACTTCCGTATCCGGCCGATGCGCCTTCTCCGGATGGCGCACGCGCTTGGCGTCGGGATTGATCGTGTCGAGAATGGTCACCATTGCAGTTTCAGCTTTCTACCGCCCCTATGCGGCAAATCATCAGGACCTAGCGCCGCACCAGCCGCGCAAGGAATATCAGCAGGCATGCGCCAAGGAAACCCGTGACGAAATAACCGAGCCGTCCGCTGGCGAGCTGGACATGGAACTGGGCGAGGATGGCGGTTGCAACGACCGAGCCGACGATGCCGAGCACGATATTCAGGAAAATCCCGTACCGCGCGTCCATCAACTTGCCGGCGAGCCAGCCTGCAAGCCCGCCGATGATGATTGCCGAAATCCAGCCCACGCCTTCCATCCCTGCCCTACCTTTAAGCGACCGCCCTGGCGATCAGCACCACGATAATGGCGCCGACGGTGGCGTGGATGATCTGAACCACCAGCGCATTGTCGATGCCCAGCGAAATGCCGAGCGCGCTGAACAGATAACCGCCGACGAAGGCGCCGATGATGCCGCTCAGCAGGCATCTGATCAAGCCGCCGCCACCGACGACCAGACTTGCGAGGAAGCCTGCAACCAGGCCGATCAGCAAAAACACCAGCAACGCCTGCGTCTCCATAGACATGATGATTTCCTTTCATCTTTTCCACCCCGGAGTGGCTTTCCACTCCTGGAGTAAATTTCCACCCCGGACAAAGAGGGCGGCCCCGGAAATTATCAAGCGTTCAGCACGCGGCCATAGGCATCCAGCACCGCTTCCTTCATCGTCTCGGAGACCGTCGGATGCGGGAAGATGGTGTGCATCAGCTCTTCCTCGGTCGTCTCGAGGTTCATCGCCACGACGAAGCCCTGGATGAGCTCTGTAACTTCGGCGCCGACCATGTGGGCGCCGAGCAGTTCGCCGGTCTTCTTATCGAAGATCACCTTGACCATGCCCTGGTCTTCGCCGAGCGCGATCGCCTTGCCGTTGGCGGCGAAGGAGAAGCGGCCGACGCGGATGTCGCGGCCCAGCTCCTTGGCCTTGGCTTCGGTGATGCCGACGGAAGCGACCTGCGGGTTGCAATAGGTGCAGCCCGGGACCTTGCCCTTGTCGGTCGGATGAACGTTCGGCAGGCCGGCGATCTTCTCGACGCAGACCACACCCTCATGCTCGGCCTTGTGGGCCAGCATCGGCGGACCGGCGACATCGCCGATCGCATAGATGCCGACGACATTGGTCTTGCCGTAGCCGTCGGCAACGACGCAGCCGCGGTCGGTCTTGATGCCGAGCGCTTCGAGGCCGAGATTTTCGATGTTGCCCTGAACGCCAACGGCGGAGATCATCCGATCGGCGGTGATCTGCTGCACCTTGCCATCTGCCGTCTCGACATGGGCGGTGATGCTGCCCGCACCCTTCTCGACCTTCGTGACCTTGGCGCTGGTGAAGATCTTGAGGCCGCGCTTTTCCAGCTGCTTGCGGGCGATGGCGGTGATTTCGGCGTCCTCGACCGGCATGATCGTCGGCATGACTTCAACGACCGTGACGTCGACGCCCATCGAGCGGTAGAAGCTGGCGAATTCGATGCCGATCGCGCCCGAGCCCATGACGATCAGCGACTTCGGCAGCGCATCCGGCTTCAGCGCCTCGAAATAGGTCCAGATCAGCTTGCCATCAGGCTCGATGCCGGGCAGCGCGCGCGGGCGGGCGCCGGTCGCGATGATGATGTGCTTGGCACTATAGGTGCCCTCGCCCTTGACGTTTTTCGGCAGCGGATGCTGCGGCTCGACCACAGGCTTCGAGGACTTGCCGACGACGATCTCGCCGGGCTTTGAAAGCTTCGCCTCACCCCAGATGATGTCGATCTTGTTCTTCTTCATCAGGAAGCCGACGCCGGCATTCAGGCGGGCGGAAACGGCGCGTGAGCGGCCGACGACGGCCTTGGCATCCGGCTTGACCGAGCCTTCGAGAACGAGGCCGAAATCCTTGAAATGATTGGCATGGTCGAGCACCTCGGCCGAACGCAGCAGCGCCTTTGTGGGGATGCAGCCCCAGTTCAGGCAGATGCCGCCCATATGCTCGCGCTCGACGATCGCGGTCTTGAGCCCGAGCTGGCTGGCGCGAATGGCGGCGACATAGCCGCCCGGGCCCGAGCCGATGATGATGACGTCGTAGGATTCAGCCATGTGTGTCCTGCCCTTTGTTACGCTGCGCTGCGGGTCATGAGCACCCACGCGTGGCTCTTGCTGTTGTCGAAGAGCGGCACGGCATCGGCGCGCGCAGCCTCCAGGAATCCGTTTCTTCCATAAAGCGACAGAGCCGCCTCGTTATCACTTGCGGTAATGAGACTGACGGGGCGGCGATCGGCCCTGTCGATCTGATCCTCCAGCAGTCTGCGTCCGATGCCGATGCCGCGCAGGTGGCGATAGACGCCGAGACTGCCGATGAACCAGCTTCCCACAACCGTTTTCTGCAAGGCGAGCATCGGCGCGGTCGCCGGGATCGTCGCCTCGATATCACCTATGCCGTCCTCCAGCGCATGGCCGATCGCCACACCGGCGACCTCGCCATAAGCCTCGGCGATGACCGCATCCCGCCAGCCGCCAACGGCCTCCTCCTCACCCATCTTCAGCCGCCCCCGCTCCAAGGGCGTGTCGCTGACGCCATTCGCCACATCGGCAAACCAGAGCCAGGAGGCAAACCCATGCGATGCGATATCCGCCAGGATCGCCAGCTCCGAGGCATCCCGCCGTGAGGCCTGCCGCAGGGCGATGAAGGCGGTCATATCCTCAGATCCCCAGCATCATCCGCACGATCGATTCCAGCCCGCGACCGAGCGAACGCGTATTCTCCGCATCGAGGTGAATGCCGTCGATCGGCGTGGTCCTGGCGACGGAGTTGCCGTCGAAGAAACCGCAGCCGAGTTCGTCGGCAAGATCACGATAAAGCGTTGCAAGCTTTGCCGATTCCTCGATGCCGCCGGGAAAGGAGGCGGCGAAGGGCACATTGCCGGTCGCGCAGATCGCCGGCGGCGCCACGATCAGGATCTCCGGCCCGTCGAATTCGAAGGGCCAGGCGTGGTTGCGGATCAGCCGCACGAGGCGGCTGATGCCTTGGCAGGCGGCAAAGGCCGAACCGGCCACGACCGGCTTCATGTCGTTGGTCCCGAGCAGAAGGATGACGAGGTCGAGCGGCGCATGCGTCTGCAGGATCGTCGGCAGAACGCGCGCGCCGTTGCGGTCGCAATCGGCGAGGTGGTCGTCGAAGGCGGTCGTGCGACCGTTCAGCCCTTCGGCGATGACGCGCGCCTCGCTGCCGAGCGCTGCCTGAAGCACGCTCGGCCAGCGATTCTTGTACTCATGACGACCGATCGTCTCGGCGTCATAACCCCAGGTCAGCGAGTCGCCATAGCAAAGAACGGTCTTGGTCATTTCCGCCTCCGCCCAGCGATCAGACAAGCATGCCCATCGGGTTTTCGATGTAGCCCTTGAAGGCCTGGAGCAGCTCGGCGCCGAGCGCGCCGTCAACGCAGCGATGGTCGGTCGACAACGTGACGGACATCACGGTGGCGATCGCCATTTCGCCGCCCTTGACAACGACCCGCTGTTCGCCGGCGCCGACGGCGAGGATCGTCGCATGCGGCGGGTTGACGACGGCTGCGAAGTTCTTCACGCCCATCATGCCCATGTTCGAGACCGAGCTGGTGCCGCCCTGATATTCCTCGGGCTTCAGCTTGCGGTCCTTGGCCCGCTTACCGAGATCGCGCATCTCGTTGGAGATGACAGACAGCGTCTTCTGCTCGGCCTTGCGGATGATCGGGGTGATCAGGCCGCCGGGGATCGAGACGGCGACGCCGACATCGGCGTGCTTGTGCTTGACCATGTTGCTATCGGTCCACGACACGTTGGCGTCGGGAACATCGCGCAGCGCCAGCGCCATGGCTTTGATGACCATGTCGTTGACCGAGAGCTTGTAGGCCGGAGCGTTGTCCTTGCGGGGAGCCGCATCGTTCAGCTGGGCGCGCAGCGCCATCAGCGCATCGAGCTCGCAATCGACGCTGACGTAGAAATGCGGGATCGTCTGCTTGGATTCGACCAGGCGCCGGGCGATCGTCTTGCGCATGCCGTCATGCGGCACGAGCTCGTAAGAACCCGGTTCGAAGAGCTTGAGCACGGCTTCCTCGGAAGCGCCCTTCGGCACTGCGGCGGCCGGAGCCGGAGCTGCGGCAGCCTGCGGAGCAGCAGCGGCCGGTGCGGCGGCAGCCTTGGCGCCACCGCCGGCAACGGCGGCTTCGACATCGCTCTTGACGACGCGGCCATGCGGGCCGGAGCCTGCGACCGCCGCAAGGTCGATGCCGGCTTCCTTGGCGAGCCTGCGGGCGAGCGGCGAAGAGAAGGTGCGGTTGCCGCTTGACGAAACCGCCGCGGGTGCGGCGGCAGGCGCCGGTGCAGCAGCCGGAGCGGGCTCAGCCTTCGCCGGTGCAGCCTCAGCCTTCGGCGCGGGTGCGGCTTCAGCCTTGGCCGGAGCGGCGGAACCGGCGCCGCTTGCGGCGGCGGCGACATCCTCGCCATCGGCGGCGAGAACGGCGATCAGCGCGTTGACCTTGACGCCTTCGGTGCCGGCCGGAACGACGAGCTTGGCGACCGTGCCTTCATCGACTGCTTCGACTTCCATCGTTGCCTTGTCGGTCTCGATCTCGGCGATCACATCGCCAGACTTGACCGGGTCGCCTTCCTTGACCAGCCACTTGGCCAGATTGCCTTCTTCCATGGTCGGAGAGAGGGCGGGCATCGTGATATTGATCGGCATCGAAATACCCTCCCCTTATTTGTAGCAAACAGCCTTCACCGCATCGACGACTTCGCCGACGTTCGGAAGCGCCAGCTTTTCGAGATTGGCGGCGTAAGGCATCGGCACGTCCTTGCCCGCAATCGTCAGGATCGGCGCATCGAGATAGTCGAAGGCCTGCTGCATGACGCGGGTGGCGATTTCGGTGCCGACCGACGACTGCGGGTAACCTTCCTCGACGGTGACCAGACGGCCGGTCTTCTTGACCGATTCGATGATCGTCGGCAGATCCATCGGGCGGATGGTGCGAAGGTCGATCAGCTCGACATCGATGCCGATCTTTTCGAGTTCGGCGGCGGCCTTCGTCGCATAGGTCATGCCGATGCCGAAGGAGACGACCGTGACATCCTTACCCGGACGGTGGATGCGGGCCTTGCCGATCGGCAGCACGAAATTGTCGAGCTTCGGCACGTCGAAGTGCTGGCCGTAGAGAATTTCGTTTTCGAGGAAGATCACCGGATTCGGATCGCGGATCGCAGCCTTCAGCAGGCCCTTGGCGTCGGATGCCGTGTAGGGCATGACGACCTTCAGGCCGGGGATCGCGCTGTACCAGGCGGCGTAATCCTGGCTGTGCTGGGCGCCGACGCGGGCGGCCGCACCGTTCGGGCCGCGGAAGACGATCGGCGCGCCCATCTGGCCGCCGGACATATAGAGCGTCTTGGCGGCCGAGTTGATGATGTGGTCGATCGCCTGCATGGCGAAGTTGAAGGTCATGAATTCGACGATCGGGCGAAGGCCGGCCATGGCGGCGCCGACGCCGACACCGGCGAAGCCGTGTTCGGTGATCGGCGTATCGATGACGCGGCGGGGGCCGAATTCCTGCAGCAACCCTTGAGTGACCTTGTAGGCGCCCTGATATTCGGCGACTTCCTCGCCCATGACGAAGACGTCGTCGCTGGCGCGCATTTCTTCGGCCATGGCGTCGCGGAGCGCTTCGCGCACGGTCATCGACACCATTTCGGTGCCGGCGGGGATTTCCGGGTCGTTCGGAACGGCAGCCTTCGGCTCGGCGGGAACGGGAGCGGCAGCCGAACCGCTGTTGGTCGGCTTTTCCTCCTGAGCAGCGACCGGAGCCGGCTGAGCAGCAGCAGGAGCGGCAGAAATCGCGTCGGCCGATTCGCCGTCCTGCAGCAGCACGGCAATCTTGGTGTTGACCTTGACGCCTTCGGTGCCGGCATCGACCAGCAGCTTGCCGATGACGCCTTCGTCGACGGCTTCGACTTCCATCGTCGCCTTGTCGGTTTCGATTTCGGCAATGACGTCGCCTGAAGTGACCTTGTCACCTTCCTGCTTCAGCCATTTGGACAGCGTGCCTTCTTCCATCGTCGGAGAGAGGGCGGGCATGAGGATATCGATAGGCATGGGTTCCCTCCCCCGATTAGAGCAGAATGTCGGTGTAGAGCTCGGATGCATCCGGCTCCGGATCGGCCTGGGCGAAATCGGCGCTGTCGGCGACGATGTCGCGGACATCCTTGTCGATCGCCTTCAGATCGTCTTCGGAGGCCCAGCCCTTTTCGATGAGGCGTGCCTTCACCTGCTCGATCGGATCCTGCTCGGAGCGCATCTTCTGCACTTCTTCCTTCGAGCGATATTTCGCCGGATCCGACATGGAGTGGCCGCGGTAACGATAGGTCAGCATTTCGAGAATGATCGGGCCCTTGCCGGAGCGGCAATGTTCGAGCGCCTCGTCGGCGGCCGCCTTGACGGCGCGAACGTCCATGCCGTCGACCTGGATGCCGGGGATGCCGAAGCCGGAGCCGCGCAGCGAGTAGTTCGACTGCGCAGTGGCGCGGGCCGTCGAGGTGCCCATGGCGTAGCGGTTGTTCTCGACGATATAGACGATCGGCAGCTTCCAGAGGGCCGCCATGTTGAAGCTCTCGTAGACCTGGCCCTGGTTGGCCGCGCCATCGCCGAAATAGGCGATCGAGACATTGCCGTTGCCGCGGTAATGGTTGGCAAAGGCAAGACCGGTTCCGAGCGAAACCTGGGCGCCGACGATGCCGTGGCCGCCGTAGAAATGCTTCTCTTTCGAGAACATGTGCATCGAGCCGCCCTTCCCGTGGGAATAGCCGCTGCGGCGGCCGGTCAGCTCGGCCATGACGCCGCGCGCTTCCATGCCGGTTGCCAGCATGTGGCCGTGGTCGCGATAGGCGGTGATGACCTGGTCACCTTCCTTCTGCGCCATCTGCATGCCGACGACGACAGCTTCCTGACCGATGTAGAGATGGCAGAAGCCGCCGATGAAGCCCATGCCGTAAAGCTGACCGGCCTTCTCCTCGAAGCGGCGGATCAGAAGCATCTCGCGATAGGCCTTGAGTTCCTCATCCCGATCGAAGTCGGCTACCGGGCCTCCATTCGATGCTTTGGCTGCTGGTTTTGCTGCAGTTTTGCGGCTGGAAACGGTCGCGGTCTTTCGCGGCGCCATTCAACCCTCCCTATGGGTTTGTCGTTTCTCGATGGCGCGTACCATAGGGAAGAAATATGACCACAGCAATGCCATAATTGCATGGCTCGTATTCGACACTAAACTATTGGAAATACATAGAAAATTCCAATTAACCTAATTCCGGTTAATTGGAATAATGGTTGAATATGACGATCTCGTCCGCGCGCGACATATTGAGCTGATAGCGCGCTTTTTCGTCCAGCATATCCTTGTCGAGCGAGCCATCACTCAGCAGCGCGACCTGATTTTCCAGATGTTCGCGCTTCGCCTTCAAGATCGCAAGCTCTTTTTCACGCGCGACGCGCTGATGCTCGAACGTCTCCGTTGCGCGCAGGCCGTAATCGCCGTGAATGCAATGATAGCCGAAATAGGAGAGGAAGGCGACCGTCATGGCCGGAATGACGAAGCGGCCGAATTTTCTCTTCTTATGATGCTTTGTCCACATACACGCATGCTCTTGAACGCATTACCAATTCGTTCAGCATAACGCCCAGAGATTAACCGTTCGTTGACCGTAAAAACGGGCAACAAAAAACCCGCGCCGGGAGGGGCGCGGGTCAAATTGTCGAAAGCAGATTCGATCAGCCGCGGATGATCGAGCGGCCGGCATACTGGGCCTGGGGGCCGAGGCCTTCCTCGATGCGGATCAGCTGGTTGTACTTGGCAAGCCGGTCGGAACGCGACAGCGAGCCGGTCTTGATCTGGCCGCAGTTGGTGGCGACCGCGAGATCGGCGATGGTCGAATCTTCGGTTTCGCCGGAGCGGTGCGACATGACGGCGGTGTAGGCAGCCTTATGCGCCGTGTTGACGGCGTCGAGCGTTTCCGTCAGCGAACCGATCTGGTTGACCTTGACGAGGATCGAGTTGGCGACGCCCATGCGGATGCCGTCGCGCAGGCGGGCGGAGTTGGTGACGAAGAGATCGTCGCCGACGAGCTGGGTCTTCTTGCCTGTGAGGTCGGTCAGCGTCTTCCAGCCGTCCCAGTCGTCTTCAGCCATGCCGTCCTCAATCGAGATGATCGGGTACTTGGCGGCAAGTTCGGCCAGATATTCGGCCA
Organism: Rhizobium sp. BT03; assembly: GCF_030053155.1. NCBI lineage: Bacteria > Pseudomonadati > Pseudomonadota > Alphaproteobacteria > Hyphomicrobiales > Rhizobiaceae > Rhizobium > Rhizobium sp. BT03. Next base: position 634,494 of record NZ_CP125640.1, read on the forward strand.
TGGCGCCCGATTCGAGCGTGCGGCCTTCACCTTCGAGGACGTATTTGCCGTCCTTGAAGAACTCCGTCGAGGCGCAATCGAGACCGAGGTAGATGTCCTCACCCGGCCTGTAGCCGGCTTTCTCGACCGACTTGACGATGAAGTCGAGGGCTTCCGACGCGCTCTTCAGACCCGGTGCGAAGCCGCCTTCGTCGCCGACATTGGTATTGTGGCCCTGGGCTGCCAGTTCCTTGCGCAGCGTATGGAAGACTTCCGAACCCATGCGCACGGCTTCGGCGATCGTATCGGCGCCGACCGGCAGGATCATGAATTCCTGGAAGTCGATCGGATTGTCGGCATGGGCACCGCCGTTGATGATGTTCATCATCGGCACCGGCAGCAGGCTCGCCGAAGCGCCGCCGACATAACGGTAGAGCGGCAGGCCGGAGGCCTGGGCGGCAGCCTTGGCGACAGCCAGCGACACGCCGAGGATGGCGTTGGCGCCGAGGCGCGACTTGTTCGGCGTGCCGTCCAGCTCGATCATGATGTTGTCGATCTGGATCTGGTTTTCGGCGTCGATGCCGCCGATCGCGTCGAAAATCTCGGTATTGGCCGCATCGACCGCCTTTTGCACGCCCTTGCCAAGGTAGCGCTTGCCGCCGTCGCGTAGCTCGACCGCCTCATGCGCGCCGGTCGAGGCGCCCGAGGGAACGGCCGCGCGGCCCATGCTGCCGTCTTCGAGATAGACATCGACTTCGACGGTGGGATTGCCACGGCTATCGAGAATCTCGCGGGCGATGATATCGGTGATTGCAGTCATGGGTTCTTCCTGCTCGGTGGGTGATCAATCGTTCGAAGCCTGTCATAATCGAAGGCGTGCAAATTACAATGGCGCATTGCGGCACCCTCGACCTGCATGTCCGATCGTCGCTATAGCACGAACATGTCAGGCTTTTGACTGTCAGCCCTTGGCGACGGCGTCGAAGGCCAGCAGCTTTTCCAGAAGCCGCGGCATGTCCTTGAGATAGACCATGTTCGGGCCGTCGGACGGTGCGTTGTCGGGGTCCTGGTGGGTTTCGACGAAAACGCCGGCAATACCGGTCGCCACCGCTGCGCGCGCCAGCGTTTCCACGAATTCCCGCTGACCGCCGGAGGAATCGCCCTGCCCGCCCGGCTGCGCCACGGAATGGGTCGCATCGAAGACGACGGGCGCGCCCATCGATGCCATGATCGGCAGTGAGCGCATGTCGGAAACCAAAGTATTGTAGCCGAAGGAGGCGCCGCGTTCGCAGAGCAGCACGTTCGGGTTGCCGCTGGCGTTGAGCTTCTTCAGCACGTTCTTCATGTCCCAAGGAGCAAGAAACTGGCCTTTCTTGACATTGACGGCGCGGCCGGTCTCGGCGGCGGCGATCAGAAGGTCGGTCTGGCGGCAGAGGAAGGCCGGGATCTGCAGGACATCGACCACCTTTGCCACTTCGGCGCATTGCTCGGCCGTGTGAACGTCGGTCAGGACGGGAAAGCCGAACTCCTTCTTCAGGTCGGCGAAGACTTCCATGCCCTTTTCAAGCCCGATGCCGCGCTCGGCCGAGAGCGAGGTGCGGTTCGCCTTGTCGAAGGAACTCTTGTAGACGAGGCCGATTCCGAGCTTGGCACAGAGCTCTTTCAGCGTGCCGGCAACCATGAAGGCATGGTCGCGGCTCTCCATCTGGCAAGGGCCGGCAATCAGCGACAGGCGGCCGCTATTGGAAAAGGTGACCTGGCCTGCGCCCTCGCCGATCCTGACTTCCGAATTCGTATCAGTGCTCATCATCTTTCCTCGAAGGCGAAAAGCGTGCCTTGCCCGGGCGCCGGCTTCACCAAAATGCGGTTGTTCTTGCGCGTGTATGTCACTCCGTTAGCAGCCAAATGCGCTTCTGTCACGGCAAGATCGGCAACAGTGAAGAGGATCGCCCGGCCGCGCAGACCGCGATCGGCGGATGAGACGGCGGCCTCGAAATAGGCCTCCAGTCCTTCCGATGTCATCAGGCTGATTTTCGCATTCGGCGCCGCGATATTGACCCCGAAACCGGTTTTCTCGACGGCCGATTGCGCCATGGCAAGGCTGACGAAGCCGGCGAAGGCGGCGGCATCGGGCGCGCTGAGCGCGATCTCGGCAATGCCGGTCACGCCATTGGCGTGTGTCTCCAGCGCGCCGCGGTCGGCCGGCAATGGATTGATGCGCTGGCAGGTGAAGAGAAAGAAATCGGGTGCCCGCAGATCGCCCGCAAAGGCCAGTTTGAAGCTGCCGACGCTTTCAGAACCATCCGGCATTTTCATCGGCCGGCTGAACTCCAGCATCTCGCCGGCGCTCGATCCGCCTGAAATGAAGCTTTGATGGTCGATGCCGGCATCTTCAGTGCCGAAAACCACCGCCGAAAGCCCCTCATCGCCGCAGCGGAAGCGGAAAGCGCGGTTGCGGGCGGTGAAGACATTGCCTTGCCGCGCCGATGCCTCGCTCTCCTCGACGCTCGCGATACCGAGCGGCTCCAGATAGGTCTTGTCGGCAAAGAAGACGCAGGCATTCTCCGTTCCGAAGGGATGGCGGGCGTCGGCGGCAACGGTGAAGCCGAGCTTGCCGAGCCTTTCGCGCGCCAGATCGATATTGACGACCGGCAGCACGACATGATCGAGCGGGTGCGGTTTGGCGGCATGCGTGTTCATGATATCCCCTTCTGCAATCGCGAAGAGATGTGCGACGGCGCTATCCTCAATGCAAGACATGGCGCCAATCCGGCGAATGAAAATAAAAATCTCAACGAGTTGGCGGCAAGTTTTACGGAAATTTAGCCACTTGCGGAACACATATGGAACATATAGTGTCTGTTCTGGATTTGTTTCAATCAGGGGTCACACGCCGATGCTCACGCGCAAACAACAGGAGCTTCTCCTTTTCATTCATGAGCGCATGAAGGAATCCGGCGTTCCACCGTCTTTCGACGAGATGAAGGATGCCCTGGATCTGGCCTCGAAATCCGGCATTCATCGCCTGATCACGGCGCTTGAGGAACGCGGCTTCATTCGCCGCCTACCGAACCGCGCCCGGGCGCTCGAGGTCATCAAGCTTCCCGAAGCTTACAGCCCCAGCATCCAGCCCCGGCGCGGCTTTTCGCCGAGCGTCATCGAGGGCAGCCTCGGCAAGCCCCAGCCGGTCGCCGCCCCCGCACCGGTCAAACCCGCCGCCGACAACGGCAACTCGGTCTCGGTGCCGGTCATGGGCCGAATCGCTGCGGGCGTTCCGATCTCGGCGATCCAGAACAACACCCACGACATCGTCGTTCCCTCAGACATGCTCGGCTCCGGTGAACATTACGCGCTGGAGGTCAAGGGCGATTCGATGATCGACGCCGGCATCTTCGACGGCGACACGGTGATCATCCGCAACGGCAGCACAGCAAGTCCCGGCGATATCGTCGTTGCCCTCGTCGACGACGAGGAAGCGACGCTGAAACGCTTCCGCCGCAAGGGCGCCTCGATCGCGCTTGAAGCGGCCAACCCGGCTTACGAGACCCGGATCTTCGGACCGGACCGCGTCAAGGTGCAGGGCAAGCTCGTCGGCCTCATTCGCCGCTATCATTGACGCTGGACGGGCCGGTTTCGGCAAAACTGTTGCTGCGCCAGTCATAGGCACGATGGCGCATCCACGGCCGCGACAGGCTCTCGAATGCGGTTGCGACCTCCAGGCCGGCGTCCGCGAAGCGCAATTCGACGGAACCGGACCTGCGCAGCGTCTCACCGGTGAAGAGCGTCGCGCCTGAGCGGCAGCCGTTGAACCGCAGGCGAACAGACGTCACGACAATATCCGCCGCGTCGCAGGCCGAACCGAGATAGGCGGCATTGTCGATGACCGTTATGACGCGGCCATTGCCAAGCCTCGATGTACACCAGGCCTTCTTGACGCAGGAAAAGCGGTTTGCTTCACCGCCCGCGGCGGCCGCCCGCATCGCCGTCCTCGCTTCGTTTTGCTGATCGCGGGAAAGCCTGACGCGGCGGTCTTCTCCCTCCGGAGGAATAGCGGGGCCGTCCAGCATTTTCGGCGGGTGATGCGTCGGCAGGACCAGCGCTCTCTGCCATTGGTCGAAGATGAAATCCGGCGGGTTTTCACGGTTGGAAGCCATTGCCGCCACTGCAACCAGCGCGACCAGGCTGCCATCCTCGGAAATCACCAGATCCGGCGGTCGAGGGGCCGGGAGAACCAGCAGGATGAGCGTCGAGACGGCGAGGATCGATGTGCCGGCATGGCGCAGCCGGGTGCGCAGCAGCGTCAGCAACAGGAAGCCTGCCACGGCGACGGCGAAATACCAGGCGGGCAGACGGCCGACGCCGATATCACCGCCCCAGCCGGACACCGTCTTGGCGACAGCGATCACCAGGTCGAGACCGAAGCCGACCACCTCCCAGAGCGGAGCGTCCAGACCGAACGGCATCAGCAACATCGCCAGCAGCCCGGCCGGCATGACGATGAAGGAGATGATCGGCATCGTCGCGAGGTTTGCCGGCAGGCCGTAAGCGGTCAGCCGATGAAAATGCTCGATCGAAAACAGCGCCGTGGAAAAACCGCCGATCAGCGAGGTCAGCAGGACGCCGCCGAAGAAACCGGCGACGGCCACGACCGGGCGGAAGATCGGCAGCTTGAGCAAGGCGTTTTCGCGGACGCGCCGATCCTTCCACAGCTGATAGCCCGATACCAGTGCCAATGTCGCGGCAAAGGACATCTGGAAGCTCGGGCCCAAGACTTCGGAGGGTGAAATGGCGATGATAACAAGCGCCGAGAGAACGACATTGCGCAGGCTGATCGACGGCCGATCGAAGAAGACGGCGATCAGCATGATGGCCATCATGATGAAGGCGCGTTCGGCCGAGACCCCGAAGCCGGAGATCAGAAAGTAGGCGGTGACGGCGATGAGCGCGCCAGCGGCTGCGATCTTCTTCGTCGGATAGGCCTGAGCGACAACAGGAAAGAGGCTGAGCAGCATGCGAAAGCCGACGAAGAAAATGCCGGCCGACAGCGCCATGTTGAGACCCGAGATCGCGACGATATGGGCAAGGCCCGACTGGCGCAGCGCCTCCGTCGTCGCATTCGAGATGGCGCGCCGCTCGTCGGTCACCAGCGCGGCGGCAAAGGCGCCGGTGTCGCCGGGCAGGATCGACCGTATGCGGTCGCCGATGCTGCTGCGCAGCCGGTAGAGCCATTCGAGCAGAGCGTCCGACGTCGATCTTGCCGCTTGCGGACCCGCCTCCAAATCCTTCTCCGGAGCGCCGTAGAAGAGGCCGTTGGCGCCGATGCCGTCGAAATAGGCGCTGAAGGAGAAGTCGTTGAGTTCGGGAAGTGCGGGGCCTGACGGCGGCGTCAGCCGTGCCCTGCCGGTGACGATGTCGCCGATCTCGAAAGGCGTGTCGGCGCCGCGGACAATCGCGGTTATGCGCCCCGGCGGCCGCTTCAACTCCGGCGCTTCAGTGCCGGTGAGCGCAAGAATGTAGCGCCAGCGCCCGCGGCCGTCGCCTTCGCGCCGTTCGACACGGCCGGTCACGGTCGTCGTCACCGAGGAATCGAGGATCACGGTCGAAGCCCGCCAGCTCTCGAACTGTGCGCAGAGCATGCCGCAAACCACCAGTGCAAGCGCCAGCAGCGTTGCCCGCAACGCCGTCCGGCTGCGGCCGGTCATGAGAACCGCGATCGTCAATACGGACAGCGAGAGCAGCGATGCAATGAGCGGAAAATCGGATGCCGCCAGAAACCAGAAGGCTGCGCCGGCGCCAAGGAAGACCGGTGAAAGCAGCAGCAGGCGGCCGTGATCCGCCTCCTCGCTCAGCATGTGCCTGCAGGCCCGCAGCGAATGCCGGGCTGCGGCCGGCAGCCGGTGGCGCCAGGGTGTCGCCGACTGCGTCCTTGCCGGTCGCGGCACCACGGCAGGCAGAGAAAAACCGGAGGGGCCGGCTGAGCCGGCGCCAGCTTCCGGCCGCAATTCGACTGTCGTCAGTTCCTGCATGCGCCGCCCAAGGTCACCCGCGAAGGCGGCCAGAATGCAACCTCCAATCAAATCCGGCAAGAATAATCGATTGAAATATGAGGGAAAATCGCGAGCGTCAAAAGGCCAGTCGAATCATTGGCTTCCGATATGCGCGCCGCTCATCGCTGCAGTGCCTAAAAGGTGATACTGCAATGCACAAAATGCCGTCACGGTAACTTGGCATTAGCTTCGCGATCATATAGCTATCGGTGAGGACGCTTAACCCCTATGGCGCTTTTATGGCGCCACCGCCATTTCGGAGGATCAGCATGACGGATCAAAGCGCTACAATAAAAATCGGTGACAAATCTGTCGACCTAGCCGTCAAGAGCGGCACGATCGGCCCGAGCGTCATCGATATCGGTGCTCTCTATAAGAACACCGCCTCCTTCACTTACGATCCGGGTTTTACCTCGACCGCATCCTGTGAATCCAAGATCACCTACATCGACGGCGACGAAGGTGTGCTGCTGCACCGCGGCTATCCGATCGAGCAGCTGGCCGAGCATGGCGACTTCCTCGAAGTCTGCTATCTGCTTCTTTACGGCGAACTGCCGACCACCGCGCAGAAGAAGGATTTCGATTACCGCGTCACGCACCACACCATGGTGCACGAGCAGATGAGCCGCTTCTTCACCGGCTTCCGCCGCGACGCGCATCCGATGGCCGTCATGTGCGGCTGCGTCGGCGCGCTGTCGGCCTTCTATCACGACTCGACCGATATCACCGATCCGCATCAGCGCATGGTCGCCAGCCTGCGCATGATCGCCAAGATGCCGACGCTTGCCGCCATGGCCTACAAGTACCATATCGGCCAGCCCTTCGTTTACCCGAAGAACGACCTCGATTACGCCTCGAACTTCCTGCGCATGTGCTTTGCCGTGCCTTGCGAGGAGTATGTGGTCAATCCGGTGCTTGCCCGCGCCATGGACCGCATCTTCATCCTGCATGCCGATCACGAGCAGAACGCCTCGACCTCGACCGTCCGTCTTGCCGGTTCGTCGGGCGCCAACCCGTTCGCCTGCATCGCGGCCGGCATCGCCTGCCTCTGGGGCCCTGCCCATGGCGGCGCCAACGAAGCAGCGCTCAACATGCTGAATGAGATCGGCTCGGTCGACCACATTCCTGAGTATATTGCCCGCGCCAAGGACAAGAACGATCCGTTCCGCCTGATGGGCTTCGGCCACCGCGTCTACAAGAACTACGATCCGCGCGCCAAGATCATGCAGAAGACGACGCATGAAGTGCTCGGCGAACTCGGCATCAAGGACGATCCGTTGCTCGAAGTGGCGATGGAGCTGGAGCGCATCGCACTTACCGACGAATATTTCATCGAAAAGAAGCTCTATCCCAACATCGACTTCTATTCCGGCATCACGCTGAAGGCCCTGGGCTTCCCCACGACCATGTTCACCGTGCTGTTTGCGCTTGCCCGCACCGTCGGCTGGATCGCGCAGTGGAACGAGATGATCGAGGATCCGGAACAGCGCATCGGCCGCCCGCGCCAGCTCTATGTCGGCGAACCGAAGCGTGACTACATCCCGGTTTCGAAGCGCTGATCGCTCCGATCAATCGGCTCAAAAGAAAACCCGGTCAGAACTGACCGGGTTTTTTCTTTTTCAGCACGTCGAGAAGGATTTCGGCGGCATGTTCGCCCGGTGGTTTTTCGGTCTGCATGCGCTGCCAGATGAGATCGTAGCCTTCCTTCATCGCCTTGAGCTGATAGGTGTCGGCCGACAGCCTCTCCATCCAGCGTGCGAGACTTGCGCCGCGAACGATATCGTTCAGATATTCCGGCACGACCGCGTAATCGGCAATCAGGTTCGGCAGCGCGCCGGTCCAGGTCTTGATGGCCGATGTCAGCAGCCGCATGATCCAGTCGACCTTGTAGGCGGAGACGACGGGAACATCGGCGAGCGCCAGTTCGAGAATAACGGTTCCGGATGCCGCCATGGCGGCATCGGCTTCCGCGAAGGCCTGCCATTTTGCTTCAGCGCCGACAACGATTTCCGGCTTGACCGCCCAGTTCGCCGTCAATTGGCGAACCAGCGCTTGCCTGTGCGTCACGGTCGGCAGAACAAAGCGCATCGGTCCGTTGCGGGCGACAAGTTCGCTTGCCGCCACCTCGAAATGCGGCAGCAGCTTCTGAATTTCGGAGGAACGTGAGCCGGGCAGAAGCAGGATTGCGCCGTTGCCGGGCTGCCGGCCGGAGCGCAGGCGCCGGGTTTCCAGCAGCGATGGGTCGGCCGTCAGGCGATGGCCGACATAGGTGGTTCGCGGCCCGCCGAGGCGCTGCATCGTCGCCGGCTCGAAGGGCAGGACGGCCAGCACATGATCGACATAGGCGAGCATGCGCGTGGCGCGATATTCTTTCCAGGCCCAGACGCTCGGACAGACATAATTGACGACAGGCAGATCGGGCAGCGCCGTGCGGACGCGCTTTGCAACGCGATGGGTGAAATCCGGGCTGTCGATAATGAGCAGAACATCGGGCCTTGCAGCCACGATGGCGGCGGTCGTCCGGCGGATCAGCGTATAGAGCTTCGGCAGCCGGCTCAACACCTGGGTAATGCCCATGATCGACAGTTCGGAGAAATCGAACAGGGATTGCAAGCCTTCCGCCTGTAGTCCCTCGCCGCCGACGCCGACAAGTTCCACCGGCCCCGAATGAATCCGCTTCAGGGCGGCGATGAGATCGGCACCGAGCAGATCACCCGACACCTCGCCGGCAATGACGGCAATCTTCAGCGGCGCCCCGTTCATTCGAGCCCCCATGCCGGCAGCCCGCGATCGATGCCGCAGACAAAAAGCCCCGCCTCATCAGCGGCCTGGATGACGGCGGCGCGATCGAGCACCAGCGAGCGGCCGGCCTCCACCGCGATGCCGCCGAGACCGGCTTTTTTTGCGTTCAAAATGGTGGAAACGCCGATCGCCGGCAGGTCGGCGCGGATATCCTGTTGCGGCTTGCAGAGCTTGACGAGCGCGCCGCGACGCCGCGGCGAGATGCGCCCGGCGGCTCGGAGACCTGCGACACGGTCCAGCATCTCATCCGTGCCCTCGAGCCCCTCGAGTGCCACGACACGCCCGCCGATGCTGATAGCGCCCTGCCCGACATCGAGCCGGCCGAGCATGTCCGCCGCTTCGGCGGCGCGGCGGATATCGCGCCGGTCTTCCTCAGCGGGCGCTGCTGCGCCAAGCGGGCCGACAGAGGCAAGCAGATCGGGGGCAATTTCATGGGCGCCGACAACGCGGCGGCCGTTTCCTTCGATCAGCCGGATGACCATCTGCAGAACCGTGTCGTCGCCGCCGGAGAGCAGCGTGCGGATGGCGGCCGGGACTTTCATCAGGATGCGCAGCGTCGGGCGCACTTCGCGCCATTCCGGCCGGCGGGCCACGCTGCCCGACATCACCACACGGCCGACGCCATAACGGTTGAACAGCCCGTCAAGAGCGGCGAAATCGCCGATGCCGATGACGGCGTGATCGTAGTCTTCCCAGCGCCGGTCGCTCTCGTCCTTCAGGGCGACGATGACGGGATTTTCACCCGCCGCACGCGCGGCTTCGGCGACATAAGAAGGCAGGAGACCGCCGCCGGCAATGATCGCCAGCCGGCCCGCAGCGGTGTCGCCCGATAAAGCCACGGATCAGCCCTTCTGCCCCCGGGTCGGCGAGGACAGAGCGCGGTCGCTTTCGGCCGCGATGAAGTCGAGGATCTGGACCACCTGCTCGCAATCGGCATATTCGTCGCGGATGGCGGCGGCGTTTTCGCGGACCGAACCCGCTCCTTCGAAGATCGACTTATAGGCGCGACGCACCCGATGAATGACGGCGCGGTCGACGCCGGCGCGCGTCATGCCGACGACATTGAGGCCGCTCAGCAGGCCGGGATTGCCGTTCAGCATGCCGTAGGGAATGACGTCGTAACTCACCGCCGAAAGCCCGCCGACAAAGGCCTGCCGGCCGACGCGGGTGAACTGGTGAACGGCCGAGCCGCCGCCCAGGATGACGCGATCCTCGATAACGACATGGCCGGCGAGCATGACGTTGTTCGACATGATCACGTGATTGCCGACCTTGCAGTCATGCGCGACGTGGGAATTGGCCAGGAAGAGGTTGTTGTCGCCAACGACCGTCCGGCCGCCGAAATCGGCCGTGCCGGTATTCATCGTCACGCCTTCGCGCATCGTGCAGTTGGCGCCGACCGAAAGCGTCGTCTCCTCGCCGCCGTGATGCACGCTCTGCGGATCGCCGCCGATGACGGCCATCGGAAAGATGCGCGTGCCCTTGCCGATCACGGTGCGGCCGGTGACGACCGCATGCGACAGGAGCTCGACATTTTCATGCAGGACGACGTGCGGCCCGACATGGCAGAAGGGACCGATCTTGACGCCCTCACCGATCACAGCCCCGTCTTCGACGACAGCCATCGGGTGAATGCGGGCGCTTTCGGCGATAGTGCTCATGCCTGTTCCTTACGAACGATCATCGCGCCGATATCGGCTTCGGCGACAAGCGCGCCGTCAACCTTGGCGTCGCAATGGAATTTCCAGATATTGCCGCGCTGCTTGTGCTTGCTGACATGGAATTCGACGCGATCGCCGGGAACGACAGGCTTGCGGAAGCGCGCGTTCTCGATGGTCATGAAGTAGACGAGGTTGCCGGGCTGGCCTTCCTTCTTGGCACAGATCGCACCCGCGGTCTGCGCCATGCCCTCGATCAGGAGAACGCCCGGCATGATCGGAGCCTCCGGAAAATGGCCGGTGAAATGCGGTTCGTTCACCGTGACATTCTTGATGCCGATCGCGCTGTTGTCACCGTCGATCTCGATGATCTTGTCGACCATGAGGAAGGGATAACGATGCGGCAGCAGCTTCATGATCTCGATGATGTCAGCCGAAGAAAGCGTTGTCGTGGCTTCCTCAGTCATTTTCCTTGCCTCCAGGGTTCCGGCCGCGCAACTTGGACTTCGACACTTGTTGTGCAGCCTCTCTCAGATAGTCTTTTAGCGGACGAGCAGGTACACCGCCATATTGTCCGCCGGCGGCAAGATCGGTCATGATACCGCTTTTGGCGGCGATCTGCACGCCGTCACCGATCGTCACATGTCCCTTGATGCCGGCCTGGCCGCCGATCTGTACGCCGTTGCCGATCTTCGTGCTGCCGGCGATGCCGACCTGCGCGACAATGGCGCAATGGCGGCCCATCTGGACGTTGTGGCCGATCTGCACCTGGTTGTCGATCTTGGTGCCCTCGCCGATCACCGTATCGTCCATGGCACCGCGGTCGATCGTGGTATTGGCGCCGATCTCGACATTGTCCTGGATGATCACCCGGCCGATCTGGACGATCTTGATCATGCCGCGCGGGCCGGGCGCATAGCCGAAACCATCCTGACCGATGCGAACGCCGTTGTGGATGATGACGCCGTTGCCGATCAGCGCGCAGAGAATGCTGGCGCCGGCTGCGATCGAACAATCGCGGCCGATCTTGACGTTCGGGCCGATGACACTGTGGGCGCCGATGCGCGTGCCTTCGCCGATTTCGGCATGCGCGCCGATAACCGCCAGCGGCTCGACGATCACGCCCTTTTCCAGCCTGGCGGTCGGATCGATCACCGCGCTCGGCGCGATCTCGCCTTCCCCCGGCGAAATGGCGACAGGACGCAATGCCGCGGGATAAAACAGGCCGCCCGCCATCGCGAAGGCCGCGTGCGGATTGGACGACAGGATGAGCGGGATGTGCGGGGGGACGAGATCGACGAGCGCCTTGTCGCAGATCACCGCCGAGGCTTCGCATGTCGCCAGCTCATCGCGGCTGCGGCGCGACAAGATATAACAGACATCACCTGCCCGAGCCCTGTGGATCGGGGCAACTGACCTGACGATAACATCGGAATGCTCGGAATTGGCAAGTTCCGCCCCAAGAAACTCTGCCAGCTCAGCGAGCTTCAGACCTTCATGGGGCAGAAAAAAAACGTTTTGCTCCATCGGCAATGCTCCAGAACGGAATTGAGTCTTACAGTTCCGGACTGCCGATATCAGAATTGGTTGTTGATGCCAAACTTGAAGTTCTGCGTCTTGTCGAAGTCTTCCTTGAGAACCGGGATCGCGTAATCCAGGCGCAACGAACCGAAGGGAGACTGCCAGACGACGCCGACACCGACGGAAGCGCGCAGCGAGGCGTCTTCGCCCTCAATGCCGTCACCTCTGAGGTCGACGTCGTTGCCGAACAGCGTGCCGGCATCAGCGAAGACCGCGCCGCGCAGATTGAAGTCGCGCGGGAAGCCCGGCATCGGGAAGGTTGCTTCGGCCGATGCGGTGAAATAGGTCGTACCACCCAGCGGATCGTCATTGGTGCCGGCAACGCGCGGGCCGATGCCCTTGTTTTCAAAGCCGCGAATGTCGCCGTTGGTCAGCGTGAACTGGTCGAAGACGTTCAAATGCTCACCGAAGCCGACGACATAACCCGCCGAGGCCGAAACCGAGCCGATGATATCGGCATCGTCAGCGAGCAGACGGTAATAACGGGCCTTGCCGTAGATCTTGTAGAATTGCGAGTCGCCGCCGAGACCGGCGATTTCCTGCGTCGCCGTCGCGTAGATGCCTTCGCGCGGCAGGACGGTGTCATCAAGCGTGTTATAGGTCAGCGTCTGCGAAATGGAAGACCGCGTCCAAGGGCTGTCCTCGACGAGGTGCTGATACGGCGCCGACAGATCGGAAAGATCGCTGCTATCAGCGTCATACTTCATCTGCTTGTAGTTATAGCGGAAGGTCGTCGCCAGATCCTCGGTGATCGGCGCGGTAACGCGCAGGACGACGCTGGTTTCCTCGTAGTCGTAATTGTCGTTGCTCGACGTTTCGCTGTGGTTGACGTCGAAGCCTGCCGCCAGGCGGTAACCGAGGAAATAGGGCTCGGTGAAGCTGACGCCGTAGGCGCGCGAACCTTCCTGACCGCCGCCGGCCGAGATGCGGATGTACTGACCGCGGCCGAGGAAGTTCTTTTCCTCGATCGATGCTTCAAGCAGCAGACCGTCGCCGCCGGCGGCATAACCTGCGCCGACACCGAACGAACCTGTGGACTGATCCTGCACGTCGACGACCACCACCACGCGATCCGGCGAGCTGCCCGGCTGGGTGGAGATGTTGACGGACGAGAAGTAACCGAGCGCTTCGAGACGGCGCTTGGCCTTGGTGATCATCTGCTGGTTGAAGGCGTCGCCTTCGCTCATATCGAATTCGCGGCGGATCACGTAATCGCGCGTGCGGCTGTTGCCCCGGATTTCGATGCGCTCGACATAGGCGCGCTCGCCCTGGTCGACCAGATATTCGACGCCGATCGTATTGTTGTTGAGGTCGCGGTTACCGCGCGGCGTAACGCGCGCAAAGGGATAACCGGCAGAGGCGACCTGATCGGAGATCGCTTCGATCGACTTCTGCACTTCCTTGGCGTTGTAGACGTGACCTTCGTGGGTGCGCACGAGCGGCTGCAGCTGCTCGGAACCGACGCCTTCGACGGTCGACTGGACCGTCACCGGGCCGAAGTCGTAACGCTGGCCTTCCTCGATGTTGAAGGTAAGCGTGTATTTGTTGGTCGCGTCGTCGAAGGTCGCATCGGAAGAGACGATGCGCATGTCGGCGTAGCCGCGATTGTAATAGAACTGGCGCAGCGCTTCCTCGTCGGCATGCAGCTTGTCGTCGTTATAGACGTCCTTGCGGGTCAGGAACGACAGGAAGTTCGAACGCTTGGTAGCGATGACGGCAGCCAGGCGGCCGGCGCTGTAGGCATTGTTGCCGACGAAGTTGATCGAATCGATCTTGGTGCGGTCACCCTCGTTGATGACGAAGGCAAGGTTGACGCGGCCTTCGCCGAGCGGCACGACCTGCGTCGTCACTTCGACTTCGCTGCGGCCGGTCGCGGCATAGGCTTCCTTGATCGCCTGGATGTCGGCCTGGATCTGGGTGTCGCTATAGGGGCCTGCGGCATGCGTCTGGACGATGGTCGCGAGCTTGTCGTCCTTGATCTTGCGATTGCCGTTGAAGACGACCTGATTGACGAGCTGGGCTTCCTGGACGTTGACGACAAGCGTACTTCCGGAGACCGAAATCTTGACGTCGGAGAAGTAACCCGTCCCATAGAGCTGCTTGACCGAGTCATCGATATCAGTGTTCGAAAAACTCTTTCCGGGAGCGATGGTCAGGTTCGACCGGACAGCTTCCGCGCCGACGCGGCTGGCGCCGCGCACATCGATGCGCTGGATGACCGCGGCCTCGGCGGCCGTAGCGGAAACGAACGTCAAAGCACCTGCGCCCGAAGCAACAACACTAGCAGACAGCGCAACCGCCGATACTGCGTTCAAAAACTTTGAACCAGCCTTCATTTCACCTATTACCTTTTTTTCCCTCGTCCCCGGTTCCGGGAGAACCCGATTCCGGTCACGTGTGTCGTTTTACCCGCTTTTGACATACAAGCAAGGGAGGTCGTTAATTTCTGTTTACTTCATTTCGAAGCGTGACCCATTCGCCACTACAGCCTTGAAACATCGTAAATAAATAGTAATTCCCTTGCCTTGCGCGTTTACCCTCTGATCGCGCCAACGTCGTTCCAGGTCGTGAAAACCATCAATGTCAGTATCATGGCCAAGCCAATGCGAAATGCGATTTCCTGAGCCTTGGCGCCCAGCGGTTTTCCTCTGACCGCTTCCACCGCATAGAACATCAGGTGGCCGCCATCAAGTACCGGAACCGGCATCAGGTTAAGCAATCCTATCGAAACTGAAAGCATGGCGGCAAGCTGCAACACTGCCCCTATACCAAGCGAAGCCATCTGGCCCGAGGCTTGCGCAACGCGGATCGGCCCGCCCAGTTGATCGGCCCGCATCGTACCGCGGAAAATATTGCCGATATATTTGAAGGTTCCGGTGACGATATCCCGGGTCTCGATCACACTTTCGCGCAGCGCCTGGAGCGGCGTATAGGTCTGCAGGCGGAAATTGCCGACTTCCTTGCTGGTGACGATGCCGATCTGGCCGACTTCGATCTTGTTGCCGAACTGGTCGGTCCTGTCGACGCGTTGCGGCACCATCGGCAAGTCGAGCTTCTGGCCGCCCCGCTCGATGGTGACGACGATCTGCTGGCTTGGGCGGATGCCGACATAACGGCGCACATCGTCGAAGGTCTCGACCTTGCCGCCGTCGATGGCGACCAGGAGATCGCCGGGAAGGATGCCCGCGGCAGCCGCCACACCATCCGGCGTGACCTCGGAAACGACGGGATCGGCAACCGAACGGCCGTAGACCGAGAACAGAATGGTGAAGATAGCGATCGCCAGCAGGAAATTGGCAATCGGGCCGGCGGCAACCGTCGCGGCGCGTTTCCACAGCTTTGCGCCGGCAAAGGAACGCGCCCTGTCCTCCTCGGACATGGCAGCGAGCTTGTCGCTGTCGGGCTTGCTGGACGCGTCTTCGTCGCCAAAGAACCGGACGTAGCCGCCAAGCGGGATTACCGCGATCTTCCAGCGCGTTCCATGGCGGTCGGTGAATCCGAATATCTCCGGACCGAAACCGACTGAAAAGGCAAGGATGCGGATGCCGCACCAGCGTCCGACGAGGTAGTGGCCCATCTCGTGCACGAAGACGAGCAGCGAGAGCACGAGGATGAAGGTGACGATATTCCCCATCAGGAATGCGTATATATCGGCCATCACTTCTATCAGTTCCTTCCGTCAGGCTGCCGCGTCATCAAAGGCCGAACAAGGCCGCACCGAGCGACGTCATCGCAGTCCCCTTTATCAGGGAAAATAATCCAGCTAGCAAGAACGCCGAAAAACAGGCGAAAATCAGTCCGTCGACACGGTCCATCACGCCGCCATGGCCCGGAATGAGACGGCTTGAATCCTTGACGCCGAATTTCCGCTTGATGAACGATTCAAACAGATCTCCCGACTGGCTGCAAACCGACAGAACAAGCGCTGCAAAGCCGGCGATGAGTTCAGCGCCAGGAAGGAGAAAGTGGATGAGAACGACGCCGGCTGCGACTGCCGAAACGGCGCCGCCGATTGCGCCCGACCATGTCTTTCCAGGCGAGATCGAAGGGGCAAGCTTCGGTCCGCCAAGCGCCCTGCCGACGAAATAAGCAAGGATGTCGGTTGCCCAGACGACGGCAAAGACGAAGAGCATGGCGTAAAGACCGGGCCGGTCATCGCTTCTGATTGCGGCCAGAGCCAGGCCCGTGGCGCCGGCATAAAACAGGCCCACCGGCAACCAGCGGCTGGTGCCGTGCAGGATGATCAGCGCTATGCCGACGGCGGTGACGCCGGCCAGCATGCCGGCGGCGAATTCGAAATTGCCGACAAGCACGAGGAAGGCAACCGCCGCCTGACCGATCCAGCCGACCGCATTGGCGACCCAATCACGCGCGATGCCTGATATCGTCGACCATTCATAATAGACCAGCAGGCCGATCACGGCCGCCAGGACGCGGAAGGCAACCCCCCCATACCAGGTGGCGGCAAGAACGATGGCTGCAAGAATGAGTCCTGAAACGATGCGGAGCTTCAATTCCTGCTGCATCAGGTGCCAACCGCGGCTGCCTGCGACGACAGGCCGCCGAAGCGCCGGTCGCGGGAGGCGAACTTCTCGAGTGCCGAGCGGAAGATCTCGGGGCTGAAATCCGGCCAATATTCCGGAACGAAGATGAATTCCGAATAGGCGGCCTGCCACAGCAAGAAATTGGAAAGCCGCTCCTCGCCGCTGGTGCGGATGATGAGATCCGGATCGGGGATACCCGCCGTGTCGAGACGGGCGTCGATCAGCGCGGGCGTGATGTCCTGCGCCCTCAGGCGACCGGCCTCGACGTCTCTCGCCAGGCTCACCACGGCCCGAGAGATCTCGTCGCGCGAACCGTAGTTGAAAGCGATGACCAGCGTCAGCGCCGTATTGTCCTTAGTGGTTTCCTCCGCCTCGAGCAGCAGGCCGAGGATATCGCTGCGCAGGCTGTGGCGATCGCCGATGACCCTGATCCGCACATTCTGGCGGTGAAGCTCGGCGAGGTCACGGCGGATGAAAGCCTTGAGCAGACCGAGCAGATCGGAGACTTCGGCCTCGGGCCGGCGCCAGTTCTCCGAGGAGAAGGCAAAGAGCGTCAGATATTTTATGCCGGCCGCGCCGGCGGCGCGCACTGTCTCGCGCACAGCCTCGACGCCCTTGCGATGACCCATCGTGCGCGGCAGGCCACGTTGCTTGGCCCAGCGGCCATTGCCATCCATGATGATGGCAACATGCTCTGGCACAGTCACAAATACAGATTCCGACATTTCCCGTCCGGTCTTTCCAGGCAAAGGCACAGATCCACTAGACCTGCATGATTTCCTTTTCCTTCTCGCCAAGCAAGCGGTCGATTTCGGAAATCGTCTCGTCCGTCATCTTCTGTACACGTTCCGACTGCGCCCTGCCCTCGTCCTGGCCGATTACGCCGTCCTTTTCGGCCTTCTTAAGGCCGTCCATGCCATCGCGGCGAACATGGCGAATCGCGACCTTGCTCTTTTCGGCATAGTCATGAGCCACCTTGACGAGCGATTTGCGACGCTCCTCGTTCAGCTCCGGCAGCGGGATGCGCAGGTTCTGGCCGTCGACGATCGGGTTGAGGCCGAGATTGGATTCGCGGATACCACGCTCGACGGCGCTGACCATCGACTTGTCCCAGACGGAAACCGACAGCATGCGCGGCTCGGGCACGGTGATGTTGGCGACCTGGTTCAGCGGCATGCGCGAACCATAGGCCTCGATCGTGACCGGATCGAGGATGTTGGCCGAAGCACGGCCGGTGCGCAGCGATGCGATGTCGCTTTTGAATGCGGAAACCGCGCCGTCCATGCGGCGCTTCAGTTCCTTGATATCGATACCTTCACTCATGTCGGTGCTCCCGTATAAAACGCGTCACGATGGCTGCGCCTGATAAAGCGGCGCAGTCTCTATCAGTTGTCGGAGACGATGGTCTTGAGGCCACCGCCCGTCAGGATTTCAGTAAACCCGCCTTTCTCGTGGATCGAGAAGACGATGATCGGAATGGAATTCTCTCTGGCGAGCGCCACGGCGGCAACGTCCATTACCGCAAGCCCCCTGTCCAGGACTTCCTGGTGCGTCAGGCGGTCGAGGCGGGTCGCATCGGGATATTTCTTCGGGTCGGCGGTGTAGATGCCGTCCACCTGCGTGCCCTTGAAGATCGCTTCAGCGCCCATTTCGGCGGCGCGGAGTGCCGCGGCCGAATCGGTGGTGAAGAAGGGGTTGCCGGTGCCGCCGGCAAAGATCACCACACGTCCCATCGACAGATGATAGAGGGTCGCGCGCTGCGAAAAGCTCTCGCAGATCTCGGGCATGGAGATGGCCGAAAGCACCACCGTATCGATGTTCAGCTTGCGCAGCGAGGTCGCCAGCGCCAGCGCGTTGATGATGGTGCCGAGCATACCCATGTGGTCGCCGGTGACCCGGTCGCCGCCCTTGGACGCCACCGCGACACCGCGGAAGATATTGCCGCCACCGACGACGACGCCGACTTCCACGCCCATATGCCTTGCCGCGGCGATATCGGATGCAATGCGGTCCGCCACCGCAACATCGATCCCGAAACCCTGGCTACCCATGAGCGCTTCGCCGGAAGCCTTGAGTAGAACGCGTTTATAGACAGGCTCTAAAGACATCTTGGCTCCTCGTAAATTGCCGTGAATGCCCGATACACGAAGGGCACCGCGTTGTCACGCGATGCCCCTGTTGTTTTCCCAATTATGGCTGGAAGATCAACCCTTGACGGCAGCCGCGACTTCAGCCGCGAAATCGGTCTCTTCCTTCTCGACGCCTTCGCCGAGCAGCAGGCGGGCCATGCCGGCGACTTCGATCGGGGCGCCGACGGCCTTTTCAGCTTCCTTGACGGCGGCTGCGACGGTCAGATCCGGATTGATGACGAAAGCCTGCGAGAGAAGGGCGACCTCTTCGAAGAACTTGCGCATGCGGCCGTCGACCATCTTCTCGATGATGTTATCAGGCTTGCCGGAGGCGCGCGACTGCTCGATGAAGACGTTGCGCTCGCGCTCGGCGACGGCGGCATCGACTTCCTCGGGGCGGATCGCCAACGGTGCGGTCGCAGCGATATGCATGGCGACCTGGCGACCGATTGCGTTCAGGGCTTCCTTGTCGCCGGTCGACTTCAGGGCGACGAGAACGCCGAGCTTGCCGAGGCCGTCGGAAACGGCATTGTGGATATAGGTGGCGACGACGCCGTCCTCGACGGAGAGCGCGACCGAGCGGCGCAGGTTCATGTTCTCGCCGATCGTTGCGATCGCGTCCTTGATCGTGTCGGAAACGGACTTACCGGATGCCGGGTAGGACGCAGCCGCAACGGCGTCGACGGTGCCGTTTGTGGAGACGGCGACCTTGGCGATGCCGCGGACGAGATCCTGGAAGGCATCGTTACGGGCGACGAAGTCGGTTTCGGAATTGACTTCGACGACAACAGCCTTGGTGCCCTGGCTCGAAACGCCGATGAGGCCTTCGGCAGCGGTGCGGCCCGACTTCTTATCGGCCTTGGCTATGCCCTTGGCGCGCAGCCAGTCGATCGCCGCTTCCATGTCGCCGCCGGTCTCAGCAAGAGCCTTCTTGCAGTCCATCATGCCTGCGCCGGTCTTTTCGCGCAGTTCCTTCACCATTGCAGCCGTAATCTCGGTCATTAGCTTCCTCTTGTCGGTTCATACGGTGGGCCGCAAAGCGCGGCGCGGCACCGGATTGAGGCACGAAATGTACCTGTATGTATGACAGCGTGATGAAGACGCGTCATATCGAAACTTGATCTGGCAAAGAGCCTGATGCCCTCGCCCTGAAACAGGCAAGGCCGCCGAACTTCGATGAGTCGCAAGCGGCCTTTCCCAGTCATGCAAGCTTTGGCGGAGCTATCGTTCCGCCGGCTTTCATCAGCCTTCGGCTGCTTCCTCGAGAGCCGGTTCGACCGGAACTTCGGAGGATGCGCCGAGATCGCGGCCGGAAGAGCTCTGCTGACGCGCAATGCCGTCGATGGCCGCACGGGAGATCAGCTCGCAGTACAGAGCGATGGCGCGCGATGCGTCGTCGTTGCCCGGGATCGGATAGTCGATCAGGTCAGGATCGCAGTTCGAGTCGATGATGGCGACAACCGGGATGCCGAGGCGCTTGGCTTCGTCGATCGCGATCTTTTCCTTGTTGGTGTCGATGATGAACATCAGGTCCGGCGTGCCGCCCATATCGCGGATACCGCCGAGGGCCTTGTCGAGCTTTTCGCGCTCGCGCTCGAGGTTCAGACGTTCCTTCTTGGTGAAGCCCTGGGCTTCGCCGTTGAGGATCTCATCGAGCTTGCGCAGGCGCTGGATCGAGTTGGAGATCGTCTTCCAGTTCGTCATCATGCCGCCGAGCCAGCGCGAGTTGACGTAGTACTGGGCTGAACGCTTGGCGCTGTCGGCGATGATCTCGGACGCCTGGCGCTTGGTACCGACGAAGAGAACGCGGCCGCCGCGGGCAACGGTGTCGCTGACGACCTGCAGGGCGCGTGACAGCATCGGAACGGTCTGGGCCAGGTCGATGATGTGGATGTTGTTACGATCGCCGAAGATGTACGGCTTCATCTTCGGGTTCCAGCGGTGCGTCTGGTGGCCGAAGTGGACGCCTGCTTCGAGAAGCTGGCGCATAGAGAAATCGGGCAATGCCATGCCTTTGTATCCTTTTCCGGTTGAACCTCCGCAAGGCGAACAGCATCCTCTTCGAGAATGCCACCGGGCGGAACGATCCGGATTTCTCCCGGACAATCCCATGCCTTACGTGTGGAATGCGGTGCCCATACATTCGATTTGGCGCAAAATCAAGGCTTGCGCTGAAAAATCCGGGAATTCGCCTGGCAGCCCATGAAATGGGATAATGAAGAGCTGGATGGCTGGCTGGCGAATGCCGCCTTCAGTCATCGAAGTGCGTGTCGCAGCTTCCCTATTTGCAGGCCTCGGCCTTGCGGTCGAGCAGTTCGAGCTTGGCGAGCTTTCCGGTCAGAACGAAATCGCCGTAATCCATCGTCAGGTCGCGGGTGATGCCGTTCTCGTAGAGCTTGAACGACATGCGGTAGACCGGCAAAGCGTCCGACTTCGCATTCTCGTTGAAATAGGCGATCGTCACCGGCCAGAAGGCCGTCTTGGAGAAAGCGCCGGCGTTGCCGGCATCGGCCTCCTCGGCAACCGGCGTCTCCTGCTTGCCGACGATCGTCGTCGTCACCAGCGACTTGTCGCCGTCGTCGGAGCCGTCGAAGACGCGGGCCTCGAAGAAGCGCTTGCCGTCCTTGGCATGCTGGATCACGTCGAGCATATGTTCGGTCGGGAACCGGCTTTCGGCAAGCTGCAGTTCACGGCTCGACGGCTGCTTGAGAGCGACCTTGACGCCATCCGGCTGATCCTGAGCCGCACCGTTGACCTCCTTGTCGAGCTGTTCGTCGGTGAAGGATTTGGTGTCGAAGGTGAACTTGCCGTCCTTGAGATTCTCGAAGGTCTTCGTCTGCTGGTCACTGACGCGGACGCTGTCGCCGGTGTCGATCTGCGTCACGAAGCGGAAGTTGGTGGTGAAGCCCTGGCAATAGCTGCCGTCGAACTCATAGACCATGCGACCGTACATGCCGGAGATGCCGGAGCGGTCCGAAGCATCCTTCAGTTCCAGATCATAGACCGCGCGATGTGCGACGAGGCCGGTCGCGATCGCAGCGCTTACCGCGGGCGCAGCCGCCCATGCATTGGCGGAAACGCTGGCGAGAAGCAGAGCGACAAGACCTGATCGGAACATTCATTAACTCCTGTTGGACTCGGTCGCGATGTTATAAGAACGCTTTCGGCCAAATCGAGGCTCGAACCTGTCATATTAAAGATTCTAGTCTTGATGCATAATTTTTGAAGCATTGACAACAAAAGCGGAGACGAAAATGTCCGATGAAATTGCAAAGCGCCTGACTGAGATGGGGATAACCCTGCCCGAAGCCGCAGCCCCTGCTGCAAATTACGTTCCCTACGTCATCAGCGGCAATCTTCTCTACATCTCCGGCCAGCTGCCGCTCGAAGGCGGCAAGATCGCCGTCTCCGGCCATCTCGGCCAGACCGTCGACGTTGCCGCGGGCCAGCGCGGCGCCGAACTCTGCGCCATCAACATTCTTGCGCAGGCGAAGGCGGCACTTGGCGGCGATCTCGGCCGTATCCGGCGCGTCATCAAGCTGAACGGCTTCGTCGCCTCGGCGCCCGACTTCGTCGAGCAGCATCTCGTCATCAACGGCGCGTCGAACCTGATTGCCGGCGTGCTCGGCGAGGCCGGCAAACATGCGCGTGCCGCTGTCGGCATGGCCGCCCTGCCGCTGAACGCCGCCGTCGAGATCGATGCTATCATGGAAATCGCGGAATGACCAATGCGGCTTGGATCCGGGACGTGCCGGTCGCCCACCGCGGCTATCACGATCTCAACAAACTCGTCTGGGAAAATACGCTTTCGGCCTTCGCGCGCGCCGTCGAAGCGGGCTTTGCGATCGAATGCGATCTGCATTACGCCTCCGACGGCGTGCCGGTCGTCTTTCACGACGAGGACCTGCAGCGGCTCTGCAATCTCACCGGCGACGTCCGCGAGCGCACCTCCCGCGAACTCGGGCTGATCGCCGTCGGCGGTACGGGAGACAAGGTGCCGACGCTCCGCCAGCTCCTCGATCTCGTGCAGGGCAAGGTGCCGCTGGTGCTGGAGCTCAAGGGCCGCGAGGCCGATGACGAGGGTTTCGCCGAAGCCGTGCTCGAGGTGCTTGAGGGATATGAGGGCAAGGTGGCGCTGATGAGCTTCGACCATTGGCTGCTGCGCGATCTGAAGGCGCTTGGCGCACCCTACCCGCTCGGGCTGACCGCCAACGGCAACACGCCGGAGGAGTTCGCAACGCATGCCAAGGCGATGGAGATCGGTCTCGATTTCATCTCCTATTATTATGACGATCTGCCGAACGCCTTCATCTCAGGCGAACGCGAAAAGAGCATCCCCGTCATCACCTGGACGGTGCGCGACGAAGAGGCACGCCGGCGGACCTTCGCCAACGCGGACCAGATGACCTTCGAAGGCTTCGACCCGCGTGTGGCGGTTTGACGCTCGCTTTTTGGCCAAGATCATGCGCAGATTGCCGCATAATTCCTTAAATCGGAATCGATTTAAGGATAAAATTATGCAGCAACTCAAAGCGTTACAGCGTCCTTTGCGCGTCTGAAAAGACGCGCGGCGCTGTAAGGCAGAGCCGAAACCGGCCGCCCACAGGCTTCGCATTTGCCCCATGACCGATGACCTCACCATTCGCGTAGAACGCTCCTTCACCGCGATTTCCCCGGAAAGCTGGGCTAGGCTTGCCGGGACGTCGAAGAGCGGCACGACGCTTGCCTACAACCCCTTCGTCTCGCACGCCTTTTTGTCGTCGCTGGAGGAATCCGGTTCTGCCGATGCCGAGACCGGCTGGCTCGGCCATCATCTACTGCTCGAAACGGATCGCGGCGAGCTGATCGGCGCACTGCCCGGCTATCTCAAAAACCACAGCCGGGGCGAATATGTCTTCGATCATGGCTGGGCCGACGCCTTCGAGCGGGCCGGCGGGCGTTATTACCCCAAACTTCAGTGTTCCATTCCGTTCACCCCGGCGACAGGCCCGCGCCTTCTCGTTGCCGAGGGGCTGCAGCGGCTGCCTGTCCAAAGCGCGATTGCCGAAAGCCTGAAGGAGGTCGTGCGCCGGCTCGGCGTCTCCTCGGCTCATATCACCTTCGTGCCGGATGAGGAGATCGGCGTCTTCGAGATGGACGGCTATCTCCACCGAACCGACCAGCAGTTCCATTTCATCAATGACGGCTATGCCAATCACGACGAGTTTCTCGAAACGCTCGCCTCGCGCAAACGCAAGGCGTTGCGCAAGGAGCGCCGTGCCGCCCTCGAAAACGGCATCAGCATCGACTGGCTGACCGGCCGCGACCTGACGGAACGCATCTGGGATCAGTTCTTCAACTTCTATATGGATACCGGCGGCCGCAAATGGGGCCGGCCCTACCTCACCCGCAAATTCTATTCGCTGATCGGCGAGCGCATGGCCGACGACATCCTGCTGGTCATGGCCAAACGCGACGGGCGCTATATCGCCGGCGCGATCAACTTCATCGGCGGCGATACGCTTTATGGCCGTCACTGGGGCTGCATCGAGGATCATCCTTTCCTGCATTTCGAGGTCTGCTATCACCAGGCGATCGACTTCGCCCTTTCGAAAGGGCTGAAACGGGTCGAGGCCGGCGCCCAGGGCGAACACAAGTTGGCGCGCGGTTACCTGCCGGTGACGACGCATTCGGCCCATTATGTCGCCCATGCCGGCCTTCGCCGCGCGATCGGCGATTATCTCGCCCGCGAGCGCGCCGATGTCGAACAGATGAGCGAGCTGCTCGCCGAGCACAGCCCCTTCCGCAAGGGCGAGCGTCAGCAGGAGGATTGACGCCGCCCTGCCGGCCGCGTTACCCGATCAACGACTGCAGAAAGAGGAGATTTCGCGATGACCAATCCGGCCGCTTATGACGACAACAATATCTTCGCCAAGATCCTGCGCGGCGAAATTCCCTCGCACCGTATCTATGAAGACCAGCATACCGTCGCCTTCATGGATGTGATGCCGCAGGCGCCAGGCCATGTGCTGGTCGTTCCGAAGGCGGCGTCGCGTAATATCTTCGATGCCGATCCCGCCACCCTCACCCATGCCATTACAGTCGTCCAGAAGGTCGCCAATGCGGTCAAGGACGTCTTCGACGCCGACGGCGTGTTCATCGCCCAGTTCAACGAACCGGCTGCCGGGCAAACGATCTTTCATCTGCATTTCCACGTCATCCCACGCTATGAGGGCGCGGCACTCAAGCCGCACTCCGGCAAGATGGAGGATGGCGCCGTGCTTGCGGCCAATGCCGAAAAGATCAGGGCGGCACTGGCGTAAAGTCGACCCCAGTTTCACAAGGACTGAGAACGAAAAAGGCCGCGGATGACGCGGCCTTTTCCAATTCAATGACGAAAGCTCACTTCTTGCGCGGGACCTTCGGAACCGTGCTTCCCTTCTTCGGGGCGTCGCGGACCTCGGGCTCGGCCTGCGGGACCGTCTTGGCGCGGGTCTTGGGCGCCGGCTTGGTCTTCAGCTCGCCATCGCTCTCGCCGTCGGCATCGGGATGGGCGACTTCGGCTTCCGGCTTCGGCTTGATCGGCGCCGTATCCGGAATGGCTTCCAGCACGATGCCGGGCTTGCCGTCTTCCTTCTGACCGACCGTGACGTTGACGACGCCGCCCTTCTTCAGCTTGCCGAAGAGGATTTCGTTGGCAAGCGGCTTCTTGATCGTATCCTGGATCACGCGGGCAAGCGGGCGGGCGCCCATCTTTTCGTCGTAACCCTTTTCCGACAGCCAGGCGATCGCATCCTCATGCAGGTCGAAGGTAACGTTCCTTTCGGAAAGCTGGGCCTCCAGCTGCATGATGAACTTCTGCACCACCTTGTGGATGACGGCCGTCGGCAGCGCCGCGAAGGGAATGATCGCGTCGAGGCGGTTGCGGAATTCCGGCGTGAACAGGCGGGTCAGCGCCTCCTCGTCCTCGCCGGTGCGCTTGGACGAGCCGAAGCCGATCGCCGCCTTGGCCATTTCGGACGCGCCCGCATTCGTCGTCATGATCAGGATGACGTTGCGGAAGTCGATCTTCTTGCCGTTATGGTCGGTCAGCGTGCCGTGGTCCATGACCTGCAGCAGGATATTGTAAATGTCAGGATGCGCCTTCTCGATTTCGTCGAGCAGGACCACGCAATGCGGGTGCTGGTCGACGCCATCGGTGAGAAGACCGCCCTGGTCGAAGCCGACATAGCCTGGAGGTGCGCCGAGCAGGCGCGACACCGTATGCCGCTCCATATATTCCGACATGTCGAAGCGCAGAAGCTCGACGCCGAGCGACGATGCCAGCTGCTTTGCCACCTCGGTCTTGCCCACACCGGTCGGACCGGAGAAGACATAGGCGCCGATCGGCTTGTTCGGCTCGCGAAGGCCGGCGCGCGCCAGCTTGATCGAGGTCGACAAGGCTTCGATGGCGATATCCTGGCCGTAGACGACCGAACGCAGTTCCTGCTCGAGATTGGCAAGCACCGCTTCGTCATCCTTGGAGACGGTCTTCGGCGGAATGCGCGCCATCGTGGCAACCGTCGCCTCGATCTCCTTTTCGGTGATCAGCTTGCGGCGCTTCGACGGCGGCAGCAGCATCTGGGCAGCACCCGTTTCGTCGATCACGTCGATCGCCTTATCCGGCAGCTTGCGGTCGGAGATGTAGCGGGCCGACAGTTCGACGGCCGATTTGATCGCGTCGTTCGAATAACGCAGGTGGTGATACTCTTCGAAATAGGGCTTCAGGCCCTTCATGATCTCGATTGCATCGTCGATCGACGGCTCGCTGACGTCGATCTTCTGGAACCTGCGGACCAGCGCCCGGTCCTTTTCGAAGAACTGACGATATTCCTTGTAGGTGGTCGAACCGATGCAGCGGATCGCACCCGACGACAGAGCCGGCTTCAAGAGGTTCGATGCATCCATCGCTCCGCCTGAGGTGGCGCCGGCACCGATCACCGTGTGGATCTCGTCGATGAAGAGCACGGCGCCCGGATATTCTTCCAGTTCCTTGACGACCTGCTTCAGGCGCTCTTCGAAGTCGCCTCGGTAGCGCGTGCCGGCAAGCAGCGTGCCCATGTCGAGCGAGAAGATCGTCGCATCGGCCAGCGCTTCGGGAACCTTGCCCTCGACGATGCGCTTGGCAAGGCCTTCGGCGATCGCCGTCTTGCCGACGCCGGGATCACCGACATAGAGCGGATTGTTCTTCGAACGGCGGCACAGGATCTGGATGGTGCGGCTCACCTCGGCGTGACGGCCGATCAGCGGGTCGATCTTGCCGCCCTTGGCCTTCTCGTTGAGATTGACGCAATAGGCTTTCAGCGCATCCTGCTGTTTCTTGGGGCCGCCCTCTTCCTCGCCGCCGCGTGCCGTCGGCTTGCTGCTTTCCGCTTCCTCCTCGGCGCCGCGCGGGGGGCGCGCTTCCGAAGCGCCCGGGCGCTTGCCGATGCCGTGGGAGATATAGTTGACGGCGTCGTAGCGGGTCATCTCCTGCTCCTGCAGGAAATAGGCGGCATGGCTTTCGCGCTCGGCGAAGATCGCGACGAGCACGTTGGCGCCGGTCACCTCTTCGCGGCCGGACGATTGCACATGGATGACGGCACGCTGGATGACACGCTGGAAGCCGGAGGTCGGCTTCGAATCCTCGTCATATCCGGTGATCAGATTGGAGAGTTCGTTATCGACATATTCGACGAGCGTCTTGCGCAGCGCGTCGAGGTCGACGTTGCAGGCGCCCATGACCGCGGCCGCATCGGCATCGTCGATCAGGGCGAGCAGCAGATGCTCGAGCGTCGCATATTCGTGATGCCGCTCGTTGGCAAAGGTCAGTGCCTGATGGAGCGCCTTCTCTAAACTAGGCGAAAATGTTGGCACGTTCAGATCCTCACTTCTTTTCCATGACGCATTGCAGCGGATGCTGGTGCTGCCGGGCGAAGTCCATCACCTGGCTGACCTTCGTTTCCGCCACCTCGTATGTGAATATTCCGCATTCGCCGACGCCGTGGTTATGGACATGGAGCATGATGCGGGTGGCACTTTCACGATCCTTTTGAAAAAAACGCTCCAGAATATGGATGACGAATTCCATGGGCGTGTAGTCGTCATTCAAAAGCAGCACGCGGTAGAGATTGGGCTTTTTGGTCTTCGGCTTGGTGCGTGTGATGACCGAGGTTCGATTTCCGTTCTCCCCGTTCCTATCGCTGTCGTTCTGCATCCGGATCGGCTTTGCGATCATTGTCATTCATTCCTCAAGCAATCCGGCGGAGCATGGGAGGGTGCTTTTCCCGCCGAATATCTGAAACACTAACTTAGTTCATAATAGGCCGATTTTAAGCCCCCTGTCAGTCACTGCAATCAAGAAATGGCCGGCATGCACGGGAAAGACCAAAAAAGTCCCCGGCCGAATACCATGGAGGCGTTGCAGCGAAAGTAGAAACAAAAAGACCGGCCACAGATGCGTAGCCGGTCCTTGAATTTCAATATGTAGCGCAGGTTGCGCCGTTGCAATCAATTCATGCAGCGGCGGGTGTGGAAGGCTGCGCCTGCCTGGGGGTTTTGGCGACGGCAGCGGCGATCGGCGCTTCATAGGGCTTGTAGGCGGATTTGGCGAGATCGGCATACATCTCGCCGAGCTTCGTCGTCTCGGAAACGAGACCTTCGAAATAGGACTTGACGTAATTGGTCTGAAGTTCGAAAGCGGCCTCGAAGCTCTTGGCACCGGCCAGCGTTTCGAAATGCGTCACCGCGTCCTGAAAGGATTTCTTCGAATAGTCAGCGGCTTCGGCGGCGATCGCCTGGAAGCCCTTGGTCGTATCGGAATAGGTTCTCAGCGCCGTGTCGACGGCTTCCTTGCTCTTCCTGTTTGCATCGTCAAAGTTGAACATGACCGTCCTCCGTTGGGCTGTGGGATGGCGGCAGGGTAGCTGCAACGCACAAATAGTCAAGTAGTCTTGTGCGATGCAAAACATCCATGAGTTGTGCAGAAATAATAAAACAAAGGATGCGCGCCGGGGCACGTACGTCTTTAACTGATTTTGCTAATATATATCAGATCAGCGCAACCGGAAGCTTTAAATAAATTTTCGGCCCGAGCCCAGAAAACAAAAAAAGACCGAACGGATCGCGCCGTTCGGTCCTTTGAAAGCGTTCGAGCGCGATCAGAGATCGACGTCGAGGATCGCCATCGAAAAGTTGTAGGAGCGGTCGCCGTCCTCGTCATCGATGTAGACAACGCCCAGAAATTCTTCGCCGAGATAGACTTCCGCAGAATCATTCTTGCGCGGACGCGCCTTGACGACGATCTGCGGGTTGAGCATGCGTTTGAAATAGGCGTCGAGCTTCTTGATTTCTTCTGGCTTCACTCTGTCATCTCCGTAAACGGTCTTGATTGGCCGCTTCTTGCACAGGAAAAGCAGCGGTGTAAAGGCAAGGTTGCCACTTGGCAATTTCCGTCCCCACCTGGGGCCTGCCGACTTTTCCCAATCCTTTTTTTCCGGCAGCCGATCAGATATCGGCGCCGATCACCTGGTCCATGTTGCGCGACGGCTCGGAACAACCGGCTTCGCCGACGACCTTGGCCGGCACGCCGGCGACGGTCTTCTTCGGCGGCACCGCCTTCAGGACGACGGAGCCGGCTGCGATGCGTGAGCAGTAACCGATCTCGATATTGCCGAGGATCTTTGCGCCGGCGCCGATCATGACGCCGCTGCCGATCTTCGGATGGCGGTCGGCGCCCTCTTTGCCGGTTCCGCCGAGTGTCACGTTATGCAGGATCGAGACATTGTCGCCGATCACAGCCGTCTCACCGACGACGAGGCCGGTGGCGTGATCGAGGAAGATTCCCTTGCCGATACGGGCGGCCGGATTGATATCGGTCTGGAAGACGCTGGAGGAGCGGCTTTGCAGGTAGAGCGCAAAATCTCGCCGGCCGCGGTTGAGCAGCCAATGGGCGAGACGATGCGTCTGCAGCGCATGGAAGCCCTTGAAATAGAGCACGGCCTCCATAAAGCGCAGGCAGGCGGGATCGCGGTCGTAGATGGCCTGGATATCGACGCGCAGAATGGAGCTCCATTCCGGCCAATCGGAGAGCATTTCCTCGAAGGTCTGGCGAAGCAGGTTCGCCTGCATGTCGGGGTGATCGAGACGTTCGCAGATGCGGTGGATGACGCATTCCTCGAGCGAATGGTAGTTGATCACCGTCGAGTAGAGGAAGGCGGCGAGAACCGGATCCCGTTCGGCGGCGAGCCGGGCTTCCTCGCGCAGGCTGTCCCAGATGGGATCCATCACCTTCAGCGGATGGCCTGTCTCAAAAGCACGAATGTCAGTCTTGGCGACCATCGCCGCTCTCCTCGTTGCCAACGGGAATGCCGTTTTCGGAATGCCAATATATAGTGGAAAACGCCAATAACATAAATGGGTGCCGTCGCCATGGTTTTTTAGCATGAGGTTTCGGCATCACGATGATGTCATCCGCGACATCACCCCCTGGCGACTTTCGCGTAGAATGCCAGCACCGCCTGCTTGAAAACCCTGTCGCCGACGGCGAGCATGTGATCGCGGCCCGGAATATCGAGCGCTTCGGCATCGGGCATCAGGCCCGCCAAATCCTGCGGCGAGCCGGCGATATCGTCTTTCGTGCCGACACCGATCAGTGCCGGCATGTCGAGCTTTGCCATATCCGCGCGGGCGACGAGATCGCGCGAGCCGCGAATGCAGAGCGCAAGGGCGACGCGATCGCTCTTCGTCTGCTCGGCGAAGGCCCGGAACATCCGGCCGCGCTCATGCGTGACATCCTCGAGCGAAGGAGCAAGCAGCGCATCGGCGATCGGGTCCCAGTCGCCGACGCCGTCCGTCATGCCGATACCGAGGCCGCCGAGCACCAGCGAACGAACGCGATGCGGATTGGCAAGGGCGGCAAAGACCGAAATGCGCGCGCCCATCGAATAGCCCATGACATTGGCTTCCGGAATGCCGAGATGGTCGAGAAGAGCGATCGCATCGCCGGCCATCACCCACGGACGGTAGGCCTCAGTGTCGTGCGGCTTGTCGCTTGCGCCATGGCCGCGATTGTCGATGGCGATCACCCGGTAGCCGGCATCCCCCAGCGTCTTCAGCCAGCCCGGATGCACCCAGTTGACGTTTGCGGTCGAGGCAAAACCGTGGATCAACAGGACGGGCACGCCGGCCGGATCGCCCTCATCGAAGAAGGAAAGCTGCAATCCGTCATGGGTGAAGCTTGAAAATGCAGGCGTGTTCAGGTTCATCGGGTCTTCCTTTTGGCGCGACCATAGTCGAGCCGCCTCTCAGCGTGAAGCCAAAACTGTGGCTAAAAACAGTACCCATCGCGGCGCTTTGGCTCTACACATTTGCGGAGAAGGCTTATAAGGTCCGCGCAGATTTCAAGCATTCGGAGAACGACATGGCCGGCCACAACATTCCCCACTTCCAGAACGATGGCGGTCACCGGGTTATCGAAGTCGGCGTCAAGGAATTCATGTGCACCGGCGCTTCGGCTCCCTTCGATCATCCGCATATCTTCATCGACATGGGCGACGACAACGAGAAGGTCTGTTCGTACTGCTCGACGCTCTATCGGTTCAATTCGGCGCTGAAGCCCAGCCAGACCAACCCGGCCGGCTGCGTTTTCCACGTGAAGGCGGCCTAACCCGCCAAGATCCGGATCGGACTGACAATGCCGGTCGAACATGCCGCCATCATCGGCGCGGGGATATCGGGGCTGACCGCTGCGCTTTCGCTTTCGCGCCGGGGCATCAGCTCCGACATCTTCGAACAGGCGGGCGAACTCACCGATGTCGGCGCCGGCTTGCAGGTTTCGCCCAACGCCTCCCGCATCCTTGCCGAGCTCGGCATCCTTGAGGGGCTGTCGAAGGTCTGGCTCGAACCGGAGACGATCCGGCTGATCTCGGGCAGTTCGCTGCGCCAGCTGGCGGCGGTACCCGCAGGCACATTCGCGCGGCAGCGCTGGGGCGCTCCGTATGGGGTTCTGCACCGCACGACGTTGCAGAAAGCGCTTCTGGCGGCGGTCGAGGCCGATCCGCTCTGCCGGCTTCACCTCGGTATCAGGATGGAATCGGCGCTGCCGGATTTCGAGCGAGCGCCTGATGTCGTCATCGGCGCCGACGGCGTCTGGTCGAAGCTGCGGCAATTGGTTCCGGGTGGCCCCTCCCCGCGCTTTTCCGGCAATATCGCCTACCGCTTCACCATTGCCGCGGATGAAGCGCCCGGTTTCCTCGACCGGGTCAGCGTTTGCGCTTTCCTCGGCGGGTCGGCGCATCTCGTCTGTTATCCGCTGCGGGAGACCGGCAGCTTCAACATGGTGGCGATCACCGCCGGCAATATCGCGCCGCAGACCTGGCAAAGCGAACCGACGGCCGAGCAGCGCGCAGAGCTCAGGAAGCGCTTTTCCGGCTGGAACGCGGCGATCGTCTCACTCTTCGAAGGACACCGGAAGCTGACATTCTGGCCGCTGTTCGAAACCACATCAGGTGCGTGGCAGGACGGCCGCAAGACGGTGCTGATCGGCGACGCCGCGCATGCGATGATGCCGTTTGCCGCCCAAGGCGCGGCCATGGCAATCGAAGACGCCTACGAGCTTGCCGCCTTTCTTTCCAATCGTCCGGTGACGGAAGCGCTGGTGCTCTTCGAAAGACATCGCGCGCCACGCATCGCGAAACTTCGTCAGCGCGGCGCCTTCAACCGGTTCGCCTATCATGCGAAGGGGCCGATCCGGATCGGCCGCGATCTCGTGCTTGGCCTCAAGCCGCCGCAAAGCCTGGCCGCCGATCTCGACTGGATTTACGGCTATCAGGCCGTGCGCCTGCCGTAAAACGCGGCAGGCGGCTCTCATTCCTGTCAGACCGCGCTTGCGGCCGCAAAACCGCGTTCGATATCGGCCTTGAGGTCAACCACATCCTCGATGCCGATCTGCAGGCGGATGACCGCACCGTCGGTCGGGGCCTTGGCGACCTTGCGATCGGCGAGATAGGCGTGCAAGGCGAGGCTTTCAAAGCCGCCCCAGGAATAGCCGAGACCGAAAATCCTGAGCGCGTCGAGAAAGGCATGCGCCTTTGCCCTGGATTTTTCGGGACTATCGGCGGCAAGCACGAAGGAAAAGATGCCGCTGGCGCCCTTGAAATCGCGCTTCCATAGATGGTGAGAGGGGAAACTCGGCAAGGCCGGGTGCAGCACGCGGGCGACATACTCCCTGCCCTCAAGCCATTGCGCGATATCGAGCGCGCTTTCATAATGCCGCTCGAGGCGGAGCCCCATGGTGCGCAATCCGCGCAGGATCTGATAGGCATCGTCGGGTGCGCCGCAGATGCCGAGCACGCCGTTCGCTTCCTTCAGCCGCTCCCAGTGCTCGGCATTGGCCGACACCGTTCCGAGCAAAATATCGGAATGGCCGGACGGATATTTCGTCGATGCGTGGATCGAAATGTCGACGCCGTGATCGAGCGGCCTGAAATAGAGCGGCGTCGCCCAGGTATTGTCCATCATGACGACGGCGCCATGGCGGTGCGCCACCGCCGAGATCGCCGGGATATCCTGCATTTCGAAGGTGTTGGAGCCGGGAGCCTCGGTGTGAACGAGCTTGGTGTTGGGCCGGAACAGCGCCTCGATGCCGGCGCCGATGGACGGGTCGAAATATTCGACCTCGACACCAAGACGCTTCAACATCGTGTCGCAGAAATGGCGCGTCGGACCATAGACCGAATCGACGACGAGCGCATGATCGCCGGCGGCGACGAAACCCAGGAACGGAATGGTGACGGCCGCAAGGCCCGAGGGAACGAGGATCGTGCCGGCCGAGCCTTCAAGTGCGTCGATCGCCTCGCAGAGCGCATCCGTCGTCGGCGTGCCGCGCGTTCCATAGGTGTATTTCTGCGCCCGCGTCTCCATCGTCCGCGCATTCGGAAACAGCACCGTCGAGGCATGCACGACCGGCGGATTGACGAAGCCGTGATAGTCGAACGGGTCGTTGCCGATATGGGTCAGGCGGGTGTTGATGCCGGCGTTCTGCAGCAAGCTGTCTTTGTCTTTCATGTCGGAAATAGCCTATGACGAGGGGCACGAAACCAGACTTTTGGACGCCCCGCGGTTTGTGGTCAACCCCTTGACGATTGCTTGCGGGTAAGGCTGGGGAATGATGAAATTTCCGAATTTCGCGTTATTTTTCCGCAACTGGACGCCTATTTCATAGCCAACCGCCCTCGAATGCGGCGCAATCTGTCAAAATTCTGAATTTTGCCGCAATTATTGATGGCGACACTTGACCATGGTGACATTTGCGACTGTGATAGGGCACTCGCGCCGGGAGGGTGTCGAGACGATGGGGGCGGCTGGATTTTTCCGCCGGACTCCCCACAACAAAATATAAGCCAATGGAAAAGGTTGGGAAAAAAATGAAGAACAAGCTTCTGTCCGCCGCAATCGGCGCAGCAGTTTTCGCTCTTGGCACCTCGGCTGCCTCGGCCACCACTCTCGGAGATGTAAAGGCAAAGGGTTTCGTTCAGTGCGGCGTCAATACCGGTCTGGCCGGATTTGCCGCTCCTGACGCATCCGGCAATTGGGCCGGCTTCGATGTCGATTTCTGCAAGGCTGTCGCTTCGGCCGTCTTCGGCGACCCCACCAAGGTGAAGTTCACCCCCCTCAGCGCCGCCAATCGCTTTCCGGCTCTTCAGTCCGGTGAAATCGATGTACTGGCCCGCAACACGACCTGGTCGATCAACCGCGACACGGCTCTCGGCCTGAACTTCCGTTTCGTCAACTACTACGACGGCCAGGGCTTCATGGTTCGCAAGAGCCTGAACGTGAAGTCGGCGCTCGAGCTCTCCGGCGCATCCGTCTGCGTGCAGTCGGGCACGACCACGGAACTGAACCTCGCCGACTACTTCAAGGCGAACAACCTTCAGTACAACCCCGTCGTCTTCGAAAAGCTGGACGAGGTCAATGCCGCCTATGATGCTGGCCGCTGCGACGTCTACACGACCGACCAGTCCGGTCTCTATTCGCTGCGCCTGACGCTGAAGAACCCGGACGAACATGCGATCCTGCCGGAAATCATCTCCAAGGAGCCGCTCGCCCCGGCCGTTCGCCAAGGTGACGACCAGTGGTTCGATATCATCAGCTGGGTCGGCTATGCCATGATCAATGCCGAAGAATTCGGCATCACTCAGGCGAATGTCGACGACATGAAGAACTCGCCGAACCCCGATATCAAGCGCTTCCTCGGTGTCGAGGCCGATACCAAGATCGGTACCGATCTCGGTCTGACCAACGATTGGGCCTATAACGTCGTCAAGAACGTCGGCAATTACGGCGAAGTCTTCGAGCGCAACATCGGCCAGGGCAGCCCGCTCAAGATCGCGCGCGGCCTCAACGCCCTGTGGAACAAGGGCGGCATCCAGTACGCTCCGCCGGTTCGCTGATCGGAACTGCATGAAAGCCGGAAAGGCGGGCGACCGCCTTTCCTCCTCTTATAAAAAAGCTCCGAAAAGGAGCACATAACATGGGGAATTGGCCAGGCATGACGCATCATGTTGCGGATTCGGCACCTTTGCCTAGGAGCGGCTGGAGCTTCCAGTCCGCCCTCTACGACCCGAAAATTCGGGGTATCTTCTTCCAGGTTCTTACCATCGTGTTGCTGGTCACCTTCGTGTGGTGGGTTGCGCACAACACCGCCGTCAATCTGGCGCGCGCCAACATCGCATCGGGATTCGGCTTCCTGAACGGCCGCGCCGGCTTCGAAGTCGGCCAGTCGCTGATCCCCTATTCAAGCGATTCGACCTACGGCCGCGCGCTGGTGGTCGGCCTGCTGAACACGCTGCTGATCGCCGTTACCGGCATTATCACCGCTACCATCATCGGCTTCATTATCGGTATCGGCCGTCTGTCGCGGAATTGGCTGATTGCCAAGCTGTGCACGGTTTATGTGGAAGTGTTTCGCAATATTCCGCCGCTGCTTGTGATCTTCTTCTGGTATTCGGGCGTTCTGGCGGTTCTGCCGAACGCGCGTGAATCGCTGCATCTGCCGCTCGGATCGTATCTGAACAATCGCGGCCTTTCCTTCCCCAAGCCGATTTTCGGTGAAGCTTTCTGGCTCGTCGGCGTGGCCTTCGTCATCGCGATCATTGGCGCCATTGTGACGGCCCGATGGGCGCATCGCCGGCAGGCGGCGACAGGTCAGCCGTTCCACACGATCTGGGCTTCGATCGGCCTGCTGGTCGGCCTGCCGCTTGTTGCGTTCCTGCTCGCAGGCATGCCGCTTTCCTTCGACTATCCGATCGCGGGCAAATTCAACCTCACCGGCGGCTCCATCGTCGGGCCGGAGTTCATGTCTCTCTTCCTGGCGCTTTCCTTCTATACCGCCGCCTTCATCGCCGAGATCGTGCGCGCAGGCATTCGCGGCGTGCCGAAGGGGCAAACGGAAGCCGCAGCCGCACTTGGGCTGCACCCCTCGTCGATCACCCGCCTGGTCGTTATTCCACAGGCCTTCCGCATCATCATTCCGCCGTTGAGCAGCCAGTATCTCAATCTCACCAAGAACTCGTCGCTGGCGATCGCCATCGGCTTTGCCGATCTCGTCGCCGTCGGCAGCACGACGCTGAACCAGACCGGTCAATCCGTCGAGGTGATCCTCATCTGGATGGTCATCTACCTCAGCCTCAGTATCGTGACCTCGCTGTTCATGAACTGGTTCAATACCAAGATGGCGCTGGTGGAGAGATAAGATGAGCAACAGTTTCGTCAGAACCGCCATGCTGGCGCCGGAACCGCCTCCTTCGGGAGAAAAGGGTGCCGGAGCCTGGATCCGCCGCAACCTGCTTGCGACACCGAAGGACATGGCCCTCACCATCCTGGCCCTGGTCTTTCTTGCTTGGGCCCTCCTCCATGCGATCGATTGGCTCTTCGTACAGGCGGTCTGGACCGGGTCGGATCGCACATTTTGCGCCACTGCCGTCCAGGGCGGCATCCAGCCGGACGGTTGGAATGGTGCATGCTGGGCCTTCATCGCCGCCAAGTTCGACCAGATCATCTACGGTGGCTACCCGCTCGATGAGCGCTGGCGGCCGACTCTGGTCGGCATTCTCTTCGTACTCCTGCTGGTGCCGATGCTCATCCCCTCGGCGCCGCGCAAAGGAGTGAACGCCATCCTGCTCTTTATCGTGCTGCCGATCGTTTCCTTCTTTCTGCTTCACGGTGGATTTGGCCTTGAAATCATCGAGACTCCACGCTGGGGCGGGCTGCTGGTGACGCTGGTGCTCTCCTTCGTCGGCATCGCGGTCTCCTTCCCGCTCGGCATTATCCTGGCGCTCGGAAGACGCTCGCAGATGCCTGTCATCCGCACGTTCTGCGTCATCTTCATCGAAGTCGTCCGCGGCGTGCCGCTGATTACCGTCCTCTTCATGGCGAGCGTCATGCTGCCGCTTTTTCTGCCGGCCGGCTGGACGGTGGACAAGCTCCTGCGTGCGATCATCGGGGTATCGATCTTCGCCTCCGCCTATATGGCCGAGGTCATTCGCGGCGGTCTTCAGGCAATTCCCAAGGGTCAGTTCGAGGGTGCGGATTCGCTCGGCCTCGGCTACTGGCAGAAGATGCGGCTGATCATCCTGCCGCAGGCGATCAAGCTGGTGATCCCGGGTATCGTCAACACCTTCATCGGCATGTTCAAGGATACCTCCCTGGTGTCGATTATCAGCATGTATGACCTGCTCGGCATCGTGCGCTTCTTCTTTACCGATCCGAACTGGGCAACCGCGGTAACGCCGCTGACAGGGCTGATCTTCGCCGGCTTCGCCTTCTGGCTTTTCTGCTTCGGCATGTCGCGCTATTCGGCATTCATCGAACGTCACCTCGACACCGGCTACAAACGATAAAAATGAGGGAAAACAATCATGGCTGAAGCTCCAGCTAAAAAGCTCACCGTTTCCGCAACGGAAGTGGCGGTCGACATCATCAACATGAACAAGTGGTACGGTGATTTCCATGTGCTGCGCGACATCAATCTGAAGGTCATGCGCGGCGAGCGCATCGTCATTGCGGGGCCGTCGGGTTCCGGCAAGTCGACGATGATCCGCTGCATCAACCGCCTCGAAGAGCACCAGAAGGGCAAGATCATCGTCGACGGCACCGAGCTCACCAACGATCTGAAGAAGATCGACGAGGTGCGCCGCGAGGTCGGCATGGTGTTCCAGCACTTCAACCTCTTCCCGCATCTGACGATTCTCGAAAACTGCACGCTGGCGCCGATCTGGGTGCGCAAGATGCCGAAGAAGCAGGCGGAAGAGATCGCCATGCACTTCCTCAAGCGCGTCAAGATCCCGGAGCAGGCCAATAAATATCCGGGACAGCTTTCCGGCGGCCAACAGCAGCGCGTGGCGATCGCCCGCTCGCTGTGCATGAACCCGAAAATCATGCTGTTCGACGAGCCGACCTCGGCGCTCGATCCCGAGATGATCAAGGAAGTGCTCGACACCATGGTGGGTCTTGCCGAAGAAGGCATGACCATGCTCTGCGTCACCCATGAAATGGGCTTTGCCCGCCAGGTCGCCAACCGCGTCATCTTCATGGATCAGGGCCAGATCGTCGAGCAGAATTCGCCGGCCGAGTTCTTCGACAATCCGCAGCACGAACGCACCAAGCTGTTCCTCAGCCAGATCCTGCATTAAGCCAGATCCTGCATAGGCTTGGGAGCTGAATATTTAGAAGACCCGCCGCACCTTCCGGTTCGGCGGGTCTTTCACGTTCAGCGAGAAGCTGACGCCTGCAGCAGGCTGCAGAGACCGGCAAGGCCGGAATCGGAGCCGCCTGAGACCGAGCCAGAGGATGAGATATCAGCGCAACGGACAAGCATCTTGCGCTGCTCGTTGACCGGCCTCGACCGGAAGTCGTCCAGGATGCGGGCCTGCGACGCGCTGAGGTTACCGTCAGCCGCGGATTTGTTGCTGCCGCCTGCCTCGCCGATGGCGAGATTGTTATCGACGCCGCTGCCGCCTCCGACCGAGGCCGTGACGTTGCTATCAAGCCGATCGGAGCCGCCGATGCGGGCATTGAGATCGGCATCCATGCCCTGCCTGCCGCCGGCATTGGCGGTCGCGTCGGCATTGACGCCGCGCGAACCGCCGACGGACGCACCGGCATCGGCGCTGACGCCGCTGCCACCGCCAAGCGATGCCCCGACGTCGGCGCTGACGGCATTGCCTGCATTCACCGATGCGCCGACGTCGATAGCGCGTGCATCGCTTGCCGGCACGGCAAGCAGGGCGCAGGTGGATGCAAGCACGGCCAGGGATAGTCTGTTGTGGTTATGGGTCATGTTTTCCTCCGTTTCCATTCGCCGAGCAATCTGCCCGGCAATCGAAAATCGAGGAACGCGCGTGCCTTCGATCGTCTGGCGCCTGCAACCTGCAGGACATCCATGGCAAGGCAACGTGAAGGAATGTCGAATGTTTCACGAGATGGCACGGCAAGTCGCCTCGGCGGCAGGCAATGATCTTTCACGGTTATTGAAATACCAATGCCGACCGGACTGTGCCGAAAGCGCACATGTCCTGCCGCAACTGGAGCGCCGGCCGAGTATTTCCCTCCCGGCCGCGCCAGGAATATTCCATGCCGGCAAGCAAAGCTCAGTTCTCCGTACGATTGGATTGATCTATCCGCAGCCTTTTGCAGATCGCCTGCACCTTGCCGTAGAACTGCCTCCCCACCATTGATTGAGACGACGAAAAAGAACGCCCTTCCGTCTGGATATATCAGGCCGGAAGTCCATGTTTCAGCATGTTCTCATCTAATGAAGCCGGAGGTTCAAGAATGGGCATTTTCGACAAGATCAAACATGCAATATTCGGAGAAGCAAAAGCAGCCGAACCCGCAGCATCAGGCGCGCCGAAGACGCAGACCGCCCAGGCTCCCGTCTCACCGTCGGCAGCGCCCAGCCCCACCCCTGCGGCCTCTCCCGCTCAGAGCAAGCCGGCCACGGCCCCGTCCGCAGCCAACGTCGACATCGTCCCGATCCTCGACGCGGCCGTGAAAAAGAGCGGCCAGAAACTCGATTGGCGCCACTCGATCGTGGATTTGATGAAGGCCGTCGGGATGGACGCGAGCCTCACCGAGCGCAAGGAACTTGCCGCTGAACTCGGCTATACCGGCGACAGTGGTGATTCCGCAAAAATGAATATGTGGCTGCACAAGGCGCTGATGAAGCGGCTTTCGGAAAATGGCGGCAAAGTACCGGCCGATCTCTTGGATTGATCGATGAGCGAGATCTGCCGGCGCTTCGCGATAGAGGCTCATCTGTCGCGGAAGCGTCGGCAATCCAGGGCAAACGCCGATCGGATCCGAGGCCTTGAGCCCCCTTGCCCGCAGGCATTGGAACCAATAATCTTCCGCTCGATTACTTCGATAATCGATCACGGGAGAATGAAATCCAATGAGATTGATGGCAGTCGTTGGCGTTGCACTTAGCTTGGGCTGTATTTCGGCCGCGGAATCTCCTTCAAACTATCGATCCTACAGCGGCATCCGGGTCGATACCGACCCGATCCTCCTGGCTCGATACGACAAAGCGCTCCGGTGGTGCGTGCCGGAGGCAGGCTCCTTGCGACGCGGCTCGCCGGATGCGCACAGCCTGCATTACAACGCGGCGCTCAGAAGCTGCCTCTACAGACACGGCTTCGTCGATCGAGGCGTCTACGCCTACCCGATCCCCGAGGTCTACTTCGAGCACTTCCTGGATCGCTGAGAAGAGCCCAAGCTCGCGACAGCGAGGCATGCGGTCATAATAACCATTCCGGCCGCAGCTGCGGCGATCCACAACAAGAAAAATCGCTTCTACCTTCCGGCGAAATCCTTACGATTTCGCGTGGCGTCTTTCCCGCGTCGCACGAATCGAAATAAACATCTGGCGCCGATCATTGGGTAATAAAGGAAATAGAATAATAATGCGCGCTCGTACTATAACAGTAATGATTGCCATAGGATTGCTCACTGCCTGCGTGCCGACGCGCGAGGACTACGATGCTTACGTCACATTGCTGCAGGGCAGCTCAAGAGCGAGAAATGAAGCAATTAAAGATTGCGCGAGCGGCTTCGACGCAAACGCCCGTCGCATCTTTGGCCTTCTGACCGACGCCTCGGACAAGGACGCTCCGCGAGTTGCCTGCAGTCGATTTGTGAATGCGGTGATTTCCGGTCGCGCCACCTATGACGATATCGTCGACATCAAACGCCACCGCCCCTCACCGAAGCTGATCAAAATTCTTCAGGGTCGCTAGACGGGATCGAGACGCCCGAATTCGCTTAGGGCGGCGGCGAACCGATCTTGGCGTGCCGGTAATGCGATCAGCGCTTGCCTGATCGCGTTACGGCAACTTTACGACGTCCGGCGCTATTGCTAGTTGTTGCCATAGAGGGCATGGAGGCTGAGGCATGGCAGATTGGTATTATGCGTTCGAGCAGGATCGAAAGGGTCCTGTTGGCCAAGACGAACTTCAAGAACTCATCAAGAACGGGCAGATCAAAAAGGAAACCTACCTGTGGCATGAGGGGATGGATGCATGGCAACCAGCCATCGAATATCCAGAGTTTGCATCCGCCTTCGTTGTGCCGCCACCTTTTCCTGTTAAGCAGTCTTCGAAGCGGCCACCGCCCGCATTCGAGCCGCGGGCGGAAGGAGAAGGCGTGGTCATCTCGTCCCGACCATGGCCTCGTTTCTGGGCGAGGTTCATCGACAATCTTTTATTTGTGCCGCTGTTGGCGTTCGCTGTCGGGCTCCTGTCGGCCTTGTATGCGCCCGACATCTACTTACAGATCGCCACGATGAACAGCAGCCTATTCGGTCTCCTTCTGTTACCGTTCGTCGCTCTATTCCTCGCCCTATGCATGGTCGCAACGGGTTCTACGCCCGGCAAGGCTATCGTCGGTGTGCGTGTCCCCGCTCCCTCTGACCGCAGCCGCATCGGCTTCTTCCTCGGTAGAGAGTTCAAGGTGTGGGCCGCCGGTCTGGGTCTTGGCATACCCTTTGTCGCCCTCTTCACGCAAATCGGCCAATATCGCCGCCTCGCGGAAGGTCAGGCGGCAAGCTATGACGAAGGCAATCATGCGGTCGCGGCCAATCCGTCGAAGGTGCGGCTTGGAGCAGCGATCGTGGTCGCTGTGGCCCTGTTCGCGGGCAACATCGTCCTGCGAGTCGAAAATCAACAGACTTCCGGTAACCTCGCTGCCACCCAGACGTGGGTCAACCCGGTGACGAAGAAGCCAGCAACCATCGGAAAGACCTGGAGGGCGGAGGAAATGACGATCAACAGCGGTCGCGCTTTCTACTTCGCTTCTAACGAACTTCTCGCCGAGGCCCTACTCGGCTACGAGCGGCTTTCTTCAGAGGGAATAGAACCCGTCGTCTATGCGGATGCGATCAAGAAGGCCGTTGCCTCGGACGTTAGTATCAACACTGAATGGAAGCCACTGACTGTTCAGGGGATACCCGCTCTGCGAGCCACAGGGAAGTCTGTAAAAATCAGTGACGCCAGCGTCGAGGTGACCATTGTCGTCACCGGCCGCGATGCATGGAGGACACTCGTGATCGCAAGGGGTAACTCGCCTGCCCAAGCGGCCGAGAAGGACAAGTTGGTGCAAGCAATATTCGGGACGGCGGACTGAATTTATGAAAGGCCGTGTTGCAGAGCACTTTCATAAAACACCTGCGCCTCTCGCGTCGCGAAATTGCCCAGACGATACTGGCGATGCAATTGTTGGACGGCGCCCCCTACGACAACCTGCTTAAAAGGCAGGGCTCTATCCAGCTGAGTTAAGGGCCATCCGGCGGCCGCGTTTACGCAGCGCGACCGGATGCGGCAGTTCTGGATATTCGCGGCCGAACTCGGTCGGCCACTCCGACACGGCCTGGAACGAGAGATCGATACCACGCTCGGCAAGCAGCTTCTCGACACGACGAAGGCTCAGCGGCAACCGACAGTGCAGCCACACCGCATGCCCGATGATCTCGCCGGGAAAGCGGTGGCGCTTTGAAATGCTGCGCAACAGATTCGGTCGAATCGCCTCCCCTACCATCTCGATCAGTGCCAATTATTAGGGCGATTCTGCCCAAAAATGCTAAATTCAGAAAAAAATGTCGATTCCGCCTTTGGCAAGAAGAATCCAGGCGCGCCCTCAGGTTTTTCTAATGTTTTCAATAGACGCGTTTCGCTATAGTTGCAGAAAGAATAATTCGCGAAATGCGAGACATTAATACTGCCCCAATTTGGGCGACTCGAAATTCCGCAAATATTTCAAAACGTAACATC
Source organism: Rhizobium sp. BT03 (assembly GCF_030053155.1). Classification (NCBI taxonomy): domain Bacteria; kingdom Pseudomonadati; phylum Pseudomonadota; class Alphaproteobacteria; order Hyphomicrobiales; family Rhizobiaceae; genus Rhizobium; species Rhizobium sp. BT03. Next base: position 677,554 of record NZ_CP125640.1, read on the forward strand.
GAAGTGATTGGGATATTGTGGCAGCAATATGGCTATAATTCTCAAGTACTTACCGCCGCGTTGCTGTTGCGCCATCCGAAATGTCGCCCTATAACCCCCCGCCGTAAGACATGATTAACCTAAAATATTAACGGGCAGGGGTTGAGGAACAAGACCATGACAACATATTACGTAGCGACAACTGGAAGCAGCAGCGGCAACGGCAGTGCCTCCTCTCCTTTCCGCACGATCAGCGACGCGATGGCATCGAACCTTAAGCCCGGCGACGAAGTCGTGGTGAAAGCGGGGACCTATAACGAGGCCATCAACATCGACAAGGACGGCTCAGCGGCAGGCAATATCACGCTGCGCTCGGAAGTGCCCGGCGGGGCGCTGATCCGGCCGCCCTCGGGCGCGCACAACGCGATCAGCATCAACGGCAACTACGTGGTCGTCGACGGCTTCGACATCAAGGGCGGCAGCGGCGACGGCATCGAAGCCAACAACGTCCACCACATCCAGATCCTCAACAACAACGTCCACGACAGCGGGGAGTCGGGTATTCAGTTCAACCAATCGGACTTCATCCGCATTGAAGGGAACGAGACCTACAATAACGCGTCGTCGGGCTGGTTCTCGGGCATCTCGATCTACCAGAACCGCAACATTACAGGCGATACCTCGACGGACGGCTACCGGACGATCGTGCGCAACAACATCTCGCACGACAACGTCACGAAGTCGGGCGCGCACACCGATGGCAACGGCATCATCATCGACGACTTCCAGAGCACGCAGACGAGCGGTCATCCGAACTACACATTCAAGACCCTGGTCGAGAACAACCTCGTCTACGAGAACGGCGGCAAAGGCATCCAGGTTACCTGGAGCGATTCCGTCACGGTGAAAAACAACACCGCATACCACAACAATCAGGACCCGGCGAACACCGGCACCTGGCGCGGCGAGCTCAGCAACTCGGCGTCGAACAACAACACCTGGGTCAACAACATCGCCGTAGCAGACCCATCGGTGAACAAGAACAACACGGCGATCGATAACACGTCTATCGGCGGCGCCAACAACAACGTCGTCTGGGCCAACAACATCACCTACAACGGCACGGCCGGCCAGGCATCGGTCAAGACCGACGGCGGCAACGCCATGCCGAGCACGGCGGACGGCAACAAGCTCGGCGTCGACCCGAAATTCGCGGGAGCAGCAAGCGACAACTTCCACCTCGGCTCCGGCTCGACCGCGATCGACGGCGGAACCAGCAAGTACGGCGTCGCCTCGGTCGATCTGGACGGCCACGCCCGCGTCGTTGGAACCGTCGATATGGGTGCCTACGAATCGGGCTCCAGCTCGACAACGCCAACCACGCCGACGCAACCGACAACGCCGACCACACCGACCACACCGACCACGCCAACGCAACCGACAACGCCAACCGCGCCGACGAAGGAAATCATCGGCACCAGCGGCAACGACATGCTGCCGCACACCGGTCAGTCCAACGGCGGCAACGAAACCTTCAAGGGTCTCGGCGGTAATGACGTGTTGAAGGGCGGCGCCGGCGGGGACGTGCTCGACGGCGGTACCGGCAACGACACGGCCAGCTATGCGGGCTCCGGCGCGGTCAACGTCAACTTGGCGACCAAGGCGGCATCGGGCGGCCAGGCCGCTGGTGACAAGATCGCCAGCATCGAAAACCTGACTGGCTCAAGCTACAACGACGTCCTGACCGGCGGCAATAACGGCAGCAACGTTCTCCATGGCGGGGCTGGCGCGGACAAGCTCGACGGCGGCGCCGGCGCGGACAGGCTCGACGGCGGCAGTGACAGCGACACGGCCACCTATGGGGTCTCCTCCGGGGCGGTCAACGTCAACCTGGCAACTGGGGTCGCATCGGGCGGGTATGCCACCGGTGACAAGTTCATCAGCATCGAAAACTTGATTGGCTCAAGCTACAACGACGTGCTGACCGGCAATAGTGGCAGCAACGTTATCCAAGGCGGGGCCGGAAAGGACATCATGACCGGTGGCGCCAGCTCGGATACGTTCGCATTCAAGACGCCGGCGGAAATCGGGTCCGGCTCGAACCGCGACGTCATCACCGACTTCAAGAGCGGCGTCGATAAGATGGACTTCTCGGCGATAGACGCGAATGGCTCTGCGCAGGGCGATGGAGCCTTCCATTTCCTGGCGCAGGAGAACGCCTCTTTCGACCACAAGGCCGGCGCACTCACCTGGCACTATGAAGACAAGGCTGGATCCGCGAGCGATGCTACCGTTATCCAGGGCGACCTGAACGGCGACGGCGTTCAGGACTTCCAGGTTCAGTTGAAGGGCCTCGTCCACCTTGGGGCAGGCGATTTTCTCCTGTAACTATACCCGTTGTGGCGGTCGTCCGATCGCCACAACGTGCTGACAATCCGAGCGCCGCTCAGGTGCTCGGATCCCGAGCTCTCCGTCCAAGGAGCTAAAGCGCGTCGCATCAATCAAGTTTGATGCGACGCGTCCGCCGTTTCCAGAAGCAGTTGGCCGGACCCACGCCGACAATGCGCGCCACGATGCGGTTGTCAAATATTCAAGATATCAGGATATTGAATGGTCGGAGTGGAGAGATTCGAACTCCCGACCCTCTGGTCCCAAACCAGATGCGCTACCAGACTGCGCTACACTCCGTGCCGTGGGCGGGGAGATACACGGTTCACTTCGCCGTCGCAACCCATAAATCCAGCTTCGGCCGAAGAATCCCGCCTGATATATCGATGCCGACAGAAAATCTGGATGGCGCGCGTCTGCGCCGCCTGATGCAACTGGACGTCGGGAGACGGCTGCCTCAGCCGCGTTCGAGCAGGCCGATATATTGGGCGTAGCTGATGGCAACGTAGAAGAAAGCCGTAATGCCGGCCCCGATCACAATGGCATTGAACTCCGCCGAACGTCTCATCATGCGTGCACATCCACTGAAATTGACTGAGCCGTAAATAGTCCCGAGGGCTGGCCGCGGCAATCAGGTTGTGATCACAACATGAGACGATCGGTAATATTGCGCAACCGGTCTGTCTGCCGCCGTCTTGTTTCCGGCAGCATCGCCTTGTCATCGCGATGGGACCGGCGACGCCTCATACGCCGCCTTTTTTCTTGAAAAGGCGGGGATTCGCGGATAAGCAAAATTCATCTCTTCGCGCTATCATCCAGCGATGAAGAAAGAGCCCCGGCAATGGGGCGAGACCATTCAAGCGGGCGCTGCCCGCACAGTCGGAGACGCGCAGTCATGTCTGCCAAGATCTATCGTCCAGCCAAGACCGCCATGCAGTCCGGCAAGGCCAAGACCCATCTCTGGGTGCTTGAATTCGATCAGGAGTCGCCGCGCAAGATCGATCCGATGATGGGTTACACCTCCTCCGGCGATACGCGCCAGCAGGTGAAACTCACCTTCGAAACACAGGAACTGGCCGAAGCCTATGCCCAGCGCAACGGCATCGAATACCGGGTCATCGCGCCCAAGGATCCGGTTCGCCAGGTTGTCGCCTATCCGGATAATTTCCGCTATACCCGCACGCAGCCCTGGACGCATTGAGATTTCTCGTCCAGAACTGCCGCATCCGGTCGCGCTCCGTAAACGCGACCGCCGGACGGCCCCTTAGCTCAGCTGGATAGAGCACCTGCCTTCTAAGCAGGTTGTCGCAGGTTCGATTCCTGCAGGGGTCGCCACACATTCAACGATTTGAAGCCGCCCTGTGATCAGCCCGAAGGGGCCCGCTCTCCAAGTTCGTCGACGATCGGCAGCTTGCGGCCCGTCACTTCGCCTTCTTCGTCGTCGTGGCGCTGACGATCCTGTCGCCCGGCTTGATTCCCAATTTGCTGACGATGCCGGCATTGAGTTCGACGACGTATTTCACCTTGCCCATCGAATCGATGATATCGCGCGAATAAGGCACCGCCTTTTCCTTGATGTGGCGGATGGTGCCGGTGTCGTCGGCAAACAGCATGTCGAGCGGCAGGATGGTGTTTTCCATCCACATGGTGACGCGCCGCGGTTCGTCGAAATCGAAGATCATGCCGGCATCATCGGCCATCGCCTTGCGAAACATCAGCCCGTAGGCGCGCTGATCGGGGGTCGAGGCGATCTCGACGGTGAAATGCAGCACCTTGCCCGCACCGGTCTGGATAAGCAGCGGCTCCTTGTCGAAGCGGATCTGCTCTTGGCCGAAAGCCGGCAGGGCGGCCATGAAAAAAAGCGCCAGGATGGCGCTTTTGATCGCATGAAGAAGAACCAGCTCACGCATATCAATGCGACCGGCTGGCCGGGCTCGGAATGTCGGGATGGATTTCCGCGGCCATCAGACCCTTCTCGCCGTCGCCGAAGCGGACGAGCACCACCTGGCCGGGGCGCAGCTCCGTCAGGCCGAAGCGGCGGAGCGTCTCCATGTGCACGAAGATGTCTTCCGTGCCCTCGCCGCGCGTCAGGAAGCCGAAGCCCTTGGTGCGGTTGAACCACTTGACGAGCGCACGCTCGAGGCCGCTCGTCGCGGTGACCTGCACATGCGTGCGCACCGGCGGCAGCTGCGAGGGATGAACCGCAGTCGACTGGTCCATCGAAAGGATCTTGAAAGCCTGGTAGCCACGTTCGCGACGCTGGATCAGGGCGACGATGCGCGTTCCCTCGAGGATCGTCTGGTAACCGTCGCGGCGCAGGCAGGTCACGTGCAGGAGAACATCCTGCATGCCATTGTCGGGCACGATGAAGCCGAAACCCTTGGCGACGTCGAACCACTTGACGACGCCGGTGATTTCAACAAGATCGACCGCCTCTGCCGATAGCTCGTCAAGGTCGGAGTATTCGTTCGATGAAATCCTGTCAGCCATTTGTCGCCAGCCCCTCGAATACGCGTCACACTGTTACGGTTAACTGATTCTTGAAATCAAGATTAACATCTTGGTAACGGATAAGCGCAAGTCCTAGTTTTCGGTTATTCCCAACTGCACATTTTATATCGATGACTTGCCCGAGGCTGACCTCAGCTCGCCGAAAAAGCCAGACCCAATAAAGGAGTAGATAGAATGCGTTATCTCCACACAATGGTTCGGGTCAAAGACCTGGATGCCTCACTCGCCTTTTACACCACGCTGTTCGGGCTGGAGGAGATCCGCCGTCACGAAAACGAGAAGGGCCGCTTCACCCTGGTTTTCCTGGCCGCTCGCGACGATCTCGACCGTGCGCGCAGCGAAAAGGCTCCCTGCCTCGAGCTTACCTATAACTGGGACACGGAAGATTATAGCGGAGGACGCAATTTCGGCCACCTCGCCTATGAGGTCGACGATATTTACGCAACCTGCCAGAATCTGATGGACAACGGCATCACCATCAACCGGCCGCCGCGCGACGGGAACATGGCCTTCGTGCGCTCGCCCGACGGCATCTCGATCGAAATCCTGCAGAAGGGCAGCCCGCTTGCCGCCGCCGAACCCTGGGCCTCGATGGGCAATACCGGCGCCTGGTAAGGCTTTTCGCCGCAAGGCTTTTGCGAGGCTTGTGGCTTTTGCGATTTCGGGTCCGGCCGGCGCCTTGATGCTTGCCGCGATCCGGCCCCGCAGGCACTCTCCTGACGACTCGAAGCGGAAGATGGCGGTTTTCGACCATTTCCGCATCAATTGGAGACTGTCGCTTGCGTAACATTGAGATGCGGATGTCGCTTACGGGCGCTTTGCTGATCGCCACTTCGGTGCTGGCGCTGTCCGGCTGCGCGTCGGACAAGAAGGCGCTCGATTCCGCCGCAGCGGTTCCGGCGCCGCAGGCAGGCGCACCTGCGCTTACCGCGGCAGCGCCCGCAAGCCCTGCCCCACGTTCGGTCTACACCGATCCCCGGCTCGTCAATGTCTCCGGCGCCCAGGCCGCGCCGCAGGCCGTGGCAGCGGATCCGAATGCCCCCGTCCCGCCGGCCGATCCGGCGGCGGCGGCGCCCGCCAATATCGGCGGGCTCGTGCTGCAGTCGACCCGGATCAACGCGCAGGCGATGAGCATCTTTTCCGATCATCAGCCGGCGCCGCAGAACAACAGCACGTCGACTGTCATTCAGCCGCAGGCCTATGCGCCGGTTGGAGGCGCAGCACCCGCAAGAAGCAGCGTCTACAGCCAGCAACCCGTCTCAGGACAGCCGGCGGAGCCGGTGCTGCCGCAGCAATCCTCGCAGAATGGCAGCACGCAGATTGCGCCCGTTCAAACGGCGTCGTTGGCGACCGACGGCAATCCGGCCCCGACGATGAACGCGCTCTACAGCGCGCCGAAGCAGAACCTGCTCGGCAGCCTCTCCGGCCTTCTGCAAAAAGCGTCCCTGCCCGGTATGACGCGTATCGCGCCGAACGGGCTGCATGTCCAGAACGACAAGGTCGAGGTCGGCTGCTTCAAGCCCGAGCTGCTGAACGTGATCAAGACTGTGGAAACCCATTTCGGCCGGCCCGTCATCGTCACGTCAGGCTATCGCGACGAAGAGCATAACCGCCTGGTCGGCGGCGCCGACGAATCGATGCACAAAAGCTGCGAGGCGGCCGACATCCAGATCGACGGCGTGACGAAATGGGATATCGCCGCCTATATCCGCTCGCTGCCGAACCGCGGCGGCGTCGGCACCTATTGCCATACGGATTCGGTCCATCTCGACACCGGCAAAAGCCGCGACTGGAACTGGGGCTGCGGCGGCAAACGGGCGCCGATGGCGACCGCAAGAGCGATCTGATCTCGCGAAAGCAGATCGTCATTACGCAACGTCAGCTCCGGCCCACAGGCTTTCGCCAAATCCTGCAAACTATTGATTCGTCAATTTTAATCTTGGGTTTCACGGCCGCAAAAATATCTGTCATTTTTTTGAAAAAAACCGAAATTGCCGCTTGCGGGATTCAAAACGCCTGACTATAAGGGCGCCACCACGAAGGAAGCGCCCTTCGTCTATCGGTTAGGACACCAGATTTTCATTCTGGGAAGAGGGGTTCGACTCCCCTAGGGCGTGCCATTCTCTTCCTCCATATAGAAGCCGTCGCACCTGCTTGCAGAAGTCTGCGCGCGCTCCTATTTTAACGGGGCCGGCCTGCGCCCTTCGTCTATCGGTTAGGATGACAGATTCTCATTCTGTAAAGAGGGGTTCGACTCCCCTAGGGCGTACCACATCAGGCACAAATGCCTGAGCGTTTGGTTTGCCCAGACGCTTGCATGTTTCACCGATATTCACCGCCGAGAGTTCATTGCGTGTTGAGAGAAACCTTCTCGGTGCCAAAGCAATCATCGAGCTGGCTGTGATCGCACCTTTTTGACCGCGTCGCCTTGTGGCGCCAGGTTTTTCCACAGCCACAAAAAAATCGGCGAAAACGATGATTTTTTCGCGTCTTGGCGCTTGCGGCTTTTGAAGGTGCTGACTATAAGGGCGCCACCACGAAGGAAGCGCCCTTCGTCTATCGGTTAGGACACCAGATTTTCATTCTGGGAAGAGGGGTTCGACTCCCCTAGGGCGTGCCACTCTCTCCCCGCAATAGATCATTTGCCAGCGTTTTGCGCGGCCGTCTATTTAGCCGGCGCAGCATCGCAGACGCGTAGCTGAATGCGGCGGGCGCCCTGATAATGCTCGGCGCCGAGCGAACCCGCGAGATGCAGGCTGGCGCCGCGTGAATTGATGAGAAGATTGCCCAGCGCCGTATCGGCGGCGCGGAAGGCGATGCCGTCGAGCCGCGATCCGTCCATTGCCTCCATCGTCACCTTCACATGTTTCTCGCCGACCAGGCGGGCGTCGCGCACACGATGCGCCGGCACGGCAAAGATCGGCTGGGCGTGGCCGGAGCCATAGGGACCGGCGGCTTCCAGGCGATCGATGAGTTCGAGCGTGGCGCCGCTGGCGCCGATCGCGCCGTCGATCTTCAGCGTCTCATTGGCAACGAGGTTCGCCACCGTTCTCGCCGACTTCTCGGTGAAGAAGGTTCTCAGCCTGCCGAGATCGGCGCGCTCGACCGTCAGCCCCGCAGCCATGGCATGACCGCCGCCCTTGACCAGCAGCCCTTCGTCGACCGCGGCGCGCACCATCCTGCCCATATCGAAACCGTTGATGGAGCGGCCCGAGCCGGTGCCGCGGCCGGAAGGATCGAAGGCGATCGCAAAGGCCGGCCGTTTGAACTTCTCCTTCAGCCGCGCCGCAATCAGCCCGACAATGCCGGGATGCCATTTTTCATGGGCGGTGACGATGACGGAAGCGCCCTCGCCGTCGCCATATTCGGCAAGCGCCTCGGCTTCCGCTTCCTGCAGCATGATCGCCTCCATCGCCTGGCGCTCGCGGTTGAGCTCGTCCAGGCGCTGGGCGATCATTTCCGCCTCCCCGGCGTCATCAAGCGTCAGCAGGCGGCTTCCGAGGGCGGCATCGCCGATCCGCCCGCCGGCATTGATGCGCGGGCCGATCAGGAAGCCGAAATGATAGGGTGTCACCGGGCCGGCGAGCCCGGCCTTGCGGAAGAGGGCTGCGAGCCCGGCATTGCTCTGGTGGCGGGCGGCGACCAGTCCCTTGACCACATAGGCGCGGTTGAGGCCCTTCAGCGGCACGACATCGCAGACCGTCGCAAGTGCTACGATATCCAGCCATTGCAGGAGGTCGAGCGCCAGGATGCGTTTGTTGCCGGCCGCCCGCAGCAGCCTCAGTGTGGCGACCAGCACCATGAAGACCACACCGGCCGCGCAAAGATGCCCCTGCCCCGAGAGATCGTCCTCGCGGTTCGGATTGACGAGCGCATGGCAGGGCGGCAGCTCATGTGTCACCTGGTGGTGATCGATGACGACGACATCGATATTGCGGGCGGCGGCGGCCGCCAGCGCCTCGTGGCTGGTCGAGCCGCAATCGACGGTGACGATCAGCCGGGCGCCATTGTCGATCAGCTGGTTGATCGCCGCCGGATTGGGGCCGTAACCTTCGAAGACGCGGTCGGGAATATAGATGTTCGCCTTGACGCCGAAATGGCTGAGGAAGCGGAACATCAGCGCCGAGGAAGCCGCACCGTCGACATCGTAATCGCCGAAGATCGCGACGTTCTCGCAGCGCTCAATGGCGCTCACCAGGCGGGTCGCGGCCTTTTCGCAATCGGTCAGCGTATGAGGATCGGGCATCAGGCCGCGGATCGTCGGATCGAGGAATTCGATCGCCTCGTCCACCGTCACACCGCGCCCGGCCAGCACGCGAGCGATCAGATCCGGCATGCCGTGGATCTGCGACATGGCCAGCGCCCGGTTCTGCCCGGCCTGGTCGAGCCGCGCCACCCAGCGATTGTCGAGCGCGGATTTCTCCACGCCGAGAAACGCGCGCTGTACCGGATCGACGAGATCTGCCATGCCATACTCCGCTGACTTCATCTGCTCTTTCTGCTGGAGCAGCGGAGATAACATAGCGGTGGATTTACAGACACGGATTTTTACCAGAATACCGCCCAGATGATCATGGCGACGCCGGCAAGCTGTACCAACAGGAACGAAAACAGCGTCAGCAGAATGGCCCAGTTGCGGCCTTCCGTGTGTTCATCGCCGTCATCCTCATCAGTGGTCTCCTGATGAATGTCACGGTAGGCCGGCTTGAGAATTTCCCCAAGCATATCGGGACGGTCCGGCGGCACGTCGCTCGGGCGGCCATACCCCTTGCCGGCGTGGCTGTCCTTGCTCATGAAATTCTCCACGCCGACGACTCACCATCTATGGTTTTATTTATATCAATATTTCGGTATTTGTTAATATAGACTTCCGTAAGGGGAGCACGGACGACCAACAAAAAACCGCCCTGTCTTCCTGAACTGGCAGTTCAAGAAGACAGGGCGGCCCATATTGCCCGGACGGGAAAGGCTTAAGCTTCTTCCTTCGGCCGCTCGATGCGAATCACCTGCGGTTCGCCGAAGAGATACCCTTCCGACTTGATCGACGCGACCGCCTTGCGCACCGACTCTTCCATCGTCGCGTGGGTGACGAGGATGATCGTCTGGTGGTGCGACGGCGCCAGATGCTGCTTGGAGCGCTGGACGATCGATTCTAGCGAGATGTTGTTTTCGGCCATGCGGGTTGCAACGCTGGCAAAGACGCCGGTGCGGTCGAGCACGGTCAGGCGGATGAAATAGCCGCCCTCGTGGCTCTGCATCTGCGCCTTGCGATAAGGTTCCAGCGCCTTTGCGGGATGGCCGAGCACCGGCACGCGCTGGGCGCCCGGCTGGCTCTTGGCGATATCGGCGATATCACCAAGCACCGACGAGGCCGTGGCATTGCCGCCGGCGCCGGGACCGACCATCAGCAGTTCGCCGAGCACGTCGGATTCAATCGCCACCGCATTGGTGACGCCGTCGACCTGGGCAATGACCGAATCGACTGGCACCATGGTCGGATGGACGCGCTGCTCGATGCCGGTATCGGTGCGCTGGGCAACGCCCAGAAGCTTGATGCGGTAGCCGAGCTCGGCGGCGGCGTGGATATCCTCGATCGAGATGTTGGTGATGCCTTCGAGATAGATATCGTCGGCCGCGATCTTATTGCCGAAGGCGAGCGTCGTCAGGATGGCGAGCTTGTGGGCCGTGTCGTTGCCTTCGATATCGAAGGCCGGATCGGCTTCGGCATAACCCAGCCGCTGCGCTTCCTTCAGGCACTCGGCGAAGGAAAGCCCCTCCTTCTCCATCTTGGTCAGGATGTAATTGCAGGTGCCGTTCATGATGCCATAGATGCGCGAGACGGCATTGCCGGTCAGCGATTCGCGCAGCGCCTTGATCACGGGGATGCCGCCGGCGACCGCCGCTTCGAAGTTCAACAGCGCGCCCTTCTCCTCGGCGATCGTCGCAAGCTCGACGCCGTGATAGGCAAGCAGCGCCTTGTTGGCAGTCACCACGTGGAGACCACGCTGGAGTGCGGCGCGCACCGAGGTGTTGGCAGCCCCTTCGGCGCCGCCCATCAGCTCGACGAAGACGTCGATATCGCCCTTTTCGGCAAGATCTTCCGGCCGGTCGAACCAGGTCACAGTGGAAAGATCGACGCCGCGGTCCCTTGTCTTGTCACGCGCGGAGACCGCGGTGATGGTGATCGGACGCCCGCAGGTGACGGCAAGCTCGTTGCTCTTCTGCTGAATGATGCGGACTAGCGAGGCGCCAACGGTGCCCAAGCCCGCAATGCCGATTTTGAGGGCATCTGCCATGGATCGATCCTGAATGTCTGTGTGGCGGCAGCCGCGGGACGCGGCTGCCTTAAGAGTTGGATTAACGGTGCGCGTTCAGCGAAATGACGTTATGCATCGTTTCGTCTGCCGTCGACATGAACTTCTTGATGTTGCGGGCAGCCTGGCGGATGCGGTGTTCGTTCTCGACAAGCGCCAGACGGACATAGTCGTCGCCCATCTCGCCGAAGCCGATGCCCGGGGCAACGGCGACGTCGGCCTTCTCGACCAGGAGCTTGGAAAACTCGAGCGAACCGAGATGACGGAACTTTTCCGGGATCTTCGCCCAGGCGAACATCGTCGCAGCCGGCGGCGGCACGTCGAAGCCTGATTTGCCGAAGCTTTCGACCATGACGTCGCGGCGGCGCTTGTAGACGTTGCGAACCTCTGCAATGTCGGAGCCGTCGCCGTTCAGCGCATGCGTCGCCGCCACCTGGATCGGCGTGAAGGCACCGTAATCGAGGTAGGACTTGACGCGAGTGAGCGCCGCGATCAGCCGCTCGTTGCCGACGGCAAAGCCCATGCGCCAGCCGGGCATGGAGAAGGTCTTCGACATCGAGGTAAACTCGACCGTCACATCGATTGCGCCAGGCACTTCGAGAACCGACGGCGGCGGAGCGCCATCGAAATAGATCTCCGAATAGGCAAGGTCGGAGAGCACGATGATGTCGTGCTTCTTGGCGAAGGCGATAACGTCCTTGTAGAAATCGAGCGTCGCGACAAGGGCCGTCGGGTTCGAGGGGTAGTTGAGGATCAGCGCCAAGGGCTTCGGAATCGAATGCCGGACCGCCCGCTCAAGCGGCGGGAAAAAGCTTTCGTCCGGCTCCACCGACATGGAGCGGATCACGCCGCCCGCCATCAGGAAGCCGAAGGCGTGGATCGGATAGGTCGGGTTCGGGCAGAGGATGACGTCGCCGGGCGCGGTGATCGCCTGCGCCATGTTGGCGAAGCCTTCCTTGGAGCCCAAGGTGGCGACCACCTGGGTATCCGGGTTGAGCTTGACGCCGAAACGGCGGGCATAATAGGCGGCCTGGGCGCGGCGCAGCCCCGGAATCCCCTTGGAGGAGGAATAACGGTGGGTGCGCGGATCCTGCACGACCTCGCACAGCTTGTCGACGATCGACTGGGGAGTGGGAAGGTCGGGGTTTCCCATGCCGAGATCGATGATATCGGCGCCGCCCGCTCGCGCGCTTGCTTTCAAACGGTTGACCTGTTCGAAAACATAAGGCGGCAAACGCCGGACTTTGTGAAACTCTTCCATTTCATTCCCCATGGAAAGGCGGCTTTCGGGCCGCAGTCGAAGTTCGTTCCGTCTCCCGGCGGCTGCGACACGAACTTCAGAATCGCAACGCCGTATTCATCAGACCCAAGACACGCGGCAAATCTTTGACGGAAAAGCCGCGTAAAGCGCATTATCGGGAAAATCTTGTCTTCCGATCCATCCGGAAGGCTTTGCGTGCAAATTGCCTGAAAGGCAAGGTCTATTTGGAGATTTCGGAGAGCGTATCAGCGCCGTGCTCGGCGGCCAGCCGGCGCATCTCGGCGGCCTTGGCCTGATATTCGGCTTCCGAGATCGTGCCGGCCTTGCGCCGTGCGGCAAGAGCGGTCAGCTGATGCTGCAGTTCGGCTGCCTGCTCGTCGCTCATCTGGACGTTGGCGGCCGTCAGCGGCGCGCCGAAATTCGGGTAACCGTCCGGCGATTTCGCCAGGCCGCCTTCGACCGCATCGCCCTTGGTGGCCGGCATGACGACGGCGGTCGGCGCCGCTCGCTTGGCGGCGGCGGCGGCTTTTTCTTCCGCCGTCAGATTGCATCCGGCCAGGGTCATCGCCGCCGCCGCGCAAATCAATGCGGTGCGGTTGAAGGTTGCGATGCGCCGAATGCCGTTCTTCGTCATGCCTCAAAATCCAGTTCTGACTGCGTCGACTGTTAAATTTGTCGCAGCGACAAAGCAATAGCATGAGCCGGCGCGGGTGGAACTTGTTTTCTCGTTCAATCACGATGTACAACGATTGGATAAAAAGAGTGCTGCCGCCGGAGGAAATGGTGACCGACAGCAAGCAGGAGAATGGCGGCCAGAAGAATGGCGGCAAGGCCGGTTTCGACGCGACCGATCTCGATCCCTATCTGTTGAAGGATCCCGAGGCGATGGCGATGAATTTCGCCCGGGCGCTCGAAAATCTCGGCCAAGCGGCCTCGGCCTGGCTTGCGCCGCGCGAACGCGGCGAGATCAGCGAAACCGTCGTCGATCCGATGACCGACATGGTCAAGACGCTCTCCAAGGTCACCGAATACTGGATTGCCGATCCCCGCCGCACCTTCGAGGCGCAGACGCAGCTGATGTCCTCCTTCTTCGGCATCTGGATGCGCTCGATGCAGCGCATGCAGGGCGAGCCCTCGCTTCCGGAACCGGACACCCGCAAGGACAAACGCTTCTCCGACGAAGACTGGCAGAAGAACCCGTTCTTCGATTTTCTCCGCCAGGTCTATTTCGTCACCACCGACTGGGCGGAGAAGCTGGTGTCGGAGACCGACGGCCTCGACGAGCACACCAAGCACAAGGCCGGTTTCTACGTGAAGCAGATCACGGCAGCTCTTTCGCCGAGCAATTTCGTCGCCACCAATCCGCAGCTCTACCGCGAGACGATCGCAACCAGCGGCGAAAACCTGGTGCGGGGGATGAAGATGCTCGCCGAGGATATCGCTGCCGGACACGGCGATCTTCGCCTGCGCCAGACCGACATGACGAAATTCGCCGTCGGCCGCGATATGGCGCTGACGCCGGGCAAGGTGATCGCCCAGAACGACATCTGCCAGATCATTCAGTACGAGGCCTCGACCGAAACGGTGCTGAAGCGGCCGCTGCTGATCTGCCCGCCCTGGATCAACAAGTTCTATATTCTCGACCTCAATCCGCAAAAATCCTTCATCAAATGGTGCGTCGACCAGGGGCAGACGGTCTTCGTCATTTCCTGGGTCAACCCGGATGCGCGCCACGCCGAGAAGGACTGGGCGGCTTATGCCCGCGAGGGCATCGATTTCGCGCTCGAGACGATCGAGAAGGCGACCGGCGAGAAGGAGGTCAACGCCGTCGGCTACTGCGTCGGCGGCACGCTTTTGGCGGCAACACTGGCGTTGCACGCCAAGGAGAAGAACAAGCGCATCAAAACCGCGACGCTCTTCACCACCCAGGTCGATTTCACCCATGCCGGCGACCTCAAGGTCTTCGTCGACGAGGAGCAGCTTGCAGCGCTCGAAGAGCATATGCAGGCGGCCGGCTATCTCGACGGCTCGAAGATGTCGATGGCCTTCAACATGCTGCGCGCCTCCGAGCTGATCTGGCCCTATTTCGTCAACAGCTACCTCAAGGGCCAGGAGCCCCTGCCCTTCGACCTGTTGTTCTGGAACGCCGATTCGACCCGCATGGCGGCGGCAAATCATGCCTTCTACCTGCGCAACTGCTATCTCCGGAACGCGCTAACAAAGAATGAGATGATCCTCGACGGCAAGCCGGTGTCGCTGAAGGACGTGAAGATCCCGATCTACAATCTCGCCACCCGCGAAGATCATATCGCGCCCGCCAAATCCGTCTTCGTCGGCAGCCAGTTTTTCGGCGGCAAGGTGGAATTCGTTGTCACCGGCTCGGGACATATCGCCGGCGTCGTCAATCCGCCCGACAAGAAGAAGTACCAATTCTGGACGGGCGGCCCCGCCAAGGGCGAGTACGAGACCTGGATCGAGCAGGCGACGGAGACGCCGGGATCGTGGTGGCCGCATTGGCGGGCCTGGATCGAGACCCATGACGGCAGGCGTGTGCCCGCGCGCAAACCGGGCGGCGATGCGCTGAACGCGATCGAGGAAGCGCCGGGAAGTTACGTGATGGAACGCGTCTGAGACGCCTCCCTGCATCTCTTTCTGAAACATCGTGAGAAAGAGCAATCCCGCGTAAACAAATTAGAAACCATAATTCGTCATCCTTGCGAAACAGTCGGATGTCGCGAGTGGTCTAAATTCGGCCCATTTGCGCCATTACCGGCCCCGGCGAAGTGTAGTCAGTCAGTGCCGCCGGCCTGCGTAGCGAGTTTGAAAGACGAGTGTAGTATGGCGTTTGCGGTCGGGACGTTCGATGACGTCGCCCCTCTTGGCGGATCTGCTTTTCGTTTGCGCAGATCTCGTGGCTTTCTTTACGGCGTCGTCGGCGCCGGATTTCTGACCTCCACATGGCTGATCGTGACTTTGGCGACGATGCATTCGGTGGCTGTGCCGGCTTCTCCGCCTGAAAGTTTCACCCAGGTCGCATTGGCGCCGAAGCCCAAGCCGGCGACGCACGAGCGACTGATCCATGTCGGCAAAGCCGATCGGCTGGCGGCCTTCGACGCCAAGCCGGTCGTCGCCCTGACGGCTGAGCTCGTCCAATCGCATGCGCAGAAGACCAATGCTGCCGCAGCTGGTTTGGCGGCGCTTACAAAACACAATCGGCTTGTCCCTGCCGAGCAGCCTGTGATTGCCGCGATTTCCGACAGCGCCAAATTCCACAAGGATGATGCGGTCGCGCCACCGCCGGTCGAGGTGGCCTCGGCAGAGACGGCAGAGGACGACGGCGACCGGATCATCGTTCCATCGAAGGAGGCCGTCGCCGCCGCCGAAGTTCCGGCCTTGCTGGCGCTTGCCGATGCGGGATCCCGGCAGATCTCGCCGCCGCCGGTCGAACCATCAGCATCTCCCGTCAGAACGGCGGCAGTTCAAGCCTCGCAACCCGCACCGGTCGTCGTTGCGGCTGCGGATGGCGGACAGCCTTTCGATCTCGTGCTGACGCCGGAGGAAGATTCGGTGCCGCTGCCGATGGCGCGTCCGGACGGCCTTATCGGCAAACCGGCGCCGGCCGCCAAGGGTTCGCGGCGCGGCGGCGAGCCCGCCCTTGCCTATGCCCAGCCGAACTCGCCGATCGAAGACGATCAGGACGATGCGGTGCCGCGCTACGACAAGCCGGTCTTCTCGCCGAAGCTGCGCGCCGGTGTGGCCATCTACGACATCGAAAACAGCACGGTCTATCTGCCGAACGGCGAGAGGCTGGAAGCTCATTCCGGTCTCGGCAAGATGCGCGACAACCCGCGTTACGCAAACAAGAAGATGCGCGGGCCGACGCCGCCGCACACCTACGCGCTGACCATGCGCGAAAGCCTCTTCCACGGTGTCGAGGCGTTGCGGCTGACACCGCTCGAGGGCTCGGATGCCATCTATGACCGTGTCGGCCTGCTTGCCCACACCTACATGCTCGGCAAGAACGGCGATTCCAATGGCTGCGTCTCCTTCAAGGACTACAAGCGCTTCCTCGCCGCCTACAAGCGCGGCGACATCAGGCAACTCGTCGTCGTGCCGCGGCTCAACAACAAGCCGTCCTCAACACTCGCCTCGCTGTTTTCGTCGCGCAGCTGAGCAAAACGAGAGCGGGCAGCCGCTCGCGCTCGTAGAAGCGCTACTTCAACCAGACTGCGATTCGCTCCACCGCTTCGGCGATCTCAGCTTCAGAGCCCGCATAGGACAGACGCAGGGTGCGATGTCCCTCGAGTGGGTCGAAGTCGAGACCGGGTGTTGCGGCGACGTCGATTTCGGCGAGCATGCGCTTGGCAAAACCCATGCTGTCATTGGTGAAGCGGGTGACGTCGAGATAGGCATAGAAGGCGCCGTCCATCGGCGAGGCGATCGACAGGCCGATCTGCGGCAGGCGCTTCATCAGCAAGTTGCGATTGGCGGCATAACTCGCCTTGTAGCGATCGAGTTCGGCGCCGGCGCCGAGCGCGGCCGTCGCTGCGATCTGGGAGAGTTCGGGCGGGGAGATATAGAGGCTCTGCGCCACCCGCTCGATCGGCCGCACCAGGCGTTCCGGCAGCACCATCCAGCCTATCCGCCAGCCGGTCATGCAATAATATTTGGAGAAAGAGTCGATGACGATCGCCTCGTCGGTCAGCTCCAGCGCGCTCGCCTCCTCGCCGGCGAAGGTCAGCCCATGATAGATTTCGTCGGAGATGAAGGCGATGGAATGGGCTGCGCAGTAATCCGCAAGCGCCTTCAGCCCATCGCGGCCGGTCACCGTGCCGGTCGGGTTGGCGGGGCTTGCCAGCAGCACGCCCTTCAGTCTCACGCCGCTCTCCTTCTGTACCGCCTCGAGACTCTCGGGCGTCAGGGTGAAGTGGGTGTCGGCGGTTACCGGCACTTCGACAACCTTCAGGCCGAGCGCACCGAGGATATTGCGATAGGCGGGATAACCGGGCCTTGCGATCGCCACCGCATCTCCGGCATCGAAGAGCGACAGGAAGGCGAGATTGAAGCCGGCCGAGGAGCCGGTGGTGACGGCGATCCGCATGGGATCGATCTCCAGGCCGTGGCGCTCCCGGTAGTGCCCGGCAAGCGCGGATTTCAGCCGCGCCGTCCCCAGCGCATCGGTGTAGCCGATCCGGCCTTCGGCAAGGGCTGCGCGCGCTGCTTCGAGGGCGGCCTGCGGGGCCGGATGCGAGGGCTGACCGACCGCCATCGAAATCACCGGATGGCCGGCTGCGCGCCGTTTCGTCGCCTCCGCCAGCACGTCCATGGCATGAAAAGGCTCGACTTCGCTGCGTTTCGATATGGAAAACAAGATCGCTTCTCGCTCGGCTTCTGCAATGATGGCCTGACAATTGCCGCAATAATCGGCTCATCACAATCCCGCGAGGGCTGCGCGGGGGTGAAAATTCCTGTTTGAGCAGAACCCGACGCGCCGTACCTTGACGCGACGCATTCAAGTCCATTAACCCGGCGACGGTCATCTCGCCCAGGAGACGACCCCATCGCCCTCGACGAGGATATCATGGCCTTTCTTCCGAAAACCTTCACCGCACTGGCGCTTGCCGCATCGATCGCCCTTCCGTTTCCGGCAGCAGCGCTCGACGACCAGCAGAAGAAGGAGTTCGGCGAATTCATCAAGCAATACCTGATCGAAAATCCCGAGATCATGCTCGAGGTCCAGGATGCGCTGCAGAAGAAGCAGGAAGCCCAGCGGCTGGTGAAGGCCAACATGGCGATCGAAGAGAACACCGCCGACATCTTCGATTCGAAAAACGACGTGACGCTCGGCAATCCCAAGGGCGACGTCACCGTCGTCGAATTCTTCGACTATAATTGCAGCTACTGCCGCCACGCGCTTCCCGACATGCAGGCAATGCTGAAGAAGGACAAGAATGTCCGCTTCGTGCTCAAGGAATTTCCGATCCTCGGGCCGGATTCGGTCGCCGCCCACAAGGTGGCCGACGCCTTCCGCAAGCTGGCGCCGGAGAAATATGCCGATTTCCACGTCGCCCTTCTCGGCACTGAAGGCCGCGCTTCCGACGAAACGGCGATCGCGGTTGCCGCCTCGCTCGGCGTCAGCGAGGACAAGATCCGCGCCGAAATGGCCAAGAGCCCGAATGACGGCATCGTGCAGGCGACCTACCAGCTCGCCTCCAGTCTCGGCATCAGCGGCACGCCGTCCTATGTGATCGGCAACGAATTGGTGCCGGGCGCCGTCGGGCTCGACGACCTCGAAGCCAAGGTCAAAAATATGCGCAGCTGCGGCAAGACCGCCTGCTGAGCAGGTCAGCCGCCACACGGCTGCCCATCAAATCGCCAAAATCGAAGCGTTTCAACCATGTGGACAAATGTGGCGCGATTCCTGCTGCCAATCCGTAAGGGCTTTCATTCAGCCTTCGCGGAGTCTATAGGTTGCCGTCGTGCATTTTACGGAACATTCGATGACGCAAACGATTTTTGTCCTGAACGGCCCCAACCTGAACATGCTGGGTAAACGAGAGCCCGGCATTTATGGCGGCAAGACGCTGAAGGACATCGAGGCGGACTGCAAGGCCGCCGGCCGCGAACTCGGCTTCGATATCGATTTCCGCCAGAGCAATCACGAAGGCACGCTTGTGGACTGGTTCCATGAGGCCGACGAAAAGGCCGCCGGCGTTGCCATCAATGCAGGCGCCTATACGCATACATCGGTCGCGCTGCATGATGCGATCCGCGCTATATCAATTCCCGTCATCGAGCTCCACATATCCAACGTCCATGCACGGGAAGAATTCCGCCACAAGTCGATGATCGCGCCGGCATGCAAGGGCGTGATCTGCGGCTTCGGGCCTCACAGCTACATCCTGGCGCTCCAGGCGCTGAAGAACATCACGGCATAAGAAGAAGACAGGGCAACACCATGGTTGAAAAGAAATCGGGTATCGATCAGGCACTGATCCGCGATCTCGCCAATATCCTCAACGAGACAGATCTGACCGAGATTGAAGTCGAGCAGGACGACCTGCGCATCCGCGTCTCGCGCGCCGGCACCCAGCAATATGTCCAGGCGCCGATCGCAGCACCTGCCTATGCCGCGCCCGCAGCCGCCGCTCCGGCAGCAGCAGGCGCCGCGCCGGCCGCAGCTCCCGCCCGCAACCCCGCCAACACGGTCAGCGCGCCGATGGTCGGCACCGTCTATATGGCGCCGGCGCCGGGCGCGCGCCCGTTCATCGAAGTCGGCGCGACCGTCAAGGAAGGCCAGACGCTGATCATCA
The DNA here is from genome assembly GCF_030053155.1 of Rhizobium sp. BT03. Classification (NCBI taxonomy): domain Bacteria; kingdom Pseudomonadati; phylum Pseudomonadota; class Alphaproteobacteria; order Hyphomicrobiales; family Rhizobiaceae; genus Rhizobium; species Rhizobium sp. BT03. Next base: position 697,320 of record NZ_CP125640.1, read on the forward strand.
TCGAAGCGATGAAGACGATGAACCAGATCCCCTCGCCGAAGTCGGGCAAGGTGACAGAGATTCTCGTCGATGACGGACATCCCGTCGAATACGGCCAAGCCCTCGTCGTCATCGAATAGGCCGATGCCCATGATTTCGAAAATCCTCATCGCCAATCGCGGAGAAATCGCCCTTCGCGTGCTTCGCGCCTGCAAGGAACTCGGCATCGCCTGCGTCGTGGTACATTCCACCGCCGACGCCGATGCCATGCATGTGCGGCTTGCCGACGAAAGCGTCTGCATCGGCCCGCCCTCCTCACGCGAGAGCTACCTCAATATCCACCAAATCGTCGCCGCCTGCGAGATCACCGGCGCCGACGCAGTGCATCCGGGCTACGGCTTTCTCTCCGAGAACGCCAAGTTCGCCGATATTCTCGAAGCCCACGGTATCACCTTCATCGGGCCGACGGCTGACCATATCCGCATCATGGGCGACAAGATCACCGCCAAGACGACGGCGCTGGAGCTCGGCATTCCCGTCGTTCCGGGCTCGGACGGCGAAGTGAAGACCGAAGAGGATGCGCTGAAGACAGCCGCCGAAATCGGCTATCCCGTGCTGATCAAGGCAACGGCCGGCGGCGGCGGACGCGGCATGAAAGTCGCCAAGAGCGAGGCCGACCTGATCGAGGCCTGGTCGACGGCGCGCACGGAAGCGGCAGCCGCCTTCGGCAACGATGCCGTCTACATGGAAAAATATCTCGGCAAGCCGCGCCACATCGAAATCCAGGTGTTCGGCGACGGCGAAGGCAATGCCATCCATCTCGGCGAGCGCGACTGCTCGCTGCAGCGCCGCCACCAGAAGGTCTGGGAAGAGGCGAATTCGCCGGCCCTCAACGTCGAGCAGCGCATGAAGATCGGCCAGGTCTGCGCCGACGCCATGAAGAAGCTGAAATATCGCGGCGCCGGCACGATCGAATTCCTCTACGAGAACGGCGAGTTCTATTTCATCGAAATGAACACCCGCCTGCAGGTGGAGCATCCGATCACCGAAGCGATCACCGGCATCGACCTCGTGCACGAGCAGATCCGCGTCGCTTCCGGCGGCGGTCTCTCGGTGACGCAGGACGAGGTGCATTTTTCCGGTCATGCCATCGAATGCCGCATCAATGCCGAGCATCCGCGCACCTTCGTGCCCTCGCCCGGCACGATCACGCATTTCCATGCGCCTGGCGGTCTTGGCGTTCGCATCGATTCCGGCGCCTATCAGGGCTACAAGATCCCGCCCTATTACGACAGCCTGATCGGCAAGCTGATCGTCCACGGCCGTACCCGCGTCGAATGCATGATGCGGCTGCGCCGGGCACTCGACGAATTCGTCGTCGACGGCATCAATACGACGCTGCCGCTGTTCCAGGATCTCGTCTCCAACCAGGATATCGCCAACGGCGATTACGACATCCACTGGCTGGAACACTACCTCGCCAACGCACCGGCGACATAGGGCAGGAATGGCAGGATCGCGCAGGAAGTCACCAGGCATTACCCCTGAAATTCTCCTGCGCGCCTATTCCATCGGCCTCTTCCCGATGGCCGAATCCGCCGACGACCCGGAGATTTTCTGGGTCGAGCCGGAACTGCGCGGCGTGCTGCCGCTCGACCATTTCCACGTGTCGAAGAGCCTTGCCAAGACGGTGCGCAGGAAACCCTTCGAGATCCGTTTCGATCACGCTTTCGATCAGGTGATCGCGGCCTGTGCGCAGGAGACATCCGGGCGCCCGAGCACCTGGATCAACAGGACGATCCGATCGCTTTATGCGACGCTGTTCGATATGGGGCATGCCCATACCGTCGAAGCCTGGGACGGCGGCGAACTGGTCGGCGGTCTCTACGGCGTCTCGCTCGGCTCGGCCTTCTTCGGCGAAAGCATGTTTTCGCGCCGGACGGATGCCTCGAAGATCTGCCTCGTGCACCTGGTCGAGCGACTGCGGGAAAGAGGCTTCACCCTGCTCGACACACAGTTCACCACCGAACACCTGAAGACGTTCGGCGCGATCGACGTCGCGAAGGCCGATTATGGCGTGCTGCTTGAAGCCGCGATGGAATCGCCACACCTGAAGTTTTAAGCGCGATCGTTTCACCCTTGCGTTGATTTTCCAGCCGTTTTGAATAGGTTTCGGAAAATGCAATGGGGGATAGAATTTTGAGACGATATTTTGCGGCGGCGATCCTTTTCGCCTTGTTCACAGGCCAGGCCGGCGCGCGACCTTACCAGGAGATGTTCCCGGACAGGAGCGATTTTTCCGACGCGGAAAAGCCGTTACTGGAGAAGCTCGATTTTCAGCAGGGGGCGATCAAGCTGCCTGAGGCAAAGGCGACGCTGAACGTGCCCCAAGGCTTCTATTACCTCAATTCCGCCGACACGAAGACGGTGCTCGTCGACATCTGGGGAAATCCCCCGCAGGCGGCGGAGGGAACGATGGGGATGATCTTCCCGGCCAAATACGCGCCGACCGATATCGAGGCCTGGGGTTCCGTCGTGCAATACAGCGCCGACGGCTATGTCTCCGACGCCGATGCCGCGACGACCAATTACGACGAACTGCTTCAGAGCATCAAAGATTCCATCCGGGAAAACAACGTCGAGCGCGAGAAGCAGGGTTTTCAAAAGATCACGCTTATCGGGTGGGCCTCGACGCCGCATTACGACAAATCCGCGCATGCGATGCACTGGGCGCGCGATCTATTGTTCGGCGATGACATGCGAGCGCCGCACACCCTGAACTATTCCGTGCGGACCCTCGGCCGCCAGGGCGTATTTGAGTTCGACTTCGTTGCCGGCCTGAATCAGTTGAAGGAGATCGAGGCGGTCATTCCGACCGTCACGACGCTCGTCCAGTTCGACACGGGAATGGCCTATACCGACTATGTCGAAGGCGACAAGATCGCGGCCTACGGCATGGCAGGAATGATCGCCGCAGGCGCCGGCGCCAAGATTGCCGCGAAAGTTGGATTGCTGGCCATTGCCCTCGTCTTCTTCAAAAAGGCCGGCATCCTTGTCGTCGTCGTGGCCGGCGCTGCGCTCCGCTTCGCCAAGGGCCTTTTCAACAGGAACAAGACGCCGACGGCATAAGGCGCGCGCCGCGCCGTTGGCGACACGCGTTAACGCATGCGAATCTGAAAGATCGCGTAGCGCTTTAGCGCGCTGTCGCCTTGGTGCTGTCGGGAGCCGGGACGTCGGAGATCGTCTTGCAGTCCTTCAGCCAGACGTCGTAGATCGGGTGCTCGACGGCGTTGAGACCGGGGCTGGCGGCGAACATCCAGCCGGTGAAGATGCGGCGGATCTTGCGGTCGAGGGTAATCTCGTCGACTTCGACGAAACCGTCGATCTTCTGCGCTTCGGCCTGGTCGCGCGAATAGCAGGCCTTCGGCGTCACCTGCAGCGCGCCGAACTGCACCGTCTCGTTGACATAGACGTCGAATGTAGTGATGCGGCCGGTGATCTTATCGAGGCCGGAGAAGACGGCAACCGGATTTTCGATGCGTGCGGCATTGGCCGCAACCGGCGGAAGCAGGGCCGAGAGCGCCAGCAGCGACCCGGCGGCACGCAGCGCCATGTTCCGCGTGAAGAGCTTCATGTGTACCCGTCTCCAGACATTCTTCGTTCACGGCCGCGGTCAAGCGCGGCCAACCTGCGGGTAAAGGTCAATTGTGGCCAAAAGCCGGGTTTTGGATTTCCCGGTCGAGCCGTCTCAGTTGCCCGGCGTCCAGGCGTCGTAATCGCCGGTGACGCGCGGACGCTCGCCCGGAACGGCGATGGAGCCCGGCGGACGGTAGGCCTGCGGAGAACCGGTGAAATTGGGGCGATGCGCCTTCTGCCATTCCTTGGCGACGTAGTTTTCCTTGGACGGCGGAACATCGGTGCGGTGATGCATCCAGCCATGCCAGCCCGGCGGAATGGCGGAGGCATCGGCATAGCCCTTGTAGATCACCCAGCGCTTCGGCAGACCGTAGGAAGACATGCCGCCTTCATAATAGACGTTGCCGAATTCATCCTCGCCGACGCGCTTGCCGAAACGCCAGGTCGCAAAACGCGTGCCCATCGTCTGACTGTTCCACCAGGTGAAGGTCTGAACCAGAAGATTCCACATGTCTTTTCCTTGTGCCCGCCAGATGCGGGCCAAACCAGAATTCGTTTCCTCGCTTATGCCGTCGCCAAGCCGAATTGTCCAGCGATTCCACGAGAGCCACGGGTCATTTCAAGGCCATCTTGAAGCCCAGATGGGAGGGCTCGAAGCCCAGCCTTTCATAGAAACGATGAGCATCCTTGCGGATTGCATTCGAGGTTAACGCTGCCCGCTTGATCCCGCGGCCTTTTGCCTCGGCAATGGCGAACTCGATCATTCCGGCGCCGATCCCCTGCCCGGCGATTGACGATCTCGGACAAGGCGGGCGCCATTGATTTAATGCCCTTCGAGCGGTTTTTCGAAGATCAGCGCCGGAATGCCGGATTGTCCGGGCGCGCTATACTCATTGCGGCCGACCTCGGTGAAGCCATGCGCGTGATAGAAGGCGATCGCGGCTGCGTTCTGCGGCTCGACTTCGAGACGCATGATTTCCGCATCCGGAAAACAGGTTTCGAGCTCGGCGAAGAGATCGCGGCCGATGCCCTGGCGCTGCAGCGCCGGAGCGATATAGAGAAGATGCAGCATGACCGTCTTCGTCAGTTCCTGCGACATCGCCGCATAGCCCATACCGCCGATAGTGCGGCCGTCGTCGGCAACGAGGAATTCGGCATCCTTGCGGGCCAGGCGCGCCTTCAGCGCCGCCGGCGAAAAGAGCTGCGCGGTCAGTTCGTCGACCTTTGCTCTGCCGTGGAGGCCGTCATAGGTGGCGTGAAAGCTCTCCACCAGCAGGGAGCGGACCTTCTCCAGGTCGCGCTCGCCGGCAGTGCGGACGAAATACACCGCTTATTCCTCGATGCCGAGCTTCGCCTTGACGAGCGCCTGGACGGCCTGCGGATTGGCCTTGCCGCCGGTCGCCTTCATCACCTGGCCGACGAACCATGCGGCCAAGGTCGGCTTCGCCTTGACCTTTTCCACCTGATCGGGATTGGCGGCGATGATCTCGTCCACGGCCTCCTCGATGGCGCCGGTATCGGTCACCTGCTTCATGCCGCGCGCTTCGACGATCGCGGCGGGATCGCCGCCTTCCGTCAGCACGATCTCGAAGAGATCCTTGGCAATCTTGCCGGAGATGGTTCCAGCCTTGATGAGATCGATGATGGCGCCGAGCTGGGCCGGTGAAACCGGCGTCTGCTCGATATCCTTGCCGGTGCGGTTCAGCGCGCCGAGCAGGTCGTTGATCACCCAGTTCGCCGCCGTCTTGCCGTCGCGGCCCGCAGCCACGGCCTCGAAATAATCGGCGATCGCCTTTTCGGAGACGAGCACCGAGGCGTCGTAGATCGACAGGCAGAGTTCGCGCACGAAGCGATCCTTCTTGTCGTCAGGCAACTCAGGCAGATCGGCTGCGAGCGCGTTCACGAAGGCATCGTCGAATTCGAGCGGCAGCAGGTCCGGATCGGGGAAGTAACGATAGTCGTGCGCGTCTTCCTTGGAGCGCATAGAGCGCGTCTCGCCCTTGTTCGGGTCGAAGAGGCGCGTCTCCTGCTCGATCGTCCCGCCATCTTCCAGAATGCCGATCTGGCGGCGGGCTTCGTATTCGATCGCCTGACCGATGAAGCGAATGGAGTTGACGTTCTTGATCTCGCAGCGTGTGCCGAAAGCCTCGCCCGGGCGGCGAACCGAGACGTTGACGTCGGCGCGCATCGAGCCCTCGTCCATGTTGCCGTCGCAGGTGCCGAGGTAACGCACGATCGAACGCAGCTTGGTCATATAGGCCTTGGCCTCATCGGACGAGCGCATGTCGGGCTTGGAGACGATCTCCATCAGCGCCACGCCGGAACGGTTGAGGTCGACATAGGACATGGTCGCATGCTGGTCGTGCAGCGACTTGCCGGCATCCTGCTCCAGGTGCAGGCGCTCGATGCCGATCTCGATATCCTCGAACTGGCCCTGACGGTCCGGCCCGAGCGAAATGACGATCTTGCCCTCGCCGACGATCGGATCCTTGAACTGCGAGATCTGATAGCCCTGCGGCAGGTCGGGGTAGAAATAGTTCTTGCGGTCGAAGAGCGAGCGCTTGTTGATCTGAGCCTTCAGGCCGAGACCGGTGCGCACGGCCTGCCTGACGCATTCCTCGTTGATGACGGGCAGCATGCCGGGCATGGCGGCATCGACCAGCGAGACGTTCGAATTCTGCGGCTTGCCGAATTCCGTCGAGGCGCCGGAGAAGAGCTTCGAATTGGACAGCACCTGGGCATGGACTTCCATGCCGACGATGACTTCCCAGTCGCCGGTGGCGCCGGGGATGAAGCGTTTCGGATCAGGCGTGCGGACGTCGACAAGGGTCATCTGATACTCTTTGCAGGCTGTTCTTTTCCATTGGTGAGGTAAAGGAAATGGCGTGCCGGTGCAAGGCTTTCGCCATGGCGTGCGGCGCGGTTTGACGGCCGGCGGCGACATTTGCCTCGGGTTAACCGCAGCACGATAGAGTTGCCGCATGACGATCGTCGATATCACCAAATGGGCCGCACCACTTCTGGCGCTGAACCTCCTCGTCTTCTCGATCTATTTCCTCGACAAGCAGGCTGCGCGCGATGGCAGGTGGCGGATCAGCGAGCGCACGCTTCTGACGCTTGCGCTGCTCGGCGGCAGCATCGGCGCGGTGGCGGCACAGCAATTGCTGCGGCACAAGACGAAAAAGGAGCCGTTCCGGTCGATCCTGGCGGCGATCCTGATCCTGCACGGCGCAGTGGCCGCGGTGCTGATCTTCGCGCCGGAATGGCGCGTTTTCCTTCTCCAGGATTTTTGAAACGTCAGAATTCCTGTCCGTATCCACCCTCACCGTCCGAAACCAGCGATTTCGTCAGCCCGACCGAGGGCACGTCGCGGTCGAGCTTCGGATTATAGGCGACCGAGAGCCAGTGGATGCTGTAGCCGTGCTTGCGGAAGAAGCCGATCGCCTCGTTGTTGCCGGAATGGGTTTGCATCGCCGCCTTTTCGAAGCCCTGCTCGGCGATCTCTTTTTCGACGCGCTCGAGAAGGGCAGAGCCCAGTCCCTGGCGGGTGAAGGCGGGATCGATCCAGAAATCCGAGATGGTTTCGTCCAATCCCTCGCGCGCCGCCCAGCCTGCAACCTGGCCGTTCTGCTCGACGATAGTGATGGTCAGCCAGTCGTTTTCCACGAAGTTGCGAAAGGCGTTGCGGGCTGCATCGATCATCGCGTCCGATTCGCCGATCGACGCCATCGCCTTTTGCCAGGCTCTCAGCCCGATCTCGCTCAGCAGCTCCGCTTCACCGTCGCGGGCATTGCGAATGTGGATCAACGACACCTCCGCGTTACCCTGCAACTAGACCATTGAGTCGCGGAATTTACCAGTGCCCCTCAGCGGGACGATGGCTGGAAACTGTGGTTTTCGACCGGTTTGATCGGCAGGCACGGTCTTGACCGTCTTTTGCGCGCGAAATAAAAACCCTTCTATGTTGAGCCTGTCACAGACCCGGTAAAGGCCCTGCCCGCAAGTCCGCTTGCGCGCATGGGCCCGAAAAGCGAAGCCCTGACGTTCGAAAGAGCGCCAGATCGTTTTTGTGCGCGCCTCTGGGCGCGATACCGGATCTCAACATGGACATTTCCCGTACGGAGCAGCGCATCCTGCATCTCATGGCCCAAGGCGGCCGCATTGAAATTTCCCGCGACGACGACAGGAAGATCGAGGCGGTCAGTTGCTTCACCCGCGACGGCTGGCTCTATCCCGGCGTCGACCTCGATCTCTTTCGCAGGCTGAAGCGGCTGAGAGCGATCAAGTCCTCCAGCGGCCAGCCTTACCGGATCACCGAAAGAGGGCTGAAGCTGGTCAGGTCGCAGCTGAACAACAGGTAGCAGTCGACCATCCTGGCCGCGTCTCACACCGGCGCGGTCAGGTTTAGCCTCAGGCCTTTGCGGAAAGTTCCATCCGCATCGCCGACCATTCCTCGGCCGTCGTACCCGTGCCGCGTCTCTTGCCGGCACGGCGATACCAGTAATCGGCATTCCAGTCGTCGCCTTCTATGCGATGGCAGAGGGCGTGGCCCCAGTCGAACGGCTGTTCGCCTTCGTGGCGCTGGCAGATATCGTGAACCGCCTGCCACTCCGCACCCATGACAAAGCCGCCGATGGCAAGGCGATCGGTTGCCTCAATCAGGCGCTTGAGATCATTGCTTGCCATAATGCCTCCTCCCCGGTTTCGGCCATCGATCAGCCAAGCGCTTCTTAAGATGCACCTTGTTGCGTTCGACGCCCATGTTCAGGAAGAGCCAAATCGTGGGACCCGTTACCACCACCTGGCCGGCGTAAACTTGCCGGCGGCCTGCTCGATGACGTGAGCAGTCTTGAAGAGGGTTTCCTCGTCGAAGGGCTTGCCGATCAGCTGCAGGCCGAGCGGCAGGCCCTTCTGGTCGAGACCGGCGGGCACGGCGATACCAGGCAGGCCGGCCATGTTGACCGTGACGGTGAAGATGTCGTTCAGATACATCTTCACCGGGTCGGCAGCGAGGTTCTCATCGGCGACGCCGAAGGCGGACGACGGGGTTGCCGGCGTCAGGATGGCATCGACGCCGGCGTCGAAGGCGAGTTCGAAATCGCGCTTGATCAGCGTGCGGACCTTCTGGGCGCGGATATAATAGGCGTCGTAATAACCGGCCGACAGCACATAGGTGCCGATCATGATGCGGCGCTTGACTTCCTGGCCGAAGCCGGCAGCGCGCGTCTTCTCGTACATGTCGACGATATCCTTGCCGTCGACGCGCAGGCCGTAGCGCACGCCGTCGTAACGCGCCAGGTTGGAGGATGCCTCGGCCGGAGCGACGATGTAATAGGCCGGAAGCGCGTATTTGGTGTGCGGCAGCGAGATGTCGACGATTTCGGCGCCGGCATCCTTCAGCCAGGCGATGCCCTGACGCCAGAGGGTCTCGATCTCCTCAGGCATGCCGTCGACCCGGTATTCGCTTGGAATGCCGATCTTCATGCCCTTCAGCGACTGACCAAGGGCTGCCTCATAATCCGGAACGGGCAGATCGACCGAGGTCGTGTCCTTGGCATCGACGCTTGCCATCGACTTCAAGAGGATGGCGGCATCGCGCACGTCGCGGGCGATCGGGCCTGCCTGGTCGAGCGAGGAGGCGAAGGCGACGGTGCCCCAGCGCGAGCAGCGGCCATAGGTCGGCTTGATGCCGACGGTGCCGGTGAAGGCGGCCGGCTGGCGGATCGAGCCGCCGGTATCGGTTGCGGTGGCGCCGGCGCAAAGATGCGCGGCGACGGCCGCGGCCGAACCGCCGGAGGAGCCGCCGGGAACGAGCTGCTGGTTGGAACCTGCCGCACGCCAGGGATTGATCACCGCGCCATAATGCGAGGTCTCGTTGGAGGAGCCCATGGCGAATTCGTCCATGTTCAGCTTGCCGAGCATGACCGCGCCGTCATCCCAGAGGTTCTGCGTGACGGTCGATTCATAACGCGGCTCGAAACCATCGAGAATATGGCTGCAGGCCTGGGTGTGGACGCCGACTGTGGCAAAGAGATCCTTGATGCCGAGCGGAATGCCTTCGAGTTCGCCGGCCTTGCCGGCAGCGATCCGCTCGTCTGAGTTTTTCGCCATCAGGCGGGCGAGATCCGGCGTCACCTTGATATAGGCATTCAGATGACCATTGGCCGCATCGATCGCCGAGATATAGGCCTCGGTCAGTTCGAGTGCGGAAATTTCCTTGGCGCGCAGCTTGCGGCGGGCTTCGGCAATGGTCAGGCTGGTGAGTTCGCTCATGATGTTTTCGCTTCAGATCTGAAAATGGCAACAGGGGTCGGAAAGAGGCTTGAAGCCCTATTCGACGACTTTCGGCACCAGGAAGAAATTGTGATCGGTGACGGGCGCATTGGCAACGATATCGGCGGCCTTGCTGCCGTCGGTCACCTCATCCGTCCGCTTCTTCATCGCCATCGGGGTGACGGATGTCATCGCTTCGACGCCATCGACATTGACTTCGGAGAGCTGCTCGACGAAGCCCAGGATACCGTTCAGCTCGCCGACCATGCGATTTGCCTCGTCCTCGGAGACGGCAATACGGGCAAGATGGGCAACGCGCTTCACGGTGGCAAGGTCGACGGACATGGCATTCTCCGGATGGGATTTTTCCTACCCGCTATAAAGGCCATGTCCGCCCGGTGCAACGGGATTTCGTCAGATCGACAGGCTCTCGGCGGGCTTCAGCGCCCTCACATCCGTCTTCGATCCCTCCATGCCGGCAACGAATTTATCGGCCGTCTGGTCGATGATCGGGAAGGTGCCGTAATGGCAGGGAATCGCGGTCTTGAAGTTGAAATAGCGCCGGCAGGCAAGAGCCGCCACGGCGCCGCCCATGGTGAAGCGGTCGCCGATCGGCACGAGGCCGATATCGGGCTGGTGCAACTCATTGATCAGCGCCATGTCGGCGAAGATATCGGTATCACCCATGGCGAGGATCGAGGCTTCATCCTCGAAATGCAGCATCAGGCCGTTGGCATTGCCGAGCGCATGCGAGACGCCGTCTTCGGTGATCTGGGCAGACGAGTGCAGCGCATTCGTGAAGGTCGCCGAGAAACCGCCGAGCGCGATCGTGCCGCCGGTATTGCCCATCTCGAGCCTGTCGAGACCCTTGGAGTCGAGCCAGGCGGCAAGATCGGCATTGGCGAGAACGACGGCGCCGGTTTCCTTGGCAAGCGCCACTGTATCGCCGACATGGTCGCCATGCCCATGCGTCAGCAGGATATGAGTAACGCCTGCAGAGACATCCTTGATATCCTGGCCGGAGAAGGAAGCGTTATGGCTGAGGAACGGATCGAGCAGGATCGTCGCCTTTCCGATCTCGATGCGGAAGGCGGAATGGCCAAGCCAGGTGATCTTCATCAAATCTCTCCTTTATTACGTGATGCAAAAGCCCGTTCGGGAAGGTCCAGATGATTTCAGGCCGGATCTGCCTAAAATCTGAATCCGCTTCTCAATCAAACAATTGAGCATGATGTCATGAGAAAACCGCTCACACTTTTCGGCATCATGCTCTATGGACATATCTCATGCGGCCGCAAAGAAAAGCGGTGGGGACTTCAATTTCTTTTGACGGGATGAAATGGCGATGACGGTGCTGACGATCGAGGAAATGGCCGAGACGCTTGCCCCACGGCAGGCCATTGCCGGCCTCGATCTCGGCACCAAGACGATCGGGCTTTCGATGTCCGATCTCGGGCGGCGTTTCGCCACGCCCCGCCCGGTGATCCGGCGCGTCAAGTTCACCATCGATGCGCAGGCGCTCATGGATTTTGCACAATCGGAAAAGGTCGCGGGTTTCGTCATCGGTCTGCCGATGAACATGGACGGATCGGCAGGTCCGCGGGTGCAGGCGACGCGCGCCTTCGTGCGCAACATGGAGCAGAAGACGGCGCTGCCCTTTGTCTACTGGGACGAGCGGTTATCGACGGTGGCGGCTGAACGGACGCTGCTCGAAATGGACGTCTCGCGCGCCAAACGGGCCGAACGGATCGATTCGGCCGCCGCGAGCTTCATCCTTCAAGGCGCGCTCGACAGGCTTTCCTTGCTGGCGAGATCCGATGGAGACGAATTCAGCTGACGCGCCTTCCACCAGGCGACGATCGACCTGCGTTTCCGGAAGCCCATGATGGCGAAGACGACGAGACTGTCGACGGCGATCGTGCGGGCAACGAGCGGCGGGATACTCTCCGGCGGAATGCCGAGCGCCTCGCCATACAGCTGGAACGTCAGGTCATGCACCTGCCGCGACAGCATGAAGATGCCGAAGTTCATGTCGTAATAAGAGAGCCAATACCATCCACCCAGAAAGACGATGGGGCCGGCCCAGAAGATCAGAAACCACTTCATGCGGCCTCACCTCCATGCTTGCGCGCGACGGGCAGATCGAGGGAAACCAACCAGGTCGACAATGCCATGATGCACAGCACCAGCGTCGGAATTGCGATATCCAGCGCCAGGACTGCGAAGAACATCATCGCCGTCAAAAGAAAGGCGGCTTTGGCGATCCTGGTTCCCATGGATGTCAACTCGGGGGCTCTACTCATTCCATCTCTGCTCTCCTCCACACTGTCGGGTTAACCGAGGCCAGGCAACGTAAACCATTCGTTAAGGTTAACGCCGCGGCCGCCCCCTGTGGATAAGGCAGGTATCAGCCGTAGACGCCGCGCACGATGCGCTTCAGCGCCGTCGCCGCCTTCTCCCAGTCCCTAGGCGTCTTCAGCGACAGACCGGCGCATTGTTCGCCGCTTGCGGCGGCAAGCACGAGGTGCTGGATCGCCGCGATGATAACGGCGTTGACGGCCGCCGAATCCACGCCCTTCGGGGGCGTCAGCGAGCCGCGCATGCGCTCCAGCCAGAGAGCCAGAGCCTTCGAACGCGCTTGGGAAAGCCGCCTCACCTGCTCGGTATTCTCAGATATCTCCCAGGCGAGGATGCGGCGCATCAGCGGATCATTCCTCAAGGCGTCCAGGAGGAGAAGCGCCAGCCGCTCCATCAGGTCGCCATAGGTGAGCAGGAACATGCCGCCGGCATCTTCCGGGATGCGATCCCTCACCCATGTGCCGAGATCGGCGCCGATCGCCTCGACCAGACCGTCAAGACCGCCGTAATAACGATAGATCAGCTGCTTGTCGCAACCGGCGCGGCGGGCGACCGCATTGATACCGAAATTCTGGAAGCCCTCCTCGGCCAGCAGGCCCTTGGCGGCAACCAGGATGGCGCGCTCGGTGGCGCCGCGATCACGCACACGCCGCTCCGGCTCGCCGCCGGCCTCAGGCAAATTTTCAAGTTTCACCGCTTCGTCAAGCACGAACGACCCTTCCCCGCTGTCACCAATCGGTGAGTAGCGGGGAGGTTTCACGCAATCAATCCTATCCTCTTGAGAAGATTGTGGATATTCCATCCTGTCCGAGGATTTGACGGTGAGCCGATGCGGGAGGCTGCCCGCTATGCGATTAGGATCTGCTGAGAAATCTCGTCCCGACGGTTGATCGCGATGGACGAACCCGGCATAGCTACATTATGAACAATTCTAATATTCTCCGCTAAGGCCCTGCAATGGTGAACTATATCGAAGCCTCTTCCGCGCCCTCGAAGAATACGGGCGCCATCCGGCTTTACGACGCGCAAGCATTCGAAGGCATGCGCAGGGCATGCCAGCTGACGGCGCGCTGCCTCGATGCGCTGGCCGACATCGTCAAGCCGGGGCTGGTGACCGATGACATCGACCGGTTCGTCTTCGATTTCGGCATGGATCACGGCGCCCACCCGGCAACGCTAAATTATCGCGGCTACACCAAATCGACCTGCACCTCGATCAACCACGTTGTCTGCCACGGCATTCCGAACGACAAGCCGCTGCGTGAGGGCGATATCGTCAATATCGACGTCACCTTCGTGCTCGACGGCTGGCACGGCGATTCCAGCCGGATGTATCCGGTGGGAACGATCAAGCGCGCCGCCGAGCGACTGCTCGAGGTCACCTATGAATCGCTGATGCGCGGCATTTCCGCCGTCAGGCCCGGCGCCCGCACCGGCGCAATCGGCGAGGCGATCCAGACCTATGCCGAGGCCGAGCGTTGTTCGGTGGTGCGCGATTTCTGCGGCCACGGCGTCGGCCGGCTGTTCCACGATTCCCCGAATATCCTGCATTACGGCCGTGCCAATGAAGGGCCGGAACTGCGCGAAGGCATGATCTTCACCATCGAGCCGATGATCAATCTCGGCCGGCCGCATGTGAAGGTGCTGGCCGACGGCTGGACGGCGGTTACCCGCGACCGGTCGCTTTCGGCGCAGTACGAACACACCATCGGCGTCACCTCCGACGGCTGCGAAATCTTTACCCTGTCGCCTGGCGGGCTCGACCGCCCGGGCCTGCCATCGTTTGCCGGGTGACGATCCGATGGCGAAGAGGCCGGTTGCGACATCTTCCGACGACGAGCTGCCTTTTGAGATCGAAGAGCCTGTTGCCGCCGACGAACGCTCGTTCTTCGGCGGACAGCCGCAAAAACCGGCCGCGCCGAACGCCAAGGCCGCCCTGCCCGCTTCGCTCGCCGCTCAGGAGCATTATCACGGCCATCGCGAGCGGCTGCGTGACCGCTTCCGCGAACAGGGCGACACCGCCCTTGCCGACTACGAAATCCTCGAACTCCTGCTTTTCCGCCTGATCCCGCGGCGCGACACCAAGCCGATCGCCAAGGCGCTGATCGAACGGTTCGGCTCGCTCTCCGGCGTCTTCGGCGCGCCTGCGGCACTGCTGACGGAGGTGAAGGGTGTCGGCGAAGCCGTGGCGCTCGACCTGAAGCTGATCTCGACCGTGGCGCAGCGGACCCTGAAGAGCGAGCTCAGGAACAAGCAGGTGCTCTCCTCCTGGTCGTCGGTGATCCAGTATTGCCATGCCGCCATGGCCCACGAGACCCGCGAACAATTTCGCATCCTCTTCCTCGACAAGCGCAACGTGCTGATCGCCGATGAGGTGCAGGGCCGCGGCACGGTCGACCACACGCCGGTCTATCCGCGCGAGGTGGTCAAACGCGCGCTCGAGCTTTCGGCAACGGCGATGATCCTCGTCCACAACCACCCCTCCGGCGATCCGACGCCCTCGCGCGCCGACATCGACATGACCAAGGTGATCATCGACGCGGCCAAGGCGCTCGACATTACCGTCCACGACCACGTCATCATCGGCAAGGACGGCCATGTCAGCCTGAAGGGGCTGAAGCTGATCTGAAAGCACAGGGCCGGCGGAAGCGGCAGTCGAATCGACGGATTGGATTTTGAGGGAAATGGGCGCGCTATTGTCCAGTAACGATCGGAATACGAGGATCATCCTTGCTGCCCTGGAGGCGGCTTGCCAACGCAACAGTCAAAGCCTGGGCTAGGCACATCGGAGCAGCAAGAGAGCGCGAGAACGTGTATTCATGCTCCGGGACAGGGAAGAGAACCGTCGCAGACTTGGCTAAAGGTGAAAGTGTGCTATCGGAAATGGCGACGATAGAAATGCCCCGGGCGGCCGCATCTTCCACCACGTTCACAACTTCAGTCGCATAGAAACGAAACGATACGGCAAAGAGGAGATCCGTATCCTTCATCGTACGCCCCATATATGTGGCAAGCCCACCACCTGGGTCGAGAAGAACACATCGCTTTCCAAGCATGGTAAGAACGTACCGCAGCAGTTCAACCACTGGCGCTGAACGCAGCTGACCGATTAAGAAGATTGTCTCGCTTTTTTCCAGAAGGTCGACCGCTGTGGCCAAGTCCTCACCGGAAATTTGCGCAAGAATGTCCTGTAAGGACGCTATATCCCTCACCACGAGGTCGCGAAGGAATCCCGCCTCGCTTCTATCCGTCCGCGCACCGAGCTCCGTCTCCAATGCCTTCTTTCGCGCTTCGAAACCAGGAGCGGCGGTGGAGAGCCGGCGCTGAAACAAGCCTTGCAGATCCTTGAAGCCCTCATAGCCGAGGTACTGGGCGAAACGGACGAAGCTGGAGGCGCCCCCGCACAGGCTCACGCCACCGATGACCGCCGCCGCGATTGATTCCAGCAACAGTGTTCCACCGCTGACGCCGCCGTCAGAGAAGACACCGACGCCGAGAGTTCTCGACGATGCAACGATCCCAGCAATTGCCGCAATACCGCCGGCGATTGCAAAGGCAGCCATGCGAATGAGTGGCACGTTGATGCCGGCTCGGCGTGCCGCTTCGTCATTATTTCCAACCGCATATAGATAAAGGCCGAATCGAGTTTCGCGCCCATGAGATTAAGGCCGTTTTGGACCGTGCCGATGACCAGGGCTCCCAAGAGCGCTGCGTGGATAGCGCGTGGAGAACGAAGTTCGTCTGATCGTCACCGGGCTTCTGCTGGTCCTCGCCGTTTCCATAGACATGATCATTGAAAAGCTGACGGGACAACAGTCCTTTTGAGGGTTGCGGGCGGCTCCGGTAGCCGCCCGGCAAGGCAGATCGATTTGACATTGCCAATCTTTTGCTGTTCAGCGCATGATGCAATGAGATTTGCAGGTTTAGGAAATGGCGAAGATCGAACCACCGCGAGATTACGAGGAATTCATTCGTCTGGTCCATGACCGCCACGGCGACATGAGCAAACCTATCAGAAAATCTCAGTCTATCTTACCCAGAGCCGAATGATGTGGCAGTCCTCTCTGTCAATGCGATCGTGAAGCGCTGTGGCATTCACGGCATTGAGGACGAGACCCGCGAACAATTCCGCATCCTCTTCCTCGACAAGCGCAATGTGCTGATCGCCGACGAGGTGCAGGGCCGCGGCACGGTCGACCATACGCCGGTCTATCCGCGCGAAGTGGTCAAGCGCGCGCTCGAGCTTTCGGCAACGGCAATCATCCTCGTACGTAACCACCCTACCCCTGCGCAGCAAGGGCTTGAGGTGGTGAGTTCAGCTTCTCTTCGGGTCATTCCCAATGTTCTGCATCTGTTCCTTATAAGTCAATGGGTGCCTGTTGATAATCAGCGGGCGTGTCCCCACCTCAGCTTGGTTAATAAACTAAGCTATATTGAAGGTAGTAAAAATGCAGACCACACATACTGATATCGTCGCCGAATTCATCGCAGCCTACGACCTGAAGCCAGGATACGCAGTCCCCCAAAAAGGGCGACTGGCGTTCTCCATCAAGTACGGCATCAACTACGACGACCTCACCCGGCGTCTGGAGGATGCCGTTCAGCAAGGAAGGCTCATCAAGAAGGGCGTAGGCAGCTATTTCGTCCAATAAGTGATCTGCTGCGCAGCGTCTGCCGGCGTTGCGCAGCTACCACCTCACTAGCGCTTGCCAACGCCTCAACACGTTGTCACCCATGAACAGCTTCACGTCGGCCAGCACCTGCGCAAAGCTCGGCTCCTTGTCGCTGTTCCGGCGCCACCAGCCTAAAGCCCGTTTGATGGCGTACAGCGGGTAGCCTTCCAGATCCTCGCACCAGCCGTTGACCTTGGCCTGCATCAGGCGCGGGTCATGGCGGAGGCCGAACGGGAACAGGGCAAGGAACTTGGCGACCTCGACCGCCAGCTCGGCACCCTTCTCACGGGCAGGCTGGAGAATCTGCTCAAGCACCGCCACCTCCCTAGAAAGGCAGATCGCTTCCTCCTGCGTCAAAGTCGGCTTGGCCGATGGCCTGCCGTTCCACAGATACCTATCATCTTGGGGCATGGCCGCGAGGATGGGCACCGCCTGCCGACCCGGTGCTGCCCGCGAGTTGAGCAAAGAGCAGATCGATTTCGAAAACGGACTTGTCTACCTGAATAGGAAAGGCAGGCGGCAGACCGGCAAATATCGCCCGACGATCAAACTGCCGCCTACGATAGTCGCACGCTTCCGTGACCGACCAGATGGCGTGCTGGTGCATTGGCGGGGGCAGGCGACGGAGAAGAACGA
Organism: Rhizobium sp. BT03; assembly: GCF_030053155.1. Lineage (NCBI taxonomy): Bacteria > Pseudomonadati > Pseudomonadota > Alphaproteobacteria > Hyphomicrobiales > Rhizobiaceae > Rhizobium > Rhizobium sp. BT03. The sequence goes on from NZ_CP125640.1 coordinate 714,875, forward strand.
ACGGCTTATGCGGATCGCGCGAAAGCGGGCCGGGCTGGGCGAGGACGTGAACCTGTATTCCATCAACCACTTCTGCGCCCGCTGGATGCGGCAGAATGGCGTTGATCCATGGTCATGTGCCGCTCAGCTTGGTCACGGTGCCGGTGGTCGGCGACAGTAACCGAGCGCTATGCCACTGCTGACCCGTTGTACCTCCAAGGGCGTTGTAATGCCCTCGAAACTCTTTTGCAGGCCGTCCTCGCGCCAATTGCGGGAGAGAGGGCACCAGTCAAGGCACTCCGTTGCCCGTTCTGATCTTTGTGTTTCTCCTTGGTATCGGCGGCTATGTCTTAGGCCCTCCCACCCGAAATTAAATAGGCCAAGGATGCGGGGTTGGGTCCGCACGCTGTTGGATACAACCATTAGGCGAAACAACAAAGTCGGCAAGAACTATTTCGCGATTGTATCGCGCAGACCCCAAAACAGGTTCCACCAAGGGCTGGCACGCATTTTCTGGCTATTCAGACAGGCTTCGCGGTTCGCGAAGACACCGGTGCCGGTCGCGGTATTCCACTCTGCACAGCGGTCCAGCTGGACGGCGTAGTGGTAGTTTTCCAGTCGGATGACCGCGAGGCCCATCCAGACATTCAGCAGCAGCGACAGCAGCAATAAGACAGTTCGCATAATGATTTCCCCTAACGCCGGGCCACCATGGCCGATTCTTGAGGCTACCGCAGCCTATGCGCCGCTATGCCTCGACGCTCCCTTCTGCATCCTCAAGTATACTTTGACGGATTCACACAACCATCTCATGATTCAGGGCACCCAAACACGGAGCAACATCATGAGCGTTACACCAAACCAACTTCGGGAGGATATCGAGGACCAGTTTGAATTTCCTGACTTCCCGCCGCGTATGACGGCGAACCGATCCAAGGACTTCAAGCGTCCTTGCGAGAAATGCGAACTGGCAGAATGCCGCTGCATCGGCTGGAAAGCCTTTGATGTGGTGAATTGAAAGGCGGTGATCCTTCATCTCCTCTTACGGGGCTGAGGTAAACCGCTCCGGCTTGTGCAAGCTACCACGGCTCCCAAAGCCCGTGACGGCGAACACAGGCGATCATGCGTACGGGCCGCATGTAAATATGCCCGCCCAATCCCGCCACCGTCCTCCTGTTAGGTGGCGGTTTACTGGCCCTGCACGCGAATGTGCGGGGCCTTTTCTTTTGGAGAAGACAGCGATGATTATCGAGCCTTACCCCTCCGGAACGGAAGTACCGGCCTTCTACGACGCGTTCATCGACAAAGAGGGCAACCTCTATGGCATGAACCCGCAGCCATCGGAGCTACGCGATATAATGCAGGTGGTGATTGCTTATGAGGACGGACGGTTGACGCAGGATCAGAAGGACTGCCTGACTTTTCTCATTAAGATCAACCACGTTACGGACATCTTCTTGTTCGAAGGGAAGGAATTCGTCTCCCTGCCCGTTCCGCAGGTCTAAGCCCTCTCCGGAGGGCTTTATTTTATCCTCCTCCCGGTAGTTAGCTCCACCCGATATTCCATCCCGCCTAGGGTTTCTGCCACTTCTTTAGCGGCTTTCATGTTCCTGTCGTTGTTCAGGACACTACAGAGCACGAATGCCGTGTTCTCCTCGATCGTCGCAAATGACTCAAAGTGCGTTTCCATTGCCTTCCTAACATCTGCGATCAGGTAGGCAGCCGACTGGACGCTCGACGAGACTTTGATCGAGATCTCGTCTTGAGCAAACTGTATGGTCGTCTGCGATCCGCGACCGACCCATCGCAGGGGTTTCGCGAGATGGCGTCCGGACGATTCCACGACAAAAGGCGAAAAAGACGCAACAGGATTATCTGCCCGTTCGAGCAGAGCGACCCGGGCATTGAGGTTCGCCATCTGCTCCTGCATCACCTTTTCGCCCGGCGTCGCATTCTCCTCAAACTTCACCACGCCACGGGTGCGCGTGACCGGGTTGTCCACCTTAAAGTCTTCAGCAAAAGTCGCTTCAAGAGCTTCCCTCAAGGCGGCCTTGGCTGATTCGAGAGCCTGCGGCGTCGCCACAGAGAACGGGATATGTCTGAACAACTTGATATCGAATGGTATCGGGTCGTTAGCGCGGACCATATGAATGATTGGCTTGTTCACGACGTGACGCACCCCGATCTCGTAGAAAACGTTCGGGTTGAGGGTAGTGATGTCGGCGATGACCAATTCCGCATCAAGCAGCTGTTCGATGATCTGAACGTCAATCAGCCCAGGCGCAGGCATCTTGTCAGCCCGGACGATCTGGTAGTTCGCATAATGTGCGGCGAAGACAGGCGTGATGATGCCTTCGAGAAGCCAGTCGGCGTGAATTCGTTCCTGACTTCCGTCATTACCGATCGGACTGACGACGAAGCATGTTTTCTTCTTAGCAGGCTTCTCGGCCATAGATCACCCCAACTTCTAATACGCATATCTCTAGCAACCATTTAGAGAGTTACAAGCCGGCGCTTACATCCCGTCCCCACGCCTTTCTTTTGACGATCATCAAAAGAAGGGCGATTCTCGTCGGACACTCCGGCGCTGGGGGTTTTAGGATTTCGAAACACTGCTTCTTCCATCAGACAAAGCCTCTGGGGCTTTTTCTTTGCCGCGACTCAGCCTCTATTACAACTTATACGGAGGCGAAGATGTTCAAGAAGAAAACCGTGTTTGTCGTTGGCGCAGGCGCCAGCAAGGAAGTCGGGCTACCAGTAGGTGACGAGCTGAAGACTGCCATCACCGGCAAGCTCAATATTCGCTTCGATGACGGATATAGCCAGAACAGTGGTGACAAAAAGATTGTCGAAGCCCTGAGGCTGATAGTCAATGAACGAGGCGAACGTGACATAAATCCGCTGTGCCAAGCCGGACGGATCATCGCGTCGGCGATGCCTCAAGCCATTTCGATCGACAACTTCCTGCATACCCACGCCAACGACGCCGATATTGTCCTGATGGGCAAGCTTGGGATTGCCGCCAGCATTCTTGAAGCCGAACGCAGTTCCAAGATTTGCGCTAAAGAGGGGGTGATTAACTTCGCGGCACACCCTCATATCTGGCATAACACATTCTGCAAGATGCTAGCCGAGAACGTCCAGTTGGGCGATCTCGAAACGATTTTTGACAATGTGGCTTTCGTTACCTTCAACTACGACCGATGCATCGAGCATTTCATCGCGCATTGGCTGGAGAACTACTTCCGGATCAGCGCGGATCACGCCCAGAACCTTACCAAAAAGCTGAAGGTCTTCCACCCCTATGGACAGGTAGGGCGATTGCCTTGGCAGGGCGGAGGTGTCAGCGTCGGCTACGGCACCGAGCTATCATCGCGCACGCTTCCGCAGATTGCCGGTCAGATTCGCACCTTCACTGAGCGTGTCGAGGATGACGCCATGCTTGATGAAATGCGCGCATACATCGCTAACTCCGAGCAGATCATTTATCTGGGCTTTTCCTATGGGCAGATGAATATGGAGCTGCTGACTATTCCCACATGCAGCATCTACAAAAGCGTCTTCGGTACCGTTTTCTTAATGTCCGCGCCCAACGTCACAGCCGTACAGAATAGGGTTCGCATGTCGCTGACAACCAACACCCAAAACTGGGTCGGGCGGCAGGAATATCTCGGAGCAGAGGCAAACAAGCTTCTGAATGATTACTGGTATCACCTCGTTTAATTGCACCCGCGCTTCGCGCCCACCCCTACCACCCTCTCGGGTGCCAGTGACAGAGCTCTGTGTGCTACACGTTGACCGCGGATCTCGCCACCTTTGTTGAAGGGCGCGCCTTGGATGACAACGCTCATGTCATGCTGCGCTATGAAGGCGGCGCCCGTGGACTTCTCTGGTCTTCACAGGTAGCGCTTGGATCATCAAATGGCGTGCGGCTCCGGGTGTTTGGCGAGCAAGCCTCGCTAACGTGGTTCCAGGAGCAACCGAACGAGCTCGTGCACGCTCGGCTGAATGGAAGGACTGAAATCATCAAACGCGGTGCGGACGACCTTAGCGAAGGCGCCAAAGCGCGGATCCGCACACCTCCCGGCCATCCCGAGGGTTATCTCGAGGCATTTGCGAATCTGTATGCCGGCTTTGCTGAGGCAATCCGTGCCAAGCGCGAAGGACGCGAACCGACAGCGATCGGACGCGATATTCCGACTGCACATGATGGGCTCAAGGGTGTCGCATTCGTCGATGCCGTTGTTGACTGCGCAGCGGCAGCCAATCAGCCTTGGTTTACGCCAATTGCCGTTTAACCATTCAAGCCCGTCGACGCGGCCAAGGCGCTCCGGTATCCCCGTCCACGACGATGGCATCATCGGCGGGGATGGCCATGTCAGCCTGAAGGGGCTGAAGCTGATCTGAAAAGCACAGGCGGGCTTGAATCGACGCTCGTAAAACAATCTGTAACATTGACCGGCTACCGATAGAGGGGCGACATTTCGCGGCGCAATGATTCCTTTCCAATCCGGGGCCAGATGATGCTTCAGTACGATCTTGTTGTGGTGGGCAGCGGTCCCGCAGGGCGCCGCGGCGCGATCCAGGCTGCGAAACTCGGCAAGAAAGTGCTTGTCATCGAGCAGGGCAAACGCGTCGGCGGCGTCTCCGTGCATACCGGCACCATCCCCTCCAAAACGCTGCGCGAGACCGCCCTCAATCTTTCAGGCTGGCGCGAACGCGGCTTCTACGGCCGGTCTTACCGCGTCAAGGAGGAGATCAGTGCGGACGACCTGCGCCGCCGCCTGCTGATCACGCTCAATCACGAGGTCGAGGTGCTGGAACATCAGTTTGCCCGCAACCGCGTGCAGCATATTCGCGGCAAGGCGAGCTTCATCAATGCGTCGACGCTGCAGGTGATCAAGGATGACGGCGAGGTCACCCAGGTCACCGCCGCCAGCGTGCTGCTTGCCGTCGGCACGAAGCCGTTCCGCCCGGATTACATCCCCTTCGACGGCAAGACCGTCCTCGACAGCGACGAGTTGCTCGATATCCAGGAATTGCCGCGCTCGATGGTCGTCATCGGCGCCGGCGTCATCGGCATCGAATATGCGACGATCTTCAGCGCGCTCGACACGGCCGTCACCGTCATCGACCCTAAGGCGACGATGCTCGACTTCATCGACAAGGAAATCGTCGAGGACTTCACCTATCAGCTGCGCGACCGCAACATGAAGCTGCTGCTTGGCCAGAAGGCCGACAAGGTGGAGACGCTTGAGGGCGGCAAGGTCGAGCTGACACTCGACAGCGGCCGGCGCCTGACGACGGATATGGTGCTGTTTGCCGCCGGCCGCATGGGCGCAACCGACGCGCTGAACCTTCCGGCCATCGGGCTGGAAGCTGACAGCCGCGGCCGCCTCAAGGTCAATCCGGAAACATTCCAGACATCGGTTGCCAACGTCTATGCCGCCGGCGACGTTGTCGGCTTTCCGAGCCTTGCCTCGACCTCGATGGAACAGGGGCGCATCGCCGCCCGCGTCGCGATCGGCGCGGTTGCCAAGGAGCCGCCGAAATATTTTCCCTACGGCATCTATGCCGTGCCGGAAATTTCCACCTGCGGTCTGACCGAAGAGGAGATGAAGGAGCGCGGCATTCCCTACGAATGCGGCATCGCTCGTTTCCGCGAAACCTCGCGCGGTCATATCATGGGCCTCGACACCGGGCTTTTGAAGCTGATCTTCTCGCTGAAGACACGCCGCCTGCTTGGCGTGCATATCGTCGGCGAAGGCGCCACCGAGCTGGTGCATATCGGCCAGGCGGTGCTCAATCTCAAAGGCACGGTCGAATATTTCGTCGAAAACACCTTCAACTATCCGACGCTTGCCGAAGCCTACAAGATCGCCGGCCTCGACGCCTGGAACCGGATGGGCGACATCAAGTCGGAACTCTGAGGGCGTCTCATAAGCGGCGGGCTCGTCTAGATCCGGCCGCCAAAACGGAGCCGAACGCTATTGCGCATCATTTCGCTGAACGCCTGGGGCGGCAGGCTGCACGAGGCCCTCATTGACTATGTGAGACGGGCCGATGCGGATGTGCTGTGCCTGCAGGAGGTGTTGCGGGCGCCGGGGGCAGATGAGGGATGGTCGATCTATCGGGATGGGGAGCTGGAGCTGCCTCAGCGCGCCAATCTGTTTGCAGAGATCGGCGCCGCCCTGCCCGGCCACGCCGGCTTCTTCTGCCCGACATCGAGAGGTGAGCTGTTTAACGGCGAGACCACCATTGCCGCCGAATTCGGGCTGGCGACCTTCGTGCGCAAATCGCATTCGGTCATCGCCCAAGGGCTGGACTTCGTGCATGGCAGTTTTTCCACCAATGGCTGGGGCGAACATCCGCGGCCGCGCAACGCCCATTGCATCCGTGTCTTCAGCCATGAGCACGCTTCCAGCCTTACCATCGCCCACATGCATGGCCTGCGTGATCCCGCCGGCAAGAGCGACACAGCCGCGCGCAAAGCGCAGGCCGCAGCATTGGTTGCGCTCATCGAGCGCGTCCGGCCGGGTAACGAAAGGCTCGTCGTCTGCGGTGATTTCAATGTATTGCCCGACAGCGCGACCTTTCCGATTCTCGCCGGATTGGGGCTTTCGGATCTCGTCACCGGCAGCGGCCTTGTAGACACGCGAACCTCCTACTATCTGAAGCAGGGCCGCTTTGCGGATTACATGCTGGTCACGCCGGAGGTGAAGATTGCCAGGTTCGAGGTGGTCGAGGCGCCCGAGGTCTCCGACCACCGCGCATTGCTGCTCGATATCGGGTAGTATATTGAGGAATGTGCTGCGAGAAGCGTTTTGCGTGCAGCGCCGTTTTTTTACGCCTTAGTTTGACCGCCTGAATCGTATTGATACGCCATGCCTGATAGATGCATTCAACGTCATTTTGCCTCCGGCAAAAGCTTCTGAAGAAAGATGATACTCTTGTCCCATGTCTTGGAAGCTGCGCGCCGACGTTTTCAGCTGATCCTGATCAAGCCGTCGCATTATGACGACGACGGCTATGTCATCCGCTGGTGGCGGGCGATGATTCCTTCCAATTCGCTTGCGGCTCTCTATGGCATCGCCGCCGAATGTGCCGAGCGCAAGGTGCTCGGGCCTGATACGGCAATCGATGTCACCGTGATCGACGAGACCAACACGCGGATCGACTTCGCCGGATTGCTCGCGCAGTTCAAACGCCACGACAATTTCGGCATGATCGCGCTGGTCGGCGTCCAGACCAACCAGTATCCGCGCGCGCTCGATATCGCCCGGCCCTTCCGCGATGCCGGCCTACCGGTTTCCATCGGCGGCTTCCATGTTTCCGGCTGCCTGTCGATGCTGGATGGCAAGGCGGTCGGGCTCGAAGCCTGCCGCGACATGGGCATTTCGATGTTTGCCGGCGAGGCCGAGGGCCGGCTGGAGATGGTGCTGCGCGATGCCGCGAGCGGCGAGCTGAAGCCACTCTACAATTTCATGAACGACCTTCCCGGCATCGGCGGCACGCCGGTTCCCTTCCTGCCGAAGGACAATATCCAGCGCACCCTCGGGCTCAGCACCAGCTTCGATGCCGGGCGCGGCTGTCCCTACCAGTGCTCGTTCTGCACCATCATCAACGTGCAGGGACGCAAGTCACGCTTCCGCTCGGCCGACGATGTCGAAAAGCTGGTGCGGATGAACTGGGCGCAGGGCATCCACAAATTCTTCATCACCGACGACAATTTCGCCCGCAACAAGGATTGGGAAGCGATCTTCGATCGGCTGATCGAGCTCAAGGAGCGGGACGGCATTCCGCTCGGCCTGATGATCCAGGTCGACACGCTCTGCCACAAGATCCCCAATTTCATCGAGAAATCCCGGCGCGCCGGCGTCACCCGCGTCTTCATCGGCCTCGAAAACGTCAATCCGGACAATCTGACCGCCGCCAAGAAGAACCAGAACAAGATCACCGAATACCGCAAGATGCTGCTCGCCTGGAAGGCGCAGGGCATCATGACGCTCGCCGGTTATATCCTGGGCTTCCCCGCCGACACGCCGGAATCGATCCGCCGCGACATCGCGATCATCCAGGAAGAGCTGCCGCTCGACGTCATCGAATTCTTCATCCTCACGCCGCTGCCGGGCTCCGAGGACCATCAGGTGCTGTGGAAGAAGGGGGTCGAGATGAATGCCGATCTCAACATTTACGATGTCGAGCACGTCTGCACCGCGCATCCGAAGATGAGCAAGCAGGAGTGGGAAGACATCTATCACGAGGCCTGGTCGCTCTACTACTCGCCTAAGCATATGAAAACCCTGCTGCGCCGCGCTGTGGCGACCGGGGTGCCGCTCGCAAGGCTCGTCAAGGTTCTCGTCTCCTTCGCGACCACCGTGCCGCTGGAAAACGTGCATCCGCTGCAGAGCGGTCTCCTGCGCCTGAAGACGCCTTCGGAGCGGCGCCCGGAACTGCCGCGCGAGAATCCGCTGGTCTTCTGGCCGCGCTTTGCCTGGGAAACCTTCAGAAAACACGCTTCGCTTGCCGGCACGATCATCGGCCTGACGATTTCGGCATTCCTGATTTCACGGGAAGCAAAGTCGAAGACCTATATGGATCAGGCCCTGACGCCGGTTGCCGACGACGAAGAGGAAACACTCAACCTCTTCACCAAAACGGCCGGCGGCGCTGCGGCCGTCAGCCATGTGAGGAAAGTCGCGGAGCTGACGCGGCATTGAGCTGCAATTACGCGAATGCCCGTCGCATCAAACTTGATTCATGCGACGGGTTTTAGAGCGCGTCGCACGAATCACGTTTGATACGATACGGTTCCAGCGGGCTCGAGGTTTAAGCGACCTGGATGATTCGGGTCGCCTCAGCCACTTGCAGCGTGTCGACGAATTCGACGATCTTGACCGGTTTCCCATCCTTGAAATGGATCTTGTCGATGAATTCCGTATGGAAGCTCACACCCGATGGGATGTGCCTGACCTCACCTTCGCGATGGGCGAAGACCATATGCTCGTCCTCGTCCACATAGATGCCGGCTGTCTTGATCTTGGATAGATCCCACACAGTGATGAGCTGCTCTATCACCTGGCGAAAGGCATGCCCGCCGGATTCAGTCGAAAAAGGCGCCAAACGTGTATTGCCGGCCATCCGGAAGGTGCAATCCTCACCAATCAGCGCCAGCGTGCCCTCGATATCGCCGCGGTCACGCACAGCGTAGATTTCTTCCACGCGTTTCTTCATGTCATCTTTTGCAGTCATTTTCAGGCCCTCCCACCTCCAGCAAAATCTGCATCGAATTATGCGTCGATGCAACCCTTTGTTGCCGCAGTTGATGCAACTCAATGGTCGAGAATAGCAAAAGGCCCCGCACGATGGCGGGGCCTTGCAGACTTCAGAACCGGGAAGCGATTATTCGCCGCTTTCGTCGGCTGCCTTCTTCTTCGGTGCAGCCTTCTTCTTCGGAGCGGCTTCTTCGCCTTCACCGGCGTCGGCGGCTTCGGTCTTGGCGGCAGCCTTCTTCTTCGGGGCGGCCTTCTTGGTCTCGGCCTTCGCTTCGCCTTCTTCCTCGGCGAGCAGTTCTTCCTTGGTCACCTTCTTGTCGGTGACGTCGATTTCGGTCAGCAGGTGATCGATGACCTTCTCTTCGAAGATCGGGGCGCGGATCGAAGCGGCGGCACCCGGCTGGCTGCGGAAGAATTCGAGGATCTGCTTTTCCTGGCCGGGATACTGGCGCAGCTGATCGTAGATGGCGCGCTGCATCTCGTCTTCTGTCACTTCGACGCCGGCCTTTTCGCCGATTTCGGAGAGAACGAGGCCGAGGCGGACGCGACGCTCGGCGAGCGTCTTGTATTCCTCACGTGCCTTGTCTTCGGTCGTATCTTCATCCTCGAAGGTCTTGCCTGATTGAGCGAGGTCGTTGTTCACCTGGTTCCAGATGCCGTTATATTCGGCATCGACCAGCGAGGCCGGGGTTTCGAACTTGTACATCTCGTCGAGCTGGTCGAGGATCTGACGCTTCAGCTTCTGGCGGGTCAGCGAGCCATACTGCGATTCGATCTGGCCGCGGACGATTTCCTTCAGGCGATCGGCGGATTCGATGCCGAGCTTGGAGGCGAGTTCGTCGTTGATCTCAACCTTGCCAGGCGCTGCAACGTCCTTGACCGTGATGTCGAAGGTCGCTTCCTTGCCGGCGAGGTTCTTGGCCGGATAGTCGGCCGGGAAGGTCACGGTGATGGTCTTCTCCTGGCCGGCCTTGACGCCGACGAGCTGGTCTTCGAAGCCCGGGATGAAGCGGCCCGAACCGATCACCAGCTCGGCGCCCTGATCGGTGCCGCCTTCGAAGGCTTCGCCGTCGACCTTGCCGACATAATCCATGGTGATGCGGTCGCCGTCAGCGGCCTTGCCGGTCTTGGTCTCGTAAGCGCGGGCGCTTTCGGCAACCTTCAGGACCTGCTCGGTGACTTCGTCGTCGGAGATGTCGATGACTTCGCGGGTGACCTTGATGCCCTTGACCGACTTCAGTTCGATCGGCGGCAGCACTTCATAGGAGAGCGTGAATTCGAAATCCTGCTCGGCGGCGAGGATCTTGTCGGCTTCGTCCTTATCCTCGGTCATGGCGATTTCCGGCTGCGTGGCCGACTTCTCGCCGCGGCTGGAGAGGATGGCGGCCGGCTGTTCGCGGACGATCTCGTTGACGAGCTCGGCCATGATCGACTTGCCGTAGACCTTCTTCAGGTGAGCCGCGGGGACCTTGCCCGGACGGAAGCCGTTGATGCGGACCTTGTCCTTCACATCGGCAAGACGCTGATCCATCTTGTCCTGCATGTCCTTGGCCGGGATAACGACCTTGATTTCGCGCTTCAGCCCTTCAGCGAGCGTTTCGATAACCTGCATGTCTTCCTACCTTCATGTCGTGGCGGCCGTGCCCAGACGCCGTTCGTTTCGATGAGCACGACGCCGGCAGCGTGCCGCGCGTGGCTTTTCCCAATTCCTGTATCATTCCGCCAAAAGGGGAACGGCACTCACTTCCGAGTATTCGGAACAACCTTCGGTCATTCGGGGACAACTAAGTTCTAGTCTCCCCCTGCAAACAGCCTGGTGCGGGTAGAGAGACTTGAACTCCCACGCCTTGCGGCACCAGAACCTAAATCTGGCGTGTCTACCAATTTCACCATACCCGCGTCCACAGAACCGCATGCCTATGCCTGCGCATGAGGCCTTCCGGAGCGCGGCGTCTCTATATCACCCGATTTGGTCGAGGCAAAGGAAAAATGAACGGCAAATGACAGGGGATTTGGGACCCGCAAGCCGCCCTGCCCCAAAGGGTTCAAGGATCAATAGAGCGGCTCTTCGTAAACCGGCTTGCCGTCGACGACCAGGCTGCGAATCTGCGCGCTGCCGGCCGGCGAGACACGCACTGAAATGGCGACGTTGCCATCATTGCGGGCTTCCTCGATTGGCTTGCCCTGACCTTCGGGAACATAATAGCGCTCGATGCCGTATTCGACACGGATGCTGTCGCCGGCGGCAAGTCCGCCACTGTAGAATGGCTGGCTGCGCAGGATCACGGTCTCCGGCAGCGGCGGCAGTTGGTGAAAGGACGATTCGGTCACTGTCCAGAAACCGTCCTCCTGCTTCTTCAACCGAACCCATAGAGTGCGCTCGCCGGGCTCCGCCGGAATACCGCCGGACACCGTCTGCACCGGCACCGAGGAAATATCATAATTCAAGACGACATAATCGCCGCGCAGGAAATCGCGCGGATCGACTGGCGCCGTCTTCAGCAGCACCTCGGTGCCGTTGGCGAGGATCGACGCCCGGCTCTGGATAACCGTGCCGAGGATCACGGTCTGCAGGGCGGCGACGATGATTGCCGAAAACAGATAGCCGTTGCGGGATTGCAGCCTTGCCGTAAACGAGTTCATGCGCGCTCCCCTGGTGCATTGGCCGAAAAGCGCCGTTCGAGACGAATGACGATCCATGCCACCAGCGCGACGACGAGACCGGAGAAGAGAAAGAGGCTCGACGTGCCGAGGATCGATCCGACAGTCACGGAGGCGAGATAAAGCATCTCGGCGGCAAAGGTAGTATAAGCGAGATAACGCACCGCGCCGTTGTCCCTGCCATGCAGGGCGATCGCCAGCACCGAAGCGCCAAGCGTCGCCACCCCGAGCACCACCAGCCGCCAGCCGTCCTCGATCTCGATATGCAGCAGCAGGAAGCCAGTTGCGGCGACAAGGAAGCTGTAGAAGGCCGGGGCCGCACCGGCGCTCCTGACCAGGGAGGCAACAGGCCGGGTCGGCAACGCCGTCAGGACGAAGGCCGCCATGCCGCCGAGCGCGAAGGCGAGCGCCACGGCAATCTCCTCATAAAGCGTATAGAGCCAGGCAAACCAACCGATCAGCAGCAGATAGGCAAGATGGCGTGCCCGCTCGGCGCCGGTATACCGCACCAGCCCGATGACGATCGCCGCCATGACGGGCGCCATCCAGGGATCGAGCCCGATCCAATGGCTGTCGTAATTCTCGAGATAAACGGCAAAAGACGCCCAGGAGAGGAAACCGGCGACGACGGCCACCGCGCCCGAACGGAAGAGGATCGCCGAGATCGTCGCGATGGCGAACCAGAGATACATCACCGTCTGCTCGTCGCCGGAGAGATGATACATCTGCCCGACCAGCGAAATGGCGCCGCCGAAGCTCATCGCACCGATGATCAGCATGCCGCTGGCCGCCGCTGTCGCACCGCGGGCGAGCATTCGGGCAGCGGCGATGTGCACCACCCAGATCAGGGCCAGGATGGCGCCGACGCGGACAAGGCGCGGAATGGCCTCCCAGTTGGAGGCGACGACCAGCAGAATGGCGGCTGCCAGCAGCAGCGCCGCCAGCGCCATCAGCACCCTGCCGAGGCTGAAGCTTGCCGGGCGGCTGTCATATTCGGCGAGAAGCGCACCTGCCGTTTCCTGCCCCAGCAGACCCTTGCCCACCCAGAGCGAGAGATCCCGCTCCAATCTGCCGCGATACATGCTCCCTCCTCATTTCCGCAATGCCGACTGCGGCGCTGCGGCCTATGCTGTTATAGACCGAGCATGAGGCTTCGCAAACGCCCTTGCGACAAAATACAATTTCCTCATTGGTCTAACTTGTATCGCGCATTAACCGGCCGCTAACGCCAGAAGCGCTAATATAAGCATATGGACGGAGAGGTATGCGCCCGCTGCAAACCACTCATGAAATTATTGCACTGCAAAATAGTCATTAGTCATACTATTTATAAAGACATCGAAGCACGGGGATGGCGCCCCTGCCCGGCTCTGCCGGACGCCCTCGGATCCCTTTGTCCGTGACGATATTCGTAGCTGCGCACTCCTCCTCCCAGCGCGCTATGATAGGCTGGCAACACTCCTCCTCCCAGTTGCCAGTCACCATAATGCGCCCGCCGGACCCTCCCCCGGCGGGCGTTTTTATTGAGCAAAAACGCAATTAAAGCATTGGCGACCCCGGGATTTCCGTCACCTGACGCCGATGTGCCGCACTGCTGTCACACCACGCCCGCTGACGCTGCGGACAAATGGGCGGCTTTAATGCGAAGCGAAATGCCTCGGTGGAGCGGCTGCACCGACGGAACCGCCGGAGGGAGCGGCGTTATTCAGCAATGGGGCCTGTTTCGGGCGCCAAACCAGATTGCCTTCCTCAGAATCATTCTGCCTATTCGTTGACCAAAAAGCGGTAAGTCTGCGTCAAATACGCCTGAAGCGTTGCGTAGATCGCATAGGTGATCTGAAAACTTGGCTGTTTTAGTCTTTCGCGCCGCAACATATATTCCGGTCATCAAATAGAGGTCAGCGCCGATCGGTGGCTGCTGGCAGATGAAACCCTCGGAAAGGGGCTTAACATGAACTTCTCTCGCTCTTTCAATAATTGGCGCAAGTATCGTCAGACGGTCACGGAACTTGGCCGCATGACTAACCGCGAATTGCATGACCTCGGCATCGACCGTTCGGACATCCATCGCGTTGCCCGTGAGGCTTCTTCCCGCTAATTCCAGGCGATCCGCTGCTCCTCCCAAGCAGGATCGTTCTCGGTTGAAACGCCCGCTGTACCCACAGCGGGCGTTTTCTTTTGTCTGCATATAACCGCCGCGGCAGTTGCATGTTTTTCCCGGTCGTTAGCCCGCTTAAAAAATATTCACCGCTTAATTGACGAGCATCACACTGCACAATTGCATGGCAGACGCCAATTATTTGCACTGCACAATAAGACGGTTCTCGCCTATATAAACATCAACCGCAGAGAGATAGGCGATCCCGCCATCCAGCGGACATTTGTTTGAGGAAAAAACACAATGAACCCGATCCGCATTGCAAAAAGCTGGCTCAGCTACCGCCGTACGCTCAACGAACTCGGCGGCCTTTCGAACCAGACCCTGTCCGATATCGGCGTCAGCCGTTACGACATCCGCAATATCGCATCCCGCTCGTTTCGCTAATTAGCCGGCCGTTAACGGCCCGCTAGTAGCGAGCGTGATGCTCCCAAGACGGCGCCGCAGGGCGCCGTTTTTGATTCCGGGGTGTTGGATCGCACCTGCCGACATGATATCAGCCCGGGATGAACACGATCTCTTCCTATTCCCCCATCCACGTTGTCGGCGGCGGGCTTGCCGGCTCGGAAGCCGCCTGGCAGATCGCCAATTCCGGCGTTCCCGTCATCCTGCATGAAATGCGCGGGGTACGCGGCACGGATGCGCATAAAACAGACGGGCTTGCCGAACTGGTCTGCTCCAATTCCTTCCGCTCCGACGATGCGACCAGCAATGCCGTCGGCGTCATCCATGCCGAGATGCGCATGGCGGGCTCACTGATCATGGCTACTGCCGACCGGCATCAGGTTCCGGCCGGTGGCGCGCTCGCCGTCGATCGCGACGGCTTCTCCGAAGCGGTAACCAAGGCAATCCATGACCACCCGCTCATCACGGTCGTACGCGAGGAAATCACCGGCCTGCCGCCTGGTGACTGGGATCTTGCCATCGTCGCCACCGGGCCGCTGACGGCGCCGTCGCTCGCAAGCGCCATCCAGGCGGAAACCGGCGAGGATTCGCTTGCCTTCTTCGACGCCATCGCGCCGATCGTCTACCGCGAGAGCATCGATATGGATATCTGCTGGTATCAGTCGCGCTACGACAAGGTCGGGCCCGGCGGCACCGGCAAGGATTACATCAACTGCCCGATGGACGAGGCGCAGTACAATGCCTTCGTCGACGCGCTGATATCGGGAGACGCGGTCGGCTTCAAAGAATGGGAAGGCACGCCCTATTTCGACGGCTGCCTGCCGATCGAGGTGATGGCCGAACGCGGCCGCGAGACGCTGCGCCACGGACCGATGAAGCCGATGGGGCTGACGAACGCGCATAACCCGACGGTCAAGGCCTATGCCGTCGTGCAGCTGCGGCAGGACAATGCGCTCGGCACGCTCTACAATATGGTCGGCTTCCAGACGAAGCTGAAATATGGCGCGCAAGCGGATATCTTCCGGATGATCCCGGGTCTGGAAAATGCGGAATTTGCCCGTCTCGGCGGCCTGCACCGCAACACCTATATCAACTCCCCCACTTTGCTCGACCCGTCGCTGACCTTGAAATCGCGGCCAGGCCTGCGTTTCGCCGGCCAGATCACCGGCTGCGAGGGTTATGTGGAAAGCGCCAGCGTCGGGCTGATGGCCGGCCGTTTCGCCGCCGCCGAACGCAAGGGTGAGGCGATCTCGCTACCGCCGGCGACGACGGCGCTCGGCGCGCTGCTCGGTCATATCACCGGCGGGCACATCGTCACCGACGAGGAGCCGGGCAAACGATCGTTTCAGCCGATGAACATCAATTTCGGGCTGTTTCCGGAGCTCCAGCCCGGTTCGATCGTCAAGCCCGAGGGCGTCAAGCGTTTCCGCGGCAAGGACAAGACGATCATGAAACGGCAGCTGATCGCGCGGCGCGCGCTTGCCGACTGCGCCGCCTGGCTCGGCCAGACTTCGCCATTTGCCGAAAGCGCCTGATGGGTCGCTTCTGATCTACTGCTTGTTCGCCGCCACCGTATTGCCGGACGGCAAGTCCTTATCCGGCTCGGCAATATAATTGCCGAGCAGCCAGAGCGCGACCTCCGAAGACTCCTTGGCGGAGGCGAATTCGAAATCGCCGCTGTGATGGGGTGCATCGAGGAAATCGATCACCAGGCCCCTGCCCGTTTGCGAGCTGACGACGCGCACGCGGCCCGGCTCGATCAGATGGCAGGCGAAGTGGCGCGACATGTTGCGCATGAAGCCGGCCTTGTTGTCATGCAGGCGCACGAAGATCGCCTGGCCGTTGTCAGTCGCCTGCAACTGGCGGATCGCCTCGTTCGGAAAGGCGCGCCCGAACTCGATGATGGCGAGGCCGGTGTCGTGCAGGCCATCTTCCTTGTTCTGCGCGGCCATGCGCGTGACCACGAAGGCAAAGAAGATGACGATGGCGAAAAGAACGAACCAGACGATAATGCCCACGCCGAGTCTCCGATCAAAGCAGTAGCGGTTCAGCCTTGTAACGCGTGAGACTTGCGCGAGTTTGACCGGGCGTCAGATTTTTCTGCGGACTGAGGAGAGCGCCATACTGAGCTGGCGGCGCCATTGCGGCGGCTGCAGCGGCCGGTCGAACAGGACGGCGCCAAGCTTCTGCGCCTTGACGAGCACCGGTTGCGCCAGGGTCGCCGGCAGAAAGGCTGGAAAGACCGCCGGCGCGATCGGGCCCGCCGCCCTCGCCTTTGCCAGATGTTCGCGGCCGAGACCGGCGAAGGCCTCGATGGCGGCTGAGATGCGCGGCCTGTCTTCACCGGCGAGGAAGGCATCGCGGTCAAGACCGGTGGCGGAAAGGATCTGCAGCGGAATATAGAGCTGGCCGCGGCGGCGATGCAGCGGTATCAGCAGCAACAGGCCGGCGACCGCCTGCGCCACACCGGCATGGCCGGCCGCGTTCGCCGATCGTGCAGCCTCCTCAGGCGAGAGCACGAGGCTCGCAAGCTGGATCAGGGCCGATGCCGTCTCGCCGGCATAACCTTCGAGCGAGAGACGCGTTTCCATCGGATCGTCATAGAGATCGAAGGTGCGGGCCTCGATCATGTCGATCAGCGTCTTGCGCGGCAGGCGGTGCGTTTCGATCGCCGTCAGAAGCGCTGCGGCGACGGGATTGGCCGCCGTCGAACCGTGGGCGCTGCCTTCCAACAGGTCGTGCCAATATTGCAGCCGCACCTCGCCGGGCAATGGCTCGTGGACGAGATCCCGGATGCGGGCAAGCTCGGCATTGAAGGCGTATAGGGCTGCAAGCGCGCCGCGCTTTTCCTCCGGCGACAGCAGGCAGGCAAGGTAGCGGTCGCGATCGCTGTCACGCAGCATCGCCAGGCAGATCTCCTGGTTCGTCGCCGTCTTCGCTTCACTCATCGTCAGACCGCGATCAGTGCCGCGGCGACGGCGCGCTGCTCGGCAAGCATGATATTGAAGGTGCGTACCGCTGCACCGGTGCTCATCGGATCGGAGGCGATGCCGCGCGCCTTCAGCGC
Source organism: Rhizobium sp. BT03 (assembly GCF_030053155.1). Taxonomy (NCBI): domain Bacteria; kingdom Pseudomonadati; phylum Pseudomonadota; class Alphaproteobacteria; order Hyphomicrobiales; family Rhizobiaceae; genus Rhizobium; species Rhizobium sp. BT03. The sequence goes on from NZ_CP125640.1 coordinate 732,420, forward strand.
CTGCTTCAATTCCTCCGGCAGACGGCGAAGCTCGGTTCCGGTGCCGACGAGCAGAACCTCGATATCATCAGCTTCTTCAAGCACGCGGCGGAAATTTTCGGGCGACAGCGGTTTCGACATGTCCATATCCCAGCCGTGAATGCCGGAGGGAAGGCAAAGGATCGAGCCGCGATGCGACATATCGGCAAAGCGGAAGCCCCCATTGCCGTAAGTATCGACCGGCGCGCGCCCGGGGAAATGGGCGGCGCGGATTTCTATGCCTTTTGCCATGTTTTCAAACCACCGTGCCGGATTTTACACCAGCATCCGTTTTGTTGCTCTCTTCCCCCTCGGGGCTCTCCGGCCGCAGCCGGAAGACGATCAGCACAGGAGCGGCGATATAGATCGAAGAGAAGGTGCCGAGAGCGACGCCGAAGAGCATCGTAAAGGTGAAGGAGCGGATGACCTCGCCCCCGAAAAGATAGAGCGCGAGCAAGGCGAGCAGCGTCGTCGCCGCGGTCAGGATGGTGCGCGACAGCGTCTGATTGATCGAGGCGTCGATCAGGATCGGCAGCGGCATCTTCCGGTATCGCGTCAGATTCTCGCGCATCCGGTCATAGACCACGACCGTGTCGTTCAGGGAATAACCGACAACGGTCAGCACGGCTGCGACGCTCGTCAGGTTGAATTCCATGCCGGTCAAGACGAAGAGACCGAGCATGATGATGACGTCGTGCAGCGTCGCGACGATGGCGCCGACCGCAAACTGCCATTCGAAGCGGATCCAGATGTAGATCAGGATCGCCGCAAGGGCGGCCAGCACGCCGAGCGTCGCCATCATCGTCAATTCGCCCGAGATGGCGGGACCGACGACCTCGACACGGCGAAAATCATAATCCGCCTCAAGTTCGCCGCGCACCAGCGTCGCCGCCGACTGCTCGGCATTCTCGCCGCCGCCCTGGGAGGCGATGCGGATGCGCGCATTCGACGCTCCGCCGGCGCGCTCGACGCCGACCTCGCCGAGATTGAGATCGTTGAGGCGCGATTGAATATCGGCGAGGTCGGCATTGCCCTGCTTCGCCGTCACTTCGATGAGCGAGCCGCCGGTGAAATCGATGCCGAGACGCAGGCCGGCGGTGGCAAAGGCGGCCATGGCGATCAGCGAGATGATCGCCGACGCGGTAAAGACGTAACGGCGGATCCCCATGAAGCGGATATTGGCGTGTTCGAACAGATGGGTCAGAACGCTCTTCGGCAGATGCCGGGGATGGCGCCTGTTCAGCCAAGCGGCAACGATCGAGCGCGTCAGCGTGAAAGCCGTGAAGACGGTCGTCAGGATGCCGACCGCCAGCGTCACCGCGAAACCGCGGATGGATTCGCTGCCGAGGAAGAAGAGGATGATGGCGGCGATGAAGATCGTGACATTTGCATCGACGATCGTTGCGAAGGCGCGCGCGAAACCGCGGCCGACGGCCTCCGCAAAGGAATGGGCGGTTTTCTCCTCTTCACGGATGCGCTCGTAGATCAGAACGTTCGAATCGACCGCCATGCCGACGATGAGCACGATGCCGGCGATCCCGGGCAAGGTGAGCGTCGCGCCGGCAAGGCTGAGCACCGCGACGATGAGGATCAGATTGAAGACGAGCGAGACGACGGCGATGACGCCGAGAATGCGGTAGAGCGCAATCATCAATGCTGCGACCAGCACGACGGCGACGAGGCCGGCAATAAGGCCGGAGAAGATGGAGTCGGCGCCGAATCTCGGGCTGACGCTGCGTTCCTCGACGCTCGTCAGCGTCGCCGGCAGGGCGCCGGCGCGCAGCATGATCGCAAGGTCGCGAACGCCATCCTCGGAGAAGTTCGCCGAAATCGTACCCTCGCCGCCGGTGATCGCCGCATCGATAACCGGTGACGACATCACCTGGTCGTCGAAGACGATGGCAAGATTCTTGCCGATATTCTGCCCCGTCACCTCGGCCAGCCGCCGCGTGCCTTCGGCATCGAGGCGGTAGGCAATCGAGCTATCCTGCGTCTGTGCATCGACGACAGGCTGGATATCGACCATGTTGCTGCCGGCGACGAAAGCCGTGCGGTCGACGAGATAGGGCACCGGCGGATCATCAAGCGAATAGAGCACCTGCGATGTCGCCGGCCAGCGGCCGTTCAGCGCCTCCTGCCCCGACATGCTTGGGTCGATCAGATGAAAGGAAAGCTTGGCCGGCTGGTTCAGCAGGTTCTTCAGCCGCTCGGCATCGACCGATCCCAGCACCTGCACGACGATCCGGTCGGCGCCATCGGGACGAACGAGGAAATTCTCATAGCCGAATCCAGCGATGCGGCGGCTGACGATATCGAGGGACCGGGTCCGGGCGGCGGCGACGTCGGCGGTGATGCCGGCGTCGGAAATCTGCAGCGATAGCTGCTCCTCGTCACCCTGCTGCAGCGCGACGCCGGGTCCGGAACGGCCGCCGGCCACCGTCAAAGGCTTGAGGAGATCGACTGCTTGCTGCGTCTCAGACGGATCGGTGATGCGGACGGTGACGGTCTGATCGTTGCCGGTCAGCCCGGTATAGCGAATGCCGGCGCCGCGCAGCGCATTGCGCACACTGGCGACCGCCTCTTCCAGGCGGTCCTTGACGATATCGGAGCGCTCGACCTTCAGGACGATATGCGAGCCGCCCTGCAGATCGAGACCGAGTGTCACGCGGTCGTGCCGCAGCCAGCCCGGCAGAGAGGAACGCTGCGCCTCGCTCAGCAGATTGGGCGCAGCGATGACGATGGCCGCAAACGCGGCCAGCCAGATCAGAAGTGTTTTCCAACGGGAAAAATGCAACATTCTCTCGACGATCTTCCGATCCGGCGGCTGAGTTATCGCTTATTACGCTGCGTCGGCCTTGACCGGCTCACCCTTGACGCGCACATCCGAGATACCGCTGCGGACGATGCGCACGCGAACGCCATCGGCGATCTCGACTTCGACTTCCTTGTCGTCGATGACCTTGGTGACCTTGCCGACGAGACCGCCACCGGTGACGACCTGATCGCCGCGGCGGATCGCCTTCAGGGTTTCCTCACGCTTCTTGGCCTGTGCGCGCTGCGGACGGATCAGCAGGAAGTACCAGACGACCATCAGCGGCACGAACAGGATGATCATTTCGAAACCGGAGCCGCCGAAACCGGTTGCGGTATCGGTCGCACTCTGGGCGAATGCCGGGGTGATGAACATGCTAAACTCCTCAGGCTTGGCGGCGGAACTCCGCCTGTTTTTTCAGGTTGCCGGACTATAGTTGCCGCTTCGATGAATGCAACAGAAACAGCCGGAAACAGTACCGATTCCGCTGCCTCATAACCTTTCCGCCGTCAAAACGCCATGCTACCCCGCATCGAAAGATAAAGCCGATTGCCGCAGCAAGAAATCAGGAGCTTGCGATGACCGAGGAAATCAACATTGCCCTGCTGGCCGAACTGAAGCGGCTTGCAAATGCCGTCGAGCGCCTTGCCGGGCCAGCACCTGCCGTCAACGATTGGGATGCCGCCGACTGTTTCGTCTGGGCGCCGTCGCGCCAGCATCTGCAGCCTGTGAACAGGCCGAACCGGGTGGCGCTGAAGCTCATCCGCGGCGTCGATCATGTGCGCGACATCCTGCATGAGAATACGGTGCGGTTCGCCGAGGGTTATGCCGCCAACAATGTGCTGCTGTGGGGCGCGCGCGGCATGGGAAAATCCTCGCTTGTCAAAGCCGTGCACGAGGATGTCAGGCGGGAAAGCGGCGTCGCGCTGAAGCTCGTCGAAGTCCATCGCGAGGATATCGCCAGCCTCCCCACGCTGCTCGACCTCCTGAAGGACACGCCGTACCGCGTCATCGTCTTCTGCGACGATCTCTCCTTCGACCACGACGACACCGCTTACAAGTCGCTGAAGGCGGCACTCGACGGCGGCGTCGAAGGGCGGCCGGACAATGTGCTTTTCTACGCCACCTCGAACCGGCGCCATCTGCTGCCGCGCCACATGATGGAAAACGAGCAGTCGACGGCGATCAATCCATCGGAGGCCGTCGAGGAAAAGGTTTCGCTTTCCGACCGCTTCGGCCTCTGGCTCGGCTTCCACAAATGCAGCCAGGAAGATTATCTCGGCATGATCGACGGCTATGCCGATCATTTCAAGCTCGGGCTCGACCGCGCCAAGATGCATGCCGAGGCGCTGGAATGGGCAACGACGCGTGGAGCCCGCTCCGGCCGTGTCGCCTGGCAGTATATTCAGGACCTGGCCGGACGCATGCGCGTCCATATCGACCGTGGCTAAAATAACAAAAGCCCGGCGGATGGCCGGGCTTTTGCGCTTCCTGGGACGCTGTACCTATTCCAGGAAAGTCATCGGGTTAACAGGAGATGCGTCCTTGCGCACCTCGAAATGGACCTGCGGCTGCTTGACGTCGCCGCTCATGCCGGAGACGGCGACGGTCTGGCCACGCTGGATCTTCTGGCCGCGGGCGACGCTCAGCGTATCGGCATTGCCGTAGACGGTGACCGTGCCGTCGTCGTGACGGACGAGAACCGTGTTGCCGAGTTCCTTCAGGCCGTTGCCGGCATAGATGACGACGCCGTTTTCGGCAGCCTTGATCGGCGTTCCCTGCGGCACGGAGATGTCGATGCCGTCATTGCGGTTGCCGTTGACGTTGGCGCCGTATGAAGCAATGACCTGGCCGCGGACCGGCCAGCGATACTTGCCGATGCCGGTCGACTCAGGTGCGGCGGAGCTGACGTCGGACTTCTTCTCGACATCGTCGACCGTCTGGGTGGCGGCCGGCGCCTTGTAGGGCGCGGGCTCAACGGAGGCCGTCTGCTGGGCGGGCGCCGTCTGAGCCGGCTTCGGATCGACCTTCTGAGGCTGGATCGACGCTGTCTTGATAGTGTCGGCGGTGCCGTTCGGGATCTTCAGCGCCTGACCGATCCGAACCGAGCTGGCCGACAGGTTGTTGGCGGCCTTGAGATCGTCGATATTGGTGCCGGTCGCCTTGGCGATCTTTGCAAGCGAATCCCCTTGCTTGACGACATAGGTGCCGGCAGGCGCTTTCGGATCCTTGCCGGCGCCGGCCGGAAGCTTGCCGGCGGCATCGGCGCTCGCAATGGTCTTGTCGCGGGCGGAATTGGCGCCGGGAACGACGGCGACGTTCTGCTCGGGCGTCTTCACCGGTTCCGGCATCTTGCCGGGCTTGGAGAGATCGGCCGCCTGCGACGCCGCCTTGGCAGCGTTGCCGCCATTGAAGGTCGGGATCAGGATCGCCTGGCCGGGCGTGGCGGCGGAAGCTGTCTTCAGGTTATTGACGCGCAGGATTTCCTTTTCCGGAACACCGAAGCGCCTGGACAGCGTCGCGATGCTTTCACCCGGACGCAGCGTCACGGAAGGAGCATTGGTCCCGGACCAGCCGGAGACCTTCGGCGTCGTGCCCGTCGTCAGTGTATCCGGCGCCAGCTTCGGCGCAGCCGGGGCCACCAATCGATTTTTTTCCGCCTTGGGTGCCGAAGGGAAAGGCTGGGCGAGCGCGACTTCCTTTTCCCGCTGCCGGGATGGCGCCGCCGCCGTCGGAGCCGAAAGTTCCGAACGCTGCACCGCAACCGGCGCCGAGGCCATACGGGCGTTCGACGTGCGGACCGGATCATAACTCGGGTTCGACGGATAAGGCTGGTTCAGCGCGCCATTGCCGCCGCCATAGCCAGACTGACTGGCAACGGCGGAGCCGCCCAGATCGGCGCGCGGCACCGGATCACCCTGAACACCGCCCCTGCGCGGAATGGAACTTGTGGTGATCTGATCCTGCCCTGAGGAGGAAAACAAACCGCCGAACCGTGTCACATCGGAACTGCAGCCCGTTGCGGCACTTGCCAGCAGACCCACAACCAGAAGATTACCGGCCGACTTCCCGAACTTCGGCGAAAGACTGAAACGCATTGACTCGACCCACTGAGAACGCAACCATTTGTGAGTCTATTAAAACGCGTTAGTATTACCACGCAGTTAAGATGCTGGAATCAGTGCGATATTTTTGAGAAGTTGATAACCATAGCTTACAGGTAAAAAATCGTAGAGCCTACAGCAGCGAGGCAAGGCGCGGAACGATCGGCAGATAAGGGGCTTCGAACAGTTCCTCGCGTTCGAAACGGCTGCCGGTTTTGGTCAGTCGCACCATGCGGCATTCGTTCTCGGAGATCATCAGCGGCGCGATCATCGAACCGCCGGAAACCAGCTGGTCGGTATAAAAGCGCGGCATCGCATTGAAGGCCGCCGTCACCAGGATGCGGTCGAAGGTCCCCTCTCCCTGCATGCCGGCACTGCCGTCGGCGTGGCGGATGATGACGTTGCGCAGACCAAGCGATTCCATGCGCCGCTGCGCCGCCGATGTCAGCGTCTTGTAGCGGTCGATGGACAGAACACGCTCGGCCATGCGGCCCATGACGGCGGCGGTAAAGCCGCTGCCGGTGCCGATTTCCAGGACGCGCTGGCCGGGCTTGAGCTTCAGGCGATGCAGAATGCGAACAACAAAATCGATGCCTTCAAGGAAGGAGCCGCATTCGATCGGGATCGTCCGGCTCGAATAGGCGTCATCGGAAAATTGCGGCGGCACGAAGAGCGAGCGCTGCGTCTGCTCGACCGCCGTCAGCAGATCGAGGTCGGAGATGCCTTCGGCGCGCAATCTGAGGACGAGCGCGGCAAAGCCCTCCTTCTCGGCCAGTCTTGCCGTCAAACCTGTGCTCCGTATCCCAGGGCCCGCGCCACGCGGTCCGTTACGGAATAATCGGTCAGATCCAGTTTCAAAGGCGTTACCGAAATCTTGTTATGCTTGAGGGCGTGAATATCGGTGCCTTCGATGAAGGCGCCGGCGCGTTCGCCGAATTTCAGCCAGTAATAGGGAAAGCCCCGGCCATCGGAGCGGGCATCGACCTGCAGGTTGAAGGCGAGCTTGCCCTGCATGGTCACCTCTGCGCCGTCGACCTCGCCGGGACGGCAGTTCGGGAAGTTGAGATTGAGGAACGTGCCCTCCGGCAGGTCCAGAACCATCAGCTTCTCCAGAAGAGCCGGGGCATGCGTCTCGCAGACCTCCCAGGGCACGATGCGCGCACCGTCTTCATAGAGATAGGCCTGGCTGAGCGCGAAGGAGCGCACGCCCTGCATCGTGCCTTCGATGGCGCCGGCGATCGTACCGGAATAGGTCACGTCGTCTGCGACGTTCGAGCCCGAATTGACGCCGGAGAGGACGAGATCGGGCTTGATGTCCATCACCTGCCGGATGCCCATGATGACACAATCGGTCGGCGTGCCGCGCAGGGCGAAATGCTTGTCGGAAATCTTGCGCAGCCGCAGAGGTTCGGAGAGGCTCAGCGAATGGGCAAGACCGCTCTGGTCGGTCTCCGGCGCCACGATCCAGACATCGTCGGACAGCGTGCGGGCGATCCGCTCCAGCGCAGCCAAGCCTTCGGCATGGATGCCGTCGTCATTCGTAAGCAGGATGCGCATCGCCTCAGGCCGCCCGTTCGATCTTGGTCAATCCGCCCATATAAGGCAGCAAAACGTCCGGAATCGTGACGGAACCGTCCTCGTTCAAATAATTTTCAAGCACGGCGATCAGGCAGCGGCCGACGGCGGTGCCGGAGCCGTTCAGCGTGTGGACGAACCTGTTGCTCTTATCGTCCTTGCCGCGGTAGCGCGCGTTCATTCGCCGGGCCTGGAAATCGCCGCAGACCGAGCAGGAGGAAATCTCGCGGAAGGCATTCTGTCCCGGCAGCCAGACTTCGAGATCGTAGGTCTTGCGCGAACCGAAGCCCATGTCGCCGGTGCAAAGCGTCATCGTGCGGAAATGCAGGCCGAGGCGCTTCAGCACTTCTTCGGCGCAGGCGGTCATCCTTTCATGCTCGGCAATCGCACTCTCGGCATCGGTGATCGAGACGAGTTCGCATTTCCAGAACTGGTGCTGGCGCAGCATGCCGCGGGTGTCGCGGCCGGCCGAGCCCGCTTCCGAGCGGAAAGACGGCGTCAGCGCGGTGAAGCGGAGCGGCAGCTTTTCCTGGTCGAGGATGTCCTCGCGCACCAAATTGGTGAGCGTCACCTCCGCCGTCGGAATGAGATAGCGGCCATCCGTCGTCTTGAAGAGATCCTCTTCGAACTTCGGCAGGCTGCCGGTGCCGAACACCGCTTCAGCCCGAACCATCAGCGGCGAGCTGACTTCGGTATAACCGTGCTCGCGCGTGTGGAGATCGATCATGAACTGGCCGAGTGCGCGCTCAAGCCTGGCGAGCGGCCCGGTCAGCACCGTGAAGCGCGAACCGGAGAGCTTGGCGGCGCGCTCGAAATCCATATAACCGAGCGCCTCGCCTATTTCGAAGTGCTCCTTCGGCGTATGGTTCCAGCGCGGCTTTTCGCCGACGGTGCGGGTGACGACATTGTCATGCTCGTCCTTGCCGACCGGGACATCGTCGAAAGGTATGTTCGGGATGCGCGAGAGTGCGTCGTTGAGCTCGGCCGTCAGCTGCCGGTCCTCTTCCTCGACCGTCGGCAGCAGCGCTTTCAGCTCGGCGACCTCGGCCTTCAGCTTCTCGGCGAGTTCGGCGTTCTTCTGGGACAGCGCCGCGCCGATCTCCTTGGAAGCGAGGTTGCGGCGGGACAGCAGGTCCTGCGCCTTCTGAACGGCGGAGCGGCGCTTTTCATCGAGGGCAACGAGATTTTGCGCCAGGGGCTCCGCGCCGCGCTTGGCAAGGGCGGCATCGAGCGCTTCGGGATTCTCACGGATCCATTTGATATCGAGCATCGTCGTTCCAGGTCGTTGCAACAGAAGTGACCCGGCCAAAGCCTGACCGGGCTTCGACCGGATGAGACGGCGTTCGTGAAAGGATTTCCGGATTGCCGCTCAGACGCTGTCCGTCTTGGCAACGTCCGCGGATTCGGTGTCCTTTTCGACCGCCTGCCGGGCACGCTGGCGCTCCACGAGTCGCGCCGCATGGATGGAAATCTCGTAGAGAAGGATCGTCGGTATCGCAAGGCCGATCTGGGACATCGGATCCGGCGGCGTCAGCACGGCTGCGACGACGAAGGCAAGCACGATGGCGAACTTGCGCTTTTCGGCGAGCCATTGCGACGTCAGCAGGCCGACACGGGCCAGCAGCGTGGTGATCACGGGCAGCTGGAAGACGAGGCCGAAGGAGAAGACCAGCGTCATGATCAGGCTCAGATATTCCGAGACCTTCGGCATAAGCGAGATCGCCACCTCGTCATGACCCGGCGCCTGCTGCATCGACAGGAAGAACCACATGACCATTGGCGTGAAGAAGAAGTAGACGAGCGCCGCGCCCATCAGGAACAGGACCGGCGAAGCGATCAGGAACGGCAGGAAGGCCTGACGCTCGTTCTTGTAGAGGCCGGGCGCGACGAACTTGTAGACCTGGGCGGCAATGATCGGGAAAGCGACCACCAGGCCGCCGAACATCGCCACCTTGACCTGCGTGAAGAAGAATTCCTGGGGCGCGGTGTAAATCAGCTGGGCCTTCTCGACGTCGAGATGCGCCCACTCCACGGCCGTCTTGTAGGGAATGACCAGATAGTTGAAGAGATGCTTGGCAAAAAAGAAGCATGCGATGAAGGCGACGAAAAACGCGCCGATCGACCACATGAGCCGCGTGCGCAGCTCCATCAGGTGCTCGATCAACGGCTGCGGCTTATCTTCGATATCACCGCTCATGCCTCATCCTTCTTCTTCGTCTGCACCGGCGCCTTCGGCGCTGCGGGCTTTCTGGCAGCCGTCGTGCGCTTCGGCTTTTCTACGGCCACGGTTTCCACGGGCGCGGCGATGGCAAAGGCAGCCTTATCCGCCGCCTTGACGCGCGGCTTGCGCACCGCTTTCGGCTTGGCGGCAACCGTATCGGCCGTAGCGACCGCGGCAGCAACGGGTTCCGGCGTCGGCGCGGGTGTGGGCACCAGCGGCGGCGTTTCCGGCAGGCTCATCGACGGCGTCGGGGCGGAAACGGCAGCCGGAGGCACCTCGGTCTTGTTATCAGGCGCCGCGCTCGCCTTCTGCAAGTCGGCCTTGATCTCGTTGCCCATCTGGCGAAGCGGGTTCATCGCCTCGCGCAGGCTGTTGACCGGGTTGAGCTTCTGGGCGTCACTGAGCGTCTGGCGGACATCGTCAAGCTCGGCCTCGCGCAACGCTTCGTCGAACTGCGCACGGAATTCACTCGCCACCTTGCGGGCGCGCTGCGTCATCTTGCCGAAAGCGCGCAGCATCGGCGGCAAATCCTTGGGACCGACGACCACGATCAGGACGACCGCGATGACCAAAAGCTCGGTCCAGCCAATATCGAACATGCAAGGCTCCTGGACGGGAAGCGCGGGGGCTGCGCTTTTTCCCGCACTTGGTTACTTCGTTTCGTCGGCCTTGTGATCGACGGTCTTGGCCGTGTCGGGCGCATCTTCGTCCGTCATGCCCTTCTTGAAGCTTTTGATGCCCTTGGCGACATCGCCCATCAGTTCCGGGATCTTGCCGCGGCCAAACAACAACAGCACGATGACCAGAACGATCAACCAGTGCCACATGCTAAAAGAACCCATCATTTGCACTTACTCCCTTTATTCGATGTTCCCATGATGTAAGAATTTCCGACAGCGTTTCCAACATCAAGCCCTTTGAACTGCGCTTAATGTCACGGTATCGCCCTTTGTGACAAGCCACCGAACCGCCGAAAAATGGTGAGCACCATTGTTTTCGTCATGCATGGCAAAAGCAAGACGAAGTCCTTCAATCTTCGGAGGTAGAACGCGGGGCGAGCAACCCAAGTTCTTCGAGATCCATCTGGGTAATGGGGTCTTCGTCCTCGCTTAGCTCGTCGTTCATCAATGGCGAGGGAATGTTGAAATTCGCCGGAATGCGCCCCGAGAGCAGGCCAGCGCCCTTCAATTCTTCGAGACCGGGCAGATCGCGCAGCTCCTCGAGACCGAAATGGTCGAGAAAATCGCGGGTGGTGCCTAATGTCACCGGCCGGCCCGGCGTGCGACGGCGACCGCGAAACCGTACCCAGCCCGCCTCCATCAGCACGTCGAGCGTGCCGCGCGAGGTCTGCACGCCGCGGATATCCTCGATCTCGGCGCGCGTCACCGGCTGGTGATAGGCAATGATCGCCAGCACTTCCAATGCGGCGCGCGAGAGCTTCTTCACCTCGTTGTCGTCGCGGCGGATGACAAAGGAAAGATCGGCGGCGGTGCGGAAGGCCCAGGCGCCCTCGATCTGCACGAGGTTGACGCCCCGCGGCGCATAGTGTGCCTTCAGGCGCAGCATGATGGCGCGCACATCAGTCCTCTCCGGCAGGCGTTCTGCGAGAAAGCCTTCGGAGACCGGCTGCGAGGAAGCGAATACCAGCGCCTCGGCGATGCGTTCCGCCTCGATCTCCGCCTGCAGGTCGCGGCTCCTGCCTTCGAAATCGTTCTCGAAATCCTCTTCGCTCTGCGGATCGATCAAACCGGCTGCTCCTGCTCCACCACCTGCAGCGTGGCGTGTTTGGGTCCGCGACGCATGTATATCGGCTGAAAGGCACCGTCCTGGCGGATTTCCAGCTTGCCCTCGCGCACCAGTTCCAGCGAGGCGGCAAAGGCGCTGGCGATCGCCGTGACGCGTTCCTCGGGCGTCGCGAGATAACGCAGCAGATAATGCTCCATCGCGGTCCAGTCGCCGACCTCGCCGATCATCTGGGTCAGCAATTCGCGCGCATCGGTCAGCGACCAGACATTGCGTCTCTCGATCGTCACCTGGGTAACGGCATTGCGCTGGCGCAGCGCCGCATAGGCGGTCAAAAGATCGTAGAGGCTTGCCGCATAGGCGGATTGCTGCCGGTCGGGAATATGCTCGGGCGCGCCGCGCACGAAGATGTCGCGGCCGAGGCGGTTGCGGTTGACGAGGCCCTCCGCCGCCTGGCGCATGGCTTCGAGGCGTTTCAGCCGGAAGGCGAGCGTTGCCGCCATCTCCTCGCCCGAAGGGCCGTCATCCTTGATCTGCTGGGGTATCAGCAGCCGCGACTTGAGATAGGCAAGCCAGGCCGCCATGACGAGATAATCGGCGGCAAGCTCGATGCGGATACGCCGGGCGCTCTCGACGAACTGCAGATACTGCTCGGCGAGCGCCAGCACCGAAATGCGCGACAGGTCGACCTTCTGGTTGCGGGCGAGATAAAGCAACAGGTCGAGCGGGCCTTCGAAGCCGGCGACGTCGATTACCAGCGCCGGCTCGTGGCTGGCGCGCTCGGCGCCGTTATCCTGCCACAGCTTATCCATCGGCGTTGCCGCCTGCGGACGCTCCGTGCCCTTGACCGTGCTCACCACCCTGCTCCCCTGCGATCACACCATCGCAAACATCGCCTCGAATTCCGCCCGCAACTCCGCCTCGTCGGCGGCATCCGGCGCGGCAAAACCTGCTTCCACCGCTTTTGCCCGGGCAAGCGACGCGCCGCCGAGCGGCGGAACATTTGCCACGACATCCAGCATCTCGTCCATATGGCCATTGCAATGCAGCACGATATCGCATCCGCCTGCAATAATATTCGCCGCACGTTCGCCGATCGTGCCGGAAAGAGCATTCATCGAGCTGTCGTCGGAGAGCAGCAGACCGTTAAAGCCGATATGCTCGCGGATGATGCCGTCGGTCACCTTGCGCGAGGTCGTCGCGGGATTGTCCGGGTCGATGGCGGTGAAGACGACGTGACAGGTCATCGCCATCAACTCGTCCTTCATCGCGACAAAGGGCGGGAAATCGTGAGCCTCAAGCTCCTCGCGCAAGACGGTGACGACGGGCAGTTCCAGATGGGAATCGGCAAAGCCGCGGCCGTGACCGGGCATATGTTTGATGACCGGCAGCAGGCCGCCGGCCTTCAGCCCTTCGGCAGCCGCCCGGCCCATGGCGATAACGGTTTGGGGATCGCCGCCATAGGCGCGGTCGCCGATGACGTTGCTGCTGCCTTCGACCGGCACATCGAGCACCGGCAGGCAATCGACATCGATGCCGAGGCGTGAAAGGTCGAAGGCGTGCAGCCGCGACATCGCCCAGGCGGCGCGCAGGCCGAGCGCCGGGTCGCGGCGATAGAGATCGCCGAGCGCCTGGCCTGAGGGATAACGTGCGAGAACCGGCGGACGGATGCGCTGAACGCGGCCGCCCTCCTGGTCGATCAGCACCGGCGCATGCCAGCCGACGCTGTCGCGCAGTTCGGCGACAAGATCGGCGATCTGCCCTGCTTCGGAGATGTTGCGCCCGAAGAGGATGAAGCCCCAGGGCCGTTCGCCCCGATAGAAGGCCTTCTCTTCGGATGTGAGGGCAAGGCCGCTGCAGCCCAGGATCATCGCTTTTGATTCGGTCATGTGAGAATCATAGACCGCGGCCCGCCAAATGCGAGCAAGCTCGGGCGCGATGCACAAAAAAGAACGGCGGACCGAACCGGCCCGCCGCCCTTTAAATCAAGGATGCGATATTACCTGGAGATCAGGCAGCTTCCGCCCGCCGCGCGATACTGTTCGCAAAGCGCTGCGGCCTCGTCCTTGGAACCGGCCGGAATGCGGACGCGGTAGAACGTGCCCTTGCCGGCGACATCGGCCCTGCGGATCTCATGAGCGCGACCACCAAGCACGCCGGCGAATTTCTTCGACAGGCTGGCATAGGATTTGTTCGCCTCGTCTTCGGACGGCAGCGAGGCGATCTGGATACCGTAGCCGCCGGCGGAGGCGGCCTGCTGCTGCGGCTTGGCGGCGGCAGGTGCTGCGGCCGCAACTTCCGCCGTCTTCGGCTGCTGGGCGGCCGGGCGGACATTGCCCTTCTCGGTCACGGTACCGACGACATTGACCGGCTGGTCGGCCGGACGAGCGATCGGAACCGGAGCGGTATCGCCGACCGCCGTGGTCTTGACCGGGCGCACCGGCGCATCGACCGGGGCGGGATTTGCCGCCTGCGCATCGGCGTCGGCTGCAACCGGCGGCTTTGCCGGCGCGGTTTCCACCGGCGCCGCGGAGCGGGCATCGGCGGAGGCAACCTCGGCATTTGCAGGGAAGCTTGCGGCCGTTCCGGCGACCGGCGGCACCGGTGAAGCCGATTGCGCCGACGGGGCTGTCAACGCCGGCATCGGCTGAGCGGCTTGTGTCGCCTGGGCAGACTGCGTCGCCGGGACGGACGGTGTCGCCTGGGCAGCAGGCTGATCGCCGGGCGCTGTTTCCTCGCGGGCGACCAGGGTGCCGTCAGGCTTGACGATCATCGTGCGAACCTTGCGCGGCGAAACCGAAGGCGTCTTGTCGGCATCACCCGCGGACGCGTTGTCTGTATTGTCCTGGTTCGGCAGCAGACGCGGATCCTCAGTCTCACCGACCGCGGTCGGCGTGACCTGATCACCGGCATTGGCGTTCTCGTCGTCATCAGGCAGCGCTTCCGGTGTCAGCGTGCGCTGGACGACATCGACCGGCGCCTCGTCGGAAGAAACCAGCGCCTTCTGCTTCGGCTCCTCGGCAGAACCGGCAACGCGATCGTAGACGGCCTTGTCCTGGTTCGGCACGGTCTTGCCGCCGGGATTTTCCGGAACGACCTTGATCGGTTCCTTGTCGGCAGTGATCACGCGCGGCTCGCCGGATGCGACAATGCCGAGCCCCTCGCCGTTCCAGACGGAGGAATAGACACCATAACCGACGCCGGCGAAGACCACGAGCACGACGGCACCGGCAAGGAGCCGGCGCATCGACCGGGCACGGCTGAAATCGGCCGCCTGGCTTGCAGATTCGATACGGACCTCGGAGGTCTCGCGGCGCTCGACCGGCTCGCGCACGCTGCGGCGGAAATCCTCCTCCAGCGCCCGTTCGAAATCATCAAGGCCGTCGGCGATGGTTGGTTTGACCGGCTTTGCTGCGGCGGCAGCCGTATCGCGAACCGGGGCCGGCGTTTCCCGCGGCTTGGCCGGCTCGAAGAAGCTGGCGATCTCGGCGTCGAGATCGAAATCGAAATCCTGCGTTTTTGCCACCGGCGCGGGCTGCTCGACCGGCGGCAGCGCCGGCACATGCATGTCCTCGACTGTCTCGGGACGATCCTCCGGATCGGAGATCATCGCCGGATCAAACGGCAGATCCTCGGTCGAGTCGGAAACAGCTCCCCAGTTGAACGCCGGAGCCGGAGCCGGAGTTGAAGCCTGCGGCTCAACGGAGGCCGGAGCAGGCCGTGCAGCGGTGGAAGCCGCCTGCTGGAAAGCCGGAGTTTGCGGCTCAGGCGCAAATTGGGGGGGCGCAAATTCCGGGGCAGACCGAGGAGAGACGGCAGCGGCCTGCTGGGGAGCACGGACCGGCGGCTCCGGCTGCGGCGCGGGCTCGGCCGTCGCCAGCTCGGGCTGTTCGGAGAAATCGAGATCGGAGAGTTCCAGCTCGATGCCGGCAAGATCGAGCTCGAAATCATGGCCGGCGAAGGGGTCGTCGGCCTCAGGCACAGGCTGCGGCGCCCGCGAATACGCCATTGCGGCGGGCTGGGGTGCAATGACCTCGGCAGGCTGCGGCGCGGCCGGCCTTGCGGCCTCGGCGGCGTAGACAGGCGCCGGCTCGACCGGAGAAGACCGAACGGTGGCTGCGGCGACCGGGGCAGGCGCGATCACCTGCGACTGAACAAATGCGGCAGCCATAGGCTCGACGATAAGGGGCGCGACAGCAAGGGGCGCTGCAGCAACAGGTGCTGCTTCGATCGCTGCGGCCTGCGGCGAAACGGGCGCCGAATTGGGGCGCTGCGGTACCGGATAACGCGAAACGTCGGCGAGCAGATCGTCAAGATCGAAAGTGCCGGCAGCGTGCGGAACTTCGGGCACGACCTCGGTCAGCGCCGCATCGGCCTGGATCTCGCCTTCGACGGCGGCGGCAAGGAGATCGAAACCGGCGTCGGACCCGAAATCTTCAAGCTCGCCTTCGATTTCGACGAAATCCTCGGCCTCGGCAACCTCTTCCGACGCGATCGCCTCGTCATGGCGATCGAGCTCGGCGGGGAAACCAAGCGACGGAGACGCGGATTCGAACTCCTCGGACGGCTCGACAGCGACGACGGGGGCCAACTGTTCGACGACCGGGGCAGGCGCCTCGATTGCGGGCTGCGTCTCCGCAGCGGCAAGCTCGGCGGACGCAGCTTCAGCCACCGGCTCTGCGGCCGCTTCGACCACAGGCACTTCGGCAGCGGGCTCCGACGGAATCACCGGCTCCTCGCGTTTGGCGGCGTGGAAATTGGCAAGCGGCAGCCTGATGCTGGCGGCCGACCACTGCGGCGCCTTGGCAGGCTGCGGCAGCGAAGAAACCGGAGCAGCACCGATCGACAGCTCGAGCTCTTCGATCAGGTCGCGCGCACCGCCGAGGGCCGATTGCACCTGCGTCCCGGAAGCGGGCTCAGGAACCTCAGCCCTCTCGACAACGGGAGACGCATCGAGAACGGGCTCGATATAATCTTCAGGCGCGTCGTCATCGGAGATCGGCTCGGCTGGCCGATCGAGCTCTGCGAGCGGACGGGGCGAATCGTAGCGGTCGAACTCGCGCCCAAGCTCATCTTCGAGATCGAGGGCAGGCTCGCGCCGCGCGGCCTCGTTCACCGTATTTGCTGCAACACGCGGCTCGAAGCCGACGATACGGGCAAGTTCGGCCAACGGATCGTCGTCGGCAAACAGATCGTCTTTTCCGCGCGTATCATACGCAAGTTGTTTATCAGCCATGCCTATCCCACTCGCAAACGCCAACTCTGAAATGCCAGCGCATTGTGGGGAAATGGTGACGTTATCGCATTTCGTCCGGTGCGGCAGTGCCTGTAATGGCAAGTCCCGACTTCAAAACCGACGCGACGGCGTACACCAGCCCAAGTCTGGCAATAGTTGATTCTCGGTTTTTATCATTAACAAATCGTAATTCCGGCTGATCTTTACCTTTGTTCCAGTGCGCGTGGAAAGAACTTGCGAGGTCGTAGAGGTAAAAAGCGACCCGATGCGGCTCCTGCGACTGGGCTGCCGCCTCAACGATCCGCGGGAATTCGGCGAGCTTGGCGACGAGCTGCAATTCGGCTGGATCGCTAATGCCTGCAATGGTTTGCGCCAGTTGGGCGGGCGAAACATCCAGGTCGCCGAAAGCCTCCCTCGCCTGCCGGAAGACCGACATGCAGCGGGCATGCGCGTACTGCACGTAAAAAACCGGATTATCTTTCGACTGTTCCGTCACTTTGGCGAAATCGAAGTCGAGCGGCTCGGAATTCTTGCGGTAAAGCATCATGAACCGGACCGAATCACGGCCGACTTCCTCGACGACGTCCCGAAGCGTGACGAAGTCGCCCGAGCGTTTCGACATCTTCACCGGCTCGCCGTTGCGATAGAGCTTGACGAGCTGGCAGAGCAGCACCGTCAGCTTTGCCTTACCGTCCGAAACGCCGCGTGCAACCGCCTCCAGGCGCTTGACGTAGCCGCCGTGGTCGGCGCCGAGCACATAGATCATCTCGTCGAAACCGCGATCGAACTTGTTCTTGAAGTAGGCGACGTCGGCGGCGAAATAGGTATAGGAACCGTCCGACTTGATCAGCGGCCGGTCCATATCGTCGCCCACTTCGGTCGAGCGGAACAGCGTCTGTTCGCGATCCTCCCAATCCTCGGGCAGCTGGCCCTTCGGCGGCGGCAGCGTGCCCTTGTAGACATAGCCTTTGAAGGTCAGGTCGTTGATCGCCGTGCGGATCGCAGCCGCGCCATTGGCATGCAGGGTGCGCTCGGAAAAGAAGATATCGTGATGGACGTTCAGCGAAGCCAGGTCCTCGCGGATCATCACCATCATCGCATCGATGGTGCGATCCTTGACGATCGGCATCCATTGGTCTTCCGGCATGTTGTGCAGCCGCACGCCGTAATCGGCTGCAAGCGACTGTCCCACAGGCACGAGATAGTCGCCCGGATAGAGACCCGAGGGAATTTCGCCGATCTTTTCGCCGAGCGCCTCGCGATAGCGCAGGAAGACGGACCGGGCGAGCACGTCGATCTGCGAACCGGCATCGTTGATGTAATATTCCTTCTCGACGCCGTAGCCGGCAAAGGCGAGCAGGTTGGCGAGCGCGTCGCCGACGACGGCGCCGCGGCAATGGCCGACATGCATCGGCCCGGTCGGATTGGCCGAGACATATTCGACGTTGACCTTCCGGCCCTCACCCAGCGTCGAGCGTCCGTAATCGGTGCCGGCGCCGATCATCGCGGCGAGCAGCCGCTGCCAGTAGCCGACGGCAAGACGGATGTTGATGAAACCGGGACCGGCGACCGAGACATCGGCGACGTCGGCGTCCTCCCTGAGCTTGGCGATGATGATGTCGGCCAGCGCGCGCGGATTGGTTCCGAGCGGTTTTGCCAGCACCATCGCGGCATTGGTCGCAACGTCGCCGTGGCTCGCGTCACGCGGCGGCTCGACGGCAATGCGGCCGAAATCGAGCTCGGATCGCTTTTCCCTGACCAGATCGATCTGTTCAAGGGCGGTTTTGATCCTGGCTTCGAAGTCGGTAAAAAGGTTCATCGCACTCTTCCATGCATAGGCTGTGCCAATGGCGCAAATCGGCCCTTGGCGGGGCGACCGCTGCCTATCGCAAATCCGGAGTGTGGTCAAACAATCGCCTGTGGGCGCTGATCGCATAGGTGTCGGTCATGCCCGCCAGATAATCGCCGACATGACGGGCTTTCGGCGCATCGGCGAGGCCGGCGATATGATCGACCCAGTAATGGCTCTGCATCTCCTTGGGATTGGCCATGTAGGCGGCAAAGAGATCGGTGACGATCTTTGCCGCACCGGCGCGGATGCGCATGATATCGGGATTGCGGTAGATGCGCTTGAACAGCATCGCCTTGATCTGCCTGTCGGTTTCGGCCATGCGATCGGAGAAGGTGGCGATAACCCGGTCGGCGGCGCGGATGTCGGCAGCACTTTCGGGGCGCAGCAGGGAAAGGCGCTCCTGCGCGACGGCAATCACGTCCTCGACCATGCGGGTGATCTGCCGCCGCATGATCTCATGGGTGAAGCGGCTCGGCTCCAGATGCGGATAGCGCGCCCTCACCTCGGCCATCAGCCCGGCCAGGAACGGGATTTCCTCCAGCATATCGAAGGTCAGGTAGCCGGAGCGCAGGCCGTCGTCGATATCGTGGGTGTTATAGGCGATGTCGTCGGCGATCGCCGCGACCTGGGCCTCGAGGCTGGCATAGGTTGCCAGTTCGAGATCGTGCAGCTCGCAATAATCGAGGATCGGCTGCGGAACGGGGCCACGCGTGCCCACGCCATCCGGCGTCAGCAGCGGGCCATTGTGCTTGACCAGGCCTTCGAGGCTTTCCCATGTCAGGTTGATGCCGTCGAATTCGGCATAGCGTCGCTCCAGCTTGGTCACGATGCGCAGCGATTGGGCATTGTGGTCGAAGCCGCCATAGGGCAGCAACACCTCGTGCAGGGCGTCCTCGCCGGTGTGCCCGAACGGCGTGTGGCCGAAATCATGCACCAGCGCCACGCCCTCGGCCAGATCCTCGTCAAGCTTCAGGGCGCGGGCGAGCGCGCGGGCGATCTGCGCCACCTCGATCGTATGCGTCAGCCGGGTGCGATAATGATCGCCGTCCTGGGCGATGAAGACCTGGGTCTTGTGCTTCAGCCGGCGGAAGGCGGTGGTATGGACGATGCGGTCGCGGTCGCGCTGGAAATCGGAGCGCGTCGGACTTCCATCCTCCTGGTAGAGCCGCCCGCGGCTCGTCCAGGGGTCTGCCGCATAGACCGCCCTTTCACTGCTGCCGAAACCTAAAGCACGCGTATCGATCGTCATTCTTCACCGTCATCCTGCATGTTGCCGCATCTGCCCATTGACGCCGCTTTGCGCTCTTCATACCTATAGCCCGAAGAAACGGCAAAGAGGCGCTTTCTCAACCACCTCGGCGCATCATGGCCTTTTTCCGAAGATCATGATAAGTTTGTTTGATATCAGGTATTTGAACATTCAAGTGCCAAAACCCATTCTCTCCGGATCTTGACCCCGGCAGGAGGAAACATGACGGATACGAGTGTAACCCTTTCAGATGCCGCCGCAAAGCGTATCGCTGCGATCGTCGGCGCCGAGGCCGGCAAGAGCGCGTTGCGCGTCTCCGTCGAAGGCGGCGGCTGTTCCGGCTTTTCCTACAAGTTCGATCTTGCCGACAGCGCCGGCGACGATGACGTCGTCGTCGAGAAGAACGATGCCAAGGTGCTGATCGACAGCCTGTCGCTCGTCTACATGGCGGGTTCGGAGATCGACTTCGTCGACAATCTGCTCGGTCAATCCTTCCAGATCAAGAACCCGAACGCAGTGGCAAGCTGCGGCTGCGGCACCAGCTTCTCGATCTGAATATCCAGACGCATCGTACTGTCCCAAAGAACTGGCCGAAGAAGTGCCTCCGGCCGGTTTATCGTCTTGTCCTGCAGTGAAAGACCACGATAAAAGAAGCGCACTAAAGCGCACCATTGAGGCTGATTCACGCTGCGCGCTTTAGCTCTTTGTGTTTATGCATGTCGTTGTCCCGGAACCGCTGCACACTTCCGGGCGACATGCATCATGCGAAACAGGACAGAGCCATGAAGATCGCGACCTGGAACATCAACGGCGTCAAGGCGCGCATCGACAACCTCACGCAATGGCTCAAGGATTCCGATCCGGATATCGTCTGCCTGCAGGAAATCAAGACGGTCGACGAAGGGTTTCCCAGGCTGGAGATCGAAGCGCTCGGCTATCATGTCGAGACGCACGGCCAAAAGGGCTTCAACGGCGTGGCGATCCTCTCCAAGAGTTCGCCTTCCGAAGTGAACCGCGGCCTGCCCGGCGATCCGCTGGACGAACAGTCGCGTTTCCTCGAAGCCGTGTTCACACTGCCCGACACACGCATCCTGCGCGTCTGCTGCATCTACCTGCCGAACGGCAATCCTGTCGACACGGAGAAATATCCCTACAAGCTCGCCTGGATGGAGCGCCTGCTGACATTCGCCGCCGAGCGGCTGGCCTATGAGGAGATGCTGGTGCTTGCCGGCGATTACAATGTCATCCCGGAACCGCACGACTGCTTCGATCCCAAGGTCTGGGAAAGCGATGCGCTGTTTCTGCCGCAGACGCGGGAGGCGTTCCGCCGGCTCGAAAATCTCGGGCTGACGGATGCGGTGCGCGCGACGACGGATGCGACGCAGTACTATTCCTTCTGGGATTATCAGGCAGGCGCCTGGCCGAAGAACAACGGCATCCGCATCGATCATCTGCTGCTGTCGCCTGAAGCCGCCGATCGGATGACGTCGGCTGCGATCGAAAAACATGTGCGGGCCTGGGAAAAGCCGTCCGACCACGTGCCTGTGATCGCCTATTTCGATTTCGCGGCCTGAGGTTCTGCCTTAAAGCGCGTCGCGATCTTTCAGATTCGCTCCTCGCGCTTTAACTCCTTGTTTGCGCATGTCGTTGCGGCAAAAGCGCTTCGCGCTTTGCCTGGGAAAACCGCTGCGCACTTTTGCGCGACATGCTTAGTCGTCCGAGCCGCTCGCAATGCTATGCGACAGCGATACCGCGGTGCGGCGGTCGGCCTCATTGGCAACCGAGAAGGCCTGCTCCTGCAGCGCCTCCATCCAGTTGCAGTCCTTGGGCTTGCAGCGGTCGAGCGCTGCCGTCATCAGCGCCAGGCCGCGGGCCGTCTGGCCTTCATCGAAAAGAATATTGCCGAAGACCGCCATGGCGCCGGGATGACCGCTCTTGCGGGCTTGGTTCAGCCATTTCTTCGCCTGCTGCGGGCTGGCATTGCCGCCCTCGCCGGCCAGCATCATCTGCGCCAGCTGGAACTGCGCCTCGGGGACGCCAAAGGTGGAGGCCACCTGAAAATAAAGCTGGCGCGCCTGGGTGAGGTCGATCCGAACAGGACTGCCCGAAATGCCGTGCTTGTAGTAATTGGCGAGCGAGAGCAGCGCGTTGACGAAGAAGCCGGTATCTTCCGAGCCGGGCTCGACGCCCTGCTGGGCGATCTCGCTGTAAATCTTGAAGGCTTCGAAATCATCCTGCGTGACGCCGTCGCCATCGGCATACATGTTGGCAAGCGCCCAGCGCGAGCCGGTATGGCCCTTTTCGGCAGCATATTTATAGGCTTCGACCGCCTCTTCCTTCTGGCCGTTCTTATAGGCTTTGAAGCCGAACTTGAAGAGATCGAAGGGGCCGGATTCCTTGCTGACGCCCGCCTTGATGTCGAATGCACGGACCGGGCCGGACAGCGCCAGGGCTACGGCCATAGACATGCCCATCAGCATGATCTTGAACAGTTTGAACTCGGACGTCACCATTTCAACCGATTTCTTTCGCTCATCACAGGCAGGAGGCAGCGGCGCTCGCGCCGTGCATTCCGCGGATGTATTTCGTCGAGGCGAGCGATCCCGCGGCGAGCTCCATGGCTCCTTTGCCCGCGTCGCATCCAGCCCACTGGCCTTCTCTCAAAGGCCGAATTCTCAGCACATCATTCAGAACCACCCGGCTCCCGGCATGGCCCGACTGCAATCTCCGTGGCACTCTTTCGGCAGGTGCTGCATCCGCCTTCCCGCCTTCACCATATTCGTAAACAGCAAATGTGACGAAACCGGTATCGACATTTCCAGCAAGGCCGGAGTGCTCATCCGAGCGGCCCGAAAACGACAACAAAGAACGGCCCGACGGCGCCGCCGCGAGGCCGGCTTGGCGGCCGGAACAGCCTTGTGCGGAAAGCGAAACGACCGCAATCAAACGATTGCCGCCAATCGTATCGCGCGATCTCGTGTTACCGGAAAAAAATCGACCCATGCTACTATTTACACGCACCGCAAGCCTGCCCATCTCCTCGTACGCAAATATCGCTGCGCTCTCTTTGTGGCGGGAAATGGACAAATTCACCCCGCCGCCACCTTACGCCAATCGTCGTAAAAAAGTGTTGCGGAATCGTCACAAAACGGGATCAGAAAGTAGTATGATTAACGGCGCGGATAAAGAAGAGCCCGGCAGTGCCGGGCTCATCAATTCTTCAAATCGGGGAATTAGAACTTGATCTTTAAGCTCGTCGACAGTGCAGCGACCAGATCGTTGCCAAAGGAATAGGAGACGTCGTCGCCATAGGTCTGGCCATTATACTCAAAGGCGCCGGAGGAACCGCTCGTCAACACGCCAACGGCGCCGGCAAAACGCCATTCGATATGTTCGGTCGGCGTGTAGGCGGCGCCGAGACCGAGCGTCCAGCTGTCGGTCTGTGCACCATAACCCTGGCTGGTGCCTCGGTCCCACGTGAGGCTGACTGCGCCGGCCCACTGATCGTTGAACTTGTGGCCCACGCCGCCGGAGATCGTCCAGCCGTCACGATACAGAAGGTCGAGCGAAGTGAGTTCCGTAGCGCCGCCCGCTGTGCAGGCGACCACGCCCTTTGTCGATTTCGGGCAGAAAGCCACGGACTGGAGGACACTCCAGTTCGTCCACTTGACCGATCCGAAGGCGAGCCAATCCGGAGCGATGCCGCTTTGCAGCTTCAGCTCCAGCGAATCCGGCGCTTCGGCGGAACCGAAAACCGGTGTGACCTGGCCTCCAAATGTCGGGACAACCGGAACCTGACGGAGATCGACAGTGCCGGTCAGATTATCGTACTTGACGCGGCTGTTATAGACGAGACTCGCGCGCATCGCATATTCCGGAATCTCGTAAGCGAGACCAGCGCGCCAGCCCCAGCCGCTATCGTCGAGATCGAGGCGGCCAATGCCGGTGCCGGTGCCGAGCAGAATGGGAACCGTGGAAACCAGACGTTCCTTGAAGCCCTCGACCTCCTGATAGAAACCGCCGCCAATGAAGCGAAGCTGTCCAGGGCCGACATCAAAACGATAGGAGCATGTGCCGCCATAGTTGCGGGTTTTGATCTCTGTCTCGATATTATTGTTGGCGCCGGCCCAGTTCGAACCGGGGTCGGTATGCGCGCCGAAGGGCTCCGAATAGTCAACGAGGCAGTCGACCGCGTCGCCGAAGCCGGCCTTAAAGCCAATATAGGGGATGGTGTAATTTGAGGTTTCGTCGGCTGTGTCTGGACGGCCGTTCAGATTGCCGCCTGAAGATAGCGACGTCTGCGTGTCTCGGACGTCCTTCAGCTTGCGCTGCGGTGTGACATAGGTCACGCCCGACTGAAACGAGAAAGGCGACGTATCGAACAACTGATCGATATTGTAGCCGCCGCGCTCCAGGCCGCCGGCGAAGGACGGCGATGCAAGCGACGAAAGAAGAACGAGCGACGTTACGCCCTTGGAAAACCTACGCGATGCCATTGTGTCTCCCCCACTCCAGCAATTGATGTGACGCCACTCTAGTAAGTGTTCGCTCGACATGGCAACGCGCCCCACGGCGGCGCTCCCACGCATTCCATTGGCCAACTTACGTAAAGAAATTGACGGACACGTCAAAAAATCTGGTTAATAAAATTTTATTCCAGACTTATCGGTTTTCAGATGGGGTTTTGGGTTTTCATTCCACACATTGTGGAAGCTGTATCAATCCGACAACAGTGACAGTTTTCGCCCGCAGGACGCCCGTGAAGCCACAATCCACAGGCTCAGCGCCTGAAATCAGCCGTTTTGAAGACCGAATCAAATGCGCCCGAAACGACGAAAGACGCGCCCGCCGAGGGAGCGCGTCTTTGAAATAACTGACCAAAACGAGTGATGAAACTTATCCGGCTTCGCTCACCCTGGAGAGGGCGGTCTTCAAGCTGGCGATCTGCCCCTTCAGTTCATCGAGGCGCTCGCGCTCGGCCTCGACCACGTCGGGATTGGCATTGGCGACGAACTTCTCGTTGGAGAGCTTGCCGTCGATGCGCGAGATCTCGCCTTCCATTTTGCCGATCGCCTTCTCGAGCCGAGCCTTTTCGGCGGAAAGGTCGATCAGATTGCCGAGCGGCAGGCAGATGGTGGCCTCGTCGACGACGATCTGAGCAGCCCCCTTCGGCGCATCGTCGGCCAGCGATATCGCCTCCACACGCGCAAGCCGCTTGATGGCGGCGTCGTGGCGGAACAGCCTTTCGCGCGTCAGGTTGTTGGCCTTGACGACGACGAGCGGAGCCGTCGCCGACGGCGGCACGTTCATTTCGGCGCGCACCGAGCGGATGCCGGAGACGAGGTCGATCAGCCAGTTGATTTCGTCGGCAGCCCCGTTATCGGCATAGGAGGGAGACGGCCATTCGGCATGGCAGACCAGCGTGTCGCGCTCTTTGCCCTCGCCCGCCGTATGAGCCCAGAGCTCTTCGGTCATGAAAGGCATGAAGGGATGCAGCAGCTTGTAGATCTCTTCGAGGATATAGGCGCTGCAGGCCTGGGCCTCTGCCTTGGCGCCTTCGTCCTCGCCGTTGAAGACCGGCTTCAAAAGCTCGAGATACCAGTCGCAGACCTCGTTCCAGATGAAGCGGTAGAGCGCGCCGGCGGCATCGTTGAAGCGGAAGGCTTCGAGTGCTTCCGTAACGTCACGTTCCGTACGGGCAAGCTCCGTCAGGATCCAGCGGTTGATGGTGAGCTCGGCGGCTTCAGGCACGAAATGCGGATCGCTCTTGGCGCCGTTCATCTCGGCGAAACGCGTGGCGTTCCAGAGCTTGGTGCCGAAATTGCGGTAGCCGGCGATGCGAGCCGGATCGAGCTTCACGTCACGGCCCTGCGCAGCCATGATCGCAAGCGTGAAGCGCAGGGCGTCGGCGCCGTATTCGTCGATCAGCTCCAGGGGATCGATGACGTTGCCCTTGGACTTCGACATCTTCTGCCCATTCTTGTCGCGCACCAGCGCGTGGACATAGACGGTATTGAAGGGCTCGACGGGATTGCCGTCCTCGTCCTTCATGAAGTGCAGGCCCATCATCATCATGCGGGCGACCCAGAAGAAGATGATGTCGAAGCCGGTGACGAGAACGTTGGTCGGGTAATAACGTGCAAGCTCCGGCGTCTCGTCCGGCCAGCCGAGCGTCGAGAAGGGCCAGAGCGCAGAGGAGAACCATGTGTCGAGCACGTCCTCATCCCGCGTCAGGATCTCGCCCGGTTTGAAGTTTTCGAGCAGGTCCTCGACATAGGCCTTCATTGGTCCTTCGTGCGAGAGGTAATGCTGGATCGCCGCCTGCAGCGCCTCTTCCTCGGTCTTTTCGACAAAGACCTGACCGTCCGGGCCGTACCAGGCGGGAATCTGGTGACCCCACCAGAGCTGACGGGAGACGCACCAGGGCTGGATGTTTTCCATCCATTCGTAATAGGTCTTGTCCCAGCTCTTCGGCACCATCCTGGTGCGGCCTTCGCGGACCGAGGCGATCGCCGGCTCGGCGAGCGTCTTGGCATCGACATACCATTGTTCGGTCAGCCGAGGCTCGATCGGCACACCGCCGCGGTCGCCGTGCGGAACCATGTGCTTATGCGGCTCGATCTTATCGACGAGACCGGCCTCTTCGAAAATCTCGACGATGACCTTGCGCGCAAAGAAACGGTCCTGCCCTTCCAGCCGATCCCAGGCGCCATGCAGCGCCGCCGGATTGTCGAGACCTTCGAGGAAATCCTCGTTGTCTTTGATGGCAATCGTGCCATCGATATTCATGATGTTGATCGCGCGCAGGCCAGCCCGCTTGCCGACGTCGAAGTCGTTGAAGTCGTGCGCAGGCGTGATCTTGACCGCACCGGTACCGGCCGTGGGGTCGGCATAATCGTCGGCGACGATCGGAATCCGACGGCCGACGATCGGCAGAATGACATGTTTGCCGATGATGCTCTTGTAGCGTTCGTCCTTCGCATTGACGGCAACCCCGGTGTCGCCCAGCATCGTTTCCGGGCGCGTGGTGGCAACGACCAGGTAGTCGCGCGTTTCCCATTCGGTCGGCTTGCCTTCCTCGTCGAAAGCAATCGGGTACTGGTAGGTGACACCGCGCTCCAGCGGATAACGAAGATGCCAGAGATTGCCTTTGATCTCATGCTGTTCGACTTCAAGGTCGGAAATGGCCGTCAGGAGCTTCGGGTCCCAGTTGACGAGGCGCTTGTCCTTATAGATCAGGCCTTCCTTGTAGAGCGTGACGAAGACCTCGAGGACGGCTTTCGACAGGCCCTCGTCCATGGTGAAGCGTTCACGCGACCAGTCGCATGAGGCACCCAGGCGCTTCAGCTGGTTGAAGATCAGGCCGCCCGATTCTGCCTTCCATTCCCAGACCTTGTCGATGAAGGCGTCGCGGCCCATTTCGCGGCGGCCGGGCAGCTGCTGTTCCATCAGCTTGCGCTCGACGACCATCTGCGTGGCGATGCCGGCATGGTCCATGCCCGGCTGCCAGAGCACATCCTTGCCGCGCATGCGCTCGAAGCGCACCATGATGTCCTGCAGCGTGTTATTCAGCGCATGGCCCATATGCAGCGAACCGGTGACATTCGGCGGCGGGATGACGATGGTGAAGGTCTCGGCCCCGGGCTTGGCGTTCGCGCCTGCGCGGAAAGCGTCCTCCTCATCCCATTTCGCGGCGATTTTGGGTTCGACGGCAGCAGAATCATAGGTCTTGTCGAGCATTTTCTGACCAATTTCGAGGTTCGAGGGTGGCGTTTGTAAATAGGATGGGCACGGGCAAGTCAATAAAAAAGCCGCCCCGGAGACCGGAGCGGCTTTTCAGGAAAAAGCAATCCGATCAGCGGCGCGGGCCGCGCGCCACGCGCTCGATCTCCTCGCGCACCAGCCGCTCGACCAGCATCGGCAGATTATCATCAAGCCATTCGCGCAGCATCGGGCGCAGCATATCCTCTGCGATCTCATCCAGCGAGCGGCGCTCAGCACCGTCGATAGCGGCGGCGAGCTCTTCAAAAGAGCGGCTGATCTGCAGACCGGCGCCCTCCGAAAGCAGCGTCGGCTGCACTTCGTCCACAAGGCTCGGCAGGAAAGCTTCGGCCGAGGACTGAGCGGGTTCCAAAGCAGGCGGCGCCGTCTCGGCGGCGGGCAAGGGCTCGGCGACCACGGGCGCCGCCTCGGCGACTGGGACCCGCGGCGTTTCCACAAATACAGGCTCGGCCGGCTGCTCGATCACGGCCTGCGGAACGGGCGCTGCAGCCGAGGGGAAAACAGGCTGGGTCGGCTGCGGCTGCGGTACTGCTGCGCGCGGCGCTTCCGGCATCGGGGCCGGCTGCGGTTCGGGCTGGCGGAAGCCGCTCGGAATTTCACGCAGTGCCTGACCGGCCTGCACGGCACTGCGCTCGGAGGCGGCGCGCACGCGCGCGGCGACATCGGCAAGCGACAGGGCGCGGGCCGGCACTTCAGGTTCGGGGGCGGTGCCGGCCGAATTGGCGGCGACGAAACGCGGATCGGTGGAGCGCATGGCGGGTTCGGGGAACTCCACGCCGGCATAGGTGTCATCAACCGTCAGATGGATTTCGGAGCCGTTCTCATCCTCGTCGGCGCCGTAGACCGGCGGCAGGGATGCGGAGATCGCCTTGCCGGCGCCGGGCTCATTGCTTTCGATGATCTGGCGGATGGAGGCCAGAATTTCTTCCATGGACGGTTCACGCGCTACACTTGGCTGAGCCATTTCAATCCCCGCTATCCAAAAACAACGACCGGACGATGTGGAGCGGTCATCCGAATCACCGCGACCTTAGAATACCTCAGACATGAAAAAAATCATCGCGAATCAAATGAATGAGGCCATGCACAGTTTTGTTACCCGATGTTTGCGAGGTGGCGGCGTCAGGATAAATGATGTTTGTGAAGGCTTTCCGGCGATGCGTAGAGTCAAACTGCTACAGCGTCAAAGGCGCTGCAATGAAAAACGGGCGCCGATGGCGCCCGGTTGCTGAATTCATCGATGAAAACGGCGTCAGAAAACGAATTCGCGTGCCTTGGCGAAACCCGGCAGCGGCTTCACGGAAGCATTGAAAAAGACGTTTTCCGAAACGGCGCCGCGCTCGGCGACGAACACCTTGGCGCGGGCGGCATTGCCGTAACCTTCGACCGTGACCAGACGGCCGCCATCGCGCAATTGGCCGAGAAGAGCTGCCGGAACTTCCTCGACTGCGCCGTTGACGAAGATCAGATCATAGGGAGCGCCGGCAGCGTAGCCCTTTTCGAGCGGTCCTGTGACCACCTCGATCTTGGCGTAGCCGGCAAGCTGTGTCTTCGCCTCGGCGGCCAGCGCCTCGTCGCATTCGAGCGCGATGACGGAGCCGGCAATGATCGACAGCAGCGCCGATGTGTAACCGGTGCCGCAGCCGACTTCGAGGACGAAATCATCCTTGGTGATCGCGGCCAGCTGCAGCAGCTTGGCGAGCGGCGATGCCTCCATCAGGAAGCGGGCCGGCTTTCCGGGTGCGGCGGCCGATATCTCGACATCGTTGTCGATGTAGGCCAGCAGCTTCGCCTTCTCGGGCACGAATGCCTCACGCGGCACCGTGAGCAGCGCCGTCAGCACGGAATGCGAGGTAACGTCCGTCGTGCGAACCTGGGTGTCGACCATCTTTGCGCGCGCTGCTTCGAAATCCATCATGTCCTCTCGCTCTTGAAAGCGGTTCCTGTCCCTCGTCTCTTAATCCCCGCCACCGATGCTTTCAAGGCTTGGCAGCCGCCGGCGAAAAGAATCCGGCAGGCGCTTCTTCCGCGCCACAGAGGCGAGACGCTGCAACTCAAACGTGGAACCCCCTGCCCCTTCATGTTATGATCTCCTACGGAGGAAAGTAGGAGGAGCAGGCCATGTCTGCGATTTTCGAATATTTGACGCTGTTCGATTTCTTCATCGTCGCAGCGCTCATCGGTATCTTCTGCTGCGGGCTGCTGGACGGCGAAACGACCTTGAAGTGATAGAGGTGCCGAGGCACGCTCAAAGATAGTTCCCCGCATGGCGGCAATCTCATGCCAGCGAGTGTCAGGCTACGCGGGCCTACGCCTCGGGCGTCGCCGCTTGGGTACATTTCAGCCGAGTTGTGTCATGTGGGAAAATTTTGGAGGCCTCGCCCGGAATTGAACCGGGGTACAAGGATTTGCAGTCCTCTGCGTCACCACTCCGCCACGAGGCCTCACGAGCTCGTTATCTGAGCCGTGGCGAGCGTTTAGAATGATCGTAAGGAAATCGCAAGAGGGCATTTCGGAAAAACGCCATTCGCCGGCTGCCCCAAGGGCCATTTCCCTATCGCCGAACGGCACGAGTGCACGCTGGAATTTCCCGCTGACCCTGCCCTATTTCCTGCCAATGTTTGCCTTTGAAACAAATTGTCAACTTGACGATCGTTCTGCGCGCCTCATATTGCCACCGGGAGGGTGATAGGAGCTGCAATGAATTGGGCTGCCCTCAAATCGAAGCACGTGCGTGCGGCCTATGATGCCGAGAGCCGTGATCTCCATGTGAAATTCCCGGGTTCTCCACCGGTGAAACATGCGGACATTCCGCCGCACGTCTACCAGAACCTGCTGGAAACGAGCGATCCGCACTTCTACTACAAATATTATGTGGCGCCTTCCCGCGTCTCGCAGGGCAGCCGACATCAGCTCTCCTTTTCCTACGCGCTGAAGCTCGTCCTCCTGCTTGCCGTCAGCAGCCTGCTGATGGTGGCCAGCCTCGATCAGGGACCTAACGGCGCTTTCGAGGAAAGCGAACTCAGGGCCAACTAGATTCGCGTCGGCGATGCACACGGCTGAACGGCGATAGAGCCGGCGGCCAGGCGGTTGGTCAGGCCGTCGACATTGTCGCTTCTGTTCTGGTTGCGATAGCGGCGATCGTCTCGGCCGCGATCGTTATTGCCGTCACGCTCGTTCCGGCCGTTGAAATTGCGATAGTTGCGCGGCCCGCTATAGCTGCCGCCCTGGCCGTGATCGACCATGCAGCCTTCCGGACGGCGGCAGATGCCGCGAGCGTCAAAACCCCGGCTGTCGACGGCCTGGGCTTGGGCGGGAACGCCGGAGAGAATCGTCGCCGCCGACAGGGCGACAACAAAAAATGCCTTCATGTCCTCACCTGACCATTTTGACGCATTTTCGCATTTTACAATCCATAAACCACGGAGGCGAGAATCCTTTCGCTGTTCCGCGACCGCTCCCCTGATGCTCTCAACCGGCCGGTTTCCGCCGCCTGTGCCACCAGACCGCCAGCCGCCGGCGAAGCCGGCGCGCGACAGGCAGGTCGTGCGAGAGCACAAGGAAGCCCAGCGGCAGCATCCAGAAGCCGAGGATCGGCAGGAAGCCCAGGAACCCGCAAAGAATGAGGGCGACGCCGATCGCCATCCGCGCGATGCGGGAGCGCGGCATGCAGATACCAAAGGAGCCGAGCATAAGCCTGCCGCTCGCGTGATCGATGCCGAAGCGCTTTGCCCGCTTCCCGGGCTTTTCGCCGCCCCTCGTCTCTTCGCGCTCATTCCGGTTCGTCATTCCCCAGAGATGGGCACAGACGACCCAAATACAAGTTCATTTCATTTTTTTGAAAAAACCGCTTGGCAAATCGGGCAAGCATTTGTATTAGCCCACTCACACCGCGCCAAGCAGTGATCCCTGGTAGCTCAGCGGTAGAGCATTCGACTGTTAATCGACAGGTCGCCGGTTCGAATCCGGCCCGGGGAGCCATTTTTCAAGTTAATCGCCTGTTTCGTTGAGAAATCCGAAGACAGGCGTTTTCTTCTCAGTTTTAGCCCTAAATCAGCATCCCCTAATCCTTGCGAAAATTCACAAGACGCATAAATTCAATCCATCGGATAGCTTTTGCTGGTGACCACGGATGTACTGGCACCGTGCTGATGCAATCAAAGAAGGTCGGCGCGAGCATTCGCCCCGACCTTTTTCTTTGTTCAGACGCCGGAAACAAAACGCCCGCCGAGTTGGTAGCTCGACGGGCTGCTGTGGTGGTGTGGTGAGGTCGACGGCTTCAAGTGGCTGGGGCACTGCCGACTAAAAATCGAAATACACGGTCACACCTGACCGACGACGATAGTCGTCGCGATAGCCGTAATAGTCGCGATAGCCGTAGTGCCGAGGACGGTAGCACGAGCCGTAGTACCGGCAGTCGCGGTAAGCGTACCGGCGTTTCTTCCAGTGGCCATACGCATGTCCATTGCCGTGGCGACGGTGTTTGACCTGCTCGACGTCGGCAGTGTGCATTGCTACCGCTTTCGGCACGAAAATCGGCGTGGCGTTTAGCGGCAGGGCGAAACATGCAGCCAAGACTGTGGCTGCGACTACGGGAAAAAGCTTTTTCATCGGCGCATCCTTTCAGGCCCCGAGTCTCGGTTAATACGCATTAACCTGGCATGAACGGCTCTCCTCTGTGGAAATTCCAGAAAGACCAGCCGCCGCGCCCCAGTGTCGGAAGGGGTGGTGATCGCGCCGGTCATCGGTGTTGGAGGAGCGGAGGTCACGTCAATGTGGAGCGGATTGCGCGACTCGAAAACAGCGGCGGCGCTTCACGTGCGGTAGCCAAAGAACCACCAAGGGTGTAGAGCCCATCGACATGGCCTTAGACCCGCTCAAAGCACTCTCCGACTATTGCGAAGCCGATTGCACCGTGCAGTTCTGGATCGCCGGCGCGCCCGCAGTTGAATTCAAATCTCTACAAGCCGCCGTGAGTTACGCTAGAAATAATGGCGGCCGATGGCAGGAGATCGAAATCACGGTGCATTTGCCGCGCGAGGATATCGTCTACGCAACCGACAAGGTGCACCAGTTGATCGATGCCTTGCCTCGCGGCCAGTGACATTGTTGGAATCGGCCCAAAGATCCACGTCGCAAGAGAATCAGCGGCGCCGCGGTCGTGTGCGCTGCGCCCACGGGGCGCCGGGCTTTATCGATGATGATTGCTCCGGGCCTGTGTCCTGGCGTTCGCCTTTAACGAAAGCAACAAGCGACGAACCGGCCATCTTTGCGTTGCCGGTCTGATGGTATAGAGACTGCGGCAGGACGCGACCGCCATTAACTTAAGAATGGGGTCGGGCGGCAGATTGACGTCACGTCGCTGCCACGAGATCACGTGGCCGTTCTCTCTTGACCGTTGGAGCGTGGGAACCGCGCTCGTGGCTCCTCTCAAACACATCCTATCGCCACGAACATCAAACGGGAATGACGCCAGGAGCGGCTCGCGGTCCTGCCGGTCGACCCGCGCGACCGCTCACGGAGCACCTCCGCCCGCAAGCTGCCGTTATAATCGGACGAGAGCCGACCGCTTCTAATAGCTGCACGAACGGCCATCGCCGGGTCGGAAGCCATCGGCGCAGGCCGGATTCAAGGAATCTCCCGGTTGATATCCCGACGCCGAGCCGTATGAATTCGGCGCCGTCGAGCAGGCGGAAGTGATAAAGGCAAGACTGATTGCTCCGGCCGCTACAAATGCCCGAAATCTGTTCATCGATGCTTCTCCGATTCACGCTGTGATGCAGCCATGAGTTTCTGCCTTTGGGAGTAACGGGAGAATTTCCCCACCTTGAACCCAGGATATAGGTGCGCTCCCCGGCTGGCGTTAGCGCGAGCGCCCTAGATTTCGTCAATCTTTATAATCTGCGTCTGAAGATCGTCGATGATCAAGCGGGCCGGGAACAAACACCGCGGTTAAAAGTTGAGTGGCATCAACAACGTAACGTCAGCTTTGACAGGAGGTCTCTCATGGGTCGCGGTATTCTACTTTGGCTGCTCGGTGTTCCACTGCCTATCATCATCCTTCTTGCTCTGTTTATGCGATAGGAACAGATCATGTCGGTTTCAATGACAGGTTCCGGAGAGGTTGCCACTCCGGTTGAATCCTCCAAATCGGCCATGACATGGGGGCCTATCTTCGGGGGCGCCGCCGCGGCCATTGGCGTCACCCTCATTCTTCTGCTGCTTGGATCCGGGCTGGGGCTGACCATGGTGTCGCCCTGGTCGGGGCAAAGCAGTTCGCTCGGGACACTCGGCGTGACGGCGGCAATCTGGCTCGTTCTCGTGCAATGGCTCTCTTCGACGCTCGGAGGCTACATTACCGGCCGGCTGCGGACGAAATGGGCGGCTGTTCACACGGACGAGGTTTTCTTCCGTGACACGGCGCATGGTTTCCTAAGCTGGGCGCTGGCGACCGTCTTCGTCGCCGGGTTTCTCGCATCATCGCTGACCTCGCTGGCCGGCGCGGGTGCACAAGCCGCGGGATCGGTCGTGGGATCGACCGCCACGGCCGCCGGCACGGCAGCAGCTTCGTCGGCAACCTCGCCGCTGGATCTGTCCACGTCCTATTTTACTGACGCATTGCTGCGCCCTGACCAGGCTCGCGCCGCGGCGACGTCCAATGATGCCGCGGCAACGTCCGAGGTGTCCCGCATCCTCCTCAACGGCGCTGCCCAGGGCCAGGTTCCCGATGACGACAAGGCCTATCTTGCCACCATCGTATCGTCCCGAACGGGTCTTTCCGAAGCCGATGCACGCACCCGCGTCGACACGGTGCTGAAGCGGATCGACGACGCCAAGGTCGCCGCCCAGAAAGCTGCCGATGAGGCACGCAAGGCGGCCTCCACGACGGCCCTGCTCGGCTCGCTGTCGCTTCTGATCGGGGCTTTCATCGCCTCTGCCGCCGCAGCGTTTGGCGGATCGCAACGCGACGAAGAGGAAGATCTCATCGTTGCACGCCGGCTCTGAAAACCGGCGGAAAACGGGGGCGCGGGGTCGAAAGGCCCCGCGCCCTATTTTATGCAGTCTTCTTGAAACGCAACCCTTCGCCAGGTTGCAGTTTATTTCGCGGCGAGCGGAACATGTCGCCATTTTTGAGCTTCGGTTAGGTCACACCCTTTCCGGAGAAGATAGATGGCCAAGAAGACGAAGACCTCGCCCTCGGACAACGCGACGATTCATGATCAGAAACTGCACCGCGGTGCAGGCGGTGAGCTGCATCAGTTTGCCGAGAACGGCATGCCGGCGCTGACCACAGCACAAGGCGGCCCCGTTTCCGACGATCAGAATGCGCTTCGTCTCGGCGCCCGCGGCCCCGCCCTCATCGATGACTTCCATTTTCGCGAGAAGATCTTTCATTTCGACCACGAGCGCATCCCCGAGCGGGTCGTGCATGCGCGGGGTTATGGCGCCCATGGCTATTTCGAAACCTATGAATCGCTGGCCGCCTATACCCGTGCCGATCTGTTCCAACGGCCCGGGGAAAAGACGCCGGCCTTCGTGCGGTTTTCGACAGTCGCCGGCAGCAAGGGGTCCTTCGATCTGGCGCGCGACGTGCGCGGTTTCGCGGTGAAGCTCTACACGCAGCAGGGTAATTGGGATCTGGTCGGCAATAACATTCCCGTCTTCTTCATTCAGGACGCGATCAAATTTCCGGACATCATCCATTCCGTAAAGCCGGAACCCGACAGGCAATTTCCGCAGGCGCAGTCGGCGCATGACAATTTCTGGGACTTCATCTCGCTCACCCCGGAAAGCATGCATATGATCATGTGGGTCATGTCGGACCGCGCCATCCCGCGCTCCTTCCGTTTCATGGAGGGGTTCGGGGTTCACACCTTCCGCTTCGTCAACGCGGCCGATGAATCGACCTTCGTCAAATTCCACTGGAAACCGAAACTCGGCCTGCAGTCCGTCGCCTGGAACGAGGCGGTCAAGATCAATGGTGCGGATCCGGATTTCCATCGCCGCGACCTTTGGCAGTCGATCCAGTCAGGAAACTTCCCGGAGTGGGAACTCTGTGTCCAGCTTTTCGATCAGGATTTCGCCGACACGTTCGACTTCGACATCCTCGATCCGACAAAGAT
Source organism: Rhizobium sp. BT03 (assembly GCF_030053155.1). Lineage (NCBI taxonomy): Bacteria > Pseudomonadati > Pseudomonadota > Alphaproteobacteria > Hyphomicrobiales > Rhizobiaceae > Rhizobium > Rhizobium sp. BT03. The sequence continues at coordinate 768,135 of NZ_CP125640.1, forward strand.
CATTCCCGAGGAGGTCCTGCCGGTCAAACCGGTAGGCCGTCTGGTGCTCGACCGAATGCCCGAAAACTTTTTCGCCGAGACCGAGCAGGTCGCGTTCATGACGCAGAACGTTCCGCCCGGCATCGACTTCAGCAACGACCCGCTTCTGCAGGGACGGAACTTCTCCTATCTCGACACGCAGCTGAAACGTCTGGGCGGCCCGAATTTCACCCATTTGCCGATCAACGCTCCGAAATGTCCCTTCCACAATTTCCAGCAGGATGGCCACATGGCGATGCGCAATCCTGTCGGACGGGTCAATTACCAGCCGAACTCCTGGAATCAGGGGCCGCGGGAATCGCCGGTTCAGGGTTATCGTCACGTCCCGGCCGAGGAGCAGGGTGCCAAGGTCCGGCTGCGGCCGGAAAGCTTTGCCGATCATTACAGCCAGGCCAGGCAGTTCTTCATCAGCCAGACTCCGCCGGAGCAACGCCATATCGCGGCAGCGCTGATCTTCGAACTGAGCAAGGTCGAAACACCAGTCATTCGCGAGCGCATGGTCTCGCATCTCATCAACATCGATGAGACTCTGGCCAGCAAGGTCGGCCACGCACTCGGCTTCAAATCGATGCCGAAGCCTGCCGATGCCGCCATGCAGACGCGCCAGGATCTCGCGCCGTCGCCGGCGCTCAGCATTGTCGAGCGTGGTCCCAAGCGGTTCGAAGGACGCAAGCTCGGTATTCTTGTCACCGATGGCTCCGACGCCGCCATCGTCAAGGCGCTGCTTGCCGAGGTCACTGAGCAGAAGGCAACATTCGAAGTGATCGCGCCAAAGATCGGCGGCGTGACGCTCTCGGACGGCAATTGGATCGAGGCGCACCAGATGATCGACGGCGGACCTTCGGTGCTCTACGACGCCGTCGCGCTGCTGCCCTCGTCGGCGGGAAGCAGCGATCTGCTGAAGGAGGCAACGGCGCATGATTTCGTGTCGGACGCCTTCGTGCACTGCAAGTTCATCGGCTATGTCGAAACAGCGCTGCCGCTGATGCAGAAGGCAGGCATTGCCGATTCACGGGATGAGGGCGTGATTGCGCTCGGAGCGGCCGGGGATGTCGCGGGCTTTATCAAAGCGCTCGGCAAACTGCGTGTCTGGGGCCGGGAGCCGTCGGTCAAACAGAATTGACCGCCTTGTCGTCACATAAAACCCTCGGAAACGCGGGTTTTATGCAGTTCGCAGCGCGCATTTTATTGAGCCAGGGTGATGGAAAGGGCTTCGAGCTGCTCCATCTTCCATGTTGTGCGCTGTGGAGAGCCGTATGCGCTGGCGTTTTCGACAGATCTCCGACTTTGCCGTCTTGTGGGCAGGCCATCGCGCGGTCCCTGTGACGCTGATCATATTCGCAGTCCTCTGGGCGGCGGCCGGCCTGCATTTTTCCTTCCCACGGCAATGGTTTCTGCTGACCAACATGGTCGGCACGCTCATCATATTTTTCATTTTGCTGCTGGTGCAGCACTCCCAAAATCGGGACATGATGGCGCTGCATACCAAGCTGGACGAACTGATCCGATCGAGCAAGGCAAGAAATCATTGGATTTCGGCTGAGAAGAAAGATGCCGAGACCATTGAGGAAATGCGACACAAACACCACGACCAGATCTCAGAGACAACGAACTGAAACGCGCATCAGGTGGACGCTGCGTCGGCTGCAGATTTTTCATCCGCTTTTTCCTCGACGCATTCTGCCTGCGCGGCAAGCGTCTTGCTCATTTCCCTGAGTTCACCCTCCTCCAGCTTTTCGATACCGACGAACTTGTTGGCTGCCTGGCTCGTCAGGATAAGCTCGTCAAGCTTGGCCTGCACGGCCTTGCCGTCGCGGTTCTGGCTGTTCTGCAGCACAAACACCATTAGGAAGGTGATGATGGTCGTGGTCGTGTTGATCACAAGCTGCCAGGTTTCAGAATAGCCGAAAAAGGGGCCGGATACCGCCCAGGCAAGCACGAGCGTCAAAGCCGCGACAAAGGTAAACGGCTTTCCCGATAAATCGGCGACGACGGTTGCAAAGGAAGAGAAGAAGTTGGGTTTGTTCGACATTTGAAAAGCCTCGCTGGATCGCAGCATCCATGCTGTCAATCGACAACATCAACTCCATTTCCGGGCCGAAGTTCCTCGCGCTGCCGAGCTGCCCGCGCGCAGGAAAACCCGCGATTCCGAAAATATTGTGCAGCGCAGCAACTTTCCGCCAGCTGACGCGTTTAGGCAGGCATCATCGCCATCCCGGCAGCTGATGGCGGAGACTTTTATGAGATCTATGTCAGACACAATCGCACGCCTTGCCGCGTTGCGAGGAACGCTTCGCCCCCGCCCCGCGCAGGAAAATCCCAATCTCATCGCCTTGGGCGCATTTGGTGCAAACCCGGGCGCTTTGGAAGGCTACAGATACCTGCCGTCGAAACGCGCAAGAAACATGGCCCTGGTCGTCGTCCTGCACGGCTGTACCCAGACTGCATCAGGCTATGATATCGGGTCGGGGTGGTCGCGCTTGGCAGAGGATTATGGTTTCGCGCTGCTGTTTCCCGAGCAACGAAGGGCAAACAATCCCAACCTCTGCTTCAACTGGTTTAACCCGGAGGATATAAGACGGGATCACGGCGAGGTCTTTTCGATTCGCCAGATGATCGCAAAACTCGTGGCGGAACACGGTATCGACAGCAGGCGCATTTTCGTGACGGGGCTTTCGGCCGGCGGCGCCATGACTGCGGCCATGCTCGCCACCTATCCTGAGGTTTTTGCCGGCGGCGCCATCATCGCCGGCCTGCCCTATGCCAGTGCCGCGACCATTCCCGAGGCGTTCGACCGAATGCGCGGTCACGGCGGGCCGACCGCCAAAGAACTGGAGCAGCGGCTGAGAAACGCTTCAGGCCACAAAGACCCGTGGCCGACAGTTTCGCTCTGGCAGGGAAGTGCCGACAGAACCGTCGTGCCGTCCAATGCGAATGCGATCGTGGAGCAATGGAGAAATGTCCACGGCGTCGACACCTCGCCAGCGCACGTGGAAAATATCGGACGACATCAGCGAAAGGTCTGGACCGATGCTCATGGGGTCGAGGTGATCGAGCTCCATACGATTGCCGGGATGGATCACGGCACGCCGCTCGATGCCGGCACCGGTTACGGCGCAAGCGGCCCCTTCATGCTTGACGTCGGAATTTCCTCAACCGTCGAAATTGCCAGGTCCTGGGGTCTGGTTCCCTCGTTCGAAAAGCGGCGCAATGCTGCTGCGCAACCGGAAGACGTCGCGGCTTCATTCGCCACGGGCCGCGACCGCGGCGGCATTCAGAAGGTCATTGAAGACGCCCTTCGGTCGGCGGGGCTGCTGCGGTAATCATATCGCTAATTAAAGTGGAGATTTGTAGACAAGATTAAATGCGCGGAATAGGAATGGCCCTCGTCGCAAATGATTGTCCGGGGAGACACCATGGTTCCGCTTTCGCTTCTTATCTCAACTGCCTCGCGCCGCCGCGCGGCGGCGGCGCTTGCCGCGATGCTGTTTGCGCCGGCAGCTTTCGCCGAGGAGATCGTCTTCAAGGATCAGGGGAACCGCGAGGTGCGGCTGGCAAAGGCTGCCGAGCGAGTCGTCTCGATCGTGATCCCGATGGCCTCCACCGTCATTGCGCTGGATGGCGGCACCCGGAAGCTCGTCGGCATGAACCCGACGGCAAAGAGCGCCGTGGTCGAAGGGATTCTCGGAAAGATTTTTCCCGAAGCCAAGGACATTCCCTCCGACGTGACCGCGCCGAATTTCGTGCCGAATGTCGAGGCGCTCACCGCCGCCAATCCCGACCTGGTCATCCAGTGGGGTGATCGCGGCGCCGATATCGTCGCACCGATCACCAATGCCGGCCTCACAACGATGCTTATCCTTTACGGCACGGAAGAGCTGACCCGCGAATACATGACCATGGCGTCGAAGGCGATCGGCAAGCCGGAGCGGATCGGCGAACTCGTGGAATGGCGCGACCGCGTTCAGAAGGAGATCGAGGCCAAGGCGACCGCGATCCCCGACGACAAGAAGCCGAACGTTCTCTACCTCGGCCGCGCGCTCTCCGATATCAGCGCTTCCGGCACGAAGGGCAGTTACAACGCCTGGTCCATCGAGCTTGCCGGCGGCAAAAACGCCTCGGCCGAACTCAACGGCACGGTCTCGGTGAACAAGGAACAGATCGCGCAATGGAATCCCGACGTCATCTTCCTCAATGCTTTCGAGGCGAAGCTGAACGTCGACTGGGTCTATAGCGATCCGATCCTGTCTCTGACCAACGCCGCCAAATCCAAGCGGGTCTACAAGATGCCGCTCGGCGGCTATCGCTGGGATCCGCCGAACCAGGAATCGCCGCTGTCCTGGATGTGGACGGCCAATCTGCTCCATCCCGAGATCTTCCAATACGATCTGCGAGCGGAAATGAAGACGGCCTACAGGACGCTTTACAATTACGACCTGACTGACGGCGATATCGACAATATCCTTTGGCTGAAGGATCAGGGCGCCGCCGCCGGTTACGCTCAGTTCGCGGCGAAGTGACGCCATGACGACGATGACGCAGGAGCAAGCGGTGCCCGCCGCCCGCCGGATTCACCTCGCCAGGCAGACGCTGGTTTTCGCGTTGCTGCTGGCGCTGTTTGCGGTCGCGTTCACGGTCAGCCTCTGCGTCGGTCGTTTCTCGGTTCCGGCCGGTCGCGCGCTGGAACTGCTCTGGCAGGCGATCAGCGATCCCTCGCGGGAGCTTGCCGGCATCGACGAACGCATCGTCATCCTGGTGCGCGCGCCGCGCGTCGTGCTTGCCGCACTCGCCGGCGCCGGGCTCGCCATCTCGGGCGCCGGCCTTCAGGGTGTGTTCCGAAATCCGCTGGTCTCGCCCGATATACTGGGCATTTCCCAGGGCGCTGCCTTTGGCGGCGCGCTGGCGATCATGCTCGGCATCTGGGGCTTTCCGCTGATTGCCATGGTGTTCCTCTGCGGCATGGCGGCCGTCATCCTGGTGGGACTGCTCTCGCGCATCAACGGCCGGTCGGAAACGGTGACTGTGATTCTCTCAGGGTTGGTCATCAGCTCGATGTTCGCGGCCGTGGTCTCGCTGCTGCAATTCATCGCCGATCCCAATACATCCCTTCCCGCCATCGTCTATTGGCTGATGGGATCTTTTGCGACGGCCACCTGGGAGCGTACGCTGGTGGCGGCACCGGGCCTCATCCTCGGAAGCTGCTTCTTGTGGATGCTCCGCTTCCGGCTCAACATCCTCTCGCTCGAGGAAGCCGAGGCCCGCAGCCTCGGCGCCAATACGACGCGGGAGAGATGGCTGGTCTTCTGCCTCATTGCCGTCATCGTCGGCAGCCAGGTCGCGGTTTCAGGCATCATCGGCTGGATCGGCATCGTCATTCCCCACGCTGCCCGCCTGCTGGTCGGCCATGATCACCGCGCGCTGCTACCGGCCGCCGCCGTGCTCGGCGCCGGATTCATGGTCTGCATCGACACGCTCGCCCGCACCGCGACAGCCGCGGAAATCCCGCTCGGCGTCATCACCGCCCTCGTCGGCGCGCCGATTTTCGCGGCTCTGCTGCGCCATCACTATCGCGAAAGGAAGGGATCATGATCGGATTGACGGATGCGGTCGTCAGGTTCGGCACGCGCACCATCCTCGACCGCCTGAGTTTCTCCGTGGCCGTCGGGCGCTCGCTCGCCATTCTCGGCCCCAACGGACGCGGTAAGACGACCACGCTGAAAGCCATGCTCGGTTTCCAGCGGCTGGACGAAGGCAGCCGCGTCGCGCCTGCCATTGTCGGTTACGTCCCGCAGAGCGGAAGCAGCAACCAGCGCTACCGCGCCATCGACGTCGCCGTCATGGGGCGGGCAGCGCATCTCGGCCTCTTCGGCCAACCGCGATCTTCCGATTTCGAGATTGCCCATGCCGCGCTCGAGCGGGCGGGGGCTGCCCGCTTTGCCGATCATTTCTTCGATCGGCTTTCCGGCGGCGAACGGCAGCTCGTGCTTCTGGCACGGGCGCTCGCCACCGGTTCGCAGGCGATCGTCCTCGATGAGCCGGCAGCGGCACTCGACCTTCGCAACCAGGAGCGGCTACTGACCCTGCTCAAAAGCCTTCGCGATCCGCGCGACAAAGCGATCGCCTTCACGACGCATGATCCGAACCATGCGCTTGCCGCCGCCGACGATGCATTGCTGATGATGCCTAATGGTCAGTCGCTGTTCGGTCCGGTGGCGGAGACGATCACGCCGGAACATCTCGAGCGGCTTTACGGTGTCCCGATGCGAATGGTCGAGCTTATCGGCGCTGCAGGCGACAGGCATCAGGCGGTCCTGCCCGCCTTTGCAGGAATTCGAGCCGCATGAGCATCCTTCTGATCCAGTCGCATTATCAAGACCCTTTCACCATGAGCCCTCAGGCTTTCGCCGAGGCCACCGCGCAGGGCAAGCTGATTGCCGTGCGCGAGATCGAGCTGACGGAGGCGGATTTCGCCGCCGCAAGCGGCCTCATCACCACGACCCATCTCGATCAGGTCGGCTTCCTCAAATACGCGCCGGCGGTGGCATCCTTTCTCGACCGCGGCGGCCGGTGGCTCTTCAGCGGCCATATGCTTCGGCCGATCCTGCCGGAACTCGGCACCTATATTCCTCTGCCACAGCCGAAAAGAGCCGACTTCGGGCAGGTCAGGCAATTCGACCACCCGGTTTTTGCCGGCATCGACCAGAGGATGCTGGAAACGAACCGCGGCGTCGCCGGTTTCTACGGCCGCGGACATAATCCAATGCCGCCCGGCGCCGTTGCGATCAATACGCTGGGATCGGCTGCCGTTCCGGTCGACTGGATCTGGGCGCGGCCGGCAGGCGGAGAGATCCTGTCGCATGCCGGAAACGAGTTCTGGGGCTGTGGAGACGATCCCGACATCAAGGAGAAGCTGGCCGGCCGCACTGTAGCCTGGCTGGCGGGGGAGCTGAACCGATGAGCGTGCTCGCGATCCATCCCGGCGCCTACTACCACATCGAGACGCTGGAAGCGCCGCGTTACCGGCATCACTTCGACCAGCTGCTCCGGCCGGAGGACCTGCCTTCGGTCGAACTTTGCCGACACCGGGTGCTGTTCATTCCCTGCCGCACCCCGGCGGACCGAATGGCGCCGCATGCAGCGCAGCTGCGCGGTTACCTCGAACAGGGCGGCACGATCGTTGCGACCGGCGAGACGGCCTGGGAGGCGTTCCTGCCGGCCATTCATTTCACACCTCAGCCGACCAACTGGTGGTGGTGGCTGACCGAGGGCGCCGATCTCGGCGTCAGGATCGCCGCACCGCGCCATTCGCTGTTCGAACATCTCGGGCAGAACGATCTGACCTGGCATCTTCACGGCTGGTTCGATCCCCCCAAGGGCGCCGAGGTGCTTGCTGTAAACGGCGAAGGCAAGCCCATCCTCTATGTGGACGAGGTCACGACGGCGGGGCGCATGGTGATCACCAGCCTCGACCCCTGTTTCCACCACGGCTCGCACTTCATGCCGGCAACGACGCGCTTCCTGGATGGTTTCCTTCCGTGGATGCGCGCGGAATTGGACAAGGGAAGGTCGGAATGAACGGAGCGAAGATCGAAGTCCTCGAAGATGGCAAGCCGCTTGCCTACGGCTTTGCGGACATCATGCACTATCACGGCTATGGTTTTCCCGGCGGCGTCGCCCATGCCTTGAAGGTGATGGAGCGCGCCTTTCCGCTGCTGAGCGCCGGCGGACCGCCGGAGCGCCGCGAAATCTCTATCCGCACGGCCTTTCGCGGTCCAGGCGGACGTGATGCTTTTGAAATGGTGACGCGCGCATTGACGGAAGGGCGCTATAGCGTCGACCCATCGCTCGAACGGCCGGCGCGCGGCGACATCCTCGCCCGTTATGTCTTCGAGCTCAGCTATCGCGGCAGCACCGTCACCCTGCAGCTGCGCGACGGCCATGTCCGCGAGGAATTCATCACGCTCGGCCGCAAGCCCGACCGGACATCCCAGGAAGAGGAGCGTCTCGCCTGGCTCAAGCAGGAGATGGCGGACCGACTGCTGGCGTTGCCGCCGGAAGCGGTTTACGAAGAGGGCTAGGGACGCCCCCTCGAAGAGGCCGCTATCGGTTTTGGGATTTGGGAACGAGCCCGTTTTGATGGCTCAGGACGAGTTCGATCTGGACATCCTGCTGAAACTGCAGCACCCGCTCGCCGACGTCGCTCTCCGGCATCCCGGCTGCCAGAAGCTGATCGGCAAGCCTGCGGCATTCGGCCCTCCAGAATGCGATCGCATCCGCGCCATGTCGCCGGCCGAGTTCACGGGCGCAGCGCTCGATATTGGCGGTTCCGGTTCCGGAGGGAAAAGCAATCACCACGCCTTCACTCGGGGCGGCGGGGCGGCAGGTCATTTCAGTAGCCATCGAACACAGGTTCCTTTGATCCTGTTCGTTGTCTACGGGACTATGGTTAATGCTTTCTATCGTTCCTATCCGTTCCTTTAGACGATTCAGAAATTGCAGCCCCAGGCCGTCACATTGGCTCGTCTTCGACCTTGACGCCGGCACCCCCATGCGCAGACAGTCCGCATCATGATCGACACTCCAGGCAGCAGAGACCACCGATGACGATAAGCGCTCCCCGCGATTTCCTGAAAAGCCTGTTCGACGCGGCGGTTCGCGCCGCCGATCCGCTGACCGGCATCAAGGCGAACCTGCCTGACAGGCCGAAGGGAAAGACCGTGGTGATCGGCGCCGGCAAGGGTGCTGCGCAGATGGCGCAAGCGCTCGAAAGCGTCTGGGACGGGCCGCTTACGGGTCTGGTGGTCACACGCTACGGCTATGGCTGCGAAACACGCGACATCGAGATCATCGAGGCCGCCCATCCTGTTCCCGATGCGGCAGGACTTGCCGCGGCAAGGCGGCTGATGGAGACGGTGAACGGACTGACGGAAGACGATCTGGTGATCGCGCTGATCTGCGGTGGCGGCTCGGCGCTGCTGCCTGCTCCGCCGGAGGGGCTGACACTCGAAGACGAGATTGCACTCAACGAAATGCTGCTTGCCTCGGGCGCGCCGATCTCGGCGATGAACGTCGTGCGCAAGCATCTCTCGACCATCAAAGGCGGGAGACTTGCGGCGGCAACCAGAGCAAGGGTCGTCAGCCTGATCGTCTCCGACATTCCCGGCGACAATCCGGCCCATGTCGCCTCCGGGCCGACGGTGCCTGATGGTTCGACGCGGCACGATGCGCTTGACATCGTCAAACAATACGGATTGCAGCTGCCGCAGGCAGCGCTCGACCATCTAAACTCGCCGAAGGCGGATGCGCCGCGACCGGACGATCCGGTCTTCTCACGCCACGAGCATCACATCATCGCCTCTGCCGGCGTATCGCTGGAGGCCGCGGCCGCCCTGGCGAAGTCGCTGGGGATCGAGCCCGCCATCCTTTCGGATGCGATCGAGGGAGAATCGCGCGACGTGGCGCAGGTGCATGCGGCAATCGCCCGCGAGGTGCTCGGCCGGAACAGGCCGTTTTCGAAACCGGTCGTCATCCTTTCCGGCGGCGAGACGACGGTGACGCTCCGAGCCAAGGGCGGCAAGGGCGGACGTAACGGCGAATTCGCGCTCGCCATGGCGCTTGCGGTCGACGGACAGGGTGGCATTCATATCCTCGCCGCCGACACGGACGGGATCGACGGCTCCGAAGACAATGCCGGCGCCTTTGCCGATGGCGGTTCGGTCAAGCGCCTACGCGCCGCCGGTCTCGATCCGCGCCGGCTGCTCGACGGCAATGACAGCTATTCCGGCTTTGCCGCCGTCGGCGATCTCTTCGAAACCGGCCCGACCGGCACCAACGTCAATGATTTCAGAGCTATCCTGATCCGTTAGCAGGTCTAGATCCTCCCCTGCCCGACCAGCCAGCCCACAGCCTCCTGCACCGCCTGCAGGGACGTATATCTCGGGGCGTAACCAAGCAGACGCCGGGCTTTGGCGATCGAGCAATTCGGGCTGCGGGCGATATGCTCCCATGTCGCCTCGGCGTCTTCGGCCGTCTGTCTCTCGGCCCAGGCGTCGAATGGGGCGAAGCTGAGTTTCGGCTCTCGCCCGAACCAGCGCGACATGGCTTCGGCATATCCGCGCAGCGTCAGCGCCTGCGCCGAAACCGCGTGGAAACTTTCGCCGGTCGACGCATTCCAGTTGGCGATCGCATCCATGAACATCGCCGCCACGTCATCGGCATGGACGTGATGAACCGTCTCCAGGCCGAAATTGGGCAGGCCCAGCGCCTCGCCGCGAGCAAGGGTTGAAAAGACCTGCAGGTTGAAATTGCCGGCCGGATTGAGCGGCGCCCATCCGGGACCGACAATGTGGCCGGGATGGATGACGGTCGCCGGAAAGCCGTGAAGCCTTGCCTGCTGCTGCAGATAGGTTTCGATCGCCGCCTTCTGGATGCCGTAGTCACCGAATGGACACTTCGGCGCCTCTTCCAGTGTCGGCACGGCCACGGGGTAGCCATGTGTCCAGATCGTGCCGGTATGCAGGAAATGACCGACATGCCCGGATAGCGCCGTCACCAGCTGCTCGGCACTCTCCAGCGTGAAGCAGATCATGTCGATGACGATGTCGGCTTTCACTTCACGCACGGCCAGGCCGAATTCACCCGTCCGTTCCATCGCTGCCCGATCCATCTGGCGCTGGTCGACGGAGGCCCAGGCGCGGTTTTCCGTGTAGGGCTTGGCCGCACCGCGGCTGATCGTGACGACGTCGTGACCTGCCTCGACCAGGCGGGGAACGAGATAGGTTCCGACATGCCCCGTCGCTCCGATCACCAAAACCCGCATTGTCGTTCCTCCCTCTGGTATATCCGCGTCGACTATGCTGCGCCGTGTCGCGATCCTGCAAGCAGAGTTTTCGCCAAGGATGGCGGCCCCGCTATTGATTTTTGAAAACAAGGCAGGTGCCGCCGTGCTTGCGGATCTGGTTGCAGAGGTCGTTGGCTTCCAGGCGCGTCTGCCGGCCGATGCGGGCGGCATAACGCGGGCGAAAGCCGAAGCTGCGATCGCGCTGGCGCAGGATCAGCGGCTGCTCCGCATTGAGCGGCGCAGGCAGATCTTCAACGGCATCGAGAAACATGCGCCGGGCGACCGCGACATTGGCGTTCGCGGCAAGCTGGACGCCCCAGGGCGCCCAATCGCCTTCCGGACGCCAGGGCGCCTCCTTCAATATCCGGCGTTCGGCAAGCGCCACGCAGCCATCGACGAAGGGCTTGTCCTTGTCGAGCGGGGCTGCCGCATCTTCCGGCGGATTGTCCTTCCACTCCTCCACCGTATGGGCGGTGATTGCCATGACGTAGCTGCGCGTCTCGTAAGGTAATCTCCCTGACGTTAGGTAAGAAGCAAGACCGTTTTCGCCGGCATTATAGGCGGCGGCGGCAAGGCCGAGATTGCCGAAACGATTGCGCAATTCATCGAGATATTGCGCCGATTTCCGCAGCGCTTCCAGCACCTGGTAGCTGTCTTCGAGGCCGCGCAGTTTCGCCGTTCCCGGCATGAACTGCGCAATCCCCTGTGCGCCTTTGAAGCTGAGGGCATCAGGGCGAAAGGTGCTTTCGCGCCAGATGAGGCGGGCGAAATAATCCGGCGGCAATCGATTGGCGCCGGCGAAATGCTCGATCGCGGCGCAAAGGTCGCGATTGAAACTGTCCTTGCGGATGCAGAGCGCCTCACCCGATCCCGACGCCGAAGGCCCGGAATAGAGGCAGGCCGGCTCCGCGGCGCTTACTTCCGGCTGGGCCTTTCCGGCGGCTGCGGCGGAAAATAGAAAGCAGAGCGAAAGCATGGCCTTCGCCGATCTCTTCCCCATGCCGGACTGACGCTTTCGCCCTATCATCGGATCTCAGCAGGTTCGACTTCCATCGCAACGCTGATGCTAAAACGCGTCGCATCAAATTGGATTCATGCAACGCGCTTTAGCTCTTTGTTTTGATGCATGCCGTTATCCCGGAACCGCATGCACACTTCCGGGCGACATGCATTAGATACCACCGATCAAGGCGCGAAGCTTCCCATTTCCGCAATGCCCGCACGAAAAAGCCGCCGGGCCAGGTGGCCGCGGCAGCTTCAGGAAAGTTTTGAAAACAGCAGTCAGGCCGTCGGCTGCTTCGTCTTGCGGAGATAAGGCAGAACCGTATCGAAGGAGCCGAAACGCGTGATCGCGTCTTCGTTGGAAACCGCAGCGGTGATGATGACGTCCTCGCCCTGGTTCCAGTTCGCCGGTGTCGCCACCTGGTGCTTGGCCGTCAGCTGGATGGAGTCGATGGCGCGCAGGATCTCGTTGAAATTGCGGCCTGTCGTCATCGGATAGGTGAGGATCAGCTTGATCTTCTTGTCCGGGCCGATGATGAAAACCGAACGCACCGTCGCGTTATCGGCGGGCGTGCGGCCTTCCGAGCTCTCGCCGGCGCCGGCCGGCAGCATGTCGTAGAGCTTGGCGACCTTGAGGTCCTTGTCGCCGATCAGAGGATATTCGACGTCGAAGCCGGTGGCGGTCTTGATGTCGTTCTTCCATTTGGCATGGCTTTCGACGGGATCGACGGAGATGCCGATGATCTTGGCGCCACGCTTGGAAAAGTCTCCCGCCAGCCCGGCCATCGCGCCGAGCTCGGTCGTGCAGACCGGCGTGAAATTCTTCGGATGCGAGAACAGGACGGCCCAGCCATTGCCGATCCACTCATGGAAGCTGATCGGTCCCTGGGTGGTGTCGGCAGTAAAATCTGGAGCAATATCGTTGATGCGTAAGCTCATGGTCGGCCCTCCAAAGCCTTGTGTTCAATGTCGTTTGTTTCAAATCGAGGCCATGGGATCCGTCCGCCGGAAGCGGTCTCGAGATTGCGGTCAACAGGATCGCACCGGCCGAAGGTAAAGACTTCCCATTCCAGGATTTTAAGTAAGTCATATACCACGATCACCGAAGGCATGCTCTTTCGATTTCAGGCCTGCGGCGGCATTATTTTTCCGATGCATCCGAGCGACGATGGGGCCGATTTTTCAATCGGCCCTATCGGAAACATCAGGGGTCCGTTCCTCTCCCGCTTCAGGCCGCCTGAACGGCTTTGATCCGGTCGATGCCGCCGACAACAGGGGCGAAATCGGCCCAGACACCCTGGGCGCCCTTCTGCCATTCCTCGAAGACTTCCGGCTTCAACAGCTTTCCGCCATGGCCAAGCGCCGTCTCGACGGACTTGGCCTCGTCGTCGACGATCAGCTGATTGAAATAGGCCGCACCCTCGCTGGAAGCCTGCTGGAAGACGGCCTTCTGTTCGTCGTTCAGGCCGGCCCAGAAGGTCGAGGCATAATAGATGACGCCTGATGCCCAGATGTGGCCGGTCTCGGTCATATCAGGCACGACCTCATAGAGCTTGAAGCCTGCGTAGGCAGATTTGGTCAGGTCCATCGCATCGGCGACGCCGGTTGCGAGCGCATTGTAGGTCTCGGTGATCGGAATGCCGATCGGCGTGGTGCCGAATGCGCTCCAGAGCTTGGTGTGCAGCGGGCTCTGGATGACACGGATGCGCTTGCCCTTGAGCTGCTCGGGCCGTGTCACCGGTTCCTTGGTCAGGAGATGACGGGCGCCGTAATTGATGAAGTCGCCGACGACGAAATTCTGCGCCTTCAGCTTCTGCTTGAGATCGGCGCCGACATCGCCGCCGACGGTCCTGCGGACATGGTCGGCATCGCGGAAGAGGAAAGGCAGATCGAGGATCTGCAGTTCCGGCGCCCAGCCGGAAAGCGACGAGACGGTCGACAGGCTCGCCTGGATCGAACCGAGGCGCACGCCCTCGGCGACCTCCTTCTCGCCGCCGAGCGCACCGTTCCTGACGATATTGAACTTGAACTGGCCGGGAAGCTTGGCTTCGACCAGCTCGCCGATCTTCAGCCAGATCTTCGTTTCCGGCTTGTCGTCGCCGAGCAGCGAGGCGATCGTGATCGTCGTCGTGCGGGCGGCAGCCGTGCGGACGAAGGCGGGTGCTGCGAGCGCCGTTCCGGCGAGTGCTGCGGTTTTCAGGAAATTGCGGCGGTTGAGATTATCCATGGGATTGTCCTGTTGATTAGAAAATGATGGCCCAGGCGCAGAGGATTGCGAGCGAGACCAGAAGGGCGAGCAGATAGGGAACCACCGCCCGGAAGAGTTCCGAGGCGGGAATGCGGGTGACGCCGCTGACGACGAAGATCAGCATGCCGAGCGGCGGCGTCAGTCCGTGGATCATCAGGTTGACGACGATGATGACGCCGAACTGGATGGGATCGATGCCGGCGGCAACCGCTGCCGGCAGCAGGATCGGGCCGAAGAGCAGGATCGCGGCGCCGATATCGAGAACGAGACCGACGGCGAGCAGAATGATGTTCGACAAAAGGATGACGGCCAGCGCGCTGCCGCCGAGCGCCGTCGTCAGATGCGAGATCAGCGAAGACACGTCGTCGACCGCCAGCAGGAAGGCGAAAGGGCCTGCCGTGCCGATCAGGAGGCCGATCGCCGCCGCCTCGACCGCCGCCTGACGGAAGGCGGCATAGAGCGAGAGGATGCCGAGCCGCGCGCCGATGCCGAGCAGCAGCGTGTAGAAAGCCGCGAGTGCGGCCGCCTCGGTCGTCGTGACGATGCCGATGCGGATGCCGACGACGACGATGATGCCGAGCCCGAAGGCGGGGATCGCCTGGACCGCCGATTGCCAGCGCTGTCTCGCGCTGGCCCGCGGCAAGGGCGCCTGCTCACGTACGGTCAGATGGATGGCGACCGCCAGGCATATGGCCATCAGCCCGCCGGCGAAAAAGCCGCCGACCAGCAGCGCGCCGACGGAAAGATTGGTCGCCGAGGCGAGGATGAGAAAGGCGATCGACGGCGGGATGATGTTGTCGAGAACCGATGTCGAGGCGATGATCGCCGCCGCCTGCGCCTGAGGATATCCGTGTTTGACCAGTTCCGGCTGGAAGGTCGATGCGCCGAAGGCGGCATTGGCCACCGAGGAGCCGGAAGCGCCGGAAAAGAGAACGCTGGTCAGAAGCGTCGTCTGCGCCAGCCCGGCCCGGCGATGGCCGACCATGGCGGCGGCGAAGCGCACGAGCTGGTTGGCGACGCCCGACGCCGTCAGCAGGCCGCCGGCGAGCAGGAAGAAGGGAATGGCAAGCAGCAGGAATTTCGATATGCCGGTAACGGTCGAAGAAACGATCGCCGGCTCCGGCAGGCTGCTGCCGAAGGCGATGGCGGCATAGGCTGCGGCGAGAAAAGCGTGCGGCAGCGGCGCGCCAAGCACCAGACCGATCGCCGCGATCAGCCCGAGGAAGATGCTCGGCGGCCAGTTAAGATCGAGCGAGATATGCGGGATGCCGGCATAGAGCGCGATGCCGAGGGCCAGCGAAAGAGCAACCGGCAGGACCCGGCCTTCGGCGACGCGCTGCAGAAGCAGCACAATGAGGATCAGCGCACCACCGGCGCCGAGGAAGCCGAAGCGGATCCATTCCGGCAGGCCGAGCGTCGGCGAGACGCCGCCGAGCATCGTCATGATCTCCCGGCCGCCGAAGGCGAGGATCAGCGCCGAAAGCACGGTGAAAATATCCGCGCCGATCCGCGTCGCCTTCTGCAGGCCTTCCGGCAGCATCCTGACGAAAACGTCGAGGCGCATGGCAAGCGCACTGTTGAGGCTGAGCGGCGCGCCGAGCGCGATCAGACCCACATGCAGCCAGACGCCGAGATCCTCGGCGCCGATGAAGCCGGTGCCGAAGAAATAGCGCAGGCAGACGGTGACGAGCACCATGAAGAGCAGCACGGCGAGAACGAGTGCTGCGGCAACGCCGAGAACCGCCTCGATCGCCCGCAGTGCCCGCGCCGCAAGCCCGTCATCCCCGGCCCGCTCGATCGGATGAAATTCGCTGGTGGCCAATAAACTTGCCCTCCTGCCCTCAAGATCAGGCGCTTCTCTCCCTCAAAAGATCGAGGTCGAAGAGCGTCACGCCTTTTCGCCGAAACGGAGCACTTGCTCAAGCGGTGACGGACCGGAAAATGCGCTATCCGCATCCGCCTTCTTGACAGCGCCGCAGCCCGAAAGTTCGGCAATTTGATCAATTTTTAGGCACACTAATGTATGCACATTTTTGAGGCTTGCACCTTGCCAGAATTGCTGCAGCGCGTCATAAATAGAGCATGACGCATCTCGATCTGACAATTCTGGTGATCGACGAAAATGCCATACGCGCCTCGATCATCGAAGAAGGGCTGCGCGAGGCAGGGCATGCGCGCGTCACCGTGGTGCATGAGGTCAACGGCATCGCGCGCACCATCGAAACGCTGATGCCCGACGTGATCATCATCGATATCGAAAACCCGAATCGTGACATGATGGAGCATCTGTTCCAGCTGACGCGCACGGTCAGCCGCCCGATCGCCATGTTCGTCGACCGCTCCGACACGGCCTCGATCGAGGCTGCCGTCGATGCCGGCGTCTCGGCCTATATCGTCGACGGATTGAAGAAGGAACGCGTCAAACCGATCCTCGACATGGCCGTCAGCCGCTTCAATGCCTTCAACCGGCTGCGGCGGGAACTTGCCGATGCACGCTCGGCGCTGGAAGAACGCAAGCTCATCGAGCGCGCCAAGGGCATCTTGATGAAGATGCGCGGCCTGTCGGAGGAAGAGGCCTTCGCGCTGCTGCGCCAGACGGCGATGAACGAAAAGAAGAAGATGTCGGAAATCGCCCAGAGCGTCGTCACCGCCGCGGGACTTTTGATGTGACGGCAGGCTTCTTAAATTTCCGGAGGAAACCGGAGTGGATATGATGACGAAGACCGCCAAATCAGGCGGCGAGCTGCCCTCGCCCGCGCATGTCAACAATGAAGGGCCGAAAGTGCTGCGGGCCGGTTTCATTCCGCTCGTCGATGCATCGGTGCTGATTGCGGCGGCGGAATTCGGCTTCGCGCAGAAGGAAGGCCTGACGCTCGATCTCGTCAAGGACGTCTCCTGGGCGAATGTCCGCGACCGTCTGGCATTCCGCCAGTTCGATATCGCCCATATGCTGTCGCCGATGCCCATCGCCTCCATGCTCGGCCTCGGCTCCAATCCCTCGCCGACGATCACGCCGTTTTCGCTGGGGCGCGGCGGCAATGCGATCACGCTGTCGACGCGGCTCTTCGACAGGATGCGGGATGACGCCGGATTGCCGGAAACGGCAAGCGCGCTGGATAGTGCCCACGCGCTCGCAAAAACGATCGCGGCGATGAAAGCGCGCGGCGAGCCGCTGCCGACCTTCGGGGTCACCTACCCCTTCTCCTCGCATAATTACGAATTCCGCTACTGGCTGGCGGCCGGCGGCATCGATCCCGACAAGGACGTCAAGCTCGTCGTCGTGCCGCCGCCGCTGACCTCGGATGCCCTGGCAGCGGGCGCCATCGACGGTTTCTGCGTCGGCGCACCGTGGAACATGGTCGCCTCGGAGCGCGGTCTCGGCCGCATCGTCGCCGCCAAACAGGATATCTGGCCGTCGGCGCCGGAAAAGGTGATCGGCATGCGGCCGGATTGGGCGGAAGTCCATCCTGAGACTGTTTCCCGGCTGATCGTGGCGCTCGACGCGGCAGCCCGCTGGTGCGACCGGCCGGACAATCACGACGCGCTGGCAGCAGTTCTTGCCGATCCCCGCTATATCGCCGCGCCCGTCGAGATCATCCGCCGTGTTCTCGCCGGCGAATTCAGCCTCGACGCCAAGGGCAACCGCCGCGTCATCGCCGACTATTTCCAGTTCCATTCCGGCTTCGCCAATTATCCCCGGCCAAGCCATGCGCTTTGGATTTACAGCCAGATGATCCGCTGGGGACAGGCCGAGGCCAGCCTCAACAAGGCGCGCGCCGCCGCATCCGCCTACCGCCCGGATCTCTATCGCACGGCGATCGGCGATGAAAACGCGCCCGATGACGCCGATATCCGCATCGAAGGCAATGACGAGGGCGACCGCTTCATGGACGGCCACGTCTTCGATCCGACGGCACTGCCGGACTATGTCGCGAGCTTTGCCGTCAAAAGCGCCCTGCCCTTCGCCTCCCACAGCGATGAGACCTGACCCCTGCCGGCCTGCACAAAACGCCAGCAAAATTCGACGCCTACCATCACCGCAACGCACAAAAGATTTGCACGATTTTTGGCAGCCGCAAAAACGAGCAGATGGCTGGATTTTAGAAATACCGTTTAAATTCAATAATTTAAAACAAAAACACCAAACTGGCACGCAGTTTGCAAGGCTATTACCGCACAGATCAATGGCGATCAGCGCAGTATGAGAGCCGACAGGCGCTCGCAGAAGACCATAAATTCGGCGCCCAACGGCGGGCGCCACCAGCAAAGCCGCTGATCAGGATATTTCGCGCGCCTCGTGCATGCGCAGCCTGACCAGCGGCTTTTTGTTTTTAACCCTCAGCGATGAATCGGCCCGACCTTTGTCGGGTCACGGAGAAGCCATGTCTGTCATCGAGAAAGTGCAGCCCATGTCCGACGGCGAACCAGCCAAAGCATTGTGGATCTCCACGGTCGCTTTCACCCTCTGTTTCGCGGTCTGGACGATCTTTGCGATCATCGGCATCCGCATCAAGCAGGACCTCGGCCTGAACGAGGCGGAGTTCGGATTGCTGGTCGGCACCCCGGTTCTCACCGGCTCGCTCGTGCGCATCGTCCTCGGCATCTGGACAGGACGTTACGGCGGCCGCCTCGTCTACACGCTCACCATGCTTGCCGCCGCAGTGGCGACCTTTCTGCTCTCCTACGCCCAGACTTATACGCAGATGCTGATCGCCGGCCTCGGTGTCGGGCTTGCCGGCGGCTCCTTCGCCGTCGGCGTCGCCTACGTCTCGCCCTTCTTCCCGGCGGAAAAGCAGGGAACGGCGCTCGGCATCTTCGGCGCCGGCAATGTCGGCGCGGCCGTGACCAAATTCGCCGCTCCCTTCGTTCTGCTCGCCTGGGGCTGGCAGGCGGTTGCGGAAATCTGGGCCGTCTGTCTGGCGCTGATGGCGATCGTCTTCTGGTTCACCACCACCGATGACCCGGCCTTCCGTCTTCGCCGCGAACGCAGCGTCGCCTCCAAGAGTTTCGCCGAGGAATTCGCGCCGCTGCAGAACGTTCAGGTCTGGCGTTTCTCGCTCTACTATTTCTTCGCCTTCGGAGGCTTCGTCGCCCTGTCGCTGTGGCTGCCGCGTTACCTGGTCGGCGTCTACGGCTTCAACCTCGAAACCGCCGGCATGATCGCGGCCGCCTACTCCATCCCGGGCAGCATCTTCCGCGCTTTCGGCGGCGTGCTGTCGGACAAGAAGGGTGCGCGCAGCGTGATGTATGCGATGCTGGCCGTGTCCGCCGTGGCCACGCTCATTCTGTCGCTGCCGGCGACGACTATTACGCCTGTCATCTTCATCGTCGTCATCTTCGTGCTCGGCTTCTTCATGAGCCTCGGCAAGGCCGCCGTCTACAAGCACATTCCGGCCTACTATCCCGAAAGCGTCGGCGCCGTCGGCGGCATCGTCGGGATGATGGGCGGCCTTGGCGGTTTCATCCTGCCGATCGCCTTCGGTTTCCTCAAGGACATGACCGGCCTTTGGTCCAGCTGCTTCCTGCTGCTCTTCGCAATCGTCGCGATCTCGCTCGTCTGGATGCACCTGTCCGTCAAGCAATTGTCGCGCCAGGGGCACTCGGCGCCCGTGGCTGCAACCTGATCTAAGGATTTGGAAATATGACAGAAAAACTCGTCATCATCGGCAATGGCATGGCGCCCGGGCGCATGCTGGAGCACCTTCTCGAACGGGCGCCCGGACGCTATGAAGTTACGATCTTCAATGCCGAGCCGCGCGTCAATTACGACCGCATCATGCTGTCGCCGGTTCTCTCCGGAGAAAAGGACTACGAGCAGATCATCATTCACGGTGACGGCTGGTACATCAAGCACGGCATCATGCTCTACAAGGGCCACAAGATCGTCAATATCGATCGTGACGCCAAGACCGTCACCTCCGATCACGGCGTCACCGAAAGCTACGACAAGCTGGTGATCGCCACCGGTTCGGTGCCCTTCATCATCCCGGTTCCCGGCAAGGATCTGCCCGGCGTCATCACCTATCGCGATCTCGACGACGTGCAGGCGATGCTGCTTGCCGCCCAGTCGCGCGAAAAGGCCGTCGTCATCGGCGGCGGTCTGCTTGGCCTCGAAGCGGCGGCCGGCCTTGCCCAGCGCGGCATGGACGTCACCGTGCTGCACGTCATGCCGACGCTGATGGAGCGCCAGCTCGATCCCGCCGCCGGTTACCTCTTGCAGAAGGCGGTCGAGGAACGCGGCATCAAGGTCATCTGCAAGGCCAATACCAAGGCGATCGTCGGCAACGGCAAGGTCGAGGGCATCGAGCTCGACGACGGCCGCATCATCCCGGCAACCCTCGTCGTCATGGCCGTCGGCATTCGCCCGAGCGTCGGCCTGGCGAAGGACGCCGGCCTTGCGGTCAATCGCGGCATCGTCGTCGATGCCGGCATGCAGACCTCGGATGGCGATATCTTTGCGCTCGGCGAATGCGCCGAGGTGGGCGGCATGGTCTACGGCCTCGTCGCGCCGCTTTATGAAATGGCCCGCATTGCCGCAGCGCATCTCTCGGACGACCGTTCGCCGGCTTTCGTGCATGCGGACACGCCGACCAAGCTGAAGGTCACCGGCATCGAACTCTATTCGCTCGGCGATTTCGCCGACGGCGACGACCGCGAGGAGATCGTGCTGCGCGATGCTTCAGCCGGCGTCTACAAGCGCCTCGTGCTGAAAGACAACAAGATTATCGGCACGGTGCTTTACGGCGAGACCGCCGACGGCGCCTGGTTCAATGATCTGAAAAAGAAAGCGACCGATATTTCGGAGATGCGCGAGACGCTGATCTTCGGTCAGGCCTATCAGGGAGGGTCGCCGCTGGACCCTATGGCGGCCGTTGCAGCCTTGCCGGATGACGCGGAGATTTGTGGCTGCAACGGCGTATGCAAGGGCAAGATTACTTCGACGATCACCAGCAAAGGCCTCACGTCGCTCGACGACGTCCGCGCCCATACCAAGGCATCGGCCTCGTGCGGCTCCTGCACCGGCCTTGTTGAGCAACTGATGGCGCTGACGCTCGGCGACGGCTACAATCCGGCCGCCGTGCAGCCGATGTGCACCTGCACCGAACTCGGCCATGACGACGTTCGCCGCCTGATCAAGGCGAAAGGTCTGAAGAGCATTCCCGCCGTCATGCAGGAATTGGAATGGAAGACCTCCTGCGGCTGCGCCAAGTGTCGGCCGGCGCTCAACTACTACCTGGTCAGCGACTGGCCGGACGAATATGCCGACGACTACCAGTCGCGTTTCATCAATGAGCGCGTCCACGCCAACATCCAGAAGGACGGCACCTACTCCGTCGTGCCGCGCATGTGGGGCGGCGTCACCAATTCGAACGAGCTGCGCGCCATCGCCGATGTCGTCGACAAGTTCGAAATCCCGATGGTGAAGGTGACGGGCGGCCAGCGCATCGACCTGCTCGGTATCGAGAAGGAAGATCTGCCCGCCGTCTGGGCCGATCTCGGCAAGGCCGGCTTCGTCTCCGGCCAGGCCTATGCCAAAGGCCTGCGCACCGTGAAGACCTGCGTCGGCTCGGACTGGTGCCGCTTCGGCACGCAGGATTCCACCGGTCTCGGCATCCGCATCGAGAAATTCATGTGGGGCTCCTGGACGCCGGCCAAGCTGAAACTGGCGGTGTCCGGCTGCCCGCGCAACTGCGCGGAAGCAACCTGCAAGGATATCGGCGTGATCTGCGTGGATTCCGGTTTCGAGATCCATTTCGCCGGCGCGGCCGGTCTCGATATCAAGGGTACTGAGGTGCTCGGCCTGGTGAAGACCGAGGACGAGGCGCTGGAGCATATCGTGGCGCTGACGCAGATGTACCGCGAGCAGGCCCGCTATCTCGAGCGCATCTACAAATGGGCCAAGCGCGTCGGCGTGGAGGAAATCCGCCGCCAGATCATGGGCGATGCCGAAAAGCGCAAAGCCTATTACGAGCGCTTCGTCTTCAGCCAGAAATTTGCCCAGGTCGATCCCTGGTCGGAGCGTGTTTCCGGCAAGGACAAGCACGAGTTCAAGCCGATGGCGACGATCGGCTATCCGCAGGCTGCCGAATAAGGAGATGGACATGAATTGGATCGCAATCGGTGACATCTCCGATATTCCCTTGCGCGGCGCGCGCTGCGTGAAGACGCCGCAGGGCAAGGTCGCCGTCTTCCGTACGGCCGAAAACGAGGTGTTTGCCATCGAGGATCACTGCCCGCACAAGGGCGGCCCGCTCTCCCAGGGCATCGTGCATGCCAAGGCCGTCACCTGCCCGCTGCACAATTGGGTGATCTCTCTGGAAACCGGCAAGGCGCTCGGCGCCGACCAGGGCGAGGTGCGGACCATACCGGTCCGCAATGAGGACGGCGCCCTGTTCATCGCGCTCGAAAGCCTGTTGATGGCGGCCGAATAATGGCGGCTGAGGTCAAGACCACCTGCCCCTATTGCGGCGTCGGCTGCGGCGTTATCGCCACGGTCGACGAGGCCGGCGCCGTCAGTGTCAAGGGCGATCCCGAGCATCCGTCGAATTTCGGCCGGCTCTGCTCGAAGGGCTCGGCGCTTGCCGAAACCATCGATCTCGACGGCCGGCTTCTCCATCCCGAGATCGCAGGCGCACGCGCCAGCTGGGACGAGGCGCTCGATCTGGTCGCCCGGCGTTTCTCCGAAACGATCGCCGAACACGGGCCTGACGCCGTCGCCTTCTACGTCTCCGGCCAGTTGCTGACCGAGGATTACTACCTCGCCAACAAGCTGATGAAGGGCTTCATCGGTTCGGCCAATATCGACACCAATTCCAGGCTCTGCATGTCCTCGTCCGTGGCCGGCCATCGCCGCGCCTTCGGCGCCGATACCGTGCCCGGGACCTATGAGGATATCGAGCTTGCGGATCTGGTGGTGCTCACCGGCTCCAACCTCGCCTGGTGTCATCCCGTCATCTACCAGCGCCTTGCCGCCGCCAAGGCGGCGCGACCGAACATGCGGATCGTCGTCATCGATCCGCGCCGGACGATGACATGTGATATCGCCGACCTGCATCTGGCCATCCGCCCGGACGGCGACGTGGCGCTGTTCATGGGGCTGCTTGCCCATCTGGCGACAAGCCCCGCGATCGACCAGAATTACATCGCATCCCATACGGAGGGTTTTGCCGGCGCCTTTGCTTCAGCCGCAGCGCTCGATATCAACGATCTGCTGGAACGGACCGGCCTGCCGGCCATGCAGATTCGCGAATTCTTCCGCCTGTTCGAGACGACGTCGAAGGTGGTCACCTGCTACAGCCAGGGCGTCAACCAGTCCTCGTCCGGCACCGATAAGGTCAATGCCATCCTCAACTGCCATCTGGCGACCGGCCGCATCGGCCGCCCCGGCATGGGCCCCTTCTCGCTGACCGGCCAGCCGAACGCCATGGGCGGGCGCGAGGTCGGCGGTCTCGCCAACATGCTCGCCGCCCATATGGCGATCGAAAATCCTGAAGACCGCGACCGCGTTCAGCGCTTTTGGGAATCGCCGGTGATTGCCGCCAAGCCCGGGCTGAAGGCGGTCGACATGTTCCGCGCCGTCGCCGACGGCCGCATCAAGGCGCTCTGGATCATGGCCACCAATCCCGTCGTCTCGATGCCGGATGCCGACAGCGTCGAAAGCGCGATCGCCGCCTGTCCCTTCGTCGTCGTCTCCGACATTCTGAGAGAGACGGATACGGCCCGGCACGCGCAGGTGCTTCTGCCCTCGCTCGGCTGGGGCGAGAAGGACGGCACCGTCACCAATTCCGAACGGCGCATTTCCAGACAGCGGCCGTTTCTCGACATGCCCGGTGATGCCAAGGCCGACTGGTGGCAGCTTGCCGAGGTCGGACGCCGCATGGGATTTGCCGCCGCCTTCGATTTCGACGCACCGGCCGAGATTTTCGCCGAACACGCCGCCCTGTCCGCCTTCGAAAACAACGGCAGCCGCGACTTCGACATCGGCGCCCGCGCCGGTATCTCGAGCGACGCTTACGAGGAGCTGTCGCCCTTCCAGTGGCCGCAGGCGGCAGGGACAGAACCCGGCATCACCCGCTTCTTCGCCGATGGCGGTTTCTACCATGCCGACGGCAAGGCGCGCTTCGTCGCGGTGGAACCGCCGGCAACCGATCGTACCAATGCCGATTTCCCCTTCACGCTGAATACCGGGCGCATCCGCGACCAGTGGCACACAATGACGCGAACCGGAAAGAGCGCCCGGCTGTCCGCCCATATCGCCGAACCCTTTGCCGAGATCCATCCGCGCGACGCGATCGAGACCGGCATATCGAGCGCCGGCCTTGTCGAGATCGACAGCCCCCACGGCAAGGCGATCGTCCGGGCGCTGGTGACCGATCGCCAGGCGCGCGGCGGCATTTTCGCGCCGATGCACTGGAACGACCAGTTCGCGGCAAAAGCGCGGATCGACGCCGTGGTCGCGCCGATCACCGATCCCTTTTCCGGCCAGCCGGCGTCGAAGAACGTCGCTGTCGCCGTCCGGCCCTTCCCCGCCAGCCATTACGGTTTCGCCGTCTCGGCAACAAAACCCGTAACACCTGACGCGGCCTATTGGGCGCTGGCGAAAGCCGAGGGCGGCTGGCGGCTGGAGCTTGCCTTCGACCGGACCGTCGAAGACTGGACGGCCTGGTGCCGGGCGGTTTTCGCCATTCCTGATGAGATCGAACCGCTGGGATATGCCGACCGGCAAACCGGCGACCTCCGGCTCGCCTTCTTCGATGGCGAGACGCTGCTCGCCGCATTGTTCCTTGCTCGCGAGCCGGTCGCCGTCGCGCGCAACTGGGCGATCTCGCAGCTCTCCGCCGCACATGATGATCTGAGGAAACGTTTTGCACTCGTCGCCGGTCGTCCCGGCGCCGGCAGGCCGGATCCGGGCGCCACCGTCTGCTCCTGCTTCAGCGTCGGGGTCAACCAGATCGCCGCCGCCGTGCGCGGCGGATGCCACAGCGTCGAGGCGGTGGGCAAGGAAACGAGCGCCGGAACCAATTGCGGCTCCTGCCGCGGCGAAATCGGCAGGATCATCGATCGCTGTCTTGCCGCCGCCGCGGAGTGAAAGGCAGGGACCCTTATCCGACCGTCTTCGGGACGATGAACATTTTATGGTCGGCCGAGATACGCACCGAGATCTCGTCGTAGGATGACAGGGTCCGATGCGGCGTTTCCATCTTGTCATGATGAGTCGCCGTGACGACCATGACATCGGCGCCCGCCGCCTCGCCGGCAGTAATGCCGGCGGCGACATCCTCGAAAACCAGGCAGTCCTGCGTGCTGACGCCGAGGCGTTCGGCGCCGAGAATATAACATTGCGGATCGGGTTTTCCGACCTTCACATCCTCAGCCGTCACCATGAATTTTGGCAGCGACAGGCCTGCCGCCTCCAGCCGCCGGCGGGCAAGTCGCAAAGGCGATGAGGTGACGATCGCCCAGCGATCCGGCGGCAGCGAGCTCAGGAATGCCGCAGCACCTGAAATGGCGACGACATCGCCGACATCGGCGATCTCGGCCTCGGTCACCAGCCTGGCTTCATGTTCGGGATCGACGCCCGGCAGGTTCAGCCGGGCGATCGTGTCGACGCCGCGCGATCCATGCATCTTCGGCAGAAAGTCGGCGACATCGAGCCCCTGACGCCTTGCCCAGTCGCTCCATGCACGCTCGGCCGCTTTGATCGAATTGAGAATGGTGCCGTCCATATCGAACAGGAAGGCGGCATAAGGCTTCTCGAAGCCACGGGGCATCGGCAGGGACAAAAGCGGATCCTTTAAGGAAAAGCATCGGATGGTTGTCGTATCGGGCGATGAAACGGCAAATCACCGGCTTTTGCAAGCGTCGGCAGCTAGAGGCGACGCCTGCAAAATTCCCGCCCCTAAAAAGCCGCTGTGCCGGATGTGGCAATCAGATCACAGGAGAGGCGAAGGCCGATCGGGTCGTGGCAGAGGTCATCGCCGTCGGCGAGTTCCAATGCGGGCGGAACGTCGGCGCGCAGATAGGCCTGTGTTGTCGGATCGATGCGCGTCGGAATGGCGGTCCATAGTGAGGGGCGGCTGATGTCGATCGCTGAGATACCGTCCTTCTCGCCGCCCATGGCAGAGGATGCGATTGCCATGCCGCTTGCCGTCAGGGCGAGTGCAAGGGCAATCTGGAGACCGAGATCTGCGGCCTCACGAGGGGAAACGAACATAGCGGCCTCATGCTGCTGTTTTCTAGCGTTTCACCATGTCCCTAAGGCAGGCAGCAGCGACGATCCAGCGGCTTCGGCGGTTAAGGTTTACGCGTAACCATGCAAGGCGCGCGTGCAGTTTTTCGCAAAATTTGGGAACAATGATTCCGCCGGGCAGTTAGCCGATGGCCACCCAAGATGAAAATCAAAGGAGGATATCCTCATGACCAAGTCCCTTGTTGCCGCTTCGCTGCTCGCGATCGGCATGGCATCGTCGGCCTTTGCCCAGTCGAACCCCGACCCGATCGGGCCGACGAATGGCGGCTCGACCGATCCGAGTTCGGGTAACTATTCGTCGGATTACACCAACAGTGACAACGGTATGTATCCGGTGCAGGTCGCGCCGGTCGATCCGACCACGACACAGAGTATCGGCCGACCGCAAACGATGGAATGCCCCGGCATGCCGCAGCAGATGTCCGGCGTCGACACACGCGGCGGTCAGAGCGGCGCATCGATCAGCGAAGCCTGCCGCGAATACGACAACTAAAGCGCGGTTCTCCGCAGTCAGAGAAGGCCGGTTCACGCCGGCCTTTTCATATGCGACAGCAATGAAAGCATTCTTCCGGCTGAAACTTTTGATCCGGCCGTTCCGTAGGACCGTAGCAGGGAACACACGCAGGAAACGGTTTCATTGACGAAGGACGCGGCAAAACCTGTCATTCTCTGGTTTCGCAAGGATTTGCGCCTTGACGACAACCAGGCTCTCAACGCGGCCCACCGCTCCGGGCGGCCGGTCATTCCCCTCTATATCAGCGAGCCCGCGGCAGGCACCGGTCCATTGGGCGCCGCGCAGGCCTGGTGGCTTCACCATTCCCTGGAAGCACTTGATACGTCGCTGCGCCGGCGGCAGGGACGGCTGGTGCTTGCGAGCGGCGAGGCGCTCGAAGTGCTCTGCGCCTTGATCCGGGAGAGTGGTGCCGAATCCGTCTTCTGGAACCGCCGCTACGATCCGTCGGGGATTTCCATTGACATCCGCATCGAGCAGGAATTGGAAAAGCAGGCGATCGAGGTGAGAAGCTTCGGCGGCCAGTTGCTGCACGACCCTTCGCGGCTGATGACCGGCAACGGCACGCCCTATCGCGTCTATACGCCATTCTGGCGGGCGTTGGAGAGTGCGGGCGAACCGGAGCCGCCGCTCACTGCGCCCGCGAAACTGCGGCTGGCATCGGAGCTTGCAAAATCGGAGCGGCTGGAGAGCTGGACGCTGCTGCCGACGAAGCCGGACTGGGCGAAGGATTTCAGCGATCTCTGGACGCCGGGCGAGCAGGGCGCGAGCGAGAGGCTCAGCACCTTCGTCGAGGACGCGCTCAACGGCTATAAGGAGAACCGTGACTTTCCGGCCAAGCAGGCGACATCGATGCTGTCGCCGCATCTGGCGCTTGGCGAGATCTCCCCTGCCCGCATCTGGGATGCGACACGCGGTCTGTCGAAACGCGTGCCGGCAGCCGATATCGTCCATTTCCGCAAGGAAATTGCCTGGCGCGAATTCTCCTATCACCTGCTGTTCCATTTCCCGAAGCTTGCCTCTCAGAACTGGAACGATCGTTTCGACGGCTTCGAATGGCGCAACGACGACGGTGATTTCAAGGCGTGGTGCCGGGGGCTGACCGGCTACCCGATCGTCGATGCCGGCATGCGCCAGCTCTGGCGCCATGGCTGGATGCACAATCGCGTGCGCATGATCGTCGCCTCCTTCCTCATCAAGGACCTGATGGTCGACTGGCGCCGCGGCGAGGCCTGGTTTCGCGAGACGCTGGTCGATGCCGATCCCGCCAACAATGCGGCAAGCTGGCAGTGGGTGGCGGGCTCGGGAGCCGACGCCTCGCCGTTCTTCCGCATCTTCAATCCTATGCTGCAGGGCCAGACCTTCGATCCTGACGGCGATTATATCAGAGCTCACGTGCCGGAGCTTCGAAAGCTCGGGGCAAAATACATCCACCGGCCGTTCGAAGCGCCGAAAAGCATGCTCGACGAGGCGGGCATCACCCTTGGCCAAACCTATCCGAAACCGATCGTCGACCATGCGAGCGCGCGCAACCGGGCGCTCGCCGCCTACAACGCCACGAAAGATCCCGCATCGACGCGCAGGTCCGCCCCGCACCGCGCCGGTTAAATCTGTTCCGATTTCGGGAATTATGCGGTAGCCTTCGGTGCAATGGCCGGGGGGCGGCCGCGTGTTTATGATAGGATGCTTCGTCGTCCCTAACCGGCAAGAAAATGCTGGAGGAGGAGAGATGAGCAAGGCGCAGGACTGGAATCTGCTGGCTCGTGACGCGGTGACGCTGACGGCCGAAAACATGTCCCGCATGGTGAAGGGTCTTCCCTTCAAGGCAAAGCTGGCTCTGCGCGGACTTCTGCACATGCAGCACGGTTCGCTCGCCGTTACCCTCCCCGACGGCCGCCGGCTGCTGGTCGAGGGCAAGAAGGCCGGGCCGAAAGCGGCTCTCAGCCTCCACAACTGGAACCTTGCCTACCGGGCGCTGACGAGCGGCACGATCGGG
The DNA here is from genome assembly GCF_030053155.1 of Rhizobium sp. BT03. Taxonomy (NCBI): domain Bacteria; kingdom Pseudomonadati; phylum Pseudomonadota; class Alphaproteobacteria; order Hyphomicrobiales; family Rhizobiaceae; genus Rhizobium; species Rhizobium sp. BT03. The sequence continues at coordinate 797,021 of NZ_CP125640.1, forward strand.
GTTGCCGAAACCTATATGGACGGCGACTGGGACAGCCCCGACATCGCCTCCTTCCTCGAACTCTTTCTCGTCAACGGCGAGGCGGCCTTCAGCTATGCGCATGGCAAGGGCGGCCTTGGCCGCCTGCTCGAGCGCGTCCGCCATTGGATGAACACCAACACCAGGACAGGCTCGAAGCGCAACATTTCCGCCCATTACGATCTCGGCAACGATTTCTACAGGCAATGGCTCGATCCGAGCATGACCTATTCCTCCGCACTCTACTCCACCGGCGCCAACGACCTGCAATCGGCACAGAATGCCAAATATCGCGCGCTCGCCGAGGCGACCGGCATCGGGCCCGGAGATCACGTGCTGGAGATCGGCTGCGGCTGGGGCGGTTTTGCCGAATTCGCGGCAGGCGAGCTGAATTGCAAGGTGACCGGGCTGACGATCAGCCGCGAGCAGCTCGCCTTCGCCGAAGAGCGCATCCGCAAGGCCGGCCTCGGCGACCGCGTCGAATTCCGCTTCCAGGACTACCGCGACGAGGTCGGCCTTTATGACCGGATCGTCTCGATCGAAATGTTCGAAGCGGTCGGCGAGAAATATTGGCCGTCCTATTTCTCCAAGCTCAGGCAATGTCTGAAGCCGGGTGGCAAGGCCGGCCTGCAGATCATCACCATCCAGCCAGAATCCTTCGACCAGTATCGCAGCAATCCCGACTTCATCCAGAAATATGTCTTTCCCGGCGGCATGCTGCCGACGCGCAATCACCTGGCAGACCTTGCCGGCAAGGTCGATCTGTCGCTGGACAAGGATTTCGGCTTCGGGCTCGACTATGCCCGCACGCTTGCCGAATGGCGCGAGCGCTTCTGGTCGGTGTGGGAACGCATCCGCCCGATGGGTTTCGACGAGCGTTTCAAACGGCTCTGGGAATTCTACCTGTTCTATTGCGAGGCCGGCTTCCGCGCCCGCAATATCGATGTGCGCCAGGTGGTGTTCTCGCGCCGCTGATCATTCCGCTGGATGCGGCGTCACCGGATGGTGACCTGCCGATGGCGGCCGCTCCCGCCAGCCGGTTACGCGGTTCACCAGCGGGAAATAAGCGCCATAGGGCAGCAGGCGCGCCAGCTTCAGCATGGTGGCGAAGCGCTTCGGGAACGTGATCTCGAAAGCCTGCGTTTTCAGACCGGCGGCAATCTCCCGGGCCGCCTCCTCGACCGATACCAGCGCCGGCGTGGGAAAGGCGTTCTTCCGCGTTGCCGGCGTATCGACGAAACCGGGGCTGACGAGCTGGATGCGGATGCCGATCTTGTCGAGATCGAATTTCAGGCTTTCGGCCATATTGATCAGCGCCGCCTTGGTCGCTCCATAGGCCGCCCCCGTCGGCAGGCCGCCATAGCCGGTGACGGCGGAGACGATGGCGATCTGCCCCTGCCCCTTCGTCTTCATATGGCCGATCGCCGGCAACAGACAGTTGACGACGCCGGAAAGATTGACGGCAAAGCTTTTCTCGAAATCGGCGCGGTTCATATCCTCGGCATGAACCGGCAGATAGACGCCGGCATTGAGGATCGCCATAGCGAGCGTGCCGTGCTCATATTCGATGGAGGCCATGATGTGTTCCATGTCCTCGGCATCGGTCACGTCGCCGTCGAGAACGACGATGCTGCCGGAAAGGCCGCGGGCCTCGGCCTGCAGTTCGACCAGCTTTTCGTGACGTCTTGAAGTAACGGCGACCTTGTATCCTTCGGCCGCGAGCTTCAGCGCAAGCGCCCGGCCGATACCGGAGCTCGCCCCGGTGATCCAGACGATTCCATGTTCGGGACGGGCGATGAAATCACGCATGACATCTTCCTCCGGCTCTGCCTGACCAACACGAAAACAGCTCCGGAAGTTTCTGTTCCTCCCGGATGTATGGCTCTATCACACCATTGTGGCTGCTTTCAGCCGATCAGGTCGCCAATCATCTGGCGAAGGGATCCCGTCAGCCTGACCGGCCCGTCCGAAACGGCAAAGGCGATGCAGGGCCTGTCTTTTTCGGCGACCGGCCGGTGGTCGACCGTCTCGTCGGCAATGGAGATGTCGCCGGGGCCGAAACGGCCGCGTTCATCGTTGAAGGCGCCGTCGAGGATGAGGATCAGCTCCATGCCTTTGTGGGTGTGAGCCGGCAGGGCGCGGCCTGGACGGATCCACATCAGGCTGACCTCGCAGCCGTCCATATCGAGGCAATAGTCCTTGAAGCCCGGCAACCGCCGCCGCCAGGGTACGTTCTCGGCTTCGAAGCCGACGAGATCACGCAATGCCTGGGGAAAGAGCGCGTTTTCCGGCCATGCGGCCGCCCGTGGCGCCGGCACGGGAGAAGCGGAGGAAAAGATTGCCTGAAGCCGCCGGTCGCGATCGGCAATGGCGGTTCCCGGCACGCTTTCCAGCGCCTCCCCGGCGAGCAGCTCGAGGCTGTCCACCAGCCTGCGATTGTCCGGCTTCATTTCGAGATGGGACCGCACCAGCACACGCGCCGGCTCGGGCAAGGAGCCGGCAACATAATGCGCCATCAATGCATCGATCGTGTCGATCTGCTCGTCAATCATGCCGGTTTCGGTCACGCCTAGTTGCCGCGCTCCGTTTTCGCTTTGTCGTCATCCGTACGGGGAAAGTCAATCTTCGGATCACCCCGCGCGCGGCAGATTGCGGGCCATGCGTCATTTCGGGGGAGGAAGGCCAAATTTTATCGTGCCCGACAGAGGCGTGGAATAGCATTTCTTGCCAACTCAGCCTTGTGAAGGGAAAAGACCGTTCCTAAAGTAAGAGTTCGAATAGAGGCAGATTCCATGACCTTCCACCCTTCCGTCCTCGAAGCCATCGGCAATACGCCCCTGATCAAACTCAAGGGCGCGTCGGCGGCAACCGGCTGCACCATCCTCGGCAAGGCGGAGTTCCTGAACCCCGGCCAATCGGTGAAGGATCGCGCCGCGCTCTTTATCATCCGCGACGCTGAGCGGAAGGGGCTGCTTCGGCCCGGCGGCGTCATCGTCGAAGGCACGGCCGGCAATACCGGCATCGGCCTGACGCTGGTCGCCAAGGCGCTCGGCTACCGCACCGTCATCGTCATCCCGGAAACGCAGAGCCAGGAAAAGAAGGACGCGCTGAAACTGCTCGGCGCCGAGCTCGTCGAAGTGCCCGCCGTTCCCTACAAAAACCCCAACAACTACGTGAAGGTTTCCGGCCGGCTCGCCGAGCAGCTGGCGAAGACCGAGCCGAACGGGGCGATCTGGGCGAACCAGTTCGACAATGTCGCCAACCGCCAGGCGCATGTCGAAACGACCGCCCGGGAAATCTGGAACGATACCGACGGCAAGGTCGACGGCTTCATCTGCTCGGTCGGCTCGGGCGGCACGCTGGCCGGCGTCGCAGCCGGCCTCAAGGCTTTCAAGGCGGATATCAAGATCGGCATCGCCGATCCAGACGGCGCCGCTCTTTACGAGTTCTATCAGAACGGCACACTGAAATCCGAGGGTTCTTCGATCACCGAGGGTATCGGCCAGGGCCGCATTACCGCCAACCTCGAAGGCTTCACCCCCGATTTTTCCTATCGGGTCTCCGATGCCGAAGCGCTTCCCTATCTTTTCGATCTCGTCGAAAACGAGGGCTTGTGCCTTGGCGGCTCGACGGCGATCAACATTGCCGGCGCGGTCAAACTCGCCCGGGATCTCGGACCCGGCCACACGGTGGTGACGATCCTCTGCGATTACGGCAACCGCTATCAGTCGAAGCTCTTCAACCCTGATTTCCTGACGTCGAAGGGACTGCCCGTTCCGGGCTGGATGGCCAAGTCGCCCGAGATAAACGTTCCCTACGAACCCGCGTGAGACCCCATGCCCGTCAATGCCCTTTATCGTGACGACTTCTATCTCTCGACATGCGAGGCGGTCGTCACCGCCGTGCACGAGGATGGGGGCATTGAACTCGACCAGACCTGCTTCTATGCGACGTCGGGCGGCCAGCCGGGTGACACCGGAGAACTGGAACGCGCCGACGGCAGCAAGATCGCGCTTGGCCAGACGAAACACGGTCCGAGCAAGGATATCGTCATCCACGTGCCGCTTGAAAACGAGCCGCGGCCCGTGGTCGGCGAGGCGCTGGTGCTGCATGTCGACTGGCTACGCCGCTACAAACTGATGCGCATGCACACGGCCTGCCATCTGCTGTCCGTCGTCTGCTCCTATCCGATCACCGGGGCTGCCGTCGGCGAGGAGGAAAGCCGCGTCGATTTCGACATGAGCGAGACGATCGACAAGGACGAGGTCACGGCCAGCCTGATGGAACTGGTCGGTCAGAACCATCCGGTCTACCTGCAATGGATCACCGACGAGGAACTTGCCGCCAATCCCGACATCGTCAAATCAAAGAACGTGCGCCCGCCGATCGGGCTCGGGCGCGTCAGCCTCGTCTGCATCGGCGAGAACTCCTCGATTGACAGCCAGCCCTGCGGCGGCACACATGTCTCCGAGACACAGGAAGTCGGGCAGATTCACATCGCCAAAATCGAAAAGAAGGGCAAGGAGAACCGGCGCTTCCGCATCCGTTTCGGCACGCCCGGCGACTACGCCTGAGCATCAAGGGAGAGCATCATGAGTGACAGCAAGAGCCGTTTCGTCGTCTCGGCCGATTGGCTGCAGGCCGAACTCGGCAAACCGGATCTGCGTGTACTCGACGCCTCCTTCTATCTGCCGGCGCAGAAACGCGATGCCGATGCCGAATATGCGGCCGGCCATATTCCCGGCGCCATCCGCTTCGACCAGGACAAGATCGCCGACCATTCGACGTCGCTGCCGCACACAATCCCCTCCCCCGATTATTTCGCCGCCGAAGTCGGCCGGCTCGGCATCAGCGAGAGCGATCGCATCGTCGTCTATGACGGCATCGGCCTGTTCGCCTCGCCGCGCGTCTGGTGGCTGTTCCGGGTGATGGGTGCAAGGAATGTTTTCGTGCTCGACGGCGGTCTCGACGGCTGGAAGGCCGAAGGCCGTCCGCTTGAAACCACCGTGCCCAGCCATGCGCCGGCGCGTTTCACGCCCGATTTCGACGCGAGCCGCGTGGTGACGCTCGACAGCATGCGCGACATCGTCTCGAGCGGCGCGATGCAGATCGCCGATGCCCGCAGCGCCGGCCGCTTTGCCGCCGCCGAGCCCGAGCCGCGTGCCGGCATGCGCTCCGGCCACATGCCCGGCGCCCGCAGCCTGCCCTCCGGCACATTCGCCAACCAGGGCCGGTTCAAATCGCTGCCCGAACTGCGCCAGACGATCGAGGATGCCGGCATCGATCTTTCGAAGCCTGTCGTTACCTCCTGCGGCTCGGGCATCACCGCGGCGATCATCACGCTGGCGCTGGAATCGCTCGGCCATCACGACAACAGGCTTTATGACGGCTCGTGGAGCGAATGGGGCAGCCGTGACGATACGCCCATCGTCACCGGTCCGCCAACACCTGATAAAGCCTGATCGCCATGGGGAAGACACCCGCTTCTTTGAAAGCTCACATCACGCGGCTCGAAATGACGGCCGCGCCGAAGGCGAGTATGCCGGTGCCGGTCAATATCCAGACGGCGATCATGCGCGCGCCTGCGATCCCGCTGCCCTTCTACCGCTACCTTTACCGGCAGGTCGGCGCGCGCTGGCAATGGGTGGACCGGCTGCGCATGAGCGACGAGCAACTGACCCAGACGCTGAACGACAAGCGCAACAATATCAGCGTCCTCTATGTGAACGGCGCGCCGGCCGGCTTCTACGAATATTTCTGTGAGGATGAGGATACGATCGAGCTCAGCCATTTTGGTCTGATCGAACATGCGCTCGGCCTCGGCATCGGCAAATGGTTCCTGCTGCAGGCGCTCTACGCAATCTGGTCGCTCAATCCGAAGCGGGTCACCACCACGACGAACAATCTCGACCACCCGCGCGCACTGCAGCTCTACCAGATGTACGGCTTCTCCCCGGTCTCGACCGGTACAGGCATTGTCCGGCCGCTGAGCGACAAGGAGCTGCTGGAGATGGCGCGGAAAGGCTGAGAGGTTGGTTCCCTATGCGGGGAAAGCGCCTACCCCGCCGCCCCTCATTCCTGTGCTTGTCACAGGAATCCAGCCACGGCGCGTCTGCGCCGTGAATGAAGCAATACCATAACGGGAAAAGTCTATCGCACCCAGGGACTTGGGCGCACTGGATTCCTGTGACGAGCACAGGAATGAGAGAGGAGAGGCGGAAATTCTCCATCAATCGTTGATGAGCCGGCGACAATTGGCAACGCGCAAGAATCGGGTGGCTTGCGCGCTCGTTCGGGCGCAATTTTCAAGGCGATCACAAGGAGATCTGCCATGACCACCATTCGTTTTGCCGCCATGCCGACCGTCGATGCCAGAGCCCTCTGGAACGGCGGCCGCGACGCCTATGACAACCTGCCCGAGACGATGATATCGGACGGTGACGGCAACCCTTGCCGCCATTGCCTGCAGGATATCGAAGAGGGCGACGAGTTTCTGGTTTTCGCCTACCGGCCCTTCCCGGCGCTGCAGCCCTATGCCGAGACCGGGCCCATTTTCCTGCACAAGCAGCCTTGCAGGCGCTACGCCGCCGATGAGGTACTGCCGCCGGTGCTGACGGCCAGCCCCGACTTCATCGTCCGCGGCTATGGCGAGAACGACCGTATCGTCTACGGCACCGGGGCCGTGACCGAAATCGCCGATATTCCGGCCTATGCCGAGACATTGCTGGCGCGACCTAGTATCGCCTACGTGCATGTGCGCTCGGCGCGCAACAACTGCTTCCAGTGCCGGATCGACAAGGTAAAAGCGCCGGCCTCTGAGACCGGCGCCTTTAGTTGACCTGGAGTCAGGCAGCTTACGCTACGTTCAGCACGCTTTCCGGCGCGAAGGCCTCGTAGCCGAGCGCCTCGGCGACCGGCCTGTTGGTGATGCGGCCCTTATGCACATTGAGGCCGTTCCTCAGGTGCTTGTCTTCGGCGATGGCGCGCAGGCCGCGATCGGCAAGCGCCAGGCCGTGGACGAGCGTCGCATTGTTCAGCGCGTGCGCCGAGGTGACGGGCACTGCGCCCGGCATGTTGGCGACGCAATAATGCACCACGCCTTCGACCTCGTAGGTCGGGTCGGAATGGGTCGTCGCATGCGAGGTCTCGAAGCAGCCGCCCTGGTCGATGGCGACGTCGACGACGACGGAGCCCTTCTTCATGCCGGACAGCATTTCGCGGGTGACGAGTTTCGGCGCGGCGGCGCCGGGGATCAGCACGGCGCCGATGATGAGATCGGCCGAGAAGACCTCCTCTTCCAGCGCCTGGATGCTGGAATAACGCGTGTGGATGCGGCCTGCAAAGATATCGTCGAGCTGGCGCAAGCGCGGCAGCGAGCGGTCGAGAATGCTGACATCGGCGCCAAGGCCGGCGGCCATCCGGGCGGCATGCAGGCCGACGACGCCGCCGCCGATGACCGCGACCTTGGCCGGCAGCACGCCGGGCACGCCGCCGAGCAAGACGCCGAGGCCGCCATTGGCTTTCTGCAGCGCTGTCGCGCCCGCCTGGATCGACAGGCGGCCGGCGACCTCAGACATCGGCGCCAGCAGCGGCAGGCCGCCGCGCTCGTCGGTCACCGTCTCATAGGCGATCGCGGTGACGCCGGAGGCGATCAGACCCTTGGTCTGCTCGGGATCGGGCGCCAGATGCAGATAGGTATAGAGAAGCTGACCGTCGCGGAGCTGCGCCCATTCGGAGGGCTGCGGCTCCTTCACCTTGACGATCATATCGCATTTTTCGAAGATATCCTTGGCGGAGGCGGCGATCTTCGCGCCCGCCGCGGCATAGGCGGCGTCATCGGCGCCGATGCCGGCGCCCGCCTTCGTCTCCACCCAGACTTCATGGCCATGGGCGACGTATTCGCGCACCGAAGCCGGCGTCAGGCCGACGCGATATTCATGATTCTTGATTTCCTTCGGGCAACCGACACGCATTGGCGTTCCTCTCCTGTCATCTCCGCAGTCGCGGATCTCCTCAGACGATGAATCCAACCACCAAGGCAACGAAATGTCCTTGCAAAGACGATTTGCGAAGACGCGTTTTTTCGGCGATTATTGTGCTCTTTACCTCTTTCTTCGAAGGTTCTTCGAATGGCCGATCTCGATACCATCGATCTTGCGATTCTCAGGGCATTGCAGGCCAATGCGCGCATCACCAATGCCGAGCTTGCCGAAAGGATCGGCCTCTCGCCTTCGGCCTGTTCGCGCCGGCTCGACATTCTGGAGCGAAGCGGCGTCATCGACGGTTATCACGCGCGGCTTTCGCACAAGGCGCTCGACTACAAGATGATTGCCATCGTGCATATCTCGCTGTCGGGCCAGTTCGCCAAGACGCTGGCGGAATTCGAGGCGGCGGTGAAGCTCTGCCCCAACGTGCTCGTCTGTTACCTGATGTCGGGCGAATATGACTATATTCTCAGGGTCGCCGCGCGGGATCTCGAAGATTACGAGCGGATCCACCGCGACTGGCTGTCGGCCCTGCCCCACGTCGTCAAGATTAATTCGAGTTTTGCCCTCAGAGAGATCATCGACAAGCCGAATGTCGGGCTTTGAGCCCTTGCATATTGGCGGAAAGCCTGCCCAGACTTTCGGTGTTTCCCGCACAACGGCATATCATGACATCGAAGACCCACGGTTATATTTTCGCTCTGCTGGCGATCACCATCTTCTCTCTGCAGGACGCCATCTCGAAACATCTGGCGTCCACCTACCCGCCGATCTTCGTGACGATGATCCGCTACTGGGCCTTCGCGCTGTTCACCATCATCCTCGCTTCGAAGATGCGTGGCGGCCTGAAGACGACGGCCCGCACCAAACGCCCGCTTCTTCAGGTCGTGCGCGGCGTGCTGCTTGCCGTTCAGGTGGTTTTGGCCATCACCTGTTTTGCCGTGATCGGCCTTGCCCGCTCACAAGCGATCTTTTCCGCGACGCCGATCCTGATCGCGCTGCTGTCGATGCCGATCCTCGGCGAGCGGGTTGGCTGGCGACGATGGATGGCAATTGGCGCCGGGCTTTTCGGGGTGCTGCTAATTCTGAAGCCGGAAGGCGAGTTTTTCGATGTGAAGCTGCTTCTGGCCATTATTTCCTGCTTCAACTTCGCCTTCTATGTCATCGCCACGCGTCTCGTCAGCCGCGACGACTCGTCGATGACCAGCTTCTTCTATACCGGCGTCATCGGCGGCATCACGATGAGCATCATCGGCCCGTTCTACTGGAGCTCCATGTCGCCGGGAGACTGGGGCTGGATGGCGCTCGTCTGCGTGACCAGCATTTCCAGCCACTATTTCCTGATCCGCGCTTACGATCTCCTTGATGCCGCCGCGGTCCAGCCGCTGACCTATCTGTCCCTGGTCTACGCCTCGATCATCGGTGTGACGATCTATGACGAAACGCTCAGTCTCAACACGATCATCGGCTCGATCATCGTCGTTGCCGCCGGGATTTTCACCATCTGGCGCGAACATGTGGTGGGCCGCAGGACGGTCGCGGGCAGGTAATGATTTCACTGCAATTTTAGCCAAGCCCCTAAAACCATTTCAATTTTCGTGCGCTATGCTCCCTGTTATATTTAAGGGAGAACATATGAGCCACAATTTGAAAATCACGGCCCGCAAGGCCGACCGGAAAAACTGCCGCGTCTTCGGCAGCGTCAAATATCTGAACAGCGAAGTGGATGTCCGCATTCTCAACCTGTCGGTGACCGGCGCCGCCCTGGAGACGAAGACGCCGCTCCATGCCGCTTCCGGCAGCAAGGTGCGCATCGAAACCGAAAATATCGGACTGCTCGAAGGCATCATCCGCTGGAAGCACAATGGCCGTATCGGCGTTCAGTTCGATGTGAATTCGAATGCCCGGGCACAGGTCTCCTCCTATTTCCGCTTTTTCCATAAGGAAATACGGCCGGTGCTGGCGGTGCGTCAGCTTAGAGCCGCGACCAGTGGCGACCGCCCACCTCATTTGGCGACATTGACGCTGAAATCGTAAGGCTGCCCGCTTTTGCGCCGAAGGGAGCGGCGGAGACCGTTCCGGCAGCTACTGTAGACTTGACGTCGATGGCAGCGGCGCGCGATGACGATCCTGCCGATGATCCCGCCTCCGATCGATTTCCGTCGGATGGCTGCACCATAAATTGCATTTTAAAACCACATCGCCTTTGCTAGCGATTGTTTTGCCGTCCTGTCATTTTAGCAGTGTACTCCTCGCCAAATCGTCCTAATTCTGACGGGCCGGACGATGCATGATCCTTCAAGGAGAGTTTCGATGTCTTCCATTTTCGATGCTGGCGTCATGAGCCGCCGTTCCCTGCTCGGCGGTCTCGCCGCGACTTCCGCCCTGGTGCTGCTGCACCCTTTCAGCGCCCGCGCCAGCGCCAACCAGGCGCATCTGCGGCTGATGGAAACGACCGACATTCACGTCAACGTCTTCCCTTATGACTATTACGCCGACAAGCCGAACGACACGATGGGCCTGTCGCGCACCGGGACGATCATCGACAATATCCGCGCCGAGGCCGTCAACTCGCTGCTCATCGACAATGGCGACGTGCTGCAGGGCAATCCGATGGGCGACTACATGGCCTATCAGCACGGCATGAAGGACGGCGACGTCCATCCCGTGATCAAGGCGATGAACACGCTCGGATACACGGTCGGGACGCTCGGCAATCACGAGTTCAATTACGGCCTCGACTTCATGTTCAAGGTGCTGTCGGGCGCAAACTTCCCCTTCGTCTGCGCCAACCTGACCAAGGGCCAACTCGCTTCGGATCCGAAGCAGGACGATCTCTTCTTCAAGCCCTACATCATCGTGGAAAAACAGATCAAGGACGGCGCCGGTAAGGAGAGCCCGGTCAAGATCGGCTTCATCGGCTTCGTGCCGCCGCAGATCATGCTCTGGGATATCAAGAACCTCGAAGGCAAGGCGCAGACGCGCGATATCGTCGAGGCCGCCAAGGCCTGGGTTCCGGCGATGAAGGAAGCCGGCGCCGATATCGTCATCGCGCTCTCCCATTCCGGCATCGACGGTGCCGCGCCCTCCGAAAAGATGGAAAACGCCTCGCTGCATCTTGCCGCCGTCGAAGGGATCGATGCGATCTTCACCGGCCACCAGCATCTCGTCTTCCCCGGCCCGAAGAGCTGGGACGGCATTGCCAATGCCGATCCGGTAAAGGGCACGCTGCATGGCAAGCCCGCAGTCATGGCCGGCTTCTGGGGCTCGCATCTCGGCCTCATCGACCTGCTGCTCGAAAAGGACGGCAACGGCTGGAAGATCGTCGACTTCACCTCGGAAGCACGGGCGATCTTTCATCGCGACGACAAGAAGAAGGTGGTTGCCGACTACGCCGACAAGAAGGATGTGGTCGAAGCCGCCAAGGCCGAGCATGAGGCAACGCTCGCCTATGTCCGCACGCCGGTCGGCAAGACGTCGGCGCCGCTCTATTCCTACTTCGCGCTGGTCGCCGACGATCCTTCCGTGCAGGTCGTCTCCCAGGCCCAGACCTGGTACATCAAGCAGATGCTGGCCGATACCAAGTTCAAGGATCTGCCGGTGCTTTCGGCGGCGGCCCCCTTCAAGGCCGGCGGCCGCGGCGGCGCCGACTATTATACCGACGTCCCGGCCGGCGATATCGCCATCAAGAACGTCGCCGACCTCTATCTCTATCCGAACACGGTGCAGGCTGTCGCCATCACCGGCGCCCAGGTGAAGAACTGGCTGGAAATGTCGGCCGGCATGTTCAACCACATCGACGCCGGCTCGAAGGATGCGCCGCTGCTCAACAGTGACTTCCCATCCTACAATTTCGACGTCATCGACGGCGTGACCTACCAGATCGACCTGTCGCAACCGCCGAAATATGATTCCTCCGGCAAGCCGATCAATCCGGATGCCAACCGCATCCAGAACCTCGCCTTCGACGGCAAGCCGATCGATCCGGCCCAGAAATTCGTTGTCGTTACCAACAATTACCGCGCCGGCGGCGGCGGCAGTTTCCCGGAGATCGCAGCGGACAAGGTGATCTTCCAGGCGCCGGACACCAACCGCGACGTCATCGTCCGCTATATCCACGACCAGGGCACGATCAATCCGTCGGCCGATGCGAACTGGACCTTCAAGCCGCTGCCAGGCACGACGGTGACCTTCGAGAGCGGCCCGAAGGCAAAGCAGTTCCTCGCCGCGGTCAAGAGCGTCAAGATCGAGGATGCCGGCGACGGTGGCGACGGCTTCTCGAAGTTCAGGCTGGTTCTCTAATCGGAAGAAAATTTCGAGGGACGCGCACGCGCGCCTTCCTCATTCTGCCGCGAGCGGGATTGCGGGTTCGCGCAGCTCCGCGATCTGGGCGTGAAAATCCGCCTGGCTCGGACAATGGGTAAGCCGGGTGCGGAACGCGTCGATCATCCAGGTGGCGGCAGGTCCGGGCGGGTTGGCGAGCCGGCGCATCGAATAGATCGGATACTCCCCCTGTTCGTAGGCATCCAGATCGAGATGGATGAGCGCGCCGCTCAGGAGATCGTCATGGATGAGCGACGCCGGAAGTCCGCCCCAGCCAAGGCCGGCCTTGATCAGCTGATGCTTCGTCGAAATATCGCTGACGCGCCATGTTTTGTAGGACAAAACGTTGAAATCGCGCCCCTTCGTCAGGCCCGACGCATCGGTGACGACGAGCTGCACCTCATCGCGCACGTCGCCGAGCGTCAGCGGCCGGTCGAGCCCGGCAAGCGGGTGGTTAGGCGCGGCGACAGGCATCATGAAGGAGTGACCGATCCGTTCGGTGACGACCGAATCGTCCTGCTTCAGAACTGCTCCACCGATGCCGATCGTCGCCTTGCCGCTCATGACCAGATCCATGACCATTCCGAGCTCGCCGACGTTGAGGTTCAGCGAAACCGATGGGAACATCTCGCGGAATTCGTGGAGCACATCAACCACGGCCTTTGACGGCACCATGACGCTAATGGCAACGGAAACCTCCGCTTCGAGCCCTTCCTTCAGGCTCTTGACGCGCGCCCGCATGACCTGCAGGTCGCCGAGGATACGGCGCGCATCCTCCAGCATCGCCCTGCCCGCCTCCGTCAACTTTGGCTGGCGGGCGCCGGAGCGCTCGAAAAGCGGCACTTCAAGCTGCGCCTCCAGATTGGCGATCGTATAGCTGACGACCGACTGAGCTCGGTTCAGCGCCCGCGACGCAGCCGAGAAGCTGCCGGTCTCGGCAACGGTCAAAAACACCTGCAATTGGTCCAGCGTCGGGTTCGGAAGCATATCCATCCATTCCATCGATAGTTTCGATCGACATTATCACCGTTTTTTCGATAGCAAGCCAGACCTATTTTCCGCTTCGAGACTGCGGCTCACCTCCCAAAACGGGCCGACAAATCCAATTCGAAAGGAAATGCACCATGTCGTCCATCCTTCTTCTGACGTCCAGCCCGCGTGCCGAATCGCTCTCGACGCCGATCGCCGTCGAACTCGCCGAGAAGCTGAAGAACCAGAATCCGGGCAGCGTCCTCGTTCGCCGCGACCTTGCCGCCAGCCCGCTGCCGCATATCGACGACCTCTTCACCGGCGCGATCCGCAAGCCGGCCGAGGCCCGCACTGCCGAGGAAGTCGCCGCCGTCAAGACCTCCGACGAACTCGTCAATGAACTCTTTGCTGCCGACACGATCGTCATCAGCACCGGCCTCATCAACTTCAACATCTACTCTTCGCTGAAGACCTGGATCGACAACGTCGCCCGTGCCGGCCTGACGTTCAAATACACGGAAAGCGGCCCGGTCGGCCTGCTCACCGGCAAGAAGGTTTACGTGGTGCTTACCTCGGGCGGCGTCTACTCGCAGGGACCGGCTGCCCCCTTGAACCACGCCGTGCCGTATCTGAAGTCGGTTCTCGGCTTCCTCGGCATCACCGATGTCGAAACCATCTATGTCGAAGGCCTCGCCTTCGGCCCGGAAGCTGCCGAAAAGGCCATCGACGCCGCCAAGTCGCGCGTTCAGGAAATCGCGCTGGCTGCCTGATCGGCTCTCAACGCCTACTGTAGTGCAGCGGCCGGCTTTCGCCGGCCGTTTGTCATTTGTCGATGTCGGCGACAAAATCCCGGATCGTCGCGAGGATTTCGGTCGAGAGATTCTCATCGGCAGAAATCCTGGCAAAGCCGACGCCGCCCGCCATCATCGCGAAAGCCATGATCGCCTTACGTCGCCTTTCGCCCTCGTCCGCTCCCGCAGCCTTGCTTGCCAAAGCTTCGAAATTACGCCTCAGCCCGGCCGTCGCGATCGCCCTCGCCTTCTCGCCGCTGCGGGATAGATCGGAGGTCAGCGCGGCAAAGGGGCAGCCTTCGCCGGGGTTGTCGCGGTGATAGGCGCTGACATAACGATCGGCGATATCGGCCGCAGTCATCTCCGCCGGGTTCACTCCTTCGGCCTCAAGCCCGCGTCCCCATGAATCGAAGGCGAACTGGACTGCCTCGGCGACGAGATCGTCGCGGGAGGCGAAGTGCTTGTAGAAGCCGCCGACAGTCAGCCCGGCTTCCTTCATCAGGTCGGCGACGCCGATACCGTCAAGCCCCTCCTCGCGCAGCCGCCTCGATGCGGTCTCGACGATCTTCTCGTGCGTCTTCTGTTTTTCCAGTTGCGAACGCCCCATCGGATTCTCCCTGCATTGCCTCTTGACTTGCATGGATTACAATCATAATCCTTATAGATAACGATCATAATCCAGATCGTTGTCATTTCCAAGAGGAGCATGCATCATGCGTCTAAGAAACAAGGTCGCCCTGATCACCGGCGGCAACAGCGGTATCGGTCTTGCAACCGCCAAGGTGTTCATCGATGAGGGTGCCAAGGTGGTGATCACCGGCCGCAACCCGGAAACGCTTGCCGCCGCCGAAAAGGCGCTTGGGGCCGGCGTGCTGGCGCTGAAAGTCGACGTCACCGATGCCGCCGCCACCGAGAAGGCTTTTGCGGAAGCTGCCGCAAAGGTCGGCAAGTTCGACATCGTCTTCGCCAATGCCGGCATCGGCGGCGCGACACCGCTCGGTGACACGTCGCCAGAGCAGTTCAATCGGATCATCAGCACCAATCTGACGGCAGTGTTCTTCACCGTGCAATCGGCCCTGCCGCATCTCAACGACAGCGGCTCGGTGATCCTCAACGGCTCGGTGCATGCCGTGCTCGGCGCTCCCGGCTGGTCGGCCTATGCGGCCACCAAGGCTGCGGTGCGCGCGATGACGCGCAATATGGCGTCGGAACTCGCACCGCGCGGCATCCGCGTCAACCAGGTGACTCCCGGCGGCACGAAGACACCGATCTGGTCGCCGATGGCACCCACAGAAGATGCGATGTCGGCGCTCGAGGCTCGCATGGGCGGTCTGAGCCCGCTCGGCCGCATGAGCGAAGCCGACGAAATCGCCAAGGCGGCGCTCTATCTGGCGTCGGACGATTCCGTCAATGTCACCGGTATCGAGATCACCGTCGACGGCGGCATGACAAGTGCGCCGTCCGGCGCCAAGATCTTCCGCGCTGCCTAAGCAAATCGGACCCGGGCAACACCAAACTTGCCCGGGTCCCCATCTTGTTCCAGACTTCGGTTAGTCGCCGAAGGCTTCCTATTTCTCCGCGAAGGACGTTTTGCCGATTGTCGCGCGGTGGGCAATACGAAACAGGACGATCGCTGAATTCAGGCCGGCAAGCAGGAGCAAGACATAGAGCATCGCCTGAATGCCGGAGGAAACAATCAGATTGCCGGCGATCAGTGGGAAGCCGAAGACGCCGATGAAATAGGACAGCGAGAACAAGAGAAGCGATTGCGGCATAAGCCCCTTGGGCGCCTCATTTGCGGCCAGCCCATTGATGACGGAATAGGTCAGCCCATAGCCAAGGCCGAGCACCGCCGCAGCGCCGAGATAGGCGAGCTGACTTGATGTCACCACCAGGAACAGCAGGATGGAGGCGAGCGTCAGGCTCGTCAGCACCAGAAGCGAATAGAATGGATCCTTCTTGACCACATAGCCCGCCACGAACAGTCGGCTCAGGATGGCGGCGGACATGAAACCGATGAAGAACAGCGAATAATCGAAGCCGTGCGCCTTGGCGTAGCTGGTCTGAAAGCTGGACAGCCCGCCGAAAATCGCACCGCCGATGCCGACCATGGCGATGGAATAGATCGCCCGCGACGCAATCACCTGACGCGCTGCGGCAAAAGAGATCTTGTTGACATGCGGCAGAATCTTGCCGGCATTGGTCAGCCGCAGATGCAGATAAAAGTAAAGAGCACCGCCGACGAGACTGGACAGGAATGCAAAGGCGAATGCCGTCTCGATCGGCATGGACCAGACGGTGGCAATGCGGCCGATGATCGGTCCGGCGCCGATTCCCGACATCATCGATCCCGAAAGCAGAGCAAAGAACCTGATCCGGTGCTCAGGCTCGGTGATCGCGGCGACCAGGATGGGGCCGAGCGCATAGAAGGTGCCCCAGCCGATGCCGAGGACAAAACCGACGGTCATCAGGCTGAGCCCGGCTGCGGGCACCATGGCAAATCCCAGCCCCGATGCCGCCAGAAACAGCCCGGAAATCGCCACCGCCCGCGCAGAGCCGATGGCATCGGCGATGTGGCCGGAGAGGATCACCAGAATGACGGTGCTGATGGTTGCCGCCGAGATGATCAGGCCGGCGAGCGCCTCGTTGCCGCCGCGCTGACCGACCAGCACCGGGATCAGAAAGGTCACGCCATAGGCGATCGAAAGAAGAAATCCTCCGATACATAGGACGGCAAACTCGCCGCCATCGACCTTCGTCCGTGCAACTGCATCCGTCATATCTCCACGCCCCTCGTAGGAAAGCCTTATCGGTTGCGGCAATGGAGATCACGTTTGCACTGTGCTAACAAGCCGTTTTTATTGTTCTTATAACCTATTGAAATTTTGTGATATTGGTGTCTGATGTTTGCGTTTACGCAACATCACAAACACCGGCAATCAACCTGCTGCGTCGATCGGGTCAACCGAGTTTCACCACGCCGGAGCGGCCGACGACGCAGTTGCGGCCGCTCTTCTTGGCCGCATAAAGCCTGCCGTCGGCGGCCGTCAGCACCGCGGTGAAATCGACGCCGTCCTCGTCGGCGGTCGCGACGCCGATGCTGACCGTGACCGGCCTGTCGTCCGGCGTCTTGACGCTGGTGGCGATCGTCCAGCGCAGGCGTTCGGCAAGCAGCAGACCTTCCTCGTGGTCTGTGCCCGGACAAACGGCAACGAATTCCTCGCCGCCGAAGCGGAAGACGCGGTCGCTCGAACGCAAGGTCGTGCCCAACCGGGCGGCGATCGCCTTCAACACCTCATCGCCCTGGAGATGGCCGTAGCCGTCATTGACATCCTTGAAGTGATCGGCGTCGATAATCAGGATGGTGGCGGACAGCCCCTGCCTCAATGCCTCGCGCAGCATCAGCGGCGCTTCCAGTTCCATGCGCGTGCGATCGTAGACGCCGGTGAGCATGTCGCGGCCGGTGCGCTCCAGAAGATCGTTGTAGCGCTCGCGGAAGGTCAGGTCGCCGAAAACGTCGCTGATCGAGCGTGCGGACACGGCAACGCCGCCCCGACGGATACGATACTCATAGATCGCGAACATCGCCGCATAGAGGCAGACGGCAAGCATTTTCGCCTTCCAGCCTGCCCAGAATGCGGCGATCGGCACGCCCAGGAAATAATTCAGCGCGGCGAAGAAACCGATCTGGTCGAAGGTCAGCAGCACGAAGCCCGAAATCAGGAAACGCAGGACGACGCGACGGCGAAAGAAATCACCGAGTTTTTCGTAAAGCAGAATGATGCCGAGCGAATCGACATAGAGCAGCGCCGTGCCCCAGATCATCAGCCAGCCCATCTCCTGGAGGAAATCGACGTCGGGCGTGTGGTTGGGCGACACCTGCAGCGGCAGGTGCAGTTGCAGCACCCAGGCAATGCCGACGGTCAGCAGGTTGCCGAGGAACAGGCCGTAGATCGGCTGGCGGACCGTCGCGGCATCCTCCTGCAGGTAAAGCATCAGGATCATCATCAGCTTGCCGGAGAAGAAGACCGACGAGCCCGGCGACACATCGCCGAACGGCAGCGCGATATAGAAGACCGCCGCCAGGTAGGTCTCCATGAAATGCATGACGCCGAGCGCCGTCAGGAAAACCCCGAGACCGAGCCGATGACGGAAATGCAGAAGCGTGACCATCAGCGCGAAATAAGCGATGGCTTCGACGGCAAAGAGAGCGAGGTTGAGCGTCTCCATCACCGCACCCCGGCTTCGGGCCGACGCCCTGGACCGAACGCGTGCGCGGTGGCCGCGACGGCGGATTCTTTGGTCGATCGTCCGAAAAACTCAAACACGAGGGCGGCCCTGCAAATGCTGCAGGCCGTAGTTTTGGCTGCAATCCTTTAAGATTGCGTGAGCGAGATGCCTATCACCGACGGCGGCGCCGCGTCACAGGATTGAAAAAAAAGAATAATTGTGGCCGGTATCACGTGGCGATGCGGCAATCCCGATCTCAGACCTGACGTAGCTTCTCGCCGTCGCCAAAGAGTGACGAACCATGCTGGTCTATGATCTGCTGTGCCTTGCGCACCGTGCATTCGAGCGCATCGTCGGAGGAAGAAAACAGATCGGCGCGGATGAAATTGCGCACCAGCACCTCGTCGCCGACCTTCTTTTCGATGCGGCCGGCTAGGCGATATTGGCTGCCTTCCCTACGCGGCTCCGCATAGATCGTGCAATCGTTGTAAAGCTGCGGCTCGCCGGAAGGGCCTGCCGCCTCCGAGGCGGGTTTGCCGCCGCCGGAGAACATCGAAAAGATATTTGAAAGGAACGAAGCCATGATCCGCCTTTAGCACGATGACATTGTTTTCGCCAAGTCAAATGATCAGGTTGGCGAGGATCTCGTTTTCGGTGATATCCTCATAACCCATGCCGGCGGCTTCGAAATTTCCGATCAGCCGGGCGAAATTCTCCGGCGCCTTGGTTTCGATGCCGATGAGGATCGAGCCGAAATTGCGGGCCGATTTCTTCAGATATTCGAAGCGGGCGATATCGTCGTCGGGGCCGAGCAGATTGAGGAAATCCCTGAGCGCGCCGGGGCGCTGGGCGAGCCGCAATATGAAATATTTCTTCAGCCCTGCGTAACGCATGGCTCTTTCCTTTACGTCAGGCAGGCGCTCGAAATCGAAATTGCCGCCGGAAACGACGGCAACGATGGTCTTGCCGCGGATCGCTTCAGCGTCCATCGCGGCGATCGCCGTCAGCGACAGGGCGCCGGCCGGCTCCAGCACGACGCCCTCGACATTCAGCATCTCCTGGATGGTGACGCAGATGGCGTTCTCGGGCATCAGCTGCACTTGGCTTGCCGGGAAATCGCGAAGGGCGGCGAAATTCAGGTCGCCGATGCGGGCGACGGCAGCGCCGTCGACGAAGTTGTCGACCTTGGCAAGCGTCGTCACCTCACCCGCCTCGATGCTGCGCCTCAGGCTCGGCGCGCCGGCGGGCTCGGTAAAGACGAAGGCCGATTTCGGCACGGTGCCGTCGAGATAACCGGTGATGCCGGCGGCAAGGCCGCCACCGCCGACCGGCAGGACGACCATATCGGGCACCGTTCCCTCAGGCAGCTGCTGCATGATCTCGGCGGCGACGGTCGCCTGCCCTTCGATGATATCGGCATGGTCGAAGGGCGGCACCATGACGCCGCCGACCGCTTCGACATGATCGCGTGCGGCCTGGTAGCACTGGTCGAAGAAGTCGCCGAACAGCCGGATGGTGATGAATTCAGCGCCGAACATGCGGGTCTTGTCGATCTTCTGCTGCGGTGTCGTCACCGGCATGAAGACGACGCCCGGCACGCCGAAATGGCGGCAGACATAGGCAAAGCCCTGGGCGTGATTGCCGGCCGAGGCGCAGACGAAGGTCTTGCCGGAAGCACCCTGCCCGATCGCCTTGCGGAAGAAATTGAAGGCGCCGCGGATCTTGTAGGAGCGCACCGGCGACAGATCTTCGCGCTTCAGCCAGATATCGGCCCCATAGCGGGCGGAAAGATGATCGTTGAGCTGCAGCGGCGTTGCCGGAAAAAGGCTGCGCATTGCCTCTTCGGCGCTTTCGACATCAAGTCTCGTCACGGGCGTGATCCATTCTCATCATTATACCGCCGCTATGACACAGGCCGACCGGCAAAAGAAAGCCCGCCTCTGCCGTTTACGGTTCGGCTCCGGCCTTGTTTACGAAAGCTTTTCTTAAGCCAACCGCGAAATTGACGGCACATGAACTGATTTTAACTGTCAATGAAAAGGCGAGCCATTAAATATGAAGCCATGATCATGTTCAAATTCGCAAGACCGCTCGCCTGGCTGTTGCTCGCCTTCATCCTCTTCGTCACGGTTTCGCCGATCGGGCTGAGGCCGGAAACCGTCACGACTGTCGATACCGACCGCGCAGCCGCCTATGTTCTTCTCGGTCTCGCCTTTGCGCTCGCCTATCCGAAACAGTGGAAATTGGTGGCCGTGCTGCTGATCGCTGGCGCCGTCGCCATCGAATATCTGCAGTATCTCTCGCCGACGCGCCATCCGCGCCTGCATGATGCCGGCATCAAGGCAATGGGCGCCGCCCTAGGGTTGCTGGCCGGCTGGGTGATCAACAGGTGGCGCGAGACGGTGATGATTTCAGGTTAGAAACCGCGAAACTCCATGGCCCAGAAGAACAGCGGTATCGCAGCCGTCGCGGTTCCCAGAACAAGCGCGACACTGGTCTTGAAGATCCGGATGCGCCGAACCTTAGCCCCAGTCCAATCGTAAACCATCGCCTTACTCCCACAAGACAACACTTACTCAACCGCCGCGGCGCAATCCTTGCACCGAAACTGCCCTTGTCAAGCGATAACGCGCTTATATCCCCGATATACGTGCATATTCAAACGGTATTATGAAGCTGTGTGGGCAAGAGGACACGAACCCGCATAACCCAAGCCGATAGTATCGCTGAGACCGCTACAGTTTATCGGCACGGGAATAACGACGATCACATCGTAGAGCACCGCATTTATGCTCGACGGCGAGCAGGTCTATTTCCCGCTCGCCGTCTCGCACTTCTGCACAGATTCTTAAGATCTGAATCCAAATAAATCACAGATAATCAAAAGTGCTACAGCTTCCGTCACGCGCCTGAAAGACGCAACGGCGCTATACCATCATCACGTCTAGCCGTCATAATGACCGGAGAATGCCGCTTCCGCAGACTTGACGGTGACAGCCACATTCACGCCCTTTGTCACCGTCGCGCCGGTGGCGCGAAGATCAGTTACCACTTTCAAACCACCCGCCTTGGGGACCGGGAGCGGCAATACGGTGCCGGCGTCCAGATCGGCGACCCAGAGCCCGTCTTGACCTTCAACACTAATAACAACAACTGTAGCCATGTTTTGCCCTTTCTAACGATTGAAGTTTAAAATCCAGCTCTCTTCAGGCCTTCACGATAAAGATCTTTATGCCACTGCTCTTTACTTGGAACTGCAGACAACCATTTGTCCACATCGAAGTCCGGATTGCCTTCACGAAACCTTCGTACGAAGATCCGCGCCTTGTCCTGATGACCCAACATGGCCCAACTTGCAGCAGACAACCTATCCGCTAAATTAGGATCGGCCATCTGCCCGATATAGTCCAGCGAAGCTTCGAATTCGCCGAGAGCATAGTTTGCTCCCGCAGCAGTCCAGAAATAGGTATCGGGACCGAGCGGGTTCAGCTCGATTGCCCGCTCGATCTTTCGCAAGGCCATGGCGGGGAGCGAACAATGAACCAAAGTGTCCGCATAGTCGGCAATCACGTCGGCGTAGTGCGGCGCAAGGCTTTCCGCCACTTCCATTGCTTCGGCGCTTTCATCGAAGGCGCCCTGCAAGAGTTTGGCGACACCGAGCTCACGATGGCCATCGGCGAAGTCCGGACTTGTCCCGGTGGCCTGTTTTGCAAAGGTCTCCGCCAATTGCAAAAGATCGATATCCCCCCGGGCCGTCAGCAACCACTCCTTGGAGTAGGTCCGCGCCATCGAACTCAGCGCCGGGGTGAAATCGGGGCTTACGCTGAGCGCGGCTTTCATTTCCTTGCGCACGCGCCGCAGGTTCGGAAGCGTCAGCCGCGCCAGATGCCGCCTGCCGACAAGATATCTGTGGTAGGCGACCGGATTCAGATCTTCGCGCAATGCCTCATGACGCTCGATTTCACTGGACACGGAGAGGGCGATCTGGCGGGCCACGACTCTCCTGTCTCTGGCAAGATCCATACGATCGAGGCTGAACCTTTCCGCCCAGACAATCTGATTCTGATCGAAAAAGATCAGCTGGGCGAACAGCGTCACTTCCTCGCCCATATTGCTGATCCGGGTGTCGAGGATATAGTTGACGCGATGCCGTTCAAAGAAGGCCTTCTGCGTCTCCACCTGGTGGCCGATTTGCACCGCCGAATACGGGGCGATGACCTCCAGACTGTTGAAGACGCAAAATCCGATCGTGATATCCTCCACCAAAGACGCGGCCAGAAAGCCGGCTTGCGGCCGAACGGATTGATTTCTGGGGGGAAGCAGCACCAGCCGGGGAATGGCAATCCGGATATCTTCCGGCTCGAGAGGCAGAGCAGCCTCGAGCTTCGCCTTTGACGACACGGATGGCGGACGCAGGGATTTCGCGTCACCCTCATCGGATCCGCTGCCCGCGGCGACAGCTCTCGCCGTCGAACTGCGCCGCTGTTCAAAATAGCTTCGAAGGGATTCGACCTCCCCTTCCGCCTTGAAGATCCGTATGAGCAGTTGCAGCGTTTCCGGATCCTTCGGCTCGGTCCGAAACAGGATAACCGCAGCCTTCCTCAGGAGCTCGGATTCCTTTTGCGACGGGGCCAGTTGGGACGCCGTTCTCAAAGTATGGGCGAGAAGCTCGTTATGGAAATTTTCACGTTCGGCGAGCCACCGCTGAAACTGACGGCTATGATTGTGAACCGGCTCCAGAAAAGGCTGGTTCATCAGCGTCACCAGCTGTCTCAGCCGGGAGAACGGCTCAACCTCCTCCTCCTCCTTGTCAGCCAGCAGCATGTCGGAAGACAGGGCCCCCCGGTCGAGGGTAAGCATATTGCCCTGAGACGAAAGGATGTTTACCCCGAGATCGTTTTGACGGGCCTTAATTCTCGAAATCACCTTCCGCAAAGTCGAAAGTGCCACATCCCTGTCGGCTTCGCCCCATAGAAAGCGCGCCAAGGTCGTTCGATCCGCCGAAGCTTGATCGGTTGTGAACAAATAGGCGAGAAGCAGCAGGCCTTTCTCAGGAAACGCGACAGCATTCCCCTCCCCGTCAACGAGCTGCAGCCTCCCGAAAGTCTTCAGAACAAAAGCCATTTCGCCCTATAAGTCACCACATGTCCCGATGTTCATGACGAAAAGTGAATGCACGTATTGCAACAGTAAAAATCGCAAACGCTACCCCTGCCAGCACTTTGTCCCAATGTTCGGCGAAATTCAACAAGCTTGTGTCGCAAGGGTTGTGCTCAGTTTTCTACGCTGGCTGGCATGAAATTTCGCAATCGACTGCCCCGCCATTGCATGGCGACGACGGCAATTTGAAAACTTCGTGACGCGCAGTTGCTTACCGAAGCTTTGGATCGGCGCGCCGGATCGCCGCTTTACTCCGGGATTCAGCTGGACATTCGAAACAACCAGGTGATGGAGGGCTTCCTGACTTTGAAACGGAATCGCACCTCACCACTGAATATCGGTTGAGAATGCCGCCTCTCTTTGTTAGCAGGGAGAACCACGCGGACGTGGTGGAATCGGTAGACACAAGGGACTTAAAACAAAATTGAGTGCACTGGCGGAAACGCCTGATGTAGAACTGCTCAAAGTCGGGGAAACCTGTCAGATGGCAATCCCGAGCCAAGCCCTGCAAGGGGAAGGTGTAGAGACTAGACGGGCAGCACCTAAGGCAGACGCTAGGGTGAAGGTATAGTCCAGACCACAAACGCCGGAAGGCGGCGGCGAAAGCCGTAGCGGTAAGAAAATCCCTCGGCTTAGGCTATGCGGGTTCGACCCCCGCCGTCCGCACCATATGCCGATATAAATCAGATCACCGACGAGCAGGCATTCGGCACTTCAGGCCTAAACCGCTTTGACTTTTCGGCATCATGCTCGGCTGTTTGCAAAGCGGCCGAAGGGCGCTACCTATTCACCAGCCTCACATCACGGAACATCCCATGAGCCACGCCACCGTTGTTACCGCCGCCATGCTCGCCATTGGCGACGAACTTCTTTCCGGCCGCACCAAGGACAAGAATATCGGCCACCTCGCCGACCTGCTCACGCTTTCCGGTATCGATCTCAAGGAGGTGCGCATCGTCGCCGACGACGAGGAGGCGATCGTCGAGGCGCTGAACGCACTTCGCGGCAAATATGATTACGTCTTCACCTCGGGCGGCATCGGGCCGACGCATGACGACATCACCGCCGATGCCGTTTCCAAGGCGTTCGGGGTGCCCTGCGAATATGATGAAGAGGCGATGAGGCTGCTGGCAGATATGTACCGGCGCCGCGAGATGGAATTCACCGAGGCGCGCCAGCGCATGGCGCGCATGCCGCGCGGATCCGTGCATATCGCCAATCCGGTGTCGACGGCGCCGGGCTTCATCATCGGCAATGTCCATGTGATGGCCGGCGTGCCGCAGGTTTTCCAGGCGATGGTCGACAATGTGCTGCCGACGCTTCGAACCGGCACGCCGGTGCTGTCGCTCGCGATCGCCTGCCCTTACGGCGAAGGCGAGATCGGCACGCCCTTGACGGCGATCCAGAAAGCCCATCCGGACACCAGCATCGGTTCCTACCCCCGCTATATCGGCCAGAAATTCTCGACCGAGATCGTCGTGCGCGGCCGCGCGCAGGCGGAAATCGATGCCGCCGGCGCCGAGGTGCACGCCATGATCGAGGCCATCCGCCAGAGGAAGGACATCGCCGAAAACCAATCCGCCGAGGCTTGAGGACAAGACCGGAACCGGGAGCAAGCTTGATTCCCGCTAGGGAGCGGGAGAACGGTCCGGGCATTCCTCCCTCGCGCACGCCATTTCAGCGCAAGGAGATTGATATGTCTTACAAAACCATTCTCGCCATTCTCGATACGGCGGACAATAGCGCCGCGGTTGCCGATTTCGCCTTTGCCATTGCCGCCGAGAGCGGTGCTCATGTGATCGGCCTGCATGCCGAAAACATCTCCGCCGTGCCGCTGGTGGCGCCGATGGAAATCCCCGATCCCGTCGCCGTGCAGGCGCTGCAGGACATGGCGCATAGCGAAACCATCGCGGTGGAGCGGATTTTCCGCGCCAAGGCTGAGGCCTCAGGCGGCTCCTCCGAGTGGCGCAGCTTTGCGACCTCCATCGGCTACGGCTCCGCACCGCTGATCGAAAGCGCGCGCAGCGCCGATCTCTTGATCGCCTCGCAGGCCGACCCGGCCAAAGCCTCCGACAGCCATGTCGACGTCGACAGCTTCCTCTTCGAAACCGGCCGGCCGGTGCTGATCATCCCCTACATCATCCGCCAGCCGAAGCCGATCAAGCGCGTGCTGATCGCCTGGAACGGCTCGAAGGAGGCGGCGCGTGCGACCTTCGATGCGCTGCCGATCCTGAAGGCCGCCGAGCAGGTCGAGATCTTTTCGGTCGATCCGGCCGATACGGCGCTGCAATCGCCGCTGACCGCAGGCGCAGAAATCGCCGCAACGCTCGCCCGCCACGGCGTGAAGACGACGCTTGCGACGGCCCGAAGCGTGGATAAGAACACCTCGCATGTTATCGAGAACCGGCTTTCGGACGACAGCATCGATCTTCTCGTCATGGGCGCCTATACCCATTCCTGGCTCTGGCAGATGATCTTCGGCGGCACGACGAAGACCTTGCTGCAATCGATGACGGCGCTGACGCTGTTGTCGCGCTGACCCACGCCGCGATCATTGGCGCTCTTGCCTTTTGACGGCAAATTCCGTTAATTGCGGCGACCGATGACGGTTTCGAGCCTCGGCCACAACTCGCGCAGTGCAGCGCGCGAACTCGCGCAGTGCAGCACGCGCGTTTCCTGTTTGGTCGATCGCCGCCTCAAGCCCGTCCGGTCGCCGACAAACGGCGTGTTGTTTTTTCATGCCGCGGAGCAGCCCGATGTCCCTTCCCGATAAAGCCTTTCCCGTCTCCTGGGATCAGTTCCACCGCGATGCGCGCGCCCTTGCCTGGCGGCTTGCCGGCCTTGACCAGACGTTCAAGGCGATCGTCTGCATCACCCGCGGCGGCCTCGTCCCGGCCGCGATCATTTCGCGCGAGCTGAACATCCGGCTGATCGAGACCGTCTGCGTCGCCTCCTATCATGATTATGTCAACCAGGGCGACATGACCCTGCTCAAGGGAATAGCGCCCGAGCTTGCCGAAAACGGCGGCGAAGGCGTGCTCGTCGTCGACGACCTGACGGATACCGGCAAGACCGCCGTCCAGGTGCGCACCATGCTGCCGCGGGCGCATTTCGCCTGTGTCTATGCCAAGCCGAAGGGCGTTCCGACGGTCGATACTTTCATCACCGAGGTAAGCCAGGATACCTGGATCTACTTCCCTTGGGACATGGGCTTCACCTACCAGGAGCCGATCGCCAAGGGACCGCGCTGAGCGCACAGATCACAGCGCGCACCCATCGTATTTACCACTTGAAATTGTTCCAGTTTTTGTCAGCGAGGTTTCCTGAATCCGCTATCGGGATATGCACATCTATTTTAACTTATTCGCATAAACTCGGCAGCTGCGAATGGCATCAAACTGCGCTTAAAGCGTGCAGGAAAACGATGCGGTAGAAGGAAACGACGATGGCGCGGTGGGGATATGTTGCGGTGGTTGCCGTCGGGCTGGCGGCATGTCTGCTTTCCCTCACGCCCGCCCGCGCCGAGCCTGCCTATATTTCCCTGGTGCGCGACTATGTCGAGACGCGGATCCGGCCGATGGTGGAAACGCCGCTGGTGCTGAAAGCCATCGCCGAGCAGAATGCCAAATTCACCGATGTCAGCGAAATCGACCTGCGGGTCCTCGACGAGACCTACCGGTCGGAGGTCGATCGGCACCATCTGCAGATGGTCCAGCTGCTGCTCGACAAATCCGTGTCGAATTATCTGAAAACCAGGCAGGACGCCTCGCAGGGGGCGATCGTCGAATTTTTCGTCACCGACAGTCATGGGCTGAATGTGGGGCAAAGCACCATCACCGCCGACTACTGGCAGGGCGACGAAGAGAAATACCTCAGAACCTTCGCCGACGGCTCCCGAGAGATCTTCATCGACCGGGCGGAACGCAACCAATCCACCCAGATGCTGGAAACGCAGGCGAGCTTCGTGGTCATTGATGAAGAGGACAGGCCGATCGGCGTCGCCACCGTCACCATCGCCATCGATGCGCTCTGAACAGGGCCGATTTCCGCGCCGAATCGGCATGCGCATTTGCACCGAAAATGCCATACCAAGATTTGCCGCCGGACGCTTTTTTGCCGTTCAAGCCTTTTCCTTAGCCGGCAGCGCCTGCAAGCCATTGTAATTTCAGGGCTCCCCGGCTTTCCCCAATCTCCACAGGCGCATCCACAAGATGTTGTGGTTAGCAATCAATTAACGGCCAGCCCTTGACGGAATCACCCGTTTCAAACTTACTGTCCCCGATGTTGCGGCGGCGACAGGACCGGAGGTAACGAGCCCGGTTCCCTATTGAAAATTAGGACGCGGAATCAGGGCGATGTGCCGGGAACGGTGTCAGGCCTGACAGGATCTCTGCGCGATTTTCAGCCTCCAAAAAAAGTGACGTCGGGACTGGCGATAATAAGCTGTTAATACTATATTTAGCGTTTGCAGCCACCATCACCACAAGATACAGGAAGGACATCTCCGGATGACACCCCTGTGACAATACGGAAACGAGACTGGCTGCACGACGACAATGTGCCGCCGGATAGAAATTTTGCGCCCCGGTCGCGGGGACCGGGCGCCAACACGAGGTCAAGACCATGCGCATCGAACGTCGTTTCACGAAGGCCGGGCAAGGCGCCTATGCGGATATCGAATTCCGCAAGGCGACGAGCGAGATCAAGAACCCCGACGGTTCGATCGTGTTCCGCCTCGAGAATATCGATGTTCCCGCGCAGTTCTCCCAGGTCGCGACCGATGTTCTGGCGCAGAAGTATTTCCGCAAGGCCGGCGTCCCCACCCGGCTGAAGAAGGTCGAGGAAAACGACGTTCCTTCCTTCCTGTGGCGCTCCGTTCCCGACGATGCGGCGCTGAAGGCCCTGCCCAAGGACGAACAGACCGGCTCCGAAATCGATGCGCGCCAGGTCTTCGACCGTCTCGCCGGCACCTGGACCTATTGGGGCTGGAAGGGCGGCTATTTCTCTTCGGAAGAAGATGCCGCCGCCTTCAAGGACGAGCTTGCCTATATGCTCGCCACCCAGCGCGTCGCGCCGAACTCGCCGCAGTGGTTCAACACCGGCCTCCACTGGGCCTACGGCATCGACGGCCCCGGCCAGGGCCATTTCTATGTCGACCCCTTCACCGGCAAGCTGACCAAGTCCAAGTCTGCCTACGAACATCCGCAGCCCCATGCCTGCTTCATCCAGTCCGTCGAGGACGATCTCGTCAACGAAGGCGGCATCATGGATCTGTGGGTGCGTGAGGCGCGCCTGTTCAAATACGGCTCCGGCACCGGCTCCAACTTCTCGATGCTACGCGGCGAAGGCGAAAAGCTTTCCGGCGGCGGCCGCTCCTCCGGCCTGATGAGCTTCCTGAAGATCGGCGACCGCGCCGCCGGCGCCATCAAATCGGGCGGCACGACGCGCCGCGCCGCCAAGATGGTGGTCGTCGATATCGACCATCCCGATATCGAGGAATACATCAACTGGAAGGTCAAGGAAGAACAGAAGGTCGCAGCCCTCGTCACCGGCTCGAAGGTCGTCGCCCGGCACCTGAAGACCATCATGAAAGCCTGCTTCAATTGCGAAGGTGGCGACAACGGCGACTGCTTCGATCCGGCCAAGAACCCTGCCCTGAAGCGCGAAATCCGCGCCGCCAAGAAGGACCAGGTTCCGGAGAACTACGTCCAGCGCGTCATCCAGTTCGCCCGCCAGGGCTACAAGGATCTTCAATTCAAGACCTACGACACGGATTGGGATTCGGAAGCCTATCTCACGGTCTCCGGCCAGAACTCCAACAATTCCGTCTCGATCAAGGACGACTTCCTGCGCGCCGTCGAAAATGACGGCGAATGGAAGCTGACCGCCCGCAAGGACGGCCGGGTGATGAAGACGCTGAAGGCGCGCGATCTCTGGGAAACGATTTCCTACGCCGCCTGGGCCTCGGCCGATCCGGGCATCCACTTCAACACGACGATGAACGACTGGCACACCTCGCCCGCCGGCGGCCCGATCCGCGGCTCGAACCCGTGCTCGGAATACATGTTCCTCGACGACACCGCCTGCAACCTTGCTTCGCTGAACCTCCTGCAGTTCAAGGACAAGGCCACCAAGCGCATCAACATCGCCGATTACGAACACGCCGTTCGCCTGTGGACTGTCGTGCTCGAAGTCTCGGTGATGATGGCGCAGTTCCCGTCGAAGCGCATTGCCGAACTCTCCTATGAATACCGCACGCTCGGCCTCGGCTACGCCAATATCGGCGGCCTGCTGATGTCGTCGGGTATTCCTTATGACTCCACTGAGGCTCGCGCCATTGCCGGCTCGCTGACCGCGATCATGACCGGCATCTGCTATGCGACCTCGGCCGAAATGGCGGCCGAACTCGGGCCGTTCCCGAACTTCGCGCCGAACCGCGAGAGCATGCTGCGGGTCATCCGCAACCATCGCCGCGCCGCTTACGGCGAAACCTCAGGCTATGAGGCGCTGTCGATCGACCCGGTCGCGCTGATCCATTCGGAAAACCCGGATCAGGATCTCGCCGCCCACGCCAAATCGGCCTGGGACAAGGCGCTCGCGCTCGGCGAACAGCATGGCTACCGCAATGCCCAGGTCTCGGTCATCGCCCCCACAGGCACGATCGGTCTCGTCATGGATTGCGACACGACAGGCATCGAGCCCGACTTCGCGCTGGTCAAGTTCAAGAAGCTCGCCGGCGGCGGCTACTTCAAGATCATCAACCGCGCCGTGCCGGACGCGCTGCGCACGCTCGGTTATTCCGAGAGCCAGATCGCCGAAATCGAGGCCTATGCCGTCGGCCATGGCAATCTCAACCAGGCGCCGGCGATCAACCCGTCGACGCTGAAGGCCAAGGGCTTTACCGACGAGAAGGTGGAAGCCGTCAACGCGGCGCTGAAGAGCGCCTTCGACATCAAGTTCGTCTTCAACCAGTGGACGCTCGGCGCCGACTTCCTGAAGGACACGCTGAAGGTTTCCGACGAACAGCTCGCCGACATGAGCTTCAACCTGCTCGACCATATGGGCTTCTCGAAGAAGGACATCGAAGCCGCCAACATTCATGTCTGCGGCGCGATGACGCTGGAAGGTGCGTCCTTCCTGAAGGCCGAGCATCTGCCGGTCTTCGATTGCGCCAATCCCTGCGGCAAGATCGGCAAGCGCTACCTTTCGGTGGAAAGCCATATCCGCATGATGGCGGCTGCCCAGCCCTTCATCTCCGGCGCGATTTCCAAGACGATCAACATGCCGAACGAGGCGACCGTCGAGGATTGCAAGAACGCCTACCTGCTCTCCTGGAAGCTCGGCCTCAAGGCCAACGCGCTCTATCGCGACGGCTCGAAGCTGTCGCAGCCGCTCAACGCCTCGCTGATCGAGGACGAGAACGACGAGGAAGCGCTGGAAGACCTGCTGCAGGCGCCGGTCGCCGCCCAGGCCGTCACCATCACCGAAAAGATTATCGAGCGGGTGATCGAACGCGTTTCGCGCGAACGCGAAAAGCTGCCGAACCGCCGCCAGGGCTATACCCAGAAGGCCGCCGTCGGCGGGCACAAGGTCTATCTCAGAACCGGCGAATTCGGCGACGGCCGCCTCGGCGAGATCTTCATCGACATGCACAAGGAAGGTGCTGCCTTCCGTGCAATGATGAACAATTTCGCCATCGCCATCTCGCTCGGCCTGCAATATGGCGTGCCGCTCGAGGAATATGTCGAGGCCTTCACCTTCACCAAGTTCGAGCCGGCCGGCATGGTCATCGGCAACGACGCGATCAAGAACGCCACCTCGATCCTCGACTACGTCTTCCGCGAGCTTGCCGTCTCCTATCTCGGCCGTCATGACCTCGCCCATGTTGATACGTCGGATTTCTCCAACACCGCACTCGGCAAGGGCATCCAGGAAGGCAAGACCAACCTGCTGTCGACCGGCTGGACCCGCGGCTACAAGCCGACGCTGGTGTCCGGCACCGGCGGCGAACGCCAGGCGGGCGAACCCAAGGGTGCTGCCACATCAGCGCCTGCCCGCGCCGCGTCGACCGGCACGGTCACCGCCTTTGCAGGAAGTGCTGCCCGCAAGCTGGAACCGACGGTCGCCATCTCCACCTCCGAAATCGTCGCCTTCAAGCGCGATTACGAGGAGCGCGCCAAGGAATTGGCCGAAGAGATCGCCGAAGAGGTGATGGAGGAAATCGCCAGCGACGCCACCGCCCTCTTCTCCGACAAGGCTGCAGCCGACGCGGCTACGGCCAAGACCGAAGCCAAGAAGGTGGAAGCCGAACGCCGCCAGCGCTCGATCATGCAGGGCTATACCGGCAACATGTGCTCGGAGTGCCAGAACTTCACCATGGTGCGGAATGGCACCTGCGAGAAGTGCGACACGTGCGGGGCTACGAGCGGGTGCAGCTGATTGCTCTGAAGCGAAGAGCTGAGGCAGGAACTCGCCAAACCGGGTGAGTGTTGGCCAAAGCGGAAGCTAAACCTGGCTAACCGCTACAAGCATACAAACACAGATTTTCCAGGCACCCACGGTGCCTGGAAATTGTCGACGTGAGAGGGGAGCTCACTGATGGCGGACCTGGCTTTTATTGCAAACTCGATTCGTCGAAGGGCAGGTCGATTCAAAAAGTCGGTGATGCTCACTGCGGCATCGATGACAGCGGTGCTTGCGGGCTGCACGACCATCGATTTTGGCGATCTGCGGGCTGGCACTTTCTCTGGAACGTTGATCGTCATGTGGGTCGGTGAAGGTGACGGGGCCGGCGATGGGAAGTTCGTTTTCGTTCCCGACCCAGATGCCCCACTGACGTTTCTTCGTCCTGGCGCCAAATCGGCTCCGATCATTCCAAGCGTCATGTACACCGACGGCGGCTCTGTTCCGAAGATCGTTCAGCCGTTCAAGGGCTTTAATCCGTGGGGCTATGCGCCCGCTTACATGATCCATGACTGGATTTTCACCGCGCGGCATTGCCTCGATGACGGGCGGCGAGATCCAATCTACACTGCGGTCGAACACATTGACTTCCACGACTCGGCCGTCGTCCTTGGCGAAGCGATTCATACTTTGATGAAGAAAAACCTCGTTTCCGAGAACGATGTTGCGAAACAGGCGATCACCGAGGCAGTCAATAGCCCGATCGCTGCGAGGATCTGGAAGGGGCACCACGGCCAATGCGAGGATGACGCCGTGAAGCCAGAGCATCTACGTGAGATCGAGAAGTTCCTGGCTGGATCGACGACCGACGAAGCGAAGAGGCGCAACCTGAACATTGCAGGAGCCGCCAACTCACTGAGACGACCGTCGCGCGCTGTCGAAGTCGGCAGGGTGACATTTTAGACTAGCTGCCCACCAGCAGCACGCTCTTCAAGTGCGCCTCATGAGATGGCGTGACGGTGACAGTCAATAAAAAGCGGACAAGCCGCTAATTCAGCTGATTGCGGCTGCCTTAGATTTCAATTGGCTCACTGTTCGACCGTTAATGCACTGAAGGGATTATCAGCGGAGGATGGGTCTTCCAAAGCACGGCGAATGTGGTTCGAAATCTCAGCCTTATAGGATGCCATCTTCGGGACGAACGTATAGAGGTTCGTTGTGTCGATGGTTGTCGTTCTTGTCTGATTGACGTCGAAAGGTATTCTGTCGGCAGACCTAATCATCTGAACCACAGGGAGATTTCGGGCATGTCGTATAGCGAGCTCGTAGAAGACATTCGGGTTATGATATGAAAGATCGGCCACCACTAGTCGCGCTTTCAACAAGTATTGAAAAATTTGCTTTGTTATTAGGCCAGACTCCTGAATTTCGTCTGCCCTCTTTACTTCAAATCCCTGATCTTCCAGCACAGGGCGTACCAATTGTTCTAGTATCAAGTCCGAGTGCTGTCGATACTCGCTTGAGGCGTCACCGATAGGGCCAATGAAAAAGCAAAGGCGATCGAACTGTGCATCGGAGTGGACAACCATGCCATTTCCGTCTGAGGACCGACTGTAAGTCCTTGACCCAGCAGCGGCTGGCTTTGATGATGATGATATTTGTTCGAGTGCATGCTCAGTGGTCAGGATGCGTTCGACGCCTGACAAAACGTTCAGAAGACCAACGAAGCGTAGGTTCACCAGCCACGTCTCGATGCACTCTTTCTTCTGATGTTCCGGGACGCCAAAGGCTACAGCATTATCTTCCAAGATTGGGGTCGCCGGTAATTTCTGACCCGCGAATTGCTCATAGAGTTGCTTGAAGATTTCAACGGTATTCACTGCCAGCTTGATACGAGCTTTCGTCCGCTCGCGCTCCGTAACATCATCGCTGGTGGCAACATCACCATCAGGGGTTAGTTGAAGGTGCTCGCTTTGGACGCCTCCCGATGTTAGCCCATATCGACCAGCTGCAATTATCAGCGTTCTGCTCATACTGCTTTCGGGTGACTTTCCCATTGCGTTAAAAATGGTGAGGCGACGAACAGAGTTAGAACCCGCCGACTTCTGAATTGCCAGCGCGAGCTGCATCGCTTCTTCGAATGATTGCGCTGGGAATGGTCTCTGTGCGGCCCGACCACGTGGTGTTTTCACTTCCGTTGTTTCTGGGGTGGCGGGCTCGACGACTGACGCTTTCTTACGTGGCATCACGAATCACTCCTGGTGGCAACGGCTGGAAGTGAAATCTACTTTTGGGAGAACGGCGAGAGCACTCGTTACTCGAGGAGTTATACAATAGAAACTACTTGCTCTCCATGAAGGCTGCGTTGAGAGAAGGCTGGGTCCGGGCCTGTCATCCTTCAGTGCCCGACGCGCGGGGCATGGAGGATGATCACTGTTCTCGGCACCATAGGATCAGAACATTAGGAGTCGCAACGCGGCATCGTAGTGGATGGTCGAAGAGACGTTGCTTTCGCGCCAGTATCAACTCGTACTTCCGCCAACCGTGAGGACGATGACATTTGTATCAGATCGAGACCGGCGCGAAGGAATGTCATAGCGGATTGCCGGAGATTGGCGTGCGGTCTCATCTTTCACTTCGATCCACCGGCCGAGCCTCTCCGGAGGGTTGCACGATCAGTCTTGCAAAACATTCCTCGCAATGTTCAATAACCCTCGCAAAGGCGGGGGAATCGATGCGTTACACTGTTGCTGGCTTGCTGTTTCTATGCGCGTTTCCTCTGTCTGCGGCGGAAATCACGCGCGAGCCGTTGGAGGGTGACACGGACCTGATCTCCGTCACCGGCGTCCTGAACGAAGGTGACGAAATCCTCTTCAGGAACGTCGCCGCGGCGCCCAACAAGGCGCTGGTTTTTCTGAACAGCGAGGGCGGGGATCTCAAAGCCGGAATCGAGATCGGGCGGGCGATCCGCCTTCGAAACTTTGCCACCGCGGTCCCACCGGGGACTTTGTGCGCTTCAGCCTGCGCCCTCACCTGGCTTGCCGGTTCGCCGCGCATGCTTGAGGCCACATCCAATCTCGGCTTCCACGCCGCCTATCGCGTGATTGACGGCAAGGCCAGCGAGAGCGGCGTCGCCAACGCGCTTGTGGGAGCCTACCTCAACCAGCTAGGATTGTCCGACACCGCCATCGCTTTCGTAACCTCGGCGCCGCCTGAAGGCATCGAATGGCTGACCCCTGACAAGGCCCAGGGCGTGGGCATTGCCTACCAGGCGGTTCAACTGGACGCGGCGAATGCGACGTCCGAGGAGGGTAAGACGTTGCCGTATGATCCGATGGGCACGGTGACGGCGTTCTACTCCGCACTCGCGGTCGCCGATGGTGAAACCGCCTCGGCTCTGGTCATTCCGGAAAAGCGCGGCAAAGGCCCCTTCAACGAAGCGTCGATCCATGCCTTCTTCGGCGCGATGTCGCAGCCGCTCAAACTCACCGGCACGGCGCTGCGCGGCAATGACAATGTCCGGGTTTCCTACGAATATGTCACCAACGACGGCCGCCGCTGCCAGGGGCGCGCCGATGTCCAGACCACCTACGCATTCGGCAAGACGTTGCTTTCGAAAATCACGGCGCTGGACGGCTGCTGAGCGTCTTCGCCCTGCCACAGTCACTGCAGCTGACCGCATCTGCTTCAGGCAAGCTGGCCCCGCAGTTGCTCGT
Organism: Rhizobium sp. BT03; assembly: GCF_030053155.1. NCBI lineage: Bacteria > Pseudomonadati > Pseudomonadota > Alphaproteobacteria > Hyphomicrobiales > Rhizobiaceae > Rhizobium > Rhizobium sp. BT03. The sequence continues at coordinate 832,616 of NZ_CP125640.1, forward strand.
CTCCGGATTTGCGCGCTCGGCTATGCCGCCTGCACCGAAGCTTTTGACCAGCGAGGCACTTCGTGACATCACCCTATGACAATCACGCCCTCGACCTGACGAGCGATCCCGATTTCTTCTCGCTGCTGACCGGCAGCCACCTGCGCATCGTCGGTCGTCCTCTTGTCCAGGGCGGACAGGGGCCGGGCTGGCTTTACCGCGATGCGCCTTTCGTGGTCCTCGCGCACAATACCCTGCCCGATCCGCGCTTCATCTATGCGAACCGCACGGCGCAGAACTGCTTCGAATATGACTGGGATGAATTCATCTCGTTGCCGTCGCGGCTTTCGGCCGAGCAGCCTGACCGCGCCGAGCGTCAGCGGCTGCTGGATAGCGTGACCCGCGATGGGTTTGTCGAGAATGGCCGCGGCGTCAGGATCGCAAAATCGGGGCGCCGTTTCTGGATCGAGAACGTGACCGTCTGGCAGCTTATCGATGAAACGGGCAAGCGGCTGGGCCAGGCTGCAACGTTCCCGTCGTGGCGGGACGCGTAGTCCTCCGTCCAATCGCCGGCCTCATCAGCCTGATGCGTTGTCCCCGGGCGGTGACGTCACGGCTTTACGCGGTCGGGATGCGCCGCCTGGAAGGCCGGCAGTTCGGCGCATCTGGCGTCGATATCGACGATGCGCTTGAGATGCGTGAGATCAACACCCCAGCGGCGGGCGTTGTAGACCTGCGGGACAAGGCAGAGGTCGACCATCGTCGGTGTCTTGCCGAAGCTGAAGGTTCCGCCGGCTTCGCCGATCATCGCCTCCAGTTTGCACAATCCGTCGGCGATGAAATGCTCCATCCATTCTTCGCGGGCGTCGGCCTTGTCGGTCATGGTCATGAGATGCGTCACGACATGCATATTGCAGATCGGATGGATGTCCATGGCGACCGCATAGGCCAGCGCGCGCACATGCTGGCGGCCGGCGCTGTCTCCTGGCAGCAATCCGTATTCCGGCCGCAGTTCGGCCAGATATTCGATGATGGCAAGCGACTGGGTGAGAACCTGTCCATCGATCACCAGGGTCGGTACCAGCCCCTGCGGGTTGAGCGTGAGATAGTCCGGCGCCCTCTGGGCGCCCTCCAGCAGATTGACCGGCACCGTCCTGTAGTCGATCTCCAGCAGGTTGAGCGCGATGCGGACGCGATAACTCGCCGACGATCGCCAATAGTCGTAAAGAACGACCTCGCTCATTGCGGCCCCTCTCCTCCACAGCGTTCGACGGTCTGCTCGATCGCCCCGAAGATCGAATGGCCGGCACGATCCTTCATCTCGATGCGGACCTGATCGCCGAAGCGCATAAAGGGCGTCTTCGGCGCGCCGGTTTCGATCGTCTCGATCATCCGGATCTCGGCGATGCAGGAATAGCCGTCGCCGCCGTCTTCGACCGGTCTGCCCGGGCCGCCGTCCCGCTTGTTGGACACCGTTCCCGAGCCGATGATCGTTCCGGCCGTCAGACTGCGGGTTTTGGCGGCATGGGCGATCAACTGGCCGAAATCAAAGGTCATGTCGATGCCGGCATTGGCCTTGCCGAAAGGCTTGCCGTTCAGGTTCACCAGCAGCGGCAGATGCAGCCGGCCGCCATCCCAAGCGTCGCCAAGCTCGTCCGGCGTCACCGCCACAGGCGAAAAGGCCGAAGCCGGTTTGGACTGGAAGAAACCGAACCCCTTGGCCAGCTCGTCGGGGATCAGGCCGCGCAGCGACACGTCGTTGACGAGCACCACCAGACGGATGGCGCCGCGGGCGGCCTCCGGGCTCGCCCCCATGGCAACGTCGCCGGTAATGACGGCGACCTCGCCCTCCATGTCGATCCCATAGGCCTCGTCGGCCGCGACGATCGGATCGCGCGGCCCGAGGAAACCATCCGAACCGCCCTGATACATCAGCGGATCGGTCCAGAAGCTTGCCGGCATTTCGGCGCCGCGGGCCTTGCGCACCAGTTCGACATGGTTGACGTAAGCGGAACCGTCGGCCCATTGATAGGCCCGTGGCAAAGGTGACGTTACGTCATGCTCGTGAAAGCGAAGCGTCGGCTGGGCTCCGGTCTCGATGCCTTCGGCAATCAGCGCAAGTCTCGGCGCCACATGCTCCCAGTCGTCGAGCGCTGCCTGCAGCGTGCGGGCGATATGGCCGACTTCGGAGCAGCGGGTCAGGTCACGCGACACGACGACGAGGCGGCCGTCCCTGGTGGAGTCCTTCAAGGTCGCAAGTTTCATGTTCCAATTCCGATGTTGTCACTTGATACCGGGGGTTCCGTCGAACTTGCGTTCCAGCCCGTCCCAGCATTCGAGGTAATCCTCCTGCAGCGTTTCCAGCTCGGCGGCGTATTTCGTCAGTTGCTGCGGGTATCGGGTCTCGAACATGAAGGCCATGGTGTGATCGAGCTTCACCGGTTTGAGCTCGGCATTGGCTGCCTTTTCGAAAGCGAGCGCGTCCGGCCCGTGCGGCAGCATCATATTGTGCAGGCTGATGCCACCCGGCACGAATCCCTCCTCCTTGGCGTCATACTGGCCGTGGATCAGGCCCATGAACTCGCTCATGATGTTGCGGTGATACCAGGGCGGACGGAAACTGTGCTCGGCGACCAGCCAGCGCGGCGGAAAGATCACGAAATCGACATTGGCGGTGCCGGCATCTTCGGTCGGCGCCGTCAGCACCGAGAAAATCGACGGATCGGGGTGATCGAAGCGGATGGCGCCGACGGGAGAAAATGTCCTGAGGTCGTATTTGAACGGCGCGTAGTTGCCGTGCCAGGCGACGACATCGAGCGGCGAGTGGCCGATCTCGGTGACATAGAATTTGCCGCACCACTTCACATGGACACGGCACGGCGTTTCCTTGTCCTCGAAGGCGGCGACCGGCGTCTTGAAATCGCGCGGGTTCGCCAGGCAGTTGGCGCCGATCGGGCCGCGGTCCGGCAGCGTGAATTTGGCGCCGTAGTTTTCGCATATATAACCACGCCAGGCCGGCTGCTCGCCGATCCTGAGGATCTTGAACATCATGCCGCGGGGGATGAGGCATATTTCCAGCGGCTCGACATCCATGATGCCCATTTCGGTGAATACTTTGATGGCGCCGAGCTGCGGCACGATCAGCAGTTCGCCGTCGGCATTGAAGAAGTAATCGTCGACCATGTCCTCATTGAAGACATAGGCATGGGCCGACATGCCCACCTGGGTCACGGCATCGCCTGCCGTCGTGATCGTCCGTACTCCTTCCAGAAAATTCAGTCTTTCGGTCGGCGCAGGGATAGGGTCCCAGCGAAGCTGGCCGAGAGGCAGCGAATGCTCGTCGAGGCAGGGCGCGGTCTTCCAGAGCGGATAGGAAGCGTTGGAGAAGCGCCGCGTGTGGCGCACGCTCGGGCGGATGCGGTAAAGCCAGGACCTTTCGTTCGTGCCGCGCGGCGCGGTGAAGGGCGAGCCGGAAAGCTGCTCGGCATAAAGACCGTAATTGCATTTCTGCGGGCTGTTCTGGCCCTGCGGCAAGGCGCCGGGAAGCGACTCGGTTTCGAAATCGTTGCCGAAGCCCGGCATATATTTCAGTGTGTCCGTCGCCGCGGCTTCGCCGTCGACCGTCTGGATCGATGTCTGGTCCATGCTCAACTCCTCCCATCACTCTCCGGCGCCGCGCGTCCTTTCAGACGCGCGAGAGAGTTTACTCCGCTGCCGTCCCGATGACACCACGTTTGATCTGGTCGGCCTCGATCGACTCGAACAGAGCGCGGAAATTGCCTTCGCCGAAGCCTTCGTCGCCCTTGCGCTGGATGAATTCGAAGAAGATTGGGCCGATCACTGTTTTGGAGAAGATCTGCAGCAGGATTTTCGTCATGCCGCCATTCACTACGCCTTCGCCGTCGATGAGGATGCCGTGCTTCTTCATGCGCTCGATCGGTTCACTGTGGCCGTTCACCCGTTCATAGGACATGTCGTAATAGGTCTCCGGCGGCCCCGGCATGAAGCGCAGCCCGTTGTCGGCAAGCCGGTCGGTGGCGCCGTAAATATCCTCGGTGCCGACGGCGATGTGCTGGATGCCCTCGCCCCGGTACTTCTTCAGATATTCCTCGATCTGGCTGGTGTCGTCCTTCGATTCATTCAACGGAATGCGGATCTTGCCGCAGGGCGAAGTGATGGCGCGGCTCACCAGACCGGTGATCCGGCCGTCAATATCGAAGAAGTGGATCTGCTTGAAGTTGAACAGCTCGCGGTAGAAATCCCACCACTTGTCCATGTTGCCGCGGAAGACATTGTGCGTGAGGTGGTCGAGATAATAGAAGCCGATCCCCTCGGGGCGCGGGTTAGGCTCGCCCAGCCAATCGAATTCGGCATCGTAGGCCGATCCCTTGGCGCCATAGGTTTCGACGAAATAAAGCAGCGAGCCGCCGATGCCGACAATTGCCGGGACGTCGAGCATCTTGTCATCGCCTTCATAGGGAACGGCGCCCTTCGACACCGCATGGTCGAAAGCGTGCCTGGCGTCGACGACACGCCAGGCCATCGATGCTGCGCAGGGACCGTGCTTTTCGACAAAGCGGGCGGCGTGACTGCCGGGCTCGGCATTGACGACATAGTTGATGTCGCCCTGGCGCCAAACGGTGATGTCTTTGGTCTTGTGCCTGGCGACGGCAGCGTAGCCCATGTGTGTGAAGAGTTCGCTGAGCTTTTCGGGTTCGGGATGCGCGAACTCGACGAACTCGAAGCCATCGGTGCCGGCCGGGTTGTCGGCGGTGATTTCGGATGGCGGCGCATCATGCGGAAAAGGACCCATTTTCTCCTCCTGACTGGATAGAGTTTAACTGCGCAAAGTGTGGCCCAAAACGCGCGCAATATCCTTGCATTCTTCATGCTTTTAGAACAAATTATGCATGATTCGTGAGTGTTTTGGAGATTTTATGCAATGGATGAACAGATCGACAAATTGGATTTGCGGCTGCTGCAGGAACTGCAAAAGGACGGCAGGCTGACGAATAACGAACTGGGCGATCGGATCGCGCTTTCACCGTCGCAATGCTCGCGCCGGCGGACGCGACTGGAGGCGGAAGGCTATATCCGCAGCTACCGGGCCTATCTCGACCGGGAAAAGCTGGGGCTGGATATGCTGGTGGTCATTTCCGTGACGCTTGCGACCCACAACAGAGACAATGCCCAGCGTTTCTCCCAGCTGATCAATGGACTGCCGGAAGTTCTCGAAGCCTATGCGCTGACCGGTGAAATGGACTACCACCTGAAGGTGGCGACCCGCGGGCTCGCCGACCTCTCGAAGTTCGTCAACGATGTTCTGTTGCCGCATGAGTCTGTACAGCACGTGAAGACCTCGATCGTGCTCGACACGCTGAAGACCTTCGAGGGCTTTCCGGTGCGCATGCCCGGCAGCTGGCACGGCGACAGCGCGCGATGACCTTCAATCGTCACCGACCGGAGACTTGTTTGGCGATAAGCGTCAAAGCGGCAGTTCGGTCGAGAATTTCAGCTCGCGCAGCACGAAGCTCGAAACCACCGTGCGCACATGCGGGTTGCGCATGAGGTAGCGGGTCATGAAGGCTTCGTAGCTTTCCACGTCCCGCGCCCGGATCTTCAGCATGTAATCGAAAGCGCCCGACAAGGCATAGCACTCCATGATCTCCGGCCGCTCCAGCACCACCGACGCGAAGGAGGCGACCGCCTCTTCGTGGTGATCCTCCAGCGTGACATGGGCGATTACGCAGAGTTTAAGATCGAGTTTGCCGGGGTCGAGCAGCGTCACGCGCTTGCGGATGACGCCGTCGGCTTCCAGTTCCTGGATCTTCCGCCAGGCCGAACTCTGCGACATGCCGGCCTTCTCAGCCAGATCTGCCAGCGAAAGGCTGCCGTCGGCCTGGATGAGCTGCAGAAGGGTGCGGCGAAAGTTCCCAGTTTCTTTCATTTTCTGCGCAATCCTCGGGAAAATCTGCCACCATTATGGCGAAAGCCAAGATGAAAGAAAAGAAAATCCGCCAAAGCTGGAGGATAATGGCGGCAATATCGTCATGCTCCGGGAGGATCCGCCTATGACCAAGGAAAGCAGCTACACCGCGAAACTGCCCGGCCCGGACGGCCTCTATGACTACACAGCCGAGGAAGATGCGATCTGGGGCGAACTCTATCGGCGCCAGATGAAGATGCTGGCCGGTACCGCCTGCCAGGAATATCTCGACGGCGTCACACTGCTGGGCTTGAAGCCGGAGAAGGTGCCGCAGCTTCTCGACGTGAACAGACGCCTGAACGAGACCACCGGCTTCGGCGTCGAAGGCGTGCCGGCGCTCATTCCGCCCTCGCGCTTTTACGAGCTTCTGTCGCAAGGCAAATTCCCGCTGGCAACCTTCCTGCGCCGCCGCGAGCATATCGACTATATCGAGGAGCCGGATCTGTTTCACGAGGTCTTCGGTCACTGCCCGCTCTTGACCAACCAGAGCTATGCCAATTTCGTCCGGCATTTCGGCGAAACCGCCGTCCGCCTCGGCAAAGGTTATTCCTGGCATCTGTTCCGGATCTTCTGGTTCACCGTCGAATTCGGCCTGATCAACACGCCGCAGGGCCGCCGCTGCTTCGGTGCAGGCATCGTCTCGTCGCCTAGCGAAGCGAAGGCGGCAACGGAAGGCACGGCCTGCGAGTTTCGTCCCTTCGATCTCATGAGCGTCCTGAGAACGCCTTACCGCATCGATATTCTCCAGCCGATCTACTACGTCATCGACAGCTTCGCCGATCTGGAAGCGATCGTGGAGCAGGATATCGAGGCCGCGATCCTCAAGGCGAAATCGCTCGGTGATTTCGCGCCCGCTTTCGAAGCCAAGGCGTCGTAAACGCCGACGAGGCGAAACGAGAGTGGGAATTTACGACCTCCTCCCACTCACTTCTTCGGTGCGGCTGAACTTCGGTTGACGAAGTCGACCAGGACGCCCGGTTTGACCATGCCGGCCAGCTCTTCGGCGTCCCAGTTCGTCAGCCGCACGCAGCCATGCGAGCCGACCTTGTCGATGAGCTTTGGCTCCGGTGTCCCGTGTATGCCATAGGTCGGCTCGGTCAGATCGATCCAGACCGTGCCGACCGGGCCGTTCGGCCCTTTCGGGATGGTCAGGACCTTGTCGTTCTTTCCCTGCTTGAAGTTGCGCTTCGGGTCGTACCGATAGACCGGCATCCTGGCGACGCCCTTGACCTTGTGCTTGCCCGAGGGAGCTGGATTGTCTTCGCTTCCGATCGTCGCGGGATAGACGGCCAGCAGCGCTCCATCTTCGGCATAGGCCAGAACCTGCCCAGACTTCCTGTCAGCCTCGATCCTCTTGACCTTGCCCTCTCTCGGGGGACCGGCGTTCACCACCCACACCGTATCGCCTGGCGCAAACTGCGAAGCCGGGTTGAGCGCGTTGACGAGATCGATGCCCATGTGAAACCGCTCGGACAGCTTTTCCGCAACGCTGGTATAGCCCAAGCTCTGCATCTTGGCCTTCTCGCCATAATCCTCGGGGATGTTCTCGACGAGGCCCTTGGCATCGTCGGCCGAAACGACGTAGCTCTCGACGATCGGGGCATCGCCTTCCAAGCGGGAGACGACCTCCGCATCCGGCCTGCCATCGACGGGAAGGCCGTTCATCGCCTCGAAGCCGGCGACCGCCTTGGTGACGTTCTCGCCGGCGAGCCCGTCGATGACGCCAGGAGATGCGCCGGCCCGGTCGAGCAGGACCTGAAGGCGAACGATCGCCGGGTCCGGATCTTCGGACGAGCGCTTTTCTGCTTTGATTGATGCAATCGAAGCGGCGTTGATTGCATCGGGTTTGAGTTCCGCCGCGGCGGCATCGCCAACGGAGATGATCAGAGCGAGCAGCGACATCGGCAGGGCTGTTTTCATAGACGACAAATGGCCATTGCCGAAACTTGTTCCATCGAGCAACGATACTCGGACTTTAGGCTTAGTCGCTTCAGCCCCTCTCCAGATCACGGCACCTTCGCGCGCCTCCTGGCTTCGCGCGATCTTGCCGCGCGGCGCGCCGGCCTCAGTTCCTCGATCGTCGGCAGCCACCACTCGGCACCTTGAACGGGAGGGGTTTTCGCGGGCCATGTGCGGACAAGTTCTTCGAGTGTCGGCGCCCGCCAATATCCCCAGACGTGATCCTCGGTCATGCCGGGATAGAAATCCGCCACGGTATCCGGCTCGACCAGTTCGCCGGTGATCTCAGCAAAGACGACAATGCCATAGGAGACGGCGACCGGTCTTCCGATCGGCGGCAGATCGTCGCCGGGCAGCGGGTAGCGATGGCGCTTTCGTTCCGCCGAGCGCAGCTTGCTGCGCATCTCCTGTTCGGTCCCCTTTCGCTCCACGGCGCGGCGCTGTCTCTCCTCCGGCTCGTTTCGCCGCGCTGCCGCTTCGATAGCGGGCCATCTGTGTCTGAGGTCCTCATAGGATCGGAAGGGAACGTGCCATAGCTTGAGATCGCCGTCCCACCGGGAAAACGGCACTTCACGCAGTTCGTCGACAACGGTTTTCGAGTATGGCGTGCGGATCCGAAAGCCTGCCTTGCCGAGTTGAAGATAGGGACTGTCGATCGGCTCGAAGACGAAGGCGTCGCGTCCCTTCGCATCCGCATGGGCGTCGGCTTCGGCCTCCAGTTCGGCAAGCCATCTCCCGATGCGGCGGGGCGCCGTGCGGCCGGGAACGAACCAGGCCTTGCGGGCGTCGCTCCAGCGGGCACGAGGGAAACGCTTTCGGAACTGCTCGACAGTCATCCTGTCGTAAGGAAAGGAAACGTCGGCGCCCGGCTTGGGGTCGTCATCGCTGGACAACGCCTCGTCACGATCGGTCGGGGATTTCGTTTCGGTCATGGAAGAAGAACGCTTGCGCGAAGGGATCGGTTTCCAGTGGGTCGGGCCGAAGCGCTCAATTTGCACGCGGGCACGATAAGCCGCGGGCAATTCCCCGTCAGTGAATTGTCTTCAATTGCTGCTCCGCATGCGAAATATTATGCAGCGTCGCCATAAGCTTTTCGAATTCGTTCAAGACACGATTGAATTCGGCGTCGGGCATGCCGGTGATCTCAGCTATCGTCGAGGAAACCGAGGCAATGAGCCTGTCGATCCAGACGCAGCGGTCGGCCGGCACATGGCCGAGAACCTCCTGCCGATGTGTTTGCAGCTCGCGCAGAATGCGGACGATAAGGGCGCTCCGGTCCGCCCTGCTCAGCGACCGGAGCCTTGCCTGCGCCCTCTGGATTTCCGTTACCAGCGTCGTCGCCATTCCCCTGATCTCCGCCCTCAATACAACCGATATCACAACCGTAGCGTTTGCAACACGGACTTAGGTCCGACATCGGTTCGCCCCGGCGACGATCAATTGCTCGTCGCCACGATCACCGGCGCGTCGCAGCCGCGCCGCGGGCCGTCCCACGGCTGATATGTATTATCCTCAGGCCGATACGACCTGTAGCGAGCGGCACACCAGGCCGCCGCCTGTGCATTCACTTTCGTGCTCGCGCCGTCATCGGCGTCGGCGGCATCAGGCTGGTGCGGCGAAGAGCAGGCGCGGATCTCCCCGCTATAGGATCGATAGCTGTTGGTCGCAGGATCGAAGGAGCGGTAACGCTCAGCGCACCAGGCAAGGTGTTCGGCCGGAAATTTTGGTTGCGGCCTCAGGCGTTCGGTCGACGGGCCAGCGGGTTCCGGTTTCGCCCTTACCGTCATGACGGCCGGCGCCTCGGTGACATAACTGGAATAGACGGGCGCAATCCGTTCATATCGCTGCTGCCGAGGGTCGATTTTCATCGGCCCCGTCGTCCAGAGATCCGGCTCCGCAAGGACTTGCAAGGCATGGGCTTCGGTATCCGCCACGACGTGCGAAGTAACAGATGCGGCAGCTATGCAGGCACCCACCGAGCTGACGATGCCGAAGGCGACGGAGACGAGGCCGGTCATTGTCCCGCCTCCTGCTGTTGCGCCTGTGGAACCCAGACGCGGCCGGCCGTGCCGCCGTGCCGGCCGCCGGTGGCGACAAGCACGGCGAGGATACCGGCGATCGCCAGCAGAATGGCGACGAGCGGCAGGGCCAGACCAGCGGATTTCTGTTCGGAATAGATCATGTTCCTCTCCTCATCCCGGCGGCGCAAGGCCGCCGGGCGCCGGTTGCTATGCCGTGATGATGTAGACGATCGTGAATGCCGTGGGATCGACGATGACGATCCGGCCGTCGGCGAGGATGAAGAAACGATAGGCCTTGTATTGCGGAACGATCTCCACGATCCGCGGCGGCAGCGGCTCCAACCTGATCTTCTTCGGAATGGTGGTGCCAACCGAGACCGTGAAGTCCACGTCCCGCACCGGCTCGACATGAACCTCCTTTACGACAGTCCGGATTTCCGTCTGTTGCTCCACAGAGATGTTGACGTTGGTCGTGTTGTTCGTCTCGGTCTTGGTGGTGTTTTTGGTGTTGGCGTCGACCGAGGTATTGTTGTTCTCGACTTTCGTCTTGCTGTTCGACTGAGTTTCGGTCGAGCCGCCGGAAGATTTCGCGGCATCGCCTGATTTTTGGGTTTCGCCAGAACTGTTCGAGGTGCCGGTCGATGTCCCCTCCTGGCTGCCGGCAGGCTTCTGGCCTTCCGCCGCGGACTGCCCCGACTTCTGCGTCGTCGAGCTGTCCGAGCTTCCGGCCTGCGTCTTGGCGCCGGACTGAGTCTTGGCACCAGGCTCGGGCGCCGTCTGATTGGGGGATCCATCAGTGGTTCCCGAGGATGCACCCGACGAACTTCCATGAGAGCCCGAAGGCTGCTGCGTGCCCTGGCCGGTCGATGCGCCTGCGCCGCCCGAAGCAGCACCGCCCGCGTCCGGCTGCTGTGCCGCACCATCGCTGGACTGGCCGCTCTGCGCGGTCCCCTTTTTGGGAAGGATGGGCGCATCCTGCGCCGAGGCGGACATCATGCCGACCGGAGAAACGCCGATCGAGAGTGCCGTCATCAGAACGGCGAGTGTCTTGCTCTTCATAACAATCTCACTGATTTTGGCCGCACGACGACGCTGCCGTCCGTCGTGCGGCTGATGTAAATGACGATTTGTGAAGTAAGACGCGGCGGGGGGCCGCGTTGGGCATCAGGTCACTTGATGACCTGGATTACCTTGCGGGACGACGGCTCGACGATGACACGTTCATCGTTGACCACCGCGTAGGCATAGGTCGGATCATCCGGAATAGGCGTTACCACGACCGTTTCCGGCAGCGGCTGCCCGACGACAACCTTCTCCTTTACGACCACGCGCGCCGAAGGTGCCGGAGCCTCGCGGACATAGGTGACCACCTTTTGCGGCGGCGGATCGATCGCGGTGCCGACGACAGCGCCAGCAACACCGCCGACAGCAGCGCCGACCGGGCCGCCGACAATCGCGCCGGTGACTGCGCCGCCGGCCGCGCCATTGACGGTCGATGACTGGGCGAATGCGACGCCGGACATGAGGGTCGCAGCAGTTGCCGCAGAGACGATAAGCTTGGAGAGCATATTTTCCTCCTTCTGTTTTGAAGCGGCCTTGGTGACCGCTGCCAGACCAACCAGTTGGAGACGGGGTCGTTCCACGCCTCGGACCTCAGTCCGATCGATCCCGGTCTTTGGTCCGAGATCCATGTCAATGTCGGTTGCCGGCGCTACTTTCGGATCGAAAGGAACCGGTCGTACCCGGTATCGGCAGGAGACTGAAGGAGATGGCACGATCCAACCGCAAGGAGGCGGGGCGCAGGCGCCTGGCGATGCGTCTGCCTGAGATGCGGAAGCTGATCATGGAAGCGCGCGACCCGTGGCAACTCCAGCTCTTCGAAGCCTACCAGATGGCTGTCGAAGCGCGCGATGCCGTTCGCAAGCGGCACTTCGATCCGAAACGGGTGCAAGAATATGACGAGACCTGTTTCGAGATCGAAAAGCACGTCATCCGGGCGATCCACGAACCTTCCGACGGACCCGCGGCCTTCCAGCGCAAACCCGGCGAGCCGTCAGGCCGATAGACGCTTCCGGACATTCCATTTGGAAAGCATGCGACGAGCCTCGTCCGGCCTCCCGAAGAGATAGCCCTGCCCCGTCTCGCATCCGAGCCGTTGCAGCGCTTCGGCCTCCGTTTCGGTTTCGACGCCTTCGGCGACGACCTGCAGTTTCAAACCATGCGCCAGCGAAATAATCGCCCGCACGATCTCCAGCATGGTCGGATTTCCCCTCATTCGCCGGACGAAGGACTGGTCGATCTTGAGCTTGTCGAGAGGAAGATCGGCAAGGTAGCTCATCGAGGAGTAGCCGGTGCCGAAGTCGTCCAAGGCGATGACGATCCCTGTTTCGCGAAGCGCGCGCATCTTTGCGATCACGGCTCCGCCTTGGCCGAGGAAGGCCGACTCCGTCAGCTCGAGGCAGAGGCGGGAAGACGGAAGCCCGCTGTTTGACAAGGCCTCCCTCACATCGGCCTCGATGTCGGACTGCTCGAACTGAAGCGCCGAGACGTTGACGGCGACGCCGAGTTCCCCGGGCCAGGTGGCCGCTTCGGTGCAAGCTTCGAAGAGCGTCCAGCGGCCGATCTCGCAGATCAAGCCGGAGGATTCCGCAATCGGGATGAATTCGGCCGGAGATATCAAACCGAACTCGGGATGGTTCCATCGGATCAGCGCTTCCGCGCCCAACAGGCGCCCGCTTGCAAATTCGATCTGTGGCTGGAACAGCAGGAAGAACTGCCGGTCCCGGAGAGCATCACGCATGTCCCGCTCCAGCCGGCGCGACCGGGCCTGGCGAACGGCTGTGGAAGGATCGAAAGAAGACCATTGCCGGCCGGCCAGGGTCTTTGCAGCATCCAGCGCCGATTCGGCGGCGTTCAGGAGCGCGCCGGCGGCGGCATCTTCCGAGCTGGCTATTCCGACGTGGACCGAGATCGGCACAGCCGAACCGCGGAGCTGCAGAGGCTCCTCGAATAGGTCCAACAGACCCTCTGCAAAATCCTCGACCGCCTGTGCATCGACCGCCGGGGTGGCGATGCCGAAATGGTCGCGGTCCAGTCTTGCCAGCAAATTGCCGACGAATGCGTTGCCGAGTCTCACCGCCACGGCCTTCAGGAGTTCGTCGCCGACGTCGCGCCCAAGCGTCGCGCAAAGCGAGGAGAAACGTTCGATATCCAGCACCGAGACGAGGGTCCCGCCCTCAAGGGTTGCCAGACGGGAGGCGAATTCCCGGCGATTGAGCAGCCCGGTCAGGTCGTCCAGCTCTGACAGCGCCTTCAACCGCTCTTCATAATCATACCGCGCGGTGATGTCCCGTATGATCAGGCAACCGGCAAACCGCGACCGCGCCGAGGCCGGATGCGCATGCGGCTGTTCGATCGGCGAAATCGTGACGGATGCCTCGTAATGCGTGCCCTGCGAGCCTTTGTCGGAGAAGTCGACAAGGGCCGTGTGCACGTTGCCCGGTTCGCCATCGTGCTCCGCAACCAGCCTGCGCACGACATCGACGATGGCGGCGTCGGTGCTGGCGAGAAGGGAGGCGCCGATCTCGGCTCGCAGCACCGCCTTTGCGGATGCGCTCGCTTCGACGATCCTCAGATCGCTATCGAATGCAACGACACCGTCCGAACTGTCGGCGATGATCCGTCTCATCAGGCGCCTGGCGTTGCGAGCCTCGGTGTTGGCGATGGCGACCAGCATTCGACCGAGGTCGACACGTTCGTTCAGAGCGAGCATCCATGCGAGCAGCAGCATCAGCCACGGCACCGCCGTTCCGACAAGCATCCCGTAGCGCCACTGCAGCAGGAATGCGCCGATCTCGCCGATGACGACGATGGTCAGTCCGATTGCCATCATCTTGACAATCCCGGTTGAACGGCTGCGGATGACGCCGACGATCAGCAAGGCTGCAAACAAGAGCTCCAGCGGAGCCTGATCGAACAGCCGGAGGAAGCGCTTCTGAAGCAGCGTTTCCGCGGCGAGCACGTGAATGAGCGGGCCGGCAATCGCGCCGTAGACGGGAACGGCGAAAATGTCTTTCAGCTCGGCTGCGGATGCTCCCACCACGACCGAGCGGTTCTTGATCGCCTCGGCCGGCACGGTCCCGTTCAGCACGTCGGACAACGAGAATGTCGGGATGGTGTCGGGCCTGATCGAATAGTCCACAGCCAGGGAACCGGAACTGCCGTCGACCCTGCCCAGGGCTGCTGCTGCCGATTGGGTGGGGTTCCCGTCGAGCTGGCTTCCCAGATCGAAACGGCGGACGATCCCGTCCGCATCCAACGCGACATTGGCGAATGCGGGCCAGGCATTCTCAAGGAACTGCGGGATCGGCCTCGTCACCGCCGTTTCAGACGATGACGCCGTCTCCTGCTGCCGGAACACCGGCAGAAGAACCCCTCCTCCGGATCTCGCGAGCGCTGCTGTGAGAAGCTCGTCCTCTTCAGTGCTGGAGATTGTGCTGAAATCGACGTCGAGAAAGATATCCTTGACGCCTGAGGCAATCAGCTTGTCGAGCAGTGTCGCGTAGATGCTCCGTGGCCAGGGCCATGTCCCGACAGCGTCGAGGGAATGCTTGTCGATCGCAACGAAGACAATGTTGCCGGTGGCGGTGCGAGGCGCCCATTCGAAGCGCTTGGCGAAAAGATTGTTGTCGATCCCCTGCACGAAGCCGAGGCTGGCCGCGGGCAGCACCAGCATGACGGCGATCAGCACCAGCCGAACCGCGATCGTGCTGATGCCGTTGGAGAGATAATCCCCAGCCGCCTTGGCCCTACCCCTCACTTGTCCTTGCCTTTTCCGCCGGAATTGCCGTTACCGTTGCCGCCGCTGTTGTTGTCACCCTTGCCGCTGTTGCCGTTGCCGTGGCCGTTACCATTCCCATTGTTACCGCTGTCATCGGAATGGCCGTTGCCATTGCCGTTGTTGCCGTTTGCTCCGGAATTGCTGTTGCCGTTTCCGTTGCCACCGGAATTGCCGCTGTTGCCGTTACCGCTGCGGCTGGAATTGCCGTTGCTCTTGCCGTTGCTAGCGCTGTCATCCTCGCTCGCGCTGGAACTGGTGTTCTTGTTCGTCGCCGAAGAACTGCTCTTGGTCTCTGCGGTGGCACCGGCGAGTTTCGTGGTACCCACGGCCGGAATCTGGGCGACCGAGGCTGCAACCGAGGTGATCTCGGGCTTGGATAGCCGGCCCGCCACCGTCATACCGGCCTTTTTGTCGACGGTCGCACTCTGCCCCGGCGCCACGTTCGACCGCTGGCCGCTGGCGAAGGAGGTGACCTGGACCAGTCCGCGATCCACGGCGACCGATGCTTTCGCTCGATTGACCGTCACATGAAAGATCGTCCCTTTCACCACGGCGGCGAGGTAGGGCGTCTGTACCGTCGTATGCGGTTGGCTTCGCTTCTCGATTTCAAGGTCCAGCGAACCCACCTGCTGGAAGATCTGCGTTTTCATGGCAGCGGATTCGTTGTTGGAGATGGCGGCGAGCGTGTTTGGCTGGAAGGTAATGCTCTCCACACCCCGGCTAAGCTGAACGCGCCCTCGCGGGCCGGTGGAAACCCATGCCCGGTTGGGAACCACCTCGCCGGCGCGCAGGTCCTGCCAGTTCGTCCTGTCGACCGTAAATTTTACTTGATCTGTCGCCTTGACGACCCGCCAGTCATCGGCAGCAGCAAAGACGGCTGTCGGCAGCACGATCAATGCTGCGATCAGAATTCGAAATATTATCAACATCAATGCTATCCCTCGGCCTTGAGACGAGTGAAGCATGTTCCAATTAAGAATGATTATAAAACCGCATGACGATTGTAGGAATTGTATGATTAATACGCGGGCGCTCGGCCAAGGGACTACGAAACGCGGCCGGTGACGACCAAGGCGCTCATGCCGCCGCTGGGACAAGCTCCGTGCCGCGCTTCCATTCGCCCGGCCACCTCCTCGACGATCTCGGACATGCGCTCCGGCGCCCGCCATTCGATCTCCCCCCGCAGCGGCGTGCCCTGGCAGAAGGCCGCCGCAACGTCGTGCGCGGTGGCCGCGACGGCGGTCAATTGGAGCCGGTCGCAGGTAACGGACTCAAAACCCGCCGACGACATCTGCGCCTTGATCGGGCCTGGGTCGAAGTAAGAGTATGGCAAGCGCCTGAGAAAATCCGGCGGATCAGATGGGAAGAGCTCTGCCAGACATTCATCCACGCAGCTTGCGAAGTCGTTGGCCGCAAGTGAATCCCATGTCGAGAACAGAAAACGGCCTTTGCCGCGCAACACTCTTTGAGCCTCGCCATAAGCCTTCACCTTGTCGGGAAAGAACATGGCGCCGAACTGGCAGATGACCAGATCGAACATTTCGGGGGCGAAGGGAAGATTTTGCGCATCGGCGTGCATCCAGTGCGTCCGCGACATCGTCACCGAGGGTGCGCCGATGTCGATCATCGCCTGGCTGACGTCGGTGGCAACGATCTCCGTCGGCGGATCGAGCGTCGCGCGCAGGGCGCGTGTCAAAGCACCCGTCCCTGCGGCGAGTTCGAGAACGCTGCCCGGTTTCGACCGGTCGGCGACGATGGCCATCTCCGCCGCATAGGGCTCGAAGAGGATCGGCACCAGAAGGGCCTGGTAAAGCTCGGCGACGCCTTGATCGAATGGCGCGGGAGAAGTGGCAGATGAGGCGTGGTCGCCGCTTTCGATATCGGCAGAAATTGTCACTCACAAACCTCCACCCTTTCTTCCTCAGGCCTGAAATATGACTGAATCCGCCGATGTCCACGGGGTAAGACCTTGGTCCCTACCCTCCCCGACCGAAGTCCGCAGCGTGGAACGCGCACCGAACCGGCTCCGTTTCGAACGATACCGAAGGAGATCCTGATATGGCCTGGAATAACAGATCCCACGTCAATGACGCCTGCAACCTGTGCGTCATCGCCCTTGTCGCCATTCTCGCTGGTCTTCTCTACGTCTTCGGCGCAGCCATGTCAGGCGATACGCTGCAGTTGACCAAAAGCATCAGAGGGGCCGAAATCTTCGATACCAGGGATGTGCCCTGACGCTGTCTGGAAAAATTCTGAGGAAGCGATAGGTTAGTCGGCAGTCTCATACCGGTATCACAATGAATTGGCTTCGCCGCTGGAATGCCCGCTCACTCGCCTCCCAGTTCTTCATCGCGGGTGGGTTGATCTCGATTGCCGCCATGTTCCTGGTGGGCATTCTCGTCACCCACCTGATCGAGGAGGCGGTCATCCACAATTCCGGTGCTGCGACGGCGCTCTATGTCGACAGCGTTGTCGCACCGCTGCTTCCCGACATGCAAACGGCATCATTCCTCGACGAAGGCAGTGCTCAGGCTCTGGACGAGACGCTCGGTCAGGGGGCGCTCGGTAGGCGCCTTATTTCGTTCAAGCTCTGGCGAAGCGATGGCACCATCCTCTATTCGAACGAGAAGGAGATGGTAGGCAGGAGGTTTGCGGTCAGCGACAAGCTCCGGAAAGCCTTCGCGGGCTCTCTCGTCGCGCGCTACGAAATCGCCGACGATCCGGAAAGCGACAAGGAGCGTGCACTCGGCAAGCCACTCATGGAAATTTACAACCCCGTGCTCCAGCCATGGTCCGGCCAGGCGGTCGCCGTCATCGAATTCTACGAAACGGCGGAAGGATTAGCCGACAGTCTGGCCCATGCCAGGCTGCGGAGCTGGGCCGCAGTCGCCGCTTTGACGGCAATCTTTTTCCTTGTTCTCGCGGTCCTGGTTTTTCGGGTCAGCCGGACGATAGAGGCGCAGCGCAAGGATCTCAAAGAACGGGTCAGCGATCTGTCAGCGCTGCTGGCGGAAAACCGCGGGCTGCAGCGGCGGCTGCAGCGCGCCTCCCAGCGCGTGGCGGCGCTGAACGAAACCTATCTGCGCAGCATCGGCGCCGATCTGCACGACGGCCCGGCCCAGCACATCGCCTATGCCTCACTGCGGCTGGACAGCGATATGCTGATCAACGCGTCGACCCTGCCCGAAGCGCGGGAAAAGGAGCTCGCGTGGATACGCTCGAGCCTTGCCGAGGCGATGACCGAGATCCGCAATATCTGCAGCGGACTGGTCCTGCCGCAGATCGAGAAGTCCTCGATCAGCGAAATCGTGACCCGGGTGGTCGAAGCGCATCAGCACAAGACCGAAACCCGCGTCGAAACAATCATCGACGATGATGGCCCCGAACTCGCTCCTGCTGTAAAGATCTGCATTTATCGCTTCGTGCAGGAAGCCTTGAACAACGCCTATCGCCACGGCGGCGGTATTCAGCAGGCCGTAAGAGCGGTCTCGCACGATGGTCATGTTCATGTCGAGGTCAGCGACCGCGGCGACGGCTTCGACCCGACCGAGGTGAGGCCGACGAGCCTCGGCCTGGTGGGGCTTCGCGAACGTATCGACAGCCTGGGGGGATCCTTCGAGATCAAGACGGGCGAAGGAGGGACGACGGTGACCATGACCTTCGAGCCTATGGAAGCAGGAGACTAGAAATGACATCAATCACTATCGGCGTCGTGGACGACCATCCGCTTTTTCGCGAGGGCGTAACACGCAGCCTGTCGGAGATCAGCGACTTTGCCGTCGTTGGGGAAGGCGCCAGCAGCGACGACGCAGCGATGATCGCCGCGAACAACCGACCCGATGTCATGCTCCTCGATGTTTCGATGCCCGGCGGCGGACTGTCGGCGATCGGCGCCGTGCTGACGCGCAGCCCGACAACGAAAGTGCTGATGTTGACGGTATCCGAGGAGGTGGACACGCTGCTGACGGCCCTGCAACGGGGCGCAATGGGCTATGTTCTCAAAGGGGTCGGTTCGCGTGGTCTCGCCGAAGCCATCCAGACCGTGCTGAGTGGATCACGATATATCTCGCCGACGATGTCGACAAAGGTCATGGAGAATTCGCTGAATGGCGGCGCCTCCGACAAAAACAGTCTGACGCCGCGGGAACGCGAGGTGATGGATCTGGTCGCTCAAGGCTTGTCAAACAAACATATCGGCTTGCGTCTCAGCCTGCAGGAAAAGACGGTGAAGCATCATATGACACAGATTCTAAGCAAACTCGGCGTCTCGAACAGGACTGAAGCGGCGCTTCAATGGCGCGAGCAGCACTAATTACGCCGCTTTTCTCTTGCGGCTTTTAGCGAAGGTAGCGGCCTAACCGGCGGGCATCGTTTGCAGTCGCTTGCCGGCTTATGATCGTCCTGCCTTTTCCGTCCTTCATCACGTAGCGGCCGCGCCGCAAGGTTTCGGTAATGCCGTTCGCATGGCGGACGTCGATCGAGCCATCGGACGCTTCGGTCGCGCTTGCGCCCGATTCTTGTGAGGTCCCAGTGGCGGAAGACGAGGCAGAGGAAGAGGATCCGGAACTATTGCTGGAGCTTCCACCACCGCTGTTGCCCGAACCGCTATTCCCGTTGCCGCCACTATTGCCGTTGCCGCCACCGCTGCCGTTACCGCCGCCGTTGCCATTTCCTCCCCCGTTGCCGTTTCCATTGCCATTGCCGTTATTGCCGTCCTTTGCCTCGGCGCTTTCTACCGTCAGAACAGGGAGGGAGCCGTCGAGATCGAATGTGGCCGGCGATGCGGCAGCGACGAGGGCGATGGCCGCGCTGCCGCCCAATCTCAGAAAATCGCGTTTCGACAATGTCATGCCATAGCCTCGTCGTTCTTCGCCGTCTCTACGCAATATAGACGCGCGGCAATTTTCGCCGTTCCGGCGGGCAAAAGCAACCGGACCTAGGTACTAGATCAGGCAGGACTTTGGTCCTGCCCGCCGGATTGCCGAGACCATGAACGTGGAATAGTTCGAAGGATTATCGCCAGCGCTGGATTGCGCAGCGAGCCATTCGCGATGTTCGCCTCCTCGTCAATAGCTGGCCGCATAAGGAGGATGCATTTTTCGGGAACTTCTTTCCTTGTCGCCGATTTTGATTGTCGAAGAGCAACAGAGGAAACCGCGATGGCAAACCCGAACGAATCCCCCGCAGTCCAGTCCCTGCGAAAAGAACAGGCAGAGCAGCAAAGGAAGGCCCGAAAGGGTGAGCTCGACAGGGGTATCGAGGGCACCTTCCCGGCCTCCGACCCAGTGTCGGCCACCCATACCTCGATTCCTGCCGGCCGCAGCGACGTCGAGGCGGCTGAGCGCGTGAAGCGGGAGCCCGATCCCACCAGGCTCGACGAAGCGTTTCCGCTCGTCGACCAAGCCCTGCGCCCGACCGGCGAAACCGGCGGCTCCTCCGAAGGCTTGGATGCCGATCGCGGAGGAAGGCGCGCACTTCAGAAAGAAGCAGGCCGCGTGGCGGAAACCGCTTCGGAACTCGCTTCCGGAACGGCCCGCCTGGCGAAGGCGGAAGCGCGCAGCTTTGTCCAGGACGTCGAAGATCGGATACGCCGGCAGCCGCTGACGGCGGTCGCGATCGTCGCCGGCATCGCCTTCGTCTTTGGAGCGACGCGTTGAGCAGCCAGCGTGAAGATCGCAACCTACAACGTCAACGGGATCAATGGACGGCTGGCCATCCTTTTGCGCTGGCTGAAGGAGGACGCGCCTGATGTGGTCTGCCTCCAGGAACTGAAGACAGACGACGCCAGCTTTCCGCTAGAGGAGATCGAGCGATCCGGCTACGGCGCCGTCTGGCACGGGCAGAGATCCTGGAACGGCGTCGCCATCCTGGCAAAGGGCAAAACACCAATCCTGACGCGGCGCGGTCTTCCCGGCGATCCCGATGACACCCACAGCCGCTATATCGAAGCCGTTATCGACGGCATCGTGATCGGATGCCTGTATCTGCCGAATGGCAATCCGTTCCCGGGCGCGAAGTTCGACTATAAGCTCCGCTGGTTCCGTCGCCTGCAAGAATACGCAGCTGAACTCCTCGAACTCGAAGTGCCGGCAATCCTGGCCGGCGACTTTAACGTCATGCCGGCGGAGATCGACGTCTACAAGCCGGAACGCTGGCGCGACGACGCGCTTTTCAGGCCGGAAGTGCGCAAGGCCTATGCCCATCTCGTCGCCCAGGGCTGGACCGACGCCGTCAGGCATCTGCATCCGCAGGAGCGCATCTACACCTTCTGGAAATACTGGCGCAACAGCTTCGAGCGCGACGCGGGGCTGCGGATCGACCACTTCCTGCTCAGCCCGGCCGTCGCGCCATGGCTTCGATCGGCGACAGTCCGGAGAAAACCGCGAGGCTGGGAGCATACGAGCGACCACGCACCCGTCATGATCGAACTCGACGCTCCCGGCGCGGAAGACGGGTGAGCCAAGGAGGTCTTATTCGCCCGTTCCAAGATCGTAGATGCGGCCTGTCAGCCAGGCCGGCCAATCCCGCTCGAAGAAGGATCTGGCGGTTTCGTCCAAAGCGCGGTTGGCACGTTTGGAAAGCCTGATCTCATCGCCATCGAGCCGAGCGACGATCTGCTCGCCCCGGTCCTCTTCGCGTTCCGTTCGGAAACGAAATTCCTCCAGCGGGCCTGTACGCGCATGCGGAAGGGATTCGCCCTCAGGATCGCATATCGCGCGTGCTCCGCGGCTGCCGCCACCATTGCGGATGAAGAAATCGAGCGCGCTAAGCACCGCTTCCGAGGCCAACGCCATGTGCCGCCATTGCACGCCTCGGACCGCCTCGGCGGCGCGGCCGTAGGCGACGCCGCCAGCGCGAATGTCGGCATTCAGCTTGCGCGCCTCGATCAAGGCCTGGGCAACGCTCTCCCGATCGCAGATGATGCCGGCTTTCTCACTCATGCGCGCCTGCACGCCCGAGCGGATCGATTTGACGGTGAGCGGGCTCTCGGCCCGAAGAGCGGCCAGGAGCTCGGCGATGCCCGCCTCTGCGATAGCTGACATATCGCCCGTAGCCGCCCGCTTCGCCCTGCCGCTTGCACTGATATGCTCGGCCGCCCGGGTGCCGAAGACCTGCCCGGCATTGAGCGCTGCGCCACCCGGCCTCGTCACCCCATGCGTGCCTGCCGCTTCGCCGACCGCGTAACAGCCGGCAAGATTGCTGCGGCCCCAGGTGTCGACCATGATGCCGCCATTCATGTGCTGGTTGTTGACGGCGAATTCCAGCGGGTCGGCGGCGATGTCGATCTTGTAGCGGCGGTAGAGCTCGATCGCGAGCGGGTTCATCTGCTTCAACCGGTCGATCGGCATCTCCTGGCCGGCGCCGGCCTTGCCGAGATAGAGGCGAACGTCTTCATCCAGCCTCTCCAGGCTGAACGGCTGGTCGCCCGGCACCGGCAGCGGATTGCGATTGAAGTCCATGAAGACACGCCGCCCGGCGGCGGTTTCGCTCGATATGGCGAGATCCACCAGGCTCGAACCGAAATCCAGCATGCGCGTCGCATGAAACGGCCATTGATAGCCCTTGCGGAAGACGTTCGACACCAATTCCTGCGTCGTGCGGTAATATTGCGCCAGGAAGTGATGTTCGACGCCGTCGGCATCGACCGAGTAGATATGCGGGATTGCCTGGACGTAAGTGCCCGACAGATTCCACGGGAAGCCTTCCCGGCGCGTTCCGATGCCGAACTGGCTTTCGGTCAGGTTGACGAGTTCGACGCCAGCCTCCAGCGCCAATCCGAGCGAGCCGAAGCAGCCGTTGGGATAGACGCTGTCGCGGTAAAGCTCGCCCGGCCCGCCGGCCGCGAGCACGATCACATCGCTGACGAAGACGACGATGCCCAGCGGGTTCGCCTCCGCGCGGTCGCCGGCACGCATGACGAGCATCCCGACAACACGGCGGCCGGCTCCCTCGCCCTCGGTCAGGATTTTGACCGCGGTGGTCTGGTTGTAGAAGGGCACGGCCAGCCGGATCGCCTCCTCGGCCAGCACCTTGACCATCAGGCGCGAGGTGCGCGGGCCGCAGCTGGTGGCGCGGCCGACCTCGTCATGATCGGTCTGATATCTGAGCGTTCCCCCGAGCGGATCCTGCGGCAGCGGCAGGCCGAGGAACTGCAGCGACGCCATCATCCGCGACGAGCCGACGGCCTCGGCATAGGCCGTGTCCTCGTCCATGGCGCCGCCGCTGCGGATGGCGCGGGCCATCGCCTTGTAATTGTCGCCCTGATCGGCCGTATTGGCGGTGTGCAGGGTCTGCTTATCGGATCCAGAGCAGGCCGAGGTTCCGCCCCATGCGCTTTGGCTGATGATGACGACGTCGTCGCCGCGTCGCTTCATTTCCACGGCCGCACGCAGACCTGCGGCACCCGATCCGACGACGACGCAGCCGGCCCGATAGACCGGAACCTCGACGCCGGCGCACCGGATCGCTTCCGATGAGGCGACCTCGGGCGGAAGCTTGGGCATGTCGACATCGGTCAGTGCGTCGAGAATTTCCTGCGAAACAACTGTGGTCATTGACGTCAGCCCAGCGGGATGTCGACCCAGCGCTTCTGCCGGGAGGACTCCATGCACGCGTCGACGATCTGGCAGATGTGATGACCGGTATCAAATGTCGGCCACATCGGCCTGTTTGCGACGATCGAGCGGATCACCTCGGCCACCTCGATGATCTTGCTTTCATTGTAACCTATGCCGAAATTCGGCAGCGGAAGGAAAGCGCGGAAAGTGGGATTCTCAGGGCCGACATCGATCTCCCGGAAGCCGCGCCGCCCCGTGCGGTCGTCGTTGGAGTAGAAGCGCAGCCGGTTTATCTCATCATAGGTATAGGCGATGCTGCCTTTGGTTCCGTAGATTTCGTAGGTCTGCATGAATTTGCGGCCGGTCGCGACACGGCTGAAATCGACGACGCCGCCGGCGCCGTTGGCAAACCGGCACAACAGGTTCGTCGCGTCTGGGTTGGTGATATCGGCCCAGGATTCGTCGCCTGTCAGCTTCACCTGCTCGCCATAGGCAAGACCCTCGACGACGGGCCGGCGCGGCGTGACGATGAGATTGTCGGCGATCAGGGAACTGACGCGACCGACCAGGAAATCCATGAAGCTGAAGATATGCGAACCGGTATCGCCGACGATCCCGGTCGGCGCCAGCTTGCCGTCGGCGCGCCACATGAAGGGCGCTGTCGGATCGCCGTACATGTCGACGTGCTGGCAGCCGCGAAACAGCTTGATCTGACCGATCTCGCCTGAATCGATGATGTCCTTCGCCAGGTCATGGACGGGGTTTCGCGGAAAGGCGTGTCCGACACGGGTGATGACACCCTTTTCCCTCGCAATCTCGGCCAGTTCCCGCGCTTCGTCGGCAGTGTTGGCCAGCGGCTTCTCGCAATAGACATGCTTGCCGGCCAACAGAGCCGCCTTGGCGACCGGGTAATGAAGATGGTCGGGCAGGCAGATATCGATGAGATCGACGTCGGGATCGGCAACCGCCAGCTTCCAATCCTGGTAGATCCTGGCGCCCGGCGCCCTGTTGCCGATATCCTGCGCTACCTCAGGGTTGCTGTCGACCAGCGCCACGATCCGCGCCGTCCCATCCGACACGCCGAAGAAATGCGGAAAGGTCTGGTAGGCCATCGTGTGGACCTTGCCCATCCAGCCCGAGGCGCCAAGCACTGCAACTCTCACTTCAGACATCGTCGTTCTCCTTAGCGGATTTCTGCGCGGGCTCGCGGCCGGGTATCGTTGCGCTCATAGGCGAAGATCACCGACGGCAGCGCAGGCAGCCCACGAATAAGGTCCGCCCCCTTTTCGCCGACCATGATCGTCGGCGCGTTGGTATTGCAGGACGGCACGCGCGGCATGACGGAGGAATCGCAAACCCGAAGGCCTTCGAGGCCATGGACCTTGAGATCCAGCCCGACAACCGCGTCCGGCCCCGTTCCCATCTTGCAGGTGCCCACAGGATGGTGATCGGTCTTGGCGTTGGCGCAGCCATAATCGAACAGCTGCTCGTCGGTCGTGACCTTCGGGCCGGGAAGCCTTTCGGCCATGACATAGGGCTTCAGCGCCGCCTGCTGCATGATTTCGCGCGCGAGCTTGAGCCCCTCCAGCGACATCTGCCTGTCGTGCGGATCGGACCAGTAGTTGGGATCGATCAGGGGTGCGGCAGCCGGATCGGACGACGACAGCCGCACCGTCCCGCGCGAGCGCGGATGCAAATAGGCGGAGTTGAGCGTCACGCCCGCATTCTTCAGCCGCTCGACGCCGGCTTCGATGCCGGATCCCAGGCCGAGATGGAACTGGATATCGGGAGAGCGCGCTTCGGGATCGGCATACCAGAAACCGCCGGTCTCGAAGAGCGACGAGGCGACCGGGCCGGTGCGAAAGAGGACATATTGAATGCCGGCCCAAAGCGTGCGGTGAAGCTTCGCGACGCCGTCATAGGTGTGATCGCCGGTGCATTCGGCGATGACGAAAAGATCCAGGTGATCCTGAAGATTGCCGCCGACACCCGGCAGATCGTGGTGCACCTTGACGCCCACCGCGCTGAGATGATCGGCCGGCCCGATGCCGGACTGCAGAAGAAGCTTCGGCGATCCGATCGCGCCTGAAGAAATCAGCACCTCGCGTTCGGCGCGGACGATCTCCAAGCCGCGCGCGGTGGCAATCTCGACGCCGACAGCGCGGCTTGCCTCGACGATGATCCGTGCGACACGCGCGCCCGTCCGGACCGTGAGGTTCTTCCGGTCCTTGATCGGCGAGAGATAGGCGAGCGATGCCGAGGACCGGCGGCGGTTGCGCTGTGTCAGCTGGTAAAACCCGACCCCGGCCTGCTGGCGGCCGTTGAAGTCATGATTATAGGGAATGCCGAGCTCCTGCCCTGCACGGATATAGGCGTCGCAGATCGGCAGCGCTGCCGCCGGCATCGAAACACCCAGCGGGCCGCCATAGGCGTGGTAGTCGTCGGCGAAGCGCTGATTGTCTTCCGCGCGTTTGAAATAGGGAAGGATCGAACGATAGTCCCAGCCCTCGCAGCCGTCTTCATTGGCCCAAAGGTCATAATCGGCCGCGTTTCCACGGGTGTAGAGCTGCGCATTGATCGACGAACCGCCGCCGATGACCTTCGCCTGGGTATAACGAAGCACCCTGCCCTTCATGTGCTTCTGGGGAACGGTCTGCCATCCCCAGCTGGCCACGCCCTTGGTCATCTTGGCAAAACCCGCCGGCATGTGGAAAAGCGGATTCCAATCGCCTCCGCCTGCTTCGAGCAGGAGGACGCGGATGCCGGGATCTTCGCTCAGCCGGTTTGCAAGGACGCATCCCGCGGGACCGGCGCCTGTGATGATATAATCGAAGCCCATTTTACCGTCCTATTTGTGCCCGACACGCGCCAATGGATCTGATTTTGCCTGCAAGTCCTTCGACGCGATGTGGTCGGCAACTCTGAGCGCCTGGCTGGCGACGGTGAGCGCGGGGTTCACCGCGGCCGATGTCGGCAGGAAACCGGCGTCGACGACGAAGAGGTTCTCGTGATCATAGGACCGGCAATAGGGATCGAGCGGCGCCGTCGCAGGGTCGTTGCCGATGCGGACCGTTCCGCACTGATGGGAGGGCGTGCGCTTGTCGAAGGGCCGCGACAGCACGAGCGGAAACCCGATCGACTTCA
The DNA here is from genome assembly GCF_030053155.1 of Rhizobium sp. BT03. Taxonomy (NCBI): domain Bacteria; kingdom Pseudomonadati; phylum Pseudomonadota; class Alphaproteobacteria; order Hyphomicrobiales; family Rhizobiaceae; genus Rhizobium; species Rhizobium sp. BT03. The sequence goes on from NZ_CP125640.1 coordinate 859,103, forward strand.
GGATCACCTTCAGCCTGGCGACAAGCGCTAGATGCGCGTCCCAATTGGTTCGCTGCCATTGCAGAATGATCCGATCTCCATCGACCGTGACGCGGCTTTCCGGATTGGGAACGTCCTCGCTCATCGCATAGAAATCGATGGCATGGTTGGTGATGAGCCGCAGCAGCCATTCCGGCGCCTGCGGCAAGGAGCCCTTGAGAACCTTCTCGGAGATGCGGCCGAGGAGCTGCACGTTGCCGAGCGGCGGTCCTCCCTCCCCGTCCGAGAGATAGAAGTCGTTGAAGGCAAAGGTCTTCTGGTAGACGGAAGTATTGCGGAACCGCGGCGAGACGCCGATGACGGCGGAGGCATTGTGGTTCATGAAGTTGCGGCCCACCTGGTCGGAGGAGTTCGCCAGGCCATTGGGGAAACGGTCGTTTTTCGAACGCAGCAGCAGCACCGATGACTGGACGGCGCCGGCCGAAAGGATGACCATCTCAGGCGAGACGGTCAGGGTCTCGCCGTCCTTGATATAGGTGACCCGGTCGATCCGGCTGCCGGCTCCCGTGTCGAGCCGCGTGACGCGCGCATTGGTTTCGAGCCGAACATTCTCGTGCTTCAGCGCCACAGCAAGGGCTGCGGTCTCGGCGTCCATCTTGCCGTCCCTTGCATTCGGATGGGCGTCCCAGGGCGTGTGTGCCTTGGAGAGCCAGGCGTCAAGATCGAGGCCGAGCGGCAGCGAAAACGGATGCAGGCCGTTCGCCTTGAGGCGCGCCCTGACATCGGCGATCGGCGCCTCGTCGGGCACCGGCGGGAATTCGTAAGCAGTCGAGTGATACGGTTCGGTCGGATCGTCGCCGAGACTGCCGCGGACCTGATATATGAGTTCCGCCTTCGAGTACCAGGGCTCCAACTCCTCATAAGGAAAGGGCCAGGCCGGCGACACGCCTTCGCGGTGTTCGATGATGCCGAAATCTTCTTTGCGATAGCGCGACAAGACGGCGCCGTAGAATTTCGAATTGCCGCCGACATTGTAATAGTTGCCGGGATTGAAGCCCTTGCCGTTCGCCTCGTACCAGACTTCCCTAGGGCGGAAATGCCCTCGCTGGAAAATGGCGCGCTGGTCGCGATTGACCGGAAGATCGGCGATGTGATCGCCGGCTTCGAGGATCAATATCTCAGCGCCGGTCGCGGCCAGGCCGGCGGCGACCGTCGCGCCGCCGATGCCTGAGCCGATGATGACGATGTCTGGTGAACTGTTCATTCCTAGCACCTGACCATCACGCGATCCGCATCTGGCTGTCTGGATCGAAGAACACGGCCTTGTCGAGATTGAAGGCAAGGCGGGTGGTCTGGCCTGGAGCGATGCCGGCATCGGCGCGCAGGCGGGCGACGACGGATTTGCCGCCGAGCTTGGTGACGGCGAAGGTGTCGGAGCCGGCCGGTTCGACCACCTCGATCAGGCAATCGTCCTCGGTCAGCGAACGCGCCTTGCGGTCGGCGCCATCAGGATCGGTCAGCGCCTCCGGGCGGATGCCGAAGATCACCTGCTTGCCGGCATAGGAGGAGAGGCCGTTGGCGCCTGAGGCGACCGGCAGTCTGAGCGGCGCGCCGTTCGGCCGTTCGAGCGCGACGGCAAGCCCACTGGTGCCGGTCTCGACGGTGGCGTTGAGCAGGTTCATCGCCGGCGATCCCATGAAGTCGGCGACGAAGAGATTGGCCGGGCTGTTATAGATCTCGGCCGGCGTGCCGAACTGCTGCAGCACCCCGTCCTTCAGCACCGCGATCTTGGTCGCCAGCGTCATCGCCTCGATCTGGTCATGGGTGACATAGACGAAGGTGGTGCCCATGCGCTGATGCAGCCGCTTGATCTCGGTGCGCATGTCGACGCGCAGCTTGGCGTCGAGATTGGAAAGCGGCTCGTCGAACAGGAAGACCTGCGGATTGCGCACCAAAGCCCGGCCCATGGCGACGCGCTGGCGCTGGCCGCCGGACAACTGGCTCGGCTTGCGGTCGAGCAGATGGCCGATCTGCAGCATGTCGGAGACCTGCTTGATCGCCTTGGCCCGCTCCTCCTTCGGCACGCCGCGGATCTCCATGCCGAAGGCGATATTGCCCGCCACCGTCATATTCGGATAGAGCGCATAGGACTGGAACACCATGGCGATATCGCGCTTGGACGGATGCAGGCCGTTGATGGCGCGCCCGTCGATCCTGATATCGCCTGACGTGATCGTCTCCAGCCCGGCAATGGTGTTGAGCAGGGTTGACTTGCCGCAGCCGGAGGGGCCGACCAGCACGAGAAAGCCGCCCTTTTCCAGTTCGAGGTCGATGCCCTTGAGAATGTCGACGGCGCCGAAGCGCTTTCTGAGACCGGAGATTTCCAGGAAGGCCATGACTTACCCTTTGACTGCGCCCGCCATCAGACCGCGCACGAAGTAGCGGCCGGCGAGGATATAGACGATGAGCGTCGGAACGGCCGCGATCATCGCCGCCGCCATGTTGACATTGTATTCGACCACCCCGGTCGAGGTGTTGACGACATTGTTGAGCGCCACCGTCATCGGCATGGAGTCACCGGTGCCGGCATAGGCCGAGGCAAACAGGAAGTCGTTCCAGATATTGGTGAACTGGTAGATCACCGTGACGACGATGATCGGCAGCGAATTCGGCAGCATGATGCGGCGGAAGATCTGGAAGAAGCTGGCGCCGTCGACCTGGGCGGCCCTCACCAGCTCGGTCGGAAAGGCCTCGTAGAAATTGCGGAAGAACAGCGTGGTGAAGCCCAAGCCATAGACGACATGGACGAAGACCAGGTTGACGGTCGAATTGCCGAAGCCGAAGTTCCAGCCGGTGGCGTTCTGCAGCGTCACCCCGAAGCGGCCGAGCGAGCCGAGGATGGTCGCCATCGGCAGAAGCACCGACTGGAACGGGATGAAGCAGGCAAACAGCATCAGCCCGAACACCAGCGTATGGCCGGGGAAGCGCCATTTGGTCAGGATATAACCGTTCAGCGCCCCCATGATGGTGGAGATGGCCACCGCCGGCACCACCATCTTGATCGAGTTCCAGAAGTAGCCCTTGATGCCGGCGCAGGTCAGCCCGACACAGGTCTCGCCCCAGGCCTTGATCCAGGGATCGAAGGTCGGCGCCTCAGGCAGCGCCAGCATGTTGCCGCCCTGGATCTCGTCCATCGTCTTGAACGAGGTCACGAGCATGACGAAGAGCGGCATCAGGTAGAGGATGGCGAAGATCACCAGCAGGCCGTAGATGACCAGCCGGCCGAGAAAGCGGGTGTTGTTGCCGGAAGCGGCCGAAGAGGAAGCCGAGATGCTCATCGCGCCTTCTCCTTCAGTTCGGAATAGAGATAGGGCACGATGATCGCCGAGATGGTCATCAGCATGATGATGGCGCTGGCCGAGCCGACGGCCATCTCGTTGCGCTTGAAGGTGTATTCATACATGAAGTTGGACGGCAGCCAGGCCGAGCCGCCCGGCCCGCCCGAGGTCAGCGCCACGACAAGGTCGTAGGACTTGATCGCCATATGGGCGAGCACGATGAAGGCGGAGAGAAAGATCGGCCGCAAGAGCGGAATGACGATGCGGCGATAAAGCTGGAAGGGCGAAGCGCCGTCGATCTGCGCCGCCTTCATGATCTCGCCGTCGATGCCGCGAAGGCCTGCCAGGAACATCGCCATGACGAAGCCCGACGCCTGCCAGACACCGGCAATGACGACGGTGTAGATGACGAAGTCCTTGTTCTTGATCCAGTCGAAGTGGAAGCTCGTCCAGCCGAAGTGGTGCAGCGTCTGTTCGAGCCCGAGGCCGGGATCGAGGAACCATTTCCACGCAACGCCTGTCACGATGAAGGAGAGCGCCATCGGATAGAGGAAGATCGGCCTGAGCAACCCCTCGCCGCGGATCTTCTGGTCGAGCAGGATGGCCAGCAGCAGGCCGAGCGCCAGGCAGATGCCGACATAGAGAAAGCCGAAGATCGCCATGTTGGTGATCGAGGTGTACCAGGAGGACGGCGGGTCGCTCTCGAAGGTCCAGCGCCACAGCCGCTGATAGGCGCGTGGCCCCGTCAGCGCATAAGACGGAAAGGTCTTGGAATTGGTGAACGACAGATAGGCCGTCCAGACGATGAAGCCGTAGACGAAGATGAGGGTGATGACGAAGCTCGGCGCCAGCACGATCTTCGGCAGCGCATCCTGCAGCCGGCCCCTGAGCGAGATCGGCGTCGCTTGGCCGGGGGTCAGAACCGGATCGGTTGTGGCAACTGTGCTCATGGATATCCTCTCCCTTCCCGCAGGATCGCTCGGCATTTATCGCTGCGGAGCCTGAAGCTTCCCCGCGAGACAAGCGGGGAAGCATTTGTCATCGACGACCCTTAGCGGGCGTCGTCGATTGCCTGGACGAGCTGCTTGACGGCTTCGTCGGAGCTCTTGATCTGGCCGTGGACGAACTTCGAGACGACGTCCTTATAGGCATTGGCGATGGCCGGCGGGGCGCCATAGCCCTGCGCCAGCGAGCCGAACAGCGTGCCGCCCTCGTTGGCCGCCTTCAGGTCGGCTATGCCCTTCTTGCCGCAGGCGTCGAAGTCGGTGTCGGGAACGTCGGTGCGGGCCGGCACCGACCCCTTGACGACGTTGAAGGCCGACTGGAAGCTCTTCGACAGCGTCGCCGTTGCGAGAGCGACCTGCGCCGCCTTGCGGTCGTCGGGGACGTTGAACATGCCGAACATGTCGGAGTTGTAGATGACGCTGCCGTCGGTGCCGGGGAAGCGGTAGCACAGGAAGTCGGTGTCCGGCGTCTTCTTGGCGGCGACGAATTCGCCCTTGGCCCAGTCGCCCATCACCTGCACCAGCGCATCACCCTTGATGACCATGGCGGTCGCGAGATTCCAGTCGCGGCCGGAGAAGTTCGGATCGACGTATTGGACGATCTTCGCCAGATTGTCGAAGGACGTCTTCATCGTGTCCGACTTCAGCGCCTCTTCATCCAGATCGTTGAAGGCCTTCTTGTAGAATTCCGGGCCGCCGGTCGACAGCACGATGGAATCGAACATCGTCGCTTCCTGCCAGTTCTGGCCGCCGAGCGCCAAGGGGATGACGCCGGCAGCCTTGGCCTTGTCGAGCAGGGCGATCAGGTCGTCGAAGCTCTTCGGCTCAGTGCCGCCGATCTTGTCCATCACCGCCTTGTTGATCCACAGCCAGTTGACCGAGTGGACGTTGACGGGGGCTGCGACCCACTTGCCGTCATAGACGGAGAACTTCTGCAGTGCGGCCGGCACCGACTTGTCCCAGCCTTCCTTCTTGGCCGTCTCGGTCAGGTCGCCCATGACGCCGGCCTGGGCATAATCCAGCACGGTATAACCCAGCATCTGCGAGGCCGTCGGATAAGTGCCCGCCGCCACCATCGCCTTCAGCGCCGTCATCGCCGCATCACCGCCGCCGCCGGCAACCGGAACGTCCTTCCAGGCAAAACCTTCCTTCGACAGATCCTGCTTCAAAACGTTCAGCGCCGCCGCCTCACCGCCTGACGTCCACCAGTGCAGCATCTGCACTTCCTTAACGTCGGCGGCGCGGGCAGAGACATGCGCGCCGGCCAGAGCCAATGCGATCACGGCAGTCGTGGTCAAAAACCTATTCATCGAAGAACCTCCCAGTTCCTTCTTTGGAAGATGCGGGACCATTCCCGCATCGATCACCCGCCCTCCCCGGGCGTAGTTCCTTGCCAGCTAGGCCAGCTTTTCCGTCTGCGGCATCCACCAGCCGGTGCGCTTGCCGATATGCATGTTGAGCGTCTTGGTCTCCGTGTAGTCCTCGACCGCATGGCGGCCGAGTTCGCGGCCGAGGCCGCTCTGCTTGTAGCCGCCGAAGGGAAGCTCCGAGGCGCCGTCCATGAAGGTGTTCATCCAGACCGTGCCCGCCCGCACCGACCGGCCGATCGTCAGGCAGGTGTCGAAATCGCGGCTCCAGACACCGGCCGACAGGCCGTAATCGATGAAATTGGCGATGCTGACCGCTTCGGCAGTCGTCTCGAATGTCAGGACCGACAGAACAGGACCAAAGACTTCCTCACGCGCCACCGCCATATCGGGGGTGACCGCTTCGAGGATCGTCGGCGCCATGAACTGCCCCATGCCGAGGTCGAGCGTCTCGCCGCCATGGGCGACGCGGGCGCCGCTGCTCCTGGCACCGGTGACATAGCCTGAGATCTTCTCCAGATGCTGCGGCGTGATGATCGCGCCGACCTGCGTCGAGGGATCGAGGGGATCGCCGACCTTCACGCCCTTCGACAGCTCGGCAACCCGCCTGACGACGTCTGAGGCGATCGACTTGTGAAGGATCAGCCGCGAGCCGGCGTTGCAGCACTCGCCGGCATTGAAATAGGCGCCGAAGACCGCGGCATCGATGAAGGCATCGAGGTCGGCATCGGGGAAGACGATCTGCGGGTTCTTGCCGCCGAGTTCCAGCGAGACCTTCTTCAGCGTCTGCGCCGCATTCGTCATCGTCAGTTTTCCGACACCGGTCGAGCCGGTGAAGGAGACCATGTCGACGTCTGGATGAGACGTCATGACCGCGCCGACCTCAGGTCCCGTGCCGGTGACAATATTGACGACACCATCCGGAATGCCCGCCTGCTGCAGAATTTCGCCCAAGACGAGCGTCGATCCCGACGTCAGCTCGGAAGGCTTGACGACGGTCGTGCAGCCTGCTGCGAGCGCGAAGGGCAGCTTCTGGCCGACGATGAGGAACGGGAAATTCCAGGGCGTGATAATCGACACCACGCCGATCGCTTCGCGCAGGACGACGCCGAGCGTACCGGCGCCGAGCGTGTTGTAGCTTTCACCGTGGAGGTCGCGTGCGAGAGCCGCCGCATAACGCCAGATGTCGACCGAGCCGGCAATTTCGCCCCGTACCTGGGTGATGGGCTTGCCCGCCTCGATGGCATCGAGAAATGCCAGTTCCTCTGCACGTGCGGCGATCAGATCGGCAGCCTTGAGCAGGATGGCGGAGCGTTCGGACGCGGTCATGCGCGGCCACCGCCCCTCGTCGAAGGCCTTGCGTGCCGCAGCAATGGCGCGCTCGGCGTCGGTCCTGCTGCCGGCTGGGAAGCGGCTGACCACGACACCATGGCTCGGCGCGACGCGCTCGATCGGATCGGAGGCGCCGGCCTCCCATTTGCCGTCGATCAGCATCTTGAAATCACGCGCCTTGTGGTCGCTGAGCGCCGTGGGGTTGACGAGGACCGTCATTACCATTCTCCCTTGAACGTTGCCGGGCGCTTCTCGCTGAATGATGCGACGCCCTCTTTCAGATCGCCGGTCTTCGCGGCGAGGATAGAGCCCAGGGCTTCGACCGCGGTTCCGTTGTCTTCGCCATTCGCCGATGCGATCATCAACTTGGCGATCTCGATGGCCGCCGGCCCTCTTGCCGCAATCCGCCCGGCATATTGCCTGGCGGCGGCGACCGAGTTTCCTGTCGGAACGACCGCGTCGACGATGCCCAGCAGGCAGGCTTCCTCGGCGCTGAAGATCTCGCCGCCGAGCGCCATACGGCGGACGGCCTGCGCGCCGAACCGACGCACGAGACGCTGGGTGCCGGACCAGCCCGGCACCATTCCAAGGCCGGTCTCCGGCAGGCCGATCTTGATGTGTTCTTCGGCGATGCGAATGTCGGCAACACCCGCCAGTTCCAGCCCGCCGCCAAGCGCGTGGCCGTTCAGCGCCGCGACCAGCGGCACCCGGAGCGTCGCCAGTCTTTCGAAGATGCGGTGACCGTGCCTTACCCAGGCATGGCCGAACTCCTGCGGCAGCATTCCGCCCCAGGCTTTGATATCACCCCCGGCGGAAAAACCCTTTCCTTCACCCGTCAGAATAGCGGCGCGCACATCCGCATTCGCCTCCACCGCGTCGGCAGCCTCCGCCAATGCCTTCAGCATGTCGAGATCCAGCGCGTTCAGCTTCTCCGGACGCGAGATCGTCAGCGTCGCAACATGCCCGTCGACATCAACTCTGACAGTTCCGCTAGCCATGGAACGTACCCTCCAGCACCCGCGCCTTCTTGATCGGGAGCGACAGGCCGATGCCGGCCTCGCCGAAAAGTGCCGCATCCATGACCTTCAGATCGGGTGCGACGATCAGCGGAAACTCGGACTGATCGAGAATCTGGGACTGCAGATCGACGCCAGGCGCAATCTCGGTGAGGACGATGCCATCGGAGGTCAGCTTCATCACGCACCGCTCGGTGACATAGATGATATCCTGCTCCTGTTCGATCGCCCGCCTGCCGCTGAAGGTGACGTGTTCGACCTCGTTGACGAGCTTCTTCAGCTTGCCTTCTTTTTCGATGACCAGAGCCCCGTCGGCGATCGAAAGCTTCGCCCCGGCGTTGAACATGCCTGAAAAAACAATCTTCTTTGCCCGCGCCGTGATGTCGACGAAGCCGCCGGCGCCGGCCGTCACATGCGGGCGGAAGGAGAGTTTGGAGACGTTGACCGACCCGTCCTTGCCGATCTCGAGGAAGGAGAGCAGCGACGCATCGAAGCCAGCGCCCTGAAAGTAAGTGAACTGATAGGGGGATGGCATATAGGCGTCGGCATTGGAGGCGCAGCCGAAGGCGAAATCGAGCAGCGGCACGCCGCCGACCGCGCCTTGCTCGATCACCCAGGTGACGGCGCCGTGGAGCCCCTCCTCCAGCAGAATGCGCGGTACATTGGCCGAAATTCCGAAGCCGAGATTGACGCAGCTTCCCGCCTGCAGCTCCTGCGCGACACGGCGCGCGATCACCTTCTGAACATTGAACTCCGGAACGTGGAAGCTGTCGAGCGGGCGGAAGATCTCACCCGAAATCGCCGGATCATACCCAGTCTGCGTTGTCTGCTTCTGATCGGGATCGACGACGATATAGTCGACCAGCATTCCCGGCACTCGGACGTCATGCGGCTTCAAAGAGCCTTCCTTGGTGATCCGCTTGACCTGGGCGATGACGATGCCGCCGTTGTTGCGGGCGGCGAGCGCCTGATCGAGACCGCCGAGATAGGCGCCCTCATGTTCGTATGTCAGGTTGCCGCGCTCATCAGCGGTGGTGGCGCGGATGATGGCGACCTGAGGGACGATCGAGGGGAAGAACAGCCAGTCGTCGCCCTCGAAGCTGACGCGCTTGACCACCTGCTGCTCCGAAGCCAGCTCGTTCATCGCGCAGCCCTGCCGCCGGGGGTCGACGAATGTGTCGACGCCGATCTTGGTCAGCACGCCCGGCCGCTTGGCGGCGGCTTCGCGATGGATGTCGAACAGGATGCCAGAGGGAATGTTGTAGGCCGGGATCTCGTTGTTGGTGATCATCTGCCAGATCAGCGGCGGCTCGGACGATGACGGTCCCGACGGGTAGGAGCCGCCGATGATACGTTTCAGCAGGCCCTTCCTGGCAATATGGTCGATGCCCTTAATACCGCTCATGTCGCCGGCAGCGATCGGATGAAGGGTTGTCAAATCACGGGGATGGCCGGTCGCCTCGAAACGCTCGCCGATCGCCTTCAGCATGAGGTCCGGGCAACCGAGACCGCTCGAAGACGATACCGTCACGACGGCGCCATCCGGGATCAGCGCCGCCGCTTCGGCCGGGGTGAGATGCTTCTTCATGGGCATTACTCAGCGTCCTGTTTTGATTTTACGCTCTTGCCGGTCTTCGACGGCGGGGCCCTGCCGGCGCCGCAGCTTTCGCGAACGACCAGCCGAACGGCCGTCGTCACCGTCTCCGCTTCGGCCTTGCCCGCATTGATCTGCTTGAGCAGCATCTGCGCGCCGCGACGCCCGATGCCCTGCGGGTCGACCGAGACCGTCGTCAGCGCCGGGACCGCTGCCTGGGCCTCGATGACATCGTCGAAGCCCACCACGGCGAAGTCGGCACCCGGCTCCAGCCGGCGCGCGCGCAACCCGTCGCAAACGCCGAACGCCACCGCATCGTTGAAGCAGACGGCCGCGGTCGGCCGGCGGCCGAGCGCAATCGCTTTTCCGATCGCCTCTACCCCGCCGGCCCGCGACGGAGCGGACGCGATGATGAGTTCTTCGTGATAGTCGAGCCCGGCTGCCTCAACGCCGCTTCGGTAGCCGGCAAGCCTGTCGTCGAAGACGGCGGTGTCCGGAAAGCCGCCGAGAAAAGCGATGCGCTTGTGACCGAGGCCCGCCAGATGCTTGACCGCGGACATCATGCCGGCCTGGTTGTCGGAAACGATCGACGAGACCTTGGCGCCGGGCAGGTTTCGAACGACGACCACGACCGGAATCCCAGCTGCAACGAGCGGCTTGAAATCCGCGGCATCGGTGGCGCGGGCCGGCGAGACGATGAGACCGGAAATGCCGTGCTCACGCATCGATGCGACAACCTCACGCTGCCGGTCGATGCTCTCGCCGGTGTTCGACAGGAACTGCACGAAGCCGGCCGACTGAACGACCATATCGACGCCGACCGCCAACTCCGCAAAGAAGCTGTTCGTCAGATCGTTGACGACAACTCCGACAATCTTCGATTTCGCACCGGCTTGGCGAAGATTGGCGGCGCCGCGATTATAGACATAGCCGAGTTCGCGCATCACGGCATTGACCTTGGAGCGCGTGCCCTCATTGACCAGAGAGGAGCCCTGCAGCACCAGCGACACCGTCGACTTGGAGACGCCGGCGGCCTTCGCGATATCAATGACGGTTACCCGCGCCTTTGTCATTTCCCTCTCCGACAACGTCGATTTCTGGATCAATATTTGGAACGTTCCAATTATGTCAAGAGAGATTTGCATACCCGCCATTCAATCCCACATTTTCCGCGAGTTTCTCGGCGACCTACGCAGCAATGAAGCGCTTATAAAATTGGAACGTTCTAAATTTGAGCCGAGATCAAGGGACATCTCCCGATATTCTCGGGCAAGAGAGAGCTACATTTTTCTGCGGTAGAACACGGTCAATCCAGGGCTGGTATTTTTCAGGACATCGACTACAAGTCGAAATGAGGCGCCAATCAAAGAGTGATCGTGACCTGAGTATATTCGCCAAACCTATTGAGATATTTTATGCAAATTTTTAGAGCTTTTCGCGCTCGTCGTCCCATTTGCGCAGCGACGTTGGGCCTTCTATTCGGCCCGGATTTGGTCATGGCTTATCTCGGGCGCGGCTGGAATGCCATCGCTTACTCTATCGGCGGCGTCGGCATCCTGATCGGTCAACTCTGGTTGTCTGGCGCTCCTTCGACCGCTGCTTTTGGGTATTTGCTGATCTTTGCCTGGCATCTGATCGGCCTGCTGCATGGCTATCGCACGGCAAAGAGGATGCCAGCAGAGACCATGTTTCCTTGGTACTCGCGGTGGTATAGTCTTTTTCTGATCTTTTTGGTCGCACCCTTGGCCTTGGCGATGCTGCTTCGAAGTCTGCTCTTTCAGCCATTCACGATACCGGCGAGTTCCATGCTGCCTAACTTGCGGAGCGGCGACTACATGTTCGCGCAAAAATATGTCTATGGATACAGCCGCTATTCTTTCCCATACGGGCTTGGACCGCGGCATCGTATATTTGGACATGGGCCGGAGCGAGGCGATGTCGTCATGTTTCGCCAGCCGACGGACCCGCGGATCGATTTCGTGAAACGCGTCGTCGGCCTGCCGGGTGACCGCATTCAGATGAAATCCGGTATTCTCTACTTGAACGGTACCGCAGTCGAGCGCGAGCCGGCGGGTGATTTGACGTATCAATCAGTGACGGTGCATGCCTTTAAAGAGACGCTGCCATCTGGCCGCAGCTATATGATCGTTGAGCAAGTGGACAACTCTCGTGGCGACAACACCCGGGAATTCACTGTCCCCGACGGGCATTATTTCGTGCTGGGCGACAATCGCGACAACAGCCTGGATAGCCGCTTCGATATGGGCTTCGTCCCAGATGACAACATCTATGCGAAGGCAGCGATCGTGCTTTTCAATTCCGAGGATAAATCACGGCAGACCTCGTGGATCCAATAGGCTTGAGTGAGGACGTCGGATCGATAGCCATTAGCGAAACTTTATCGTTTCTGACGAATGCTACGGATACGTGCAACGTGCCAGATCTGAAGCAGGGCCGGATGATGCCACACTCGTTTGAATCCATTCTGGAGAACCTGCCGCAAGGCATCGTTCTCCTTGATCCTGCCGATAGGGTGACTGCGTTCAACTCCCGCACGCTGGATATTCTCGGGCTGCCGGCTGGAGCCATCGGCAGAGGAATGAAAATCGACGGATTGCCGGGCACCGCCGATTGCCGCGCAGCCGCATGCCGGCAGTCGACGACCGGCAGGCCGCACACCTCTCAGTTTGCGCTGTCCGACGGACGGATGGTTTCATTGACCTGCGCCCCATCGAAAGAGGGAGGCTGGATCCTCAGCTATGAAGACATCTCGACCCTGATCCGCGTCGAAGACAGTCTCACCGAACAACATCACCGGTTCGACGCGGCGCTCCGCAACATGCCGCATGGGCTGTGCATGTTCGATTCGACGAAGAAGCTGATCCTGTGCAACCCCTCCTACGCACGGATGTACAATCTGCCGGTTTCACTGACGCAGCCCGGGACGCCGCTTGTCGATATCCTGGCCTATCGCAGCCGCGAGGGAAATGGTCCGGCCGACACCGCGACCTATTTCGATGTGGTGTTCGAAGCGACGGCGCGCGGCGCGGTGGCCAGCCAGAATATCGTGCTCTCCGACGGCCGCGTCATCAAAATCACCCACAATCCGATGCAGAACGGTGGATACGTCGCCACCCACGAAGACGTCACCAAAACAGTGCGGCTGACGGAAGAGCTGCGCCGGCACCACGATCAGCTCGAAACGACGGTGCAGAGCCGCACGGCCGAGGTCGAGCGGCAGGCGCGGGAACTCGAGCGAATGCTTGCGCAGGAGCGGAACATCAACGAATTGCAGCGGCAGTTCGTGGCAATGGCCTCCCATGAATTCCGCACCCCGCTCGCCATCATCGACGCTGCCGCCCAGCGGCTGCTGCGCAAAAGAGGAGCAGTCGAGCCCGAATTCTTAAGCGACAAGGTCGATCAGATCCGCGCATCGGTGAACCGGATAGTCGATCTCATGGAGAGCATCCTTTCGGCCGGGCGCCTCGACACCGGCAAGATCGATATCAGCTACGATGCCTGCGCCTTGCGATCATTGATAAGAAGCTGTTGCGAGCGGCAGTCGACGATCGCCAAGACGCACAGCTTCGTGTTGGATATCGACGGGCTGCCGGAGTTCATCGATGCCGATCCCCGAACTTTAGCGCAGGTCTTTACCAACCTGCTGTCCAATGCCGTCAAATACGCGCCCGGAACCTCCGAAATTCGTGTCACGGCATGGCAGGAGACCGGAAACGTCAAAGTTTCGATCAGCGATGACGGGGTGGGGATCGATCCCGAAGACGTGCCCCGGCTGTTCCAGCGCTATTTTCGTGCCGGAACGTCGACCGGAATTGCCGGGACGGGCATCGGCCTCAACCTGGTGAAGCAGATCGTCGAACTGCATGACGGCTCGATCGACGTTCGAAGCGCAAGAGGATGCGGCTCGACATTCACCGTAACCCTTCCGATCGAGCGGGCTGGTCACGCTTCTGCGAGCAGTGACGCTGCCTGATTTTTCAGGATTGCTGTCCCGCATATCTACCCTATCCTTCTCGCTATAGAGGAGGACCATGCCATGGCTTTCATTCACACCCCCAATGCATCCGCCAGCGAGAAGACGACGTCGATGTATGCGTCGGCCGAGGCGAATTATGGTTATCTGCCGAACATGTACCGTGCCTTCGGACACCGGCCGGAGGTGATGGAGAACTGGGCAGCGCTGCTTTCGAGCATTCGCGGACATATGAGCCTCAGGCGCTATGAGCTGGTGACGCTGGCGGCGGCCAAGGAGCTGAAATCCTCCTATTGCATGCTGGCGCACGGCTCGGTGCTGCTGCGCGAGGGTTTTACCAGCGACGGGCTGACGGCCGTCGTCAACGAGACGGAGAAAGCGCCGATCGATGCCGGCGAACGGGCAATCATGGCCTTTGCCGCCAAGGTGGCGCGCGACGCGACGTCGGTCACCCAGCAGGATATAGACGGGCTGAAGAAACACGGGCTGAGTGACGCCGAGGTCTTCGACGTCACGGCCGCGGCAGCGGCCCGGTGTTTCTTCTCGAAAATGCTGGATGCGCTGGGCGCCGCACCCGACCACGCCTATATCGAGCGGCTGGAGCCGAATATCAGAAAGGCGCTCAGCGTCGGCCGGGAAGTCGAACGGCCTCTGGCGCCGTCACCGTCGCGCGGCACATCGCAATGATGCGGATCCCGAGGACGTGAGCTCCCTGCCCCGCAGCCCTACTCCTGCGGGCCTCTATTCTTCCGGCTTGTCGGCAAAATGCCGGATCGCAAACTCGGCGATATTCTGGCTCGACCGATCGGCATCGTCGAGCAGCGAGGGAAACAGCTGCCACTGATGCGGCATGCCGGGCCAGATCTCGGTGGTGACGTCCACGCCCGCCTGGCGCGCCTTGTCGGCGAGCCGCAGCGTATCGTCGAGCAGGACCTCGCCGGAACCGACCTGCAGCAGCAGCGGCGGAAAACCGGTCATATCGGCGTAAAGCGGCGATACCTGGGGATCGGTCGGCGAGCGGCTGCCGAGATAGGCCTTGCGCAAGGTCTCGATCGAGGCGCTTCCGACCAGCGGATCGCTATCGGCATTCGATGTCATCGATCCACCGGTCGCGGCGAGATCGGTGATGGGGCTGAGCGCAATGACGGCCGCCGGCAGCGGCTTTGCCGCCTGCCTCTGCCGCAGCACAGCCTCGAGCGCGATATTGCCGCCGGCGCCGTCTCCCGCCACAACGACATTCTCGGCGCGGTAACCGTTGTCGAGAAGCCAGCGATAGGCCGTCAGCGCGTCGTTGATCTGGGCGGGATAGGTATATTCGGGCATCAGCCGATACTCGATCAGAAGCACGTCGCTGGATGCGGCCTTGGCGAGCGAGCCGGCAAGCAGGCTGTGCGTGCGGATCGAGCCGCCGGAAAAGCCGCCGCCGTGAATATAGAGGATCACCCTCTGGCCGATCGGGTGATGAAGACGCGCGGGCCACATCAGTTCGGCATCGACGCCGTCGGCATCGACCTGCCGGACCTGGATGCGGGTCGGCCCCGGCGTCGTTTCCATCAGCGTCCGGAAGGCTGTGCGCCGCTGCTGCAGGCCATCGGCGCCGGCAAAATGATCCTTCCAGAGGCCGACGAGTTTTTCGACCTGCTCGCGCGAGGCTTGGCTTTGCGGTCCAATGTCCTTGCCGACCGCCGCCGGGGCCAACAGCATCAGCGCGGCCAATGCCGGCAGCAGACCGCCGAGCCGCTTTGAGGCGCTTCGATTGGCATTTGGCAAAATCCGACCGTTCATCGACCTCTCCCAATGATGCTGGCCATGGCGGCCATCGCAGCATCATTGGCCAGTTCGCGCACAGGAGTCAAAAGGGTGAAGGATGTGAATCCTGCGCTTTTCACTCGGCTCTCATCGCGTCGATGACCGCCTTGAAGCCCACCGATATGGCGGATTTCGGGATGCGGCGGCATCATGATGACGGCGGGAGCCAAAGCAGCCGGAAGAAACCCGGCCGCTTCGCTTATTTTCCGATTTGCTCGGCCCAGGTCGGCGCCTTGCCGCCGCCGTCGAGGAAAGTCGTTGCCACATTGGCCATGAGCGGCGAAGCGAAGGTCTCGTAGTGGGTGAGATCGGGCAGGATCGCCAGCCGGTTCTTCGACATGTTCTCCCGCATCCAGCCGGCGTCGCGCAGGCCGCCGCCGAGCTTGTGGTAGAAATCGACCATATGCTCGGGGCGGATCATGTCGGCATCGCCATAGATCAGCATCACCGGCATGGTGAGCTTGGCGACGGCATCGCCATAATCCTTGGGTTCGCGCATCAGCGCACCCATGGCGTCGAGCAGCTTCGGAAATTCGGAAACGTCGGGCGCCACCGCCTTGTAGGAGAGGAACATCGGCGTGTCCTTCATCATCTCCGCCATGCCGGCGCCGACGGCGGCCTGCTGCGGCAGCATCTCCGGGAAGAAGCCGTTCTGCGCATAGGGCGCCGACAGGATCACCAGCCGGCGCACCTGGTCAGGCGCGTTGGCCGCCATGTTCAGCGCCACGCCGCCGCCGAAGGAATAGCCGAAGACGTCGAGCCTGTCGTAACCGAGCTGCTTCACCAGGATCGCAAGATCGGCGCCGATTGCCGCAAGCTCGATCGGCCGATTGCCGAGGGGCGTGCGGCCATGCCCCTGCAGGTCGACGGCGATCACCTGGCGGTGATCCGTGAAGATGGGCATGACAGGCTCGAACATCTCGATCTGCCCGAGGCCGCCGTGAAGCAGCAGCAGTGGCTCGCCCTCGCCGCGGATCTCGTAATAATAATCGATGCCGTTGACCGGCAGACTTCCCTTCCTGACGATCGGCGCAATGGCCTTGTCATCCTCGATAACTGGCGCAGCGCCGCCCGCGGCCGAGATATCCGGCGCGGCCAGGAAGGCAGCGGCCGTTGCGATCATCGAAATCAGCGTCATCTTCGACATGTCCTGCTCCATCTGTGCATCGATACCGCAAGGACGGTGGCGGTCATCGTTTTCCGACACTGTGCATCGAAATTTCTGATACCGGCCTCTTATGCCTTTCCTATATTTTGGCCCCTCGCCGCGAATGGATTTCCTACGGCGGCCGGCAGTAGACTCTCGCTGTCATTGCGAAGGTCAAATGCCATGCGAAACATCATCTCCGCCGCCTTCCACCCTCTTCGCCCACACAGGGCCACGCGCGGCAGCCGGCGGATGCGCGAGAAGCGCACTGCCTGGGCGCTGATCGTCTTCAGCATTCTGCTTGCCTGCGTCGAACTTTACATCGTTTACGCTGCGCTCTGAGCCCGTCCACGCGCAGTTTCCGCGGAGCGCAAAACGCAGACGGGCCGAACGGCCGATTTCCAACTTTTCTTTAACCGGCGTGCTGGTAAAATCTCGGCGCAGAGACTTCAGACACCACGAGACCGATGCCGAAACCGAATTTCCGCTTCACCCATTACGATCTTAAGGAACAACGCGCCGGAACGATCGTCGAGGTGTCGTTGAATGCGGTGAACAATGTGCGGCTGATGACGGCGCCGAACTTCCAGCGCTTCACCGAGGTTCTCGATTTCAAATATATCGGCGGGGTGGCGCGCAAATCGCCGGTCAAGCTCGCTGTTCCGGAAAGCGGTCACTGGCATGTCGTCGTCGATATGGAAGGTCATCACGGACTGGCGGAATCCGCCGTCAAGGTGATCGCCGCACCAGCCAATCAGAAAACGCCGCGCCCCTCCTGAGGCTTTGCAGCACCGAGCCCAGACGCGCTCCGTCGGCAAAACCGTCAAGACCGGCCAATCGTCCCGGCCTTTGATCACGATCAATGAATTAGGCTGCTGCTTCGGTCACAGTTTTCCGGCCGTAAGACTATCTGCGCCGCAACATTACCGGCTGCCGTCAGCTTGCCATTTCATGCTCCGATAGCAGGCGGTAACAGCCGGCTATGATCTTCACCAAGTGGGGAGCAGTCCATGACTTCGAACCCTATCGGTCGTATCACCAATATCATCGATCCCGGCGATGCGCTCGGCGAGGTCCTTTTCGGATTGATCATGGCGCTGACGTGGACGGTCGGTTCGAGGCTGGTTTTTGAAAAGGAAGGGCTGGATGTCCGCGATCTGATCGTCGCGACGATCGGCTGCAACGTCGCTTGGGGGATCATTGACGCCGTCTTGTTCTTCCTGGGCACGACGTTTTACAAAAGCAGGCGGCTGCGGCTTTTTCGGCAGATCAAAACCGCCAGAAGCGAATCTGCGGCGCTGACGGTGCTTGCGAAGGAATTCCCGATAGCGGAGGCACCGTTCTCTGCAAAGGGTGCCGACGCGGACGCACTCTATCGATCGCTCCTGACGCTCGCATGCCGGGCCGATCCTGTGAAGGCGTCCCTCCCGAAACGAGATCTGTTGGCCGCAATCGCGGTCTTCGTTCTGGTCTCCGCCACCGCCATTCCGGCGGTGATCCCTTTCCTTCTCATCGACAGTGAGCACCTTGCCCTCAGAACCAGCAACCTGTTTCTCATCACGCTGCTGTTTGTGACGGGCTATGCGTGGGCGAGGTTTTCAGGAGGCAGGCCTTTTTATGCCGGGATGACGATGACTTGTCTCGGCTTGCTGCTGGTTGCAATAGCGATCGCGCTTGGCGGCTGAACCCCGTTCGCCAATCGAACAGGCCCGGACGCGTCAGCGCGGCTTGCGCTCCTTGCGGAGCTTGTCCCACCATTCCAGCCGCTTGCGGATATCGCGTTCGAAACCGCGCTCCGGCGGATCGTAGAAGGTCTGGCGGCCCATTTTCTCCGGGAAGTAATCCTGGCCGGAAAAGGCGTCCGGTTCATCGTGATCGTAGCGGTAGCCGTCGCCGTAACCTTCGCCCTTCATCAGCTTGGTCGGCGCATTGAGGATATGCTTCGGTGGAAGCAGCGAGCCGTTCTGCTTGGCGGCCTGGCTTGCCGCCTTGAAGGCGGTGTAGACGGCATTCGATTTCGGCGCGGTGGCGAGATAGACGCAGGCCTGGGCCAGCGCCAGTTCCCCTTCCGGGGAACCGAGATACTCATAGGCATCCTTGGCGGCGTTGCAGATCACCAGTGCCTGCGGATCGGCAAGGCCGATATCCTCCACCGCCATGCGCACCAGCCGCCGGCCGAGATAGAGCGGATCCTCGCCGGCATCGAACATGCGGGCGAGATAATAAAGGGCGGCGTCGGGGTCCGAGCCGCGCACGGATTTGTGCAGCGCCGAGATCAGATTGTAATGGCCGTCCTGCGCCTTGTCATAGACCGGGGCGCGGCGCTGGACGATGCGCGTCAGGCCTTCGGTATCGAAACTCTCACCTTCGCGTGCGGCGCGCCAGACCTCTTCGGCAAGCGTCAGCACCGCGCGGCCGTCACCGTCTGCCATGCGGATCAGGCTGACGCGCGCTTCCTCCGTCAGCGGCAGCGGCTTCTGCTCGATCGCCTCGGCGCGCTTCAGCAATTCCTCCAGGCTCTCCTCGTCATGCGACTTGAAGGTCAGCACACGGGCGCGCGACAGCAGAGCGGCGTTGAGCTCGAAGGACGGGTTTTCAGTGGTGGCGCCGACGAGGATGACGGTGCCGTCCTCCATAACAGGCAGGAAACTGTCCTGTTGGGCGCGGTTGAAACGGTGGATCTCGTCGACGAAGAGCAGCGTCTGGCGGCCGTCCATACGGCGCAGACGGGCAGTCTCGAACACCTTTTTCAGGTCGGCGACACCTGAGAAAATCGCCGAAATCTGCTCGAAAGCCAGCCCCGCCTCGCCCGACAGCAGCCGCGCCACCGTCGTCTTGCCGGTGCCGGGCGGGCCCCAGAAGATCATCGAGCCGAGCGAGCCGCTTTCGATCATTCTTTTCAGCACACCGTCCTCACCGGTCAGATGTTCCTGACCGGTGACATCGGCAAGCGTCTTCGGCCGCAGCCGGTCGGCAAGCGGCCGCCTGGCGGCGACCTCTTCCGGAACACGCGGCGCGAAGAGATCATTGCTCATCGGAAGAACTGCCGGATGCGCTGACCGTCGCGTTCGATCTCCACCCGCCAGAGGCCGGGGTCGCTATCGGCGATTTCGGACAGGTCACTGGTGGTCTTCACATCGGTGCCGTTGATCGAGACGATGATATCCTTCGGCTCGAAGCCGAGACGAGCGGCCGGCGAATCCTCCTTGACCTCGGAGACAACGACACCTGCCGATTCCGGCGGCATGCGCAGCTCGTCGGCGACCCGTGGCGACAGGTTCTCGACGACAGCGCCGCTGAAGGGGGTGCGTCCGCCGATGGTGCGCTGATCGCGCGGCGAGGTTTCCGGGGCGCGATCGAGCGTCAACGGCAGTTGCTCCTCGCGGCCATTCTCGACGACGGTGAGCTTGACCGACTTGCCGAGACCGGCCGTCGTCAGCCGGTACAGCAGCGCATCCGGATGTTCGACCGAAATACCGTCGACAGCGGTGACGATTTCACCGGCCTTCAGCCCGGCCTTGGCGGCCGGGCCGCCTTCCGAAACCTTGACGACGAGCGCGCCGCGAACCTTGTTCAGCCCCAGCGATTCGGCCACCTCAGAGGTCACGGCGTCGAAGCTTGCGCCGACATAGGGCCGCTCGAAAGATTTGACGCCGGCGTCGGCCGAAGCGAGGAAGACCTTGACCAGATTGGCGGGGATGGCGAAGCCGATGCCGTTCGAGCCGCCGCCGCGCGAGAAGATTGCCGTGTTGATGCCGATCAGCTCGCCTTTCATGTTCATCAACGCGCCGCCGGAATTGCCGGGATTGATCGAGGCGTCGGTCTGGATGAAGAAGCCGAACTCGTTCCTGACCACCTGGTTGCGGGCAAGAGCCGAGACGATGCCGCTCGTCACCGTCTGGCCGACGCCGAAGGGGTTGCCGATCGCCAGCACGAGATCGCCGACCTCGACGGCATCGGAATTGCCGATCGGCAATGTCGGGAAACTTTCCTTGGTGTCGATCTTCAGCACGGCAAGATCGACACGGTCATCCCGCAGCACCACCTTGCAGGGGAATTCGCGCCCATCCGGCAGCGCGACCTTGATGTCGTCGGCGCCTTCGACGACGTGATTGTTGGTCACGACAGTGCCGTTCGCCTCGACGATGACGCCGGAACCGAGCGAGGACTGCTTCTCCGAGCGATTCGGCATCTGCTGGCCGAAGAACTGCTCGAAGAAGGGGTCGCCGGCAAAGGGCGACTGCCGCCGGACGGTCTTTTCCGCATAGACATTGACGACGGCGCCCGACGTCTGTTTGACGAGCGGGGCGAAAGAGAGCTGCATCTGCATCTGGCTCTCGGGTACGGTCTTTGCGGTCTGTGCATTGGCCGCTGCCGGCAGAACGAGCATGAGAGCGAATAGCGAGACGGAGGCGCGCTTGAACAGGCCTTGCATGGGTATCCCTTTTGAATCTTCTTGAGCAGCGTTTTAGAGCATGATGCCGAAAAGTGTGAGCGGTTTTCGGACGACATCATGCTCTAACTATTCAATTGCGAACAGGATTCAGATTTTAGGCCGAACCGGCCTAAAATCATCCTGTTCTGCGGCCCGACGCTAGAAAGGAAAGAGGGCGGAAGCATGGAAAAATAAGGCAGAGATGACCTCATGAGACGGCGCTCGAAGCCTTTGCGAATTCGATTCAGGAAATTTGGCCATGCAACTGATATCAAAAGCCAAAATCTGGGCGAAGTCACTGAAGCGTGACATCGTCGCCCTATGGCTTGCCGCCCGGAATCCACGCGTGCCCTGGCATGCGAAAGCGGTGGCGGGCGCCGTTGCAGCCTATGCGCTGTCGCCCGTCGATCTCATCCCCGATTTCATTCCCGTGCTTGGTTATCTCGACGATCTCATCATCGTGCCGCTCGGCATCCTGCTGGCGACGCGGCTCGTTCCGCCCGACTTGATGAGCGAGCTTCGCGAGGAAGCCGCAAGACGCATCGAACGCCCTTCCGGCCGGAGCGGCCTGATCTTCATCCTTGCCGTCTGGTTCATCTGCATCATCTTTCTGGCTCTGGCGGTGCGCAAGCTGGTCTGATCAGCGGCAAGGAGACTTTGAATAATGACGACGAAAGCGATAGCGACGGTCCTTGGTTTTACAATCCTTGCCTTGACGTCGGGTATGGCGCAGGCGGCGAGCTTCGACTGCGATGCGAAGGAATTGAAGCCGGATGAAAAGGCGATCTGCGACAACCGCGCGCTCAACGATGCCGACGTGAAGATGGTGACGACCTTCGAGCTGCTCTCCGGCCTGCTGGCGATGGGCTCGCGCGGGACATTGCAGGACGAGCAGACCGCCTGGCTGAAGAAGCGGCAGGAATGCGCGGCGGACGCTGCCTGTATCAAGGCCGCCTATGACGAGCGGCTGAAGCAGCTCGGCGAGACCTATAAAAACATCAACCGGCCGCTTTGAAAGCGGCCGGTCTTGAGCAGCTGACTCTTGATCAGCGGGTAGTAGGTTCGACCAGTTGTTAGCGGGCGTTCAGATCCCGCACGGCGCCGCGGTCGGCGCTGGTGGCGAAGGCAGCATAGGCCTTCAGCGCCGTCGTGACGTTGCGCTTGCGCACTTCTGTGGGCTGCCAGCCCTTGGCGTCCTGCTCGGCGCGGCGGGCGGCAAGTTCGGTCTCGTCGATGCGCAGGCTGATCGTGCGGTTCGGGATGTCGATGTCGATCATGTCGCCTTCGCGCACCAGGCCGATCGTGCCGCCATTTGCCGCTTCCGGCGAGGCGTGGCCGATCGAGAGGCCCGAGGTGCCGCCGGAGAAGCGGCCGTCGGTGATGAGCGCACAGGCCTTGCCGAGGCCCTTCGACTTCAGATAGCTCGTTGGATACAGCATTTCCTGCATGCCGGGGCCGCCCTTCGGGCCTTCGTAACGGATGACGACGACGTCGCCAGCCTTGACCTCGTTGGCGAGGATCGCCTTGACGGAGGCATCCTGGCTTTCGAAGACGCGGGCCGGGCCTGAGAATTTCAGGATCGATTCATCAACGCCGGCCGTCTTGACGATGCAGCCGTCGACCGCGAGATTGCCCTTGAGCACGGCAAGGCCACCATCCTTGGAGAACGGATTTTCGACCGAGCGGATGACGCCGTTCTGGCGGTCGGTATCGAGTTCGTCCCAGCGGGCCTCCTGGCTGAAGGCGACCTGGGTCGGGATGCCGCCGGGCGCGGCGCGGTAAAAGTTGCGGACGGTTTCGCTGTTGGTGCGGGTGATGTCCCAGCGGTCGATCGCATCGCCCAGCGTCTCGGCATGCACGGTCGGGCAATCGCGGTTCAAGAGACCGCCCTTCTCGAGCTCGCCGAGGATCGACATGATGCCGCCGGCGCGGTGCACGTCTTCCATATGAACATCGCTCTTTGCAGGTGCGACCTTCGACAGGCACGGCACCCGGCGCGACAGCGCGTCGATATCGGCCATGGTGAAATCGATCTCGCCTTCATGGGCGGCGGCAAGGATGTGGAGGACCGTGTTGGTCGAACCGCCCATCGCGATGTCGAGCGCCATGGCATTCTCGAAGGCCTGCTTGGAGGCGATGGTGCGCGGCAGCGCCTTGATATCGTCCTGCTCGTAATAGCGGCGGGCGAGATCGACGATCAGGTGACCGGCCTCGACGAAGAGACGCTTGCGGTCGGCGTGGGTGGCGAGCGTCGAGCCGTTGCCGGGCAGCGACAGGCCGAGCGCCTCCGTCAGGCAGTTCATCGAATTGGCGGTGAACATGCCGGAGCAGGAGCCGCAGGTCGGACAGGCCGAGCGCTCGATGGTCTGGACATCCTCATCGCTGATCTTTTCATCGGCTGCGGCGACCATGGCATCGACGAGGTCGAGTGCATGGGTCTTGCCGTGCAGCACGACCTTGCCCGCTTCCATCGGGCCGCCGGAGACGAAGACGGTGGGGATGTTGAGGCGCAGCGACGCCATCAGCATGCCGGGAGTGATCTTGTCGCAGTTGGAGATGCAGACCATGGCATCGGCGCAATGGGCATTGACCATGTATTCGACGCTGTCGGCAATGAGCTCGCGCGAGGGCAGCGAGTAGAGCATGCCGTCATGGCCCATGGCGATGCCGTCGTCGACGGCGATCGTGTTGAATTCCTTGGCGACACCGCCCGCCGCCTCGATTTCGCGGGCGACGAGCTGGCCGAGATCCTTCAGGTGCACGTGGCCGGGCACGAACTGGGTGAAGGAATTCACAACCGCAATGATCGGCTTGCCGAAATCCGAATCCTTCATACCCGTGGCGCGCCAAAGGCCGCGGGCACCTGCCATATTGCGGCCGTGGGTCGTGGTTCTCGAACGGTAAGCTGGCATCGGTGTCTTCCTCGACGTGTCGGAGATCATCAGGCGAAGCGGGGCGGCATTGAGCCTGCGGCCGGGCAACGCTGCTTTTTGGAATTGTCCTAATCCAATCGGCGGGAGCTGTCACTACCGGCAAGGCCAAATCCGGTACGCTGCCGAGAGAAGCGCCTTGAGCGCCATTGGTGATATACGGTTCGGCGCGGGGTTCGGTTACAGCCTATTCCATCACAGGCGAACACAAAAAATTGGCTTCCCGTCGGTGATATTCAAGGCATAGACAATAAAGCGCGTCGCGATCTTTCAAATTCGCTCCCCGCGCTTTAGGTCTTTGTTTTTACGCATGTCGTTATCGCAAAACCGCTGCACACTTTTGCGCGAATGCTTTAATCCGAACATGCGGGCGGTTCGTTTAAGAACTATATTGAAAAATCCGCCCTGGAGGTTTTCGACATGCCAAGCTATCGCCCCCCGAAGATCGCGTCGTCGGAGATCACGCCGCGCCAGCTCTATGTGCGCCGCCGTGAATTCCTCGGCGCTGCGGCGCTCGGCGCCATGGCGCTCTACGGCGCCGGCAAGGCGAGCGCGGCCGCGCTTTCCGCCGTCGGGAGCGAGTACAAGGTCGACGAAAAGCCGACGCCGCTCAAGGACGTCACCACCTACAATAATTTCTATGAATTCGGCCTAGACAAGGCCGATCCCGCAGCGAATTCCGGCAATTTCAAGCCGCTGCCCTGGACGGTCAAGGTCGACGGCATGGTCAACAAACCTGGCACCTTCGACCTCGAGGCGCTGATGAAGGAATTCCCGATCGAGGAGCGCACCTATCGCATGCGCTGCGTCGAGGCCTGGTCGATGGTCATTCCCTGGGACGGCTTTCCGCTGGCATCGCTGCTCGACAAGGTGGAGCCGCTCGGCAGCGCCAAATATGTCGCCTTCGAAACCATCGTGCGGCCGGACGAAATGCCGGGGCAGAAGGGTTTCTTCCAGTCGCTCGACTGGCCCTATGTCGAGGGCTTGCGCCTCGACGAGGCGCGCCATCCGCTGACGCTGCTTGCCGTCGGGCTCTATGGCGAAACGCTGCCGAACCAGAACGGCGCGCCGATCCGCCTCGTCGTGCCGTGGAAATACGGCTTCAAGGGGATCAAGTCGATCGTCAGGATCACGCTCACCGACCAGCAGCCGAAGAATACCTGGCAGGTGACCAATCCGCAGGAATATGGCTTCTACGCCAACGTCAATCCTGAAGTCGACCATCCGCGCTGGAGCCAGGCGAGCGAGCGGCGCATCGGCGAAAGCGGCTTCTTCGGCGCCAGC
Source organism: Rhizobium sp. BT03 (assembly GCF_030053155.1). Taxonomy (NCBI): domain Bacteria; kingdom Pseudomonadati; phylum Pseudomonadota; class Alphaproteobacteria; order Hyphomicrobiales; family Rhizobiaceae; genus Rhizobium; species Rhizobium sp. BT03. Next base: position 884,332 of record NZ_CP125640.1, read on the forward strand.
CGCCACCCCACTCTGCCCTTCAACGGCTATGCCGACGAGGTGGCGAGCCTCTATGCCGGCATGGATCTGAAGGCGAATTTCTGATGGCGGAATTGTCGCTCGCCATCCCGAAGCGCTGGCAGCCCGCCTCCGTCTGGCTGCTCTATATCGCAGGCCTCGTGCCGGCTGGCTGGACCTTCTATCTCGGCGCGACCGATCAGCTCGGCGCCGATCCGGTCAAGACCTTCGAGCTCTTCCTCGGCATCTGGACGATCCGCTTCCTGATTCTGACACTTGCCGTCTCCCCTGCCCGCGAGTTGTTCGGCTGGAACTACCTGCGCTACCGCCGTGCGCTGGGCTTGCAGACCTTCTACTACGCGCTGATGCATTTCACCGTCTACATGGTGCTCGACCAGGCGATGGATATCTCCGCCGTCGTCAATGACGTGCTGAAGCGCCCCTTCATCATGTTCGGCATGGCCGGGCTTGCCATGCTGATTCCGCTGGCGGTGACATCCAATAACCTCTCGATCCGCTGCCTGGGCGCGAACTGGAACTGGCTGCATCGCCTCGTCTACATTGTTGCCGCCTGCGGGGCGCTGCATTTCGCGCTCTCGACCAAGATCCTCGATCTCGAGCAATATATCTATGTCGGGCTGATCATCGCGCTCATCCTCTACCGCTCGTGGCGGCCGATCGCCCGCAGCCGGAAAAAAGGCCAGGGCCGGACGCGCAATCGCGCCATGGCGTCGGCTTCGTGAGACCGTAGGCCTACCGGCGATAACCAACCGCCATCCGACGGGCGGGATCGCAAGCGCAGGCCGCGGCGATCCCGATCGCATAAGCCAGAATGTTCCAGAGCGAAAATATCCGGCCGAGCAGCAGCGCCCCTGCGGTCGTCAGCCGAAATGCGTCGAGCCAGGGCGTGTGATAGAGCCGGAACAACTCCACCGAGATCGCGATGAACAGCGCCATGGCGGCAATGATTGCCGGCCGCGACCTTGCGACAAACAGCGCCACAAGCAGATAGACCATCGCGCCCCACAGCGCCGACCCACCATATTTGACGATGATGAAGGGCAGATCGATCGCGTAGCCGAAACGCCTGAGCGCCAGTCCGAGCACGATCACCACAAGCAGGCCTACGAGGCGAAGGAACTGCGCTTGAGAGCGAGTCTGAATGAATTCGCGCAATGGAATCAATCCTACAGAGATCAACCGCCGGAGTGTCGAGGCGACCCGGCGAGGTGCTCGCCTGTCGCTGCAGCTTCCACGTTCGTCCACGGCCGATGCGCAAACAAAAACAGCCGGGCTTTGTGAGCCCGGCTGTTTTATTTCCGACGGAGCGGAAGACTTAAGCGGCGACGGCCTGCTCTTCGGCAGCGACGCGGGCCTTGTCGGCTGCGCCCTTGGCGAAGGTGTCGCGATCAACGAATTCGATCACGGCCAAAGCGGCATTGTCGCCCTGGCGGAAGCCGGCCTTCATGATGCGCAGGTAGCCGCCGTTGCGGGTGGCGTAACGCGTTGCGATCGTGTCGAACAGCTTCGAAACGACGGCGGCGTCGCGGATCTGCGAGATCGCCTGGCGACGAGCATGCAGGTCTCCGCGCTTGCCGAGCGTGACGAGCTTCTCGACGATCGGACGGATTTCCTTGGCCTTCGGCAGGGTCGTGACGATCTGCTCGTGGGTGATGAGCGAAGCCGCCATGTTGGCGAACATCGCCTTGCGGTGGCTTGCAGTTCTATTCAGCTTGCGGCCGGCCTTTGCGTGGCGCATTGCTATTCTCCTTTAATGCAGTGCCCTTACTTCGTTACCGGGCCTGCCGTTTCCTGGCACATGCAGGCGATCGGCCTGCTGTTTGACGGGGAAAGGCAGTCGTGAAGAGCCTGCCTTTTTGATTTTTAATACTGGTCTTCGTAACGCTTTGCGAGATCTTCGATGTTCTCGGGCGGCCATGCCGGCACTTCCATGCCGAGGTGCAGGCCCATGGAAGCGAGAACTTCCTTGATTTCGTTCAGCGACTTGCGACCAAAATTCGGCGTGCGGAGCATTTCTGCTTCGGTCTTCTGAATGAGGTCGCCGATGTAGACGATGTTGTCGTTCTTCAGGCAGTTTGCCGAACGGACAGACAGTTCGAGTTCGTCCACCTTCTTGAGGAGCGCCGGGTTGAAAGCGAGTTCGGTGACTGCTTCCTCTTCGGTTTCCTTCTGCGGCTCGTCGAAGTTGACGAAGACGCCAAGCTGATCCTGGAGGATGCGCGCCGCGAAAGCGACGGCGTCTTCGCCGGTGATCGAGCCATCGGTTTCGATGGTCATGTTCAGCTTGTCGTAGTCGAGAACCTGTCCTTCGCGGGTATTTTCTACCTTGTAGGACACCTTCTTGACCGGCGAATAGAGGCTGTCGACCGGGATGAGACCGATCGGAGCATCTTCCGCACGATTGCGCTCAGCCGGAACGTAGCCCTTGCCGTTGTTGACGGTGAACTCCATGCGGATCTCGGCGCCCTCGTCGAGCGTGCAGATGACATGCTCGGGGTTGAGGATTTCGATATCGCCGACCGTCTGGATGTCGCCAGCCGTGACAACGCCCGGGCCCTGCTTGCGCACGACCATGCGCTTTGCGTCGTCGCCATCCATCTTGATGGCGATTTCCTTGATGTTGAGCACGATGTCCGTCACGTCTTCGCGGACGCCCGGAATCGAGGAGAATTCATGCAGCACGCCATCGATCTGCACCGCCGTGACGGCAGCGCCGCGCAGCGAGGAGAGCAGAACGCGGCGAAGCGCATTGCCGAGGGTGAGGCCGAAGCCGCGCTCCAGCGGTTCGGCAACAAGCGTCGCCCTGGTGCGCGAGCTCGAGGAGAACTCCACCTTGTTCGGCTTGATCAGTTCCTGCCAGTTCTTCTGAATCATGAGTTTGCCTTCCGTTCGTTGCCACCATCCAATCGTGGCAACCGAGCTTGAAAACCACCGGGAGCGCCAAGGCGCTCACCAGTGACGAGAGCGATGATCAGACGCGGCGCTTCTTGCGCGGACGGCAGCCATTGTGCGGGATCGGGGTCACGTCGCGGATGGACGTGATCATGAAACCTGCAGCCTGGAGCGCGCGCAGAGCCGATTCACGACCCGAACCCGGACCGCAGACTTCGACCTCAAGCGACTTCATCCCGTGCTCCTGCGCCTTCTTGGCGCAGTCTTCGGCAGCGATCTGGGCAGCGAACGGGGTCGACTTGCGCGAGCCCTTGAAGCCCTTGGCGCCAGCCGACGACCAGGCGATCGCGTTGCCCTGGGCATCGGTGATGGTGATCATCGTGTTGTTGAAGGTCGAGTTGACGTGAGCGACACCCGACGAGATGTTCTTGCGCTCACGACGGCGAACGCGGACGGCTTCCTTAGCCATGGTATTCCTTTCGTTGATCTCTTCACCGCCGTAATGCCAGCGGCTACACCGGAACGGCGCCTATATGGTCCCGCTCCAAACTCAAAAGAGGCCGGCGCAGACCGCCAGCCTCCCCACCCCGGTTTCCCGGAAATTACTTCTTCTTGCCAGCAATTGCCTTTGCCGGGCCCTTGCGGGTGCGGGCATTGGTGTGCGTGCGCTGACCACGGACCGGAAGGCCGCGGCGATGACGCAGGCCGCGGTAGCAGCCGAGGTCCATCAGGCGCTTGATGTTCATCGCGGTATCGCGACGAAGATCACCTTCGACCTGATAGTCGCGGTCGATGGCTTCGCGGATCTGAAGGACTTCGGCGTCCGTCAGCTGATGCACACGACGCTCAGCCGGGATACCGACCTTCTCGACGATTTCCTGTGCGAATTTCGGACCGATCCCGTGAATGTAGGTCAGCGCGATAACAACGCGCTTTGCAGTCGGGATGTTGACGCCAGCGATACGTGCCACGCCTGTTCTCCTTGCATTCCAGTTGCCATCCGGCAAGTGGGCTTCGTTATGCGGTCTTTGGAACCGCTCGTTCAGATTTACGTCCGTAACATGTCAAAACGACCGCACCCGGACTTCCCTGGGAAATCCGCGCCGATCGCATGGAATGTCGCGAGTTGGCGCGGTGTTTAGCGGAATCACTGCTGAAAAGCAACCGTTCCGCCAAGTTTATTTTCAAAGCCTTAAAGCTTGGAAAGAATGCTTTCGACCTCGGCGGTCACCTGATCGATCTCCGCCATGCCGTCCACGGACCTAAGTTTGCCCTTGGCATGGTAATAGCCGATCAGCGGCGAGGTTTCCTTGTAGTAGACCTGCAGCCGAGCCGTCATGGTCTCCGGATTGTCGTCGGGACGGCGCTTGAAGTGCGTTGAACCGCACTTGTCGCACACGCCTTCGGCAGCCGGAACCTTGTCGGTGTCGTGGTAGACGCTGCCGCACTGCGCGCAGGAATAGCGACCGGCGACACGGCGGACCAGTTCATCGTCGTCGACACGGAATTCGATGACGACGGAGAGACCGAGACCTTTTGCTCTCAGCATCGCTTCGGTGGCATCGGCCTGGACGAGCGTCCTCGGGAAGCCGTCGAGAATGAAGCCGTTGGCGCAATCGGGCTGATCGATTCGCTCGGAGACGATGGCGATGACGATCTCGTCCGAGACGAGCTTGCCGGCGTCCATCACCGCCTTGGCGCGTTTGCCGACATCCGTGCCGGCATTCACCGCTGCGCGCAGCATGTCCCCCGTGGAAAGCTGCGGAATGCCGTGCTTTTCCACGATCCGCTGGGCCTGGGTTCCCTTACCCGCGCCCGGCGGCCCTAAAAGGATAAGTCTCATCGCCCCCTCTTTCCTCCACGCAACTTCGATTTCTTGATCAGGCCTTCGTATTGCTGCGCGATCAGGTGACCCTGGATCTGTGCAACCGTATCAAGAGTTACGCTAACCACGATCAAAAGCGAAGTCCCACCAAGGGATAATGGAATGCCGGTTTGCGACACCAGGATCTCCGGGAGAATGCAGACGAAGACGAGATAGATTGCGCCGATCACCGTGATTCGGGTCAGCACGTAGTCGATATATTCGGCGGTGCGCTCGCCCGGGCGGATGCCGGGAATGAAGCCGCCATGCTTCTTCAGATTGTCGGCCGTGTCCTTCGGATTGAAGACGATGGCCGTATAGAAGAAGGCGAAGAAGGCGATCAGCGCCGCATAAAGCACCATGTAGAGCGGCTGGCCATGGCCGAGGGCCGCGACGATCGATGTTGCCCAGGAAGGCATTGCCGTGGTGCTGGCAAAGCCTGCGACCGTTGCCGGCAAGAGCAGCAGCGACGAGGCGAAGATCGCCGGGATGACGCCCGAAGTGTTGAGCTTCAGCGGCAGGTGCGAGGTGTCGCCCTGGAACATCCGGTTGCCGACCTGGCGCTTCGGATACTGGATCAACAGCCGGCGCTGCGCACGCTCGACGAAGACGATGACGGCGATGACGGCGATCGCGACGAGGATCACCAGCAGGATGAGCGGGGTCGACAGCGCACCGGTGCGGCCGAGTTCGAGCGTGCCTGCAAGAGCTGTCGGAAGACCGGCGGCGATGCCGGCGAAGATGATCAGCGAGATGCCGTTGCCGATGCCGCGCGAGGTGATCTGCTCGCCGAGCCACATCAGGAACATCGTGCCCCCGAGCAGCGTCAGAACGGTGGAAACACGGAAGAACCAGCCCGGCTCGACGACGAGGCCCTGGCCGCTCTCGAGACCGGCGGCAATGCCGTAGGCCTGGAGCGCACCGAGGATGACCGTGCCGTAGCGGGTATACTGGTTGATGATCTTACGGCCCTGCTCACCCTCTTTCTTGAGGTTTTCGAGCGCCGGCACGACCGATGTCATGAGCTGCACGATGATCGAAGCAGAGATATAGGGCATGATGCCGAGCGCGAAAATCGCCATGCGCTGCACAGCGCCGCCCGAAAACATGTTGAAAAGGCCGAGAATGCCGCCTGACTGGCCGCGGAAAGCCTGGGCATAGGCTTCGGGATTGAGGCCCGGAAGCGGAATATGAGTGCCGAGCCTGTAAACGAGGAGAGCTGCCAGTGTGAACCACAGGCGCTTCTTCAAATCCTCGGCTTTGGCAAAGGTCGAAAAATTGAGGTTGGATGCCAATTGTTCCGCTGCAGAAGCCATGCGTTTCTCCGCGCTACCAATTCCGGCGTCTCTGGGGGATAGGCCGGCCCGGAATCAGTATGAAAATTATTCAAAACCGGGTTCAGTACGGATTGCAGCGCAACCCCATGCCTCACCCTTGTTTTAGTCTTACCGGCATGACGCGGGCGCGCCAGCCAACATTTTGTGAGGCCCACATATGGGAGCAAAATCGCCCGGTGTGAAGCACCCCGGGCGATATATCATCAGATTATTATTCGGCTGCAACAGGAGCCGAAAGCAGCGTCACGGTGCCGCCGGCCTTTTCGATCTTCTCGACGGCAGGCTTGGAGGCGCCTGCAACGACGATGGTGATCTTGGCCTTCAGCTCGCCGTCGGCGAGAACGCGAACGCCGTCCTTGGTGCGGCGGATGACGCCGGCAGCCTTGAGGGCAGCTGCGTCAACGGTCGCCTTGGCATCGAGCTTGCCGGCGTCGATCGCCGCCTGGATGCGAGCCAGCGACACAACAACAAAATCGGAAGCGAAAATGTTGTTGAAGCCGCGCTTCGGCAGGCGACGATAGATCGGCATCTGACCGCCTTCGAAGCCGTTGATGGCGACGCCCGAACGGGACTTCTGACCCTTCACACCGCGGCCAGCCGTCTTGCCGGAACCCGAGCCGATACCGCGGCCGAGGCGCTTGCGGCTGTGGGTCGAGCCTTCGTTGTCTTTAATTTCATTGAGTTTCATGAGCGTTTCCTCCGTCTCACTTCTCGTCGACGACGCGAACGAGATGCTGGACAGCACGGATCATGCCGCGAACCGAAGGAGTATCCTCCAGCGTGCGGCGACGGTGCATCTTGTTCAGTCCGAGACCGATCAGCGTGCGCTGCTGAACATCCGGACGGCGAATCGGACTGCCGATCTGCTCGATCGTGACAGTCTTCGCTTCAGCCTTCTTGGTAGCCTTGGCCATCTGTCAAACTCCTCTTATTCTTCAGAGGCGTTGCCGGAGGCGCTACGACGAGCCTGCAGCGTTGCATACTTGATGCCGCGCTGAGCTGCGATGTCCTTCGGGTGAACCTGGTGCTTCAGAGCGTCGAAAGTGGCGCGAACCATGTTGTAGGGGTTCGACGAACCAGTCGACTTGGCGACGACGTCGTGCATGCCGAGCGTTTCGAATACGGCGCGCATCGGACCGCCGGCGATGATACCGGTACCGACCTTGGCCGAGCGCAGCAGAACCTTGCCGGCGCCGTGGCGGCCATGAACGTCGTGATGCAGCGTACGGCCGTCACGCAGCGGTACGAAGATCAGTTCGCGCTTGGCTGCTTCCGTTGCCTTGCGGATGGCTTCCGGCACTTCGCGTGCCTTGCCATGACCGAAGCCGACGCGGCCCTTCTGGTCGCCGACGACGACGAGTGCTGCGAAACCGAAACGACGGCCGCCCTTGACGACCTTGGCGACGCGGTTGATCGCGACCAGCTTGTCGACGAATTCGCTATCGCGCTCTTCACGGGCCTGGCGGTCTTCCCGCTGCGGCCTTCTTTCCTGTGCCATTGTCCTCTTCCTTTTTCTTTTCCGGGTGCAATCGGCAAATAAATGTGGACCGCGTCAGCCTCCCCTTTCGGAGAGTGCCTGCGGTCCGGCGAAAATCCGGCCGGCGCCAAAAGCGTCCGGCCGGAAACTGATCAGAAGGTGAGACCGCCTTCGCGGGCTGCATCGGCGAGCGCCTTGATGCGGCCGTGATAGATGAAGGCGCCACGGTCGAACACGACCTCGGTGACACCAGCCTTCGAAGCGCGCTCTGCAACGAGCTTGCCGACGAGGGCAGCTGCTGCGGTGTCGGCACCGGTCTTCAGAGAACCGCGCAGATCCTTGTCGAGGGTCGATGCGGCGGCAAGCGTCTTGCCGGCAACATCGTCGATAACCTGAGCGTAGATGTTCTTCGAGGAGCGATGAACCGACAGGCGCGGACGGCCATTGGCCACCGACTTGAGATGACGGCGCACGCGGTTGGCACGACGTGCAAGTGCTTCTTTCCTGCTAGCCATTTCGCGTGATCCTTACTTCTTCTTGCCTTCTTTGCGGACGATCCGCTCGTCAGCGTACTTGACGCCCTTGCCCTTGTAAGGCTCAGGACCGCGATATTCGCGGATTTCGGCGGCGACCTGACCGACCTGCTGCTTATTGATGCCGGAGACAACAATTTCAGTCGGCTTCGGAACGGCGATCGTGATGCCGACCGGCGGCTCATAGATCACGTCGTGGCTGAAGCCGAGGGCCAGCTGCAGGTTCTTGCCCTGCAGGGCGGCGCGGTAACCCACGCCGTTGATTTCGAGCTTGCGCTCGAAGCCGTCCTTGACGCCCTTGAAGATGCCTTCGATCATGGTGCGGGACATGCCCCACTTCGAACGCGCATCCTTGGTCTGGTTCACGGGCGTCACGACGACCGCGTTGTTTTCGAGCTTGAGGCTGATTTCGTCGTTAGCAACGAAAAACAGTTCGCCCTTCGGGCCCTTTGCAGTCACCTTCTGGCCATCGACCGTAGCCGTGATCCCAGCAGGCACCTGAACGGGCTTTTTACCGATACGAGACATGTTTCAATCCTGTCTGTTCGCTATGGAGATCTCTGCCCGATCTTAGAAGACCGAGCAAAGAACCTCGCCGCCAACGTTCTGTTCGCGAGCCTGGTGATCGGCCATCACGCCCTTCGGAGTCGAAAGGATGGTGATGCCGAGGCCGTTCGCGACCTGCGGAATGGACTTGACCGAGACATAAACCCGGCGGCCCGGCTTGGACACACGGCCGATCTCGCGGATCACCGATGCGCCTTCATAATATTTCAGCTCGATGCTGAGTTCCGACTTGCCATTGCCGAAATCGACAACGGAATAGCCACGGATGTAGCCTTCGGACTGCAGGACATCGAGAACACGTGCACGGAGCTTGGACGCAGGCGTCGAAACCGACGACTTGCGGCGGGAAGCGCCGTTACGGATACGGGTGAGCATATCGCCCAACGGATCAGTCATTGTCATGTAACCTGCTCCTTACCAGCTCGACTTGACGATGCCCGGCACCTTGCCGAGATTGCCCAGTTCACGCAGCGCAATACGCGACATGCGCAGTTTGCGGTAATATGCGCGCGGACGCCCCGAAACTTCGCAACGGTTGCGAATACGGGTCTTCGATCCATCACGCGGCAGGGATGCCAGCTTGATCGAGGCCTTGAACCGCTCTTCGATCGGAAGAGCCTGGTTCATGATGATCGCCTTCAACGCAGCCCGCTTAGCGGCCTGGTTGGCGACCGTAGTACGGCGGCGCTTGTTCTTTTCAACTGCGCTTGTCTTCGCCATGTCAGGTTCCTTTTCTACGCTCGTCGTTACGGTTATTGACGGAACGGGAAGCTGAACTCTTTCAGAAGAGCCCGTGCTTCGTCGTCGGTCGTCGCCGTCGTGCAAACGATGATGTCCATGCCCCACATCTGATCAACCTTGTCGTAGTTGATCTCAGGGAACACAATGTGCTCCTTGATGCCCATGGCGAAGTTGCCACGGCCGTCAAAGCTTTTCGGGTTCAGGCCGCGGAAGTCGCGAACGCGCGGAAGCGCGATGTTGACCAGGCGATCCAGGAACTCGTACATGCGGGCGCCGCGCAGGGTGACCTTCGCGCCGATCGGCATCTGTTCGCGGACCTTGAAGCCTGCGATGGAGTTGCGTGCGCGGGTGATGACCGGCTTCTGGCCGGCGATCGCTGCGAGGTCGGCGGCAGCTACCGTCGGCTTCTTCGAGTCGGCGGTCGCTTCGCCGACACCCATGTTGATCACGATCTTGTCGAGCTTCGGGATCATCATCTCGTTGGCGTAGGAGAACTGCTCCTGCATCGCCTTGCGGATGCGCTCGACATATTCCTTCTTGAGCCGCGGCTCGTATTTTGCCTCAGCCATCGATCACTTCTCCAGAACGCTTGGCCACACGGACCTTCTTGCCGTCAACAACCTTGAAACCGACGCGGGTCGGCTTGCCGTCCTTGTCGATGATTGCAACGTTGGACAGGTGAACCGGGGCTTCCTTGTTGATGATGCCGGCTTCCTGGGTCTGCGTCTGGCGCTGGTGGCGCTTGACGACGTTGACGCCACGAACAACGGCACGATCTTCCTTCGGCATGACCTGGACAACTTCGCCGGTACGGCCCTTGTCCTTGCCAGCGAGCATGACGACCTTGTCGCCCTTACGAATCTTCTGCATCGCTTCCGCTCCTTACAGTACTTCGGGAGCCAGCGAGATGATCTTCATGTGGTTCTTGGCGCGAAGTTCGCGCGGAACCGGTCCGAAGATACGGGTGCCGATCGGCTCTTTCTTGTTGTCGATGAGGACTGCTGCGTTGGTGTCGAAGCGGATGACGGAGCCATCCGGACGACGGATGTCCTTGGCGGTGCGAACGACAACCGCCTTCATCACGTCACCCTTCTTCACACGGCCGCGCGGGATCGCTTCCTTGATCGAAACGACAATGACGTCGCCGATCGAGGCATACTTGCGCTTCGAGCCGCCCAGCACCTTGATGCACATGACACGACGTGCGCCGGAATTATCCGCGACGTCGAGGTTTGTTTGCATCTGAATCATATCAGGTCGCCTTCTTGGTTTACCGGAATGGTTGGGCTAGCCCCCTACTCCGGCTTATGAAAATTTTCGCCGGCCGAGCTGCCGTAACGGCAGCACAGACGCGGCAATAGCTGAATAGCGCGGGATCGATCGTGCCAGGGTGGTTTCCCGAACGGGACCTTCCGTGCGCTCAAAGCAAAAGAACGCCCGGCATTCGAGCGTTCTGACGCTGCTTCATACAGATATTTCGGCGAGACGCAAGGCCTCGCGCAAAATTCTGTTTACTTGCCCTGGGCGGCGATAACCGTCCAACGCTTGTCCTTGGAGATCGGCGCGCATTCCTCGATGGATACGGTATCGCCAATCTTGTACTGGTTGTTCTCGTCGTGGGCCTTGTACTTCTTGGAACGACGAACGGTCTTTTGGAGCAGCGGGTGAGCGAAACGACGCTCGACGCGAACCACTACCGTCTTCTCGTTCTTGTCGCCAACGACGACGCCCTGCAGGATGCGCTTCGGCATATTTTTCTTCCTTTAGGCCTTAACTTCTGCCGCCTTCTGGCGGGCAATGGTTTTCACGCGGGCAATGTCCTTGCGGACTTCGTTGATGCGCGAGGACTTTTCGAGCTGGCCGGTCGCCTTCTGGAAGCGCAGATTGAACTGCTCCTTCTTCAGGTCGGCAAGCTTGTCCTTGAGCTGGTCGGCCGTGAGGCCGCGTACTTCTTCGGCTTTCATCGTGCCTTCTCCTTACTCTGCGATGCGCTGTACAAAGCGCGTCTTGACCGAGAGCTTGGCCGATCCGAGGCGAAGCGCTTCGCGCGCGATTTCCTCGGAGACACCGTCGATCTCGAACATCATACGACCGGGCTTGACCTTGCATGCCCAGTATTCCACGGAACCCTTACCCTTACCCATACGGACTTCGGTAGGCTTTGCGGTTACCGGAACGTCCGGGAACACGCGGATCCAAACACGGCCGGCGCGCTTCATGTAACGCGTGATCGCGCGGCGTGCCGCTTCGATCTCGCGTGCGTTGACGCGGTTCGGCTCCTGGGCCTTCAGGCCGAATTCGCCGAAGGCAAGGTCGGAACCGCCCTTGGCTACGCCCTTGATGCGGCCCTTGAACTGCTTGCGGTACTTAGTACGCTTTGGCTGCAACATTTTCTTACTTCTCCGAGCTTATCTTTCGCCAGCGCTAATTACGCGTTGTCGCGTTCGCGGCGACGATCGCCACGGTCGCGTTCGCGGCTTGCCGGGCCCTGTGCGTCGCCTTCCAGCGCGCGGCGTTCGGAAGCCATCGGATCGTGCTCAAGGATTTCGCCCTTGAAGATCCAGACCTTGATGCCGCAGATACCGAATGCGGTTTCTGCTTCGGCCGTGCCGTAGTCGATGTCGGCGCGCAGCGTGTGCAGCGGCACACGACCTTCGCGGTACCATTCCGTACGGGCGATTTCAGCGCCGCCGAGACGGCCTGCGCAGGTGATCTTGATGCCTTCGGCACCAAGACGCATCGCGGACTGAACGGCGCGCTTCATGGCGCGGCGGAAAGCCACGCGGCGCTCGAGCTGCTGGGCGATCGACTGAGCGACCAGCGTTGCGTCGACTTCCGGCTTGCGCACTTCGACGATGTTGAGGTGCGTTTCCGAGTTGGTCATATCGGACAGCTTCTTACGGAGCTTGTCGATGTCTGCACCCTTGCGGCCGATGATCAGGCCCGGACGTGCCGAGTGGATCGTGACGCGGCACTTCTTGTGCGGACGCTCGATGACCACCTTGGAGATCCCGGCCTGCTTCAGTTCGCTCATGACGAACTTGCGCATCTTCAGGTCTTCGTGCAGCAGCTGGCCGTACTCGGCATTGTCCGCAAACCAGCGGCTATCCCAGGTACGGTTGATGCCGAGACGGAAACCGATTGGATTGATTTTCTGACCCATTATGCGGCCTCCTCTACTGCCTGCACTTCACGGACGACGATCGTCAGGTGCGCGAAGGGCTTTTCGATGCGCGACGCGCGACCGCGGCCACGAGCGTGGAAGCGCTTCATGACGATCGACTTGCCGACATAGGCCTCGGCGACGACAAGTGCGTCGACGTCGAGATCGTGGTTGTTCTCGGCGTTGGCGATCGCAGATTCGAGCGTCTTCTTGACGGCGCCTGCGATACGCTTGCGGGAGAACTCCAGCTCAGCGAGTGCACGCTCGACCTTCTTGCCGCGGATAGCCGCAGCAACCAGGTTGAGCTTCTGGGGGCTGACGCGGAGCGTGCGGGCGACTGCTTGCGCCTCGTTGTCCTTCAGCCGGCGTTCGGCTTTTGCCTTGCCCATTGTTACTTCCTCTTCGCCTTCTTGTCCGCGCCGTGACCGTAGTAGGTGCGGGTCGGAGAGAATTCACCGAATTTGTGACCGACCATGTCTTCATTGACGCTGACCGGGATATGCTTGCTGCCGTTGTAGACGCCGAAGGTAAGACCGACGAACTGCGGCAGGATCGTGGAGCGACGGCTCCAGATCTTGATCACTTCTGCACGTCCGCCTTCACGAACCTTCTCAGCCTTCTTGAGAAGATAGCCGTCAACGAACGGACCTTTCCATACTGAACGAGCCATTGGAGACTTCCTCTCTTACTTCTTACGCTGATGACGCGAGCGCATGATCATCTTGTCGGTCGACTTGTTCGACCGGGTGCGCTTGCCCTTGGTCGGCTTGCCCCACGGTGTCACCGGATGGCGACCACCGGAGGTGCGGCCTTCACCACCGCCGTGCGGGTGGTCGACCGGGTTCATGACGACACCGCGGTTGTGCGGACGCTTGCCGCGCCAAACGGTACGACCGGCCTTGCCGTCGTTGATGTTGGCGTGGTCAGGGTTGGAGACGGCGCCGATCGAAGCAAGGCAGGAGCCGTGCACGAGACGCTGTTCACCGGAGTTCAGGCGAAGGATCGCCATGCCCTGGTCGCGACCGACGAGCTGTGCGTAGCCACCGGCGGAGCGAGCGATCTGACCACCCTTGCCCGGCTTCATTTCCACGTTGTGGATGATGGAGCCGACCGGGATGAACTGCAGCGGCATGGTGTTGCCGGGCTTGACGTCGACAGCCTTCTCGGAAGCGATGACCTTGTCACCGGCAGCGAGGCGCTGAGGAGCGAGGATGTAAGCCTTCGCGCCGTCAGCATAGACCACCAGCGCGATGAAAGCCGTGCGGTTCGGGTCGTATTCGATACGCTCGACCGTGCCTTCGACGTCGAACTTGCGACGCTTGAAGTCGATCAGACGATAGGTGCGCTTGTGACCGCCGCCGATGAAGCGGGCGGTGATGCGGCCGAGGTTGTTACGACCGCCGCTCTTGGTCAGGCCTTCCGTCAGCGCCTTGACCGGCTTGCCCTTGTAGAGGGCCGAACGGTCGACGATGACCAGCTGGCGCTGGCTCGGGGTGATCGGATTGAATGTTTTCAATGCCATTTTCTTATACCTCAGAGACCGGTGGAGACGTCGATCGTCTGGCCTTCAGCCAGGGTCACAACAGCCTTCTTCACGTCCTTCTGCTTGCCGACGAAACCGCGGAACCGCTTGGTCTTGCCCTTGCGCAGCAGAGTGTTGACAGCCGTGACCTTGACGCCGAACAGCGCCTCGACAGCAGCCTTGATTTCCGGCTTCGTCGCCTGCTTGGCGACATTGAAAACAACCTGGTTGTTTTCGGAGACCAGCGTGGACTTTTCGGTGATCGCCGGAGAGACGATCACATCGTAGTGGCGAAGATCGGTCACTTGAATCGCTCCTCTAGCGCTTCAACCGCAGCCTTGGAAAGCACGAGCTTGCCGCGGCGCACGATGTCGTAAACGTTGATGCCCTGGATCGGCAGAACATCGATGTTCGGGATGTTCTGAGCTGCGAGCTTGAAGTTGCCATCAAGTTCTGCGCCGCCGATGAAGAGGGCGTTGGTCAGGCCGAGCGTCTCGAATACGGACGCGAGAGCCTTGGTCTTGGCTTCAGCGGCAACCAGGTTGTCGATGACGATGACGTCATCGGCCTTGATCTTGGCCGAAAGGGCGTGGCGAAGGCCGAGTGCGCGAACCTTCTTCGGAAGGTCGTGCTCATGGCTGCGAACGACCGGGCCGTGAGCCTTGCCGCCGCCGCGGAACTGCGGAGCGCGAGCCGAATGGTGGCGGGCGCGGCCCGTACCCTTCTGCTTGTACATCTTGGCGCCGGTGCGCGAAACTTCAGCGCGGCCCTTTGCCTTGTGGGTGCCCTGCTGCTTCTTGGCAAGCTGCCAGCGAATGACGCGGGCGAGAATGTCTTCGCGGGGCTCGAGGCCGAAAATCGCATCAGAAAGAGAAACCTTCCCTGCGTCTTTTCCCTCGAGGGTCTTGACGTTGAATTCCATTGGTCCGGCTCCCTTACTTCGCTGCCGACTTGACGGCATCGCGCACGATGATCCAGGCACCCTTGGAACCGGGTACTGCACCCTTGATCAGGATCAGACCGCGATCTTCATCGGTCGAAACCACTTCCAGGTTCTGAGTCGTTACGCGCGTCTGGCCCATGTGACCAGCCATCTTCTTGTTCTTGAAAACTTTGCCCGGATCCTGGCGCGAGCCGGTCGAACCGTGCGAGCGGTGCGAAACCGACACACCGTGCGTGGCGCGGAGACCGCCGAAACCGTGGCGCTTCATGGCGCCGGCAAAACCCTTACCGATCGTCGTGCCCGTCACGTCGACGAGCTGACCGGCTGCAAAGTGACCGGCTTTAAGCTCCGTGCCGATCTCCAGAAGATTGTCTTCCGAGACACGGAATTCCTGAAGCTTCGCCTTCGGCTCGACGTTGGCGACAGCAAAGTTGCCGCGCATCGCCTTCGACGTGTTCTTCACCTTCGCCTGGCCGGCACCGAGCTGAACTGCGGTATAGCCATTCTTTTCGACAGTACGCGTGGCAACGACCTGGACGGCCTCCATGCGCAATACCGTTACCGGGACATGCTCGCCGGCGTCGTTATAGACGCGGGTCATTCCCACCTTCTGTGCAATCACACCTGAACGCATCGGTTCAATCCTTCCAACTCAGCTCGAGCAAGCTCAGAGCTTGATCTCAACATCGACACCAGCGGCGAGATCGAGCTTCATCAGCGCGTCCACCGTCTGCGGGGTCGGGTCTACGATGTCGAGAAGGCGCTTGTGCGTGCGCATCTCGAACTGTTCGCGGCTCTTCTTGTCGATGTGCGGGGACCGGTTGACCGTAAACTTCTCGATGCGGGTCGGAAGCGGAACGGGGCCCCGGACGCTTGCACCGGTGCGCTTCGCCGTCGACACGATCTCGCGCGTAGAAGCATCGAGAATCCGGTGATCGAACGCCTTCAGGCGAATGCGGATATTTTGGCCGTTCATTCGACGTTATCCTTGTGTTTGTTTTCCACGCATCTCTGGGCAAGACACGGGTTGTTCTTTCTTCCTAAGGCGGACCACCGGTTTCAAAGATCGAGAGGGCGCCGATAGCGGAACCCTATCCAGTCTTCAGGGCCTTCTAGCCCACCTTATTGCTTGTTTACTCGCCGCTTTGTCATCCAAAGCAGTGCGCAAATCGCGCTCGCGCGCCATTTGCTATATTTCTGTGTAATAAGCAAGCGGCTTGCGCCGCCTGCTTCATAATAATGTCATCGAATCGGCCACTCCGCCGGAGCGGCCGAAGGAATTACTCGACGATCGAGGCAACGATGCCGGCGCCGACGGTGCGGCCGCCTTCGCGGATGGCGAAGCGCAGCTTTTCTTCCATCGCGATCGGAACGATCAGCTCGACGGCAACCGTGACGTTGTCGCCCGGCATGACCATCTCCGTGCCCTCAGGCAGCGTGACGATGCCGGTCACGTCAGTCGTGCGGAAGTAGAACTGCGGACGGTAATTGGTGAAGAACGGCGTATGACGGCCACCCTCTTCCTTCGTCAGGATGTAGGCTTCCGCCATGAACTTCTTGTGCGGCTTGACAGAGCCCGGCTTGCACAGGATCTGGCCACGCTCGACACCGTCACGGTTCACACCGCGAACCAGCGCGCCGATGTTGTCGCCGGCCTGGCCCTGATCGAGCAGCTTGCGGAACATTTCAACGCCGGTCACCGTCGTCTTCGAGGTCGCGCGGATGCCGACGATCTCGACTTCTTCGCCAACCTTGACGATGCCACGCTCGACGCGGCCGGTCACGACCGTGCCGCGGCCCGAGATCGAGAACACGTCTTCGATCGGCATCAGGAACGGCTGGTCGATCGGACGCTCAGGCGTCGGGATGTAAGAGTCGACCGCAGCCATCAGCTCGCGGATCGCGTCTTCGCCGATCTTCTTGTCGCTGTCTTCGAGAGCGGCCAGCGCCGAACCCTTGACTACAGGGATATCGTCGCCCGGGAAGTCGTAGGACGACAGCAGTTCGCGAACTTCGAGCTCGACCAGTTCGAGAAGCTCGGCGTCGTCAACCTGGTCGACCTTGTTCAGGAACACAACGATCGCCGGAACGCCGACCTGGCGGGCCAGCAGAATGTGCTCGCGCGTCTGCGGCATCGGGCCGTCAGCGGCCGAGCATACCAGGATCGCGCCGTCCATCTGGGCAGCACCGGTGATCATGTTCTTGACGTAGTCGGCGTGGCCGGGGCAGTCGACGTGCGCGTAGTGGCGGGCCGGCGTCTCATATTCGACGTGCGCCGTCGAAATGGTGATGCCACGGGCCTTTTCTTCCGGAGCAGCGTCGATCTGGTCGTACGCCTTGAACTCACCGAAGTACTTCGTGATCGCTGCCGTCAGAGACGTCTTGCCGTGGTCAACGTGGCCGATCGTGCCGATGTTGACATGCGGCTTGTTGCGCTCAAACTTACTCTTTGCCATTTTCGGCTCTCCGTTTTGCTAGTCCCCGAGGGGTTCTAATTCTTGTTATCGGTCAATTGGTATTCCGGTCACTTCTGACCGGAATACTTTGCCTGGATTTCTGTTGCGACGTTCGACGGGACCGGCGAATAGTGATCGAAGGTCATCGTGTACTGGGCGCGGCCCTGAGACATGGAGCGCAGGTTGTCGACGTACTTGAACATGTTCGCGAGCGGGACGTTCGCGTTGATGACGACGGCGATACCACGGCTTTCCTGGCCCTGGATCTGACCGCGACGGGAGTTCAGGTCGCCGATGACGTCGCCGACATAATCTTCCGGGGTCACGACTTCGACCTTCATCATCGGCTCGAGCAGCTGAGCGCCGGCCTTCTTGGCTGCTTCACGGAAGCAGGCACGCGAGGCGATTTCGAAGGCGAGAACCGAGGAGTCGACGTCGTGGAAGGCGCCGTCGATGAGGGTTGCCTTGACGCCGAGCATCGGGAAGCCCGCGAGCGGGCCCGAAGACAGGACGCTTTCGATGCCCTTCTGGACGCCGGGGATGTATTCCTTCGGGACGGAACCGCCGACGATCTTCGATTCGAACTTGAAGTCGTCGCCATCCGGGTTCGGTTCGAAGATGATCTTGACGCGCGCGAACTGGCCGGTACCACCGGACTGCTTCTTGTGCGTGTAGTCTTCTTCGTGCTGGCGCGTGATGGTTTCGCGGTAGGCAACCTGCGGCGCGCCGACGGTTGCTTCGACCTTGAATTCACGACGCATGCGGTCGACGATGATGTCGAGATGCAGTTCGCCCATGCCGGCGATGATGGTCTGGCCGGATTCCTGGTCGGTCTTGACGCGGAAGGACGGATCTTCTGCAGCCAGGCGGTTGAGCGCGAGGCCCATCTTTTCCTGGTCGCCCTTGGTCTTCGGCTCGATGGCGATCTGGATGACCGGCTCGGGGAATTCCATGCGCTCGAGGATAACCGGCTTCAGCGGATCGCAGAGCGTGTCGCCCGTCGTGGTTTCCTTGAGGCCGGCAAGAGCGACGATGTCGCCTGCGAAGGCTTCTTCGATGTCTTCACGCGAGTTGGAGTGCATCTGCAGCATGCGGCCGACGCGCTCGCGCTTGTCCTTGACCGTGTTCATGACCGACGCGCCCTTTTCGAGCTTGCCGGAGTAGATGCGGGCGAAGGTCAGCGAACCGACGAAGGGGTCGTTCATGATCTTGAATGCGAGCATGGAGAGCGGCTCGTTGTCATCGGCATGACGCTCGATGTCAGCTTCCGTCTTGAAGTCGATGCCCTTGATCGCCGGGATGTCCATCGGCGACGGCAGGTAGTCGACGACGGCGTCGAGCAGCGGCTGCACGCCCTTGTTCTTGAAGGCGGTGCCGCAGAACATCGGGTGGAACTTGACGTCGATCGTGCCGCGGCGAACGAGCTCGCGGATCTTGTCGTTGTCGGGCAGAACACCTTCGAGATAGGCTTCCATCGCGGCTTCGTCGATGTCGACGACCGTTTCGATCAGCTTTTCGCGATATTCTTCAGCCTTGGCCTTCATGTCCTCGGGGATCTCGACGACATCCCACTGGGCGCCGAGCGATTCGTCGCGCCAGATGAGAGCGTTCATCTCGATCAGGTCGATGACGCCCTTGAAGTCGCTTTCCGCGCCGATCGGCAGCTGCATGACGACAGCCGTTGCGCCGAGGCGGGTCTTGATCATCTCGACCGAGCGGTAGAAGTCGGCACCGGTCTTGTCCATCTTGTTGCAGAAGATCATCCGCGGGACATTGTACTTCTCAGCCTGGCGCCAGACGGTTTCCGTCTGCGGCTCGACACCGGCGTTGGCGTCGAGCAGCGCGATGGCGCCGTCGAGAACGCGCAGCGAACGCTCGACTTCGATGGTGAAGTCGACGTGGCCGGGGGTGTCGATGATGTTGAAGCGGCGCATCTTGCCGTCACGGCCCTTCCAGAAGGTCGTGGTGGCAGCAGAGGTGATCGTGATGCCACGCTCCTGCTCCTGCTCCATCCAGTCCATGGTGGCTGCGCCGTCGTGGACTTCGCCGATCTTGTGCGACTTGCCGGTGTAATAGAGAATACGCTCGGTGGTCGTGGTCTTGCCGGCGTCGATGTGCGCCATGATACCGAAATTACGGTAGTCTTCGATCTTATATTCGCGAGCCATTGTGGACTGCCTTTCGATACCGTTCGGAATTACCAGCGATAGTGCGAGAATGCACGGTTGGCGTCAGCCATCTTGTGCGTGTCTTCGCGCTTCTTGACGGCGGAGCCGCGGTTGTTGGACGCATCGAGCAGTTCACCGGACAGGCGATCGATCATGGTGGTTTCATTGCGCTTGCGGGCGGCGGCAATCAGCCAGCGAATGGCGAGAGCCTGGCGGCGCTCCGGACGAACATCGACCGGCACCTGATAGGTCGCACCACCGACGCGGCGCGAGCGGACTTCAACGTGCGGAGCAATGTTGTCGAGCGCAGAATGGAATACCGTGAGCGGCTCCTGCTTGGACTTGCCCTGGACGACGTCGAACGCGCCATAGACAATGTTTTCAGCAACGGACTTCTTGCCGTCGAGCATGATGGCATTCATGAACTTGGTGACGACGAGATCACCGAACTTCGGATCCGGATTGATCTCGCGCTTTTCTGCTTTATGACGTCTGGACATAGTTTTCGTCTCTTCAACCGTTAAGGCGCTTCATCACGCGGAGGACCTCGCGCAGCGCCGAATTATTCAAAACCGAATTACTTCGGACGCTTCGCGCCGTACTTGGAGCGGCGCTGCTTGCGGTTCTTGACACCCTGGGTATCGAGAACGCCGCGGATGATGTGATAACGGACACCCGGAAGGTCCTTGACGCGGCCGCCACGGATCATGACGACAGAGTGCTCCTGAAGGTTGTGACCTTCGCCGGGGATGTAACCAATGACTTCGAAGCCGTTGGTCAGGCGGATCTTTGCGACCTTACGCAGAGCCGAGTTCGGCTTCTTCGGCGTGGTCGTGTAAACGCGCGTGCAAACGCCGCGCTTCTGCGGGTTCTCCTGGAGTGCGGGAACCTTATTACGCTTTACGTTCGCCTGGCGAGGCTTGCGGATCAGCTGGTTTACGGTAGGCATTCAACCATCCCTTACGTTTATCTCAGTACCCTTGCGGGCTTGAACTCGCGCCGTCTCCGGCAGTGACGCATGCTTTCCGTCAATGCGCAAAATATGGCCCGATCCGCTTCCGCAGATGGACCACAAGGAGCAGAGGACGCATAAATACGCGTCGTGCGTGCAGCATCATGACTTCAACGTGCGTTTAGAACCTTGTTTGAGGTGAACTTCAGGGCGCGTCGCCCCGAACAGCCAAGCCTCACATGGGATCTGATGGCCGGGGTACTACTGGTTTCCACCCCTCTCGTCAAGGCCGGTTAAGAAATAAACTCGCCGTATCGCCTTGATCTCAGGGCCTAACGGCCTGATTTCATCCTTCTAGACGAAATGGCGGCCATGTACCAAGATAAAAACTTGGGCATCGCGGCAAAAGCAGTTAAGGAATCAGCAATTGCGGCGTGCGGCCCTCTCAGAAGGATTCGAGCGACCGAATCGTCAAAGAGCCGAAGGACAGGCGATGATTACGACACCTGATAACGACAACAATTTCGACGGGCCGATGATCTTCATCATCATCGGCAAGGGCTACGAGTCCGACGACAGCGACGGCATCGACCTGCACATCATGCTGAAGGCGCCCGACGACGACACAGCGGTCCGCGAGGCTTTGAACGCCCTTGCCGAGGAAGGCTTCATCGAGGCCGATCTCGACCAGATCGGCATGCTGACCGAGGTGCCCGCCGAGGAGCCGCACGCCTCTGCCTACCAGGGCGCCGTCGATGGTGAGGTCGCGATCATCCGCTTCAACTGACGGGAGCCGCCGCTGACGCTGCGGGTCGCTAAAGGCAGCATAGGCGGGAGCAGCTCCCTCCCCCAGACTGGCCCCCAAGACTGGCCCCAAGACTGGCCAAACCAGACCAAAAACGAAAACCGCCCGGATCGCTCCGGGCGGTTTTTCAATTCCTGGGCCACCGGGTGGTGGGCAACGGCCGCGGATTATTCCGCAGCCGGAGCCTTTTCGACCATGTCCTGCAGCATCGGCGTGGCAACGGCAGCACCCGTGCCCTTGCGGCGCTCCTCGAGGATCAGCTCGTCGCGCGACGTGGCGATGCGGCGGATCTGGGTCATGGTGCCGCCGGTGCCGGCCGGGATGAGACGGCCGACGATGACGTTTTCCTTCAGACCCTGCAGGCCGTCGGTCTTGCCGGCGATCGCAGCTTCCGTCAGCACCTTGGTCGTTTCCTGGAAGGATGCGGCCGAGATGAAGGACGGAGTCTGCAACGACGCCTTGGTGATGCCGAGAAGAACCGGATCGCCGTAGGCGGGCTTCTTGCCCTGCTCGATCAGGTGATCGTTGACGTCTTCGAGCTCGATCCGGTCGACATTGTCGCCGACGATATAGGTCGAGTCGCCTGCATCGGTGATTTCCACCTTCTGCAGCATCTGACGGACGATCACCTCGATGTGCTTGTCGTTGATGACAACACCCTGCAAGCGGTAGACTTCCTGGATCTCGTTGACGAGGTAAGAGGCCAGAGCCTCTACGCCCTTGATCGCCAGGATGTCGTGCGGAGCCGGGTTACCGTCGAGGATGTAGTCACCCTTTTCGATATAGTCGCCTTCCTGAAGGTGGAAGGGCTTGCCCTTCGGGATCAGGTATTCGACAGGCTCGACACCGTCTTCCGCCGGCTCGATGATGACGCGGCGCTTGTTCTTGTAGTCGCGGCCGAGGCGGATCGTACCATCGATCTCTGCGATGATGGCGTGGTCCTTCGGACGGCGGGCTTCGAAGAGCTCGGCAACACGCGGCAGACCGCCGGTGATGTCCTTTGTCTTGGCGCTTTCCAGCGGCGAACGCGCAAGAACGTCACCCTGAGAGACCTTGGTGCCCGGCTCGACCGACAGAATGGCGTCGACCGAGAGCAGGAAGCGGGCGTCGCCGCCACGCGACAGCTTGGCGACATTGCCGCTGGCATCCTTGATGACGATCGCCGGCTTGAGGTCCGAACCGCGCGGGGTCGAACGCCAGTCGATGACCTGACGCTTGGTGATGCCGGTGGATTCGTCGGTCGCTTCCAGAACCGAGAGACCGTCGACCAGGTCTTCGAACTGAACGGTGCCAGCCACTTCGGTCATCATCGGACGGGTGTAGGGATCCCACTCCGCCAGACGCTGGCCGCGCTTGACCTTGTCGCCTTCGTCGACATGCAGCTTCGAACCGTAGGCGACACGCTGCGAGGAGCGCTCCACACCACGCTCGTCCAGGATCTGGACGGTCATGTTGCGGCCCATGGCAACGAGGTTGCCATCGGAGTTGCGCAGGATGTTGCGGTTCTTGATCTGCACCGTACCTTCGTACGAGGCTTCCAGGAACGACTGGTCGACCACGGTTGCCGTACCGCCAAGGTGGAAGGTACGCATGGTGAGCTGGGTGCCCGGCTCGCCGATCGACTGAGCAGCGATGACGCCGACGGCTTCGCCCATGTTGACAGGCGTACCACGGGCCAGGTCGCGGCCGTAGCAGACCGAGCAGACGCCCGTCTGGATTTCGCAGGTCAGCGCCGAGCGGATGCGGATCGACTGGATACCGGCTTTCTCGATCTCGATGACATCGGGCTCGAGGATCATCTTGCCGGCATCGACGAGGCGCTCACCCGTGACCGGATGATCGATATCGTCGAGCGCCGTGCGGCCGAGGATGCGGGCGCCGAGCGAGGCGACGACCTGACCGGCATCGACGATGGCGGTCATGGTGAGGCCGGTTTCGGTGCCGCAATCGACGTGCGTGACGATGCAATCCTGCGCGACGTCGACGAGACGGCGGGTCAGGTAACCCGAGTTGGCGGTCTTCAAGGCGGTGTCTGCTAGACCCTTACGGGCGCCGTGCGTCGAGTTGAAGTACTCGTTGACGGTCAGGCCTTCCTTGAAGTTCGAGATGATCGGCGTCTCGATGATTTCACCCGACGGCTTGGCCATCAGGCCGCGCATGCCGCCTAGCTGGCGCATCTGGTTCGGAGAACCGCGGGCGCCGGAATGGCTCATCATGTAGATCGAGTTCATCGGCTTCTGACGGCCGGTGTTCTCGTCGAATTCGACCGCCTTGATGCGGGCCATCATTTCTTCGGCGACCTTTTCGGTGGCCTTGCCCCAGGCGTCGACAACCTTATTGTACTTTTCGCCCTGGGTGATCAGGCCGTCATTGTACTGCTGCTCGTATTCCTTCACCAGGCTTTCGGTGTCGGCAACGATCTTGGCCTTGGCATCCGGAATGACCATGTCGTCCTTGCCGAACGAAATGCCGGCGCGGCAGGCATGGGAGAAGCCGAGCTGCATGATGCGGTCGCAGAAGATGACCGTGTCCTTCTGGCCGCAATGGCGGTAGACCGTGTCGATCATCTTGGAGATGTTCTTCTTGGTCATTTCCTGGTTGCAGATGTCGAAGGGCACCTTGCCGTTCTTCGGCAGCAGTTCGCCGATGAGCAGACGGCCAGGCGTCGTCTCATAGATCTTCGAATAGGGCTTGCCATCCTCGTCGACCGACTTGAAGCGGCCGCGGATCTTGGTGTGCAGCGTCACGACCTTGGTTTCGAGGGCGTGATGCAGCTCGCCGAGGTCGGAGAAGGCCATGCCTTCGCCCGGTTCGTTCTGGTTCAGGATCGACAGGTAATAGAGGCCGAGAACCATGTCCTGCGAGGGAACGATGATCGGCGCGCCGTTGGCCGGATGCAGGATGTTGTTGGTCGACATCATCAGCACGCGGGCTTCGAGCTGGGCTTCGAGCGACAGCGGCACGTGAACGGCCATCTGGTCACCGTCGAAGTCGGCGTTGAAGGCCGTGCAGACGAGCGGGTGCAGCTGGATCGCCTTGCCTTCGACCAGGGTGGGTTCGAAGGCCTGGATGCCCAGGCGGTGCAGCGTCGGCGCGCGGTTCAAGAGAACCGGATGCTCGCGGATGACCTCGTCGAGGATATCCCAGACCTCGGGCTTTTCCTTTTCGACCAGCTTCTTGGCCTGCTTGACGGTCGAGGAGTAACCCTTGGCGTCGAGGCGGGCGTAGATGAACGGCTTGAAGAGCTCAAGCGCCATCTTCTTCGGCAGGCCGCACTGGTGCAGCTTCAGTTCCGGACCGGTAACGATGACCGAACGGCCGGAATAGTCGACACGCTTGCCGAGCAGGTTCTGGCGGAAGCGGCCCTGTTTGCCCTTCAGCATGTCGGACAGCGACTTCAGCGGACGCTTGTTGGCGCCGGTGATGACGCGGCCGCGGCGGCCGTTGTCGAACAGCGCGTCAACCGATTCCTGCAGCATGCGCTTTTCGTTGCGGATGATGATGCCGGGCGCACGAAGCTCGATGAGGCGCTTCAGACGGTTGTTACGGTTGATGACGCGGCGGTAGAGATCGTTCAGGTCCGACGTCGCGAAACGGCCGCCGTCGAGCGGAACCAGCGGACGCAGGTCCGGCGGAATGACCGGAACGACCTTCATGATCATCCATTCCGGACGATTGCCCGACTCCATGAAGTTCTCGACGATCTTCAGGCGCTTCATCAGCTTCTTCTGCTTGAGATCCGACGTGGTGTCGGCAAGCTCGGAGCGCAGGTCGCCGGCGATCTTTTCGAGGTTCATCGAGGCCAGCATCTCGTAGATCGCCTCAGCGCCGATCATCGCGGTGAACTGGTCTTCGCCATATTCGTCGACGGCGAGCATGTACTCTTCTTCCGAGAGGAGCTGGTGCTCCTTCAGGGCCGTCAGGCCCGGCTCGGTGACGATATAGTTTTCGAAATAGAGGACGCGCTCGACATCCTTCAGCGTCATGTCGAGCAGCGTCGAGATGCGCGACGGCAGCGACTTCAGGAACCAGATATGGGCAACGGGAGCGGCGAGCTCGATATGGCCCATGCGCTCACGGCGAACGCGCGACAGCGTCACTTCGACGCCGCACTTTTCGCAGATGATGCCCTTGTACTTCATGCGCTTGTACTTGCCGCACAGGCATTCGTAGTCCTTGATCGGCCCGAAGATGCGCGCGCAGAACAAACCGTCGCGTTCCGGCTTGAACGTACGGTAGTTGATGGTTTCCGGCTTCTTGATCTCACCGTAGGACCAGGAGAGGATCTTCTCCGGAGACGCGATCGAAATCCGAATGGAATCGAAATTCTGTGCAGGCACCTGCGGATTGAAAAGATTCATGACCTCTTGGTTCATGCCTGTCTCCTTCATGGGCTAAAGCGCCCTCAAAATGCGATGGCCGGCGGCAAATTCCCGGGAGCCGCCTCCCTCGCTTAAACGAGAATAACCGCAAGATGCGGCGAAACTTCCCTGCAGGGCCGATATGGATACGGCGCCCGGCGGGACCGGCGTGCGCCGCATTGGCAGCGCACGCCCTATCAGGTGCTTACTCGGCCGCGTCGGGCAGCTGCGCTGCCTGCGCCTCGTCAAGCTTGGTGTTTTCGAGCTCGACGCTAAGGCCCAGCGAGCGCATTTCCTTGACGAGAACGTTGAAGCTTTCCGGAATACCGGCTTCGAACGTGTCGTCTCCGCGGACGATGGCTTCGTAGACCTTGGTGCGGCCGGCGACGTCGTCCGACTTCACCGTCAGCATTTCCTGCAGCGTGTAGGCCGCGCCGTATGCTTCGAGCGCCCAGACTTCCATTTCGCCGAAGCGCTGTCCGCCGAACTGCGCCTTGCCGCCCAGCGGCTGCTGGGTCACGAGCGAGTAAGGTCCAATCGAGCGGGCATGGATCTTGTCGTCGACCAGGTGGTTGAGCTTCAGCATGTAGATGTAGCCCACGGTCACCTGGCGGTCGAACTGCTCGCCGGTACGGCCGTCATAGAGCGTCGACTGGCCGGTGTCCTTGAGACCTGCCAGACGCAGCATGTCGTTGACGTCGCCTTCGTTCGCGCCGTCGAAAACAGGCGTTGCAATCGAAACGCCGCGCTTCCACTGGTCGGCGAGACGCAGAACGGATTCGTCGTCGAACTCGTGGACCTGTTCGGCCTTCGGACCGTCACCGACGACATCGCCGATGGTCTTGCGCAGCGGCTCGATGTTGCCATTGGCCTTGTATGCCTCGATCAGTTCGCCGATCTGGCGACCCATGCCGGCGCAGGCCCAACCCAGGTGGGTTTCGAGAATCTGGCCGACGTTCATGCGCGAGGGAACGCCGAGCGGGTTCAGAACGACGTCGACATGCGTGCCGTCTTCGAGGAACGGCATGTCCTCGACAGGCACAATGCGCGAGACGACGCCCTTGTTCCCGTGACGGCCGGCCATCTTGTCGCCCGGCTGGATCTTGCGCTTCACGGCGACGAAGACCTTGACCATCTTCATGACGCCAGGGGGCATTTCATCGCCGCGCTGGACCTTCTCGACCTTGTCCATGAAGCGCTGTTCAAGGCGCGACTTGGATTCGTCGTACTGGCCGCGGAGCGCTTCGAGCTCGCTCTGAACCTTCTCGTCCTCGACGGCGAACATCCACCACTGCGAGCGGGGATATTCGGAGACGACGGCGTTCGAAAGCTCGGTGCCCTTCTTGAAGCCCTTCGGGCCGGCGATGGAAGCCTGGCCGCGCAGCATGTCGATCAGACGGCCGTAGACGTTACGGTCGAGGATCGCCTGCTCATCGTCGCGGTCCTTTGCCAGACGCTCGATCTCTTCGCGCTCGATCGCCATCGCGCGCTCGTCCTTCTCGACGCCATGGCGGTTGAAGACGCGCACTTCGACGATCGTGCCGTAAGTGCCGGGCGGCATGCGCATGGATGTATCGCGCACGTCGGAGGCCTTTTCGCCGAAGATGGCGCGCAGAAGCTTTTCCTCAGGCGTCATCGGGCTTTCGCCCTTCGGGGTGATCTTGCCGACGAGGATATCGCCCGGCTGAACTTCGGCGCCGATATAGACGATGCCGGCTTCGTCGAGGTTCTTCAGCGCTTCTTCCGAAACGTTCGGAATATCGCGGGTGATTTCCTCAGGGCCAAGCTTGGTGTCGCGCGCCATCACTTCGAATTCCTCGATGTGGATGGAGGTGAACACGTCGTCGGCTACGATACGCTCGGAGAGCAGGATCGAGTCTTCGTAGTTGTAGCCGTTCCAGGGCATGAACGCGACGAGCGCGTTGCGGCCGAGCGCCAGGTCGCCGAGATCGGTCGACGGGCCGTCGGCGAGAATGTCGCCGCGGTTGACGACGTCACCGACGGTGACCAGCGGGCGCTGGTTGACGCAGGTGTTCTGGTTCGAACGCTGGAACTTCTGCAGGCGGTAGATATCGACGCCGGATTTGCCGGCTTCGAGGTCTTCGGTGGCGCGGATAACGATACGCGTCGCGTCGACCTGGTCGACCACGCCGCCGCGGCGGGCGCCGATGGCGGCACCCGAGTCACGGGCAACGACCGGCTCCATGCCGGTGCCGACGAACGGGGCTTCGGCGCGCAGCAGCGGCACGGCCTGACGCTGCATGTTCGAGCCCATGAGGGCGCGGTTGGCGTCGTCGTTTTCCAGGAACGGGATGAGCGCGGCTGCGACCGAAACGACCTGCTTCGGCGAAACGTCCATCAGGTTCATGCTGTCGCGGGGTGCGAGCATAACTTCGCCGGCATGGCGGCAGACGACGAACTCATCGACGAAGGAACCGTCGGCGTTCATTTCGGCGTTGGCCTGGGCGACGTAGTACTTCGCCTCTTCCATGGCGGAGAGGTAGAGCACGTCGCTCGTCACCCTGCCGTCGACGATGCGGCGGTACGGGCTTTCGATGAAGCCGTACTTGTTGACGCGGGCAAAGGTCGCAAGCGAGTTGATCAGACCGATGTTCGGGCCCTCAGGCGTTTCGATCGGGCAAATGCGGCCGTAGTGGGTCGGATGAACGTCGCGGACTTCGAAGCCGGCGCGCTCACGGGTCAGACCGCCCGGGCCAAGAGCCGAAAGACGGCGCTTGTGGGTGATTTCCGAGAGCGGGTTGACCTGGTCCATGAACTGCGAAAGCTGCGAGGAACCGAAGAATTCGCGCACCGCGGCAGCCGCCGGCTTGGCGTTGATCAGATCCTGCGGCATGACCGTGTCGATCTCGATCGAGGACATGCGTTCCTTGATCGCGCGCTCCATGCGCAGCAGGCCGAGACGGTACTGGTTTTCCATCAGCTCGCCGACCGAACGGACGCGGCGGTTGCCGAGGTTATCGATGTCGTCGATCTCGCCCTTGCCGTCGCGCAGTTCGACCAGCATCTTGACCACGGCCAGGATGTCGTCCTTGCGCAGGATGCGGACGGTGTCTTCGACGGTCAGGTCGAGACGCATGTTCATCTTGACGCGGCCGACGGCGGAGAGGTCGTAACGCTCCGCATCGAAGAACAGCGAGTTGAACATGGCTTCGGCCGATTCCATGGTCGGCGGTTCACCCGGACGCATGACGCGGTAGATGTCGAACAGAGCGTCCTGACGGTTCTCGTTCTTATCGGCCGAAAGCGTGTTGCGAATATAGGCGCCGACATTGATGTGGTCGATGCCGAGAACCGGGATCTCGTCGAAACCGTTCGCCAGGATGATACCGAGCGTCTTCTCGTCGATTTCGTCGCCGGCTTCGAGATAGATCTCACCGGTGGAGTAGTTGACGATGTCTTCGGCGAGGTAGTTGCCGTAGAGGTCGTCGTCGCCGGCCTTAAGCGCCTTCAGGCCCTTTTCGGACAGCTGGCGCAACAGGCGCGGGGTCAGCTTCTTGCCGGCTTCCACGACGACTTCGCCGGTATCGGCGTCGACCATCTCGGTGATCGCCTTGGCGCCCTTCAGCGTTTCCGGCTTGAAGGGAATGCGCCAGCCGTCGCCGGCGCGCTTGTAGAGCGACTTCGTGTAGAAGGTGTCGAGGATTTCCTCGCCATCCATGCCGAGCGCCATCAGCAGCGACGTGACAGGGATCTTACGGCGACGGTCGATACGGGCGTAGACGATGTCCTTGGCGTCGAATTCGATATCGAGCCAGGAGCCGCGATAGGGGATGACACGGGCGGCAAAGAGCAGCTTGCCGGAAGAATGGCTCTTGCCCTTGTCGTGGTCGAAGAAGACGCCCGGCGAACGGTGCATCTGGGACACGATGACGCGCTCGGTGCCGTTGACGATGAACGTGCCGTTGTTGGTCATGAGCGGCATGTCGCCCATGTAAACGGACTGTTCCTTGATGTCCTTGATCGACTTCGCGCCGGTATCCTCGTCGATATCGAACACGATCAAGCGCAGCGTCACCTTCAGCGGCGCAGCATAGGTCAGGTCGCGCTGACGGCATTCGTCAACGTCGAACTTCGGCGGCTCGAATTCGTAGGACACGAATTCCAGCATGGAAGCGCCGGAGAAATCGGTGATCGGGAAAACCGACTTGAAAACGGCCTGAAGGCCCTCGTCGGGCCGGCCGCCTTTCGGCTCTTCAACCATCAGAAACTGGTCGTAGGACGCCTTCTGAACCTCGATGAGGTTCGGCATTTCTGCGACTTCGGGGATCTTACCAAAAAACTTGCGTACGCGCCTGCGACCGTTGAACGAAAGGGTCTGAGCCATCGTCGCTCCTTCAAAATCTTGCACCCGGGCCTGCAACGGACGGGAACCGATGGCCAGTCGATCCCGTCTATCAATGGGTCGTTCAATCTCGTCAGACACCCGAAAACGCTCAGCTCGGATTGCTGTGCTGCCCTCGGTGCGAGACTATCCTTTTGAAGAACCCATTACCCAAAAGCCGGTTTGACGCGGCTTTTGGGTAATTCGTTCAGAAAAACGGCAAATGGGAGGCAGCAGAGACTGCCTCCCAAAAGCGTTTCAAGATTACTTGACGTCGGCCTTGGCGCCAGCGTCTTCAAGCTTCTTCTTGATGTCAGCGGCTTCAGCCTTGTTGACGCCTTCCTTGACAGCCTTCGGAGCGCCTTCGACGAGGTCCTTGGCTTCCTTGAGGCCGAGACCGGTGATGGCGCGGACTTCCTTGATGACGTTGATCTTGTTGGCGCCGGCGTCGACGAGGATAACGTCGAATTCGGTCTTTTCTTCTTCAACGACAGCCGGGCCAGCACCACCAGCAGCGGCAGCAACAGCTACCGGAGCGGCAGCGGAAACGCCCCACTTTTCTTCGAGAAGCTTCGACAGTTCTGCAGCTTCCAGAACGGTCAGCGAGGAGAGGTCGTCAACGATCTTTGCGAGATCAGCCATTTTACTAGTTCCTTTTGTTCGGTTCGAACCGGTTGATTATAAACAGCGAAAAACCGCCTTAAGCGGCTTCGTCCTTCTTGGCGTAGGCCGCAAACACGCGGGCAAGCTGGCTTGCCGGTGCTGCAACAACCCCAGCGATGCGGGTAGCCGGTGTCTGGATCATGCCCAGCAGCTTCGCACGCAGCTCATCGAGCGAAGGCAGGGTCGCAAGCGACTTGACTGCATCGGCGTTGAGCGTGGTTGTTCCCATGGCGCCGCCCAGAACAACGATCTTGTCGTTGGTCTTGGCGAAATCCATGACGACCTTCGGAGCGGTGATCGGATCGGTGCTGTATGCAATCAGCGTCTGACCCTTGAAGAGATTGGTAATCCCTTCCGCTTCCGTACCCTGAAGGGCAATTTTGGCCAGGCGGTTCTTCGCGACTTTGACGGTACCGCCAGCTGCACGCATCTTCGAACGAAAATCGTTCATCTGCGCGACTGTAGCACCAGCATAGTGGGCCACGACGACTGAGCCAGAAGCCTTGAAGACTTCGTTCAGTTCCGTGACGAATTCGCGTTTTTCCGCTCTTTCCACTGCCTATCTCCAGTTGGCGGGACCGAAAACGGGCCCGCCGGGTTGCCTTTTGCCTCCCGGGATCATGCGAGATCCCAAGCGACGCTTGAGGATCCTGTCCCCCCGCGCTCCCGCGCCAATCAAGGCTAAAGAGGCACAAGGCATCCAAGGCTCGAACCGATTTCCTAGAAGCGAACTTCATGAAATTCGGGTCTTACCCGTCTCATGCAGGCGAAGTGATTAAGGGAAAACCACCTGCAATCTCGGACAGGATTCCGGATTTCTCCGGAATATCCGGCCCCTTGCGAGGCCGGAATTCAGTGACCGGACCGAGGTCCGGCAATCAACTTATGCAGTCGGACCTGCGGTGACCGAGCCGACTTCGATCTTGACGCCCGGGCCCATGGTCGACGAAATCGCGACGCGCTTGACATAGTTGCCCTTGGCGCCAGCCGGCTTCGCCTTGATGACGGCGTCAGCGAAGGCGCGGATGTTTTCTTCCAGAGCCTTGGCGTCGAAAGAGGCCTTGCCGATGCCGGCATGGACGATACCAGCCTTCTCGACGCGGAACTCGACAGCGCCGCCCTTGGAAGCCTTGACGGCTCCGGCGACATCCATGGTGACGGTGCCGACCTTCGGGTTCGGCATCATGCCGCGCGGGCCGAGAACCTTACCGAGACGACCGACCAGCGGCATCATGTCGGGGGTGGCGATGCAGCGATCGAATTCGATCTTGCCGCCCTGGACGATTTCGACGAGGTCTTCAGCACCGACGATATCGGCACCGGCAGCCTTGGCTTCATCGGCCTTGACGCCACGTGCGAAGACGGCAACGCGAACCGTACGGCCGGTGCCGTTCGGCAGGTTGACGACGCCGCGAACCATCTGGTCCGCATGGCGCGGATCGACGCCGAGGTTCATCGAGACTTCGATGGTTTCGTCGAACTTGGCGACAGCCCGTTCCTTGACCATGCCGATAGCCAGGGAGAGAGCATAGAGCTTGGTGGGATCAACACCTTCGTTGATCTTCTGCGTGCGCTTACCAGCCATGATCTTAACCCACCACTTCCAGGCCCATGGCGCGGGCAGAGCCCTCGATCATCGCCATTGCACCTTCGATATCCGCTGCGTTCAGATCCTTCATCTTGGCTTCTGCGATCGTCTTGATCTGAGCCTTGGTGAGGGAACCGGCCTTCGGACCCTTGCCCGGGGTCTTGGAACCGGACGTGATCTTCGCTTCCTTCTTCAGCCAGTAGCTGACCGGAGGCTGCTTCATCGCGAAGGTGAAGGACTTGTCCTGGTAATAGGTGATGACGACCGGGATCGGCATACCCTTTTCCATTTCCTGCGTGGCGGCATTGAACGCCTTGCAGAATTCCATGATGTTAATGCCACGCTGACCAAGCGCCGGACCAATCGGCGGGGACGGGTTAGCCGATCCTGCCTTGACCTGAAGCTTGAGCTGGCCTGCAACTTTCTTAGCCATATCTCTCTGCCTTTCATGAACAGCCGGTTGCCCGGCCCGTGATGCCGGATCTCTCCGGCGGCTGCGGTTGCGTGGTGCGGATCATTAGGGTCCGGCTAAGACCCCTCACCTTCCACGCGGGTGCGGACAAGGTCCGCAGGAAACCGGCCGCAAGGCCTGCTTCCAATCTCTTACAATCAGACCTTCTCGACCTGAGCGTATTCCAGCTCGACCGGCGTTGCGCGGCCGAAGATCGACACTTCAACCTTCAGGCGCGAACGCTCTTCGTCCACATCCTGAACCGTGCCGTTGAACGACGCGAACGGGCCGTCGGAAACGCGTACCTGCTCGCCGATCTCGAAGGTGATGGAGGCCTTCGGCCGCTCGACACCTTCCTGGACCTGGCCGAGAATGCGCTCAGCTTCATAATCCGGAATCGGAACGGGCTTATTGTCGGAGCCGAGGAAACCTGTGACCTTCGGCGTATTCTTGATCAGGTGGTAGGCCTCGTCCGTCAGGTTGGCGCGAACCATGACATAACCAGGGAAGAACTTGCGCTCGCTGTCGACCTTGCGGCCGCGACGCACTTCCACCACCTTTTCGGTCGGCACGAGGATCTTCTCGAACAGGTGCTCAAGCCCCTTCTGGCGAGCCTTGTTCTCGATGTCTTCAGCGACCTTCTTTTCAAAATTTGAATATGCGTGGACGATGTACCAACGTGCCGCCATTTTCATCTCCACCCGTATCAGTTGCCGGTATTCAGCACGAAGCTCAGAACCCAGCCGATCAGCTGGTCAGCGGCAAAGAAAAACAGCGCAGCGAAAACCACCATCACAAGCACCATAACCGTCGAGATCATCGTCTCGCGGCGCGACGGCCATGTAACTTTGGACGTCTCGGAGCGAACCTGCTGCAGAAACGCAAATGGATTGGATTTGGATGCCATCGACTGCCCACGCAATTACGGCGCGTAAAGCTGAAACTATCAGCCCCACGCACCGCGTGTCTGTTGAACCCTAAATAAACACCGATTTCCGAATACACAAGAGGGAAACCGAAGTTTAACGAAATTAGTCATCACCCATCAATCCCCGGCCGGAATGCCGCGAGCATGTCCGCGCTGTCCCGCATCAAGGAAAATGGCAGGGGCAGTAGGGCTCGAACCTACGACCTGCGGTTTTGGAGACCGCCGCTCTACCAACTGAGCTATACCCCTTCATACCGATCATTCAGCGCCGGGCCAAGGCCCGCAAATCGCTGCTGAAAAGCATGGCGCACCCTTTAAGACGACGACGGCGGATTGGCAAGCACGATTTTCGATTTTCATAGCCATTCTGCGGATATGCGAGCGATCGGCCTGCTCATCGCGCCGAAAGGATCCGTTCAGACCTTCACATATTTCCGCCAATCGTGCTCTTCCCTAAACCCCAGCATCTCGCGAATCTTGCGGTTGGAGAGCAGGCCTTCATATTCACCGATCTCGCGGGTGAAGGGCACGTTCGGAAAGAATCGCTTGGCAAGCTCCTTCGACGGCGTGTTGGCCGAGACGGTGTCGTTGGCCGCGTTGAACACCTGATAGCCGAGACCGTCCTTTTCGATGCAGAGATGGCAGATCTGCCCGAGATCGCGGGCATCGATATAGCTCCAGGCGATGCGCTTGCGCATCTCGGGATTGGCGAAATAGGTGGGGAACCGCTCATATTCGTGCGGCTCGATGACATTGCCGATTCGCAGCGCATAGATGTCGAAGCCCGACCGTTCGGCAAAGGCGCGGGCCGTCTTTTCGTTGACCACCTTGGAAAGCCCGTAGGAATCCATCGGATTGACGTCGTAGTCTTCCTCCAGCGGGAACTGGTGAAAATCGCGGTGGCCTTCGGCGAAGCAGACGCCGTAGGTCGTCTCGCTCGATGCGACGATAATCTTCCTGATGCCGAGCTTCACCGCCGCCTCGATGACATTATAAGTGCCCATCGTGTTGATGCGGAAAGTCTCATTGTCCGGTTTGATCAGGATCCGCGGGATGGCGGCGAAATGCACGACGGCGTCGAAGGGCTGCACGCCCCTGCCCGCGTCGAGATCGGGAAAATCGCGATGCATCGACAGCGCATTGAAAACCTGACCGCTGTCGGTGATATCGGCAATGAGATTGGTGACGCCGGGACTGTCCAGCGGCACGAGATCGAGGTTGTGAACCTCGTAACCTGATTTGACGAGCCATGGCACGGCATGGCGACCCGCCTTGCCCGAACCGCCCGTGAACAGAATTCGCTTCTTCATGGAATATCCTCCGCGTCATCAAATCGGAGGCATAGTTAGACGCTTCCGCGCGAAGAGCAAGCGAGCGTCCTGCAAGGGTTCACCCCCGCGTCGCCAGGAGCATCCTATCCGGGAGCGCCTGGCCGATCATTTCCGATCATCGCAGCCCTTAAGGAACTGCGCTAATCATCACTTAACGACACTTACCTCGCCGATCTGCACGCCGGCCGCCTGAACAACCTCCTGCGGAATGGCAGCGATGAAAAACATCGTGAAAACATACATTGCGAATATCGTCGCAGCGAATGTGGCCTTTGGAATCATCCGGGCTCTCCTCTTTGCATGAAGGAGTCTGGACTAAAATGAACCAATCACAACCGGTTTCTGAATGTGAGATGAACAAAATACTGTGACGGGCACATTTAACGATATTTTTACAACACCTGTTAACCCCCCGAACAGGCATCAAAACGAAAAAACCCCGCCGTTTCCAGCGGGGTTTTTCCTGAATTTCGGGTAATCCCAGGATTACTCGACGATCGAGGCAACGATGCCGGCGCCGACGGTGCGGCCGCCTTCGCGGATGGCGAAGCGCAGCTTTTCTTCCATCGCGATCGGAACGATCAGCTCGACGGCAACCGTGACGTTGTCGCCCGGCATGACCATCTCCGTGCCCTCAGGCAGCGTGACGATGCCGGTCACGTCAGTCGTGCGGAAGTAGAACTGCGGACGGTAATTGGTGAAGAACGGCGTATGACGGCCACCCTCTTCCTTCGTCAGGATGTAGGCTTCCGCCATGAACTTCTTGTGCGGCTTGACAGAGCCCGGCTTGCACAGGATCTGGCCACGCTCGACACCGTCACGGTTCACACCGCGAACCAGCGCGCCGATGTTGTCGCCGGCCTGGCCCTGATCGAGCAGCTTGCGGAACATTTCAACGCCGGTCACCGTCGTCTTCGAGGTCGCGCGGATGCCGACGATCTCGACTTCTTCGCCAACCTTGACGATGCCACGCTCGACGCGGCCGGTCACGACCGTGCCGCGGCCAGAGATCGAGAACACGTCTTCGATCGGCATCAGGAACGGCTGGTCGATCGGACGCTCAGGCGTCGGGATGTAAGAGTCGACCGCAGCCATCAGCTCGCGGATCGCGTCTTCGCCGATCTTCTTGTCGCTGTCTTCGAGAGCGGCCAGCGCCGAACCCTTGACGACCGGGATATCGTCGCCCGGGAAGTCGTAGGACGACAGCAGTTCGCGAACTTCGAGCTCGACCAGTTCGAGAAGCTCGGCGTCGTCAACCTGGTCGACCTTGTTCAGGAACACAACGATCGCCGGAACGCCGACCTGGCGGGCCAGCAGAATGTGTTCGCGCGTCTGCGGCATCGGGCCGTCAGCGGCCGAGCATACCAGGATCGCGCCGTCCATCTGGGCAGCACCGGTGATCATGTTCTTGACGTAGTCGGCGTGGCCGGGGCAGTCGACGTGCGCGTAGTGGCGGGCCGGCGTCTCATATTCGACGTGCGCCGTCGAAATGGTGATGCCACGGGCCTTTTCTTCCGGAGCAGCGTCGATCTGGTCGTACGCCTTGAACTCACCGAAGTACTTCGTGATCGCTGCCGTCAGAGACGTCTTGCCGTGGTCAACGTGGCCGATCGTGCCGATGTTGACGTGCGGCTTGTTGCGCTCAAACTTACTCTTTGCCATTTGAATGCTTCCTGTGAACGAAATGGTGGGCCCCGGCGAACCGGTTTAGTGCCGCCGTTTAAGGCTTTCGGCGAAATTGCGCAAGACTTAATTGCAGACGCCATTCTTGGTGTGACAGCGCATATGGGGGACAATTCGCCGCCTGCAAGGTGATTCGCCGAAGCCCCCTCTAAAATCACTGAAATCCTTGGAGAAAATCGCGTGGGCTGGCGGAGATCAGCTACCGCGCCCGGCGCCGAGCGCCCTCGCCTGCCGGTCGATGCGCGCTATCGCCGGCCTCTTCGGAAAACATCCGCATGCCGAATGATCGCCGCGGTGCCGGTCGCATGAATTGGGCTTGGAAGAACTGGAGCGGGTAGCGGGAATCGAACCCGCGTATTCAGCTTGGAAGGCTGCTGCTCTACCATTGAGCTATACCCGCGGGGTGGTCCGATCCGATGACGAATGGTGGAGAGAGTTGGATTTGAACCAACGTAGGCTGAGCCAACGGATTTACAGTCCGTCCCCTTTAACCACTCGGGCATCTCTCCAGTTTTTCGTCCGGATCTAGAAGACCAAGTTTGTCAGACTTCGAAGCGTTGCCGCCCGTCGTCTGCGCCGCGTATATGACCGGAGCATTTCCGTCTGTCAACACGATGACCACGGAAAAAACACGAAAAATTTCATTCGCGGCCGAAAGCCGGCATATGAAAGAAAGCCTATGCGGCGGCGAGCGCCATGGCTATAAAGCCGCATGAGCAAAGACAAAAAACCCGGCGGCAAGACCGCGACAGACCCATCGGCCAAGGATACGCATTACGCCACGCTGCGGCGCGCCCACCGTGACGCCAAGCGCGAACGCGGCGAGATCCCGACCCCTCAGCCGCAGAAGCGCAAGCGCGGCGGCGACGACTGGAAGCCGCCGGCGCTGGCGCCCGACCAGGTGCATCTTTACGGCCTGCATACGGTGCGCGCCGCCCTCGACAATCCCGAGCGCAAGAAGATCAAGCTCTTCGTGACGCAGAACGCGCTGGCGCGGCTCGAAGTCGACGCCGAAACGCTCGGCATTCCCTTCGAGATCGTCTCGCCGCAGGATATCGACAAGGTGCTCGGCCCCGAGGCGATCCATCAGGGCGTGATGCTGGAAACGCGGCCGCTGCCGGTCCGCCGTCTCGAAGCCCTGAAGGACAGCCCGCTCCTGCTCGTCCTCGACCAGGTCACCGATCCCCATAATGTCGGCGCGATCATGCGCTCGGCCGTCGCCTTCAATGCCGGCGCCGTTATCACCACTCAGAGACATAGCCCGACCGAGTCAGGCGTGCTCGCCAAATCCGCCTCCGGCGCGCTGGAACTGATACCTTATATACAGGTGACCAATCTCGCCGATGCCCTCGGTGAACTGCACAAGCTCGGCTTCTCCACCATCGGCCTCGATTCGGAAGGGCCGGCGCCGCTCGAGGGCACGTTCTCGGGTGAGAAGGTGGCGCTGGTGCTCGGCTCGGAGGGCAAGGGGCTCAGGCAGAAGACGCGCGAGACCGTTACTGCGCTTGCCCGTCTCGACATGCCGGGCGCGATCAAATCGCTGAACGTTTCGAATGCTGCGGCAATCGCGCTTTATGCGGCGCGGCTCTTTTTGAAAGCATAGGCCGGTCCACGGCGGGCCCGCGACAAAAAGGAACTGTCATGACCCGTTTCGTCCTTCGGCTCGCGGCTCCGGCAGCGGCATTGCTTTTCTGCGGCATGGCCCATGGGCAGGATATCGATCCCGATATTCTGAAGGCCCAGGCAGGGACCTATCTCGTTGCGCCGGAAGACGGGCGCGCGGGATGCCGGATGACGTTCGAAACCGACATGGCGATCGGCGGTCATTCGCTGTCCGGCCAGGACGCCTGCGCCAAGCCGCTGCCGGCTCTTGCCGAAGCCGCTGCCTGGAATTTCGACGGCAATGGCGGCATCATCCTGATCGATGCGACGCGCAAGGTGCTCGCCCGTTTCGTCGAGAACGAGGGCTCGCCGATGAAGACTGAGGACGGCGCACCGCTTTTGCTGATCACCGCGCCTGACGGCATCGATCGCCTGCCGAGCTTCAGCAGCCTTGCCGGAACATGGACGATGCAAAGACCGGACGGCGAAAGGCTCTGCGGTGTGACACTCGACGGCCATGCCGATGCGGACGGCAACGCGCCGCTGTCGCTCTCCGGCGACTGCGCCGCCAATGTCGCCAGGCTGAAACTCGCGGTCTGGCATATCGAGGGTTTCGGCCTGACGCTGATGGGCAGCGACGGCGCATCGCTTGGCTTCGACATGCGCGCCGACGGCAATTTCGACAAATCGAAGGAAGAAGGCGGCAAGCCGCTGTCGCTCGTGCGTCAATGATTCGACAGTAGCGGCGCATCCCGCCAACACGCTGGTCAGCTCGGTAACCGGCAGGCCGTCGTTCCTTCCAACGCCCGGCGCGCCGTGTCGCCTGCCGCATAGGCAACCTCGACAGGATAGACGATCACGCTCGGCAGCTTCCCGATTTCGCCGGCATGGTCGGGACTGCGTTTGATTTCCGCCTTGTAGGCGGCGGTGCAATCCGGCAGTTGCGACAGACCGGTATCGGCGACGATCGTCTTCGCACAGGCAGCACGCTCCAGATAGAGCGAACAGGACGCCGTGTAGACGCGACGGAAATCGAGGGTCAGCTCCCCCTTCCCACTCCTGATCGCGGCAAAACCGTCGCCCTCGAGGGAATCGTCGAGCAGCCGCTCGCCTGTCGCCGCATCGTAGACGACGAAAGGCAGCCCGCCGTTCCACCCGTCCGCTGCACGAAAAAGGACGAAACCGCCGCTGACGCCCATGAGATAGCCGGCGGTATCGTCCGCAATCACCCGTTCGCGCTCGCCGGCGCGCTCACACGGCGCATCGGGGGCAAGCAGCGCCAGCTTTTCGGCGCCGACTTCGCCGAGATCGACCTCCTTGACCATGAAGGCGGGGTAGCGGCTGCAGGTGATCTTCGGTTTCGCATCGGGATTGAGCTCATCCTTCGGCAACGCGACCACATCGACTTTTATCGGCTTGTCGAAAGCGCGCGCGTTTTCCGAGGCTTCGGCGAAGGAGACGAATGCCGCGACAATGACCGATGCTGTAACCGTGCGTTTCATGACGTCCGTCCCCAACTGTTTCAGGCATCCCTGACACAGTTCAACCCGCTGCGACAGATGGAAAACGGATGGCTGCGATAGCCCCGCAAGGCTCGCGCGATGCCGGAGAAATTCGATTTTGCCTTGGAAAGACCTCCTGGAGCACTATGATCGGGCGATGACCGATCGCAACGACCGGTCGGAAGCAAGAAGGAACGATCCCCATCATGGCTATTCGACCGCTGATTTTCGGTATCCTCTTCATCGCGGTCTTCGTCGGGATCATTCTCAGCATCATCTGGGTGGACACCTCGCACCCGGTCCACCAGCCCGATCCCCTGTCACCGACGGCGCCCGGCCCCGCGACGCCGGGGACGGTGCAATAGTGCATGTCATCAGGAAGTGTGCCGCGGTTCCGGGGTAACGACATGCATAAAAACAAAAGGCTAAAGCGCGTAGCATGAATCAAATTCGATGCGGCGCGCTTTAGCCCCGATAGGAACGCGGACGACAATGGCGCGTTAATCCCCACTGAACGAGGATTGAACGCCTATGCGCATAATGATTGCCGTCGTCGCCTTCATGGTCGCCTCCGTGCTCAGCATCGCAATCCTGTCGCCGTCGGGCGCCGGCGAGACCGGCAACGGCAGCAAGCTCGAGGCAAGCGTCAACGAACCCGTCAGTCATTGAAAAACGGCCCGGATGGGGCCGTTCTCTCGCCGCGCGTCTCGGGCGCGCAATGGACGCTGTCGCAGAATGCGTTGGCGTCAGCCGCGGTAGAGCCAGAAAGGCATGCCACGATCGCGATGGCGCCACTCACGGCGTTCCTGCCAACGCTCGGCACGCCACCGGCGCCAGCGCCAGTCGTCACCGCGCCAGTCGGACCGGCGCCAATCGCGCTGATGGCGCCAACCGCGGTCGTCACGCTCATCACGCCAGCCGCGGTCGTCACCGTCGCGATCATGGCGCCAGCCATCACGGACTTGAACGATATCGCCCTGGGCCGACACGGCCGGCCGGTCGACGGGCATGGCGGCGGCCGGGGCGACGGACGAAAAAGCCGCACCGACGGACACGGTTGCGGCGAAAAAGAGATGTGCGAGCTTCATGGCTGTTTCCTCAGTGATGATGAGGCGAAGTTAAGCCGGCGCGGCTGAATTGGCGCTGAAGCAGCCCTTCAGACAAGGTTCATCCAGCGATGTGCGATGGCTGGAAAAATCTGCCGGTGCGATCGGGCGAAGCGAGGTCGAACCACAGCTATCGTCTGGGCAGGGATATCGCGCGGAAAAAGATGGTGCCCCCGGCAGGGTTCGAACCCGCGACCCCCTGATTACAAATCAGGTGCTCTACCAACTGAGCTACAAGGGCAATAGGTGCCCAACTAGCAGATTCTATGATTCTGTAAAGGAAAATTCGTGTCTGTGCGGAGAGGTCGGCTGCCGCTCAAACGCCTGGCGATAGAAAACGTCCTTGTCGCGCCAGCCCTTTATCCGTTAGCTAGAGCAGCTTCACAAAGGGCATTGCATGGGCCGTTCATTTCAAACTCTTTCCTTTATCGCTTCGCCGACGACGGAGGCGCTCGCCGCGCGCGAGGAGTTGATTCGCATCTATGGCGACGTGCCGGCCGATGATGCCGATGTCATCGTTGCGCTCGGCGGCGATGGTTTCATGCTGCAGACGCTGCACAACACCATGAACTCCGGCAAGCTGGTCTACGGCATGAACCGCGGCTCGGTCGGCTTCCTGATGAACGACTATCGCAGCGAACAGCTTCAGGAGCGCATCTGCGTCGCCGTCGAAAACGTCTTCCGGCCGTTGCAGATGACGACGGCCAACGCCGACGGCACCAATTCGACGGCGCTCGCCATCAATGAGGTCTATCTTTTCCGCCAGTCCTATCAGGCGGCGAATCTGAAGGTGACGGTGGACGGGCGCGTGCGCCTGGAGGAGCTGATCTGCGACGGGCTGATGGTGGCGACCCCTGCCGGGTCGACGGCCTATAATCTTTCCGCCCATGGCCCGATCCTGCCGCTCGAGGCGCCGCTGCTCGCCATGACGCCGGTCAGCGCTTTCCGGCCGCGGCGCTGGCGGGGCGCACTGCTGCCGAACAAGGTGACCGTCGATATCGACGTTCTCGAGCCGGTGAAGCGGCCGGTCAATGCGGTGGCCGACAATACCGAGGTCAAATCGGTGCTGCATGTCCGCATTGCCCAGTCGGAGCATATGACGGCGCGCATTCTTTCCGATCCCGACCGCTCCTGGTCCGACCGTATTCTCGCCGAGCAGTTCAAGGATTGAGACGATGGCATTGCGACGGATATTGATGACCACCGTTTTCCTCATCGGATGGTCGGCCGCGGCCTTGCCGGCGCAGGACGTCATCCTGCCGGCATCGGTGATTTTCGCGACCAGCACCGGCTATTGGGAGGATGACGGCAACGCACCTGAAGTCGAGCGGGCGCCGACAGCCGCCGAGAGCGTTGCCAACCCGCAAGCAAAGGCCACGCAGCGCCACGGTTACTACAAGCTCTTTGCCGTCCGCCAGGCAGACAGGACCTCGAAGGTCTACCTGCAGCAGATTGCCCAGACCGAGACCGGCCCGGCGATCGCTTCTACCGTCGAACTGCAGGAGTTCAGCGACCTGAAGCCTTATATTACCGACATCCGCCCCGAGAATTCGAACGGCATCATCAAGCAACCCGGGCTGTTCGCGACGATCTATCTGAAGACCGACCCCAATGCCGAGCCGGATGGCTGGACCGTGCTGATCGACGAATTCGGCGACATCACCGTCGAGAAGGCGACGAATTGAACCGCGGGGAATCGTTCGGGAAGGTGCAGAAGAGATGAAACTCGGCTTCCGCGACGGCGTCCTTTACGACGAAAACAGGCCGAACTGGGACGCAGACGGCCCCAGACCCATCAGCTGGTCGCTGTGGTATCCCGCCGCCGATGCGG
Source organism: Rhizobium sp. BT03 (assembly GCF_030053155.1). Classification (NCBI taxonomy): domain Bacteria; kingdom Pseudomonadati; phylum Pseudomonadota; class Alphaproteobacteria; order Hyphomicrobiales; family Rhizobiaceae; genus Rhizobium; species Rhizobium sp. BT03. Next base: position 927,158 of record NZ_CP125640.1, read on the forward strand.
CGCGGGAAAACGAGACGGCGGAAAGAAGCTGGTTCAAGAAGGCACTCGTCGCCCGCGACGCAGCCATCCGGCCACAGGCCCGGCCCTATCCCCTCGTGCTGCTGTCGCATGGCACCGGCGGATCCGCGGCGGGATTAGAGTGGCTGGCGCGACGGCTCGCCGAGCGCGGATTTGCAGCCATCGGCGTCAACCATCACGGCAATACCGGCAACGAGCCCTATCGCGCCGAAGGCTTTGCCTGTCTTTGGGAGCGGGCACCGGATCTGAGCTTCATGCTCGACCATAGAGATGACTGGCTCGGCGATCTCTCCTGTCATATCGATACGACCCGTGTATTCGCGGCCGGATTTTCGGCCGGAGCCTATAGCGTCGCGCTGCTTCTTGGTGCGGTCGCCCAGTTCTCGCAGTTCGAACCATCCAGGATGAAGCCGGGCGGGGCGCGCGGACCAAGGGAGTTTCCCGACCTTGCCGATCATATCCCGACCTTGCTTCGCACCAGCGAGGTGTTTCGCGATTCATGGTCGCGCATGTCGAAGTCTTACCGGGACGACAGAATCAAGGCCGCGCTCCTGTGCGCGCCGGGCCGGTCCATTCTCGGTTTCAGCGAGGAAAGCCTGAAAGCCGTCGACGCGCCCGCCCTGATTCTGGTCGGCGATGCCGACAGGGCGGCACCGGCCGAGGAATGTTCGGCATGGCTGCATGCGCGGCTCGCCCACAGCCGTCTTAAAATCTTCGGCGGCGGGCTTGGACATTATGTCTTCGTGCCTGAAGGTACCGCCCTCGGCATGGCCTTTGCGGCGGAACTCTTCACCGATCCCCCTGATATCGAGCGCGCCGCCATTCATGACGAGATTGCCGATCTGTCGGCCGCGCTGTTCCAGGACAGCGCCGTCAAAACAATCGCCTGAGCATCAAAAAAGCCCCGTCTCCGGGGCTTTTTCGTTTTAATCCTGCTATCTCTTTGTTCTTACGCAATTCCGGACGCAAAACCGCTGCGCACTTTTGCTGGAATTGCTCTATCAGTCCACGTCGTCGACGACCGCGTCGGCAGCGCCGCTGATGCGGTGGGCAAGGGCTGCTTCCATGAACTCGTTGAGTTCGCCGTCGAGCACGTCGTCCGGCGCGGTGCTGGCGACGCCGGTGCGCAGGTCCTTGACCAGCTGGTAGGGCTGCAGCACGTAGGAGCGGATCTGGTGGCCCCAGCCGATATCCGTCTTGGAGGCGGCTTCGGCGTTGGCGGCGTCCTCACGCTTCTTCAGCTCGGCTTCGTACATGCGGGCGCGCAGCATGTCCCAGGCCTTGGCGCGGTTCTTGTGCTGCGACCGCTCCTGCTGGCACTGCACGACGATGCCGGTCGGCATATGCGTGATGCGCACGGCCGAGTCGGTGGTGTTGACGTGCTGACCGCCGGCGCCCGACGAACGATAGGTATCGATGCGGCAATCACCTTCGTTGATCTCGATCTGGATCGAGTCGTCGACCACGGGATAGACCCAGATCGACGAGAAGGAGGTGTGGCGACGCGCGTTGCTGTCGTAAGGCGAGATGCGCACCAGCCGGTGCACGCCCGATTCCGTCTTCAGCCAGCCATAGGCATTGTGTCCCTTGACGAGCAGGGTCGCGGATTTGATGCCCGCCTCTTCGCCGTCATGGACTTCGAGAAGCTCGACCTTGAAACGCTGGCGTTCGGCCCAGCGGGTGTACATGCGCAGCAGCATGTTCGCCCAGTCCTGGCTTTCGGTGCCGCCGGCGCCGGAATGAACTTCGAGATAGGTGTCGTTGCCGTCGGCCTCGCCGGAGAGCATGGCTTCCACCTGCCGGCGCGCAGCCTCGGCCTTCAGGGCCTTCAGCGTATCCTCGGCTTCCCTGACGACGCCTTCGTCGCCCTCTTCCTCGCCGAGCTCGATCAGCTCGATATTGTCGTTCAGCTGCTGTTCCAGCTGCTTGACGCCATTGATGCCGTCATCGAGCTGCTGGCGCTCGCGCATCAGCTTCTGGGCTTCCTGCGCGTCGTTCCAGAGGCTCGGATCCTCTGCCTTGTTGTTCAACCAGTCCAGCCGTCTTATCGCCTGGTCCCAGTCAAAGATGCCTCCTCAGCAGGGTGATAGCCTGCTTGGTTTCATCGACCACGTTTTCGATTTCGGCTCGCATTTTCCTGCTTTTCTGTAACGGTCTTCTTCAGATTCTGGTGAATAGAGACGCCCGCCGCGGATGTAAAGAGCCGCGGCGGGCGTTCAAAATTCGGCGATGGTCAGAACAGGCCGGGCGTGCCGGTCTGGACGGCCTGGTTTGCCTGCGGCGAGGTCTTCAGGATCTCTTCCGGCGCCATGGTGCTGTCCATGCCGATGACGTTGAAGCTGTCGGCCGGGCCGGTGCCTGGTTTGAAGGCCTCGATGATGGTGTTCGGATCGCCGTCGACGGCGGCCATACCGGTCTTGCGGTCGATCGAAATCAGGTTCATGCCCGGCGGAATGACGAACTTCGATTCCGGCGTGTCCCTGACGGCGGCCTGCATGAATTCGTTGAAGATCGGGGCGGAGAGACCGCCGCCCGTGCCGCCGCGGCCGAGCGGGCCCGGCGTATCGAAGCCCATATAGAGGCCGGCGACCAGATCCGGCGTGAAGCCGACGAACCAGGCATCCTTCTCGTCGTTGGTGGTGCCGGTCTTGCCGGCGACGTCGCGGCCGCCGAGATCGATCTTGCCGGCGGCGGTGCCGCGCTGAATGACGCCCTGCATCATCGAGGTGATCTGATAGGCGGTCATCGGGTCGAGAACAGTTTCGCGGTTGTCGACGACATTCGGCTCTTCCTGGTTCTGCCAGTCGCCGGCATTGCAGCCCTCACAGAGACGCTCCTCATGCTTGAAGATCGTCTTGCCGTAGCGGTCCTGAATGCGGTCGATCAATGTCGGCTTGATCTGCTTGCCGCCGTTGGCGATGACCGAATAGGCCGAGACCATGCGCAGCACCGTGGTGTCGCCGGCGCCGAGCGACATGGAAAGAACCGGCAGCATGTGATCGTAGATGCCGAAGCGCTCGGCATATTCGGCGACGATGTTCATGCCGAGATCGTTGGCCAGGCGCACCGTCATCAGGTTGCGCGAATGCTCGATGCCCGAACGCAGTGTCGACGGGCCGCCAGATTCGCCGCCGTAGTTTTCCGGCCTCCAGACCTGGCCGCCCGAGACGATTTCGATCGGCGCGTCCATGATGACGGAGGCCGGCGTATAACCATTGTCCATCGCCGCCGCATAGACGAAGGGCTTGAACGACGAGCCCGGCTGGCGCATCGCCTGGGTGGCGCGGTTGAATTCGGACTGCGAATAGGAGAAGCCGCCGACCATGGCGAGCACGCGGCCCGTCTTCGGATCCATGGCGACCAGGCCACCCTGCACCTTCGGCGGCTGGCGCAGGCGATAGGAGGTCGACGCCTCGTCACCGAGCTTCTCGACATAGACGACGTCACCGGGGGCCACGGCGCCGACCGGCGATTTCGTGGACTTGCGGGTGGCGTCGGCCGAACGGAAGGCCCATTGCATGTTCTTGGCGTCGATCGTGCCGCGTTGACGATCGGGCGAAACCTTGCCGCTTCCATCCTTGGCCGGCTGCAGGCCGATATCGACATTGCTGTCGGAAACGGCAAGCACGACGGCAAGCCGCCATTCCGGCACGTCGGCAAGTGCCGGAATATCGGCAAGCGCCTTGCCCCAATCGCCGCTGGCATCGATCTGCTTGATCGGGCCGTGGAAACCGCGGCGCTCGTCATAGGTCACCAGACCGTCCTGCAGCGCCTTGCGGGCCGCGAGCTGCATCTGCGGATCGAGCGAGGTGCGCACCGAAAGGCCACCCTCATAGAGGACCTTCTCGCCATATTGGTCGATCAGCTGGCGGCGCACGGCTTCGGCGAAATAGTCCGAAGCAAAGAGCGAGGGGCCGGTGGTACGGGCGGTGACGCCGAGCGGCTGCTTCTTGGCTTCCACGCCGTCGCTCTGGCTGACATAGCCGTTCTCGACCATGCGGTCGATTACCCAGTTGCGGCGCTCGAGCGCAGCTTCCGGATGGCGGAACGGATGATAATTGGCCGGGCCTTTCGGCAAGGATGCCAGATAGGCGGCCTCGGCGACGGTCAGTTCGGTGACGGATTTGTTGAAATAGGTCAGCGCGGCGCCGGCGATGCCGTAGGAATTCAGGCCGAAGAAGATCTCGTTCAGGTAGAGCTCAAGGATCTTGTCCTTGCTGTAGGCCTGCTCGATGCGGAAGGACAGGATCGCTTCCTTGATCTTGCGGTCGATCGTCTGGTCGGAGCTCAGAAGGAAGTTCTTGGCCACCTGCTGGGTGATGGTGGAAGCGCCGACAGGGCGGCGGCCGGAACCGAAATTCTGCAGGTTGACGAGGATGGCGCGGCCGAGACCGGTGAGATCGACGCCCGGGTGATTGTAGAAATTCTTGTCTTCGGCCGACAGGAAAGCCGCCTTGACGCGGTCGGGGATGGCCTGGATCGGCAGGAAGAGACGCTTTTCCTTGGCGTATTCAGCCATCAGTGCACCGTTGCCGGCGTGGACACGGGTGGTCACCGGCGGCGCATAGCTGTTCAGAACGGCATAGTCAGGGAGATCCTTCGCGACGTTGGCGAGATAGATGGCAACACCCGCCGCCGCGACCAGAAACAGGACGCAGGCCATTCCGAAGAAATATCCAAAAAGTCTAACCATATTTTCAGCTACCGGTCTCTTCGATCTTCAATCGGCGCAGAACGCAACGATTGCACGGATCAAGGCAATTTGCACGTTGCGCGGCTTACTCCATGAGCGCTACCGCCACAAGCCGATTCCGCGCCACAGGCTTACGAAACATAAGCCGGAGTAACGGCGCGATTGTGAGGAAAATAGGGCTCTGCCCGCCGCATTCACCGCTATATCGGCGTTTCATCAGGACTGTCACATCCAAGCAACGCCCGTCCCCGCCGCCCATCCGAGCCGTCCTGCTCAGAATTTGAGTCAGGCAAGGCGCATTAAGTCGTTGTTTTCACGGATAGCGCCGACCCGAAACCCCTATGGATTTATGGGGCGGCAAGCATCAGCCGCCATTCGCCATGACGGCGGCGCGGTAGCGCTTCACTGCCTCGGTCAAAAGACCGACGATTTTGCCGCGCCAGGTCTCGTCGAGCAGCAGTTTCTCGTCCTCGGCATTCGAGAGGAAGCCGAGTTCGAGAAGGATCGACGGCACGTCGGGGGCCTGCAGCACGCGGAAGCCGGCATGACGGTGCGGATTGTTGATGGTGCCGACCTGATCCTTGAAGGAATTCAGCACGCTCTCGGCCAGCGAGATGGAGAAAGCCTGGGTCTCGCGCCGTGTCAGATCGAGCAGGATATCGGCGACCTCGGGCGGCTCGGCGACCGTTTCCTTGCCGGCGATCTGATCGGAGAGATTTTCGCGTTCGGCAAGGTCGGCGGCGAGCTTGTCGGACGCCTTGTCGGAGATGGTGTAGACGGTGGCGCCGCGGATATCCTTCTGCTTCAGCGTGTCGGCATGCAGCGAAATGAACAGCCCGGCATGGTTCTGGCGGGCGATCAGCACGCGCTGCGACAGCGACAGGAACTCGTCGTCTTCGCGCGTCAGGAAAGCCTTGATGCCCGGCTCCTTGTTCAGCCGCTCGGTCAGGGCCTTGGCAAAGGCAAGCGTCACCTGCTTTTCCTCGGTCTTGGTGTCGACGCCGATCGCGCCGGTATCGATGCCGCCATGGCCGGCGTCGACGGCGATGACGAAATCGCCGGGGGCGGCTTTCTCAGCCGCCGGAATGGCGCTCGTCGTCTGGGCCGCCTCGCTCCGATCGTTCCAGGCCCGATCGTTCCAGGTTTGCGTCTTGACCAGTTCGGCGAAGGCCTGCTTGTCAATCATCTCGGCATCGAGCACGAGGCGATGACCCTTGCCGGCCTCGTCGGCCTGCACCTTGGCGAGCGCCAGTTTCACCGGCCCTGCCGTCGTGAGCACGATGCGCGCGCTTTCCTCGTCCATCTTGCCGTAGCGGATATCCTTGAAGAGGCCGCGGGCGGCGAGATCCTTGGCCGGAAAACCGAAGGCGGTCGCCGGCAGGTCGATGACGATGCGTTCCGGATTGGCGATATAGTGGACGGAGAAACGCGGTTCGTGATCGAAATCGATGACGATACGTGTCCTTGCATCGTCGCCGACGATGCGCGCGCCATAGGCAAGCAACGGATCGCCGGCCTCGACGGAACCAGCAACGGCCGGCAGCAGACTGACGGCCAGAAGCGCCGTCAGAACCCCTCTTGCGAATGTCGATCGCCGCACTGCGGAATTCGCCGCGATCCGAGCCCTCTTAAACAATAACCCGCCACACCCTATCTGTTGCTCCGATGGAGCCGATGCGGCCGCGTCGAACGTCGCTTGGACGAAACACCCTTTGCGGCCAGCCGAATCACGACCACTTTATTCCCAGCTTCTATGCGTTACGAAATCCATCAATATTATGGCACATTTGGCTTTTCCCTTGCTATTGTGACACAGAAAACATACAACGAATTTTAGGGTAAAGTGTTGACGGGATAGAGTCGCCGCAAAGGCTGCCAGCCAGATCAGGACCTGGCGCCACACCGGTCATCGTCCGCCGTCTCATGCGCTTCATCCCTAGAACTGGATCCTGATTTTCCGGCTTATTGTCGGAATTCATTGGTGGATCAGCCACCACGCTCTCAGGGAGCAAACTCATCGGACCCGAACGGGTCTTCGTATTTGTCGATCACGCTTGGTTGTTGATGGTTTCGCAGCAGGTTTTATCTGAAGTGTACAGGCCCCGGACCGAAACGGTTCCGGCTGCGGTCTGGCTGCTGCCCTCCCCCTCGCACCAGGCGCGACTTTCATTATCCGGCGCGGCTACAGTGGACCGCATTCCTTCTGTTTCAACAGCAGTCGGGAATGCGCTCTCGCGGCCACGCCGAGGAGCACAGCTTACATGGCAGACAAAATGCTTATCGATGCGTCTCACGAGGAAGAGACGCGCGTCGTTGTCGTTCGCGGGAACCGCATAGAAGAATTTGACTTCGAGTCCCAGCACAAGAAGCAGATCCGCGGCAACATCTATCTGGCAAAGGTAACGAGGGTCGAGCCCTCGCTGCAGGCCGCTTTCGTCGACTACGGCGGCAACCGGCACGGCTTCCTGGCCTTCGCCGAAATCCATCCCGACTATTATCAGATACCGCTTGCCGACCGTCAGGCGCTGCTTCGGGCCGAAGCCGAGGAGCATCGCCGCGACGAAGACGTCGAGCATGTCGAAACCGCGCCGATGGTCGATCTTTCCAAGCAGGATCAGCCGGATGTCGGCATCGTTCCGGCTGAGGCGCCGGAAACGGCTGCCGTGACGGAAGAGCCGGCAGCGGTAGAGGCAGCGGCATCGCCCGAGGCCGCTGAGGAAGCGCCGGCCAAGAAGGCCAGACCGCGCCGCAGCCGCAAGAAGGCAGCCGAGCCGGCTGCCGAGACGACGGCGACCGAGGACGCCGTTCCCACTGATGTCGAGGCCGAAGGCGCTTCGGGCGTCGACAACGAGGATGACGGCTCGACCGGCGGCACGATGGCCGCCATGGTGGAAACAGACTCGATCTCCGAGGACGTCGATACCAGCAAGCGTCGCCACGATGATGACGACGACGATGACGATCACGGCGAAGAGGAAGTCATCGAATCCGTCGGCGCCGAAGACGCGATGGAAGAAGTGCCGGACCGCGTGCAGCGCAAGCCGCGCAAACAGTACCGCATCCAGGAAGTCATCAAGCGCCGCCAGATCCTGCTCGTGCAGGTCGCCAAGGAAGAGCGCGGCAACAAGGGCGCGGCGCTAACCACCTATCTGTCGCTTGCCGGCCGCTATTCCGTGCTGATGCCGAACACGGCGCGCGGCGGCGGCATTTCCCGCAAGATCACCAATCCTGCCGACCGCAAGCGCCTGAAGGAAATCGCGCGCATGCTCGAAGTGCCGCAGGGCATGGGCGTCATCCTGCGCACCGCCGGCGCCAACCGCACCAAGGTCGAGGTCAAGCGCGACTTCGAATATCTGATGCGCCTGTGGGAGAACGTGCGCACGCTGACGCTGGCGTCCACCGCGCCCTGCCTCGTCTATGAGGAAGGCTCGCTGATCAAGCGCTCGATCCGCGACCTCTATAACAAGGATATCGGCGAGATCATCGTTGCCGGCGAAGACGGCTATCGTGAAGCCAAAGACTTCATGAAGATGCTGATGCCGAGCCATGCCAAGGTGGTTCAGCCCTATCGCGACATCCACCCGATCTTTTCGCGCTCCGGCATCGAAGCCCAGCTCGACCGCATGCTGCAGCCGCAGGTGACGCTGCGTTCCGGCGGCTACCTGATCATGAACCAGACGGAAGCGCTGGTTTCGATCGACGTCAACTCCGGCCGCTCGACGCGCGAACACTCGATCGAGGACACCGCGCTGCAGACCAACCTCGAAGCCGCTGAGGAAATCGCCCGCCAGCTTCGCCTGCGCGACCTTGCCGGCCTGATCGTCATCGACTTCATCGACATGGAAGAAAAGCGCAACAACCGCGCCGTCGAGAAGAAGCTGAAGGAATGCCTGAAGAACGATCGCGCCCGCATCCAGGTCGGCCGGATCTCGCATTTCGGCCTGCTCGAAATGTCGCGCCAGCGTATCCGCGCCTCGGTTCTCGAATCGACGACGCAGGTCTGCTCGCATTGCGGCGGCAGCGGCCATGTGCGTTCGCAGTCCTCCGTCGCGCTGCATGTCCTGCGCGGTATCGAGGAATATCTGCTCAAGAATACCACGCACAACATCAGCGTACGCACCACGCCTGACATTGCGCTCTACCTGCTCAACCACAAGCGCCAGACGATTATCGACTACGAAAACCGTTTCGGCGTCGCTATCGTCATCGATGCGGATGGTTCGGTCGGCGCGCAGCATTTCGCCATCGATCGCGGCGAGGCCGTGGAAAACCCGGTCAAGATCGAGACGCTCTTCAACTTCGCAGCCATTCCCGAGGATGACGACGACGACATCGTCATCGAAATGGATGAGGACGAAGACGAGGAGATCGAGGAAAAGCCGGCCGCCGCCGAGCGCCCCGTTGCGGCGCGCTCGGAAGGCGAAGGTGACGGCAACCGCAAGCGCAAGCGCCGCCGGCGCCGGCGCGGTCGCAACGGCAATGCCGAGCAGCCGGCATCGACGGCTGGCGAAGCTGGCGACGAGGATGAAGACGGCGACGACGAGGGCGGCGAAGGTGATGAAAACACCGAAGGCACGCCCGAGACGCTGGCTGAAAGCGAAGAATCGCAGCGCCGCAAGCGCCGCCGTCGCGGCAAGCGCGGCGGTCGCCGCAACCGCGCCGAGGATGGTTCCGAACTGACGGCCGGCGAAGCCGGTGAAGACAATGGCGCTGAAGAGGGCGAAGGCGACGTTTCGAACGATGGCGCTCCCGGGGAAGCCGAAACTGTCGAAGCGGTAGCCGAGCAGGCTGGCGAAAGCCAGGCCGCAGCCGCCGCTGTCGAGGCTGCGGCGGTCGTCACCGAGGATGTCAAGCCCGCCCGTGGCCGCGGCCGCCGCAAAGCCGCAGCAGCGCCGGTCGAGGAGCCCGTGGTAGAAGCGGCTCCTGTCGCCGAAGCCGAGCCGGAACTGGTCGAGGCCTCCGCCGATCTCGAAACGCCCGCCCAGGAAGAAGCGCAGGAAGAGACGAAGCCGGTTCGCGCCAACCGCGAATCCAACATCACCTCCTCCGAGCCGACGGTGAAATCCACCCGCAGCGAAAATGGCGAAAGCGACGACGGCAAGCCGAAGAAAGCCGGCTGGTGGCAGCGCCGTGGCTTCTTTTGAACGCTGATTTTCGGACGTAAATGATCAATCCGGCCGCGGCGACGCGGCCGGATTTTTTGTTTGTGGCGGTTGGGCAAAGTTGAACCCGGAGGGCTGGGCGTGTACCTTCACGATATTGGTGCAATCGAGGTGGTCATGCCGACGATGATCGATATCGATGACGGCTTGCTCGACGCAGCAATGATCGTCACGGGATTGGCGACAAAGGAGGCCGCCGTCGAACAGGCTTTGCGACTCCTCATCGAGAGGCACCGCCGGAAAAATGCGATCGCAGATCTCGCGGGGACAGGCTGGGAAGGCGACCTGGAGGAGATACGTTGCGACCAGCCGGACGGCAGACGGTGATCGTCGTTGACAGTTCGAATTTGGATCGGTGCATCTGCGCGGGATAAGTGCGGTCAGCCCGGTCCGGGCGATCGCCGATGCCGGCCCCTCATCCGCCTGCCGGCACCTTCTCCCCGTAAACGGGGCGAAGGAGGATAGCCGCGACCTCTCCGTTCCCTACCGACCTCTCGCAGGGCACGTCCCCTCGCCCCGTTTACGGGGAGAGGGTTAGGGTGAGGGGCAGCCATGGGTACAGCGCTTCGCTATCGCTCGGATCGACAGGAGACGAACACAATATCCCGCCTGCGGTCAGGCGGCCGGGGGATAGAGCAGGTCGACGATGTAGCTGGCGTCGAAGCGGGAATCGAGCATGCCGTAGGTGGAGCGCCAGCCGCCGGCAAGGCGCGTCTCAATGAAGGCATCGGCAATGCGCCCAGCGCCCAGCCGATAGAGTTCGGCAGCACCTGCGGCAAGCGCCAGCTGCTCGACGAGCAGGCGTGCGGCCCCCTCATCCTGTTCGCAGAGGGCGATTGCGGCGCGCAGCACGTCGATCGTCTTCTTGCCGGCCGGGCCGAGATCGCGGGCAAGGCCTGCGAAAACCGTTTCGAACAGATCCTTGCCGCGGTTGAGCACGCGCAGCACGTCGAGCGCCATGACGTTGCCGGAACCTTCCCAGATGGCGTTGACCGGCGCTTCGCGGTAATGGCGGGCGATCGGGCGTTCTTCGATATAACCGTTGCCGCCGATGCATTCCATCGCCTCATAGATCAGCGCCGGCGCGATCTTGCAGCACCAGTATTTGGCGACCGGCGTCATGACGCGGGCATAGGCCGCCTGCTCGGCATTGCCGCGCGCCTTGTCGAAGGCGTCGGCAAGGCGGAAGGAGAGAGCGGTGGCGGCGGCGACATCGAGCGCCATGTCGGCCAGCACGCGCGTCATGATCGGCTGGTTGACGAGCATCTTGCCGAAGACGCTGCGGCCGCGGGTGTGGTGCACGGCCTCGGCCAGCGAGGCACGCATCATGCCTGATGAGGCCAGCGCGCAGTCGAGCCGCGTCAGCGTCACCATGTCGAGAATGGTGCGGATGCCGGCGTCGGAGCCGCCGAGCAGGAAGCCGAAGGTGTCTGAGAATTCGACTTCGGCAGAGGCGTTGGAGCGGTTGCCGACCTTGTCCTTCAGCCGCTGAAACTGCAAGCCGTTGGCGGAGCCATCCTCCAGCAGGCGCGGCACCAGGAAGCAGCCCATGCCCTCCTTCGTCTGCGCCAGCATGATGAAGGCATCGCTCATCGGCGCGGACATGAACCATTTGTGGCCGGAGAGCCGGTAGATACCTTCGCTGACCTTTTCGCCAGCGCTGCGGTTGGCCCTGACATCCGTGCCGCCCTGCTTTTCCGTCATACCCATGCCGATGGTGACGGCGGATTTCTGCATGGCCGGCTTGTTCGACGAATCATATTTGCGCGAGAGGATCTTCGGCGCCCAGTCCTTCTGCACCGCGGGCGAAGCCGAAAGCGCAGCAACCGAGGCGCTGGTCATCGTCAGCGGGCAGAGATGGCCGGATTCCAGCTGCGCCGTCAGATAGAAGCGGGCGGCGCGAACCTTGTGGGCTTCATCCTTCGCATCGGCATCGGCCTGCGGATCCCAGACGGAAGAATGCAGGCCGACCGACATGGAGCGGCGCATCAGCGCATGCCAGGCGGGGTGGAATTCGACGACATCGAGGCGCTCACCGCGCGGACCATGGGTGCGCAGCTGTGGCGTGCCCTGGTTCGCCATGCGCGCCAACTCCTGCGCCTCCGGCGAGGTGACGTAGCGGCCCATGTTTTCCAGGTCTTCGCGGATGCCGCGCGGCAGGGCCGCCGTCAGATCGACGATCAGCGGATCGGACCGATAGGCGTTGATGCCGGACCACAGGCTCGGCTGGTTGAGTTCTGCGAGTTTTTCGTCAGTCCGGTTGGCGGAGGTCATAATTCGCTTCTAGTGTAAGAACCCGGCAAAGGGAAACCGGAAGTTATGATTCGGTTCATTCTGCTCTATCGGAATTCCGGCGAAAATGCATGGGGACATAAGCCTTTGCCCACAGCGCATGCTTGCCCCGGCGGGCCGCACTCTTTATAGACCCGCCAGAGACAGCAAGAGGCAGGGTCATGGTCTTTTTCCCCCACCGCCACCTCATCGGCATCAAGGGCCTCACCGAGCAGGATATCACCTATCTGCTCGACAAGGCCGACGAAGCCGTCAAGATCAGCCGCCAGCGCGAGAAGAAGACGTCGACGCTGCGCGGACTGACACAGATCAACCTGTTCTTCGAGGCATCGACCCGCACGCAGGCCTCCTTCGAGCTTGCCGGCAAGCGGCTCGGCGCCGACGTGATGAACATGTCGGTCGGCAATTCCTCGGTGAAGAAGGGCGAAACGCTGATCGATACGGCAATGACGCTGAATGCGATGCGCCCCGACGTGCTGGTCATCCGCCATTCGAGCGCGGGGGCGGCCGCCCTTCTCGCCCAGAAAGTCTCCTGCTCGGTCGTCAATGCCGGCGACGGGCAGCACGAACATCCGACCCAGGCGCTGCTCGACGCGCTGACGATCCGCCGCGCCAAGGGCAAGCTCTCGCGCATCATCGTGGCGATCTGCGGCGACGTGCTGCATTCGCGTGTGGCGCGCTCCAATATCCTGCTGCTCAATGCGATGGGTGCGCGCGTGCGCGTCGTCGCGCCCGCCACGCTCCTCCCCGCCGGCATCGCCGATATGGGCGTCGAGGTCTTCCATTCGATGAAGGAAGGGCTGAAGGACGCCGACGTGGTGATGATGCTGCGGCTGCAGCGCGAGCGCATGTCCGGCGCCTTCGTGCCGTCGGTGCGCGAATACTATCATTTTTACGGGCTCGACGCCGAAACGCTGAAAGCGGCGAAGGAGGATGCGCTGGTCATGCATCCCGGCCCGATGAACCGCGGCGTCGAGATCGCCTCCGAGGTGGCCGACGGTCCGCAGAGCGTAATCGCCGAACAGGTGGAAATGGGGGTCGCCGTGCGCATGGCGGTGATGGAGACGCTGCTCGTCTCGCAGAACCAGGGTCCCCGAACCGATGGATTGAAGGCATGAGCAACCCGATCGTCCTCCAGAACGTCCGCATCGTCGATCCCTCGCGCAATCTCGACGAGGTGGGCACGATCATCGCCGAAGGTGGCGTGATCCTGGCCGCCGGCAGCGCCGCCCAGAACCAAGGCGCGCCCGAGGGTGCCGATATCCGCGACTGCACCGGCCTTGTCGCCACACCGGGCCTTGTCGATGCGCGCGTCCATATCGGCGAACCCGGCGGCGAGCACCGCGAGACGATCGCCTCGGCAAGCCGGGCAGCGGCAGCCGGCGGCGTCACCTCGATCATCATGATGCCGGACACCGATCCTGTTATCGACGACATCGCGCTCGTCGAATTCGTCAAGAAGACGGCGCGCGATACCGCCGCCGTCAACGTCTATCCGGCCGCCGCCCTCACCAAGGGTCTTGCCGGCGAGGAGATGACCGAGATCGGCCTGCTGATGCAGGCAGGCGCCGTCGCCTTCACCGATGCCCATTCCAGCGTCCACGACACCCAGGTGCTGCGCCGGATCATGACCTATGCGCGCGAGTTCGGCGCCGTCATCTGCTGCGAAACCCGCGACAAATATCTCGGCGCCAACGGCGTCATGCATGAGGGGCTTTTCGCCAGCTGGCTCGGGCTCTCCGGCATTCCAAGGGAAGCCGAGCTGATCCCGCTAGAACGCGATCTCAGGATCGCAGAGCTGACACGCGGGCGTTATCATGCCGCGATGATCTCGGTGCCGCAATCGGTCGAGGCGATCGAACGCGCCCGCGGCCGCGGCGCCAAGGTGACCTCGGGCATCTCGATCAACAATCTGGCGCTCAACGAAAACGACATCGGCGAATACCGCAGCTTCTTCAAACTCTATCCGCCGCTGCGCCCCGAAGACGACCGGGTGGCGATGGTCGAGGCGCTGGCAAGCGGCGCGATCGATATCATCGTCTCCTCGCACGACCCGCAGGACGTCGATACCAAGCGCCTGCCCTTCGGCGAAGCGGCGGACGGTGCGGTCGGCCTCGAAACCATGCTGGCGGCAGCGCTCAGGCTTCACCATGGCGGCCAAGTGAGCCTGATGCGCCTGATCGACGCCATGTCCACCCGCCCGGCCGAGATTTTCGGCCTCGCCGCCGGCACGCTGAAGCCGGGAGCTGCGGCCGATATCGCACTGATCGATCTCGATGAGCCTTGGCTTGTCGCCAAAGACATGCTTCTCTCCCGCTCGAAGAACACGCCGTTCGAAGATGCGCGCTTCAGCGGGCGGGCCGTCGCGACATATGTCTCGGGAAAGCTTGTCCACGCACTTTAAGAAACCGCGTACTTCAGAAACGGCGTATTGGGGATAGGCTACGGAGGGCTGAGGCGGCATATGTTATCCAATCTCATGTCATGGCAGATCACGCTGCCGGTCGCGCTTGCCGCCGCCGTCATCGGCTATCTCTTCGGCTCCATTCCTTTCGGCCTGATCCTGACGCGCGCCGCCGGCCTCGGCGACGTGCGCAGCATCGGCTCCGGCAATATCGGCGCGACCAACGTCTTAAGAACCGGAAACCGCAAGCTTGCCGCGGCGACGCTGCTGCTCGATGCGCTGAAGGCATCGGCTGCGGCCTGGGTCGTTGGCTATTTCCTCGGTGAGGAGGCTGCGATCATCGCCGGCTTCTTCGCTTTCATCGGCCACCTCTTCCCGGTCTGGATCGGCTTCAAGGGGGGCAAGGGCGTCGCCACCTACATCGGCACCCTGCTCGGCGTCGCGCCGATCATGGTCGTGCTGTTTGCCGTCATCTGGCTGGCCGTCGCCTTCACCACCCGCTACTCCTCGCTGTCGGCGCTGGTGGCCATGCTTGTCATTCCGGTTGCACTGTGGATACTGGGCAATGAAAAGGTTGCGGCCGTCATGGCGATCATGACGCTGATTTCCTACTGGAAGCACAGGGCGAATATTTCCCGGCTGATGGGCGGGACGGAAAGCAAGATCGGGGCGAAGGGATAATGGATGCGCTGAGCGCGGGACCAAAAGGCACTGTGCTGAGCGAACGGCAGAGAATTGCCTGGCTGCGCCTCATCCGTTCCGACAATATCGGCCCGGCGACCTTTCGCGACCTCATCAATCATTTCGGTTCGGCCGAGGCAGCGCTTGCGGCGCTGCCCGAGCTTTCGGCGCGCGGCGGCGCCACGCGGGCAATCCGCATCGCCAGCGAGGCCGAAGCGCATCGGGAGCTGGAAGCGGCGCATCGCTTCGGCGCCCGCTTCGTCGGCATCGGCGAGCCGGACTATCCGCAGGCGCTGAAACAGATCGACGGCGCGCCGCCGCTCTTGGCCGTCAAGGGCGCGCTTGCCGCCGCCAAACGGCCGGCCGTCGGCATCGTCGGCTCTCGCAACGCCTCGATCGCCGGCGCCAAATTCGCCGCGATGGTGGCGCGCGACTGCGGCCGCGCCGGTTATACCGTCGTCTCGGGTCTCGCGCGCGGCATCGATACCGCGGCGCACCGGGCAAGCCTGGAGACGGGCACGATCGCGGCCCTTGCCGGCGGTCTCGACCAGCCCTACCCGCCGGAGAATATCGGCCTGCTCGAGGAGATCACCGGCGGCAACGGCCTGGCGGTCAGCGAGATGCCTTTCGGCTGGGAACCCCGCGCCCGTGACTTCCCGCGCCGCAACCGGCTGATCGCCGGCATCGCGCTCGGCCTCGTGGTCGTCGAAGCGGCAACGCGCTCGGGATCGCTGATCACCGCACGGCTTGCCGGCGAATTCGGCCGGCTGGTGTTTGCCGTGCCCGGCTCACCCCTCGATCCGCGCTGCCATGGCACCAACGGCCTGCTGAAAGACGGGGCTTCGATCGTCACCACACCCGCCGATGTCATCGAAGCCTTGGCGCCGCTGGCGCAATTCGAGCTGTTCCCCTCGTCGATGGCGGAGGAACCGCCGCGTGACGGCGGGGCAATGACGATGCCGCCCGGCGATACGGATCGCAACCGCATCATCGATGCGCTCGGGCCGACGCCGGTGGAGATCGAAGATATTATCCGCCACACCGGCCTCTCGGCATCGGCGGTCTATCTCATCTTGCTGGAGCTCGACATCGCAGGCAGGCTGCACCGGCATCAGGGCGGTCTCATCTCGCTTTCCGACTGAGGCCTGCACGATACGAGCGGGCCGTTTTGCAGCGGCTGCAAGACGTAAAATTGTAGCAAACCCCTTGACCGCAGCGATTTCCCTGTCCATGTCGGAGGGCCGGTATCCATGTTGCGGTGTGTGTTGCGCTGGCTTCAACGCCGGCGTCGTTTCCTTTTTTAGAGAATCATCATGAATGTTGTAGTGGTGGAATCGCCTGCCAAGGCCAAGACGATCAACAAGTATCTGGGTTCGGGATACAAGGTGCTCGCCTCCTTCGGCCATGTGCGCGATCTGCCTGCCAAGGATGGCTCGGTCCTCCCCGATCAGGATTTCGAAATGCTTTGGGAGGTCGACGGGGCCTCGGCCAAGCGGATGAAGGACATCGCCGACGCGGTGAAATCCTCCGACAGCCTGTTTCTCGCGACCGACCCGGATCGCGAAGGCGAAGCGATTTCCTGGCACGTCCTCGACATGCTCAACAAGAAGCGGGTGCTGAACGGCAAGCCGGTCAAGCGCGTCGTCTTCAACGCGATCACCAAGAAAGCGGTGCTCGACGCGATGGCCGATCCGCGCGACATCGACGTGCCGCTGGTCGACGCCTATCTCGCCCGCCGCGCGCTCGACTATCTCGTCGGCTTCAATCTGTCGCCGGTCCTCTGGCGCAAGCTGCCCGGCGCGCGCTCTGCCGGCCGCGTCCAGTCTGTGGCGCTTCGCCTGGTCTGCGACCGCGAATCCGAAATCGAGCGCTTCATTTCGGAAGAATACTGGAACCTCTCGGCGCTGCTGAAGACGCCGCGCGGCGACGAGTTCGAGGCAAGGCTAGTTTCGGCAAACGGCAAACGGCTGCAGCCGCGCGCGATCGGCAACGGCGAGGATGCGGGCCGGCTGAAGGCGCTGCTGGAAGGCGCGAGCTATGTCGTCGACACGGTCGAGGCCAAACCGGTCAAGCGCAACCCGGGACCGCCCTTTACGACCTCGACCCTGCAGCAAGCCGCCTCCTCCAATCTCGGCTTCTCCGCCTCGCGTACCATGCAGATCGCCCAGAAGCTTTATGAAGGCGTCGATATCGGCGGCGAGACCGTCGGTCTCATCACCTATATGCGAACCGACGGCGTGCAGATGGCGCCCGAGGCGATCGAAGCCGCGCGCCGCGCCATCGTCGATCAGTTCGGCGAGCGTTACATGCCTGAAAAGGCGCGCTTCTATTCCACCAAGGCCAAGAACGCCCAGGAAGCGCACGAGGCGATCCGCCCGACCGATTTCTACCGCTCGCCCGACCGCGTGCGCCAATTCCTCGATGCCGACCAGATCCGGCTCTACGACCTGATCTGGAAGCGCGGCATCGCCAGCCAGATGGCCTCGGCCGAAATCGAGCGCACGACGGCTGAAATCACCGCCGACAACAAGGGCGAGAAAGCCGGCCTGCGCGCCGTCGGCTCGGTCATTCGCTTCGACGGCTTCATCGCCGCCTATACCGATCAGAAGGAAGACGGCGAGCAGAGCGACGACGGCGACGAGGATGGCCGCCTGCCGGAGATCAATGCGCGCGAGACGCTCGCCAAGCAGAAGATCAATTCGACGCAGCATTTCACCGAGCCGCCGCCGCGCTACTCGGAAGCCTCGCTGATCAAGAAGATGGAAGAGCTCGGCATCGGCCGCCCCTCCACCTATGCGGCGACGCTGGCGACGCTGCGCGACCGCGACTATGTGACGATCGACAAGCGCAAGTTGATCCCGCAGGCCAAGGGCCGGCTGGTGACGGCTTTCCTCGAAAGCTTCTTCACCAAATATGTCGAATACGATTTCACTGCCGATCTCGAGGAAAAGCTCGACCGGATTTCCGCCGGCGAGCTGAACTGGAAGCAGGTGCTGCGCGACTTCTGGAAGGATTTCTTCGCCCAGATCGAAGACACCAAGGAACTGCGCGTCACCAATGTGCTCGATTCGCTGAACGAGGCGCTGGCGCCGCTGGTCTTCCCGAAGCGGGAGGATGGCAGCGATCCCCGGATCTGTCAGGTTTGCGGCACCGGCAACCTGTCGCTGAAGCTCGGCAAATACGGCGCCTTCGTCGGCTGCTCGAACTATCCTGAGTGCAATTACACCCGCCAGCTCTCCTCCGAAAACGGCGGTGAAGCGGATGGTGCCGCGCTCAACGAACCGAAGAACCTCGGCACCGATCCGACGACCGGCGAGGAACTGACGCTGCGTTCCGGCCGTTTCGGCCCCTATATCCAGCGCGGCGACGGCAAGGAAGCCAAACGCGCCTCGCTGCCGAAGGGCTGGAAGCCTGAGGAGATCGACTACGAGAAGGCGATGGCTTTGATCTCGCTGCCGCGCGATATCGGCAAACATCCGGAATCGGGCAAGATGATTTCGTCAGGCATCGGCCGCTATGGGCCTTTCCTGCTGCATGACGGGTCCTATGCCAATCTGGAAACCGTCGAGGACGTGTTCTCGGTTGGCCTCAACCGCGCCGTGACTGTCATCGCCGAAAAGGCGAACAAGGCGCCAGGCCGGGGTGCCCGCGGCACGCCGGCGGCGCTGAAGACGCTCGGCGATCATCCCGATGGCGGCGCCATCACCGTTCGCGACGGCAAGTACGGGCCTTACGTCAACTGGGGCAAGGTCAACGCCACCCTGCCGAAGGGCAAGGATCCGCAGGCAATCACCGTCGAGGAGGCGCTTGCGCTGATCACCGAGAAGGCCGGCAAAGCGCCTGCTGGAAAACCGGCCAAGGCGAAGGCCAAGCCGAAGGCGGCGGCCGCCGAAACCAAGACCACCAAGACGGCGGCCAAGCCGAAGACAACGAAGGCGAAAGCGCCCGCGAAATCGAAAAAGAGCTGACGTGAGCAGAATACCGCGCGACAGAACGAACCCTGCGGGCAAGCGCCCGGGCAAGATCGGCCGTGCCGGCAAGGATGCTCCGGCCGTCGAGCCGCTGAACATCGTCCACGGCGCGCTGCCCTCGCGCGAGGTGATCCTGCGCTTCATCGCCGATCATCCGCAGAAAGCTTCCAAGCGTGAACTCGCCAAGGCTTTCGGCCTGAAGGGCGACAATCGCGTCGAACTCAAGCACATGCTGCAGGAGCTCGAGCAGGAAGGCATGCTGCAGAAGAACCGCAAGTCGCTGATCCGTCCCGGTGCACTGCCGCCGGTCACCGTTCTCGATATCACCACGCGCGACAAGGACGGCGATCTGATCGGCCGGCCGGCGGAATGGCCCGAGGATCAGGGTGTCGCACCCGCCGTCGCAATCCGCCAGCAATCGCCTGCCGGCCGCCAGGGCAAGAGCAAGGCGCCCGTCGCCGGCCTCGGCGACCGCATTCTGGCAAAGATCTTCCCGGCCGTCGATCGCGGCGGGCCGGCCTATACGGCCCGGATCATCAAGGTGATCGACAAGCGCCGTGGCGCCTCGATGGGCGTTTTCCGCGCCGCACCGGGCGGTGGCGGCCGGCTGCTGCCGATCGAGCGGCGCGGCGAGGAGATGGTGATCGATCCAGACTTCACCGGTGGTGCTGCGGACGGCGACCTGGTCGAGATCGAAGTCGCCCGCCTCGGCCGCTTCGGCCTGCCGCGCGCCAAGGTGCTTTCCGTCGTCGGTTCGGTCGGCTCGGAAAAGGCGATCTCGATGATCGCCATCCATGCGCATGGCATTCCGCATATCTTCCCGCCCGCCGTTATCGCCGAGGCGGAGGAAGCAAAGCCCGCCACGATGTCGCATCGCGAGGACTGGCGCGACGTGCCGCTGATCACCATCGATCCGGCCGATGCCAAGGACCACGACGACGCCGTCTACGCCGAACTCGACCCCTCGCCCGACAATCCCGGCGGCGTCATCGTCACCGTGGCGATTGCCGACGTCTCCTGGTATGTCCGCCCCAAGTCACAGCTCGACCGTGAGGCGCTGAAGCGCGGCAACTCGGTCTATTTCCCGGATCGCGTCGTGCCGATGCTGCCGGAGCGCATCTCCAACGATCTCTGCTCGCTGAAGGAAGGCGTCGACCGGCCGGCGCTTGCCGTGCGCATGAGCTTCTCCGGCGAAGGCCGCAAGATCGGCCATACCTTTCATCGCATCATGATGAAGAGCGCGGCCAAGCTCTCCTACCAGCAGGCGCAGGCGGCGATCGACGGCAAGCCGGACGATAAGACCGGGCCGATGCTCGAGTCGATCCTGAAGCCGCTCTGGCACGCCTATGAGGTGATGAAGCGCGGCCGCGACCGGCGCCAGCCGCTGGAACTCGACATGCCGGAGCGCAAGATCCTGCTGAAACCCGACGGCACCGTCGACCGGGTCCACGTGCCGCCGCGGCTCGACGCGCACAAGCTGATCGAGGAGATGATGATCCAGGCGAACGTCGCAGCCGCCGAGACCCTGGAAAAGAAACGCCAGCCGCTGATCTACCGCATCCATGACGGCCCGACGCTTGCCAAGCAGGAAATCCTGCGCGAGTTCCTGGCGACGCTCGGCATCCCGCTTGCCAAGGGCGGCAACATGCGCGCCAACAATTTCAACGGCATTCTGGCGAAGGCGGACGGCACGCCGCACCAGACCATGGTCAACGAGATGGTGCTGCGGTCGCAGAGCCAGGCGATCTACGGGCCGGAGAATATCGGCCATTTCGGCCTCAATCTGATGAAATACGCGCATTTCACCTCGCCGATCCGCCGTTACGCCGACCTCATCGTGCATCGCGCCCTCGTCGGCTCGCTCGGCTTCGGCGACGGCGGCATCACGACTGAGGAAGAGGCTGTTCTCGACGATATCGCCGCCGAAATCTCGACCTTCGAGCGCCGGGCGATGGCAGCCGAGCGCGAGACGGTCGACCGGCTGATCGCGCATCATCTCAGCGGCCGCGTCGGCGAGGAATTTGCCGGGCGGGTCTCGGGCGTTACGAAATCCGGGCTTTTTATCGCCCTGCCGGACTATGGCGCCGACGGTTTCGTCCCCATATCGACGCTCGGAAGCGATTATTACATCTATGACGAGGCGCATCAGGCGCTCTCGGGTGAAAGGACCGGGCTCGGCTATCGCCTCGGCGACAACGTCACGGTGAAGCTTGCCGAAGCGATCCCGCTTGCCGGCGCGCTGCGCTTCGAGATGATCAGCGAGGGCCGCGAGATGCCGACGGCGGCGCGCTCCTTCCACAAAGCGGGCCGCCGCGACAGGGGCCAGGTCCGCAAGAAGCCCGGAACGAGACCGCCGCGCGGGCGGCGTTAGGGTATTCTGCGACACTGCATCGGGCATGAATCACAGGCGCATGCTGTCGGCCTAAAAGAGGAATTTACGATGGGCACATCGACCGATCCGACCGTGCGCTACGGCGATAGGCCGGAGGCCGAGCGGCCGCTGGGGCGCTCCATCCTGCGCGGGCTGATGAACCGCTGCCCGGCCTGCGGCAGCGGCAAACTTTTCCGCGCCTTCCTGAAGCCGGTCGATCATTGCGCGGCCTGCGGCGAGGCGATGCATCACCAACGCGCCGACGACCTGCCGCCCTATATCGTCATCCTCGTCCTCGGCCACGTCGTGGTCGGCGGCTATATGCTGACCGACCTGACTTTCGTGCTGCCGGTATGGGTGCATATTGCCATCTGGGCGCCGATCACCGTCATTACCGCGCTTGCCTCGATCCAGCCGATCAAGGGCGGCGTCATCGGCCTGCAATGGGCGCTGCGCATGCACGGTTTCGGCGGCGAGAGCGACGGTCCTGATGATTACGACATCCCCGGACGCCCGGATTGAGCGCCTTCACCTTCCAGACATATTTGACGTGTAGTGCCAGCGCTCCACCGACCACCACCCGAATGCGGCAGCCGACGATCCTCAACGACCCGACATGGTAAGCATTTCTTGGCCGAACGGGCTTTACATTCCGCAGATGGTCACTCACATCGGAAATACTGCGAAGCGGCATCCGTCACCCGGATTTGGCACGTCTGTGTCTATCCATCCGACGGGAACCGGCCGATTCGCTCGCGCAGCTCTCTAAGGATGGATAAATGTCTCAGCCGAGAAACGGCACACCGGGCGATGTCGAGGAAATCCATTGGCCTTCTCTGGTGGCAGCCATCTCGTCCATATCAGCCGTCGGCATAGCAATCGGCCTCGGACTTCCGCTTCTCAGCATCATCCTGGAAAAACGCGGCATCTCGTCCACCCTGATTGGGCTCAACACGGCGATGGCAGGCGTCGCGGCGATGGCCGCCGCGCCGATTACCACCAAGCTCGCGCATAAATACGGCGTTGCGCCGACGATGCTCTGGGCGGTGCTGATTTCGGCGCTGAGCGCACTCGGTTTTTATTATGCCGAGGATTTCTGGATGTGGTTTCCGCTGCGTTTCGCCTTCCATGGGGCAACGACGACGCTGTTCATCCTTTCCGAATTCTGGATCAACGCCGCCTCGCCGCCGTCCAAACGCGGCTTCGTGCTCGGCATCTATGCGACCGTGCTTTCCCTCGGCTTCGCAGCCGGGCCGCTCCTGTTTTCGATCCTCGGCAGCGACGGCATCTTCCCCTTCCTGATCGGCGCCGGCGCCATCCTGCTTGCCGCCATTCCGATCTTCATCGCTCGCGACGAAAGCCCTGTGCTCGAGGAAAAACCGGAGCTGCATTTCATGCGCTACGTCTTCCTGGTGCCGACGGCGACGGCGGCGGTCTTCATCTTCGGCGCGGTCGAAGCCGGCGGGCTGTCGCTGTTCCCGGTCTTTGCCGTGCGCGCCCATTTCACCGAATCGCAGGCAGCGCTTCTGCTCACCATGATGGGCGTCGGCAACGTCATCTTCCAGATCCCGCTCGGCCTGCTTTCCGACCGCGTCGCCGACAAGCGGCCGCTTCTGGCCGGCATGGCGCTGATGGGCTTCATCGGCTCGATGCTGCTGCCGCTGCTGCTCGACAACTGGCTGCTGATGGCCGGGCTCCTGCTTTTCTGGGGCGGCTGCGTCTCCGGCCTCTATACGGTCGGCCTCAGCCATCTCGGCTCACGGCTGACGGGTTCCGATCTCGCCGCGGCCAATGCCGCCTTCGTCTTCTGTTATGCGATCGGAACCGTGGCCGGGCCGCAGGCGATCGGCGCAGCGATCGATGTCGCCGGAAATAACGGTTTTGCCTGGGCGATTGCCGCCTTCTTCGGCTTTTACGCCCTACTTTCCGGCATCAGACTGATGTTCATTCGAAAACGGACTTGACTTTTCGGGCGGGATTCGTAGTTTCGCGCCAGAATTTGCCGTGGAGCCCATCCGGCTTCCACGGCTTTCATTTTCTTAAAGGCAGGACGACCATGGCCAAGGCTACAACAATCAAGATCAAGCTGCTGTCGACAGCCGACACCGGTTTCTTCTACGTCACGACGAAGAACAGCCGTACGATGACGGACAAGATGACGAAGACGAAGTACGACCCGATTGCTAAGAAGCATGTCGAGTTCAAGGAAACCAAGATCAAGTAATCGCTTGATCTGAGGATTTCGCAAAAAGCGCGCGCCCTCGGGTTGCGCGTTTTTTATTGCCCGAAATGACCCTCTTTGAACATGACAGCGCAAACAGAAAAACGCCGCCCTTCCATCTTCGGGAAGTGGCGGCGTTTTCTTGAAAGGGGGTCGGCCAGCATGCAAAGCGGCACGAGGAACCGCTATAACTTGCCTACTAGCCGACCGACCCCACGACCCAGGAGATGCGGCGGACCTGAGCATCATGGGGTATCGACAACTCCTCAGCGGGAGCGCTTCTCTTATGAGCCGATAATTTGCGCAAAAATGAAAGAAAATCAACAAATTCTTAATGATGATTTTTGCGGACTTGATTCTATGGTTAAAAGTCCAGTTTTGGTACATACAAAGATTTATCGCCTCTGCTTTGGGATGAAGCCTAGACGTCGACCCATCGAAGAAATTCGACAATATAGCTTAATAACTTACACCTCCCCTTCCCCTAGGTGAGGTGGGGCCGCGGAACTCTATTCTCCCCAATCGGCAGAAGGCGCTTTTTATAGTCGCCATTTCATTTTTAGCTATGGCCGGACGCTTTCAAAACTATCGGGCAGCGGCACATCCGCAGCAAAGCCGAAAATCCTTTTTTGGGCTATTTGATTGCAAATTTTTCACGCCACGCTGTGAGGGCGAGCATTAAAAATGTGTAACAATCCGCTTACCACGGTGGAAAACCCATAAACGGCACATAAGGGGGCAGATGATTCGTCAGGCGGCCGCAGCGACGACGCGATTGCGGCCGGTGTTCTTGGCTTCGTAAAGCGCAAGATCCGCCTGTTTCATCAGCTGATCGGGGGTCAATACCGAGCCGATACGCGAGGCGATGCCGAAGGACGCGGTGACATTCAACGCCTCTCCCGCATGTTTCAGCTGGAAGGGTGCACTCTCGACGGCCGCGCGCAGCCGCTCGGCGACAGTGGCGGCAATCTCAGGCGAGGTATCCGGCATGACGACGACGAACTCCTCTCCGCCGTAGCGGCAGGCGAGGTCGGCGCCGCGAATGGTCGAGCGGACGCGATTGGCAAATTCCCGCAGCACCTCGTCGCCGCCGTCGTGGCCATAGGTGTCGTTCACCTGCTTGAAGCGGTCGATATCGGTGATCAGCACCGAAAGCGGCCGGCCCCGCGCCATCGAACGGTTGAAGAGCACGTTCAGGTGATTGTCGAGATAGCGCCGGTTATAAAGGCCGGTCAGCGGATCGGTCACGGCAAGCTCGATCGTCTGCTTGACGCTGGCGCGCAGGCGGTCGTTGCAGCGCTTGCGGCGGATCTGCGTCAGGCTGCGGGCAACCAGCTCGTTGGGATCGACCGGGCGGATGATGTAATCGTTGACGCCGAGATCGAGCGCCCGCACGACCATCTCGTCAGCGCCCTGCTCGGTGATGATCAGGATCGGCAGGAAGCGCGTGCGCTCCAGCGAGCGCAGCTGCGAGCAGAGGCGCAGCGGATCGTAATCATCGAAATTGGCGTTGACGATGACGAGATCGAACGGGCTTTCGGCCGCTTCGAAGAGGGCTGCCTGCGGATCGGAAAGGGCAAGCACGTCGGCAACGGGCTTCAGCGCCTTGATGATGCGCTCCTGCGAATTGGCGCGGCCGTCGACGAGCAGGATCTGACCCGTCTCGTCGGCGCGGCCCTCGCCTGCCCGCATGAGGTCGTCGATGCCCATCGTATGGGCGGTATCGGCGCGGATGCGCAGCTCGTCGCTCAACGTCTTCAACCGCAGCAGGCTCTTCACCCGCGAGATCAGTTGCAGATCATTGACCGGCTTGGTGAGGAAATCGTCGGCGCCGGCCTTCAGGCCGCGGACGCGATCGGCCGGCTGATCCAGTGCCGTGACCATGACGACGGGAATATGGGCGGTCTTGCGGCTGGCCTTCAGCCGCTCGCAGACCTCGAAACCGTCTATGCCGGGCATCATGATGTCGAGCAGGATGAGATCGACCTGGTTGCGCTCGCAGATCGCCAGCGCCGTGTAGCCGTCGGCTGCGGTCATCACGTCGAAATACTCCGCAAGCAACCGCGCTTCGAGCAGCTTCACATTGGCCGGAATATCGTCAACCACCAGTATTCGCGCAGTCATAGCTGTCTTTCCGATGCGTCAGGCATCGCCCAGATAGGTCTTGATCGTCTCGATGAATTTCGGAACCGAGATCGGCTTGGAAACATAGGCCTCGCAGCCGCCCTGGCGGATCCGCTCCTCATCGCCCTTCATTGCGAAAGCCGTGACGGCGATGACGGGAATCACGTGCAGCTCGTCGTCTTCCTTCAGCCATTTCGTGACTTCGAGGCCCGAGACCTCGGGAAGCTGAATATCCATCAGAATGAGGTCGGGGCGATACTTGCGCGCCAGATCCAGCGCTTCCATGCCGTTTCTGGTCTGGATCGTGGTATAGCCGGACGCCTCGATGAGGTCGCGAAAGAGCTTCATGTTGAGCTCGTTATCTTCTACAATCATCACCTGTTTGGGCATGACAAGCTGTCCCTACGTCCGTTCGCGCAGCGGTTCGTCCCATGAGAAAGGCACATGCGGATGAAGAGCTCCGTGAAACCGATAGCGCACGCTAGCGGTATTTGGTTGAAGAAAAGGTAACTTACCCCTCGAAATGCAAAGCAACTTCAAGACTTCGAAACAACAGGCCGCCGACCCGCACGCAACCGCGATCGCCGTGCTCGGCTGGCTTGCCGACGATCCCGACATGTTCAGCCGCTTCCTTGCGCTGACGGGTGTGGCCCCCGGCCAGGTGCGCAGCGCCGTCAACGATCCCGGCTTCCTCGCCGGCATGATGGATTTCCTGATGAACCACGAACCGACGGCGATGGCTTTCTGCGCGGCGAGCGGCATCAGCCCGGAAACGGTGACCGCCGCCTGGCAGCATTTCTCCTCGCCCGGCCTCGATTCCGGGGAATACTGACGGTGACCGGCGTGAGGGAACTCGATATCTCGCATATCCGCCTCGGCGAGAGGCCGCTGATCGTCTGCGACGTCGACGATGTGGTGCTGCAATTCATCGGCCCGTTCCAGCTTTTCCTTGAAAGCAAGGGTCACGCCTTCCTGCCGCGCTCGTTCCGGCTCCACGGCAACATCGTCGCGCAGGCGGATGGCGCGGAGATCGAAGACCAGGAGGTCAGCCGGCTGATCGAGGAATTTTTCGAGGCGCAGGAGCTGTGGCAGACGCCGCTCGACCGCGTCGTCGAAACGCTCGGCCGGCTTTCGCAACAGGCAGACGTGCTTTTCCTGACGGCCATGCAGCCGCGGTTCCAGGACCAGCGCCGCCGCCTGCTCGACCGGATCGGCCTCATTTTTCCGCTGCTTGCCAGCGAAGAGCCCAAGGGGCCGATCGTTCACGCATTGCATGCCAGCCGCTCCCTTCCCGTCGTCTTCATCGATGATATGGCGCGCAATCTGCATTCCGTCAGGGACCATGTTGCCGATTGCCTGCTGATTCACCTGATGCCCGACTCGCCCGTCCATCGTTTCGCGCCGGCGGCGGCCGACGACATCACCCGCGTCAGCGACTGGGCGCATGCGGCCGCGCTGATCGAGGCGCATTTCCTTGCCGGCGCGTTCAACCCCGCAGTTCCAGCCGCATGAGCGGACGGCCGTCCTTGCGCCGCGCCACCGTTTCGAAGCCGGCCGCATCGAAGATCGCCGTCGAGCCGATGCACAGCGTCACCGATTTCGACTGCTTCACATGATCGATCGGACAGGCTTCGAGCAACCGCGCGCCCTGGCGCCGGGCGTGATCGATGGCGCCGGCGAGCAGGCGATGGCTCATCCCCTTGCCGCGCAACCTCGGCAGCAGGAAGAAACAGCTGACGGCCCAGATCGACGGATCATACGCATCGCCCTCCTCCAGCGGCCGCGAGACTGTGCGCGGCGAATTGAACTGCGGCACGTCGTGGCGCGGCCCCACCTGCACCCAGGCGACCGGCGCGCCATCGGCATAACAGAGAATGCCCGGCGGCGGCCCAGCCTCGATTCGCTCCTGCATATGCACCTTGCGCTCATCGGCCGTCATCTTCGTTCTTGTCGCATGCGGCAGACGAAGCGCCACACACCAGCAATTGTAGAAAGCACCCTGCGGCCCGAACAGGGTTTCGAAATCGCCCCAGCGTTCCGCCGTTACCGGCTCGAAACGAAGATCGTTATCCAAAGGCAAAGCTCCCGCCTCTCTTGAGACTCGGAAGCTTAGGGCGTAATGTCGCGGCGTTCAACCTTTGTTCTCATGATGACGCCCGCGCCCGACAAGACACCCGGCTTCTGTCGCGACTGCCTTGCCGAGCAGAAGGGCGAGGCGCGCCGCTGCCTGTCCTGCGGCAGCCCGCGTCTGGTGCGTCATCGCGAGCTCTACGCATTGACGCTGGCGCATATCGATTGCGACGCCTTCTACGCGGCCGTCGAGAAGCGCGACAATCCCGAGCTTGCCGACAAGCCCGTGATCATCGGCGGCGGTAAACGCGGCGTCGTCTCCACCGCCTGCTATATCGCCCGCATCCACGGCGTGCGTTCGGCCATGCCGATGTTCAAGGCGCTGGAGGCATGCCCGCAGGCGATCGTCATCCGCCCCGACATGGAAAAATACGTCCGGGTCGGGCGCCAGGTGCGCGCCATGATGCAGGATCTGACGCCGCTGGTGCAGCCGCTGTCGATCGACGAGGCCTTCCTGGAACTTGGCGGCACCGAGCGGCTGCATCACGATCCGCCGGCGCGCACGCTCGCCAAATTCGCCCGCCGGGTCGAAAAGGAGATCGGCATCAGCGTGTCGGTCGGGCTTTCCTATTGCAAATTCCTCGCCAAGGTCGCCTCCGACCTGCAGAAGCCGCGCGGCTTTTCCATCATCGGCCGTGAGGAAGCGGTCGAGTTCCTGGCGCCGCGCCCGGTCACCACGATCTGGGGCGTCGGCAAGGCCTTTGCCGCGACGCTGGAGGCGGACGGTATCCGCACCATCGGCCAGTTGCAGCAGATGGAGGAGAACGACCTGATGCGCCGCTATGGCAGCATCGGCCAGCGGCTCGCCCGGCTATCGCGCGGGATCGACGACCGTGAAGTGCACCTCAACGATGCGGCCAAGAGCGTTTCATCGGAGACCACCTTCTTCGAAGACATCTGGCGTTACGACGATCTGGTGCCGATCCTGCGCAATCTTTCGGAGAAGGTCTCCTGGCGGCTGAAGAAAAACGACATCGCCGGCCAGACCGTGGTCCTGAAGATGAAGGCCGCCGACTTCAAGATACGGACGCGCAATCGCAAGCTCGAAGACCCGACCCAGCTTGCCGACCGGATCTTTCGCATCGGGCTCGAGCTTCTCGAAAAAGAGACCGACGGCACGAAGTTCCGGCTGCTCGGCATCGGCGTCACCGATCTCGGCGATGCCGCCCGCGCCGATCCGCCCGATCTCATCGACCGGCAGTCGGGCCGGCGGGCGGCCGCCGAAGCGGCGATGGACAAGCTGCGCGACAAGTTCGGCAAGAACACCGTCGAGACCGGCTACACCTTCGGCAGCGGCAAACGCGATCACTAAAGCGCGCCGCGGTTAACTTGAATCTTGCGACGCGCTTTAGCTCTTTGTCTTTATGCATGTCGTTATCCGGGAACCGCTGCACACTTCCCGGCGACATGCATTAACGCGTGAGCCGCGAGCGCCGCGCGGCCTATAAAATCTTCCTTAAACTTCGTCCCATAATGTGCCGGGCAAGTATTGCGTATGGTTGGCTATCATGTTCTCGCGTCTCGTCTTCGGCCTCGGCTTGCTGTCGGCCACTGCACTCGTGCACCCTGCTCTTGCCGCCGATGCGCGCACGCTGCAGATCATCGTCTCGAAGGACAAGCAGTCGCTTGCGGTCTATGACGGCACCGAGGTCGTCGCGACTTCGAAGGTCTCGACCGGCAAGGACGGGCACACGACGCCGAGCGGCATCTTCTCGGTGCTCGAAAAGCAGAAATACCACGAATCCAATCTCTATTCGAACGCGCCGATGCCCTTCATGCAAAGGCTGACATGGTCGGGCATCGCGCTGCACGAATCCAATTCCGTGCCGCGCTATCCGGCCTCGCATGGCTGCGTGCGCATGCCCGGCGCTTTTGCAAAAAAGCTTTACGGGATGACCGAGCCCGGCATTCCTGTCATCATCAGCGACGGCGAAGTAGTGCCGCAGCCGATCGACCATCCGACCCTTTTCCACCCAGAGGCGCCGGCGCCGATGCTGCTGCTTTCGGATGTCGAACTGCGGCCCTCGATGCCCGACAGCCCGGGGACACCGGTGCAGGTGGCGATGAACGATACCGCCGCAATGCCGATGCCGGCAGCGCCGGTTGCAGCGCCCGAAGCCGAGCCGCCGTCCGAGCCGATCAGCATGCTGATCACCCGCCGCACGCTGCGCGAGACGGTGATCGACATCCAGACCCTGCTTAACCAGCTCGGCTTTTCCGCCGGCGATCCGGACGGCTTGCTCGGGCCGGCGACCGTCCAGGCGATCAAGACCTTCAAGACGCTGCGGCCGGCGGAATTTGCCGGCGACAGGAGCCTCATCTCCGATGCGCTGCTCAAATCCGTCTATGCGGCGACGGGCAAGGGTGAACCGCCGAACGGCGTTATCATGGTGCGCCAGGCGTTCAAGCCGATCTTCGAAGCCCCGGTGACGATCGCCGATCCGGGACTGGCGCTCGGCACGCATTTCTTCACGCTGCATGCACTCGATGAAAAGGCCGGCACGGCGGATTGGCTCGCTATCACGCTGGAGAACAATCTCTCGCGCGAGACGATGAAGCGGCTCGGCATCACCAATCAGGAAAGCTCGATCGTCAGCGGCAGGCCGATCGCCCGGTCGCTCAGCCGCGTCACGATCCCAGAGGAGACCCGCCGCAGGATCGACGCGCTGATCGCGCCCGGCTCGACCCTGACGATCTCCGATACGGGCCTCGGCCGGGAGACCGGCGAAGGCACGGATTTCATCACCATCACAAGGGGTTGATGATTCCCCGGGGCGATAAACTATCGCCCGGGATAAACCATCGCCCGGGGCGATAACCGTCCACCCCGGAGATGATAATCATCACCCCGGGGATGATAATCATCACCCTGGGTGATGCGCGTCACCTAAGGTGAGGCGCATCACTCCTAGACAAGCTCGACATCGACGACGCCAGGGGCGGCGCGAAGCGCGGCGGCGATCTCCGGCGTGATGCGGTATTTCTCCGCCAGCGCCACTTCCACCTCGCGTTTGCCATCCTCCTTGATGACGATGAAGGAAACGAGGCCGTCGCCCTTGGCGTTGAGGTGGCCGGCGACCATTCTCAGCGGCCCGGAATCTCTGATATAGACGCGCAGCGCCTTCTGCATCTGCAGCGATTTTTCCTCCAGCGACTGGATCGTCTGGATGCGCAGGCCGATGCCCTCCGGCCGCTCCTCCCCCGTCGCGGTCAGCACGAAGGATTTTCCCGACTCCAGTACGTCGCGATACTGGTTGAGCATTTCCGAAAACAGCACCGCCTCGAACTGGCCGGAGGAATCGGAAAAGACGATGATGCCCATCTTGTTGCCGGTGCGGGTCTTGCGCTCCTGCTTCGAAATGACGGTGCCGGCGAGGCGCGCATTGAAGGCGCCCTGTTTGATCGCCTGGGAAAATTCGGCAAAGGTCTGCACCCGCATCTTCTGCAGGATGTTGCTGTAGGAATCGAGCGGATGGGCGGTGAGGTAGAAGCCCAGCACCTGGAACTCCTTGAGCAGCCGCTCGGAGGCAAGCCAGGGCGAAAACGGCGGCAGGGAAATTTTTTCAGGCCCCGAGGTCAGAGTGCTGCCGAATATGTCCGACTGGCCGCTCAGCTTGTTCTCCTGGGCGCGCTGGGCATAACCGAGGATACGGTCGAGGCCGGCTGAAAGCTGGGCGCGGTCGGTGCCGAAACAATCGAAGGCGCCGGCAAAGATCAGGCTTTCGAGCACGCGGCGATTGACCTGGCGCGGATCGATGCGCAGGCAGAAATCCTCGATACCGGCAAAGGGCTTGTCGCCGCGCACCTCGACGATATGGTCGACGGCGGATTCGCCGACGCCCTTGAGGGCGGCGAGCGCGTAGTAGATGCGGTTGTCGCCGGTCTGGAAATGGCGGAAGGAGGTCTGCACCGAAGGGGCGATCACCTCGATGCCGAGGCGCTTGGCATCCTGGCGGAAATCGTTGACCTTTTCCGTGTTGGACATGTCGAGCGTCATCGAGGCGGCGAGGAATTCGACCGGATAATGCGCCTTCATGTAGGCCGTCTGGTAGGAGACGATGGCGTAGGCGGCGGCATGCGACTTGTTGAAGCCGTAATTGGCGAACTTCGCCAGCAGTTCGAAGATATTGTCGGCCTGCGGCTTCGAGACGCCGTTCTTGACGGCGCCGACGACGAAGCGTTCGCGCTGCTGGTCCATCTCGGCCTTGATCTTCTTGCCCATGGCGCGGCGCAGAAGGTCGGCTTCACCAAGTGAATAGCCGGACAGGACCTGGGCGATCTGCATCACCTGCTCCTGATAGACGATAACGCCCTGGGTTTCCTTGAGCAGGTGGTCGATCATCGGATGGATCGACTCCAGCTCCTCGTCACCATGCTTGCGGGCATTGTAGGTCGGGATGTTCTCCATCGGGCCCGGGCGGTAGAGCGCCACCAGCGCGATGATATCCTCGATACAGTCCGGCTTCATGCCGATCAGCGCCTTGCGCATGCCGGCACTTTCCACCTGGAACACGCCGACCGTCTCGCCGCGCGACAGCATCTCGTAGGTGGGTTTGTCGTCGAGAGGAATGGCGGCGAGATCGACATTGATGCCGCGTTTGGCGACGAAATCGACCGCGACCTTCAGCACCGTCAGCGTCTTCAGGCCGAGAAAGTCGAATTTGACGAGGCCGGCCTGCTCCACCCACTTCATGTTGAACTGGGTGACCGGCATGTCGGAGCGCGGATCGCGATACATCGGCACCAGCTTGGAAAGCGGGCGGTCGCCGATGACGATGCCGGCGGCATGCGTCGAGGCATGGCGGTAAAGCCCCTCGATCTTCTGGGCGATGTCGAGCAGGCGCGCAACGACCGGTTCCTTCGCCGCCTCTTCCTGCAGCTTCGGCTCCTCCTCGATCGCTTTGGAGAGCGGCGTCGGATTGGCCGGATTGTTCGGCACCAGCTTGCAGATCTTGTCGACCTGGCCGTACGGCATCTCCAGCACGCGGCCGACGTCGCGAAGGGCGGCGCGTGCCTGCAGCGAACCGAAGGTGATGATCTGGGCCACCTGCTCGCGGCCATATTTGGCCTGGACGTAGCGGATCACCTCTTCGCGGCGGTCCTGGCAGAAGTCGATGTCGAAGTCCGGCATCGAGACGCGTTCCGGGTTGAGGAAGCGTTCGAAGAGCAGCGAAAACCGCAGCGGATCGACGTCGGTGATCGTCAAAGCGTAGGCAACCAGCGAACCGGCGCCCGAACCGCGGCCAGGGCCGACCGGAATGTCGTGCTGCTTGGCCCATTTGATGAAGTCGGCAACGATCAGGAAGTAACCGGGAAAACGCATGCGCTCGATGACGCTGAGTTCGAAATCCAGCCGCTCGCGATAATCCTTTTCCTCGTAGCCCGGCGACATGCCGAGCGTTGCAAGCCGCATGTCCAGCCCTTCGACCGCCTGGCGGCGCAACTCGCTCGCCTCGGCGCGCTCGGCCTCCTCGGCGTCGTCGGTCGCACCGGTGAAGCGCGGCAGGATCGGCTTTCGGGTCTTCAGCACGAAGGAGCAGCGCCTGGCGATCTCGATCGTGTTCTCCAGCGCTTCGGGCAGATCGGCGAAGAGCTTGGCCATCTCGGCCCGGCTCTTCAGATAATGGTCCGGGGTCAGGCGAAAGCGGCTGTCGTCGGAGACGATGGCATTGTGGGCGACCGCCATCAGCGCGTCATGGGCGTCGTAATCGTCACGCGTCGGAAAGAAGGCCTCGTTGGTCGCAACCAGCGGCAGGTCGTTGCTGTAGGCGAGCCCGACGATCTTCTGCTCGTGACGTTTGTCGTAGGTGCCGTGCCGCTGCAATTCGACATAGAGCCTGTCGCCGAAGAGACGTTTCAGCGCCAGCAGCCGGGCCTCCGCCTGCGCGGGATGGCCCTCCCGGATCGCCGCGTCGACGGGCCCGGTCAGGGCGCCGGTCAGGGCGATCAGCCCTTCCGTGCCGGCCTCCTCCAGCCAGGAGGCACGGATATGGATAGCCTGGTTGCTTTCACCGCCGAGATAGGCGCGGCTGACGAGATCGACGAGCCGTTCGTAACCGGCATCCGTGGCGGCGAGAAGAACGATCGACGGCAGCTTGACCAGCGCCTGCTGGCCGCCGCGCTTTTCCGTTTCCAGCCCATCTTCCATGTCGATCGAGACCTGGCAGCCGATGATCGGCTGCAGGCCCTCATCCATCGCCTTCTGGGAGAATTCCAGCGCGATGAACAGATTGTTGGTATCGGTGATGGCGATCGCCGGCTGGCTGTCGCCGGTCGCCTTGTAAAGGATCTTCTTCAGCGGCAAGGCGCCTTCGAGAAGCGAATAGGCGGAATGGACCCTCAGGTGGATGAAGCCCGGCGTGCCGCCGATCGCCTCACCCGTGGAACCCTTTGCCGTATCCGCCATGTCATGCCTTCCCAATCACCCGAATGAATCGGACGCATTGTCGGCATAGAGGGCGATGATGTCCAGAAGAAGTCCCGCGTCCGGACCGCATGATTGCCATGCGGTCCCCTGAAAACTTTAGATCGCCATGACGATGAGCGAGAAGCTGGCAACGAACATTGCGATGGAGGTGAATGCTGCGATATCACGGATCATGTCAGTCATTTGGCTCTCCTTTACTCGTTATGTTTTCAATTTGTTCGATGTATGTTCCATTGTCAACAGGAATCTTTTCCTTCTTTCTTGCGTTTGAAAAACCCGAAATGCGCATTGCGAATCGGTAGGCGGCAGCGAGCGATCCGATGGGGCGGCTCCTCCCCCTACCCGATCCGTGACGGATCGGACACGCTGCCCGAGCGGCAGACCGCCTCTCACGGCGACCGCCTGTTTTTGGCTTCCGTTCTGTTTTTGTTCTTTACATGGCGCAGCATATTTGCCAGCATCCGGCCGGGAGGAGAACGGCATGTTCGACATTGCGATGCTCAATGAATTCGTCGTGGAGGCCAAAGCTGCGACCTATGTCGGCGGCGGTGTGCCGCGCACGCCCTGCCGGCCGGGCGCTCACGATATCGGCTATGAGCGCGGCGACTGGCGTTATCTCGACAGTTACTTCGGCGGCACCGATTTCGCCGGACAGGAGGTTGTCTGGTTTGCCGGCGAGCCCGTCTGGGTGATGAATTATTTCGGCTGGATCGTCGCACCGGAGCTCATCGACGGCGCTGCCGCCGGTGCGGTGATCAAGGCGGCACTTTCAGCCATGTATCGGCAGGGACGCTTTCTCGGCGGCATGGAATTCGACCATCCGCTCGGCCGCTATCTCGATCGCAGCGAAGGGAACTGCGAGCGGTTCAGCGGCAATGAATGCATCATGGTCGACTTCAGGAAAGCCTATATGCTCGAATATCGCGGCGGATTGGTCGTCCCCTAATTGCAAGCCGACATATTGGAGCATGAAGTTATCCGAAAACCGCACACACTTTTCGGCATCATGCTTTAGCTCGTTGTTTTTATGCATGTCGTTATCCCGGAACCGCTGCACACTTCCGGGCGACATGCATTAGAAATCGACGATCTTGCCATCGGAGATCGTCACACGCCGATCCATGCGGCGGGCGAGCTCGTGATTGTGGGTGGCGATGAGGGCCGCGAGGCCGGACTGGCGCACCAGCGCCTCCAGCGCGTCGAAGACGTAACTTGCCGTTTCCGGGTCGAGATTGCCGGTCGGCTCATCGGCAAGAAGCAGGGTCGGCGCATTGGCGACGGCGCGGGCGATCGCAACGCGCTGCTGCTCGCCGCCGGAAAGCTCGCCGGGGCGATGGGCGCCGCGGTGGCCGATGCGCATATAATCGAGAAGCTGGCCGGCCCGCTCTCCTGCTTCCTTCCAGGACAGCCCGGCGATCAGCTGCGGCATCATGATGTTCTCAAGCGCGGAAAATTCCGGCAGCAGGTGGTGAAACTGGTAGACGAAGCCGATTTCGCTGCGGCGGATCGCCGTGCGCTTGTCATCGCTCAGGCCATCACAGGCATGGCCGTTGATGTTGACCTCGCCGCCGTCCGGATGCTCCAGCAGGCCGGCGACATGCAGCAGGGTCGACTTGCCGGTGCCTGAAGGAGCGACGAGAGCGACGATCTCGCCCTTCGACATCGAAAAATCCGCGCCCTTCAGGATCGGGAGCAGCGTATCGCCCTGCCCGTAATGGCGCTCGACGCCGGTAAGCTTGAGAACGACGTTGCGTTTCATGAAGGCGGCATTCCTTATTCGTAGCGCAGGGCCTGCACCGGATCGAGCCTGGAGGCGCGCCAGGCGGGGAAGATGGTCGCGATGAAGGAGAGCGTCAGCGCCATGACGACGATCGAGATCGTTTCGCTGAGATCCATCTCGGCCGGCAGCTGACTGAGGAAATAGACCTGCGGATTGAAGATCACGGTGCCTGAAATCCAGGAGAAGAACTGGCGAATGGATTCGATGTTGACGCAGACGAGGACGCCGAGCAGAACCCCGGCAACGGTGCCGACGATACCGATTGCCGCCCCGGTCATGAAGAAGATGCGCATGATCGCGCCGGCACTGGCGCCCATGGTACGCAGGATGGCGATATCGCTGCCCTTGTCCTTCACCAGCATGATGAGGCCGGAGATGATGTTCAGCGCCGCGACAAGCACGATCAGCGTCAGGATCATGAACATGACGTTGCGCTCGACCTGCAGCGCCGAGAAGAAGGTCTGGTTGCGCTGACGCCAGTCGGTCAGGTTGATCTGACGGCCTGCCGCCTGCTCGACCTTCGGTCTCAGCGTGTCGATATCGTCGGGGTGATCGACGAAAAGCTCGATCGACTGCACCAGCCCCTCGGCATTGAAAAAGAGCTGCGATTCCTCCAGCGGCATGAAGATGATCGAGGAATCATATTCCGACATGCCGATCGTGAAGAGGCCGGAGATCTTATAGGACTTGACGCGCGGGCTGACGCCCATCGGCGTGATGTCACCGTCCGGCGACGTCAGCGTGATAAGGTCGCCGACGCTCAGGCCGAGCTGGTTGGCCATGCCGGTGCCGATCAGTACGCCCTGGCCGGAGGCAAAACCCACCATGTCGCCCGGTTTGATATTCTCGGAGACCGCTTTGAGTTTGGTCAGGTCCTCGGCGCGGACGCCCCGCACCAGCGCGCCGGTACTGCCGCCGGCCTGGGCGGAGGCGAGCACCTGGCCTTCCACCAAGGGAAGCGCCATTTTGACTCCGGGCACCGCAGCAAGCCTGCTGGAGAGATCGGCATAATCGGTGAAGGGACCATCGGACGGCTGGACGATCATGTGGCCGTTGATGCCGAGGATGCGCGAGACGAGCTCGGTGCGGAAGCCGTTCATGACGGCCATGACGATGATCAGCGTCGCAACGCCGAGCATGATGCCGACGAAGGAAAAGCCGGCAATGACCGAGATGAAGGCTTCCTTGCGCCGGGCGCGCAGATAGCGCCAGGCCACGAGGCGTTCGAAGGTGGAAAATGGCCTGCCAGCCGGACCCAAGCCGGATTTTGAACTCCGGTCCACTGCTGCCTCTGCCATTTCGCCTCCGTTTCCTTAAGCCACGAACCTGTTGATCGCCGCTTCGATGGTCATCGTTTCGCGGGCGCCGGTCTTGCGGTCCTTCACCTCGACTTCGCCGTTGGCGACCGCGCGCGGGCCGGCGATGATCTGGACGGGCACGCCGATCAGGTCGGCGGTCGCGAACTTCGTGCCGGCCCGGTCGTCGGTATCGTCGTAGAGCACATCCTTGCCGGCCTTGGTGAGCGCCGCATAGATCAGCTCGCAAGTATCGTCGCAGGCCTGATCGCCCGCCTTCATGTTGATCACCACGACATCGAAGGGCGTGACCGAGGCCGGCCAGATGATTCCGTTGTCGTCATGCGATGCCTCGATGATGGCGGGAACAAGGCGTGTCGGGCCGATACCGTAGGAACCCATGTGAACGAAGTGTTCCTTGCCGTCGGGCCCCTGCACTTTCGCGCCCATCGCCTCGGAATATTTCGTGCCGAAATAGAAGATATGGCCGACCTCGATGCCGCGCGCCGAAAGCCGCTCGCCTTCGGGAACGGCGTTGAAGGCGGCCTCGTCGTGCATTTCCGAGGTCGCCGCATAGAGCGAGGTCCATTTGTCGAAAATCGCCTTCAGGCCCTCGACGCTGTCGAAATCGGTGTTGTCGTCGGGAATATCGAAGCCGACGAAATCCTTGTGGCAGAAGACCTCGGATTCGCCGGTGTCGGCGAGGATGATGAATTCATGGCTGAGATTGCCGCCGATCGGGCCGGTATCGGCACGCATCGGAATGGCGCGCAGGCCAAGCCGATCGAAGGTTCTGAGGTAGGCGGCGAACATCTTGTTGTAGGAATGCTCCGCCCCTTCGCGCGTCAGATCGAAGGAATAGGCATCCTTCATCATGAATTCGCGCGAGCGCATGGTGCCGAAGCGCGGACGGATCTCGTCGCGGAACTTCAGCTGGATGTGATAGAGATTGAGCGGCAGATCCTTGTAGGACTTGACGGAGGAGCGGAAAATATCCGTCACCATCTCCTCGTTGGTGGGGCCATAGAGCATCGGCCGATCCTGCCGGTCCTTGATGCGCAGCATCTCCTTGCCATAGGCGTCGTAGCGGCCGCTTTCCTGCCAGAGTTCGGCCGACTGCAGTGTCGGCATCGACAGCTCGATGGCGCCTGCCCGGTTCTGCTCGTCGCGGATAATGGCGTTGACCTTATCGAGCACGCGTTTGCCGAGCGGCAGCCAGGAATAGATGCCCTGCGACTGCTGGCGGATCATGCCGGCGCGCAGCATCAGCCGGTGGGAGACGATTTCCGCCTCCTTGGGGTTTTCCTTGAGGATGGGCATGAAATAGCGGGACAGACGCATGGCGGATTCCGAAGCAGTTGAGATCCCGCAGCAGGCGGAATCGAAAGACAATGGTTAATGTCGGGAGGTTCATAGCCGCTTCGCGGCAGGAAGGAAACCCGCAACTGATGTCGGCAACCTCCCGCACGCGCATGTTCGCAGCCGCAAAATGCAAGGGGGTGAAAAAGCGCGTGTTTATAAGGACTTGAACGAAAGTCCTGTCAACAGAAAAATTTTGCTAGAGTGTAGCAAAAATGCAAAAAAAGCTGATGACAAAGCCCAATGTTTGAGCTAGCTTTAGCTCACAAAACAGGCAGGAAGGATAAATTCTTGCCGAATTCGCGGTCAAGTCTTGGGAGGATCAGATCTTAGGCGCGCTCGTCGCTGCCCCGGCAACGGTTACAGATCACGCGATACTTAAAACAAGGCTTTTAGCCTTGTTTTTTTTTGGCTTTTCGGCCTCATCCCATCCGCAAAATACTGCTGTCTTCCGTAACGGAATCGACCCAGTTCCGTTACGGGAGCTCTTTGCCGTAAAAATGTGACGTCGATATGACGGTATACCGTCTGGCGAATTTACATCTGCCCAAAGTTTGAGCAAAAGCTACTTCTTAGTAGAAGCTCGGCCCGAGTTGTGGAAGGGCATCGAAGCCCCAGCCGAAATAGGTGTCGCAGACATACCAGGTGCCATAGATCAGAGCCGAGATCAGCGTCGTCAGCGAAAAGGTGAAGACGGCGCGAAACCGGCTGGGCGCGCTCGGAACGGTGCCGAGCACGACGTCATTGTCCTCAGCCTGGGTGCGCAGACCAATCGGCAGGACAGCGAAAAGCGTCATCCACCAGATGATGAAGTAGACGGCAAATCCCTGAAGAAAAATCTGGAGCATTAGGGTTCCCGGTGGGGTCGCGCCGACAGAACGGGCGACAGACGTTCATTCACTTTGAGTTAGGCGCCCTTATACGGCGGAATGGCGATCAATTCAAAGCGGATGAAGCGCGTGGCCGCCTTGCGGGCATTCTGCCGCAGGCTTCACGCCTGTTCGATCTCGATCAGCGTGCCGAAGAAATCCTTGGGGTGCAGAAACAGCACCGGCTTGCCATGCGCGCCGGTTTTCGGCCGGCCGTCGCCGAGCACCCTCGCCCCGGCCGCGACCAGCCGGTCACGGGCGAGAACGATATCGTCCACCTCGTAGCAGATGTGATGCATGCCGCCGGACGGGTTCTTTTCGAGGAAGGCTGCGATCGGCGAGGCCTCGCCAAGCGGCTGCAGCAATTCGACCTTGGTGTTCGGCAATTCGACGAAGACGACGGTGACGCCGTGCTCCGGCAGAGCCTGCGGCTGCGATACGGCAGCACCCAGCGTGTCGCGATAGGCAGCCGTCGCCGCTGCCAGATCGGGAACGGCGATGGCGATATGGTTTACTCGCCCAAGCATGGTCAGACCTTGGTGACGAAGGCGGTGACGACCGGCTTCTTGCCCCAGGCATGGTTTGCGGCGGCGCGAATGGCGCGGCGCACCGCCTCCTGCACCATGTCGATATCCTTGCGGCGGGCGCGCGGAATGCTTTCGACTGCGCTGATCGCCGCTTCGAAGAGCGTATCTTCCATCTCCTCGCCCTCGTCGTCATAAACCGGCAGGCCGATCGACACGAGATCGGGATCGCCGATGATGTCATAGCGGGCGTCGAGCACGATGCTGACCGCGACGTGACCGACATAGGAGAGCTTCTTGCGCTCGCCGATCCCCATCTCGTCGAAATCGCCGATCAGCGACCCGTCCTTGTAGATGCGGCCATGCGGCGCCTCGCCGATCACCTCGACGGGGCCTGGCGCCAGCCGCAGGATATCGCCGTTGCGCACGCGCGGCACGATCGCGATGCCGGATTGCTCGGCAAGTTCCTTATGCGCCGTCAGATGCGTCGCCTCGCCATGCACCGGCACGACGATCTTCGGCCGCGTCCACTCGTACATCCGCTGCAGCTCGTTGCGGCGGGGATGGCCGGAGACGTGAACCAGCGCCTCGGTATCGGTGATGATGTGCACGCCCTGCTCGACGAGGCCGTTCTTGATGTCCTGGATCGCCTTCTCGTTGCCGGGAATAGCGCGGGAGGAAAACACGACGATATCGCCTGCCGCAAAGGCGACATTGCGCATCTCGTCGCGGGAGAGCTTGGCAAGCGCTGCCCGCGCCTCGCCCTGGCTGCCGGTCAGGATGACGACGACCTTGTCACGCGGGATGTAACCGTATTCCTCCTCGGAGATGAAAGGTTTTACGCCCTCCATCAGACCGATATCCTGGGCGACGTCGACGACGCGCTTCAGCGAGCTGCCGAGCAGCAGCACTTCGCGGCCGGCCGCCTCGGCAGCTTCGGCAACGGTGCGGATGCGCCCGACATTCGACGAGAAGGTGGTGATCGCCACCCGGCCCTCGGCATCCTCGATGATCTTGCGCAAGCTTTCCGACACATCCTTCTCGGAGGGCGAAACACCGTCGCGCAGCGCATTGGTGGAATCGCACATCAGCGCCAGCACACCCTCGTCGCCGAGCTGGCGGAAGCGCGTCTCATCGGTCAGGGGGCCGAGCGAGGGCTCGTGGTCGATCTTCCAGTCGCCGGTGTGGATGACATTGCCGGACGGCGTGCGGATCATCAGCGACATCGGCTCGGGGATCGAATGGTTGACGGCCACGCCTTCGATGCTGAAGGGGCCGAC
Source organism: Rhizobium sp. BT03 (assembly GCF_030053155.1). NCBI lineage: Bacteria > Pseudomonadati > Pseudomonadota > Alphaproteobacteria > Hyphomicrobiales > Rhizobiaceae > Rhizobium > Rhizobium sp. BT03. Next base: position 968,759 of record NZ_CP125640.1, read on the forward strand.
ATTGATCGTGTCGCCTGCCTTGAACGGCGTCACCGGCACTTCGCCGATCCTCGCCTTCTCGAAATTGCGCTTGGCTTCGAGCAGGCCAGCGGTAAAGCCCGAGGCATAGACCGGCACGTTCAAGCCCGGCCAGAGATCGGCGAGCGCGCCATAATGATCTTCATGCGCATGGGTGATGATGATCGCTTTGAGATTCTTGCGCTCACTGGCGAGGAAGCGGATATCGGGCAGCACGAGGTCGACGCCCGGCAGATCGGGCCCGGGAAAGGTGACGCCGCAATCGACCATGATCCATTGGCGATGCTCGGGCGGGCCGTAGCCGTAAAGAGCGAGATTCATGCCGATCTCGCCAACGCCGCCCAGAGGCAGGAATACCAACTCGTCCTGTTTCGCCATAATTTTCGTTTTTTCCGCTATCCAAAAAACACATCACCGGCAGCAATGGGCATTATCCTGCCAGTGCCGGTATCGAGCATCAACAAGCCATTATCATCAATTCCGGCGAATTGTCCGGAAATCGAGCGGTCCGGCAAATTCACCGTGATCTTTTCGCCGATGCCGCAGGCGATCGCCCGCCAGCGGGCGGTGATTTCGGCGATGCCGCGGCCCTGGTCCCATTGATCAAGCACATCGGCCATCGAAGCGAAGAGATGCGCGAACAACTCTTCCGGCGAGGCCGCACTTGCGTGCTGACGCAGGCAGGTGACGGGGTAGAGGGGATTATCCGGCATCACCGAGACATTGATGCCGATGCCGACGATCAGCGCGTAGCGGCCGTCGGGCAGCCCCTCGCCTTCGACGAGGATGCCGCAGGTCTTCTTGCGGCCGATGAGAATATCGTTCGGCCATTTGACCTCGAGCGGCTCGGCGCCCGGCGGCAGCACCTGGCGGATCGCCTGGTGCACCGCAACGGCGACGGCCAGCGGCAGGGAACTCAGGCGCTCCATCGGCGCCGGATCGATCAGCAGAAGAGAGGCGTAGAGATTGCCGCGTTCGGAAACCCAGAGCCGGCCGCGACGGCCGCGACCGCCCGTCTGCCGTTCGGCCGTCACCCAGAGATCGCCGCCGTCGCCCGCCCGAGCCCGGGCGAGGCATTCGCTGTTGGTGGACGATGTTTCCGACAGAGCCTCGTGCCTGAAATCGCCGAGCGATATCCGGCGCCGTCCGTCGGAAGCCATCAAAAGAGCGTCGCGGCGGCAAGCTCCGCCGCACCGCCGATCGGGCCGCCGATGAGGACATAGGCGGTGACGAAAAGACCGGAGAGACCGAAGACCAGACGCAACGAACCGGAGACACGGGCGAATTCGCCGGTCGCCTCATCGAACCACATCAGCTTGATGACGCGCAGATAATAGTAGGCGCCGACAACCGAGGCGAGAACGCCGATGATGGCGAGCGCATAAAGCTTGGCTTCGATGGCGGCGACGAAGACGAAGTACTTGGCGAAGAAGCCGGCGAGCGGCGGAATGCCGGCAAGCGAGAACATCAGCGCCGTCAGCACCACGGCCATGAACGGGTTGGTGGTGGAAAGCCCGGCGAGATCGTTGACCTCCTCGACGACGGTGCCGTCCTTGCGGCGCATCGACATGATGATCGCAAAGCTGCCGAGGGTCATGACCATATAGATGACCATGTAGAGCATGACACCGGAAACACCGGTCTGATTGCCGGCGGCAAGGCCGACCAGCGCGTAGCCCATGTGGCCGATCGACGAATAGGCCATCAGCCGCTTGATGTTTTTCTGGCCGATCGCGGCAAAGGAGCCGAGCAGCATCGAGGCGATCGAGATGAAGACGACGACCTGCTGCCAGTCGGCCAGGACCGGCTGAAAGGCGGTGATGACGATGCGGGTCATCATTGCCATGGCGGCAACCTTGGGGGCTGCGGCCAGGAAGGCGGTGACCGGCGTCGGCGCGCCTTCATAGACGTCAGGCGTCCACATGTGGAAGGGAACGGCCGAGATCTTGAAAGCGATGCCGGCGAGGATGAAGACCAGACCGAAGATCAGGCCGAGCGACCGCGCACCCTCGACCGAAAGCGCCTGGGCGATCTCGGAGAAGTGGGTGTGGCCGGTGAAGCCATAGACCAGCGACATGCCGTAGAGCAGCATGCCCGAAGAAAGCGCGCCGAGAACGAAATATTTCAGGCCGGCTTCGGTCGACTTCAGGCTGTCGCGGTTGATCGCGGCGACGACATAAAGCGCCAGCGACTGCAGTTCCAGCGCCAGATAGAGCGAGATCAGGTCGTTGGCCGAGATCATCAGCAAGATGCCGAGGGTCGCAAGCACCAGCAGAACCGGGAACTCGAACTTGTCGAGCTGATTTTCGCGGGCGTGGCCGATCGTCATGAACAGGGCGACCAGCGAACCGATGAGCGCCACCAGCTTCATGAAGCGCGAGAAGCCGTCGGCCATGTAGACGCCGCCATAGGCAAGGCCTTCTGCCGGCACGAAGAGCAGCCACAGGCCTGCAGCCAGCAGCAGCACGATGGCGAGGCAGGTGACGACGAGGCCCGACCGCTCGCCCGAGAAGACGCCGACCATCAACAGGACCAGGGCGCCGACCGCGAGGATCAGCTCCGGCGCGGAAAGATGCAGACTGAGGAGAATTGTTTCAGCGGTCATGTCCGATAAGTCCCGTCATCAATTCATAGACAGCGCAACATTCTGCGCTGCGTGCACGGCGGCCGTGTAGTTGTTGACCAGCAGATCCACCGAGGCGGCCGTCGCATCGAAGACCGGAGCCGGGTAGACGCCGAAGAGGATGGTCAGCGCGACCAGCGGGTAGAGGATCAGCTGCTCGCGGGGCGAAAGATCGAGCAGCGCCTTCAGCTTTTCCTTCTCCAGCGCGCCGAAGATCACCCGGCGGTAAAGCCAGAGCGCATAGGCGGCCGAGAGGATGACGCCGGTGGCGGCAAAGAGCGCGACCCAGGTATTGACCCGGAAGACGCCCATCAGCGTCAGGAATTCGCCGATGAAACCGGAGGTGCCGGGAAGCCCGACATTGGCCATGGTGAAGACCATCATCGCCACCGCATATTTCGGCATGTTGTTGACGAGGCCGCCATAGGCATTGATCTCGCGGGTGTGGGTGCGGTCATAGACGACGCCGACGCAAAGGAAGAGCGCGCCGGAGACGATGCCGTGCGAGAGCATCTGGAAGATCGAGCCCTGGACACCCTGCATGTTGGCGGCAAAAATGCCCATGGTGACGTAGCCCATGTGCGCCACCGAGGAATAGGCGATCAGCTTCTTGATGTCGTCCTGCATCATCGCCACCAGCGAGGTATAGATGATGGCGATGACCGACAGGGCGAAGACGAACGGCGCGAAATAATCGGACGCCACAGGGAACATGCCGAGCGAGAAGCGGATCAGACCGTAGCCGCCGAGCTTCAGGAGTACGCCGGCCAGGATCACCGAGCCTGCCGTCGGTGCCTGAACGTGCGCATCCGGAAGCCAGGTATGGACCGGCCACATCGGCATCTTCACCGCAAAGGAGGCAAAGAAGGCTAGCCATAGCCAGGTCTGCAGCGCCGGCGGGAACTTGTAGGCGAGCAGCGCGGTAATGTCAGTCGTGCCGGCCTGCCAGTACATTGCCATGATGGCGAGCAGCATCAGCACCGAGCCGAGCAGCGTATAGAGGAAGAACTTGTAGCTCGCATAGACGCGGTCCTTGCCACCCCAGACGCCGATGATCAGGAACATCGGAATGAGGCCCGCCTCGAAGAAGACGTAGAAGAGCACGATATCGAGCGAAACGAAGACGCCGACCATCATCGTTTCCAGGATGAGGAAAGCGATCATATATTCCTTCAGGCGCTTCTCGATCGAGAGCCAGCTCGCCAGCACGCAGAAGGGCATGAGGAAGGTCGACAGAATGATGAACAGCATGGAGATGCCGTCAGTGCCGACATGATAGCCGATGCCGGTGCCGAGCCAGTCATGCTTCTCGACCATCTGGAAGCCCGGATTGGCATTGTCGAAGCCGATCCAGATGAAGAGCGAGACGATGAAGGTGAAGACGGTGGTGATCAGTGAGATCCACAGCACGTTCTTCCGGCCGGTTTCGCTCTCGCCGTTCATCAGCAGCAGGAGCACCACGCCGACGAGCGGCAGGAAGGTGACCGTTGAAAGAATAGGCCAATCGGTCATCAGAAGGAACTCCCGAGCATCATCCAGGTAACGAGCGCCGCAATGCCGATCAGCATGGCGAAGGCGTAGTGATAGAGGTAACCGGTCTGCAGGCGGACGACGCGGTCGGTGACGGCGACGACGCGGGCCGCCACGCCATTCGGGCCATAGGTGTCGATGACGCCGACATCACCCTTCTTCCACAGGAAGCGGCCGAGCGCCTTGGCTGTGCGGACGAAGAGGAAGTCGTAGAGCTCGTCGAAATACCACTTGTTCAGCAGGAACTGGTAGAGGACGCGGTGCTGCCTGGCGAGGACGCGCGGCGTCTGCGGCGAGCGGATATACATGTACCAGGCGGTGACGAAGCCGAGCAGCATGGCGATGAAGGGGCTCAGGGCGACCAGCGCCGGCACGTGGTGGAACTCTTCGACGAGTTCGTTCTCAGCGCCGGTGAAGAGCGCCCCCTTCCAGAACTCGGCATATTCCTCGCCGTAGAAGCGGCCTTCGAAGAAATAGCCGGCAAGGACCGCGCCGATCGCCAGGAGATAGAGCGGCACCAGCATGACCTGCGGCGACTCGTGGACATGGTGCATCACCTCGTGCGAAGCGCGCGGCTTGCCGTAGAAGGTCATGAAGATCAGACGCCAGGAATAGAAGCTCGTGAAGAGCGCGGCGATCACCAGCAGCGAGAAGGCAAAGCCTGCCACCGGCGAATGCGAAGCATAGGTCGCCTCGATGATCACGTCCTTGGAGAAGAAGCCGGCAAGGCCGATCGGCGTAAAGGGAATGCCGACGCCGGTGATCGCCAGCGTGCCGATGATCATCATGCGGAACGTCCACTTGATGTGCGGCCTGAGGCCGCCCATGTAGCGCATGTCCTGCTCGCCATCGACGGCATGGATGACCGAGCCGGCGCAGAGGAAGAGCAGCGCCTTGAAGAAGGCATGCGTGAACAGGTGGAAGATCGCCGCGCCATAGGCCCCTACTCCGAGCGCCACGAACATGTAGCCGAGCTGCGAGCAGGTGGAGTAGGCGATGACGCGCTTGATGTCGTTCTGCACCAGGCCGACGGTCGCCGCGAAGAAGGCGGTGATCGCGCCGATCACGGTGACGACGGTCAGTGCATCCGGCGACAGTTCGAAGAGCGGCGACATGCGGGCGACGAGGAAGACGCCGGCGGTGACCATGGTGGCGGCATGGATGAGGGCCGAGACCGGGGTCGGGCCTTCCATGGCGTCGGGCAGCCAGGTGTGCAGCAGGAACTGCGCCGACTTGCCCATGGCGCCCATGAACAGCAGCAGGCAGATGCCAGTCAGCGCATGCGCCTTGTCGAGCTGCATGCCGAAGAGGTTGAGGATCACTTCACCAGCCTCGCCGCCGCCTTCATGCGGGGCGAAGTTCGAGGCATTGGCGAAGATCGTGTCGAAGTTGATCGAGCCGAACAGCACGAAAACGCCGGCAATGCCAAGCACGAAGCCGAAGTCGCCGACGCGGTTGACGATGAAGGCCTTCATCGCCGCAGCCGTTGCCGAGGGCTTCTTGAACCAGAAGCCGATCAGCAGATAGGAGGCGAGACCGACACCTTCCCAGCCGAAGAACATCTGCGCCAGGTTGTCGGCGGTCACCAGCATCAGCATGGCGAAGGTGAAGAGCGAGAGATAGGCGAAGAAACGCGGGCGATGCGGATCGGTATGCATGTAACCGATCGAATAGATGTGAACCAGCGTCGAGACCGTGTTGACGACGATCAGCATGACTGACGTCAGCGTATCCACGCGCAGCGACCAGGAGACGTCGATGCCGCCGGACTGGATCCAGCGCAGCACCTCGACCTTGATCGGGCCGCCTTCGGTATGGCCCATGCCGACGGTGAAGAACACGTACCAGGAGAGGATGGCGGCAATGATCATCAGGCCGCTGGTGACATATTCCGAAGCCTTGGCGCCGATGGCGCGGCCGAACAGGCCGGCGACGATCGCACCGATCAAGGGAAGAAAGACGATAGCCTTATAGAGGAACATGAGCCACTCAGCCCTTCATCATATTGACGTCTTCGACCGCGATCGAGCCGCGGTTGCGGTAGAAGACAACGAGAATTGCAAGACCGATCGCCGCTTCGGCAGCCGCGACCGTCAGGATGAACAGCGCGAAGACCTGGCCGACGATGTCGTTCAGGAAGGAGGAGAAGGCGACCATGTTGATGTTGACGGAAAGCAGGATCAGTTCGACCGACATCAGGATGACGATGACGTTCTTCCGGTTCAGGAAGATGCCGAAGACGCCGAGCGTGAAGAGGATGGCGCTGACCGTCAGGTAGTGGGAAAGTCCGATGACCATGTTCTTTGTTCCTTGACCTGCCTTAGACGCCCTGCCCGGGCTTGACCGACACCACCTCGACGGCGGTGGCGGGCGTGCGGGCAACCTGCCTCGGGATATTCTGCCGCTTGATGTTGGTGCGGTGCCGGAGCGTCAGGACGATGGCGCCGATCATCGCGACCAGCAGCACCAGACCGGCGATCTCGAAGAAATAGACGTAGTTGGTGTAGAGCACGTCGCCGAGAGCGGCGGTGTTGGTGCGCTCGCTGAGCGCCGGGATCGGCATGGCGACGGATTTGGCGATCTCGGGCGAGATGACGCTGCCGCCGACGACGACGATCAGCTCGGCGGCGAGAATGATCCCGATCAGCCCGCCGATCGGCGCATATTCGAGAACCCCTGCCCTGAGCTCGGTGAAGTCGATATCGAGCATCATCACCACGAAGAGGAAGAGCACGGCGACGGCGCCGACATAGACGACGAGCAGGATCATCGCCAGGAATTCGGCACCGAGCAGCAGGAAGAGGCCGGCCGCGTTGAAGAACACCAGGATCAGGAACAGAACCGAGTGAACCGGGTTCTTCGCCCAGATGACCATGAACGCCGACGCCACCGCGACAAAGGCGAAAAGATAGAAAAATAGAGCCTGCAGACCCATGTTGGTGCCTTTTTCATCTTCCCCCGGGCAGCCGGGAGTTTATCTGCCCGATAGAGATTTGCGCGGCTGACCGGCAAAGCTCCTGTGCATATTGACCGCGACAGGAGCAGCAGAGCTCCATCGCGGCATTTCAAAACCCAATCAGCGGTACGGCGAATCGATCGCGATGTTGCGGGCGATTTCGCGCTCCCACCGGTCGCCGTTGTCGAGAAGGCGCGCCTTGTCGAAATAGAGCTCTTCGCGGGTTTCCGTCGCAAATTCGAAATTCGGGCCTTCGACGATCGCGTCGACCGGGCAGGCTTCCTGGCAGAAGCCGCAATAGATGCACTTCACCATGTCGATGTCGTAGCGCACCGTGCGGCGCGTGCCGTCGTTGCGGCGCGGACCGGCCTCGATGGTGATGGCCTGGGCGGGACAGATCGCCTCGCAGAGTTTGCAGGCGATGCAGCGCTCCTCGCCGTTCGGATAACGGCGCAGCGCATGCTCACCGCGGAAACGCGGGGAAACCGGGCCCTTTTCGAAGGGGTAGTTGATCGTCGCCTTCTGGCGGAAGAAATAGCGCATCGACAGAAAGAACGCGCCGACGAATTCCTTGAGAAACAGCGAGCTGATGGAGCCGGACAAGCTTGCCATCTTCAACCTCCAATTTTGCCGGAAACGAGAGAGGGCGTCATCAAGCCCATCCCATCAGCTTCAGCACGAATGCAACGATGATGACCATGGCGAGCGACAGCGGCAGGAAGACCTTCCAGCCGAGGCGCATGAGCTGGTCGTAGCGGTAGCGCGGGACGAAAGCCTTGACCATCGCGAACATGAAGAACACGAAGCAGGCCTTCAGCATGAACCAGATGATGCCCGGGACCCAGTTGAGGATCCAGATGTCGACCGGAGGCAGCCAGCCGCCCAAGAACAGGATCGTCGTCAGCGAGCACATCAGGCAGACGGCCGCATATTCGCCGAGCATGAACATCATGTATGGCGAAGAGCCGTATTCGACCATGAAGCCGGCAACCAGTTCCGATTCGGCTTCCGGAAGGTCGAAGGGCGGGCGGTTCGTTTCGGCCAGCGCCGAAATGAAGAAGATGATGAACATCGGGAAGAGCGACAGCCAGTGCCAGTCGAGGAACGACGCCGGCAGGCCGAGCATGGTGCCGAGGCCGGTATGCTGCGCATTGACGATATCGGTCAGGTTCAGCGAGCCGACGCAGAGAAGCACGGTGACGATGACGAAGCCGATCGAGACTTCATAGGACACCATCTGCGCGGCCGAGCGTAGCGCGCCGAGGAACGGATACTTCGAATTCGAAGCCCAGCCGCCCATGATGATGCCGTAAACTTCGAGCGAGGAGATCGCGAAGATGTAGAGGATGCCGACATTGATGTTGGCAATCACCCATCCATCGGCGAGCGGCACGACCGCCCAGGTGGACAGTGCCAGCAGCACCGTTACCAGCGGGGCCAGCAGGAACACCGCCTTGTTGGCGCCGGCCGGAATGATCGGCTCCTTGAAGACGAACTTCAAAAGGTCGGCGAAGGACTGGAACAGGCCGAAGGGGCCGACGACGTTGGGGCCGCGGCGCAGCTGCACGGCCGCCCAGATCTTGCGGTCGGCGAGCAGTACATAGGCAATGAAGACGAGCAGGCAAACCAGCAGCAGCAGCGACTGACCGATCATGATGATCGCCGGCAAGACATAGGTCGAAAAGAAAGAATCCATAGTCCCCTGCCCTTACTCTGCCGCGACTTTGAAGTTGTTGCGGGCCAATGCCGAGCACTCCGCCATCACTGCCGAGGCACGCGCTATCGGGTTCGTCAAATAGAAGTCTTTCACCGGCGACGCAAACCCTGACTTGTTCATCTTGCCGGCTTTTTTCGCAACTGCGGCAATTTGGGCGCTATCGGTTTCGGCGATCTCGTCGATGGCGGCGAAATGCGGGAAAGCGGCATAGAGCTGCACGCGCAACTGGCTGAGCGAATCGAAGGGAAGCTTCTTGCCGAGCACGTCGGAAAGGGCGCGGATGATCGCCCAGTCCTCGCGGGCGTCACCCGGCGCAAAGCCTGCGCGGTTGCCCATCTGGACGCGGCCTTCGGTGTTGACCCAGGTGCCGGACTTTTCGGTATAGGCTGCGGCCGGCAGGATGACGTCGGCATGATGGGCGCCGTTATCGCCGTGCGAGCCGATATAGACGGTGAGCTTGGCCTTCTTGGCGGTGAAGTCGAGTTCGTCGGCGCCGAGCAGGAACAGCACGTCCATCGCCGTCAGCATTTCGGCGGCGTTGACGCCCTTGGCGCCCGGCACGAAGCCGAGGTCGAGGCCGCCGACGCGCGAGGCGGCGGTATGCAGGACGGCAAAGCCGTTCCAGCCTTCGACGACCGCGCCGACCGAACCGGCAAGCTTGGCGGCACTGGCGAGAACGCCGGCGCCGTCGGTGCGCGACAGCGCGCCCTGGCCGATGATGATCATCGGCTTGGCGGCGTTCTTCAGCACGTCGGCGAAGGCGTGGGTGCCATCGACCAAATCCTTCAGCGTGTCGGGACCGCCGCCGAGATAGTCATAGCTGTAGCGCAGTTCGCCCGGCTCGCCGATCACGCCGACCGGGAACTTGCCGCGGCGCCAGCGCTTGCGGATGCGGGCATTGAGAATGGCCGCCTCGAAGCGCGGATTGGCGCCGATGATCAGCAGCGCATCGGCCTGGTCGATGCCCGAGATGGTCGGGTTGAAGAGGTAGCTTGCGCGGCCGAGCGACGGATCGAGTGCCGCCCCATCCTGGCGACAGTCGAGATTCGTGGACCCCAGCGACTTCACCAGTTCGGAGAGCGCATACATTTCCTCGACGGAGGCAAGATCGCCTGCGATCGCGCCGATCTTGTCGCCCGAGGTGGCGCCGACGGCGGCCTTGATGGCGCCGAAAGCTTCGGCCCAGGTGGCCGGCTGCAGGCGGCCGTCGCGGCGGACGTAAGGCCGGTCGAGGCGCTGGGTCTTCAAGCCGTCCCAGATGAAGCGGCTCTTGTCGGAGATCCACTCCTCGTTGATCGCCTCGTTGACGCGCGGCAGGATGCGCATGACTTCACGGCCGCGGGTATCGACACGGATCGCCGAACCGACGGCGTCCATGACGTCGATCGATTCGGTCTTGTTCAATTCCCATGGGCGCGCGGTAAAGGCGAAGGGCTTGGAGGTGAGCGCACCGACCGGGCAGAGATCGACGACGTTGCCCTGCAGCTCGGAGGTCATTGCCTGCTCGAGATAGGTGGTGATCTCGGCATCCTCGCCGCGGCCGATCAGGCCGAGTTCGGAAATGCCGGCGACCTCGGTGGTGAAGCGGACGCAGCGCGTGCAGTGGATGCAGCGGTTCATCACCGTCTTGACCAGCGGGCCGATATACTTGTCCTCGACGGCGCGCTTGTCTTCCTGGTAGCGCGAGGTGTCGATACCGAAGGCCATCGCCTGGTCCTGCAGGTCGCATTCGCCGCCCTGGTCGCAGATCGGGCAATCGAGCGGATGGTTGATCAGCAGGAATTCCATCACACCTTCGCGGGCCTTCTTGACCATCGGGGTGTTGGTGAAGACTTCGGGCAGTTCGCCGTTCGGGCCGCCGCGGATGTCGCGCACGCTCATGGCGCAGGAAGCCTGCGGCTTCGGCGGGCCGCCCTTCACCTCGACAAGGCACATGCGGCAATTGCCGGCAACCGACAGGCGCTCATGGAAGCAGAAGCGCGGAACCTCGGCACCGGCATCCTCGCACGCCTGCAACAGCGTGAAATGATCCGGAACTTCGATCTCGTTGCCGTCAATCTTCAGTTTTGCCATCGTCGCTCAGTCCTGTTTCCCGTTTGCCTGATGACGGCAAACAAACCTATTTTTGCAACAGTCTCATTGCCAAGCCGGATCTTTCGTCCTGCCGACATCTGATGCCGCCCAAATTCTCTATCGCGTGTTCCAGGTCCGGAACCCGCACCGGCTTCTGCAGCGTGAGGCCCCCGCCCGTCCGCCGATCCGCCCATCTTTCCGGCCGATTGCACGGCCGGACAGTTCATTTCTTTCGGCGCGCCCGCCCGGCCAGAACTTTCGCCTGACCGGTCCAGTCGTCACGGCCGATGCGGCCGTTGAAGCCAAGCTCGGCGTCGAGCCGGGCAATGTCCTCGGCGCTCCAGCCGGCAATCTCGGCGAAGCTGCGAATGCCCTTGGCGTTCAGCACCTGCTCCAGCTTGGGGCCGATGCCGGCGATCAGCTTCAGATCGTCGGCCTTTGCAGCCCGCGCAACCGGTTTTGCCTTGACGGCGGGCTTCGGCTGGCTTGCCGGTACCGGTGCGCTGACCGGTGTTACCACAGTCAGTTTCGGCCTTGCCGTCTTCTCGACGTCAGGCTTGGTCTCCGCCGCCGGCCGGTTCGCGGCCGCCGGTTTGGTGACAACCTTGACGGCAGGGCGAATATTCTCCGGCCGGATCTCGACGTCGGGCGCCAGCGCATCCGGCGGCGTGTCATCGAGGGCGGCAGCGACCTTGCCGGTGGTTTCCAGTGCGCTCTGGAAGGCGCCGAAGAAGGCGCCCGCCATCTGCGTCGAGAAACCGAAGCCGATCGCGGTTGCGGCGGCAAAGGCGGCGGCCGGATGCGCCATCAGCGGATGCACCGGCATCGCCCGTGCATTTTCCAGCATCTCGGCGGCAAGACGGCCGAAGCCGGCCGCGAAATCGGCGACGTCTTCCTTCTGTCCACTCTTCGATGCCTTGTCCGCCATGATTATTCAGCCGCCTCCAGAACCGCGCCGTGATCGAGCGCGCTTGCCGTATACTGGTCGATGCGCTTTTCGATCTCGGGACGGAAGTTACGGATCAGACCCTGCACCGGCCATGCGGCGGCGTCGCCGAGCGCGCAGATGGTGTGGCCTTCGATCTGCTTGGTCACCTGGAACAGCATGTCGATTTCGCGCTTCTGGGCATTGCCCTTGGCCATGCGCTCCATGACGCGCCACATCCAGCCCGTGCCTTCGCGGCAGGGCGTGCACTGGCCGCAGCTCTCATGCTTGAAGAAGGCGGAGATGCGGGCAATCGCCTTGATGACGTCGGTGGACTTGTCCATGACGATCGCAGCCGCCGTGCCGAAGGAGGAGCCGACGCCGCGCAGGCCATCGAAATCCATTGGGCAGTCGATGATGTCCTTGGCCGGAACGATCGGGCAGGATGCGCCGCCCGGAATGACGGCGAGCAGATTGTCCCAGCCGCCGCGAATGCCGCCGGCATGGCGGTCGACCAGTTCGCGGAAGGTGATGCCCATTTCCTCTTCGACCGTGCACGGCTTGTTGACGTGGCCGGAGAGCATGAACAGCTTGGTGCCGACATTGTTCGGACGGCCGATGGCCGAGAACCAGCCGGCGCCGCGGCGCAGGATCGTCGGCGCGACTGCAATCGATTCGACGTTATTAACAGTCGTCGGGCAGCCGTAGAGGCCCATATTGGCCGGGAAAGGCGGCTTCAGGCGCGGCTGGCCCTTCTTGCCTTCAAGGCTTTCGAGCAGCGCGGTTTCCTCGCCGCAGATATAGGCGCCGGCGCCGTGATGGACGAAGATGTCCATGTCCCAGCCGAGCTTGTTGTTCTTGCCGAGCAGGCCGTAATCATAACATTCGTCGATCGCCGCCTGCAGCGCTTCGCGCTCGCGGATATATTCGCCGCGCACGTAGATATAGGCGGCATTGGCACCCATGGCGAAACTCGCGATGACGCAGCCTTCGATCAGCGTATGCGGATCGTGGCGCATGATGTCGCGGTCCTTGCAGGTGCCGGGCTCCGATTCGTCGGCGTTGACGACGAGATAATGCGGGCGGCCGTCGCTTTCCTTCGGCATGAAGGACCATTTCAGACCCGTCGGGAAGCCGGCGCCGCCGCGGCCGCGAAGGCCCGATGCCTTCATCTCGTTGATGATCCAGTCGCGGCCCTTTTCGAGGATCTGCTTGGTGCCGTCCCAGTGGCCGCGGCTCATCGCGCCCTTCAGGGACTTGTCCTTGAGGCCGTAGATGTTGGTAAAGATGCGGTCTTTATCTTGTAACATGCTTCACCTCTTACCGCGGCTTCTTGCCGAAGACCTTGATATATTCCGCTTCGCCGCCCTTGGCGAGCGCCTTGGCCTGCTTGACCCAGTCGTCGCGCTCGATGCGGCCGCGGAAGTTCAGGTAGCCGTCGACCCATTCGCGTTCGGCCTTCTTCCAGCCCGCGACCTGCGCGAAGGTGAAGATGCCGATTTCGTTCAATGTCGCCTCGATCTTCGGACCGACGCCCGAGATCATCTTCAGATCATCCGGCGCGGCGGGCTTTTCGATGCCGGACGGACGGTTCTTGTCGGTCAGGCTGGGCTTCGTCGCCGAGGCTTCGGCCTTGACGGCGGGTGCCGGCGCCGGTTCGGCGGCCGCAGTGCCTGATATCGGCTGCTGCTCGGCCGCCTTGGCATTCTTTGCCGCGGCCTTCGGCGCCGTAGCCGGCGTTTTCAGCGCCGCGTTGGTCTCGGCATCGGTGCTCTTCGGGCGGGCAGCCTCGGAGGGCGGAACCGGAGCGGCGTCAACAGGAGCCGAAATGGTTTCGGCATCGGCCTTCTTGGCGCGTGTCCTTGCCTTCGGCTCTTCCGTCGTCAGCGAGGTCGGGCCGCCTTCAGGTGCTGAGAAAATCCGGTCGATCTGGGTACCGGGCTTGATGCTCGCGCCATTGCCGGCGGCGAAGCTATCGATGATCTCTTCGAGACGGGCCGGCGTCAGGTCCTCATAGGTGTCCTTGCCGATCATCACCATCGGGGCGTTGACGCAGGCGCCAAGACATTCGACCTCTTCCCAGGACAGCGTTCCCTCGGCATTGCGCTCGAAGGCATGGGCATGGATCTTGCTCTTGCAGACCGACATCAGCGCTTCCGAGCCGCGCAGCATGCAGGGCGTCGTGCCGCAGACCTGCACATGGGCGCGGGTGCCGACGGGATGCAGCTGGAACTGCGTATAGAAGGTCGCGACTTCGAGCACTCTGATATAGGCCATATCGAGCATGTCGGCGATCTTTTCGATCGCCGCGCGCGTGACCCAGCCGTCCTGCTCCTGCGCCCGCATCAACAGCGGAATGACCGCCGATTGCTGGCGGCCGGCGGGGTATTTCTGGATCGTCTTGTCCGCCCAGACCGCATTTTCATCGCTGAAAGCGAATGCGGCAGGCTGAAATTGATCTTCGGCTAATCGACGAACGGACATTCTTCCTCACGCCTTGTCAGTTTAGGGTTCCACACCGCGAAGCGGTCAAAGACTGCATTTCGCAGGCATAGGCCGACTGGTCTTTCTGCATAAATACGACGAATTTGCTGCCATTCGGGATGGCAGCCTTGATTTGATAGCCCTTGGACAAAAGCTCGCCCATGGATGTTTTCGCCGCCGGCGGCGTCACTTCCTTATGCCCCAGCGGCGTGCCGAGCGTATCGGTCTCCTGGGCCGAAACCCCGGATGCCGCAAGAAGAAGGGCGACGACAAGCGGCAGACGCTGCATCAGCGGTCCACCTCGCCGAAGACGATATCGAGCGAGCCGAGCACAGCCGCGACGTCGGCAAGCTGGTGGCCGCGGCACATGAAGTCCATCGCCTGCAGATGCGCATAACCCGGTGCGCGGATCTTGCAGCGATACGGCTTGTTGGAGCCGTCCGAAACCAGATAGACGCCGAACTCGCCCTTCGGCGCTTCGACCGCGGCATAAACTTCGCCGGCCGGCACGTGGTAGCCTTCGGTATAGAGCTTGAAGTGGTGGATCAGCGCTTCCATCGAGCGCTTCATCTCGCCGCGCTTCGGCGGCACGACCTTGCCGTCGATCGACGAGAAGGGGCCGGTCTTGGCATCCGACAGCAGGCGGTTGACGCACTGCTTCATGATGCGGACCGATTGGCGCATCTCGATCATGCGGATCAGGTAGCGGTCATAATTGTCGCCGTTCTTGCCGATCGGAATGTCGAATTCGAGATCGGAATAACATTCGTAAGGCTGGGAGCGGCGCAGATCCCAGGCAGCGCCCGAACCGCGCACCATGACGCCGGAGAAGCCCCAGGCCCAGCAATCCTCCAGCGAGACGACGCCGATATCGACGTTGCGCTGTTTGAAGATGCGGTTGCCGGTCAACAGATCGTCGATGTCGTCGAGCGCCTTCAGGAAGGGATCGCACCAGTCGCCGATATCCTGCACGAGCTGTTCCGGCAGATCCTGATGGACACCACCGGGACGGACGTAAGCGGCGTGCATGCGCGAGCCGCTGGCGCGCTCATAGAACACCATCAGCTTTTCACGTTCTTCGAAGCCCCAGAGCGGCGGCGTCAGCGCGCCGACGTCCATGGCCTGCGTCGTGACGTTCAGGAGATGTGAGAGGATACGGCCGATTTCCGAATAGAGAACGCGGATCAGCTGGCCGCGGATCGGGATCTCGATGCCGAGCAGCTTTTCCACCGCCAGCGCATAGGCATGCTCCTGATTCATTGGCGCGACGTAATCGAGACGATCGAAATAGGGCACGGCCTGAAGATAGGTCTTGGTCTCGATCAGCTTCTCGGTGCCGCGGTGCAGCAGGCCGATATGCGGATCAACCCGCTCCACAATTTCGCCGTCAAGCTCCAGGACAAGACGAAGAACGCCGTGCGCCGCCGGATGCTGCGGTCCGAAATTGATGTTGAAGTTGCGGACGTTATGTTCGGTCATGCTGCGTGCTCCGTGCCAAACGCGCTGCCAATCAAGCGAATAGCGAATGGCGAATAGCGAGTAGTTTCGTTCGGTCTCATCACTTCTCCTGGAGACTCCGTATCAACGCTCGAATCATCCGTCCGATCTCGTCGCATTTTCCGGTCATCTGCCTGAACTCCCCCTCGTCGATCAGACCGATACGATGAGAGATGAGCATATGCGTTTCCAATTCCTTCAGCGAACCTTGGGAGATCCGCAGAACTGAATGAAACTTCCCGTGAGCTCACGTCCGTGTCCTTCAGCTATATTGGCGGCAATCGAACTCGCCGCCCTGCGTATCTGGGTCGTCAGACCGTAAATCTCCTCCTTGGGAAATCCTCTGGTCAACTGATAGCAATCCACCGCGAGATCGATCGCCATCTGCCAGACCTTGAGATCTTTGTAGGAGTTTATCGTCTGCCAACCCTTCCCAACTATTCGCTATTCGCTACTCACTATTCGCTTCTACTGCTTCGCCTTTTCATCCCCCGGCAACACATACTCCGTCCCCTCCCAAGGCGACATGAAGTCGAAGTTGCGGAATTCCTGCTTTAGCTCGACCGGCTCGTAGACGACACGCTTTGCCGCGTCGTCATAGCGGACTTCGACAAAACCCGTGGTCGGGAAGTCCTTGCGCAACGGATGGCCTTCGAAGCCGTAGTCGGTCAGGATGCGGCGCAGGTCCGGATGGCCGGTGAAAAGCACGCCGTACATGTCCCAGGTTTCGCGCTCGAACCAGTCGGCGCCGGGATGGACAGCACAGGCCGAGGGGACCGGCGTATCTTCGTCGGTTGCGACCTTGACGCGGATGCGGACATTCTGCTTCGGCGACAACAGGTGATAGACGACATCGAAACGCAGCTCGCGCTGCGGCCAGTCGACGCCGCAAATATCGATCAGGTTGACGAAACCGCATCTGGCGTCGTCACGCAGGAAGGTCAAAAGCGCGATCAGGTTTTCACCCGTCGTCGTCAGCGTCAGCTCGCCATACTTCATCTGCGATGCGGCGATCAGGTTGCCGCGCGCTTCGCCAAGGTAGGACGCAAGCTCAGTCAGGGCTTCACTCATATGCCTAGTCCTTAACCCTTAGCGTTCGATCGTGCCGGTGCGCCGGATCTTCTTCTGCAGCAGAAGCACGCCGTAGAGCAGCGCTTCGGCCGTGGGGGGACAGCCCGGCACGTAGATATCGATCGGCACGATGCGGTCGCAGCCGCGCACCACCGAATAGGAATAATGATAGTAACCGCCGCCATTGGCGCAGGAGCCCATCGAGATGACGTAGCGCGGCTCTGGCATCTGGTCGTAGACCTTGCGCAGCGCCGGCGCCATCTTGTTGGTCAGCGTGCCGGCCACGATCATCACGTCGGACTGGCGCGGCGAAGCGCGCGGCGCAAAACCGAAGCGCTCGACGTCGTAACGCGGCATCGACAGCTGCATCATCTCGACGGCGCAGCAGGCCAGACCGAAGGTCATCCACATCAGCGAGCCGGTACGGGCCCAGTTGATCAGCTCGTCGGTCGAGGTGACCAGGAAACCCTTGTCGGCCAGCTCATTGTTGATCTCGCCGAAAAAGGCGTCGTTACTGCCGATCGGCTTGCCTGTGGAGGGATCGATGATCCCCTTCGGCTGCTGGGCGACGAGCGGCTGATTGCTCACAGGGGTCACTCCCATTCCAGCGCTCCCTTTTTCCATTCATAGATAAAGCCGATGGTCAGCACGAAGAGGAAGACCATCATGGACCAGAAGCCGAACCAGCCGATGGCGCCGAAGGAAACGGCCCAGGGGAAGAGGAAGGCGACTTCCAGATCGAAGATGATGAAGAGGATCGACACGAGGTAGAAGCGGATGTCGAACTTCATGCGGGCGTCGTCGAACGCGTTGAAGCCGCATTCGTAAGCCGAGAGCTTTTCCGAATCGGGCGCTTTGAAAGCGACGGCGAACGGCGCAATGAGCAGCGCCAGGCCGATAACGAGCGCGATAGCGATGAAGATAGCAATCGGAATATAGGAACTGAGCAGTTCAGTCATCATGTTCATCCCTGCTTGCCGGAGGCGCCAGGCGGCACATTTGGGCAAATGCCCGGCAAGCGAACGTGCGTTGCAACAAAGCCGTGGTTAGCGCAGCCGAAGCCCCGGCGCAAGAGATTTACAGAGGCAATTCGACGCGTCGCGCGCGGACATTATCAAGCAGATGCAACGATGTCGCGACAAATCCGCGCAAGTTGCCTGAAGCTGCATGTCTGATCACTGGAAACTGCATGGCTGTGAGAAGAAATGGCGCGAGTGACGGGGCTCGAACCCGCGACCTCCGGCGTGACAGGCCGGCACTCTAACCGACTGAGCTACACCCGCGCATTGATTGGCCATTTGCGGCCGCAGGGATGAAGAAAACCGGACGAACGACAAATCACATTTGCGTTCTACAAGACTTGAAATGGCGCGAGTGACGGGGCTCGAACCCGCGACCTCCGGCGTGACAGGCCGGCACTCTAACCAACTGAGCTACACCCGCAATTCATTTCAAGCAGTCCGGATGCCTTCGCACCCTCACCAAAACGGCTGCCCGTTTCGATGAGCGGCTAACTACGGGGTTCGCCATTTAGTGTCAAGCAGGTTTGGAGACAAAACCATGACAGTCGTTGAATTGTTTCGGCAAGGCCCATGCGGGAAGAATGAAAAGCCGGCAATTCCGTTGCCCGCGCCGGCGCCGGCGCCCGATCAAAGCCGCCGGCACAGTCGAAGCCGACATGCCCTCCCCTTTATCCACAGCCCGGCCGCGCCCGACAGGCGCCGGACGGAACGGGACCGGCGCCAAAAAAATCAAAAATTCTTCACAAACACTCTTGCGGTTTTGCCGCGATCCGCATAGATCACGGCCACCAACGCGGCAGGCCGATCCGGCTTCGTCAGCGATGGGCGATTAGCTCAGTTGGTAGAGCGCCTCGTTTACACCGAGGATGTCGGGAGTTCGAGTCTCTCATCGCCCACCATTTTTCCTTCGAAATCGCTGAATGAAGTGTTCATTCGCATCGGGGCTTCTCACGCGCTGGATGGTGACCCATCAGTTTTATTTGCGCGAATTATCCGATATTGATAAGATCGGATAAACGAAGGGATTGGTACCATGCCCTCAAGCTACAACATCGGTTTGCATTATGAAGGCCTTGTGCACGCGCTTGTCGAAAGCGGTCGCTACGCCAGTGCGAGCGAAGTGATACGCGATAGCCTGCGTCTGTTGGAAGAACGCGAAGAGCAGCGCCAGGCCCGTCTTGAAGCCTTGCGTTCGGATATCCGCACAGGCGTGGAAAGCGGTACAAGCGTCCCTGCCGATCAAGTATTTGACCGCCTCGAAGCCAAGTACAGCGGAACCCGCACCTAGTGGCGGTGTCGTTTGCCCCTGCGGCTGTGCAGGACTTGGAAGATATCGGCGATTACATCTATGCCGAGAACCCACAGGCGGCCTTTCGGTTCGTCACAGCGCTCCGTGTCCGGTGCAACCGGCTGGCCGATGCCCCTCGCGGCGGCGCACCACGGTCCGAATTGTGGGCAGGTCTGCGTTCGGTGCCTTTCCGCCGGTATGTCGTGTTCTACACGGTTACCGGTGATGACGTGCGTGTAGAGCGTATTCTACATGGCTCTCGCGATGTCGTGGCGGTGTTTTCTGAGGATGAAGAGCCCCCGCAAAACTAAGCGGTGTTACCCTTGGCACGAGCAAGGATGGTTCCCAAAGCTCTGCTCAGTGCTTTGCCCTGCCGACTAAAACCCCGACCATCGCCCACCGTTCACCCCTTCTCGCCAGTTCGTGATCCACCGCCGAAACCGGCCCGCGAGTCATCCGCCGTCACGTTCAAGACTTCGCTGTCCGCTCCTTCAACGGGTTGGCTCCCGCTCGGGCGTCCGCATCTGCAGAGATTGTCGGCTACGGAGCAACAAGGCGCCGCCCCGCCGGATTCAGATGCGCGCGGCGCCTGAAAGCCAGCACTCCACCAATACGGACTACTCCGGCCACCCCGCCACCTCCTATTGGGCGAATGGATGGGGGCTGGCAAAAGTGGGAATATTCGTCGCCCGGAAAGTCTCCGCGCTTGAAGGCCTACGAGGCCTGGAGATGTGCCATGAGGACTCTCAGCTCCGCATTGACGCTGTGCATCGCAATCGCCCTTTGCACGCCAAACGCCATCTATGTCAGCCTGCCCGGATACGCATTCAAGACCAATCCGCAATGCCAGCGCCACGAACCAAAGACGAAGTTTGACAGGAGGTGCGACTGGCCGAGAGTGGGCTTCAAGGACTTTACGCCCCCGCTGGTGACCGTGCTTGGGATCTGACGATTCTCAGCGTCTTTGCGAATCATCGTGGTCCAGTCGCGCTTGCCAGCCCGACGGCACCCATCGCTTTTTGACTGCGACAGAGTTTCCGATCGTGGCTAAGTGCCTTCGCTCCGAACTCCCTACCAGACTCTATATAGCCCTTCGGAATCCCGAAATTGGTTGCGGGATTGAAATCATTGCATGATTTTTTCTGTCGAAACCGCGCAAAGCTCGGCGAATTTCGGAATCCCGAAGCGGGGAATTTCGGGATTCCGAAGTGGCGTTCTGGAATCGGGAAACGGTCGGGGCCGGTCGCCGGCCATTCACCCCTTGGCCAGTTCCTTCTCCACCGCCGAAACCAGCCGCGAATCATCGGCCGTCACGTCAGGCGCGAAGCGGGCGGCTATTTTGCCGTCGCGGCCGATCAGGAATTTTTCGAAGTTCCAGAGGATATCGTCCACGTCGCCGCCCGATATGCCGTGGGATTTCAGGCGCTCGCGCATCGGGCCGTCGCCTGTGGTCTTCACGCCCGATTTGGTCAGCTGCCGGTAAAGCGGGTGCTGGGTCTCGCCCTTGACCGAAATCTTCGAGAAGATCGGGAAGGTGACGTCATAGGTGCTGGTGCAGAAGTCGAGGATCTCTGCGTCGGTGCCGGGCTCCTGGCCTTTGAAGTCGTTGGCGGGGAAAGCGGCGATGACGAAGCCGCGTTCGCGCTTTTCGCCGTAGAGCTTTTCGAGGCCCTCATATTGAACGGTCAGCCCGCATTTCGAGGCAACGTTGACGATCAGCAGCACCCTGCCCTTGTATTCGTTGAGCGTGGTCTCACGACCGTCCACTGACTTGACAGGGATATCCAGCACGTTGCCCGTCACGGGAACCTCCAATTTTGGTCGGAACATATCCGCCAAACTTAGCGATAGCGCCGCCTTTGTCATCAGCGTCTGGATCAACTCGGCGTCAACAAGAGCCGGCGCAGGCTTGCGGCCGGCGCCGGACTCAAGCCGTTCAGGCGGGGGATGTTTCCTTCACGTCGTCGAGCAGGAAATGCACGACGAGATAATCGGTCTTGTAATGGCGGCCGCTGTCGGACACGGATTCGACGCTGCCGCCGTCCTTCGGGTGCCAGGCATGGTAATGGGGGTTGGTGGTGATCAGGGTTATGGCCTTGCCTTGCAGGGCTTCCTCGCCAAGCCGGAAGCGCATCTCGGCCAGCGGCCATATCCGCTCGTAATCCGCCATGCTGATGCGCGCCTTCAGCGCCTTGCGATGCAGCGGTGCTTCGCCGGCCTCTGCGGGTGCTTCCAACATCACCTCCTCGGCTCCCTTGATGATGGCGTTGAACTCTTCAGGCCACATGCGTCTCATGAAATCGCTCCTCCCGGGGCTCTCGTCAGTCCACAGGTGAAACTTAGCGATTTGTTCGAAAGAAGCAAATTCCCGTCATGTGGTTGTCATCGAGGTCCGCTGCTCCTACGTTTCCCGCAGACCGCATCAGGGCCGTCAGACGCCCGCAATCCCGAGATCCGAGATGAAGACACGTGAAGACAGGCAGGCGCTCCGGGCGAGCATGCCGCGCACCCCGCTCAGCGCCCATCATATGGAAAACGCCCGTCTGCTGCCCGATCGCGGCGAGTTGCTCTACCGCATCCCGAACGGCGGCATCGGCGTCGAAGTGGGTGCTGCCTTCGGCGAATATACGGCGGAGATTCTCGAAAAAAATCGCCCGGCGCAGCTCTACCTCATCGATCCCTGGTCGATGGATCGCTACAGCTCCGGCCTCGATTCGATCCATACGCAATTCGCAGCTGAGATCGAGGCCGGCCGGCTGCATCTGATGCAAGGCACATCGCTGGAGAAGCTCGCCGAATTCGAGGACGATTTCCTCGACTGGGCCTATATCGATACCGACCATTCCTTCGAGCTCACCTGGCAGGAACTGCTGCTCTGCGAAAAGAAGGTGAAGCGGACGGGGCGCATCGCCGGGCATGATTTCTGCACCGGCAATACGGTCAAGCCGATCGTCTATGGTGTCGTCGAGGCGGTCACCAAATTCTGCAAGGATTACGGCTGGCAATTCGAGTTCCTGACGGTCGAATCACATGCGCATTTTTCCTATTGCCTGAAGCGGCTCTGATCAGCTTTTGCCGGAATATTGCGCGTCGCTGACCTGCTCCATCCAGTCGACATGCCTGCCGTCCAGCGCTTCGTGAATGGCGATGTGCGTCATCGCCGTATCCGGGGCAGCGCCGTGCCAATGTTTTTCGCCCGGCGAAAACCACACCGTGTCGCCGGCGCGGATCTCGCTGATCTCACCGCCCCAGCTCTGGACGAGCCCCCTGCCCGAGGTCACGATCAGCGTCTGGCCGAGCGGATGCGTGTGCCATGCGGTGCGGGCGCCGGGTTCGAAGGTGACGGAGGTTGCCCGCATCCGGGCCGGTTCGGGCGTCTCCATCAGCGGGTCCTGGCGAACGGCGCCGGTGAAATAGTCGGCCGGCGGCGTCATCGAGGGGCGAGAGCCGGCGGGTTTGATCTCCATGATCTTTCCTTTTCTATTCCATTGCGGTTGAAGCCTTACCACGCTCCACGATATTTCAACGGGACGACCGATCAAGGCCGGATCGGCAATTGCCGCACAGTTCCTCGCCTGTTAGGCCAGTGTCTTTCATTACTTACGAAGGATTTTTCTCATGAAACACCATGCTTTCGGCCGCATGCCCTTCACCGTCACCAATGTCGGCTTCGGCGCCTGGCAGATCGGCGGCTCCTGGGGCGATATCAGCGAGGCGGATGGACGCGCGGCGCTGAATGCCGCGCTTGATGCCGGCATGACCTTCATCGATACGGCTGACGTTTATGGCGACGGCCGCTCGGAAAAGATCATCGCCGACGTGCTGAAGGCGCGCGGCGGCGAACGGCCGATGGTCGCCACCAAGGCGGGCCGCCGCCTCAACCCGCATGTTGCCGAAGGCTATACCAAGGCGAACCTCGAAGGCTTCATCGACCGCAGCCTTGCGAATCTTTCCGTCGACAGTCTCGACCTCGTGCAGCTTCACTGCCCGCCGCGCGAGGTGTTTTACCAGCCGGAGGTCTTCGAAGGTCTCGATGCGCTGCAGAAGGCCGGCAAGATCAAGGGTTATGGCGTCAGCGTCGAAAAGGTCGAGGACGGGCTGAAGGCGATCGAATATCCTGGCGTCGTCAGCATCCAGATCATCTACAACATTTTCCGCCAGCGCCCCGACCACCTGTTTTTCCAGGAGGCGCGCCGCAGGAACGTGGCGATCATCGCCCGCGTGCCGTTGGCCAGCGGTCTGCTCTCCGGCAAGATCACCGGGGAAACGCACTTTGCCAGCGACGACCACCGCAATTTCAACCGTCACGGCGAGGCCTTCGATGTCGGCGAAACCTTTGCCGGCGTGCCCTTCGAGGTCGGCCTGCAGGCGGTGGAGGAGGTGCGCAAGCTGGTGCCCGCAGGCGCCACCATGGCCGCCTTCGCGCTGCGCTGGATCCTGATGACTGACGCCGTCACCGTCGTCATCCCCGGCGCCCGCAACGGCGAACAGGCAAGAGCCAATGCGGCGGCGGCCGATCTGGCGCCGCTGTCGGCCGATGTCATGGCGGCGACACGCGAGATCTACGAGCGGCTGATCGCGCCGCATGTGCATCAGCGCTGGTAGCGTGCGGTTGCCTGTTTTGAGGGCTGCGGCACGACGGAGAGCAGCCCCTCATCCGCCTGCCGGCACCTTCTCCCCGTAAACGGGGCGAAGGAGAATAGCCGCAACCTCTCCGTTCCTCGCTACGTCTCGTTTGGCACGTCCCCTCTCCCCGTTTTACGGGGAGAGGGTTAGGGTGAGGGCAGCTTTCAGTTCGTCGCGTTCAGCTCAACCGGGAAGAACAGCGTCTCGCCGGAGGAATCGCTGACGCCGTCATTGTCGGTGACGGCATAGGGCTTGCCTGAGGCGTCGAAGGTGAAGCCTTCGAGCTTGTCGAGCACGTAGCCGTTGGTCGCGCTCTTCAGTTCGCCGAGGAAGTCGTGGGCTTCGGTCTTCTTGACCACCGGCAGCTCGGCCCCGAGCTTGGCGGGCTTCAGTTCCGAGATCGCCACCTTGTAGAGCTTCTTCAGCTTGGCAGCGTCGCCGACGAGGTTGTCGCGTTCGATGATGTAGACGCTGTCGCCCTGCGCCGAGATTTCAGACAGGCCGACCCAGCCGCTTTCGGTCTTGTCGAGCGGATAGCGCACGGCACCCCATTCCTTCTTCTTCGGATTGTAGGAGACGAGCTTGACGAAGCCCTTCTCGTCGTCACCCCATTCGCGCTGGACAGCCATCCAGAGCGTGGCATCGTCGCCGGTGCCGACAATGGTGACGCCTTCGAAGCCGTAGCGGATTTCGTTGGCGGCGAGTTCCTTCGGCAGGGCGATCTCGGCCTTGATATCGCCTTTGGCGTTGACGTTGTAGAGGGCGTGTGGGACGAGACGCTCGCTGTAGCCTTCCGAGGCGAGCCAGAACGAGCCGTCGGCGGCCACCGCGATGCCTTCGATGTCGAGCTTCTGGGCCGGGGCGCCGTCGCGCTTGACGATGAGCGCATCGGTGATCACCGCCGGCTTCTTGCTGGCATCGATCGTGTAGATCGTCGGCTGCGAGCCGAGAACGCTGTCGCTGACGGCATAGAGCATGCCCGGTTTACCAGGCACGGCGGCGAGGCCGGAAAGGGCGGCGAAGCCGATCGGATTGCCGTCCTTTTCCGCAGAGACGATCTGTGGATAGGCCCTTTCGCCTTCCGCGCGCTGGTAGATCATCACATGCGAGCGCGCGCCGCCGTCCTTGCCGAGGTCGAGTTCATTGGCGGTCGCCAGCAGATTGCGCTGGGGAATCGCGATCGCGCCTTCCGGCGAAATGCCGGACGGCAGCAACTGCAGGAGCTCGGGATCGGCGCCGGTATCCTTATAGACGCCGACGACCGAGGCGCGCTCGGCGAGCAGGAAGAAATATTGTTCATCGCCGAATTTTGCCGCTTCGAGGCCTTCCGGCTCGACGCCTTTCGATCTCGAACGGCTTTCCGGATAGTGGCCGATATGGGCGACGGCGCGTTCGAAGGATGCACCCGATTCGTAGAGAAGCTTGCCCGTCTTGTCGAAGATGGTGAAACCGCGCGAGCCGCCCTGATAGTCGCCTTCATTGGCGACGACGAGGCGGTTATCATCAAGCCATTTCACGGCGTCGGGCTCGCGCGGCACGCCCTTCGATTCGCCGGTGAATTTCAGGGCGCCGTCCCGCTTGGTGTCGATGCCGGTGAGATCGACGCTGCCGGCGGAGAAATGCGTTTTCACCTGAGCCGTATTGGCGTCGATGATGACGATCTCGTTGTTTTCCTGCAGCGTCAGGGCGATCTCGTTCAGGCCGTTGAAGGCGACGAATTCCGGCTCCGGATCCTCCGGGGCGACGCCGGCAAGGCCGGTCAGCGCCACGTGCTTGATGGTGGCGCAATCGACGGTGCCGTTCTTGAGCTGGAAGACGACGAGATCGCCGGCCGGCATCTGCGGGATCTTGCCGTCATTGACCTCTTCGTCACGCTCGTTTTCGATCGCAATGGTGCCGAGCGTCTTGTCCTTGTTGAGCGCGATCGAATCCGGCTGGCCACCGAGATCGCAGCTGTTGTCGATCGTCTTCGTCGCCACGTCGACGATCGAAAGGCGGCCCGAGGGCTTCGCCTTGCTTTCGGAGGTGTTGACGGCAACCAGCGCCTTGCCGGCGCTCGAGGTGACCGAGGTCGGTTCGCCGTCCATCATCAGCGCGCCGCCTGATTTCGGCGCCTTGGCGTCGGTAATGTCGATGAAGCCGATCGCGCCGAGCGGGCTGTCGCTATAGATCAGCGTGTTGCCATCGTCGGTCGCGGTGATGATTTCGGCCGACGTCGCCGAAAGCTTGTCCTTGTCATCAGGCAGGTTCTCTGCGACCGGGAAAGAGGCGATGCGGTTGAAGACCGGTTCGGCCGCGGCCGGAGAGGCAACGGATGCGAGAAGCACGGCAGCGAGCGCTGCCTTGCGCGATGAAATTGTCATGGAAACCCCCATTGTCGAAAGATCGAACAGAGGTTTTTTGCGGGACCGCCATGACAGACACATGACAGCTGCGACATTTGCTGCGGATCGCCTCAGGCAGCTTGCCTTTCCCGACGCATCTCGTTCCTCATGATGAAGAGCGACGCGGAGAGAATCAGCGCGGCGCCCAGCCACAAATAGCCGGCCGGCGCGTAACCGAAGAACAGCCAGCCGGCGAGCACGTTCAGCGGCAGCTTCAGGTCGTCGAACGGCTGCACATAGGCGGCGTCGGCACTGGCATAGGCAAGGGTCAGCAGATATTGCGCCACGACCGTCAGCAGGCCTGCCAGCAGGAAAAGCGCAAGCGTTGCGCCCGTCGGCACGGCAAAACCCGCCGCAAGCGCCAGCCCGCCATTGATCGGCGTCAGCAGCACCAGCAGCCAGACGGTGATCGTCTCCGGCTTCTCGATGCCGGTGAGGTTCTTGGTGATCAGCGACGACGCGCCCCAGAGCAGCGCCGAGAGAACGGGCAACAGCGCCGACCAGGAGAAGCTGTCCGACCAAGGCTGCAGGATGATCATTGCTCCGGCAAAACCGACACCGGTCGCCGTCCAGCGGGCGGGACCGACGCGTTCGCCGAGGAAGAGCCGGGCACCGAGAATGATGAAGAAGGGCGAGGTCATGACGAGGGCGATCGCCTGCCAAATCGGGACCGTAGCGAGGCCGGACACCCAGGCCTCGACGCCAAGCGCGGCGAAGACCACTCGCACGACATGCCGCCATGGGTAATCGGTACGCATGGCGGAAAGGCCGACCTTGCGCAGGAAGGGCAAGGAGAAAAGGAAGGCGAAGCCGTATTGCCAGAAGGCCGCAGAGGCCGGGGGAAAGGCGAGCTTCATGGTCAGCCACTGGGTGACGACGTTGAGGAGCGAGAAGGCCATACCTCCAAGCACCATGAAAGCGGCGCCGACAAAGGCGCGGGACTGCGAGGCTGCAAGGGATTTCTGATTCATGCTCTTCATCCGCAACTAGGGACCAACATAAATCAGGACGCATGAGGCGGCGGCACACAATGCCGGCAGTCCCCTGCCCGCACGCGGCCATGCTCATTCTCTTCCATCCGGACTATACCGTCGGCTCCGGAATTGCACCGGATCTGCTGACCCTCCCCCCGCATGGGCGCGGAAGCAGGCGCTCGCGGGCTTGGGCCGAGACCCTCTACCGCCGGTGGGGAGTTTCACCCCGCCCTGAGAACAGAAATCTCGTAGATCAAAGCCGGCGCGACGGCAAGACCTGCCAAAACAAAGCGAGCCTGAATCAAAAAGGGGTCCGGCAAAGCCGAACCCCTCAAAAAATCCTGCACAGCCGGTCTCGTTTACGGCTGGCGGATAATCTCAGATCAGCCGTTGACGGCGTCCTTCAGGCCCTTGCCGGGCGTGAACTTCGGCACGTTGCGAGCCGGAATGTCGACTTCAGCGCCCGTCGACGGGTTCCGGCCCTTCGATGCGGCACGATGAGAAACGGTGAAGCTGCCGAACCCTGCGAGGCGGATATCGCCCTTGTTCTTGAGTTCACCCTGGACAACGTCAAAAACCGCGTCAACAGCGGAAGCCGCGTCAGACTTCGTCAGTCCTGCCTTTTCGGCGACTGCGGACACGAGTTCATTCTTGTTCATGTTTCCACCCCTTTCTAAATGGTACGAAACGACTCAAAAGTAAGCTAGGCGCAGAATAGGTTTCATCAGGCCCGCCGGGAACCCAAAAGCCCTGCAAATCAAGGAAAAGCAAGCGTCTCCATGACGTTTTCACAAAAAAGGCTGGCGTTTTCGCCAGCCTTTTTCCGTCTTTTCAGCCAATGGGGCATAAATGTGGCCAAGGCCGCTCAATGCGCTATGGTTGCGCCCGTCTCATCGAGGCCTTCGACCGACGTGATCACAGGCGTTTCCACGGTGCCGTCCCATTCGATCGGCTCCGGCCGCCGGATCAGCGCATGCTTGATCACCTCGCCCATGCGGGACACCGGGATGATCTCCATGCTGTTCTTCACGTTGTCAGGAATCTCCGCCAGGTCCTTGGCGTTCTCCTCAGGAATCAGCACCTTCTTGATGCCGCCGCGAAGCGCTGCGAGCAGCTTTTCCTTGAGACCGCCGATCGGCAGCACACGGCCGCGAAGGGTGATTTCACCGGTCATGGCCACATGCCTGTTCACCGGAATGCCGGTCATGATCGAGACGATGGCGGTCGCCATGGCGACGCCGGCCGAGGGGCCATCCTTCGGCGTCGCGCCTTCCGGCACGTGCACGTGGATGTCGCTCTTGTCGAAGCGCGGCGGCTCGATGCCGAAATCGACAGCGCGCGAGCGGACATAGGAGGCCGCTGCCGAGATCGATTCCTTCATGACTTCCTTCAGATTGCCGGTGACCGTCATGCGGCCCTTGCCCGGCATCATCACGCCTTCGATGGTCAGCAGTTCGCCGCCGACTTCCGTCCAGGCAAGGCCGGTGACAACGCCGACCTGATCCTCGCCCTCGGCTTCGCCGTGGCGGAAGCGCGGGACGCCCAGATAGTCGGAGATGTTGGCAGCCGTCACATGCACGGACTTCGTCTTGCCCTTGATGATCTCGGTGACCGCCTTGCGGGCGAGCTTCATCAGTTCGCGTTCGAAGCTGCGCACACCGGCTTCACGGGTGTACTGCTGGCTGATCGCCATCAGGGCGTCGTCGCTGACCGAGAATTCTTCCTGTTGCAACGCATGTTCCTTGATGGCCTTCGGCAGCAGATGCCGCTTGGCGATCTCGCGCTTTTCATCTTCGGTGTAGCCGGCGATACGGATGATCTCCATGCGGTCCATCAGCGGCGCCGGGATGTTCAGCGTATTCGCCGTCGTGATGAACATCACGTCCGACAGGTCGTATTCGACTTCCAGATAGTGGTCCATGAAGGTCGAGTTCTGCGCCGGATCGAGCACTTCGAGCAGGGCCGAAGACGGATCGCCGCGATAGTCCTGGCCGAGCTTGTCGATCTCGTCGAGCAGGAAGAGCGGGTTGGACTTCTTCGCCTTCTTCATCGACTGGATAACCTTGCCGGGCATCGAGCCGATATAGGTGCGGCGGTGACCGCGGATTTCGGCTTCGTCGCGAACGCCGCCCAGCGCCATGCGGACATATTCACGGCCGGTCGCCTTGGCGATCGACTGGGCGAGCGAGGTCTTGCCGACACCCGGAGGGCCGACGAGGCACAGGATCGGGCCCTTGATCTTGGTGGCGCGGGCCTGCACGGCTAGATATTCGACGATGCGCTCCTTGACCTTGTCGAGACCGAAGTGATCGGCTTCGAGGATCTTCTCGGCATTGTTGAGATCGGCCTTGATCTTCGACTTCTTGCCCCAGGGAATGCCGAGCAGCCAGTCCAGATAGTTGCGCACGACGGTGGCCTCGGCCGACATCGGGCTCATCTGGCGCAGCTTCTTCAACTCCGCATCGGCCTTTTCACGGGCTTCCTTGGAGAGCTTGGTCTTGGCGATGCGCTCTTCCAGTTCGCTCATCTCGTCGCGGCCTTCCTCGCCGTCGCCGAGTTCCTTCTGGATCGCCTTCATCTGTTCGTTCAGGTAGTATTCGCGCTGGGTCTTCTCCATCTGGCGCTTGACGCGCGAGCGGATGCGCTTTTCGACCTGCAGGACCGAAATCTCGCCTTCCATGAAGCCGAGCGCCTTTTCGAGGCGGGCCTTGACGCTGGTGGTTTCCAGCATCTCCTGCTTCTCGGTGATCTTGATCGACAGATGCGAAGCAACCGTATCGGCGAGCTTGGAATAGTCGTCGATCTGGCTGGCAGCGCCGACCACTTCAGGCGAAATTTTCTTGTTGAGCTTCACATAGCTCTCGAATTCGGAGACGACCGAACGCGACAAGGCTTCCAGCTCGACCGGATCGTCATGCGGCTCCTCAAGCACGTGGCCGAGCGCCTCATAGAAATCCTCGCGGCTGGTATAGGTGTCGATCTCGGCGCGGGCGCGGCCTTCGACCAGGACCTTGACGGTGCCGTCGGGCAGCTTCAGGAGCTGCAATACGTTCGCCACGGTGCCGACCTTGTGGATCGCGGAAGGATCCGGATCGTCGTCACTGGCGTTGATCTGCGTCACGAGCATGATCTGCTTGTCGGACCCCATGACCTCTTCGAGCGCACGGATCGACTTTTCCCGTCCGACGAACAGCGGCACGATCATATGCGGGAAAACCACGATGTCGCGCAAAGGCAGAACAGGGTAGGCAGTACTGCTCGCTACAGACGTTTTCTTCGTCATTTTTAAGTCCTTTCCATCGTCCCGTTACCGGGCTCTCTGCACGGCCGCTTGGGACCGGCCGGCACTCTCACTTGTTGCTACAAGTGGAGGTTCTGACTACGCTTTTCAAGCCACGCTAACGCCCGCGTTCCCCGGATGTGACAGCTTTGCTACAACGGAACGCCAACACTATGAAGCGCGTGGCTGGACCGGCGCTTACCATTTCCGACCGGCTAAAATACAAGCGCCGGCAATAGGCTTACGGAATCACGGCATCATTGCCAAGCACTCTTCCTTGCGCAACATCGGCCCTTCCCAACATCGGCAAAGTCAATTCCGGTTCCCACCGGCAAAATACTAACAGTGCCTCGGATGGTTTTTCAAATAGAAAGGGGCCTGCCGATGGCAAGCCCCCAAAATAATCGTGCGAAAGCGCAAAGGTTACGCCGAAGCGTTGGCCTTTTCTTCCTGACGATCGGCATAGATGTAAAGCGGCCGGGCCGAACCGCGCACGACCTCCTCGGAGATGACGACTTCGCGCACGCCTTCCAGCGTCGGCAGTTCGAACATCGTGTCGAGCAGGATCTTCTCCATGATCGAGCGAAGGCCGCGGGCGCCGGTCTTGCGGACGATCGCCTTGCGGGCGATTTCGCGCAGGGCATCCTCGTGGAAGGTCAGTTCCACGTCTTCCATCTCGAACAGGCGCTGATACTGCTTGATCAGTGCATTCTTCGGCTCGGACAGGATCTGGATCAGCGCATCCTCATCGAGATCCTCGAGCGTCGCCAGAACCGGCAGACGGCCGATGAACTCGGGGATGAGGCCGAACTTGACCAGGTCTTCCGGCTCCAGCTCGCGCAGGACTTCGCCGACGCGGCGGTCGTCCTGGGCCTTGACGGTCGCGCCGAAGCCGATCGACGTCTTCTCGCCGCGGGCGGAGATGATCTTGTCGAGACCGGCGAAGGCGCCGCCGCAGATGAACAGGATGTTGGTCGTGTCGACCTGCAGGAATTCCTGCTGCGGATGCTTGCGACCGCCCTGCGGCGGAACGGAAGCAACCGTGCCTTCCATGATCTTCAAGAGCGCCTGCTGGACGCCCTCGCCCGAGACGTCGCGGGTGATCGACGGATTGTCGGACTTGCGCGAAATCTTGTCGACTTCGTCGATGTAGACGATGCCGCGCTGCGCACGCTCGACATTGTAGTCGGCCGACTGCAGGAGCTTGAGGATGATGTTTTCGACGTCCTCGCCGACATAGCCGGCTTCGGTCAGCGTCGTCGCATCGGCCATGGTGAAGGGAACGTCGATGATGCGGGCGAGCGTCTGGGCAAGATAGGTCTTGCCGCAGCCGGTCGGGCCGACCAGCATGATGTTCGACTTCGCCAGCTCGACTTCGCCGTTCTTGGAGGCGTGCGCCAGGCGCTTGTAATGGTTGTGAACGGCGACCGACAGGATCTTCTTCGCCTGCCGCTGGCCGATGACATATTCGTCGAGGACCTTGATGATGTCCTGGGGCGTCGGAACGCCGTCGCGGGACTTGACCATCGAGGACTTGTTCTCCTCGCGGATGATGTCCATGCACAATTCGACGCATTCATCGCAGATGAAGACGGTCGGTCCGGCAATCAGTTTCCGGACTTCGTGCTGGCTCTTTCCGCAGAACGAACAATAGAGTGTGTTCTTGGAGTCGCCGCCGTTGCTGCCGCTGACCTTGCTCATATCACTTTCCTTCCAGCACGCCGCATTTCAAGGCGAAATCGCGGTCCACTCAATCAGCTCCTGGCGGCACTCCGTCACCGGAGCCTTTGCCGAGAAGGGCTTCAGGGGGTACGAACCGGGCCCAATCATGTCCGGGTTCCGGCGGCAACGAATTCCCCTTCGAATGCCGATGCTATGTCATAAAAATTCAACATAGCATTAATGGCTACTATTAGCGTCTTCGTCGCCAGTTGAAAGCCTTGTTCGATCACAAATGAGATAGAACTGTGGCGACAAAAACACCATCCCAATTAATTACTAGGCCTGCTCGCCTTCCATTTCGAGGCGCGACGTCAGAACCTTGTCGATCACGCCCCAGCCCTGGGCTTCATCCGCATCCATGAAATGGTCACGATCGAGCGTCTTTTCAACTTCCTCGTAGGTGCGGCCGGTGTGCTTGACATAGACCTCGTTCAGGCGGCGCTTCATCTTGAGGATGTCGCGGGCGTGGCGCTCGATGTCCGAAGCCTGGCCCTGGAAACCGCCCGAGGGCTGATGCACCATGATGCGGGAATTCGGCGTGGCGAAGCGCATGTCCTTGTGGCCGGCGGCCAGCAGCAGCGAGCCCATGGAGGCGGCCTGGCCGATGCAGAGCGTCGAAACCGCGGGCTTGATGAACTGCATCGTGTCGTAGATCGCCATGCCGGCGGTGACGACGCCGCCCGGCGAATTGATGTAGAGGGCGATTTCCTTCTTCGGGTTTTCGGCCTCGAGGAAGAGAAGCTGGGCGCAGACGAGCGTCGCCATATGGTCTTCGACGGCACCGGTCAGGAAGATGATGCGCTCCTTCAACAGGCGGGAATAGATGTCGTAGGAGCGTTCACCGCGGTTGGTCTGTTCCACGACCATCGGCACGAGGGCCATTGCGGTATCGACTGGGTTTCTCATGTGCGTCCTTTGTCAACGTCTCGCCGGCCGGCGCCGGGAATCAAAGAAAATGTCTTATCCCTACATAGAGTGTCCCGGCCCTCCTCTTCAAGACACGCATGCGGATAACGTTAAGAAGCCGGGGCAAGGCGGCCTTGGCTGTAGCCTCTTTC
Organism: Rhizobium sp. BT03; assembly: GCF_030053155.1. Lineage (NCBI taxonomy): Bacteria > Pseudomonadati > Pseudomonadota > Alphaproteobacteria > Hyphomicrobiales > Rhizobiaceae > Rhizobium > Rhizobium sp. BT03. The sequence goes on from NZ_CP125640.1 coordinate 1,002,007, forward strand.
CAACAAGCGCCTGTTAACGGCGAGCCCATGGGACCGCCCTCCCCGGCTTTTCTCCACGACAGGATGAAGGAATGCTTACTCCATTCGAGAGTGCTCACACACGTTTACCCTAGAGAAAGCCTACCGATAGATATCGGCCCAAAACCATGCCGCAGCGCAGCAGCATTAAGGAAGTGGCGAGCTTCCTCGGCAAGGATGCACACCAATAAATCGGGCCAACAAATCGGGGCCGACACACAAGGCCGACTGATAAGGCCGACGGGCAAGGGGTTGCTGCCGTGTTCAATATCGCTACAGGTCTCGCCATCTGGTGTTCCGAGGCCATGACGCTCGCTTTGGTGCTGTTCGTTGCCTGGCGCCACAATGTCAGGAACGAGGCCTATCTCTATTGGGGCCTCGGCTTCCTTCTGACCGGCATCGGTTTTGCGATGATCGCGCTGCGTGAGCAGGTCCCCAGCCTGCTGTCCATCGAGATCGGCAATGCCATCGCGCTGCTCGGCCAGAGCGCCTGGGTGGCGGGTTTTCTGGCGCTCGACCGCAAGAAGATCGAATGGTGGGCGCTGCTGCCGCCGGCGATCTGGCTGGCCGGCGTCTTCCTGCCCTGGGTCAACAGCGACTATTCAAACCGCGTCGTGCTCTACAATCTCGCTTCGGCGACGGGCGCGACTGCGCTTGCCCTGGCCGTCGCTGCCGGCGACATGCGCCGTGAGCGTACCCGCGTCAAACTGATGGGCGTCTTCGTCATCCAGGGCTGCCTGTGCTTCGGCTCGGCGCTGACGATGGCGCTGACGCTGCCGAGCGATATCGAGGCAACCAATCTCGGCGGCGCCTCGGCCATGGCAAGCGCCTTCCTGCTCACCATCGCCTTCGCCTTCACCTGCCGGCTGATCATGGAGCGCTCCGAACGGCACCTGCGCGCCCTCACTTTGACCGATTCGCTGACCGGCGTGCTCAACCGCCGCGGCCTGCTCGGTTATTTCGACGCCATCCAGGAAAAAGCCCATGACGAGCAGCGCCAGGTCGCGGTGATGCTCTTCGATCTCGACCATTTCAAGCGCGTCAACGACCGTTTCGGCCACCAGTCCGGCGACGCCGTGCTGACCGCCTTCGCGCGCATGGCCCGCCAGTATATTCCGAACAGCATCTTCGGCCGCATGGGCGGCGAGGAATTCGCAGCCTTCGCCGCGGTCACCGACCAGACCGAGGCCGAGGCGATCGCCGAAGCGATCCGCACAGAATTCTGCCGCCTGCCCGTCAGCACCGGCGAAGCGATCGTCCCCGCCACCGTCAGCATCGGCATCGCGCTCGCCTCCTCGATCGAAGCCAATATCGACAAATTGATTTCGGCCGCCGACCGGGCGCTCTATGCGGCGAAGGGCGCCGGCCGTAACTGCACGGTCACCTTCGGCGAAGCGGAGGCCGCAGCCCCGGCACCGGCGACGCCCAGCACCACCGCCGGCGAACTCGTGCCGACGGTCGACGATCAGGTCGAGGCGCTGCGGCGGATGGGCACGCTGTCGCGGGCCGGCTAACTTATAACCCGAAAATCGGAATCGATCCCCGGGGTTGCGAGCAAATCTTCAAGTGATGGGGCACCGGACGCGCGGCCTGCTGGACGCGCATCCCAGCAGAGCCCCCTCGCCCGCATCTTTCCGAGGCCCGGCAAATCCGCTAAGCCTCGGGGCATGACGATACCGCCCTTTCTCTCGATCGACCCTGCCAGCCGCCACGTCTCGCTGGATGCCCGCAATCCTGATTTCTACGGCAATCCGAATGCCGTCTATGCCGCGTTGCACGCCCATTGCCCGACCTTTTACTGGCGCGAGCAGAAGCAGTGGTTCTTCACCGGCTACGACCATGTGAACGGGTTGCTGCGCGACCGCCGCTTCGGCCGGCAGATCCTGCATATCGCCAGCCGCGAGGAGCTCGGGCTTGCCGAACCGATGCCGCATCTTGCCAGTTTCGATCTGTCGGAACGTTATTCCCTGCTCGAACTCGAACCGCCCGAGCACACGCGGCTGCGCACGCTGGTCAACCGCGCCTTCGTCTCGCGCCATGTCGAGAAGATGAAGCCGGAGCTTGCCGAACTCGCCAACCGGCTGATCGACGGCTTCGCCGGCAAGCGCGAAGTCGAGCTGCTCTCGGCCTTTGCCGACATCATCCCGGTGACGATGATCGCCCGGATGATCGGCATTCCCGAGGAGATGGGCCCGCAGCTGCTCGCCTGGTCGCACGCCTATGTCCGCATGTATATGTTCGGCCGCACGCGTGCGCAGGAGGACGAGGCCGAACGGGCGGCGAAGGAATTTTCCGACTATGTCAGGACAGTGATCGCCGAGCGCCGCGCCGAGCCGCGCGACGACCTGCTGACCCACATGATCCATACCGAGCACAAGGGGCAGTATCTCACCGAGGAAGAGCTGATCTCGACGACGATCGTGCTGCTCAACGCCGGGCACGAGGCCACCGTGCACCAGATCGGCAATTCCGTGCGCACCATCCTCGAGAGCGGCTCGGATCCGGCGGACCTCTTCCGCGACGAGGCGGCGACGGAGCGCACCGTCGAGGAGACGCTACGCATCTGCGCGCCGGTCCACATCTTCCAGCGCTGGGCGCTGGAGCCCGCTGAAATCGACGGTATCTCCTTCCAGCGCGGCGACAAGGTCAGCCTCATTCTTGCCGCCGCCAATCTCGACCCGGCGAAATTCACCGATCCGCTCGCCTTCCGGCCCGGCCGCAACGAGGCGGCGAACCTGTCCTTCGGCGCCGGCATCCATTTCTGCATCGGCGCACCGCTGGCGCGACTGGAGCTCAATGTCGTGCTGCCGATCCTGTTCGCCCGGCTTGCCGGCCTCAGGCTGGCAAAGACGCCTGAAGTCAAGGACGTCTATCATTTCCACGGGCTGGACCGGCTGGACCTGCGGTGGTGACCCGTTCGGGAGCGCTGATCAGCCGTAGCGGCGGTGAATCCCCGGCGTCAGGCGGCTGACTCTTCCAGCTTGCTGGATATGTCGCGTGCCGACATGGGTCTGCCCATCAGATATCCCTGAAGCTGATCGCAGCCGGCCTCCCGCAGGATCATCGCCTGGCGGTTGTTCTCGATACCCTCAGCGGTCACCGGAATCTGCAGGGCGGTCGCCAGGGAAATGGTCGCCCGAAGGACCTCGGCGCCGTTGGCGCCTTCATCGAGGGCGGATACAAGCGAGCGGTCGATCTTCATGCGATCGAACCCGAACTGCCGCAATGCGCCGATGCTGGCGTAGCCGCAGCCGAAATCATCAAGCGCGAACTTTATGCCGACGCGCTTGAGCTGGTCTATCGACCGCCGGGCCTGATCCGGATTCGTCATCAGCACTCCTTCGGTGATCTCCAAGGTCAGGCGCTTCGGATTGAAATCAAGTTCTTTCAGGACCGAAATCACTTCGGCGGCAAACTCGGGATTGCAGAGCTGGATCGGCGAGACATTGACCGACAATGCCAGATCGGGCCAGCTCCTGGCATGCTCGATCGATGTTCTCAGCATGTGAACGCCGAGCGCATCGATGAGGCCGCACCTCTCGGCGAGAGGGATGAAAACTTCCGGGCTGATGTTTCCTGTCGGCGTTCGCCAGCGCGCCAGCGCTTCAAGCCCGGTGACAGCGCCTGTCGTGGCAGAGACGAGAGGCTGGAAAACGGCCTCGATCGCACCACTGCCGATGGCGCCTTTCAAAAGGCCTTCCAGTTCGGCGATCCTTTGGCGCTCCTCGTCCAGTTCGGGGTCGTATTCGATCGCCTGGCCTCGGCCGTTTGCCTTGGCGCGATAGAGGGCCATATCTGCTCTGCGCAGAAGCTCCAAGGGTTCGATATCTCTGTCGCCGGCGGCAGCGCCGATGCTTGCGCCGACCTCGATCGTCCGGCCGTCGATTTTGAAGGGCTCGGCAAACAGCGCCAGAATGGTCTTTTCCATCTCTTCGCAGGTCGCGGCCCCGACATGCACCAGCGCGAATTCGTCGCCTCCCAGCCGGGCCGCGGCAACGACGTCGGGATGGCAGCCCGCGAGCGCGGTCGAGACCAGCCGGATCAAATCGTCGCCGACCGCATGCCCCCAGGCATCGTTGACGGCCTTGAAGCCGTCAAGGTCGACCAGATAGAGCCGTGGCGGCGAAGAGCCCGGCCCCTCCAACTCCTCCAGCAGGCTGAGAAGTCCATGCCTGTTCAATAGGCCGCTCAGGCTGTCATGGCCCGCTTCGAAAAGCGCTGCTTGCGCCAATTGGCGCAGGCGCCGCGTCTCCGACGCGCCGACCATCAGCACGCCGATCAGGAACAGCGAAAGGATGGCGACGGCGGCCGCGACATAGGGCGTTACCTGCTGAAACACGGTGCTTCCAGGGGCTTTGCTCGGCCAGACGAGATAGCCGATGACGGCCCCCTTCATGTCCGTGATCGGCGTGTTCAGAAATTCCGGCCTGGGCTTCGCCTCAAGGTGCAAGCCTTCGAGTTCATGTTCGTTCGAGAGCGTGTCGAGAACTTCGGGCGTAAATTCCTTGTAGAAGCTCAGCGTGCTGAGCTTCGGAAGCTCGGTAGTGGGTTCGTATGGCTGGATCGCCTGCGATGCGAGCAGAGCGATACCGCTTCCGGTCTTGATGAAATTGACCACCGGCGCCCGTGCGGGATCGGCAGCTGCGTTGACCTGCCGATAAAAGCCTTCGCCGAAAAAGGCGCTCGGCTCGAATGGCTTGCCCTTGGCGTATGCAGAGACGATCGAAGACCGGTCGGGACCGATGACGACCGCGCCATCATAGAGCGCGTAATCCTCGCTAGTCTTTCCCCAATTTTCATAGGCCCAATCGGCGGCGGTCGGAGACGAGGCCGCACTATAGGCATCGTCCCAGATGGCATTATCCGTCGTCGTCCCGCTCAGGCGCGCCACAAAGGCTGAGATCGCCGCGCGGGCGGCGCGCGTGGCCCGCGCATCATCGATCTCATTCGCCGATCGGGTCATCGTGAAGACGACATGCGCCATCAGGCCGGTCAGGACGAGGGCGACGACGAGGAAGCAGACCGTTGTCGCAATGATGGAGGACGTTTGAGTCCGAACGTACCTACCTGCAAGAGTCGACATGCAAATTCCGCAAAAGATTAATTGCAAGACCATGTCTGTGAGACGGCAGGAGACATCATGTCCGCTATGCGCTGCGGACGAGATATAGCATTTTGACGATGTAAGCCCGATTAATAGGACTGGTAAAAAGCACTCTATCTAGGAAAGAAGCGCGGCCATTCGCGGAAAGACGGGCCGTCATCGCCGCAAATCGGGACAGGCCTGTCATCGTCGGCGGCGATTGACCGGCACGGTTTAAACCTTGATCACATAATCCTTGCGAGTCGTTTCAACGACTTCCCAGGTTCCCTTGAAGCCGGGTCTCAGGATCATCCGGTCGCCCGTCTTCAGATGAACCGGCTCGCCGCCGTCCTCGGTGACGATCGAATGGCCGGACAGCAGGCTGAAATATTCCCATTCCTCATAGACGATCCGCCACTTGCCCGGCGTCGCCTCCCAGATACCGGAATAAATCCCGCCCTCGGCCTCCTCCAGGTTCCAGGTGCGGAATTGCGGATCGCCTGAAATGATCCGGCCGGGCTCCGGGGCGCCGAACTCCGGTTCGATGCCGTCAATGCTGAAGGTGATGAAATTTGCCATGGTTGTCACGGACCTTCCCGATATTAGTGCCCTTCGCAGCATACGTTTGTATGCGCCATGATTGAAATCGCTCGATTTTTCAGGTGCGATCGCAGCATAGGTTCAACATCTTCCCTTCCTCGTATTTGCCTACCACTTCACGACCGTGAGGTTTGGCCAGACATTGATCCATCGGTCGACCTTCCGCTCATACACTTCCCGTGTGATCTGCCTCGTGTTCGCACGGACAATGCCGCCGAGAAGGTCGGAAAGGCCGAAAGGAGCGCAAAGCTCCAGGCCGCCATCACCAGGACGTATCCCGACGGCCGTCGCAGTTGTCGGGAAGGTGGCGATGGCATCGGTCGTCGATATGTAAGGCTCGATTGGATACCCGAACTTTGCCTCATACCACAGGTGAACCCGGGCCTCATTCTTCACATCGATCCAGATCGGCAAATCGGAGAAGGCCACTTGGATTCGAGCGGCATGATCCGCTTCCGCCTCCTCGGAAAGGTCGCTAGCGTCAAAATAAACGATATCGATGTCATTGATGCCGTGAACGAGCGGGAAAGCAAACGCATGGTTCCAGACCGTCTGAGCGATTGCACCAGCCACGAGCCAGGCGTCTGGAAGCGCGATGTCATGCCAGCGCCGTAACAGCGGTGACAATAATGGGGATCGTGTCCCAGGGAGTGGTGTAGCTGGATTTCATAGCCATCGGTGATTTCCGGTAGGGTCGGGTTGCTTAGAGCCAACCTGAAGGACTCCACCGATGACCGACGACATGATGAACCTACGCTCACTCGTTGAGAAGAGCGCTGACGCCGATTTGCTGCGCGAGATGATCGGCTTTGCTGCCGAGAAACTGATGGCGCTGGAAGTCGGCACGAAGACCGGTGCGGGCTATGGCGAGAAGAATGGCTTTCGACTTGCCCAGCGCAACGGCTACCGCGACCGAGACTGGGAGACGCGGGCGGGCACCGTCGAGCTGCGCATTCCCAAGCTTCGTACCGGCAGCTATTTCCCGAGCTTCCTTGAACCACGCCGTATGGCCGAGAAGGCTCTGACGGCGGTTATTCAGGAGGCCTATATCCAGGGCGTTTCGACCCGCTCGGTTGATGACCTCGTCAAGGCGATGGGCATGTCGGGCATTTCCAAGAGCCAGGTCTCCCGGCTGTGCGAGGAGATCGACGAGAAGGTGAAGGCCTTTCTCGACCGGCCTATCGAGGGCGAATGGCCCTATCTGTGGATCGATGCTACCTACCTGAAGGTCCGGCGTGGCGGGCGCATCGTCTCTGTTGCAGTCATCATCGCCGTCGGCGTCAACACCGACGGCCGACGCGAAGTGCTCGGCATGGAGATCGGCACGTCCGAGGCCGAGGCGATCTGGACGGAATTCCTGCGCAAGCTGACCAGGCGGGGTCTGCGTGGCGTCAAGCTCGTCGTCTCCGATGCCCATGAGGGCATCAAAGCCGCAGTATCGAAGGTGCTCTGCGCCACCTGGCAGCGCTGCAGGGTCCACTTCATGCGCAATGCTTTGGCCCATGCTGGAAAGAGCGGACGGCGCGTCGTCTCCGCCTTCATTGCCACGGCCTTCGCTCAAGACACGCCGGAGGCGGCAAGCACTCAGTGGCGCAACGTCGCCGACCAGATCAGGCCAAAGGTCCCGAAGCTTGCCAGTTTGATGGACAACGCTGAGCAAGACGTACTCGCCTACATGACCTTTCCCAAGCAGCATTGGGCCAAACTTCACTCGACCAACCCGATTGAGCGATTGAACGGCGAGATCAAGCGGCGGACAGAGGTCGTCGGCATCTTCCCCAACGACGACGCCATCGTGCGCCTGGTCGGTGCGCTGCTGCTCGAACAGAATGATGAATGGGCCGTCCAGCGATCTCGCTATATGACCCTTGAGACAATCGCTACGATGAGCGATGATCCACTCATCAGCCTGCCAGCAGCAAGCTGACACTCATCCGGCCCTCTGGGATGAGCCGTGGCCGTCTAAGCTACACCACTCCCTGGGACACGATCCTGAACCATTTTACAAGGCCCATGGCTACGAGGTCAGGGAACGGAGCCATCACGTCCTCGGTTCCGGGGTGCGTATGGCTTGCGTGAAGATGTATAAAGCCATCGGATCGCAAAGTTCCTGAGGCGGTGGCCTATCGAGCCGCGGCGGGAGCGCAAGCCTCTTCACCAGTGATGGATTCTTACCTCCGGCCACAGTGTTTTCGCCCTCGCGGCCTTCTCCTCGTGAGTGTTTCGGTTATCCAATGCATAGTTTGGCACGACCCGGAACGAAAACATGTCGTTTAGACCGAAGGGGGCTTCGATGTGCAATTGGTCGTCGTCCGCCAATCGCACGGCGACAGAATGCGTCTTCGTCGAGTATCGAAGCAGGGCGTCTTTCGAACACGTTAGTGGCTCAACCGAGATACCAAATCGCTCCTCGAACCAGAGGTGAACACGCGCCTGGTTTCTGATCTCAAGCGGGATCGGCAGGTCCACTGCCACAGGGAGGACCGCACGGATAACACGGTCTTCGGCCTCGTAGGACAGGTCGGCATCGTCGAAATAGATTATATCGATATCCTTAACGCCATACCAGCGGGGCCGCCCTGTCAGCGCGTTCCAAACCGTCTGGTAAATTGCACCTCCCCCAACAAGGTGGCCTGGCAATCTCATCGCCTCCAGATGCCGGAGTACCTTCACCAGCTCTGGAACTTGCAATATTAGGGAGGTCAAACGAGAGCGTTGCTGGCTGCCTTCAATATCTGCGTAACGAAGATGTTCTTCCATATCCATCTCTCGAATTTCGCCCAGGCTTCAGAAAATTGAGTTCTTTCGGCTAGGCGTCGGAAGCACCCGGCATCCAGCCAGTCCCTGCCGCCCAACGGTCCGCACGGCGAATAATCTGCCAAAGTTGATCCTCCTTGCCCGTTGTGTACGCCACCCCGTCGTTTTGGAACCACGCAGCCAGCCTGCGCTTCAATCAGATCTTCGAGAGCGCCTGTTCGAGATCGGCGATGATGTCCTTGACGTCTTCGATGCCGACGGAAAGGCGCACCACATCCGGCCCGGCGCCGGCTGAGGTTTTCTGTTCGTCGCTCAACTGCCGGTGTGTCGTCGAGGCCGGATGGATGACGAGCGAGCGGGTGTCGCCGATATTGGCAAGATGGGAGAAGAGCTGCAGCCCCTCGACCAGGGTCTTGCCCGCCTCGTAACCGCCCTCGACGCCGAAGGTGAAGACCGAGCCGGCGCCTTTCGGCGAGTAGCGCTGCTGCAGGGCGTGGTTCGGGTCGTCGTCGAGGCCGGCGTAGTTCACCCAGGCGATCTTGCTGTGCGCCTTCAGCCATTTCGCCACCGCGATCGCATTGTCGCTGTGACGCTGCATGCGCAGCGGCAGCGTTTCGATGCCGGTCAGGATCAGGAAGGCGTTGAAGGGCGAGATCGCCGGGCCGAGATCGCGCAGGCCGAGCACGCGGGCAGCGATCGCAAAGGCGAAATTGCCGAAGGTCGCGTGCAGGACCATGCCGTTATATTCCGGCCGCGGGCTCGACAGCATCGGGTAATTGCCGGATTTCGACCAGTCGAAGGTGCCGCCGTCAACGATGAGGCCGCCCATGGAATTGCCGTGGCCGCCGAGAAACTTCGTCAGCGAATGCACGACGATATCGGCGCCGTGCTCGATCGGGCGGATGAGATAAGGGGTCGCCATCGTATTGTCGACGATCAGCGGCAGGCCGTTGCGATGGGCGACATCGGCAATGGCGGCAATATCGACGAAGGTGCCGCCGGGATTGGCCAGGCTCTCGATGAAGATGCCGCGCGTCTTCTCGTCGATCTGGCTTTCGAAGCTTGCCGGATCGGCGGAATCGGCCCAGCGTACCTGCCAGCCGAAATTCTCGAAGGCATGGCCGAACTGGTTGATCGAGCCGCCGTAGAGCTTGCGGGCAGCGATGAAGTTTTCGCCGGGGCGCATGATGGTATGGAAGACGATCATCTGCGCCGCATGGCCGGAGGCGACGGCAAGGGCCGCCGTGCCGCCTTCCAGTGCTGCGACACGCTCCTCCAGCACGGCCTGCGTTGGGTTCATGATGCGGGTGTAGATATTGCCGAAAGCCTGCAGGCCGAAGAGAGCAGCGGCATGATCGGAATCGTTGAAGACGAAGGCGGTCGTCTGATAGATCGGCGTTACCCGCGCGCCGGTCGCCGGGTCGGGCTGAGCGCCGGCATGGATCGCCAACGTGTTGAATCCCGGATCATTCTTGGCCATGTCGTCCTCCAATTATTGCTGACGGACGGGATCATAGCCGCTTGAAGACGAAAGTTAATCGCGATCCGTTTCAACCCAACGGCGTTCGGTGGAAAATCCGTCTCTCCAGACCGCAACTCAGGCAATGAGACGGGGATATTCGATCGCCGGGCAGCGGTTCATCACCACCTTGATGCCGGCGGCCTCAGCCTTTGCCGCGGCCGCATCGTCGCGGACGCCGAGCTGCGCCCAGATGATCCGCGGCAGCGGCCTCAGCGCCAAGGCCTCCTCGACCACCCCATCCAGATATTCGGCGGCGCGGAAGACGTCGACCATGTCGATCGGCACGGGAATGTCGGCAAGCCGGGCATAGACGGTGCGGCCCTGGATCTGTTTACCCGCCTGCCCCGGGTTGACGGGAATGACCTCATAGCCGCGCGACAGCAGATACCCCATGACGCCGTTGCTCGGCCGGGCCGGATTGGGCGAAGCGCCGGTCAGGGCGATGGTCTTGACCGAATGCAGGATGCCGGCGAGGAAATCATCCGTGTAGCTGTCGTGATTCATGTCCGCTTCTCCGCTTGCGAAAGCCTTTGGCCACGGCACGCATGATTTTTTGCTTTTGCATGAAACCAGCTGCGTGCCTTTCCCGTATATATGAATTGGATACTTCCTGAGGATGATTCGATGAAAAAAATCGCTCTTGCCCTCATGCTCGTGCTCGCAGCATCGCCAGCCCTGGCTATCTCGCGCTACAATCCGCTCACCATGAGCTGCGCCAGCGTGCGCGCCGCCATCCATAATCAGGGCGCCGTCATCTTTCGCTACCAGTCCCCCCGCGGTCTGCCGCTCTATGATCGCTACGTCCGCAACAGCAATTATTGCGACGCGACCGATTATGCGGAGTGGACCCACATCCCCTCGAAAGACGATCCCCGCTGCCCCGTTCTGAACTGTCAGAACATCGACAACCTTGACGGGATGCTGTTCGTTCCGCATTATCAGCTCTGATGTTTTCGCCATCATGACGGACGCCGAACCGCAACGCCTTTCGCGGTTGCGAGAAGTTCGAACTCAATCGCGCGCTGCGATTTATTAAAGATAACACAACCTCCGGCTTTAATTTTCCCCTATGTCAAAGCTATAGAATAATATCTATATTTCAGCATCATAGAATAATCCGCTTCGGAATTCCGCTATGCATTTTCCCTTTTTGTTCACGATAAACCCCTAATGCGTTCCTAGGTAAATTAGAAACATCTCATAGTTGAAAGCCTCGTCTGGATTGAACGCATATCGCGCGCACGTAAAAATTGCCGCAGCAATCCAACATTGTTCCCCTGAGGAAAGGATGTTATTGGACATTTGAACGCATCCGGAACCGGCTCGCGTTCATTTTCGTGCAAATGCCAGTTGTCTTTTCAAGAGGTTGCCCCGTCCGAGGGCGAAGCATCTTGTCTTCCCCATCTGTTTGCGGATTTATCCCTTGCCTCTCGACGTCATCCTGCTCGTTCTCTTCGGCGCATTACTGCACGCGACATGGAACGCCATCGTCAAGGCCGGCAGCGATAAATCCCTCGATGCGGCGTTGATCTCGGCCGGCGGCGCGGTTTCGGCGCTGCCGTTCCTGGCATTTCTGCCATTGCCGGACAGCGCGTCCTGGCCGTTCATCGGCATCTCGGCCATCCTGCAGTTCGCCTATTTCCAACTGGTCGCCGCTGCCTACCGGGCCGGCGATATCGGCCTCGTCTACCCGCTTATGCGTGGCTGCGCACCGCTGCTGATCGCCGCGACAAGCGGCTTCATTCTGAAGGAAAATCTTTCCGGCGGCGCCCTTGCCGGCACAGTGACGATCTGCGCCGGTGTGCTGACGCTCGCTCTGGAGGCGCGGCGCGGCAGCAGCCGCGCCGTCATGCTCTCGCTTGTCAATGCCTGCGTCATCGCCAGCTACACCTATGTCGACGGCATCGGCGCACGCCTTTCCGGCAATGCGGTGTCCTACACATTATGGATGTCGCTGCTGCCGCCGGTGCTGCTGTTTTCCTGGGCGGTTTCGCAACGCGGCGCCGTGGCCGTGGCGCGTCACGTCCGTGGCAACTGGTGGCGCGGCCTGATCGGCGGCGCCGGCTCGATCGCTTCCTACGGGTTGGCGCTCTGGGCGATGACGAAAGCCCCGGTCGCAACCGTTGCGGCCCTGCGCGAAACCGCGATCCTCTTTGCACTGGTGATCTCGATTACCGTCTTCAAGGAAAAGGCCAGCCTCTGGCGCTACGTCGCCGGCGTCGTCATCGCCATTGGCGGGCTGGTTCTGAAACTGGCGTGATCTACTCGCGCTTCCATTCCGGCAAGCGCTTGCCGAGGAAGGCGTCGATCCCCTCCTTGGCATCCTGCGTCAGCATATTGTCGACCATCACCCCGGCGGCATAATCATAGGCGGCCTCGACCGGCAGTTCGAGCTGCCGGTAAAAGGCTTCCTTGCCGATCTTCAGGGTCAGCGGCGACTTGCTCGCGATCACCCCCGCATATTTGGCAACGACCTGCGCCAGATATTGCTTCGGCACGATGCGGTTGACGAGGCCGAAATCCTTGGCTGTGGAGGCGTCGATCGTCTCGCCGGTCAACAGCATCTCCATCGCCTGTTTGCGATGGGCGGCGCGGGAAACCGCCACCATCGGCGTCGAACAGAACAGGCCGATATTGACGCCCGGCGTGCAGAATGTCGACGTGTCCGTGCAGATCGCCAGATCGCAGGAAGCGACGAGCTGGCAGCCGGCAGCCGTCGCCAGCCCATCGACCTCGGCGATGACGGGCTTCGGCAGATGCGCGATCTTCAGCATCAGGTCAGCGCAGAGCCGGAAGGCCCTCTCGAAGAAACCGGCTCCCTGATCCTCATCGGCACGATGGGCGGTGAGTTCCTTGAGATCATGGCCGGCGGAAAAGACATTGCCGGTCGAGGCGATGACGACAACGCGCACGCTCGCATCCGATCCGGCGTTGTCGAGCTCGGCGATCAGCGCTTGCAGAAGCGCAATCGAGAGCGCATTGGCCGGCGGATTGTTGAGCACGAGGCGCAGCACGCCATCGCGCAACGAGCGGAGCAGCAATCCATCCGCCCTGCCTGCGTCCGGGAAGGATACGATTTCGGCCATGAGTCTGCTCCCTGCGCTCGATTTCCAGACTGAGGTATTGCCACAAGGCGCCGGCAATTTCGAGCGGGATCGACGCTTTTCGCGCAAGCCTTCGCGGTCAGGACCAGAACCAGGATTTCGCTATCTCGGCTTTTGCCTGTGCCCGGGTGAGGCCGACATCGCGAAGCTCGTCCTCGGTGAGGTCGCACAGCGTGCGGCGGCTGCGGCGCTTTTCCAGGCGATCTTCGACAGCAGCCAACAGCCGCCTCCCCCAATGCGCCGTCCCGCCAATTTTCGACCGAACGATATCGCGCGGCGTTTCGCGTATCGCGCTCAATTCCAGGGCCATCTCGTCTTCCTTTCTTCGACGGATGAAAGATGCGCTGGAGAATGCTACGAAGGAAGCTTATGGATATTATGAGATGCATAAGGATTCCTTTGGTATGGCGCTCAGCCTCGATCAGCTTGCAACCTTCGTCAACGTCGCCGATCTCGGGAGCTTTACGGCGGCGGCCGACAAGGAAGGACTGACGCAGCCGGCCGTCAGCCTGCAGGTCAAGGGGCTCGAACAGCGGCTCGGCGTTCGGCTGATCGAGCGCGTCGGACGGCGGGCGCAGCCGACTCCGGCAGGCCTTGACCTGCTCGTGCATGCAAGGCGCCTGCTCCAGGACGCTGCCGCCGCTGAGGAAGCGATGATGCCCTACAGAGACGGCGCCAGCGGCCGTGTGCGTATCGGCAGCGGCGGCACGGCGTCGATCCATCTGCTTCCCCGGGCCATTGCCGCCGCCCGCAAATCCATGCCCGGCCTCGAAATCACCGTCCATATCGGCAATGCCGACGACATCCTGCGCGACCTGGAGGCGAACAGCCTCGATATCGCCGTCATCGCCCTGCCGGCCTCGGGGCGGAACCTCGAGATCGAACCGTTCTACGAGGAGGAATTGCTGGCGGTCGCACCCGCCGGCAGCCGCATGCCCGAAGACGGACCGGACGCCGCCTTCATGCGCGACAGGACGCTGCTGCTCTATGAGGGCGGCAATACGCGGCGGGCAATCGATGCATGGCTGGCCGCACCGGACGCCAGGATCCGGCCGGCGATGGAGTTCGGCAGCATCGAGGCGATCAAGGAACTGGTGGCCGTCGGGCTCGGCTGGTCGATCCTGCCGGGGCTGGCAGTGAAGCGCGACCGCGCCGGCCTCGTGACGACATCATCGCTGCAGCCGAAGCTCACGCGCCGCCTCGGAATGGTTCTGCGCCGCGATCGCGAAATGATGAAATGCCTGCGCGCCTTCGAGGATTAGCGGCTGCTTTCGACCGTGGCATGCTCCTTCAAATCCGGCAGGACGATGCCGAAAACGGTCAAATACGGCAGATCTTCAGCCGACAAATTTGAGGCAATATAATACCACATATTTAACCTATTGTTTTTACTTGTATTTTTTTCAAAGCCTCGGGGAAGTCGATATTGACCCCATGTCACGTTCCCGTTATACACCGCGCCAGAACGCAGCCTGTCCGGGCTGCTTTCTTTTTGGCATGCCGCAAGCCTGCCAATCCAAGCAACAAGAAACGCCCTTCAAGCCCTCGGGCCAAGGGTCTCAAAAGAGAGTATTCACTATGGCAACCTTCTCCCAGAAGCCTGCAGAGGTGGAGAAGAAGTGGGTGATCATCGACGCCGAAGGGCTGGTCGTTGGCCGTCTCGCTTCCATCATCGCTATGCGCCTGCGCGGCAAGCACAAGGCAACCTTCACGCCCCACGTTGACGACGGCGACAACGTCATCGTCATCAATGCCGACAAGGTGGTTTTCACCGGCAAGAAGTATTCCGACAAGGTCTACTACTGGCACACCGGTTTTGCCGGCGGCATCAAGGAACGCACCGCGCGCCAGATCATCGAAGGCCGCTTCCCGGAGCGCGTCCTCGAAAAGGCCGTCGAACGCATGGTTCCGCGCGGCCCGCTCGGCCGTCGCCAGATGAAGAACCTGCGCGTCTACGCCGGCTCCAACCATCCCCATGAAGCCCAGCAGCCGGTCGCCCTCGACGTTGCCGCGCTCAACAAAAAGAACGTAAGGAGCGCCTGATCATGGCTGACCTCTCCTCCCTGAAGGATCTCGGCACGGCTTCCGAAGCTGCTGCTCCGGCCCACGTCCGCAAGGTCGACTCGCTCGGCCGCTCCTACGCGACCGGCAAGCGCAAGAACGCCGTCGCCCGCGTATGGGTCAAGCCGGGCTCCGGCAAGATTATCGTCAACGGCAAGGAATTCGCGGAATATTTCGCGCGCCCGGTGCTGCAGATGATCCTGCGCCAGCCGATCGTCGCAGCTGCCCGTGATGGCCAGTTCGACATCATCGCAACCGTTGCCGGCGGCGGTCTCTCCGGCCAGGCCGGCGCCGTTCGCCACGGCCTGTCCAAGGCGCTCACCTACTTCGAACCGGGCCTGCGCTCGGTGCTGAAGAAGGGCGGCTTCCTGACCCGCGACAGCCGCGTCGTCGAACGCAAGAAGTACGGCAAGGCAAAGGCCCGCCGCTCCTTCCAGTTCTCCAAGCGTTAATCGCTTCGGACAGACGGAATTTACGAAGGCCGGGGAAACCCGGCCTTTTTTGTTGTCCCATCGGCTTTTGATAAAATGGCGCAAAACCGTGCAGCGATTCTGCGGCAGCGGCATGGGTCAAACAAAGCAGAAGCAGCGCGTCTGAAGATAGCGACGCGCTTCGGTTCTTCCGGGCGACGCATCAGTCGGAAGAAAGGGCCGCCACGCCGTTCCCATCCACCATGTCGTCTCGCCTGAGAGCGGCCAGGATTTCGTCGGCGACAGCTTCCGCACCCGCCGGGGTGAAATGCACCTTATCGAAAATGAACGTCTTGCCGTCCCGCGCCAGATCGCATCGGCCCGCCTCTCTTCCGCAGAAAATCCTGGCTGGATCGACACGCAGGACATGCCTGTCTTTGGGGTCGTCGAGATAGGCGTAGGAAAGCGACGATTGCTCAAGAAATTCATCCTGAGCGATCGTGATCGTCGGCGCCGGTGTGCCCTTGTGCATCAGCTTCGCGACCTTGGCGGCAATCTCCGTATCGCCGCGCGGATGAGGATAGACGATGACGACGCGGATGCCGGCCGATGTCAGTGCGCCGACGGTTTTGTCGAAAGCATCCCTCAACCTCTGCCCTACGTCTGATGTCGCGACTTCCTCGCCCTTGAACAGATAGCGCGGCTGCTCGAAAAAGATCTTCCAGGAGGCGGCGAGAAAGACCGTTTTCACCTTGCTCTTGACGAGATAGTCGATCGCCGCAGCGTTGAAGGCGCCGCAATCGCGCGCCTGGTGAGGGACCATCGAGACGTCGGCGACCGGCGCACAGAAGCTGTGTGTGATCTGCTGCAGGCCGATATTCAGGCCGTCCAGGCGCTTGGCCAGCGCCGGCGTCAGTGACGATGCCAGGGAATCTCCGAGGATGGCGTATGTCTGGGCATGGCTGCCGTTGAATACGCACTCCTCGATCGGCATCGCATCCCAGCCCGACGCGCCCTCGAGAAGGCAGGTCTTGCTCCAATCATTGTCCGCCATGAATTCCTTGATCGGCGCCGGCAGGCGCCATGGAATGCCGCGCGTATCATGGCCGTAGATGCCGAAGGCGATCAAGGCTGCAAGCACCAGGGATACCGATGCGACCAGGCTGCGGGTGGACGGCAGCAAGCGGCGCTCGCCCCGGCGGAACGGCTGCTCGACGAAACGCCACGAGACATAAGCGAGCACAAGAGAAAGGCAGGCGAGAGCCCCCATCACGGCGAGCGACGGCGGATCGATGCTGCGGATGCGCGCAAAGGCAAAAAGCGGCTGGTGCCAGAGATAGGCGCTGTAACTGATCTGCCCGACCATGGTGAAGGCGGGGGTCGAAAGCAGTGCCGCCACCCAGGTTCCCTGTCGGGCATAGAGCAGCACGAGCATCGCGCCGACCACGGGAACCAGGGCGAGCGTGGAGGGAATGGCCGAGGTTTCGTCGAAATAGAAGATGGAGACGGCGATCATGCCGAACCCCAGCAGCGACAGCGGATCGTTGCCGCGCCTCTGCCCTTTCAACTGCACCAAGCTGCAAATCGATCCGGCCAGAAACTCCCATGCCCGCGAGGGCAGGAAATAAAAATTGGCCGAGGGAAAGACCCGCGACGCCCATTCGCTATAGGCAAGGCTGGCACATGCGATCGCAACCAGGATTGCGAAGAGCCAGTTCGGCTTGCGCTTCCACATGAATAGGACGAGCAGCGGAAAGAACATGTAATACTGTTCTTCGACGGCGAGGCTCCAGATGTGGAGCAGCGGCACCTCTCCCGCCTCCGGTGCGAAGTAGTCGCTCTTGAACCAGAACAGGAAATTGGCGCCGGAAAGACTGGTGGCAATCAGGCTGTCGGAGAAGGCGCGAAACTCCTCCGGCATGACACAGAGCCAAGCGAAGGGAAGACAGCACAGGACGACGAGAAACAGGGCAGGCAGCAGCCGGCGGGCTCGGCGCTCATAGAATGCCGCCAGCGAGAATGTGCCGTTGCCCATCTCCTCAAGGATGATCGAGGTGATCAGAAAACCGCTGATCACGAAGAAAACGTCGACACCGATGAAGCCGCCGCTGAAGACACTGAAGCCCGCATGAAAGAGAATAACTGGAATCACCGCGGCCGCCCGCAGGCCGTCAATCTCTCTTCGGTAAATCACTCAAATATTCCCAAAAATATGATGCTATTGCCGGCGAAAAGGAGCGAATCTGCAACCCGGCCTTGCATAGGCAGTCTCGGGATTTTCTGCAAGTATTACTTTTAGAAAAAATTCTACTAAACCACCGCTTTTATCCGGATCACCGGCGCCGGAGGAGGCACGCTCAGTTGTCGAGCCTTGGCTACGCTGCTAGATATGGGCAAAGGGGCTTCGGGAATGAGCGGAGCCGCAGTCAGGGGTGTATGATGGGAACAACCAAGTCCGCAGACAAATAGGCCGCAACAACTCTGCCCTGTTGTTGCGGCGTCTGTCCGGCCAATCCTGATACTGATGAAGAGACAGATCGCCGCCGAATGAAATCATTTGAGCGGGTTCTTTCCCATGTCTTATCCCAAAATCCAGCAGTGGACCTATTCCGTGCCGGCAGCCTTGCTGCTGATGGCGCCTTTCGACATCCTGGCCTCGCTTGCCATGGACATCTATCTGCCGGTCGTGCCGGTCATGCCGGCCGCACCCGGCACTTCGCCGGCCGTCATCCAACTGACCCTCAGTCTCTATATGCTGATGCTCGGCGCGGGGCAGATCGTCTTCGGTCCGATTTCCGATCTTGTCGGACGGCGGCCCGTCCTCATCGCAGGGACGGCGCTCTTTGCCGCTTCATCCTTGCTGCTTGCCGGCGCCTCCTCGGCACCGCTTTTCGTGGTCTTGAGGTTACTGCAAGCGATCGGCGCGTCGGCGGCTATGGTCACAACTTTCGCAACCGTGCGTGACGTCTACGCCGGGCGTCCCGAAAGCAGCACGATCTATAGCCTTCTCGGCTCCATCCTCTCCTTCGTGCCTGCGTTAGGCCCGATCGCCGGAGCCTTGATCGCCGATCGCTTCGGCTGGCGCGCCATTTTCCTCGTCATCGGCCTGTTGTCGGTCGCGGCCCTTCTCAACGCCTTCTTGCGGTGGCATGAGACCCGCCCCGCCGCAACGGCGCAGATCGCTCTGCGCCCAATCCTGACAAGCTTTCCCTTCTGGGTCTATACAGCCGGCTTCAGCGCGGCGATGGGCGCCTTCTTCGTCTTTTTCTCGACGGCACCCCGCGTCCTGATCGATAAAGCCGGTTTCTCCGGTATCGGCTTCAGCGTCGCCTTTGCGACAGTGGCGCTGGTGATGATCGTGACGGCGCAGTTCGCCAAACGTTTCGTCATGCGCTGGGGCATTACAGGCAGCCTTGCCAGAGGCATGGCAATGCTGCTTCTCGGCGCCGTACTGCTAGCCTTTGGCGAGCTGTTTCTGCAGCCTTCCCTTCTCAGCTTCGTCGTGCCGATGTGGATCATCGCGATCGGCATCGTCCTTGCCACCGCGGTCACCGCCAACGGCGCGCTTGAAGCCTTTGGCGACATGGCCGGAACGGCGGTCGCGCTCTATTCCTGCGTCCAGAGCATCATCGTCAGCTTTGCCGGAACCTTGTTCGTGCTTCTGCTCGGCGGCGACAACGCCTGGCCGCTCGTGGGTTATGTCTGTGTGACCGCGCTGACGACGCTTTCTGGATCGTGGTTCCTGCAAGACCCTGCCGGATAGGCAAATGGGACAAAGGACGGCCGCTCGATACGATGAGCGGCCGCCTTCCGAACGATTGCTTGAAATCCGTGCGCACCTCGCCTACCCCTTTCTGCGCGCGAACGGATCGGCCAAATCCTTCGCGCAGATCCGCCCCGACGCTCCGGCGTGAAACGGCGATCCTGCAATACTGCGTCCGTTTCGGACGCGACTATGTTCTGCGACCGAAAAAGGAGCATGACTTGGCGAACAGATCGATTGACCACGCCTTCACGGCGACCAGCCTCACTTCAGCCGCCAGCGATCCGACCTTTGCCGGAGCGCTGTCCTTCATGCGCCGGCGCTTCACCAAGGAACTTGCGGGCGTCGACGTCGCGGTCTGGGGTATTCCCTTCGATGCCGCAACCTCGAACCGGCCGGGCACGCGCTTCGGGCCGCAGGCGATCCGGCGTGCCTCGGCGATCTTCGACAATGATGCGCAATATCCCTTCAACCGCGATCTTTTCGCCGACATGGCGGTGATCGACTATGGCGATTGCCTGCTCGACTACGGCAACCATCAGGACACGCCCGCGGCCATCGAACGCCAGGCAAACGTCATCCTCGACAGCGGCGCCTTCCTGTTGACGCTCGGCGGCGATCACTACGTCACCTGGCCGCTGCTGAAAGCCCATGCGGCAAAACACGGGCCGCTTGCGCTCGTGCAGTTCGACGCTCACCAGGACACATGGTTCGACGAGGACCGGCGCATCGACCATGGTTCTTTCGTCGCGCGTGCCGTCCGCGAAGGTATCATCGATCCCGACCGCTCGATCCAGATCGGCATCCGCACCCATGCGCCGGAGGATTGCGGCATCAATATTCTCTACGGCCATCAGGTCGAGGAGATGAGCGCCGGCGACATCGCCTCGGCGATCATCTCGCATACGCGCGGCGCGCCTGCCTATCTCACCTTCGATATCGATTGCCTCGATCCGGCCTTTGCGCCGGGCACCGGCACACCGGTTGCCGGCGGGCCGTCGAGCGCCAAGATCCTCTCGGTGCTGCAGCGCCTGCATCAGCTCGACATCCGCGGCGCCGATATCGTCGAGGTATCGCCACCGTACGACCATGCCGATATCACCGCCATTGCGGGGGCAACGGCGGCGATGTATATGCTGGGGCTTCACGCCGAGCGACGCGCCATCGCCGTGTCACAAGGCTGACCTATTATCCCAAAATGAATCCGGAAACCTTCTGAACCCATTGAAAGCGCAGGTTAACATGGCACCGAAAATCTTCATCGACGGCGAACACGGCACGACGGGTCTGCAGATCCGCACGCGCATGGCCGGTCGCCGCGATGTCGAGCTTCTGTCCATTCCCGAAGCCGAGCGGCGCAACGCCGCCATGCGCGAGGACATGCTGAACAGCGCCGACATCGCCATTCTCTGCCTGCCCGACGATGCGTCGAAGGAAGCGGTACAGATGGTTTCTGGTAACAACAATGTCCGCGTCATCGACACTTCGACCGCCTTCCGCGTCAATCCCGGCTGGGCCTATGGCTTTGCCGAAATGGACGGCGCCCAGGCGGGCAGGATCAGAGCCGCCCGCTTCGTCGCCAATCCCGGCTGCTACCCCACGGGCGCAATCGGCCTGATCCGGCCGCTGCGGGCCGCCGGTCTCCTGCCGGACGGCTATCCGGTGACGGTCAACGCCGTCTCCGGTTATACCGGCGGCGGCAAGCAGATGATCGCGCAGATGGAAAATGCGGATCACCCGGATGCGATCACCGCGCCGCATTTCCTCTACGGCCTGCCGCTGACCCACAAGCATGTGCCCGAGATGACCGTGCACGGCCTGCTCGACCGCGCGCCGATCTTCTCGCCGTCGGTCGGCAAGTTCGCGCAGGGCATGATCGTGCAGGTGCCGCTGCATCTCGATGACCTCGCCGAGGGCATGACGCTGGAAAGCATCCATGCCGCCCTCGCCGCCCATTATGCCGGCCAGGAGATCGTCACCGTCGTGCCGCTCGCCGAAAGCAAGGCGCTGCCGCGCGTCAACGCCGTCGAGCTCGAAGGCAAGGACACGATGAAGCTCTTCGTCTTCGGCACGCCGGGCGCATCGCAGGTCAATCTGGTGGCGCTGCTCGACAATCTCGGCAAGGGCGCCTCGGGTGCCGCCGTGCAGAACATGGACCTGATGCTCGCCTCCTGACGTCATGACGCTCGATGCGCTTCTCGCCGGCGTGCACGCCTGGTTTGCCGCCGCCCTGCCCGACCATGGCATCTCTGCGCTGATGGCCTTCGCCTTCATCGCCGGGCTCGCCCGTGGCTTTTCGGGCTTCGGCGCCGCATTGATCTTCATTCCGCTCGCCGGCGCGATCGTCGGGCCGAAGCTGGTTTCGCCGATCCTGCTCGTCATCGACGGCATTGCCACATTGGGCATGATCCCGCCCGCCTGGCGCGGCGCCAACCGGCCCGAGGTCTTCGTCATGGCGGCGGGGGCCGCACTCGGCGTGCCGGCCGGCACGGCGATGCTGGCACTGCTCGACCCGCTGCTTTTGCGCTGGAGCATCACCATCATCGCTATCGCCCTGCTCGCGCTTCTCGCGTCGGGATGGCGCTATCACGGCGCGCCGTCGGCCCCGCTCAGCAGCGGCGTCGGCCTGATCGCCGGGCTTTTCAGCGGCGCCGCGCAGCTCGGCGGCCCGCCTGTTGTCGCCTACTGGCTTGGGGGCAAGAGCGACTTCACCCGCGTCAGGGCGAATGTCGTGCTCTATTTCTCGATCTCGTCGGTCTTCAGCGCCATCAGCTATTATGTCGGCGGGTTGTTCGTGCCTGCCGTCTTCGCGCTGACCGCCGTCATCCTGCCGAGTTATGCGGTCGGGCTCTACGGCGGCTCGAAACTGTTCGGGCTCGCCGAGGAGCGGACCTTCCGCATCGCCTGCTACATCCTGATCGCCGCCGCCGCGATCATCGGCATGCCGCTGCTCGACGGTGTGCTGCGCTAAACGCCTGACGCTACGGCTTCAGCCGCGCTCCGCGATCGCCGTCACGTGCGGATATTCGCCGTAAAAGCCGCGCCAGTTGGCGACGGCGAAACCGAAGACCACCAGGGCGCCGGCCTGATGCAGCAGGCCCCAGTGAAGCGGCACCTGCATCAGCAGCGTGGCGATGCCGATCGCCGCCTGCAATGTCACCAGCGAGAAAAGCACGACGGCACGGCGGGCATGGGTGGTCCAGGCTGCGGCGCGAAGCGCGATCACCATGTTGATCAGTGTCAATGCGAAGAGCGTATAGGCGCCGATGCGGTGGATGAACTGAACCGTCTTCGGGTTCTCGAAGGCATTGATCCAGAAGGGCTGCTGGATCAAGAGATCCGACGGGATGACGGCGCCATCCATCAGCGGCCAGGTATTGTAGGAAAAGCCGGCGTCGAGCCCCGCCACCAGCGCGCCGAGATAGATCTGGAACAGCGCGAAAATGGCGATCGCGGCGGCGAAACCGCGCGAGCTGCGGGCCGGCGCCGGATCGCTGGAATGCGGTGAGAGCCCGCGCATGATCCACATGCAGCCGGCAAAGATCAGGCAGGCCATGACGAGATGCGTCGCCAGCCGGTACTGGCTGACATCGGTGCGGACGGAAAGGCCCGAGGACACCATCCACCAGCCGATAAAGCCCTGCAGACCGCCGAGCGCCAGGATGCCGACGAGCGGCCAGCGCAGGCGCCTTTCGATCCGCCCCGTCAGCCAGAAAAAGAGGAGCGGCAGCGCGAAGATCACGCCGATGCCGCGGGCAATCAGCCGGTGTGCCCATTCCCACCAGAAGATGCCCTTGAATTCCTCGACGGTCATGGCGCTGTTCAACTGCTGAAATTCGGGAATGCGCTGGTAGAGGCGGAATTCCTCCTCCCACTCGGCAGCCGACAGCGGCGGGATGACGCCGTGGATCGGCTTCCATTCGGTGATCGACAGGCCCGAATTGGTCAGCCGGGTGGCGCCGCCGACGAGAACGAGACAGAAGAGCGCCAACAGCACGAAACCAAGCCAGAAGCGCAGGGCGCGGCGGTCGCGGTTCTGCTTGTGCACTTCGCTCAGGATCGCCTGTTCCGTGGTCGGGTTTGCGACGGCCATGATGTCTCCTTCTATCCGGCAGTTGATTTGCCCCACCGGCTCATGCAAAACAAGCCCCGAACCTTTGCGGCATGCCGTCGCGCCGGTCCGTCCCGTCCCTGCCGAGAGAGAATTGATGCCCGTCCGCCTTCGCAAATTCATCGGCACGATCCTCATCATCGTGCTCGTACTGGTCTATGCGCTGGTGGCGAATACGATCGCGGTGGCAACGCTCGGCAACGCGCCGTGGTGGGGCCACCTGCTCTATTTCCTGCTCACCGGCCTGCTCTGGGTCCTGCCGGCGATGGTGATCATCAAATGGATGGCCGGGCCGCGGCAGCAATAGGCCATTAACGGCCGAATAACCGTGATCGGCGGAAAACCTCGCCCATCGCCTGCGAGTAAACCAAATATACGTCCTGCATTCCTACCTTCCCGTTCAGCATTCTTGACCGGAGAAAACCCGTGCAGACGACGCAAAAGCTCGATGTTCATGGACAGTCGTCGGAAGACATGGCGCTGGCCCAGACGGCCATTTCGCGCCTGCGTCAGCTGAGCATGAAACTCGCCATGGCCGAAGTCGACATTAGCGTTTTTGACGCGATGCAGCCGCTGGAGGACGACTGGCGGGCGCTGGAGCGCGACAATCTCCAGTCCCTGCATCAGAGCTATGACTGGTGCGCCGCCTGGGTGAGCGCCTTTCAGCGGCCGCTGGCGATCCTCAAAGGCACCCATGCCGGTGAGACGGCCTTCATTCTGCCGGTCGAAATCGTCAAGTCGCGGGGGCTTGCGATCGCGAAATTCATCGCCGCCGATCACAGCAACATCAATACCGGCCTGTTTTCGGAAGGCTTTGCCGAAACCGGCGGTACCATCGACGCCGGCAAGTTCGCCGGCCAGCTTCAGCAGGCGCTCAAAGGCCGGGCCGATCTGCTGCTCCTGCAGAATATTCCGCTGGAATGGCGCGGGCGACAGACCCCGCTCACGGGGCTGCCGATGGTGCAGAACCAGAACCATGCCTATCAGCTGCCGTTCTTTCCCGCCTTCGAGGAGACGCTGAAGCAGCTCAACGCCAAGAACCGGCGCAAGAAATTCCGCGTTCAGTCGAAACGCCTCGAGGCGGCCGGCGGCTTCGAATATCTTGTCCCCGAGGCAACGGAAGAACAGCACCGCCTGCTCGATATCTTCTTCCGGCTGAAAAGCGCCCGTTTCGCCAGCCTCGGCCTGCCCGACGTCTTCGCCGACAGGGAAACGCAGTCCTTCCTGCACGCTCTGATCGACAAGCGCGAAGACCGCAGGCAATATTTCGGGCTGCAGATGCATGTGCTGCGGCTCAAGGGCGAGAATGAGGGCCGGATTGCCGCGATTTCAGGGATTTCGCGCAAGGGCGACCACATCATCTGCCAGTTCGGCGCGATCGATGAAGAGCTGGTGCCGGATACCAGCCCCGGCGAATTCCTCTATTGGCAGACCATCTCGGGATTGCATGGCAAAGGTATCGCGCTGTTCGATTTCGGGCTCGGCGACCAGACCTACAAACGTTCCTGGGCGCCTGTGGAAACCGCGCATTACGACGTGGTGCTGCCGGTCTCGCCGCTCGGCGTCGCCGCCGGCGCCGCGCACCGGATCGTCACCCGCGGCAAGGCGCATATCAAGGCGCGCCCGAAGCTCTATAAATTCGCCCAAAACATCCGGGCACGGATCGGCTAAAGGTTCAGGCCGCCTGGCCGAGCGTCTGCTCGCTCCCCTCCCCACCCGACATCAGCACGACGCGCTCGTAGCCCGCAGCCTGGAATTCCGTCATCAGGGTCACGAAGATCGTCTCCTCGATCTCCGGCATGGAGAGGATGATCTCGACATCGCGGCTGCGCGTTAGCCGCGAGACGCCGGCGACATCGGCCGAACCGCATTCGACCACCACGAGGTCATAGGCGGCGGCAAGCGCATCGAGCAGCAGCGACAGCCGGTCGACACCGCGCATGGCGCGGCGCACATCGCTCTGGCCCTGGGGGATCAGATGCGCGTCGGAAAGGCGGTCGCCGTGGATCGTGTCGCCGAAGGCGGCCTCGCCGCAGAGCAGATCGGTAACACCTAGAGCGGCCTGGTCCTCGGCCATCAGTTCCGTGGGGTAGCCGGAACCGGTCATGTCGATCAGGATGACGCGGCGGCCGGCGTCGGCGAGCATGCGGGTCAGCAAAACCGTCGCCGCCGAGCCATTGTCACCAGTCGGAGATATTGCAATTGCCAGCGGCGCACGACTGCCCGTGAGATAATCCGCAACGGAGGCGACGGAGAATTCATTGTCGTCCTCCGGCAGCTCCTCGGCAGCCTCCGTGTCTTCGATCGTATCGTCATCACCGACGACCGCGAGCATGCTCGGCTGGGCGGGCTTTCTGGGGGCTGCGACAACCGGGGCGACCTGTGGCGCATCCCTTTCCTCGACGAGGGTTTCCGCCTCGATCGTCTCAGGGGACACGTCGACGGGACGCAGCGCCCGGCCGCTGAAGAGTTCGGCCAGCATGGTGACGATGGCGCTCAGGATCAGCGTGGCGACGGCAGCGACGACGACGATCGGCACCACCTTCGGGAAATAGGGAT
The DNA here is from genome assembly GCF_030053155.1 of Rhizobium sp. BT03. Taxonomy (NCBI): domain Bacteria; kingdom Pseudomonadati; phylum Pseudomonadota; class Alphaproteobacteria; order Hyphomicrobiales; family Rhizobiaceae; genus Rhizobium; species Rhizobium sp. BT03. The sequence continues at coordinate 1,027,995 of NZ_CP125640.1, forward strand.
CGACCGGCTCGATGGCCTTGGAAACGATCCGGGCATCCGCCGGGCTCGAATTGCTGTCGGCGCGGGAGGCGGCTTCGCGGTAGCGCACCAGATAGGTTTCGAGCAGCTGGCGCTGGGCGGTCGCCTCGCGCTCCAGCGCGTTGAGGCCGACCTCGTCCTCACCGGCGCGGGCGCTGTTGGCCTGCACCGCGTCCGACTGGCGCTCAAGTTCGCTCGCCCTGAGATCGGCGACCTTGGATTCGTTCTCGATGCTCGTCAGGATTTTCTGCGTCTCCTGGCGGATCTGGGTGCGGATATCGGCGAGCTGGGCGCGCAGGCTTTTCAGCCGCGGATGATTGTTGAGAAGGCTGGTCTGCAGATCCGAGATCTGCGACTGCAAGCCGGATTCCGTCGCTTTCAGCCGCTGGATCGCCTGAGAGGACATGATGTCGGGCAGCGTGTCGGAGGCCTCGCCTGAAGACAGCGCGTTGCGCACCGCCTGCGCCCTCGCCTCGGCATTGGCCTTGTCGCCGCGGACACGGGTCAGCTCGGCGGAGATATCGTTCAGCTGCTGGGCCGGAAAGGTGGTGGTGCCGTTGGTCTGCAGCAGCCCGTGCGAGGTGCGGTATTCGGCAACCTTCTTCTCGGCTTCGCTGACCTTGCGGCGCAGCCCCTCGATCTCCGGCTCCAGCCAGCGCGTCGCTTCCGAATTGGAATCGAGCTTGGCGCCGCTCTGGGTCGAAAGATAGACATTGGCCATGGCGTTCGGAATGGCGGCGGCGAGCTTCGGATCCTTCGAGGTGAAGCTGACGCCGATGACGCGTGAACCCGGCACCTGATAGACCTGCAGACGCTCGACGAAGGCGTCGATCACCCGCTCTTCCGGCGGGTTCTCCATCGGGTTCTTCTTCAGGTGCAGCTTCACCAGGATGCTGTTCATCGCCGATCCGTTGGCGGCATCATCGAATTCCGGCAGGTTGTAGAGCTTCAGATCGTTGATCACCTTCTTCAGGAGATCGGCCGATTGCAGCAGCTGCACCTGGCTGGCGATATTCAGCTCGTCCATCAGCGGGCCGGCGCCGGCGTCGTTGACCTGCTGGGTGCTGGCGAAGGCCGGCGCGCGGGGTTCGATCAGAATGCGCGTTTCACTGCGATATTGCGGCGACATGATCTTGGCGCCTGTAAAGGCGACGCCCGCCCCCGCAAGCGTAATCGCCAAAATCCTGAGCCGCCGCGCCCAGACGGCGCGGACCAGCTGGCCGAGGTCGATGTCCACATCCTGATCACGCGCTACGCCGGACATGCTCTTACTCCACAACAAAGGTGCCGCAAGCGTAAACGACCATGGTAACTCAACGGTTAATGGCAATCTTGCCGAGAATAAGCGACGGCTGATGAAGGAAGCCAGGAAATTGCAAGCGGCCTTTACCGGGCATTAACCCTAACGGATCGATAACGGCTCTACCGAGTTCATTTTCTGTGAGCACCAACGGATGTCTGTCGTCCAGCCCAAGATCCTTTTGGCCCTGAGCCTTGCAGCCATGACGGCGGCATTGGGCGGCTGCACGACGTACAAGCCGGCTCCGAAGGCGTTCAACGAGGCGACCATCCAGCCCTATACGCTGGATAGCGGCGACCGGTTGCGCGTTACCGTTTTCGACCAGCAGAGCCTGACCAACACCTATACGGTGGATCAGGCCGGCTATATCGCCTTTCCCCTCATCGGCCAGGTCCCTGCCCGCGGCCGAACCCTGCAGCAACTCTCGGGGCAGATCGCCCAGAAACTGCAGCAGGGCTATCTTCGCGATCCTGATGTCACCATCGATGTCGATCGCTACCGTTCGATCTTCCTCATGGGCGAAGTCGGCCAACCCGGCCAGTATGCCTATGTCCCCGGCATGACGGTGCAAAATGCCATTGCGGTCGCCGGCGGCTTCACCAGCCGCGCCAACCAGAGCATGGTCGACGTCACCCGCAAGATCAACGGACAGGTGCTGACCGGCCGCATCAACATATCGGGGCCGATCATCGCCGGCGACACGATCTACGTTCGCGAACGGCTCTTCTGAGCGATGACAACACAGAAGCCGCTCCGCATCCTCCATTGCTTCAGATCGCCGGTCGGCGGAATTTTCCGCCATGTCCGCGATCTCGTCGAGGAGCACAGCAAGGCCGGTCATCAAATCGGCATCCTCTGCGACAGCTCGACCGGCGGCGAATACGAGGACAGCCTGTTCGACGATATAAGACCCTATCTCTCGCTCGGCCTGACACGGGTGCCGATCCGGCGTTCGATCAGCCCGTCCGACATTGCGACGATGTGGGATACATACAAGAAAATCAAAAGTTTGCGGCCGGATGTGCTGCACGGACACGGCGCCAAGGGCGGCGTGCTCGCGCGACTTGCCGGCTCAGCGTTGCGGGTGAACAGGTATCGCGTAGCCCGCCTCTATACCGCGCATGGCGGAAGCCTGCATTATTCGCGCTCCTCGCTCGGAGGACAATTCGTCCTCAGGATGGAGCGCCTGCAGGAATATTTCACCGATGCGCTGGTCTTCATCTGCGAATATGAGCGCGACACCTATGCGCGCAAGGTGGGTAAGCCGCGGACGAAGACGAGACTGATCTACAACGGCATCGCCGAGCGCGATTTCGAGCCGATCCCCACCCGCTCGGATGCCGTGCATTTCATCTATGTGGGCATGCTCCGGGACCTCAAGGGTCCCGATCTGTTTGTCGATGCCTTCGCCAAGACCGAACGGCTGCTCGGCCGGCCGCTGTCGGCGCTGATGATCGGCGACGGGCCGGATCGCGACCGCTACCGCGAAATGATGGTCGAGCGCGGCCTCGGTAAACGCATCGGCATGCTACCGGCGATGCGGGTCCACGAAGCCTTCTCGATGGCGCAGAACCTCGTCGTTCCCTCGCGCGCCGAAGCCATGCCCTATATCGTGCTCGAGGGGCTCGGCGCGGGCAAGACGATCATCGCCAGCCGTGTCGGCGGCATTCCCGAGGTGCTGGGCGCCGACAGCGCAGCCCTTGTGGAGGCCGGGAATTCCGACGATCTCGCCCGCGTCATGGCGGAAACGCTGAGCACGCCCGACTGGCACGCCAGGACGATGCCGAAGCCCGAGGCGGTGAAAGCGGTATTTTCCTCGGCCGTCATGGCACGCGATGTCCTGAAATTGTACCATGAACTCGTCGAGCCCGCCGCCGGCCGAGCAATGCCCGCCGCCCTGTAAATATTTCTTAGGGGCTTTCTGGTATTTCGCTTGCTGACAACGAGCGAAAAGCCCCATGAACAAGCTGGAAAGAGGCGATCAATTCGACGTGGAAGCTCTGCGCAAGCAGGTTTCCGACATCGAGGCGCGCGGCGACGCGGGTCAGGAAAAACCGTCCGACCCGACCGAAATCAACCCCTATGCCCGACAGATCGCCGAACAGTTCCGCGACGGAACCAATTCGCCGGTGATCATCATCGGGCAATTGCGGCTGCTGGAATTCCTGGCGCTCTTCGCGATCGCCCTGATCGTCCATTATTTCTGGCCCGGCGACGGCAATGATTCATCGCTGGTGCGGTTAGGCATGGCGGCGATCGCCTCGGCCTTGACAGTCATCGGCCTGCAGCTTGCCGACGGTTACACCATTCCGGCACTTCGGGCCAAGCTGCGGCTGATCCCGCGCATCCTGGCGTCCTGGACGATCGCGCTTCTCCTGACCGTCGGCCTGTTCGCTCTCGTTCGCGGCAGCACATGGGCGATGGTCGTCGACGCCTATATGCCCTGGTTTGCGGCTGGCGCGCTCTTCCTTTCGGCCGAGCGTTTCCTCGTCGCCTACGGCATCCGCAACTGGGCGCGCAACGGCATCATGGAGCGCCGCGCCGTCATCGTCGGCGGCGGCGAACCGGCCAAGGAACTGATTCGCATCCTCGAACAGCAGGATGACAACGACATCCGCATCTGCGGCATCTTCGACGATCGCGGCGAAAAGCGCTCGCCGATCATGGTCGCTGGTTATCCGAAGCTCGGCACCGTGGCCGAACTGGTCGAATTCGTGCGGCTGACGCGCATCGACATGCTGATCATCGCGCTGCCGCTGTCGGCCGAGGCGCGCATCTACGATCTTTTGAAGAAGCTCTGGGTTCTGCCGGTGGATATCCGCCTTGCCGCGCATGCCAACCGGCTGCGCTTCCGGCCGCGCGCCTATTCGCATGTCGGCTCGGTGCCGATGCTCGACATTTTCAAGAAGCCGATCCGCGACTGGGATTCCGTCGCCAAGCGCGGCTTCGACATCTTCTTCACCGTGATCGCGCTGGCGCTGCTCTGGCCACTGATGGTCGCGACCGCCATCGCCATCAAGGCGACCTCCGAAGGCCCGGTTTTCTTCATGCAGAAGCGCCACGGGTTCAACAACGAAATCATCAACGTCTTCAAGTTCCGCTCGATGTACACCAACATGGCCGACCCCACGGGCAAGGCCGCGGTGACCAAGGGCGATCCGCGTGTCACCCGCGTCGGCCGCTTCATCCGCAAAACCTCGATCGACGAACTGCCGCAGCTTTTCAACGTGCTGCGGGGCGAGCTCTCGCTGGTCGGCCCGCGCCCGCATGCCGTTCTCGCCCAGGCTCGCGACCGCGCCTTCGGCGATGTCGTCGAGGGCTATTTCGCCCGCCACCGCGTCAAGCCCGGCGTTACCGGCTGGGCGCAGATCAACGGCTGGCGCGGCGAAGTGGACAACGACGAAAAGATCAAGTTCCGTACCGCCTACGACCTTTATTACATCGAGAACTGGTCGCTCTGGTTCGACCTCAAGATCCTGTTCCTGACGCCGATCCGGCTGCTCAACACGGAAAACGCCTATTGACCGCGATCGAGGCGACATATCCCCGTGTCGCCCAGCCGCAGCGGATGACGCTGCGCCTGATCGGCTCGGCCTTCGTCGCCTTCGGCGTCTTCCTCTCCGGTTTCGTGATCGACGAGCCGGCGCCCTACGAACTCTGGATGGCGGGACTGATCGGCCTCTGGTTCATCCTGGGCCTCAGGATTTCGCGCGGCGTGGCGCCACTGCTTGCGCTGCTCCTCACCTTCAATATCGGCGGCATGCTGTCGCTGACGCAGATGAAGGATCTGGCCACCGGGCCGATGTATATCGCGGTCTCGACCTTCCTGGCGCTGACGGCGGTCTTCTACGCGGCGATTGTCGAGGATAGCCACAAGCGGCTGCCGCTGATCTTCAACGCCTGGACCTTCGCCGCCGTCGCCACCTCAGCGCTCGGCATACTCGGTTATTTCCACGCCTTTCCTGGAGCGGAGATCTTCACGCTCTATGATCGCGCCAAGGGCGCCTTCCAGGACCCGAACGTCTTCGGCCCCTTCCTGGTGCCGCCATCGCTCTATCTCGTTCACGGCATCCTCGTCGGCGACCTGAAGAAGTCGCCGCTGAAGGCCGCCGCCCTGCTGGTGCTTGCGCTCGGCATCTTCCTGTCTTTTTCCCGCGCCGCCTGGGGGCTCTTCGCCCTCGGCGTGGCGCTCCTGATTTTCATCATGCTGCTCAAGGAGCGCAGCGGCGCCTTTCGTCTCAGGGTGCTGGTGCTGTCGCTGGCGGCGATCATCATGCTGGTCGCCTCGCTGCTGGTAGCGCTGCAGATCCCGAAAGTCGCCGAACTGTTTTCGGCGCGCGCCCAGCTGGTGCAGCAATATGACGGCGAGCATCTCGGCCGCTTCGAGCGGCACCGGATCGGCTTCACCATGATGATGGAGCGGCCGCTCGGCATCGGCCCACTGGTGTTCGGCACGATGTTTCCCGAGGACGAGCACAATATCTGGCTGAAATCGCTGACCACCTATGGCTGGCTCGGCTTCGTCAGCTATGTCGGCATGCTCATCTGGACGCTGGCCCTCGGCTTCCGATACCTGCTGCTCGACCGCCCGTGGCAGCCCTTTTTGATGATCGCCTGGATCTCGGTTCTCGGCCACGCCACCATCGGCAACGTCATCGATATCGACCACTGGCGCCATGTCTATCTGCTGCTCGGCACGGTCTGGGGCTGCGCGGCGCTCGAGGTGCGCCACAAGCGCGGCCGGAGGCCATAGCAGCCAGCACGTGGCTCGCCTATTTCGTCGCGCCTGCCGTCAAGCCGGCGATAAACCGCCGCTGGAAAACCAGATAGGTCAGAATCAGCGGGAAAATGACGATCACCGCGCCGGCGGTCAAAACCGGCGTATTGACGGTGTAACGCCCCTGGAAAAACAGCATGCCGAGGGGCAGCGTCCGATAGGCGTCGTCATTGACCAGGATGAACGGAATGAGAAACTCGTTCCAGGTCCAGATGAACAAGAACAGCGCCAGCGTCGACATGGCCGGTATCATCAGCGGTATAACGATCTTGCGCAGGATATAGAAGCGTCCGGCGCCGTCGAGGACCGCCGCTTCGAGAACCTCCTCCGGCAGTTGCTGCATCGCGCTGGCGAGGAAGATCGTCGAGAACGGTATCGACATCGCGATCTGCGGGATGATGAGAGCCGCATAGGTATTGATCAGCCCGAGATAGCGCATTTCATAATAAAGCGGGATGATAAAAGCCTCTGCCGGCACCATCATGCCGAGCGTCAGGATGGCGAACAGCGTACGCCGCAGCGGAAACGACAGGTAAGCGAAGGCAAAACCGGTCAGCAGGCCCAGAAAGACGCTTGCGGCAACGACGGGTATGACGACGACGATCGAATTCCAGAAGTAAATGTTGAAATGCCCGGCATTCCAGGCATCGAGGTAATTTTCGAAATGCGGATAGGCCGGAAGGGCGAATGCGCCTTTCAGCACGTCAGCCTTGCTCTTTATCGAGGTCAGCAGCAAAAGCAGGAACGGGATGATCGTGACGAGGGCCAGGAGCCAGAGGACAACGCGAAGGAAGAGCGCGGCGGGAATGTTGGACGAACGGCTCATCAAGCCAATCCTTTGCTTCTGGCGCCCACCAGCCGGTGAATTGCGAAATTGATTGCGAATGTCAGCAAGGCGCCGACGATGGCGATGGCGGCCGCGGCGCCGAAGCGGTTGAGCTCGAAGCCGAGCTGGTACATGTAGATATTCGGCACCAGCGTCGCGTTGGCGGGTCCACCTCGGGTCATCGTGAAAATCAGGTCGAAGCTTTTGATCGAGGCTATAACCGTCAGAAGCAAAACCACCCTGATCTCAGGCATGAGAAGCGGCAGCGTTATCCAGAAAAAGGTCTTTCGCGCCGACGCGCCGTCGACCTTGGCGGCATCGAAAAGAGACGGGTCGATGCGCTGGATTCCGGTGAGGAAGATGACCATGCAAAAACCGAAGAAATACCAGGTGGCAACGATCCCCACCGCGGGAAGCACGAAATTGAAATCTCCGAGCCAGGGCAATGCGAACCTGCCCAGGCCCACCGCTCGCAGAAACTGATTGAACGGGCCGAATGCCGGATTGTAGAGCCATGCCCAGATGATGCCCAGCACGGCAGTCGGCATGATGTAAGGCAGGAACAGGAAGGTTCTGAGGGCGAGCTGTTCGCGCTGCTTCAGATTCCACACGCAGGCGGCAAGCGTTATGCCGAGCACGAGCGGCAGGACGCAGTAGAAGATCATGAGCTCGGCATTGTTGCGCAAGGCAATGTAAAAGCGGCTGTCGGAAAAGAGATCGGCGTAATTGCCCAGCCCAACCCATCTGGGCATCGTCAGGCCGTCCCAACTGGTCAGGCTCAAACCCAAAGCCGCGACGATCGGCCCAAAGACAAACGCCGCATAGAGCAGCAATCCAGGCAATAAATAGATGAAATTGGTCTGTTGCGTTCCATCCAGTGCGGAGCGTTTCATCCAGTACTCCCTGAAGCCAAAGCTCTGGTCATCGCGCAGCAAGCCGCAAGCTCGCAACGCTCATTTCAGCGTGATGAACGGGACGCCGGCCGGACCGCCCGAGGGCATCGCAACCGGCGTCCGCGCTTCTTATTTCTTATCCTTCAAATAGGCCTGATAGTCCTTGTCCATGGCATCGACAAAGGCTTCGGGTGTGACCTTGCCGGACAAGAGAAGCGGCGTGTTGTCGTCGATCGTCTTCAGCATCGTCGGGCTCGACCAATCGGGGTAATGGCCGAGCGCATCGTTGGCATTGAGCGTCTTCCACATCTCGATGCCGGAAGTCAGGAGCGGCGTGAGCTTCGGCTTTGCATCCGCCGGGAGCGATGTTGCAGGAAGATAACCTGCCGCGGCCCAGCTTTCCGCAGCCTTTTCAGACACCATATAGTCGATGTACTCGCCGGCCAGATCCTGCTTCGCCTTGTCTTTGGCAAGGCTGGTGATCGCCCAGGCAAGATCCACGCCGCCGACGCTCATCGGCTTGGAAATGCCCTTCGGAGCGGGAATGGCCATGAAGCCGATATCCGGATTGTTTTGCATGTCGCCGAAGTACCAGGTTCCGGAGATCAGGAAGGCGCCCTGCCCTGATATGAACAGCTGGACGGCGTCGTCACCCGAGATGCCCTCGAAGCCGGGATAAAAATAGCCGCCCTGCGCCCATTTCTGCACCAGTTTGGCGGATTCGATATTCCCCTTAGTGTTCCAGGAGCCGCCTTTGCCGTAGATAAGGTCGTCAAGCTCGGCGCGATTGGCCGCGTCGATATGCGCCTGATCGATGGCGCCGATCATGTGCAGGGCGAGATGCTGCTTGGCCGAGCCCATCATGAAGGGCGCGACGCCTTTTTCCTTGAGCTTGTCGAGATCGGCCAAAAGCTCCTCGAAGGTCTTCGGCAGCGCCACGCCCGCCTCGTCGAGGATCTTCTTATTGTAGTAAAGGCCGACGATCTCGCCGAGACCCGATATGCCGTAGGTCTTGCCGACCCCGAATTTCGCTCCCTCCCAGCGGTCTCTGGCAAGCACGGAATCCGACTGCCGCTTATCCCAGCCGTATTTCTTGATGTATTCGTCAACCGGCAGGAGCAATCCTTCCTTGACCATCGCGCCCATGTCGCCGGCGCCCTGATTGACCTTGGTGATGACGGGGCCATCGCCTGCCGAAACCGCGAGCTTCAGCGTCAGCTTCATATCATCGAAGGTGCGGGCGGTGCGTTTGATCGTGACACCGGGATGCGCGGCTTCGAACTCCTTGTTCAGCTGCTCGATGACTGCGCTCTGGCCTTCAAAGGTTTGGTCGTCCCACACCGCCAGATCGTCGGCGCGGGCGGCGGAAAGGCCGAAACTCACAAGCGCCGCGCCGGCAAGCGCGACAGCTGCTTTCAATCGGTATGCCGGCAGTATGCTGATCGATTTCACGGTTCTGTTCATCTGCTCCACCTCATTTGGTTTATTCTCCACTCCCCGTCCGGACCTTACGCCTGGCGCCGGCCGAACGTTTTCTTCCCCCAGAGCTTTGCCTGGCTGGCGAATCTGAGGTAATCGTCACTGCATCAGCCCCTCTCGCGATCCAGAATGACAAAGCGCCACGCAGGAGGTGGCAAAGCGATGGACAGCAACTGCTTCATCCGCCCGGCGATCGAGGCCGATACCGACGCTCTTTTCGACATCTGCCTGAAAACCGCCAATGGCGGCGAGGATGCCAGCGCGCTTTACAGCGACCCGCATCTGCCCGGTTACATCTGGTCGGTACCCTATCTCAAGTTTGCCAGGGACTTTGCCTTTGTTCTCGTGCAGGGCGACCGGCCGGTCGGCTATGTCGTCGGGGTGCCCGATACCGGCGGGTTCGACAAAACCCTTGAGGCAAACTGGTGGCCGTTCGTCCGCCGAGAGATCGCCGGGCTGACGCCTACGCGTCCGCGCGACGCCGACGTGATCGAACGAATTCAAAATCCGCGCAGCGGAACGACGTGGCTTCAAGACGATTACCCGGCGCATCTCCACATCAACATTCTTCCCGGACTTCAGGCAGGCGGCTGGGGCCGCAAGATGATCAGCACCGAGCTTGAAGCGCTTCGCAATCACGGGGTCGCCGCGGTGCATCTCGGTGTCGATCCAAACAATGAACGTGCCAGAGGTTTCTACCGTCATCTTGGCTTTTCCGAACTCGAACGCGATGGCTCCGTCGCCTTCGCCATGCGGATCGATAAGGGATCTGAGTAGAACCGACCGAGCCGTCATGCTCATGAGATTGGCTCCGCATTTGCGGCGTCAAGGCCATATTTCAAAACGACCGCCGCTGGCATGGCGCTCCAGCCCTGAAGCAGGGAGCCACGCCCGTACGGCGGCGAGAAATATTCCACCGCCCCGATCCAGCCATTGTCGAGGCAGGTTTGCCACCAGCGCGTCAGCGCGTAGCGTGCACCTCCAAGTCCGTGGCGAAGGCGTTCTTCGGCATAGGCGCCATCCCAATAGGGCCAGTCCGAGCCATTATGGTAGCGATAGGGAAAAGCGGTCTTGGATCGCAGATCGCCTGGCCGCTTGAAGGGCGGATAGGCGCACATCACCCCCCAGCTGCCATAGGGCTGCTGCTGATTGTTGCGCGTTTCCAGCTTGCTTTCAAAGGCTCTCAGCAAGCCAACGGCCTTCTGTTTTGAAATTGCGCCGAACCGCGACAAGGTCAGGCTGTCGAGAGCCAGATGATCCTCGACAAAGGCGCCAGGCGTTCCATAGTCGACATATCCTCCCGTTGCCGGAACGAAGAGCTTGGCCTCGATTTCCTGGCGGGCCAGATCCGCGACCTTGCCTGCGCGTTCGGCAAGAGCAGGATCGTGCCCTTCCCCAAGCCTTGCCACAGCGTCCATGGCGCCGACGAAAAGACCGAGATCATAGGAGACGAGACCCTCGCGATAGACGTTGTCGGCCCAGTCGCGGTCGTTGCGCGGTTTCAACGGCAGAACGCTGTCGGGGCCGGCCAGGCTGAGATAGCGGTCGACGATCGCCCGAACGATCGGCCAGTGCAACTGCGCCTCGGCCAGATCCTTCGTTGCGCTGACATAGTCGTCGATGAACAGAATGAAGAAAAGCGGGCTGTCGAAGTGATCGCTCCACCAGTCTTGCGGACGGTTGTGGTATTCCGGAACGGCCTTTTTATGGGTTTTGGGATTGGCCTTGCTGTCTTCGACAAAGCGCTGCCACGCCTCCGATTGCGCAGGTCCGGTCAAGATCACCCCGCTCGGGGCTTCTCCATCCGGCTGCACGCCCTTGGCAAGCAGCCGGATCTCGTCGCGCACCGCCTCCGGTGCAAGCGTCAGGAGAGGCTGCATCGTCCAATAGCCATCGCGGTAATAAGTCCGCGCCGGAGCGCTATAGGCCTGCCCCGCGGCAAGACCGGCAAAGGCGCCGTTTTCGTCGCGCCTGATGCTGGAAAGGGCGGCATGGATGCTCTGGCTGACCATGCTGCGCATCAGCGGGTCGGCGTCGGGCGCCAGGTCGCAACGCGCGACATATTCGGCGGCTTCGGCAATGATCGCTTCGCTGGAAAGCGTGAGAGCCTTCTCGGCCTCGTCTCTCGAGGCGCCGACGGCAATCCGCACATCGGAACCGAGAACCTCCACGATGAGCACACCCCAGCCCAGTTCGGCGGTCTGCCGATGACGGGTCCGGGTGACCTTCGCGCTTGCGCCTTGCCCATCCGGCTCATGCCACCAGGCGCAGCGACGCGCCGGATATACGCCCTGAAGGCGCGCGCCGCTGATCAGCATCACCGGCCGCGACTGCGCGACGAATATGCCGCCATGTCTGGAGACCATTCGGTTCGGGGCATAGGTATAAGGGCCACCGATGGCGGAAAATCTGACACGCCCCAGGCTGCCGGCGCCCCAGAGGGCGAGATCGGCATATCCGTCCGGATGAACATCCGCCTGAAGGCGCGGCGCCATGACAGGCAGTAAAACGCCTTGTTCGGCGGAAAGCTGTCCATCGGTCGAGGGCTGCCTTATCATCGATAATCCCCCCACAGCCAAGTTGAAGAAGCTGCAGAATGCGAAAGAGAGAAATAGAGGGACAAGCCGGGGCCTGCTCCTCTTCGGGCGACCTTGGCGAGCGCGCGGCTATCCAGACAATGCGGGTGGCGCATACTTGTCCTCGACCCTCTTTATTTCGCCGTGCATTTCATTGCACGTTGATATCAGCCTACAGGCGACCTCCCATTTGTCAAGGACATAGACAAATCTCCACCTTGGGTGTACTGAAATCCGCTCATATGACGAAGTTGAGCCGAAGCCGTCCTTTTTACGAGGGTTTCGGGTCAATATCGACCCCTGATTAGGTATATGCTCCGAACTAATTGGAAGAGTTAGCCGATGGCACTGACACTTTCTGCCACGCAGACGCCCATCGCACGAAAAATCTCAACTCATGCCGTGATCCGGACCGTCTTGGCGAGCGGCTCGATTTCCCGCGCCGACATTGCCAAGCTGACCGGCCTGTCGAAACAGACGATTTCCGATGTCGTGCGCGACCTCGAGGATGATGGATGGTTGAAACCTGTCGGCCAGACCGATGGCCGCCCGGGCCGCAATGCGATTACGTATGAACTCAACGCCAGGGCGGGTCTTGCGGTCTCCATCGATCTCGGCGGCACCAAGATCGCTGCGGCGATCTGCGATCTGCTAGGTAACATCATAGCCGAAACCAAAGTGGCCACCGACCCCCGCGGCGGAATGCATCTCGTCAATCAATTCAGCGATCTCATCGTCGAACTCTTGCTTGCAGCCGGAACGACTGCCGACAAGCTCCGTCTCGTCGTTCTGGGCAGTCCCGGCGTGCTCGATCCGGCCACCGGCCATATCAATGTGGCGCCGAATATCCCCGGCATCGACGCGATCAATCTGCGGCAGGTCTTCTCCGACAGAATGGGCATTCCGGTGATCGTCGAAAATGACGTCAACCTCGCCGCGCAAGGCGAGAAATGGCGGGGACATGGTGTCGAAACCGGTAATTTTGCCTTCGTCGCGCTCGGAACGGGCGTCGGCATGGGCATCATCGCTAATGGCGCACTGCTGCGTGGCGCGCGTGGCGCGGCCGGCGAGATCGCCTATCTCCCGATCGGCGGCGATGTTTTCGATCCCGGCGGGTTTACGCTCGGGACCTTTGAGAGTGCAGTCGGCAGCGTCGCGATGTTACGCCGCTACACCGGCTTCGGCGGGCGCAACGCTGCCACCGTGGCCGATCTCTTCAACGCCTTCAATGCAGGCGATGCCAGCGCCGTCGCCGCAATCGAAGAGACGGCAAGGCTAGTGGCGCTCGCCATTGCCGCCATCGGAGCAACTCTCGATCCCGAACTGGTGATCACCGGCGGCAGCATCGGCGCAAGACCGGAATTGGTAAACGCCATCCGGGGTTTCCTGCCGCGCTGCACGCCTTATCCGCCGCGCATCGAGATCAGCCGGTTTGGGAACCGGGCCGCCCTCATGGGAGGCATGGGGGTCGCGGTCGAGCGCATGCACGACGATCTATTCGGCGTGAAATTGAAGGATACTTGATCGGCCTGCGCCACTTGAGAACTGCGGTAAATGCGCTAGATTTTCCGCCATGATAACAGCGACACAGATACGCGGCGCGCGCGCCATGATCGGGATGAGTATCGAAGAGCTCGCCGCCGCAACCGGCCTGCCTGTGGAGACCGTGACGGCGCTGGAAAACGGCGAATTTGCGGGCGAGCCGCACGCGCTGTTCGATGTGCGCAGCACGCTGGAGGCGCACGGCATCATCTTCCTGTCGAGCGGCAATCAGGATGAAGGCGGCCCCGGCATCCGGTTGCGTGCGCGCACCGTCAGCGACGACGGTATCCGGCCGGAAAACCTCAACGCCGCAAACGACGATTAGGCCGACGCGGGCTCAATTCATCCTGTTCGTTGCGGAACCAATCCGACACTTGGCCGTTTCCGCTGTCCTATCAGATATTTGAGGGCAGTCATTTGAACAGCAGGAATGGTCTCTACGTTCTCATCGGCGTTCTCGTCGTCACCGTCATCGGCCTCGGTACTTATATCTACCGTGAGGAAAGCAAGCCGCAGGGGATTGAGATGAGCATCGGCAAGAACGGTGTCTCGATCGAGCAGAACTGAACGTCAGAGGTAGGTCTTTGCCAGGTCGGCGAGTTTGCCGCCGTCCTTCACGCCCTGCCTGTAGAGCTGAATGATGACCGCACCGATCCGCTCGGCCTCGGGTGTCGTCCTGACGAGGCCGCGTTCATCGCAGACCTTGTCGAGCACCTGCGAAAGCAGATCGAGATCTTCCGAAAACAGCGGCAAATCATGCGGATGAATTGATGACCGTAACATCACGCCGCATTCCCTCCGAGGGCAAACGCATCCACGCTTGCATCGCCGGCCGCCCTCCGCAACCGACAGAAATGATTATGCGCGACGGCTTGAATTTTAGCAACTGCGCAAATTTCCACGAAACAAAATCCGGGAACAAATTTTCGTCCCGCGCGTTTTGACGCCGCCCTGTGCAATAATCAGTGAGTGCAGACGTTGAGTGAAATACGCTTCCCCTCCCACATCCGGGTGTTTTCTCCAGAGAGCAGCCTGATCGTGTCCACCGTCTGGGAAGCCGTCGAATACCTCAAACAATGGCCGAGCAAGCGTGGGCGTCACTATCGCGTCGCGCGCCAGCATTGCCTGGACGCGCTCGACGGGCTGCGCAGCCCGCGCGCCGCACAGGCTTCCTTCATCACAGCGGCGAAGACGGCGGGATTGTTGCTGTGAGATCAGCTGCTGTGGCGGCTGGCGGCGGCGAGCTGGGGGTGAATGGAGCCTTCCATAATCACCTTGGCGGTCACCTCGATCACCCGCTCCTCGGCAAGTTCAGCAAGCGCGAGGGCGACATCGCCCTCCGGCCAGCCGGCCTTGATGGCCTCCTCGGACAAAGCCTGGAATGCTCCGGCGAGGGCTTGCCTGCAAGTGAGATTCTGCTTCATATCCGGCATGCGCTCGCGCTAGGCTAATTGTGACAGGGACGCTTTAATCTACACATATTCGCATGAATGCGAAGAGGTTTTGCGTTCCTTGATTTCAAAATTGTGTATTTCATATTCAATATTGGTATAACCTTAACAAAACCTGACAAATACCACCTCCAGAAATTGGAGGAGTACCAAAAAGAACTAATCGATTTATTTGATTCCACACCCACAAGGGCATTTCACCGCATTATTTACTGAAAATAGCCGCGACAGCGGAGTCGACGCAGTGACTATTTACCCCCGCCCGACCGGACGAAATCGGAGTTGCGGGCACGTTTCATCATCTTCCCTGCACCCTGTCAATCGGCTTCGAAGCCTTCCCAAGGCGAGCGCCGGGCGCTCATCGTTCTTGAGGTGACGGCGCGCCCGGCTGAATGCGCAATATCGTCAACAGTATCCTCAGCTGCCGCGAGCGCCTTCGGCGCTAATCACTTTAATACCACAACGACACCACACTGCCGTCAAAGTCCGCCGTACGATTGTGCTGCGTATTATTGGGTTGGCGGGCCCACTTCTCCAGGAGGTTAAATGTCTATCGAACTAGACGCTACTACCTATGTGCATGCCAAACCGGCGACCGCGCATTCTTATATTTTGCCGGCCGTTGTCGATGTTCTCGAGAACATTTTTCAGGAGGCTAACGAAACGTCTGTCTTCGACCTCGGTTGCGGTGCCGGCGGCGCCGCAGCCGTGCTTGCGGGAAAGGGCTACGATGTCATCGGCGTCGATCCGTCCGAGGACGGCATCGCAAAGGCGCGAACAGCCCACCCCGATCTGCCGCTGGAAATCGGCTCCGGTTACGAAGATCTTTCGAGCCGCTACGGGACCTTCGATGCGGTAATCAGCCTCGAGGTCGTGGAGCACGTCTATGACCCCAAGGCGTTCTCGGCCACCATGTATGATCTGGTAAAGCCCGGCGGCATCGCGGTCATGTCGACGCCTTTTCACGGCTACTGGAAAAATCTGGCCCTGGCCGTAAGCGGAAAGATGGACGACCATTTCATGCCTCTCAAGGACCATGGCCACATCAAATTCTGGTCTCCGGGAACGCTGAGCACGCTGCTGCATGAAACGGGTTTCGAAGACGTCGGCTTCGAATATGTCGGGAGGATTCCGCTTCTGGCCAAATCGATGATCGCGATCGCCCAGAAACCGCACTGAAGATCAACCGTTCTCCACAAGGGCCGAATGGCCGCAAGAGCGGCGGCCGCACGAAACGTGATGTTCTGACTGGATTTCAAGGGGATAAATGGTCGGGGCGACTGGACTCGAACCAGCGACCCCTTGACCCCCAGTCAAGTGCGCTACCGGGCTGCGCTACGCCCCGACCTGCCGAAACGGCTTGCTTCGTTTAGTTTTTCGGCGCGTGCAATGCAAGCGGAAAAAACTCGCCTCCGACAAAAAGGAGAGTGGTTTGTCGGATTGCTCAGATCGCCGTGAGCTTCAACCGGCCTTCAGCGGTGTGGCGGGGCTGCCATGCCTGGTAGTTGGCGATGGAGAAATGCGGGGTTTCGAAGGGGGTGGCGTGGGTTTCGGTAATGACGGCGACATCGGCGCCGGCCGCCTCGCCAGCGAGGATGCCGGCGACGGCGTCTTCGAAGACCAGGCATTTTTCGGGATCGACACCGAGGCGGCTGGCGCCGAGCAGGTAACCCTCGGGACTCGGCTTGCCGGACTTGACCTCGCCACCGCTGACGATGACTTTCGGCATCGGTATGCCGGCGGCAGCCATGCGGCGCACGGCGAGTTCGATCGGCGCCGAGGTGACGATCGCCCATTTGCCGTCGGGAATGGCGGAGAGGAAGCGGACGGCATCGGGGATCTCGACGATGCCGGAGACATCCTCCATCTCCTCGGCGAGCAGCAGGTCCGCCTCATGGGCCGGATCGACGCCCGGCAGGCCGAGCCCACGGATCACGTCGGAAGCGCGGATGCCGTGGATCGTCTTCAGGAAAACCTCGGGTTCGAAGCCGTGGCGCCTTGCCCACTCGCTCCAGACGCGTTCGACCACGGCAATGGAATTCAGCAGCGTCCCGTCCATGTCGAAAAGGAAGGCGTCATAGGACTTGTCGAGGATATCGTGGAGAGCGGGCACGGGCGTTTCCTTGCGGGTGCGAGGCCGGGCGACCCCTGCACAGGCGAGTAGCGGAGAGCGGCGGCGGCGTCAACGTCAGTCGTTGACGTCGACGTCAACGCTAGTCGTTGACATAGATGTCAACGCTAGTCGTTGACATCGGGATGGGTGACGTTGCGAACGTCGGCCAGACCGCGGGCGGCGTCGCGGCTGCCGGTCGCGGCAGCGGCTTCGAAGATACGGGTCGCATCGCCATACATTTTGAGATTGAGGTAGCTGTAGCCGCGCAGAACCATCAGGTCGATGCGTTCCTGCTGCAGCTGGGCGCGCTGATCGAGATAGATCAGCGTCTCGCGATAACGCCCGGCGTCGAAGGCCGAAAGCGCACGGTCGGCGAGGATCGCCACCTGGAGCTCGGCGGCGCGCTGGCGGTTCTGCGGCGCCTTGGTGGCGGCGACAGCGGCATTGCTCGAAAGGCCGGCGCGCAGATAGGCAAGGCTCTGGCCGTAGGCTGCGTCTTCACGGTCCTTGCGGACGGGGCTCTGCAATGCCGCCTCGAAGGCCGAGATCGCCTCCATCGGCCGGTTGATATCCATCAGGCACCAGCCGCGCGACAGCGCGTTTGCCGGGCTGAGCTGTCCCGCATCGATGGTTGTCGAGCAGCCGCGCGCCTGGCGTGAACCGCGCTGAACGGTCACCGTCTGCATCGCCGGCCCTGCCGGGCGAACGGCCACATCAGGCCCCGGCTGCAGCGGGGTGCGGCGCTCAGTCGGAAGCGGCTCGGCCGCCGTGGCAGGGCGTTGCGCCGGCGGCGTCGGCTGAACCGGCTGCTGTGGGGCAAGCGTGCCCTTCCCCGCCGGCAGAACGCCCCCATTCGGCATCAGTGAGGAGGTGTCTTCGAGATTGGCGATCCGGGTCGACCGGCCGGCCCAGGCGCGCTGCAGGTCGAGCACGCCCTTGCGGTCGTTCAGTTGCTCGCGGGTGACGGCAAGGCCATAGGCCGACGGCTCGTCATCGGGTTTCCAGGCAAGCGCGGTCTCGAACCAGCGTGCGGCGGTCTGGAACTGGTTGAGCGAGCGGGCATACCAGCCGAACTGCTGCGCCGTCGGCACATATTTCCGGGCGATAATCTCGGCGGCGATGCGATGCAGCACGTCTTCGGCGAGATCGGCTGGCGGCTGCAGCGCCATCAGATTGGCGGTGGCGGCGAGATAGGTGGCGGTCGCATCATCGGAATCGGCGCGCCAGCGGAACATTACATCCTCGGCCTCCTCGGGCGCCTTGCGGGCGATCAGCGCCAGCGCCAGCCCCTGCGAAGCCGCAGCCGTATTCTCTTTGGCTCGGGCGGTGCGGAACCACTTCTCCGCCTCGGCATCGTTGTTGCGGCGAAGCTGGTACCAGCCGAGCAGCAGCGCATCCGAGGCAAGCCCCTCGCTCCCGGCGAGTTTTTCGAGGCGGGCGACGTAATCTGGCGCGATGGCGAGCTTCGGATCGTTATTGCCTTCGGCCATGAAGCGCCGGGCGAGATTGTCGCGGATCGCGTCGAATTCCCTGCTGCCGTCGGCAGCAGGCTTCTCCAGCGCCAGCAGCGTCTGCATCGGCCGATAGGCAAGCAGTGTCGAGGCCTTTTCCACAGTCGCCTGCCGCTCGGCCGGATTGGGGCAGTTCTTCAGTATATAGCTGTAGGCGTCCTGGCCGCGCTGCACCCTCTCCGTCTGAATGAAAGCTTCGGCGACACGCCAGAGGACGTCGACCTCGCTGCAGGTGAGCAGGCTCGGCGTTGCGGCGGCGATATCGACCACGGTCGCATATTGCTTGAGGTCCGAAGCGTTGATCAGGCGGGCGCGGGCTTCGGCGACGTCGAGCCGGTCGAGCAGATCGGCCGGCGGCTGCCATCCGGCATCGGCTGCCTGACGGTCGGCGATCGCCTTGCGCAGCTCGGCATAACGGCCATCGGAATAAAGCTGCCACATGGCCTCGAGCTGCTTGTCGCCGTTCTGTGGCACGGCGAGCGGATCGGCCGGCGGAACCCAGTTCGGGTAGAGCGCCTGAAGGCGGGAGATCTCGGCCTGCAGGCGCAGCTTGTCGCCGCGGCTGGCGAAATAGCGAAGCGCGCTTTCATCGACGGCAGGCTGCGGCGGCGCGGCGGCGGCCTGCTGCGGCGCTATCGGCTCGGACACGATGGGAGGCGTGACCGGCGCCGCCGGAGCCGCCGGCTGAGGTGTAGGTTGGGGCGCAGATTGAGGCGCGGCGGATGGCGGCGTTGCGGGCTGCTCCGCGACGGCATTCGGATCTGGACTATCCGATGCTGATGGCGGCGAGGAGGTGATCGCCTCGATCTTGTCGGCGACGAGCTGCGCATTGAAATCGGAATTACCGGCAGGGGCATCCGTCGGCTTGATGCGGCCCATCATCATCAGCTCCGGCGCCGGCTTGCCGGCCGAGCCCAGGCCGAACTTTTCCTGCAGGGCGGCGCGGTCCTTCAGCCCGGTGACGAGGCTCGCCACCACCACTGCCGCTGAAACCGCCACGAGAGAAGACTTCACAGACACTCCGGATGCTTCTCCCCGATATAGGCCAGCCCCAGCAGTTGAAGGGTGGACGGATAATAGAGTGCGGGGGCAAACTGCAGCGCCGAACTCGGCAGCCTGGTCCCATCGACAACACAGGCCACAACATCGTTAACAATTCTATAACCGGGGTCCGACAGCACGGTCTTCGGCCGGCCGGTAGCCAGATCGATGGTGGCGGGAACGCCGTCTTGCGACATCCCCATTTGCAGGCGCATCAGCAGCGCCTTGTCGGTGATGCCGCCGCGCGCGAGATAGAGCGGGATGCGGATGGCGTTATATGAGAACTCGGCGTCGAACCCTTCTGCCGGCCGCGGCTTATCACGCAGGCTCACCCATTCGGCGGGAAGCTTGCGCGGGCCGAATTGCATCGTCTTCAACAGCTCCACGCCGTCGTCCGACAGTTTTTTCCAGGCATCTGACGGAGCGAGCGCAGCCATCACCGGAATCGCCTCATAAATCCAGTAGGACGGGTTGACGACGGGCCCGTCGTCTCGGTCGCTGCCGGTAAAACCTTCGGTTCCCGGCATCAGCAGGGTGCGGCCCTGCGAGCGGCCGACGGTTTCGGCAAGCAGGGCCTGCGCCATGCGGGAGGCGGCCAGAATATAGTCTTCTCGTTTCCATGCCGTGCCGGCCAGCGCCAGCGCGTAGGCGATCAACATGTCGCCATCCGTGGCATTGTTGGTGTCGGCCACGTGCGGCCTGACGTTCGGATCCCATTTCCAGACGGCCAGGCCATCGTCGCGCAGCAGCAGCTCGGTGCGGGTAAAATACCAGATCTGCTCGAAATCGGCCGGGCTTGCGGCGAGATAGGCGAGCAGCAGGCCATAGCCCTGCCCTTCGCTGTGGCTGATGTTGCCGTTGCCGTTGTCGACGATGCGGCCGCTCGGATCGAGAAACTTCGCCTTATAGGCCGACCACGCGCCGGCATTGATCATCGCCTGCTGGGCGGTGGCCGGCAGACCCGGTGCAAGCGCGACCGTTGCCGCCACTAGGAGCATACGCCACCGCCTCATTTCGACCGGCCCAGCCTTTTGAGCATCTTCGACGTGGTGATGCCGATCAAGAGCACGAAGACGACCAGCAGCGAGGCATAGGAGAGAATATTCGTCGACAACCAGTTGGCCGCGATCAGGCGGTAGTTGGCGATCGACCAGGGTGTCGACGGCACGAAATCGAAACGGGTGACCGGCACCGTCTCGATCTTGCCGGTCTTGCTGGAATAGGTGGTGATATGGCCCGATATCTGCGGCCAGTTCAGCTGCGAAGTCAGAACCTCGACCCCCTCACGCAAATCCTTCGCCGATGGCGCCGCCACCACGGTCCAGGCGCCGGCTCCGGCCGGGCTGGAGCCCTGGGCCACCAGAAGCGAGGCGGTGTTGGGCGGCGTGAAGATTTGCTCGGCGCCCGGCACGAATTGCAGCGAACTGCGGGAAATATCGAAATTGCGCCACAGCCACTCGCGGAAGGCGGTCATCCGGCTGCGCAAGACACCGCCGCTGACCTTGGAATTCCATTCCTCGAAGGCCGTATCGGTGTCGACGACGCCCGTCTGCGCATCCGTCACCGGACGCCACGAGGCCTGGCTCGCCGTCGCGATATTGGTCTGCGACAGCGCCGTTGCCGGCATCTGCGAGATGGAACCGATGAAGATGGCGTCACGATCGCCGATCGTATTCGGCGAGGCGACGGTTTCCACAGGGATCGGATGGCCGGCCATGATCGCCATCTGGCCAAGCAGGGTCGCGGCGGCCGAAAGCGTGTCGGCATCGACGCGGTCGATGAACAGCGGCGTCGGCTCCGTGGCCCGGCCATAGGGATAGGCAGTGCCGGCCATGGCGGCCAGATTCGGCCGCTGACCGACGCGGGCGAAATCCGGCATGTGCAGTTCGGAAGTGTCGAACAGGGCAAAGCGGGGATTGGCGCCGGCGGTGGCGCCCGGCGCGCAAGCCGCATCGTCCTTGGTCATCAGGATCGCCTCGATCGCCACCGTATTCAGGCCGGGCTTGAAGTGGCGCATCGTCACGCGGATCGGCAGATGACGCAGAATGCCGCCTGTTGTCGTGGTGATCGGCACGGTCGAGGCGATATTTTCGTTGACGTAGATATCGATGTGGCTGCCGGGCAGCACGTTGTCGGTATAGGCGGCGTCGAGCAGCACCTTCGCCTCGCCATAGGCATTGGCATAAAAGTCCGCCGGCACGGCGATATTGAAGCTGGTCCGCAGCCGGCGGCCGGAGAATTCGGTGGTCTTTACGCCGAGCTGAGACAAAGCGATGTTCGTGTCGGAAAAGACCAGCGGCGCGTTCGGCGCGCTCCAGCGTTCGGTGGTCAGCACGTCGCGGCGGCTATCTGCGGATCTGTCCGTCGGTGAGACGATGGTATCGATGGCCGCGGAGACCGCCTGCCAGGAGGGGCCGCTGATCAGAAGCACCGGTGCGCCGCTGCGCGGATCGGTGACGAAAGCGGCGAGTGCCGCACTCTCGGCGCCGGGCGGCAGGCCGGGAAAGAGCGGCCGCAGTTCGGCGGCGGTGCCGACGAGCACGCTGAGCCTGCCGGCCCCGCCGGCCGGCAGCGAAGCGGTGCTGAAGGCAAAGATCTGGCTCGGCATGCTGCTCAGCACCGAGAGGCCCTGCGCCAGCCGCAGCAGTGGCCTGGTGGTTCCCGGCTGCTCCAGCGCCGGGACGACGATGTCGAACTCGGTCTTGCCGGCGCCGTCGACGCCGATGGCGCGGATCGCATCGGCACTCGCCGGCTCTGCGGCATCGCTGCCGGCAAAGCTCAGATAGGTTCCACCAGGATCGATATTCGACCACAATTCATAGGTGGACTGGATGCTGCAATCGGTGCGGTGGCGCTGAGCGGCTTCGAAGCTGACGACATTGGCGCCAGGCTGCAGCAGACCTGGCGGAACCGCGAAGGTGACGGCCGACGGGCCGTCCGGCGAGCCGACGCGCTGCTGGCCGATCGGGCGATTGTTGAGATAGACGGTCAGCGCCGAGGCCTCGGGGGCGACGACGATCGCATTCTGGTAGGCGAAGGTGAAGCTCGCCTGGGCGGCCGCCTGCTCCGGCGTCAGATAGACGGACCATGACCGCCGGTCATATTCACCGGTGAGACCGAGCTTCGAAAAGGGCACGACATAACGGCGGACGCTGCCGGGGTGCTGAGCCGGAGCCGTCTCCGCCGCCGCGGCCGGCTGCAGCGCCGGCGATTGAACGACGATCGGCGGAGGAACTGGCGCAGGTGTCGGAGCAGGAGTCGACTGGGGTGCGGGCGCCGGCAATACGGAAACCGGCGGCGTGACGGGAACCGGCGCGGCTGCTGCCGGCGGGGTCGCTGCCGGCGGGGTCAGCCTCGGGGTAACGGAGGCGCCGGGCGGCCGCTCGCCGGACATGTCGAAAGGTGCCGTCTGCGTCTGGGCGAAGGCGGAGGCATTCAGCAGGAAAAGCGAGGCGGCGACGATGCTTCTCATCCGGCGTTGACCTTTGCCGCCTGCCGCTGCTGCGCCTCGCGCTCCGGCCGCATGCTGCGAAAGAAATAAACGAGGCCGCGGCTGGTCTGGTAAAGCGCCAAGCCGAGGAACCAGACGGTGCCGCGGATCAGGCCGGGATTGCGGCGGCGCGACGCCTGGAACTCGGTCCACTGGCCTGAGTTGGCAAACATCAGATCGGCGATCAGGCGATGGTCGAGCGCGCTTTTCGGCACGTATTGGCAGCCGACATTGCTGATGTCACCCGACGGCTCGATATTGCGGACGATCAGCGGCAGGGTTTCCAGTTCCGCGCCGCTATAGGGCCGGAAGCGGATTTCGCCGACGGCGCCGACCAGCATCTCGTCGAGTTGCTTGTTGAAGATGTGAAGCCTTGCGCCATGAACGGAGACGTCCTCGATCGAGGCGGTATACCACTTGCCGTTGGCGCCGAATTCACAGCGCCGGTTGACGCGGACGCGGCGGGACAAGGCCCGCTCGCCGCGCTCCGACACGACACCGAGCGCGCAGCCGGCCATGATCAGGTTGATGACGTTCCAGCCGCCGACGACGAGCGTGACGTCGGCCTTATAGGGCTCGGCATAGATTCTGTAGAAGGTGATGACGAGCGCGATGATCTGCACCGCAAAGATGACGAAGAACGGACGGCTGATCTCCGACAGGCGGCTGACGGCAATCGATTCGTCCTTGGCGGTAACCTTGAAGGTCGGCTTCCTCGGATTGAGCATGACGGAGACGACAGCCGGCAGCAGATGCACGGTCTGGACATATTCGTAGAGCTCGGAAATCCATGGCCAGCGGAACGACCCGTAGAGGTAGTTCTGCATCATCAGGTTCACCAGCATGTAGGCAAGCGTATAGGCGAGGAACTCGCCGCCGGAGGCGGTGAAGATTTCCAGATCGAAAAACAGGTAGAAGAGCGGCGCAAACAGGAAGATCGTGCGCGGGAACGGGAAGAGCCAGAACAGCGTCGAAGACATGTAGCAGAGGCGCTGCGGGATCGACAGGCCGCGCTTCAGCAGCGGGAAGCGGAAGCGCAGGATCTGCATCATGCCCTGCGCCCAGCGGCTGCGCTGGCCGATGAAGCTTGCGAATGTGGCCGGCTGCAGGCCGGCAATCAGCGGCTTGTCGACATAGATGCTGTTCCAGCCGCTGCCGTGCAGCGCCAAGGCCGTCTCGCAATCCTCGGTGATGCTGATGCCGGAAAAGCCGTTCTGGGATTCGAGCGCCCTGCGGCTCAGGACCGCGGCCGAGCCGCAGAAGAAGGCGGCGTTCCATTTATCGAGGCCGCGCTGGATGATGCCGTAGAACATTTCGTTCTCGCTCGGCATCTTGTCGAAGGTGCGCAGATTGCGCTCCAGCGGATCGGGATTGATGAAGAAGTGCGGGGTCTGGACGAGGAAGAGCTTCGGGTCGTCTTCGAAGTAACCGACGGTCTCGAGCAGGAAATCGCGGGCCGGCGCGTGATCGGCGTCGAAGACGGCGATGAGTTCGCCGGTCGAGTGTTTCATGCCGTTGTTGAGATTGCCGGCCTTGGCATGTTCGTTGCGATCGCGCGTGAGATAATGGACGTCGAGGTCCTGGCAGAGCTGCTTCAGCTCGACATGGCGGGCAGCGGCGGCCTGGGCCTCGAGCAGCTTGCCGGAATTGCGCTTCTGCAAGGTGCCTCCGTCGTCGAGCAGCCAGACATGCAGCTTCTCGGCCGGATAGTCCATCGCCTTGGCGGCGGCCAGCGTATTGCCGAGAAGCCCGGCATCCTCGTTGTAGGACGGCACGAAGACATCGACATGCGGCAAACGCCCGGGATTGGCGGCACGCGAGGGGCGTGGCGGCAGCGGTGTGGCGACGATGAACAGGCTGAGCGCCAGCATGGCGACGCTGTACATTTCGGCGAGATAGAGCAGCAGGCCGGGAATGAAATTCTCAAGCTGGTTGACAGGCGGCAGCGTATTGGTGGTGCGCCAGTAAACATAGCGCAGCACGATCGAGGTGCCGAAGGCGAGCGCCACCAGGCGCCAGGTCCCCTCGCCCTTCAAGACCTTGATCAGCGCCATCACCGTCACGACCGTGATGCTGGTGATGAGCTGGGTCTGCAAATTGACCGGCAGCGTGATCAGCACGATCATGCAGAGCGAAACCACGGCCCATATGAAGACACTGCGGGCTTTGCGCATCGACGTTCCTTCGAAATTGCTCAACCGAGGCGCCCTTCGGCACTTCGGGCATGCTCACTAGAACAGGCATGATGTCGTCCGAAAAACGCTCACACTTTTCGGCATCATGCTCTATCTCCGGCAGGCGGCCGTCATGGCCGCGTCGCCTATGCAGTCTGGCGACGGCACGGTGACGCCGATCGCTCTTGCGGATTGTTCGACCGGCTGTTCGGGCGGCGCTGCATCCGGCATCAGCCTCGCCTGCGGCGCCTCACCCGGCAGCGGCACGCGCGGGCCGATGGGCGCGGGCATCGGTGCGGCGCCCTGTGCCGGTTGCGAAGCGCTGCGGGCTGGAGCGACCCGCGGCCGGCCGACAATGGCAGGCGCCGGCTCGTAGCCGATCGGCATCGGGCTGGCGCGATAGCCGCCCTGGTCAGGATAGATCGGCTCGCCGGTGCGCCCGAGCGCGGCATCGGCGGGCGGCGGATTGCCGTAAGGGTTCCAGATCTCCCCGTCGAAGGCGCCCGATATGGTATAGCCATAGACGATGCCGAGCAGCTGACGCTCGCTGGCATTCGCGTCGCAGAGACGCAGGCGCAGCTGGATCATACCGAAATTGCGCGCCTGCGTGGTGGCGTTGACGCTCGAGCGGATCTGCTGCCAGGCATAGATGCAGGTGTCGCCGGCACGGCTGCGGCCGGAGGCATAACCGAAAGGGCCATAGCTGTTCTGCAGGAAGGTCGCCGACGTCGCCATCGGCACGCCCGGGGCCGCGCGCGCCACTTCGCGGGCGATGCCACTCTCGTTGATCATGCTGAAGCCGGCATTGCCGGTGCCGGGGTTGGCCCCGGACGCGCCGAAAAACTGAACCTTCAGGGAGTTCTGACCGGGCACGGAGGATGAGGTAAACAAGGAGATTGTCTGCTCGACGCCGTTGCCACGCTTGCGCTCGACGACGCTGACGATCGACGGGCCGCCCGGCGGCGGCAGGACCAGCGCCTTTTCAGGCGCCACGGTCTCCGGCCCGGAGGGCTGGCGCACACCGCCTGTCGAGGTGCAGCCGGCCATCATGCCCACTACGGCCACCAGCGATATCGTCTTCCGCAAACGCATGTTTCGAGCCGCCGCAATCGTCTTTCCAGATATCCATTCGCAAACCGAAACGCGACGGACCTTCGAATCAACGACCACGCGGCCGTTCACAGGGTATAAATCGCCAACATGGTTAACGAACGGTAAACAACCACCGCCCCCTGACGCCACCGGACGAACGCGCACTGACAGTGATTCGAATAGATCAACCGTATGGTGCATGAATTGATATAGAAACACTTCCGTTGCGCTCATGGGGCCCGTCTTGCGCCGCCATGAAACGCCGGCGCGGGAACTATGCCGCATTGCCGGCGTTGCCTTGAGGTATCAGGTAAAAGAGGAGAACATCCCATGCGCAAGATCATGCTGGCCGCGGCCGCCATGCTGACCATCAGCTCCGCCGCCTCCGCGCAGAGCACCGTCATCGTCACCGATCCCGCCCCGACCGGCTCCGTCGTGCTGCCGGGCGAAGTTCGCACCTATGTCATGGAGCAAAACACGCCGTCCGTCGTCTATGAAGGCGATATCGCCGTCGGCGCGACGCTGCCGGATACCGTCGAAATACACACGGTGCCGAATATAGACGGCTATGGCTATACCGTCGTCAACGAGCGGCGCGTCATCGTCGAGCCGAAGACGCACCGCGTGATCCAGGTCCTGGAATGAGGCGATCGGGAACAGTGGACGTGCGGCTGCCTGGAACAGGATGGCCCGGTTAAAGGAGCGGCTTCACGTCCTCTCATCTTCCATTCTCGCCGGCACATTCAGAAGTTCGCGGACCTTATGGGCGAGCTGCTCCAGGCTGAAAGGCTTGGCAAGCAGGGAGACGCCGTGATCGAGCACCCCGTTATGGACGATGGCATTGCGGGTATAGCCGGTGGTGTAGAGGATCCGGATCGCCGGCCATTTCTCCTGGACGATATCGGCAAGCTGGCGCCCGCTCATTTGCGGCATGACGATATCGGTGAAGATCAGGTCGACCTCCCGATTTGCTTCCAGAAGGAGAAGCGCCTCCATGCCGCTTGCCGCCTGCAACACGGTGTAACCGAGTTCATGCAGGCTTTCGGCGGTCATGATGCGGACGTTCTCATCATCCTCCACCACCAGGATCGTGTCGTTGACGCTGCCCTGAGGAATGGGCTGGGCGCCTGAGGCACTCAGCCTGGCGTCCGTCGCGCCGACATGACGGGGCAGATAGATCTTCACCGTCGTGCCCCTGTCGATCTCCGAATAGATCTTGATGTGGCCGCCGCTCTGCTTGATGTAGCCGTAAACCTGGCTGAGGCCGAGACCGGTACCCTTGCCGGGTCCCTTGGTGGTGTAGAACGGGTCGAATGCCCGCTCGATCACGTCGGGCGACATGCCGGTGCCGGTGTCGGTCATGCTGATCATCACATATTGGCCGGCATCGACCTCCGAATGCATGCGGGAATATCGCTCGTCGAGTTCGGTATTGGCGGTCTCGATGGTCAGATTTCCGCCGCCGGGCATGGCGTCGCGGGCGTTGACGGCAAGGTTCAGGATAGCGTTCTCAAGCTGGCTCAAATCGGCAAAGCTCGGCCAGAGGCCGCCGGCAAGCACGGTCTCGATCCGGATCTGCTCGCCGAGCGTACGCCGCAGCAGCTCCGACATGCCGCCGACCAGTTTGTTGAGGTCGATCACTTCAGGGGCGAGCGGCTGCTGGCGCGAGAAAGCGAGAAGACGGGCGGTCAGGACCGCGGCCCTCTGGGCGCCGTCTTTGGCATTCTGGATGGAGTGCAGCAGGCGGGGATCCTCATGTCCGCTCATGCGCCGCTGGGCGAGATCGAGGTTGCCAATGATGATCGCCAGCATGTTGTTGAAATCATGAGCGACGCCGCCTGTGAGCTGACCGATCGTCTCCATCTTCTGCAACTGGCGCACCTGCGCCTGCGCGGCGGCATTCTCTTCCATCTCGTGCCGGAGCTCGGCGGTGCGCTGGACCACCGTCTGTTCAAGGCGCGTGTTGAAACTGTTGAGTTCGTCGCGGAGGCGGCTCTGCCGGCCATGCGCGACGATGATCATCTCCATCAGGCCGATAATGATCACCGCATTGATGAGATAGGTTGAAAGCCCAACCCATTGGCCGGCGCTGACCGGCCAGAAGATATCGTACGGCTCGACGAAAAACTGCTGGACGATGAAAGCGGCCAGTATCGCCGCGACGAAGCCCGGCCCCGCGCCGCCGATGAAACTCGCCAGCAATATCGCCGGAAGGAAGCTCAGAAAGGGAAAGCCGGAGAGATAGTCGCTGGCGGCAAGCCTCAGAAGAAACGTCAGGCCCACGAAGGCAACGGCCAGCGGATATGTATAACCCGGCCTATGACGCAGCCAATCCGTGGCGCTCAGCAAATCCATTCCAGACCCTCCTTACGGCACCGCGTCTTTTCAGACCTTCGAAGAACGCCGTAACACTTTGAATTACTGCATAGTTTTATCCAAGAATCGATGCCGATCCAAGCATTATGCAGTCGCCGTTGCGCAGACGGCATCTCAGCTTTTACACATCGAATTTCACCCGGCAATATGTTGTTTCTCGCACTACCGGGCACGACGTCTTGACGAGCAGTGCCAGGAGTCCACATAAATCCGCATGCCCGGCAAGGGGAAATGGGTGAACGGGAACATGAAAGACATATTCATCGTCGAAGACGACGCGCTGATTGCCATGCTGCTCGAGGACATGCTCGCCGATCTCGGCTACCGGGTTTGCGCCAGCGCGCCCGATCTGGAACGGGCGCTGGCAACCGCCAGGGACACGGAATTCGACGCTGCGATTCTCGACGTCTCACTTGCCGGGCAGAGTTCGCTGCCGGTCGCAAAACTGCTCGACGAACGGGGTAAGCCCTATGTCTACGCAACGGGATATGGTGCGGCCCCTGCCGGCAGCAGCCCAAGCACATTGCCCGTGCTGCAAAAACCCTTTCAGCTCAGCGAACTCGAACAGGCGATGAAGCGGCTTACCGAAGCCTGATGCCTGTCGCCGGAAGCGGTGCCAGGATGACAACATGCATTAAAAAAGTTCTGGTCAGCGCACCTGATCGAGCAGACGCTTGCATTCCAGCAGGTCGTAGAGCGCCTCCTGCAGCAATGCCCTGTCTTCCTTGCCGACGCTCGACTTGCCGATCGAGACTTCCTGTTCGTCCTCGCCAGCCACGAAATTGAAGAAGCGGCGGGTGATCGGCGGCTTGGCGCGGCCGACAATCTGGTCTTCATCGGCCATGCCGACGCGCGGTTCCCCGCCACTCGCCTCCTGAACGCCCGATGCAAGTGCCTCGACGCTGGCGAGATCGCCGTGGCCGACCGAGATAACGAACTTGTTGCCGTTGGTTTTCAGAAGCTTCTGCACACCCTTGATCGTATAGCCGTGATCATAGAGCAAATGCCGGATGCCCTTGAGGAGATCCACGTCCTCGGGCCGGTAATAGCGACGGCCGCCGCCGCGCTTCATCGGCTTTATCTGCGGAAAACGCGTCTCCCAGAAGCGCAGCACATGCTGCGGCAGATCAAGATCGTCTGCGACTTCGCTGATGGTGCGAAAGGCATCGGGGCTCTTGTCCAACGTCATACTGCTACGCGACCTCGCGGCTCGATCTTACGGCGACTCATCATATTTCAACGGTTTGGCGCCGACAATTCAAGTCATGTCTCGACGTTGCGCACAACGCAGGACAGTGCGAAGGGAAAAAACGCCGTTCAGAAACGGCGAGCCGATGATCAGGAGGCCGGATTCTGCGGCTTCAGCTTGACCTTGCGGGCGACATGCGCCTTGAGGATGCGCGTCTTCAGCACATTCGACGCCTTGAAGGTCATGACCCGGCGGGGAGAAATCGGAACCTCCTCGCCGGTCTTCGGGTTGCGGCCGATCCGCTCGTTCTTGTCGCGCACCTGGAAAGTGGCGAAGGAGGACAGCTTGACGGTTTCACCACGCACGATGGCGTTGCAAACTTCGTCGATGACGGTTTCCACAAGTTCCGCAGATTCGGTCCGGGAAAGCCCGACCTTGCGGAAAACGGATTCCGCCAGGTCTGCTCGCGTCACTGTTTTTCCGGTCATGGTTTCCCCGCCCATTACAAATATTTTGTGAAATCGCGCAAAGAGTATTTGTCTTGCGCCTTACGGTCAAGCTCTTGTTCGCCGCCAGTTTTTTGGATTCGTGCCTACCAGCGCAGCAGAACGGCGCCCCAGGTGAAACCGCCACCCATCGCTTCGAGCATCACCAGGTCGCCCTTCTTGATGCGGCCGTCGCCGGCAGCGGTCGCGAGCGCGAGCGGGATCGAGGCCGCCGAGGTATTGCCGTGCAGATCCACGGTGACGACGACCTTCGCCGCATCGATGTTCAGCTTCTTGGCCGAACCGTCGATGATGCGCCGATTGGCCTGGTGCGGCACCAGCCAGTCGAGGTCCTCGGCAGTGGTGCCGGTCGAATCGAAGGCAGCCTGAATGACATCGGTGATCATGCCGACGGCGTATTTGAAGACCTCGCGGCCTTCCATGCGCAGCTTGCCGACGGTGCCCGTCGTCGACGGGCCGCCATCGACATAGAGCTTTTCCTTGTGCGAGCCGTCGGAGCGCAGATGCGCCGTCAGCACGCCGCGATCGGCAACGGTGCCCTCGCCTTCTGCGGCTTCGAGCACGATCGCGCCGGCGCCATCGCCGAACAGTACGCAGGTGGTGCGGTCGTTCCAGTCGAGAATGCGTGAAAAGGTTTCAGCGCCGATGACGAGAACGCGCTTGGCAAGGCCGCCGCGGATATAGGCATCCGCCGTCGTGACCGCATAGACGAAACCGGTGCAAACGGCCTGGACGTCGAAGGCGAAGCCGTGGCTCATACCGAGGCGGTTCTGAATATTGACCGAGGTTGCCGGAAAGGTGTTGTCCGGCGTCGAGGTGGCGCAGATGATCAGATCGATATCGGCAGGCGTCAGGCCGCCATTGGCAAGAGCGGCACGCGCGGCGGCCTCCCCCAGCGAGGCCGTCGTCTCGTCGTCGCCGGCGACATAACGCTGGCGGATGCCGGTGCGCTGGACGATCCATTCGTCCGACGTGTCGACGATCGCCTCCATATCACCATTGGTCATAACGCGCTTCGGAAGTGCGGCTCCGAACCCGCGAACCACTGAACGGATCATATTCGATTGAACCCCATTGCTCATGCAGCTTCCGGGCCCATCGGGGGCAGCCGCTTGGCATGATATTTCTTAAGATCGTTTTCTATTTTCTGATTGAGGCCGTTCTTGGCCATATCGTAGCCGACTTCGATGGCGGCTGCGATGCCCTCGGCATTCGCCCCGCCATGGCTCTTGATGACGATGCCGTTCAGGCCGAGAAACACGCCGCCATTGACCTTGCTCGGATCGAGCTTCTCGCGAAGCAGGTCGAAGGCGCTTTTGGCAAAGAGGTAGCCGATGCGGGCGAGCAGCGTGCGCGACATGGCGGCGCGCAGATATTCGGCGATCTGCTTGGCGGTGCCTTCGGCGGTCTTCAACGCGATATTGCCTGAGAACCCTTCGGTGACGACGACGTCGACCGTGCCCTTGCCAAGGTCGTTGCCCTCGACGAAGCCGGAATATTCGAGCGAATCGATGTTCGCCTCACGCAACAGCCGGCCGGCCTCCTTGACCTCTTCCTGGCCTTTCATCTCCTCGACGCCGACATTCAGAAGGCCGATCGTCGGACGTTCGACCTCGAACAGCGCCCGCGCCATGGCGCCGCCCATCAGGGCGAAATCCATCAGCTGCTGCGCATCGGCGCCGATCGTCGCACCGACGTCGAGCACGATGCTCTCACCCTTCAGCGTCGGCCAGATCGCTGCGATCGCCGGGCGCTCGATATTGGCCATGGTGCGCAGACAGAACTTCGCCATCGCCATCAGCGCCCCGGTATTGCCCGCCGAGACCGCGACATCGGCCTCGCCCGTCTTCACCGCCTCGATCGAGCGCCACATGGTGGAGATATAGCGGCCGCGGCGCAGCGCCTGGCTCGGCTTTTCACCCATGCTGACGGCAAGCTCGCAATCGTGAAAGAGCGATTTTTCCCTGAGTTTCGGAAACTTGGCGAGAACCGGATCGCACTGTTCCTTGAGACCGTAGAAAACGAAGAAAAT
This sequence comes from Rhizobium sp. BT03, assembly GCF_030053155.1. Classification (NCBI taxonomy): domain Bacteria; kingdom Pseudomonadati; phylum Pseudomonadota; class Alphaproteobacteria; order Hyphomicrobiales; family Rhizobiaceae; genus Rhizobium; species Rhizobium sp. BT03. The sequence goes on from NZ_CP125640.1 coordinate 1,060,381, forward strand.
ATCCGGATGCCGGTCCAGCGCCTTGGCGGCGCCGGGGATGACAACCTGGGGACCAAAGTCGCCACCCATGAGGTCGAGAGATATTCTGATCACGCGTCCCTGATCCTTCTTTTCGCCGAGGGCGAAATTTCGGCCAAAATACCGGTTTTGGCGTCGCTTACAACTGAATTATGTCAAATGCCAGAGGCGCTTCAGTCCTTTTTCCAATCCTTGAGGGCAGCGAAAGCCGAGGGCTTTTTATCGTCCTCGCCGCTATCTTCGATATGGCCTGCGAATTCGATGCCCCCCTTGCGCGGATAGGGATCGATCGCGAGAGCGGCGAATTCGGCAACCACCTCGCCGGCATCGATCGTATCGCCGACAAAGGTTTCGGGCAGATCGGGACCATCGGGATCGAGCAGCATCTCGCCCGCATCATTGCCGGCCTGGCGGGCAAGCTTGGAACCTTCAGGCACGAAGATCTGCTCGAAGCTCTCGTCGATGGCAGATTCGACCGGCTCCAGCGTCACGACGCAGGACTGGACGATCTTCGCCTTCACGCGGCCCTTGATACGCACGCCGTCGCGCTTCCAGCGGGCAATCTGCAGATCGGCGCTGAGATCGTCGACCGAGACGACGCTCCAGCTCTCGGCAAGCGCCTTCAACTCGTCGGCATCAGCCTCGACATGAACCTCGACGGGGTTGGCCGAGATATGGCCGACCTTGACGTGATAGGAGAAGGGAACATCGTCCCGATGGTTCTTCATGATTTCCTCCTCAAGCAACCGGCGGGTGGGCAACCGGTGGCCAGGCGACCGGCGGGAGCGTCGCCGAACCGATGGCGATCTCATCTTCGGCAAGAGCCGACAAATGCGATTCCGCGGCGAGCATCCAGCCGGCGAGGCCGGACATATCGGCCGGCACCGGGCTTTCCGGATAGATATTGCGCGTGAGCGCGAGGGCCAGCGCTTCGGTATCGCCCGCGTCCATCGCCTTCGAATAGGCTTCGAGCCGGCCGTAAAACATGCCGGCGAGCTTCTTCATGCGCTTCGGCACGCTGTTATCGCCGATGCCGAGTTCGCGGATCGAATAGTCGATATCCTGGAAGAAAGCATCGACGATCTCCTGGGCGATCTCCTGGCCGCTGGTGGCGGAGCTGCGCGTGCGGCGGAAAAACAGAATCATGGCGATCGACAGCATCTCGAAACGGCCCATGACCGTATCCGGCACATTGAGCCGCTCATAAATCTCCGGCATGCGCGCGGCCGCCGTCAGCAGCGCATATTGCCTGTCGACGATTGCCTGATTGTTGTTTTTCTTGCGGAACAGCCCGAAGATCATTGTTTTTTCCGGAAATGCCTCATTCTTCACGCCGGCTGGCCTCTGGCCTTGTTGCATGATTTCGAAAGCTGGTTTACCGAAGCAGGCGCGAATTGCAATGCCGATCGTGGCCAGTTTCGGGACGACGCCCTCGATGCGTCAGCGAAGCGAATTCGGGATATTCGACCCGGAATGGCCACAATGGTTTTGCAGGAGGTAAAGCGTGCAAGGCCCAAAATGGCTGCTATCGACACTCAAGGGAGTAGATGTCGTTGAAGAAACGGTATTTCAAGTCTGACGTGAAATTCTTCAGCAGTGCGGCCATTGCCCTTATAATCGCCTCCACCACAGCTCTTTCCGGTTGCCAGACCAGCACCGTGCTCAACGGCGGATATGTCGCCGACCAGCAATCGCTGAACCTCGTTCCCGAGGGATCCAGCCGCGAGCAGGTGCTGCTTTCGCTCGGCACCCCGTCGACGACGGCGACCTTCGACGGCGAAGTCTTCTATTATATCTCGCAGCGGCGCACACGTGCGGTCGCCTTCCAGAAGCTGAAGGTCGTCGACCAGAGCGTTCTGGCGATCTATTTCGACAAGGACGGCGTCGTCAGCCGCCGCGCCAATTATACGCTGCAGGACGGCAAGGTGTTCGACACGATCGGACGCGTCACGCCGACCGGCGGCAAGGAGCTCACCTTCCTGCAGCAGATGCTCTCCGGCGGCAGCGCCGCGAGCGCGGCCCGCAGCCTGTTCGGCGGCGGCGCCGGCGGCACGCCGCAGAATCCGAGCAGCCTGCGCTGATCGGACAAGCTTCAACAACAAAACCCGCCGGATCGCTCCAGGCGGGTTTTTTATTGACAAACCTCGTCTTTTACCCGGCATCTCGACCCAGGAAATTGCCGACACCGCCCCTCATCCGCCTGCCGGCACCTTCTCCCCGTAAACGGGGCGAAGGGCGATAGTTGCACCCTTTCCGTCCATTACGAACGTCTCGCATGGCACGTCCCCTCTCCCCGTTTTTACGGGGAGAGGGTTAGGGTGAAGGGCTGCCAGCCGCTGTTGCGGCATCAACCTGCGAGAACGGCGAGCAACAGCAGCGCGACGATGTTGGTGATCTTGATCGCCGGGTTGACGGCGGGACCGGCGGTATCCTTGTAGGGATCGCCGACGGTATCGCCGGTGACGGAGGCCTTGTGCGCGTCCGAACCCTTCATGTGACGCACGCCGTCCTTGTCGACGAAACCGTCTTCGAAGCTCTTCTTGGCATTGTCCCAGGCGCCGCCGCCCGATGTCATCGAGATAGCGACGAAGAGGCCGTTGATGATGACGCCGAGCAGCGATGCGCCGAGGGCGGCAAAGGCGGAGGCCTTGGAGCCGGAGATGAGAAGCACGCCGAAATAGACGACGATCGGCGCCAGCACCGGCAGCAGCGACGGCACGATCATCTCGCGGATGGCAGCCTTGGTCAGAATGTCGACCGCCCTGCCGTAATCCGGCTTTTCCGTGCCCTGCATGATGCCGGGCTTTTCCTTGAACTGACGGCGGACTTCCTCGACGATCGCGCCGGCCGCACGGCCGACGGCGGTCATCGCGATGCCGCCGAAGAGGTAGGGAATGAGACCGCCAAAGATCAATCCCGCCACCACGTAAGGGTTGGAAAGATCGAAGGAAATTTCACCGATGCCGACGAAATAAGGGAACTTGTCGCCATTCGCCGCAAAATATTTGAGGTCGTAGGAGTAGGCCGCGAAGAGAACCAGGGCCCCGAGACCGGCGGAGCCGATGGCATAACCCTTGGTGACGGCCTTGGTCGTATTGCCGACGGCATCGAGCGCATCAGTGGATTTGCGCACCTCCGGCGGCAAATGCGCCATTTCGGCGATACCGCCGGCATTGTCCGTCACCGGTCCGAACGCGTCGAGCGCGACGATCATTCCGGCGATGCCGAGCATCGCCGTGACCGCAATGCCGGTGCCGAACAGGCCGCCGAGCTGGTAGGTGGCCAGAATGCCGCCAACGATGACGATCGCCGGCAATGCCGTCGATTCCAGTGAGACGGCTAGGCCCTGGATGACGTTGGTGCCGTGACCGGTGACCGAGGCCTGGGCGATCGAGACGACCGGGCGCTTGCCCGTGCCAGTATAATATTCAGTGATCACCACGATCAACGCGGTGACGACGAGGCCGATAATGCCGCAGAAGAAGAGGTTCGCGCCTGATATGTCGGCCCCTCCGACGGCGCCGAGCGAGCCCCAGCCAACGGTCAGCGAGGTGGCGGCGCCGAGACCGACGATCGACAGCAGGCCGGTGACGATGAGCCCCTTGTATAGAGCGCCCATGATCGAGCCGTTCGAGCCGAGCTTGACGAAGAAGGTGCCGATGATCGAGGTGATGATGCAGGCGCCGCAGATCGCCAGCGGATAGATCATCGCAGACTGGAGGATCGGCGCGCCGGCAAAGAAGATCGCGGCGAGAACCATGGTGGCGACGACGGAGACCGCATAGGTCTCGAAGAGGTCGGCGGCCATGCCGGCGCAATCGCCGACATTGTCGCCGACGTTGTCGGCAATCGTTGCCGGGTTGCGCGGATCGTCCTCGGGAATGCCGGCTTCCACCTTGCCGACGAGGTCGCCGCCGACGTCAGCGCCCTTGGTGAAGATGCCGCCGCCGAGACGGGCGAAGATCGAGATCAGCGACGCGCCGAAGCCGAGCGCCACCAGCGCATCGATGACTTCGCGCGAGCCGCTCTCATGGCCGAGGCCGAAGGTCAAAATGGTATAGTAGATGGAGACGCCGAGCAGGGCGAGGCCCGCCACCAGCATGCCGGTGATCGCACCAGACTTGAAGGCGATGTCGAGGCCGGCGGAGAGGCTGGCGGACGCGGCTTGCGCGGTGCGCACATTGGCGCGGACGGAGACATGCATGCCGATGAAGCCGGCAGCCCCTGATAGTACGGCGCCGATCAGGAAGCCGATCGCGGCCGTGGCGGAAAGAAGCAGCCAAGCTGCGATGAAAACAACGACGCCGACGAGGGCAATGGTTTTGTACTGGCGCGTCAGATAGGCTTGGGCGCCCTCGCGGATATAGCCCGCGATCTCCTGCATGCGGCTATTGCCCTGATCGGCGGCAAGCACCGACCGGGTTGCCCAGGCGGCATAGACCACCGAGAGCAGACCGCATGCGATTACGCATAAAAGAATGGTCATTTCGCTCTTTCCTCCCATAGGCCGGAGCTCACTCCTTCTCCGGCAGATACGCCGCCGAATCGCCTTCCTCTCCACAGAAATGCCACAGCTAAGCGGTGCGGAGATTGCGTGGTCGATCACGTGGCGTCAAGACCGCAACGGGCGAAAACCGTTGCAGTGCGAAGAAAGACTTAGGAAGATTGTTTGGCGGCTAAAGACTTACTTCTTCGTCTCGCCACGAACCTGCTTGGCAATGCGGTCGAGCACCGCATTGACGAGCTTCGGCTCGTCGTCGTCGAAGAAGGCCTGGGCGATCTCGACATATTCGGTGACGATGACCGCCACCGGGACGTCCTTGCGGTCGGTGATCTCGAAGACGCCGGCGCGCAGGATGGCGCGCACGGTGCTGTCGAGGCGCGACAAGGCCCAGTCATCCTGAAGAGCTGCGGCAATCAGCGGATCGAGACGGGTCTGATCGCGCACGACGCCGGAAACGATCGACCGGAACCAGCCGGCATCGGCCTTCAGATAGGTCGCGCCGTCGAGTTCCTGGCCAAGACGGTGCGCCTCGTATTCGGCGACGATTTCCAGGACGCCGGTGCCGCCGACATCCATCTGATACAGTGCCTGAACGGCAGCAAGACGGGCAGCACCCCGCTGGTTTGCAGTCTTGACCGGCCGTTCCGTCTTGTCGTCGTTCATTCGTTATGCACCCAGTTTCTGCTTCAGCTCGATCATCGTCAGAGCCGCGCGGGCGGCAAATCCGCCCTTGTCCTTGTCCGAGCGGCGCGCGCGCGCCCAGGCCTGTTCGTCATTTTCCACGGTCAGAATGCCGTTGCCGATGGCAAGCGACTCGCTGACCGCAAGATCCATCAAAGCGCGCGAGGATTCGTTCGACACGATATCGAAGTGATAGGTCTCGCCGCGAATGACCATGCCGAGAGCGACATAGCCATCATAATGCGTTCCGCCATTGTCGTCTCCATCGAGCGACATGGCAATCGCCGCCGGAATTTCCAGTGCGCCGGGAACCGTGACGACCTCGAAGGTGGCGCCGGCCTGCTCCAACGCGAAGGTCGCGCCTTCGAGCAGGGCGTCGGCCATGTCGTCGTAGAAGCGGGCCTCAACGATCAAAATATGGGGAGCGGTCTCTCTCGGCATGGTTCACCTTCGTTTTGTGGGGCGTTTTCCACTCGGCAGCCCGCGGTCAAAACATGCCTTCATCAGAATGGCAAGCACTTTCGCCCGATGCCGCAGCGCCAAAGACGAAATATCCGCAAGGGGATAGCCGCACCACGACCGCACGGCTCGGCAGGCCTTTCGAACCAGTTTTTCCGCATGCCTGGAAAACGGCAATTCGAAGGCGGATTTCATGAACAATTCTTAATGCGTTTTCAGTGGCTTAACCTATTGAATCGCGAGGAGGAGAACGCCAATTCCATGTCGTGACAGACGATCCCCTGCAACGACAGCCGACCGTCAAAGCAGATGAAAGGATATAATCATGAACCGCGTTGTCACTCTCACCATCGCTGCAGCCCTCTCCTCCCTCGCATTTGCCGGCGTCAGCCGGGCCGAAAGCCTCGGAATGAACACTGCCCAAGGCATCGAGCAAACTCTCAGGACCTTCCACGGCAATGATTTCAACGTCGAGCAGGTCCATAACTGGCGCAACCTCGACGACGAGAGCACCGGGCCGCGCTCGGCGCCGGAACGATCCGGCCAGGCCGTTCACGCCATCCAGGCCTCAATCGACGCCAACAGGTCGCTGGCCCGTCGGCTCAACAACGAAGGCGTCGACGTCCGCAACATCGTCAATGCCGAACAGGCAGCCGACGGAAGCCTGACCTTCTACGTCCGCTGACGCGTCGGCGCATCGCGTCCCTTTCGGGGCGCGGCGCTCAAAGCATGGGCGGCGGTCTCCTCTCCGCCCATGCCTTCTCCGCCATGCCTTTCTCGGCTTATGTCGTGGATTTTCCAGAAAACCATTGAATTTTCCCAGGCGATGATGGTTTCTCTTCCTGCAACAGGAGGACATCATGGCTAGGGAATCGAAGGCGGTGATCAATATCGCCGATCTCAAGCTCGACCATTGGAAACAGGGCACGCTCTATGAAAGCGTCGACACTTCGTTCGGCACCCTTCTTGGCTTGACCGGCCTCGGCATCAGCTACAACGAGGTGCCGCCGGGCAAATCCGGCTGCCCCTTCCACAACCATCATGTCGAAGACGAGCTTTTTTACGTGATATCGGGCACCGGCGAATACCGCTTCGGCGACGAGCGCGATGCGATCAGGGCGGGAGACGTGCTCGGCGCGCCGGCCGGCGGCCCGGAAACGGCGCACCAGATCCTCAACACAGGCACGGCTCCCCTCGTCTATCTCGGCATCTCGACGATGGCGAAGACCGAGATCGTCGAATATCCCGATTCCGGAAAGTTTCTCGCCAAGACGAACAGGGGCGATAGCAAACCTCAGCGCTTCCGCCATATCGGCCGGCCGGAAAGCGATCTCGATTATTGGGACGGCGAGCCCGGCGCCTGAAGGACCCGATATGACCGACATCCCGACCCTCGAAACCGAGCGGCTGACGCTCCGCCCTCACCGCCTCGACGATTTCGAGGCGCATGCGGCACTCTGGGCGGACGAACATGTGGTTCGCTTCATCAGCGGCATCCCCTCGACGCGCGAGCAGAGCTGGAGCCGCCTGCTGCGGATTGCCGGGATGTGGCACCATATGGGCTTCGGCTTTCTTGCGATCGAGGAAAAGGCGAGCGGCCGGTTCATCGGCGAAGCGGGCTTCATGGAATCGCGCCGCGAGATGGAACCGTCGATCGAGGGGACCATGGAACTCGGCTGGGCGCTGATGCCCTCGGCGCATGGCCGCGGTTATGCCACCGAGGCGCTGACCGCGCTGATCGGCTGGGCGGAGCGCTATTTCCCGGGAAAGCCGATGAGCTGCATCATCAGCCCGGAGAACCGGGCCTCGCTCAGGGTCGCAGCCAAGCTCGGTTTCCGCGAGATCACGCGCACGCAGTATAACGGCGAGATTATTCAGTTTTCGAGGTAGGGAATCCGCCAGGTGGGCAGCGCAGTGCGCGCCGTTGCGGGCTTGCTGACCCTTGCCGCCTAACCAACAGCAACATCAGGTCAAACAAAAGCATGTCGACGACCTCGGCTTGCGGCACCCGACTTCATCCCCGGATGGGTCCGGGCTTTTTCACCTGCTACGCGCAAGGAACGCGCTTTAGGGTCGTGACAGAGGCAGATACCTTCGTCCCCTTGCGCCCCATCCATAAGAGGCTGATCACAAATATGACCATTTTCATTGTTTGCCATAAGGATTTGCCGAGCTACCCTCCTCCCGAGGGCTCGAAAATCATATGGCTCAATTCCAAACCTCCTTTGGAAAACAAGGGTATGGACGTCATTGCCGGTTATGATTTTTTCAGCGAGCCGGAGGAGCTTCACGCGAAATTGTCAGGATCGCTAGGAACGATCGTCATTGCAAAAGTCGTTTCGGAAGAATCAGCAAAACCTCGAAACATTACCATCTGGCAGTATCGTAAATTTCTAACACGACTGAAAATCGGAACGCCGAATCCCGAATATCCTGGGATGAATACGGCGACTTCAGAAGAAGTAGAAATCACGAGACCGGAGGACCCGGAATTTTTTCCAGAAAGTTTCTTCCTACCTCGGCCGTTAAATCTCCACAACATATCTCAGCACTATGCACGCTTCCACAATATTGTTGACTTCCTGAGATATACAGCGTTTGCAATCGAAGCAAGCACTATAACCCAAGCCGAAGCTTTGCATTTTTTTAATTCCAGCACTTTCGTTCCTGGAGGCATTGAACTCGGCACGTACCCGACGGACTGGTGGCTGGATACTTTTGTGCGCATGGTGGCGCCGTCTTTTGAATTTGCGAAACGATATCAACCGTTTCAAGCCGAAGATCCGGTGCAGAAACGTGCGATCTCATTTTGCCAGGAGCGTCTGGGAAGCTATCTTCTCATCAAACGGATAGCCGAACTCTACGGCAATACTCTACCAGGATCCTTGTTCGGAGATATAGCTACCGTATCGAATGATGGGCTCTATAGAAGCGGTACCTAAAACCGAGGCGGCCCAATTCCAGACGCAACATCGCAACTCTTTGCGATACTGGTAGCAGAAGCGGCTGAGCCAACAAAGCCGGCTGGAGCATGACGCCGAAAAGTGAGTGCAGCTTTCTCAAATCATGCTCTAATTCCTCAATGGAGAACAGGATTCAGATCTTAGGCCGATCCGGCCTGAGATCATCCCGGTCTAGAACTCTCCCGCCAGGCTGAAACGCGACAGTTCTGCGAACAGTGTGGCGCAAGCTTCACCTCAAATAGTAGGCACCAAACAGGCTCGAATTGCCGTTCTGCGGATTGCCCATGCAGACGGTCGCCATTCGCGAAGGACAATACCTTGACGATCAATCAGCCCATTTCTTCTTTGCCGGCCGGTCTTCCCGATCTGGCGCTTCTCACGGAGAAAGCGGCCGGCACGGGATCCGTCATTATCTATCAGCCTTATCTCGATCCTTCGCAGCGCAGCCAGCTCGACGCGGCGGCCATGCCGTTGGACATCTCGTTCAATACGCAGGCGACGACCCGCGAATATGAACTCTTCCTCACCCTGCATCAGCATCACGAGGCGATCGGTCTCGGCGACGACGTGTTCTGGGGGCTGCTTTCGAGCAAATTCGAGATGAAGTCGGTGACGAGCTTCCCGTCCTTCGTCACGGAAGCGGAAAAGGCCAGGGCGGAAGGTGCGGACGCCTATCTTTACAATCCGCTGATCGGCCACGCGGCGATCTACAGCAACGTCTGGGAACATTCGCTGCTTGGCGGTCATCCCGGCATGGAGCCGATCTTCCTGCATCTCCAGGAGCTCGGCTATCCGATCGCGCCGCCGCAGGACAAGATTGCCTTCCTGTTCTGCAACTATTTCTGCGGCAACCGGAAATTCTGGTCCGGCTATTTCGCTTTTTGCGAACGTATTCTCGAATCGCTGGAAAACCAGGCGCGCGCCGGCACGGCGGCGGGTGCTGCCTATGCCGGTACGGCCAATTATTCACGCGATGCCAACGCGAAGATGCGCCCCTTCGTGATCGAGCGTCTGCTCGGCCTTTATGTCCAGCAGGCTATCGCCTCCGGATTGAAGATCGCCGCCTTCGTGCCGACCCTTGCCGATTTCGAATGGAAGTTCGGTGTCCGCCTCGGCCGGATGCTGCATGGCCTCTTCGCCGCCAAGGAAGCCTTTCTGCGGAGCCGTGAAGATGCTCTCCTGACCGCGTGGCAGCAAGGCCGCCAGCCGCTCATCAAGCAGCCGCATCTGATCTGGGGAGCCGATGATCCGCCCGCCTGGATGCCGCGCGGCCAATTTATCGGCGGCCGCGAATTGACGCGCGCCTATGCTGCGCAGGCTTCCGGCGCCTCTCCGGTGCCGCAGCAGCCGGAAAGGACGGAAAGGCCCGCTATACCGGCCGCGCCGAAAATCGAGCAGCCGCTCCGCAGCGCATTGCAGCCCTTTGCCGGCGGATGGCAGGCACACAAGGACCGTCATTGCATCTGGATCGTGACGCCCGACAACTACAATCACAGCCACGCCTTCAACGAAGTCGCGCTCGGCCTGCAGGGCGCCTTCGAGGAACTCGGCGGCTCGGCGCCGATCACCCGCGACATGAACGCATTCGCCGGCCGTGCGCCGATCATCTACGGCGGCAACCTTCTCGCTCCCGAAGTCCTCAGCCATCTGCCGAAGGACAGCGTCGTCATCAATCTCGAGCAGGTGTCCGAAGAAAGCAGCTGGATCAATTCGCGTTACACCTCGATCCTGAAATCGCTTCCGGTTCTCGACTACAGCCCGCGCAACCGGGAAAACCTCGCCGCCAAGGGCATCGATCACGCCGGCGTGCTCGAAATCGGCTATAGCCGCTGCCTCAGCCAGATAACCCACGCCGCCGTCAAAGATATCGACGTGCTCTTCTACGGCTCGATGAACGAACGCCGCCACCATATCCTGAAGACGCTGAAGGACAGCGGGCTCAAGGTCGCGCACCTCTTCAACATCTATGGTGCGGAACGCGATGCGGCGATTGCCCGTTCCAAGATCGTGATCAACATCCATCATTATGCGAGCGGCGTCTTCGAGATCGTGCGCATTTCCTATCTGCTCGCCAATCGCGTCTGCGTGCTGACGGAAGGCGACATCCGCGATCCGGACCTCCAGTCCTTCATCGGCGGCTTGGCAATCGAGCCCTATGACGACATGATCGGGCGCTGCTACAAGCTGATCGCCGATGCCGACGAGCGCGACGCCATTGCCGCGGCAGGCCTTGCCGCCATGCGGAGCCGTTCGCAGGCAGAGATGCTGATGAGCGTCATGAAAGCAGGCGCCTGATGAAGGCCGCAGAAAAGGCACGTCATGCAAATTGAGACCGCAGCCATCGAGGGCATCGTTGCAATCACCCCGCCACGTTTCGGCGATCACCGCGGCTACTTCTCCGAGGTCTTCAAGGATGCTTGGTTCCGGGAAAATGTGGCCGACGTCACGTTCGTCCAGGACAATGAATCGCTTTCTGCGCAGGCCGGCACCGTCCGGGGGCTGCATTTCCAGATCCCGCCCTTCGCACAGGGCAAGCTGGTGCGCTGCCTTGCCGGCCGGATCATGGATGTCGTCGTCGATATCCGCGAGGGATCGCCGAGCTTCGGCAAATGGCTCTCTCAGGAGCTCTCGCCGGAAACCGGCAAGCAGCTCTGGATACCGGCCGGTTTCGCACACGGATTCGTAACGATCGAACCGAACAGCGTCATCAGCTACAAGGTAACCGCCCCCTACAGCCCGCAGCATGATCGGGGCATCGCGTGGAACGATCCGGCGATCGGCATTCGCTGGCCCTTCGATGAGGGAGACATGGTATCATCAGACAAGGACAAGACGTTGCCGCGGCTCGCCGATCTGCCAGATCATTTTTCCTATTCAACACAGCAACCCCAGGATTGATCGACGATGCGCATACTGGTTACGGGCGGAGCGGGCTTCATCGGATCGGCATTGGTGCGCCATCTCGTCAGCGAGATTGGCGCCGAGGTGCTGAATGTCGACGCGCTGACCTATGCCGGCAATCTGGCATCGCTGAAATCCGTCGAATCGGCCCCGAACTATCAATTCCTGCACGCCGACATCTGCGACCGCGCCAGGATGCAGGAAGCACTCGCGTCCTTCCGCCCTGATATCGTCATGCATCTCGCGGCAGAGAGCCATGTCGACCGCTCGATCTCGGGCGCGGCCGATTTCATTCAGACCAACATCGTCGGCACATTCAGCCTGCTGGATGCCGCACGGCACTATTGGGATGGGCTTGACGCTCGCAGCAAGAGCGCCTTCCGTTTTCTGCATGTCTCGACGGACGAAGTCTACGGCTCGCTCGGCGACCAGGGCCTCTTCGAGGAGACGACGCCTTACGATCCGTCGTCGCCCTACTCCGCCTCCAAGGCCGCGAGCGACCATCTGGCGATCGCCTGGCATCGTACCTACGGCCTGCCCGTCGTTGTCTCCAATTGCTCCAACAATTACGGCCCGTTCCATTTCCCTGAGAAGCTCATTCCGCTGATGATCCTGAACGCACTGGAGGGCAAGCCTCTTCCGGTTTACGGCAATGGCGCAAATGTCCGCGACTGGCTCTATGTCGAAGACCACGCCTGCGCGCTCTACACGATCGCATCCAGAGGGCGCCCCGGCGAAAAATACAATGTGGGCGGCCGCAATGAGCGCCGGAACATCGATGTCGTCCATCGCATCTGCGCTATTCTCGACGGTGTCTATAGCGACAAGGCACCGCATGCGCGCCTGATCACCAACGTCACGGACCGCCCCGGGCACGACGCACGCTATGCGATCGATGCCTCGAAACTTGAAAGCGAACTCGGCTGGACGGCGCAAGAGACCTTCGAAACCGGCATCGAGAAGACCGTGCACTGGTACCTGGAAAACGAATGGTGGTGGAGGCCGCTGCGCGAAAACGTCTACTCCGGCGAACGCCTCGGCGTTTTCAAGGGGCGATAAGATGCGCATAGCCGTCACCGGCAAACAGGGCCAGATCGTTCAGTCGCTAATCAGACGCGGCGCCGAAACGGGCGTCGAAATCATTGCGGTCGGGCGCCCGGAAATGGATCTTTCGGATCCTGCAAGCGTCGCAGCCGCCTTCTCGGCTCTGCGCCCCGATGTCATCGTCTCGGCGGCCGCCTATACGGCGGTCGACAAGGCCGAGAGCGAGGCCGAGCTTGTCTTTTCCGTCAACGCGGCCGGCGCCGGGGCGGTTGCCGAGGCCGCCGCGCGGATCGGGGTCCCGGTCATTCACATTTCGACCGACTACGTCTTCAGCGGCGACAAGGCCTCCGCATATTCCGAAGAGGATGCGATGGCGCCGATCTCCGTCTATGGGCGTTCGAAACTCGCCGGCGAGAAGGCCGTTGCGGCGGCGAACCCGAACCACGTCATCTTGCGCACCGCCTGGGTCTATTCGCCCTTTGGCGCCAATTTCCTGAAAACGATGCTGCGGCTTTCCGAGGCGCGCGATCATCTTCGCGTCGTCGCCGATCAGACGGGATGCCCAACCTCGGCACTCGACATCGCCGACGCGATTCTGGCGATCGCGACCCGTATCGTCGCGGACCCCGCGCCATCGCTGCGCGGCACCTTTCACCTGACCGGCAGCGGCGAAGCAAGCTGGGCTGATTTCGCCGAAGCAATATTCGCGGCGCTTCTTAAATCCGGCGGCAAAAATGTCGGCGTCGAGCGCATCCCGACGGCGGACTATCCGACACCGGCCAAGCGTCCCGCCAATTCACGCCTCAACGGCGACAAGCTCGCCACAACCTATGGAATCCGGCTCCCGGAGTGGAAGCAGTCCATGACGATCGTCATGCAAGACCTTCTGAACAAAGGTCTTTAAGGAGAAAGCATGAAGGGCATTATTCTCGCTGGCGGCACAGGCACACGTCTGCATCCGATCACGCAAGCGATCTCGAAACAATTGATGCCGGTCTACGACAAGCCGATGATCTACTACCCGCTGACGACGCTCATGCTCGCCGGCATCAGGGAGTTGCTGATCATCACCACGCCTCACGACGTCGAAGCCTTCAAGCGCCTTCTCGGCGACGGCTCGCAATGGGGAATTTCGCTGAGCTATGCCGTACAGGCGAGCCCGGACGGCCTCGCCCAGGCCTTCATCATCGGCGCCGACTTCGTGCACGGCGACAGCTCGGCACTCGTTCTCGGCGACAATATTTTCTACGGGCACGGACTGCCGGAAATCATGAAATCCGGCACGAGCCGGCGGGAAGGCGCAACGGTGTTTGCCTATCACGTCACCGATCCGGAACGCTATGGCGTCGTCGGCTTCGACGAAAAGATGAATGCTCTGTCGATCGAGGAGAAACCGAAGGAGCCGAAATCGAACTGGGCAGTGACCGGCCTCTATTTCTACGACAAGCAGGTGGTCGATATCGCCGCCAATCTGAAGCCGTCAGCGCGCGGCGAATTGGAAATCACCGATGTCAACCGCACCTATCTTGAGCGCGGCCAGCTTTTCGTGGAGCTGATGGGCCGGGGTTATGCCTGGCTCGACACCGGCACGCCGGATAGTCTGCACGATGCCGCAGCTTTCGTCAGCACCCTGGAAAAACGCCAGGGCTTCAAGATCGCCTGCCCCGAAGAAGTCGCCTGGCGCATGGGCTACATCTCGCAGGGCGACCTCGCCAAGCTCGCGGAAAAGCTCGGCAAGAGCGCCTACGGCCAGTATCTGAGGAAGCTCTCCCCGGATTGGTGAGCTATCTGGCCGGCCAGACGCGCCAGCAGGAAACCCTACAGGTTTTCGATTTAGGCGCTCGGGAATTCCGCCAGCCGGGCGGCGTAGCGTGCCATCGTGTCGACTTCGAAATTGACGAAATCGCCGGCCTTGCGCTCGCCCCACGTCGTCACTTCGAGCGTGTGTCGGATGAGCAGGACGTCGAAATCCGTGCCGTCGACCGCATTGACGGTCAGCGAGGTGCCGTCGAGGGCGATCGAGCCCTTGGGGGCGACGAATTTCGCCAGATGTTCAGGCGCCCGCAGGCGGTAACGCGTGGCGTCGCCCTCCGATGTCACCGAGAGGATTTCCGCTTTGCCGTCGACATGGCCGGAAACGATGTGGCCGCCGAGTTCGTCGCCGATCTTCAGCGATCGTTCGAGATTGATGCGGCTGCCTTCCCGCCAGGCGCCGATTGTCGTCAGCCGCAGCGCCTCTTCCCAGGCCTCGACCTCGAACCAGCGGCCATTGCTGCCTTCATCAGGCAGACCGGTCACGGTGAGGCAGATGCCGGAATGAGATATCGAGGCGCCCATATCGATGGTCGCCGGGTCGTAACTCGTCGCGACGCGGAGCTTGATGCCCTCCTTCAGCGACGAAACGGATTCGATCGTACCGACATCAGTGACAATTCCGGTGAACATCAATTTTCTCTTTCGTATTCGTCCAGGCGATCTTCGCCGAATATCTGCGTGCCCGTATGGGCAAAACCCGATGGTATGTCGGTTGCATCAAGCGGCGATTCAATACCGCCCTCGCCGATGACGACAGGCGCCTGGTAAAGCTGGATGCGATCGACAAGGCCAGCCTCGAGGAAAAGCCGCGCCGTCTTGGCGCCGCCCTCGACCAGAAGCGAGGAAATACCGCGTGTTGCCAAGGCCGGCAGCAGGATTTCCGGATGATAGGGATTGCAGTAGACGATCTCGACACCGGCGGCTTCGAGAGCGGCGCGGCGGGAATCGGTGGGGGGGTTACCCCCCTCTGCCCTGCCGGGCATCTCCCCCACAAGGGGGGAGATTGGCCAGTGGCTTGCTCCCTGCTCCACATCCGCCTTTGCAGGTGATGGCAAGTCATCTTGGGAACTCGGATCTCGCTCCTTGCCGATCTCCCCCCTTGTGGGGGAGATGTCCGGCAGGACAGAGGGGGGTACCCCTTCCTCAGACCCTGATGGCAAAATCTCTTCACTCGCCACCACGATCACCGGCACCTCCCGCGCCGTCGCAACCAACTTGCTCGTCAGCGGCAAGGCCAGTGAGGGATCGAGCACGATACGAACAGGCGACTGGGCTTCGAGACCTGGTGTCCGCACTGTCAGCAGCGGATCATCGGATATCGCCGTGCCGATGCCGACGAGGATCGCGTCGGTTTCGGCGCGCAGCGCCTGCACCTCGGCGCGGGCCTCGGATCCTGTTATCGCCACCTGCCCCGCCCCTTGGCGGCCGATCATGCCATCGGCGGAAACGGCAAGTTTGAGAGTCACATAAGGCCGGTTCTTCGTCTGGCGGGTGAGATAGCCGGCCAGCGAGCGCCGGCCTTCCGCCTCCAGCACGCCGGCATCCACCTCGATGCCGGCTTCCCGCAGCATGGCGATGCCGCGGCCGGAGACGCGCGGATCGGGATCGGTGACGCTGATGACGACGCGGGCAACGCCATAGGCGATCAGCGCCTCGGCGCAGGGCGGCGTCTTGCCGTGATGCGAGCAGGGTTCGAGGGTCACATAGGCGGTCGCGCCGCGGGCAGCCTCGCCGGCTTCGGCGAGCGCCTGCGGCTCGGCATGCGGGCGGCCGCCGATGGCGGTGACCGCCTGGCCGACGACGACGCCGTCTCTGACGATCAGGCAGCCGACTGAGGGATTTATGGCGGTGCGGCCGAGATGACGGCGCGACAGGCGGATCGCGGCCGCCATGAAACTCTCGTCATGCGGCGTGACGCTCATGGCTCACCTGTCCAGCGGGTCGCGGGCGATCTTGGCGTTGATTTCGGAAATGACCTTCTCGAAATCCTCGGCAAGCGAGAAATCCCGATAGACCGAGGCGTAGCGCACGAAACCGACATCGTCGAGGCTCTTCATGGCTTCCAGCACCTGCAGGCCGATCTGCTCGGAAGAGATTTCGGTCTCGCCGGAGCTTTCAAGCCGGCGGACGATGCCGGAAACGGCACGCTCGATGCGGTCGCGCTCGACCGGTCGCTTGCGCAGCGCCACTTCGAAGGAGCGTACCAGCTTGTCGCGATCGAACGGCACCTTGCGGCCGGTCTTCTTGATGACCATCAGCTCGCGCAGTTGCACGCGCTCGAAGGTGGTGAAGCGGCCGCCGCAATCCGGACAGATACGCCGCCGGCGGATGGACGTGTTGTCCTCCGCCGGGCGCGAATCTTTGACCTGAGTATCTTCCGAACCGCAATAGGGGCAGCGCATCGCTACTCCTTACCCCATGTAGTCATACATTGGGAAGCGGTCTGTGAGGTTGACCACCTTGCCGCGCACGGCGGCTTCGACGGCGGCATTGCCTTCATCCGAGTTGGCGACCTTCAGTCCGTCGAGGACTTCGACGATGAGATTGCCGATTTCGCGGAATTCGGCTTCCTTGAAGCCGCGGGTCGTGCCGGCCGGGGCGCCGAGGCGCACGCCGGAGGTGACGAAGGGCTTTTCCGGATCGAAAGGAATGCCGTTCTTGTTGCAGGTGACGTAGGCGCGGCCGAGAGCTGCCTCGGCGCGCTTGCCGGTGGCGTTCTTCTTGCGCAGGTCGACGAGCATCAGATGGTTGTCGGTGCCGCCGGAGACGACATCGAGGCCACCCGCGATCAGCGTTTCGGCCAGCGCCCGGGCATTCTTGACGATCTGAGCAGCGTAATCCTTGAACTCCGGCTGCAGCGCCTCGCCGAAGGCAACGGCCTTGGCGGCGATGATGTGCATCAGCGGACCACCCTGCAGGCCGGGGAAGACGGCCGAATTGAACTTCTTAGCCAGATCCTCTTCATTGGTGAGGATGACGCCGCCGCGCGGGCCGCGCAGCGACTTGTGGGTCGTGGTCGTCGCGACATGGCAATGCGGGAACGGCGACGGATGCTGGCCACCGGCGACGAGGCCGGCGATGTGAGCCATGTCGACCATCAGATAGGCGCCGACCGAGTCGGCGATTTCGCGGAAACGCTTCCAGTCCCAGATACGGGAATAGGCGGTGCCGCCGGCGATGATCAGCTTCGGCTTATGCTGTTCGGCCTTGCGGGCGACGTCATCCATGTCGAGCAGGTTGTCGCCTTCGCGCACGCCGTAGGAGACGACGTTGAACCACTTGCCGGACATGTTGACCGGAGAACCATGGGTGAGGTGGCCGCCCGAATTCAGGTCGAGACCCATGAAGGTGTCGCCCGGCTGCAAGAGCGCCAGGAACACGGCCTGGTTCATCTGCGAGCCGGAATTCGGCTGAACGTTGGCGAAGTTGACGCCGAACAGCTTCTTGGCGCGCTCGATCGCCAGCTCTTCGGCGATATCGACGAACTGGCAGCCGCCGTAATAACGCTTGCCGGGATAACCCTCGGCATATTTGTTGGTCATGATGGAGCCCTGGGCTTCCAGCACGGCGCGGGAGACGATGTTCTCGGAAGCGATCAGTTCGATCTCGTGCCGTTGGCGACCGAGTTCCTTTCCGATCGCGCCGAAAATCTCAGGATCGACGTCCGCAAGCGAGCGATTGAAGAAGGATTCGGTGGAAGCATTGGTCATGGGCGGGCTCCTCAACTGGAATGCGCTGAGGTATTATCCTTCCCCTGTGGCGAGGGCAATACGAAGAACGACATTTGCTGAGCAAAGCGCGCGCTCCCGTCATTTTGCGACAGCGCGGCACCCGTGATTAACGACCGCCCTTCCCCGGCATAAAAAAACCGCGCCGGGGAGGCGCGGTTCGAGGGTGCGATGCAGAGGTCGCCGCTTATTGCACCGGCTGTTCCATGCCAGCCGTGGTATCGAGCGCCAATTCGGCATTGCCGTCCATCTGATAGATGTCGTCGCGGAACTGGACGATGCCATCGGGCATGCCCCAGGCGGAGATGTAGACGAAATAGACCGGAACTTCCGTAGCGAGTTTAACCGGCGTGTTGACGCCGGATGCGATCACCTGCTCCATCTGCTGGCGATTCCAGCCGGGGGTCTCGCGCAAGAGCCAGTTCGACAAGTCGCGCACGTTCTGGACGCGGACGCAGCCAGACGACTCGAAGCGCATCAGCTTGTTGAACAGGCCCTGCTGAGGCGTGTCGTGCATGTACTCGCCGTTCTTGTTGTAGAAGTTGATCTTCGTCGAGGCCATGGCGTTGGTCTTGCCGGGGTCCTGGCGAAACATCAGGTTCGGCGCCTCGCCGTTCCAGTCGATGGTCTCGGGGGCGACTTCGTTGCCCTTGCCGTCGATCAGGCGGATGGCATTCTTTTCGAGATAGGTCGGATCCTTGCGCATCAGCGGCATGATGTCCTTCTCGACGATCGAGCGCGGCGAGGTCCAGTAGGGGTTGAGGATGACCTCGTAGATCTTCGAATTGACGAGATGTGTCGGACGGCTGAGACGGCCGACAACCGCGGTGTGGCGCGTCGCGACAGTGCCATCCTCGACAGCCTCGACATAGGCAGCCGGGATGTTGACCATCACGTGGCGGCGGCCGAGATCCTCGGGGAACGTCTGCAGGCGAATAATATTGGTGTTCAGCTGCTGCAAGCGGACATCGGCGGGGATGTTCATCGCCTTCAGCGTGAATTCGCCGAGGACACCGTCGGACGGCAGGCCATGACGGGCCTGGAAGCGCTTGACGGCGCCGTCGACATAGGAATCGAAGGCGCTCGACATGCCGGCCTCGCGCGGCAGGTCGCCGGTGATCGCCAGACGCTGGCGCAGCGCCTGGACCGCGGGATGGCTGACACCGAGCTGCAGGCGCTGATCGCCGGGATTGACTTCAGGCCAGCCGCCGGCAGCCGCAATCTGCTGATACTGCATGACCGCCTGCTGAGCGCTGGCGAGCGATTGGGGACCAAGGATCGGCGTGTTGGAAACGACGGCGCTTGCCGTGCGCGAAGCAGCCTTGGCGTCAAACTGGTCGTCCCAGTTGCCGCGGCGCGGCGCATTGATCAGCGTATCGATCGCCGATTGCGCGAAGGCCGGCGCGGCAATCGCGCTTACGCCAACCGTTGCCGCGGACGCAAGGAAAGCGCGGCGCGAGAGAGCTTCATTTCCGTTTTTCTTCGACATAGTCCCAACCACTGAATGCGGCGATAAAGAGAAGCCGCGGCTCTTTGCGATATCACTGCGCTCTAACGCAGATCTCTGTGCATTTGTTGTCCCGGCACATCAAAACTTTCCGCTTGCCCCATCACAAGTTTGCGATGCGACAGGCTGAACATTCCTGATCGGTCCATTGAAAGCGCCGGTTGTTAAGCCTTCCGCTGCCACACCAATATGGCCAATTCGTGTTGCCGGGCTGGAAGACAGTCTGCCGGCTATCGGAAACACGACACAACGAACCATATGACGGGCTAAACCGTGCCGGTTAATAACGGCTAAAAAACGGCTTGGATACGGGAGATAATGCTTGCCTGCCTTGCGTTGCAAAGATGCCACGCCGTGCCAACGGCAAAACCGGACGCGCAGGGACACGTCCGGTTTTCTGCAACCCTGATGGAGGTCAAGGGTCTTAGAGGCGATACATGATCGAGTCGTTCCAGAAGCGGTCGAGGCGCTGGAGCAGCTTGTTCATCTGGGTGAACTCGTCGGTGCCGATGCCGCCGACCTTGTCGATCGAGGTGATGTGGCGTTCGTAGAGTTTGGCCACCGTTTCGGCGATGTCCTGGCCGGTTTCGGTCAGGCTGATGCGGACCGAGCGGCGGTCGATGCGCGAACGCTGGTGGTTGATGAAGCCGAGGTCGACCAGCTTCTTGACGTTGTAGGAAACGTTGGAGCCGAGATAGTAACCGCGCGAGCGCAGCTCGCCGGCAGTCAGCTCGGAATTGCCGATGTTGAAAAGGAGCAGCGCCTGGATGGCGTTGACGTCGCTACGGCCCTGACGGTCGAATTCGTCCTTGATGACGTCGAGAAGACGGCGGTGAAGACGTTCAACAAGATGAAGGGATTCCATGTAAAGATCACGGATGCCCTGATCCTGCTGGTCACGGAAGTTCGATACCGCCTGCGGCTTGATTTTCGTGTTCATATTGACTGCCTCACTGTTTGATTGGCGGTGTCGTTTTCTTCCCGCCTTGAGTGAGACCCTATCGAATACATATAAAATTCGACTTAAACCGCAGGCTTAACGGAGCCTTACTGGAAACCCCACGTTGTCTCAGGGTAAATCAACACTTACCTGGCGGCGGTGGCGGCGCTTTTCCAGCCAGAGGAGCAGGCGGAAAATCCAGTAGACGACGGCGACGATCAGATGCAGCAGGATGATCAGCTTGTTGGGGCCGAAGATATCCGGCAGCAGGCCATACATCAGGATTTGCCCGCCGGCGGCCAGCACCCAGATGACCGGGCCCCAGGAGACAGTCAGCCAGAGGCCGAGGGAGGCGACGGGAAAAAGCACGGCAAGACTGGTGCTCGCCACCTTCCACGGCAGGCTCAAAAGATCGAAGCGGCCGGCCCCGACCAGCGAATAGCCGACGAGCATCGCCCAATATTGCAGGCCGAACCAGAAACAGGAAACGGCAACCAGCCTTAGGAAAAGAATGAAGAGTATATCCGCCAGCGTGCGTTTCGGTATCGTCGGGGAATCGGTTTCCATAGCGCAGACATCGGTTTGGGGTTGCATCGTCTTAAAGAGCGCCGCGCATCTGACGACGTACCAACGCTCTATCATATAGCGTTCGGGCGTAACCCAGAAAATCGATTTCGGGTTATACGCCTGCGGTTTTTCCGCCGCGGCCAATCGTCCGGTTTGGATTTTTCGGGGGTCATGATAATGAGCGCTCCGATAAATGGAATGGGCCAGGGGCAGATATCATGCAGGATAGGACGCATCTCGTCGACGACATCACCGGCCATCGCCGCATGCGGCGCAACCGCAAGGCGGACTGGACGCGCCGGCTGGTGCAGGAGAACCGGCTGACGGTCGACGACCTGATCTGGCCGATCTTCATCGTGCCGGGCTCCGGCATCGTCGATCCGATTGCGGCCATGCCCGGCGTCAACCGCATGAGCATCGACAAGGCCGTCGAAGCGGCACGCGAAGCGGCCGGCCTTGGCATTCCCGCGCTCGCGACCTTTCCGAACATCGAGATGGAACTGCGCGACGAGACCGGCTCGAACAGCCTCGAAGCCAACAATCTGATCAATCAGGCGACGGCGGCGATCAAGAAGGCGGTGCCCAATATCGGCGTCATCACCGACGTGGCGCTCGATCCCTTCACCAGCCATGGCCATGACGGAATCTTGAGAGATGGCGAGATCGTCAACGACGAGACGGTCGATCAGGTGGCGCGCGCCGCGGTGATGCAGGCGGATGCCGGCGCCGACATCATTGCGCCGTCGGAGATGATGGACGGGCGCATCGGCGCAATCCGCATGGCGCTCGACGCGGCCGGCCACCAGGGCGTCGGCATCATGAGCTATGCGACGAAATTCGCCTCCGCCTTCTACGGCCCCTATCGCGAAGCGATCTCGACCGGCGGGCTGCTGAAAGGCGACAAGAAGACTTATTATATCGACCCGGCCAACGGCACCGAGGCGATCCGCGACGCGGCCCTCGATGTTGAGGAAGGCGCCGACATGCTGATGGTCAAGCCCGGCCTGCCCTATCTCGACATCTGCTGGCGGATGAAGGAGGCCTTCGGCCTGCCGACCTTCGCCTACCAGGTTTCCGGCGAATATTCGCAGATCAAGGCGGCGGCGATGAACGGCTGGATCGACGGCGAGCGGGCCATGCTCGAAACGCTGCTGTCGTTCAAGCGGGCGGGATGCGACGGCATCCTCACCTATTTCGCGGTCGAGGTGGCGAAGATCCTCGCGAAACGGTGATTGCGAGCATAATGCCGAAAAGTGTATGCGGTTTTCGGGTGACATCATGCTCTATTTCTTCGATTTAGATGCGGATGTTTCAGGCCGATCCGGCCTGAAACATCCGCGTCTAGGAAGAATTATTGTATTTTGTTCTGCCGATACCATATCAGCGGCATCGCTTTTCCGCAGGAGATTGAGATGAGCTACAACCCCAATCCGCTTTATGCCGCACCGGAGGACTGGCGCGCCTATAGCGGCGTGTTGAGCCGCCGTGTCTTCGCCTTCATCCTCGACTATCTTATCGTGCTGCTGCTCTGCATCCCGGCCGGGATCGTGCTGTTCTTCCTGTCGATCGTCACGCTCGGGCTCGGCTTCCTGCTCTACCCTGCCCTCTTCGTCATCGTCGCCGGCATCTATTTCGGCCTGACTGTCGGCGGGCGGAGCCAGGCCTCGCTCGGCATGCGCGCGATGGGGATCGCCATCGTGCGTGTCGACGGCCGGCCGATGGATTTCCTGACGGCGATCGTGCATCTGGCGCTGTTCTGGATCCTCAACTCGGTGCTGACACCGCTCATTCTGCTTGCCGGCCTGTTTACCGAGCGCAGCCGTCTCATCCACGACCTGCTGGTCGGGACAGCGACGGTTCGTACGGCCTGAGCGTTGGACCGAGACCACGGCTAACCCCTTAAGCGGAGACGAAATAAAGTCTCCGCTTTCTCTTTGCCCAGGCGCGCCAGCGCTCCATATCTAAAATTAGAAGACCGAAATGAAGGGCGAGAACCGCCCCGCTGTTGACGTTTTTTATTCTTAGGTCATGCTGTCAAGAAACAGCACAGTCTCGACAAGGAAATTTCCGCGACAGATGAATACGCAGACAACGCCATCCCCGCAGTTTTATCTGACGGCTCCGGCTGCGTGTCCGTATCTGCCGCATGAGATGGAGCGTAAGGTATTCACCCATCTGGTCGGCCCGCGCGCCGCCGAGATGAACGACATCCTGACCCAGGGCGGTTTCCGGCGCTCGCAGAATATCGCCTACCGCCCGGCCTGCGAATCCTGTCGCGCCTGCGTTTCCGTGCGTATTCTCGCCCAGGAATTCGAGCCGACGAAATCGATGAAGCGGGTGCTTGCCGCCAATTCCGACGTCATCGCCACCGAATTCACCGCCCAGCCTTCCAGCGAGCAATATTCGCTTTTCCGGCGCTATCTCGATTATCGCCACCAGCAGGGCGGCATGTCCGACATGACCGTGCTCGACTATGCAATCATGGTCGAGGACACCCATGTGAACACGCGAATCGTCGAGTACCGACGGCGTGAAGAAGGCTCCGGGCTGGAGCAGCGGCCGAAGGGTGAGCTGCTTGCCGCCGCGCTGACCGATACGATGAGCGACGGGCTGTCGATGGTCTATTCCTACTTCAATCCCGATATCGAGCGGCGATCACTCGGCACCTTCATGATTCTTGACCATGTCAGGCGCACGAAAGCGCTCGGCCTGCCGCATGTCTATCTCGGCTATTGGGTTCAAGGGTCGCGAAAAATGGACTACAAGACACGCTTCCAGCCGCAGGAGCATCTGACCCCGCGCGGCTGGGAACGTTTCGATCCCTCATCCATGCCTCAAAGCCCTCACGACTGAATGTCCGCTCTTTCCGATCATCGGAAGGGCCTGCTGCTGACGGCGATCGGCGGGCTGGCGCTTTCCATGGACATCCCGCTCGTCCGCCTGGGTGGCGGAGACGTCTGGTCGATCCTGGGAATACGAAGCGCAGCCACGGTTCTCGCCACGCTCGTCATCCTTGGAGCGATGCGCCTTGCCTCCGGCAAATGGCCGATCCTCGTTCCGGGGCGAGCCGGCCTGCTCGCCGGTCTGCTCTACGGCCTCTCGTCCCTCACCTTCGTGCTGGCCGTCTTCAATACGGCCACCGCCAATGTCGTCTTCATCGTCGCCTTCAACCCGATGTTCGGGGCGCTTCTTTCCTGGATTTTCCTCAGGGAGAGACCGCAGGCCGCAACGCTGATCGCCATGTTCTTCATGATCCTCGGCGTCGGACTGATCGTCCGTGAAGGGCTTTCCAGCGGGCATTTTTTCGGCGACGCCATGGCACTTCTCAGCGCGCTTATTCTTGCCGCAGCCATCACGATCGGGCGTGCCTCGCGCCGGGAAATGGGTTTCGTGCCGCTGCTTGCCGCCATCCTGCCGGCCGCGCTCGGTCTCGCGCAAGCTCTGCCATCAGGGCTTTCCATCGCCCATCCCGGCTGGATCCTCTTGAATGGCGCCATCGTGATGCCCGTCGCCTTCTGGTGCCTTGCGACCGGGCCGCGTTACCTCTCCGCCCCTGAAGTCGGCATGTTCTACCTGCTCGAAACCGTGCTCGCTCCGATCTGGGTCTGGCTGATCTTTTCGGAAACGCCGGCGACGATGACACTCATCGGCGGCGGCATCCTGATGGCGGCAATCGCCGGGCATTGCTTCTGGATGCTGCGGGGAAGCAGCATCAGGCCATTGGCGGAATAGGCGTTGTCGCCTGTCCACCCCCCATGTTATAACTCTGTTACCACACCAGAGGATAAAGAAATGAACGTGACAATCCGGAAGATCGGCAATTCCGAGGGAATTATCATCCCCAAGGAGGTTCTCGACCGGCTTGGATCGAAGACCGGCGATACACTGGAATTGCAGGTCGAAAACGGCAGCATCACCTTGAAGCCGACTGACGAGGATTTGTCGCGTCAGTTTGAGGCGGCACGGCATTTCATGGACAAGTATAAGGTCGCCTTGAAAAAGCTGGCCGAATAATGGCCTTCAAATTCCTGACGAGACCCTTGGTGGAAACTCTGCAGAAGATGCAGATTGAGCGCTTCGGCGGTCTCGCCGGATTGCGTGACGAAGGCGCGCTGGAATCCGCTCTCGGGCGGCCGATGCACAAGGCGCATTATGGCTGCGACGACGTCATCGAACTCGCCGCCGCCTATCTTTTCGGCCTTGCCCGCAACCACGCCTTCATCGACGGCAACAAGCGGATCGCGATCGTAACCGCAGGTGTGTTCCTTCTCGAAAACGGCTACGAGATCGAAACGACCGACGCTAATCTCTACGCCTTCGTGCTTGCCGTCGCAGCCGGCGAGATCGATGAGGAAGGTGCTATCCGCTTCCTTCGCGACTTCAGCGTGCCGCTCAGCCCGTAGGCTTCAGCTGCTGTTGCTCCAGCTCGCGGCCAAGTCCTTCGACCACGTGCGCCCAGCCGCGCCGGGTCTTCTCCTCGTGTTCGGCCCATTCGGCGCACATTTCGTGGGTCAGCGTCAGTCGGCTGCCGCCGCCGAGCGGCTCGATGTCGATTTCTACGCGGTCACAATTGTGGTCATGGTCCTCGACCGAAAAGCTGAAGACCATGCGCTGCGGGCGCTTCAGCTCCAGGAAGACGCCCTGGTGAAAGGCGTCGCCGGTGGGACGGCGGTCGACGATAAAGAAACGGCCGCCAACATGCGGATCGATATCGGCGCGGATGACATGACCGTCATCGGTGGCAAACAGGAAGCGGCGGGCGATTTCAGGGTTGAGCCAGGCGTCGTACACGACAGCAGGCGGCACCCTGTAGGTGTGGCTGACATGCAATTTGATGGTGCTGGCGGGCATCGATTTTCCTCCGATAACGGCGCCTTCTCCAAGCGCGCGGGCCATAGCCGTTCCATCCGCCCGCGGACCGGCTTCTCTTCTTTTGGGTAACAGCAATGAGATAGAGAAGTTCCAGCGCCCGCCAAGAGACCAGCGCGGAATTTTTATGCCTGTCGTTATTCGGGAGAAATGCATTAAAACAGGACGATTTTCGGCCAGATCGGCCGAAAATCTGATTCCTGTTCTAAATTAAAAAGTTAGAGCATGATGTCTTGAAAAAACCGCTCACACTTTTCGGCATCATACTCTAGCCAGCGAATTTGCCGCTGCGCGGAAAGCCCTTCGGCACGGTGCGGCCGGCGGTGGCGCGGTCGGACAGCCATTCGGCAAGCTCGTCCTTGTTCTTCGTGAAGGTGCGGCCGGCGCTGTCTTCCCAGACGAGGCCATCCGATATCGCGAAGCAGCGGACGTCGGAAATGCCGCCATCCTTGTAGCGCTGCAGACGCACGCCCTTGCCGCGCGACATTTCCGGCACCTGCGCTAAGGGAAAGACCAGCAGCTTGCGATTTTCGCCGACGACTGCGACATGATCGCCGCCGACGGGCACGAGCAGCTGCGTTTCCTCGGGCAGCGCCACGTTCATGATCTGCTTGCCCTTACGCGTATTGGCGACCAGCTCGGCCTCGGCAACGACGAAGCCGTTGCCGGCTGTCGAGACGATCAGCTGCTTGCGCGCGGGATCGTGGACGAAGGCGGTCAGCACCGCCTGGTCGTTATCCATGTCGACCATGATGCGCAGCGGCTCGCCGTGGCCGCGACCGCCCGGCAGCTTGTCGCCGCCAAGCGTGAAGGCCTTGCCGCCAGTCGTGACGATCAGAATCTTGTCGGTCGTCTGCGCCGGGAAGGCCACCTTCAGACCATCGCCTTCCTTGAAGGTCAGCGTCGCGGTGTCGGCGATATGGCCCTTCAGCGCACGAATCCAGCCCTTTTCCGAGATGACGACGGTGATCGGCTCTTTCTCGATCATCGCCTGCTGGATGGCTTCCTCGTCGGCCTCAGGCGCATCGGCGAACTGGGTGCGACGGCGGCCGACCTCGGTCGCCTTGGCGAATTTCTTCTTCACCTCGCCGATTTCCCAGGCAACCGTCTGCCACTGCTTGTCGTCGGAGGCAAGCAGCGCTTCGATCTCGCCCTTTTCCTTGGTGAGTTCGTCGAATTCCTTGCGGATTTCGAACTCTTCGAGCTTGCGCAGAGAGCGCAGCCGCATGTTGAGGATCGCCTCGACCTGATTGTCGGTGAGGTCCCAGCGCGCCACCATGACCGGCTTCGGCTCATCCTCCTCGCGGATGATCCTGATCACCTCGTCGATGTTGAGATAGGCGATCAGCAGGCCGCCGAGGATTTCGAGACGTTTTTCTATCGCCGCTAAGCGGAAGCGCGAGCGGCGCTGCAGAACTTCGCGGCGGTGATCCAGCCACTCCTTCAGCACTTCGTTCAGCGCCATGACCCGCGGGATGCGGCCCATGGACAGCACGTTCATGTTCAGCGGGAAGCGGCTTTCCAGCTCCGTCAGCTTGAACATCGATTCCATCAGGATCGTCGGATCGACGCTGCGGGTCTTCGGCACCAGGACGACACGGATGTCCTCGGCCGATTCATCGCGGATGTCTTCCAGCAGCGGCAGCTTGCGGGCGACCAGCAGCTCGGCGATCTTTTCGATCAGCCGCGACTTCTGCACCTGGAAGGGAATTTCGGTGATGACGATCTGGTAGCCGCCGCGGCCGAGATCCTCGGTCTGCCACTTCGCCCGCACGCGGAAGCCGCCGCGGCCGGTGCGATAGCTCTCGATGATGCTGTCGCGGCTGTCGATGATGATGCCGCCGGTCGGGAAATCCGGGCCGGGAATGAATTCGACGAGCTTCTCGACCGTCGCATCCGGATGTTTGATCAGATGCAGGGCGGCGTCGCAAAGCTCGTGCGCATTGTGCGACGGGATCGAGGTCGCCATGCCGACCGCGATGCCGGAGGAGCCGTTGGCGAGCAGGTTCGGGAAGGCGCCGGGAAGGACGGTCGGCTCGGAATTCGATTCGTCGTAGGTGTCGCGGAAATCGACGGCATCCTGATCGATGCCTTCGAGCAGCAGTTCGGACACCGCCGTCATCTTCGATTCGGTGTAACGCATGGCGGCGGGGCTGTCGCCGTCGATATTGCCGAAATTGCCCTGGCCGTTGACCAGCGTGTAACGCTGCGAGAAGTCCTGGGCGAGACGGGCAAGCGCGTCATAGATCGACTGGTCGCCGTGCGGGTGGTAGTTACCCATCACCTCGCCGACGATCTTGGCGCATTTCCTGAAGGCCGAAGTCGGCCTCAGCCCCATCTCGTTCATCGCGTAGACGATGCGGCGATGGACGGGCTTCAGCCCGTCGCGCACGTCAGGCAGAGCGCGGTGCATGATGGTCGACAGCGCATAGGCGAGATAGCGCTGCTCGAGCGCCGCCTTGAGGTCGACCGGTTGGATGTTGTCGTCGTCTCCGCCGGAAGGCGGCAAAATCTCTTGTCCCATAGGTTCTGACTAGCCCAGAAGAGGCTGGCGGGCAAGGAATCCAGGCCATTGCAGCTGTGGATGAAGTCTTGGCAGCGACATCAAAGGATGAGACAAACGTGCGGCCGCAATTTGGACTTCGTTTGCCGTTCCTTTCAACGGAAATTTAGAAGTCCGCAAATATAAAGCGGGCCCAATCCGTAGTAGCGTAACTGCAGATTTCCAACCGCCACACGCCACCAGAGGAATCACCCCATGAACATTTACCGGACAACGCGGCTGATGCTGTCGGGCGCCGCCTTTTTCTCGCTCGCCGGCTCGGCTTTCGCTCTCGACGGCACCGATCTCTTGAAGAAGATCAATGCCGCCTATGCCGCCCAGGGTGGGACGATTGCGGCTGAAAGCGTCGATATCGACGGCACGACCGTCACGTTGAAGAATGTCACCGTCAAGCCGACCGGCAGCGAAAGCCTGCCCATCGGCGAAATCACCCTTTCCGGCGTCGAAGAAGACGAGGACGGCGGCTATTACATCGAAGAAGCAGCTTTCCCCGACATAAACAAGACGCAGGACGGTGTTACCGTGACGGCGCAGGAGCTGACGCTCGGCGGCATCTCCATACCGGCAACGCCGGGCGGCGACACGCTCGACACCATGATGCTCTATGAAACCGCGCATATTGGCCCGGTGAAGGTGGTCAAGGACGGTGCGGAAGTGTTCTCGCTGCTCGAAAGCAACATGAACCTGACACTGCGCGAAGACGAATCCGGCTTCGATTTCGACGGCGCCTTCAAAAGCATGAAGGCCGATCTCACCAAGACCGAGGATGCGCAGAGCAAGGATGCGATCGAGAAGCTCGCCCTGCAGCACATCCAGGGCGACATCACCATGAAGGGCGCCTGGGAACTCGCCCCCGGCACGATCGACATTTCGGAAATCGCCTTCGATTTCACCAATGTCGGCAAGCTGAACCTCGGCTTCAAAATCTCCGGCTACACGATGGCCTTCATGAAATCGATGCAGGATGCGATGAAGGAATCCGAAGCCAACCCGAACAAGGAGCAGTCGCAGCAGGCGCTCGGCCTCGCCATGCTCGGCCTGATGCAGCAGCTTTCCTTCGAGGCCGCACAGGTGCGTTTCGACGATGCCTCGATCACCAAGCGCGCGCTTGATTACGCCGGCTCGCAGCAGAACATGTCGGGCAAGCAGATGGCGGATTCGCTGAAGGCGATGACGCCGATCATGCTGGCACAGCTCAACATCCCGGAACTGCAGAACGCCGTTTCGGCTGCGGTCAACACCTTCCTCGACGACCCGAAGAGCCTGACCGTCAAGGCCGCTCCTGAGAAGCCGGTGCCGTTCCCGACCATCGTCGGCGCTGCCATGGGTGCTCCGAACACGCTGCCGCAGGTGCTCGGCGTCAAGGTTTCGGCCAACGACTGATCGCTTGGTTTCTTTAGTAAAAGGTCCGGCAATTCCGTTGCCGGGCCTTTTTCGTTTTCAGGCACGGTGGCGGGCGACTTCGGCGATGGCGACGCTCGCGATTTCAAGCAATTCCTCAAGCGATGCGCCGTCTCTTGCCTGCACCGACATGCCCTGGACGATCGCGCCGAGGAAGCGCGCCAGCGCCCGCGGGTTCGTATCGGCCCTGATGTCGCCTTCGCGGACGCCGCGCTCGATCCTTGCCGCATAGGCCTCCAGCGACCGACGGCGCAGCGCCGCGACATGGTCGGCAATCACCTCATTCTCGCTGGCGCAGTTCAGCACAGCCGTCGAGATCATGCAGCCTTTCGGATGCTCCGGCGCCGAAAACCGCGCGGCCGAGCCCCGCAATATCCGCTCGAAGGCGGAGACGGTATCGATCGGTTCGCCGAGCGCGGACGCGATATTGGCGCCGAGCGCTCGATATTGCTCCAGCGCCGCGCGATAGAGCTCGGCCTTCGAATTGAAGGCGGCATAGAGGCTTTGCGGCGTGATGCCCATGGCCGCCGTGAGATCGGCGATCGAGGCACCCTCGTATCCATGCGCCCAAAAGGTTTCCCTTGCGGCCGCCAGAACCGTTTCGCGGTCGAAGGCCGGGGGGCGGCCGCGGCGGCGGGCGGAAGGATTCTTTACGTCGGCACTATTTTTCACAGTGATCACTCTAGAAATCTGAGGCGGCGTGCTATATTCAGGAACGGTCATTGTGATTATAGAAGGTTTAATCTGATGAGTCTTCCCCTCGAAAAGGCAGAAGCCAACAGGCATTCATCCCTCAATGCGGCTATTGACGCGGCAATCACAAATGCGCTCGACGAAAAGCGCCTGGTCGGGACGGTCGTGCTCGTCGCCCGCGACGGAGACATCATCCACCGCTGCGCAGCCGGCCTTGCCGACCGCGAAAACGGCCTGGCAATGCGCGAGAATACGATCTTCAGGCTTGCCTCCATCACCAAGCCGATCGTCACCATCGCCGCGATGCGGCTCGTCGAGCAGGCCAGGATCGACCTCGACGACGCGGTGACCCGATGGCTGCCGGAATTCCGGCCGAGGCTGCCCGACGGCAGCGAAGCCGTCATTCGCGTCCGCCACCTGCTGACGCATACGTCAGGCCTCGGCTACAGCTTCTCCGAAGAGGGCGGCGGTCCCTATATCAGCGCCGGCATTTCCGACGGCCTCGACCAACCGGGATTGCGGCTCGCCGAAAATCTCAAGCGGATCGCCAGCGTGCCGCTGCGTTTCGCGCCAGGCAGCGACTGGCAATATTCCCTTGCCATGGATGTTCTCGGCGGCGTCATCGAGGCGGAAACCGGCGTGCCGTTGGCTGAGGCCGTTGCCGAACTGGTGACAAGACCGCTCGGGCTTGCCGACACGGCCTTTTCGGTTCGTGACCGCAGCCGGCTCGCAGCCGCCTATATGAACGCTTCACCGGAACCGGCGCTCATGGGCGAAGATGCGCTGGTGATGTCGCTGATGGGTCCCATCCGCTTCGCGCCGAACCGCATCTTCGATCCCGCCTCCTATCATTCGGGCGGCGCCGGCATGGCGGGAACGGCTGGTGACGTCCTTTCCGTACTCGAAACCATACGCAGAGGCGGCGCACCGCTGCTCTCGAGCGAAACCGTAGGGATGATGACGACCGATCAGGCCGGCGGGCACCGACAGCGGTATGAGCCCGGCTCAGGCTTCGGCTTCGGCTGGTCTGTTATCACCGATCCGGCCGAAGCCGGCGTCCCCTTCCCCCGCGGCACGGTGAAATGGGGCGGCGTCTACGGCCATAGCTGGTTTATCGATCCGGTGAACCAGCTCACCGTCGTCGCCCTGACGAACACGACGCTGGAGGGCATGTGGGGCAAGTTCACGGTCGATCTGCGCGAGGCGATCTACGCGGCCTTGTGAACGACAGCAAAAAAGCCCGACGACAGCGGTCGCCGGGCTCTTTGCATTCAAAAATCAGACGAACTCAGTCCTTCTTGACCGGCGGGATCGGCCGGATCGAGAGTTCGCGCAGTTGCGTGGGTGTTGCCGGGGTCGGCGCGCCCATCAGCAGATCCTGGGCCTGCTGGTTCATCGGGAAGAGCGAGATTTCGCGCAGGTTCTTCGCGCCGACGAGCAGCATGACGATACGGTCGATGCCGAAGGCAGCGCCGCCATGCGGCGGAGCACCGTACTGGAAGGCGCGGTAGAGGCCGCCGAAGCGGTCTTCGACGTCCTGCTGGCTGAGACCGACCTTCTCGAAGGCGGCGACCATGGTTTCCGGCGACTGGTTGCGGATCGAGCCCGAGGCGATTTCGAAGCCGTTGCAGACCGCGTCGTACTGGTAGGCCTTGATGCCAAGCGGATCCTGGTTCAGCAGCGCATCGAGGCCGCCCTGCGGCATCGAGAACGGGTTGTGGGCGAAGTCGATCTTCTTTTCTTCCTCGTTGTATTCGAAGAAGGGGAAGTCGACGATCCAGCACAGCTCGAAGCGGTCGCGGTCAATCAGGTTCAGTTCGTCGGCGGCGCGGTTACGGGCCTCGCCTGCAAACTTGTAGAACTTGGACGGCTCGCCGGCGACGAAGAAGCAGGCGTCGCCCGCCTCAAGGCCGAGCTGCGTGCGGATCGCCTCGGTACGCTCCTCGCCGATGTTTTTGGCAAGCGGTCCGGAGCCGGCGATTTTGCCCTCTTCTTCCTTCCAGAAGATGTAGCCGAGACCGGGCTGTCCCTGGCTCTGCGCCCAGGCATTCATACGGTCGCAGAAGGCGCGCGAGCCGCCGGTCTTTGCCGGGATCGCCCAAATCTCAACCTTCGGATTGGAGGCAATCATGCCGGCGAAGACCTTGAAGCCGGAGCCGGCAAAATGCTCGGTCACCGCTTCCATCACGATCGGGTTGCGCAGATCCGGCTTGTCGGAACCGTACTTGCGGATCGCCTCGTCGTAAGGGATGCGCGGCCATTCCTTGGTCACCGGCTTGCCTTCGGCGAATTCTTCGAAGATCGAAGTCATCATCGGGCCCATCGTGTCCCAGATGTCCTCCTGCTCGACGAAGCTCATTTCGAGGTCGAGCTGGTAGAATTCGCCCGGCAGGCGGTCGGCGCGCGGGTCTTCGTCACGGAAGCAAGGTGCGATCTGGAAATAGCGGTCGAAGCCGGCGACCATCAAGAGCTGCTTATACTGCTGCGGCGCCTGCGGCAGAGCGTAGAAGGTGCCGGGATGGATGCGCGAGGGCACGAGAAAGTCGCGCGCGCCTTCCGGCGAGGAGGCAGTCAGGATCGGCGTCGTATATTCGGTGAAGCCGACATTGCCCATTTCGCGGCGCATGGCGGAGATGACCTGGGTGCGCTTGACGATGTTCTTGTGCAGCGTTTCGCGGCGAAGATCGAGGAAACGATACTTGAGGCGGACGTCTTCCGGATAGTCCGGCTCGCCGAAGACCGGCAGTGGCAACTCCTTGGCGGCGGAGAGCACCTCGATCTCCTGGGCGTAAAGCTCGATTTCGCCGGTTGCCATGGTCTTGTTGACGGTGTCTTCGGTGCGGGCCTTGACGAGGCCGTCAATGCGGATGACCCATTCGCCGCGCACGGTCTCCGCCATCTTGAAGGCGGGGCTGTCGGGATCGGCGACGACCTGGGTGATGCCGTAATGGTCGCGCAGGTCGATGAAGAGAACGCCGCCATGGTCGCGAACGCGATGGACCCAGCCGGAAATCCGGACATTGGCGCCGACATCCGACTTGCGGAGGGCTGCACATGTGTGGCTGCGATAGCGATGCATCATCTCAATTCCCGGTATCTGGCTTGAAGACGGCAGCAAGGGGCTCTGATGGCTCTCCCGCACCGACAAGAAAATCGGGCGGAAAAGCGCATGGACGCTCCGATTTGTCAAGACTTGGCGCGCGCAGCCCTCGCGTTTACGGCGAGGCTGCGCCCCGTATGCTGCGGCAGTTTGGCCACGTTTGCCATATTGATGAAGATGCCTGTCAACTTTAAAAGGATCGGCATTCCAATCCATGGAGCGCCCGCATGCCTCTGCTCACTCGCCGCAACCTTTTGAAGGCATCCGCCGTCGCGGGCGCCTATGGCGTCGGCATGGGCGTTGCCGGTAAATTCGGACTTGCCGAGGCGGCCCCCGAGCCGCAGCTGCTGACCGCTGTTAAGACCGAGGCGGTGCTGACCGAGGCGGGACGGACCCGGGATATCATGAGCTGGGGCCATGACGGCATGCCGCCGGTTCTCAGGATGATAAAGGGGCGCCCCTATGCGGCGCGGTTGAAAAACGGGCTCGACGAGCCGACGACGATCCACTGGCACGGGCTCCGCATCGACAACCGCATGGACGGCGTGCCCTTCATGACGCAGCCCTATGTCTATACCGGCGACAGCTTCGATTATGCCTTCACGCCGCCCGATGCCGGCACCTTCTGGTATCATCCCCATTGCAATACGCTGACGCAGATGGGGCACGGCATGACCGGCGTCATCGTCGTCGAAGATCCCGCCGATCCTGAATTCGATGCGGAGGTGGTGTTGAACCTGCGCGACTGGCGGATCGGCGGCGACGGGCAGTTCATCGCCGCTTTCCGGCCGCGCGACGCGGCCAAGTCGGGCACCTACGGCACGGTGCGCACCGCCAACTGGCATCAGGAACCGCGATATGACGCGCCCGCCGGCGGGCTGGTGCGGCTGCGTATCGCCGTGACCGACGTGACGCGGATCTTCTCGCTGAAGGTGGAAGGCGCCGATACGACCGTCATCGCAATCGACGGCAATCCGGTGCCGAAGCGTTTTCCCCTCGACCTCCTGCAGATCGGGCCGGGTCAACGGCTCGATCTTGCCGTGCGTATGCCGGATGGAGAAGGCGCCGTCGCGACACTCGAGGATATCCGCGGCACCACGCCGAAGACGATCGCCAGCCTGCGCGCCACCGGGCCGTCGCTGAAGCGCGAGATCGGCGATCTCGGGCCGCTTGCCGAAAATCCGGTTGAAAAGGCCGATCTTTCCGCCGCCGAAGAGATCCCGCTGGTGCTGAGCGCCACCGCCGAAAATACCGCCAGTGAGAGCATCTGCGGCACACTCGGCTATAGTTTCTGGGCGATCAACAAGGTGCCGTGGCCTGGCGACACGCCCGACCCGACGGCGCCACTGGCGGAACTGAAGCTCGGCAAGAGCTACGTCTTCAATCTGGAGAATGTCACGCCGCATGCACATCCGATCCATCTGCACGGGATGAGCTTCACGGTGATCTCCTCCTCGACCAGGCAGGTGATGCCGCTCGTCTCCGATACCTATCTCATCCAGCCGGACGAGAAGGTGCAGCTTGCCTTCGTCGCCGACAATCCCGGCGACTGGCTGCTGCATTGCCATATCATCGAGCACCAGAAGACCGGGATGACCAGCTACGTCAGAGTGAGCTGAGGTGGCCTTGCCGCAGTTCGGACGTAATTCTTAGCCAGCAATGCGCGA
This sequence comes from Rhizobium sp. BT03, assembly GCF_030053155.1. Lineage (NCBI taxonomy): Bacteria > Pseudomonadati > Pseudomonadota > Alphaproteobacteria > Hyphomicrobiales > Rhizobiaceae > Rhizobium > Rhizobium sp. BT03. Next base: position 1,095,801 of record NZ_CP125640.1, read on the forward strand.
AGCTTATGCTGTTGTATTGACATATCGAAGCGAAAGGAGAAGGAAGGTTCAACCGACCTTTTCCTTGCGAATGAAATGATATGATCGAAACCACCGCCGATTTGGCGGCCGCCTGCAAAGAGCTGGCCAAGTCCGACTTCATCACCATCGACACCGAATTCCTGCGCGAGACGACCTTCTGGCCGGAGCTTTGCCTGATCCAGATGGCAAGCCCGACGACCGAAGTGCTCGTCGATCCGCTGGCCAAGGGCATCGATCTCGCCCCCTTCTTCGAGCTGATGGCCGATCCGAAGGTGCTGAAGGTCTTTCACGCGGCCCGCCAGGACATCGAAATCATCTTCAATCGCGGCAATCTCATTCCCCATCCGATCTTCGATACGCAGGTCGCCGCGATGGTCTGCGGCTTCGGCGACAGCGTCTCCTATGATCAGTTGGTCAGCCGCATCAAGAACGTCCATATCGACAAGTCGTCGCGCTTCACCGACTGGAGCCGCCGGCCGCTCTCCGACAAGCAGCTGGAATATGCGCTGGCCGACGTCACCCACCTGCGCGACGTCTATCTGTGGCTGAAGGCGGAGCTCGATCGCGAAGGCCGCACCTCCTGGCTCTCCGAGGAGATGGACATTCTCGAGGCGCGCGAGACCTACGACCTGCATCCCGACGATGCCTGGCAGCGGCTGAAGATGCGCCTGCGCAAGCCGCAGGAACTGGCGATCCTGAAATATGTCGCCGCCTGGCGCGAACGCGAGGCCCGCGCCCGCAACGTGCCGCGTTCGCGGGTGCTGAAGGACGATGCGATCTATGAGGTCGCCCAGCAGCAGCCCAAGGATACCGAAGCGCTCGGCCGGCTGCGCACCATTCCGAAAGGCTGGGAGCGCTCGACCTCCGGCGCCGCCGTCATCGAAGCCGTCAACGCAGCACTCGCTCTTCCGAAAGCCGATATGCCACATGTGCCGCGCCAGGCGCAGGCGCCCGAAGGGGCCGCTGCCGCCGTCGAACTCCTGAAGGTGCTGTTGAAGCTGATTTCGGAAAAACATGGCGTGGCGCCGAAGGTGATCGCCAACAGCGAGGATCTCGACAGGATCGCCGCCGAGGGCGAGAAGGCCGAAGTCGCCGCCCTCAACGGCTGGCGGCGCGATCTTTTCGGCGAGCCGGCGCTACAGCTGATCCAGGGTCAGATCGCTCTGCGCTTCGTTGGCCGGAAGGTCGAAACCGTCAGCCTCTAGCTTCCCGGGCCATACAGCGCCGCGACGCCGTAAGACGGTATTCGAATTCGCTTGACGCTTTTTTCCCAGCTGAAACAATGGCTGGACGAAACATCACGGGCGAAGGACGGCATGCGGGAAATATCTCCGACGCAGAACTGGATCTTGATCACGATCGTTCTGGCCGCCAGCGGCGTCGTCTATGATCTGATGTTCTACTCCAATCAGACGCCCGTGATCGGGGCAATCTTTGCGCTGTTCATCGGCATGCCGATCATCGCCTTCGAGCGCAAGGCGCTGTTGCGCCGGCTCTACAGACGGATCCAGAAGCTGCCGACCTTCGCCTTCATCATCAGCGAACTGGTGATCTACGAGATCCTGATGAGCATCGGCTTTGCCTGCGCCGGCCTGCTGCTCTCATCGCTCGGCATGGTGAAGCCAACGTCGTTCCTTGATCTCGTCATCATGCCCTACGAGGTCTTCCTCTATGCGCTTGCCGTCTGCTCGGCGATGATCTTCATCCTGCGCGTGCGGGAACTGCTCGGCCGCGAAGTCTTCGTGAGCATGCTGGTCAGCCGCTACCGCAATCCGGTCAGGGAAGAGCGCGTCTTCCTGTTCATCGATCTCGTCGATTCGACGGCGTTTGCCGAAAAGCACGGCGACCTCCGCGCGCAGCAGCTGCTCAGCTCGCTGTTTGCGACCTTCGCCGAGCCGGTCCGGCGCCACAAGGGCATGATCAACGACTATGTCGGCGATGCGGCGATCATCACCTGGCCGCTTGCCCGCGGCGTCAAGAATGCGCGCTGCGTGCGCTGCATCTTCGATATCCTCGCCGATATCGAGGCCAATGCCGCTGGCTGGCGGAAAAGCTACGGACAGGTTCCGAAACTGCGGGCCGCGCTTCACGGCGGCGAGATCATCACCGCCGAAATCGGTGTCGACCATCACAAGATCAGCTATTTCGGCGATACCGTGAACACGACCGCCCGGCTGGAAACCCTCTGCCGCAGCCTGAACCGGCCGGTGCTGATCTCCTCCGAGCTTGCCCGGCGCATGGAGTTTCCCGACGATATCGCTTGCGAGGATCTCGGCACCCATGCCGTCAAGGGGCGCGGTCAGGCGCTCGGTGTGATGGCGCTTTCCTCACGGGCAGTGACCGTGCTGAACACGCCGGCAGTCATCCTGCACGGCTGAGCAACGGCATTTCCCAGCCGTCACCAAAGCTTCACCCAACCGTCAATTCGCTGACACGGAAGCCCTGTTAAGCGGAAGCCATTGGCATCGTTCCATGGGGATATTATGAAGAACGTCCTTTTTGCTTCCGTATCGCTTTTCATCCTGATGGCCGCCTCGGCTTCGGCCGACCAGCAGCAGTTTCCGGCCAAGCTCGCCGGCCAGGCGATCCTGCCCGCCAACACCATGGTTCCGGCACCGGCAGACGCCCCTGAATTCCTCAAGCACTCAGGCAAGTTCACGACGCCGGACCGCAAGCGCACCGAAGCGCTCGGCACCGTTCCCGGCAAGGACGGCGCCCGCGTCACCGATCTGAAGCTCCCCTTCGACGGCCAGGCGATCCAGGGTTTCTCCGGCATCAAGACGATGGCTGACGGCACCTTCTGGACGCTGACGGATAACGGCTTCGGCTCGAAGGCCAATTCCTCCGACTCCATGCTCTTCCTGCACCAGATGAAGTTCGACTGGGCGGCCAACAAGGCTGAGGTCGTCAAGAACCTCTTCCTCTCCGATCCGAACAAGATCGCCCCCTTCCCGATCGTGCTCGAAGGCACCGATACGCGTTACCTCACCGGCGCCGATTTCGATATCGAATCGATCCAACCGGTTGCCGACGGTTTTTGGCTCGGCGACGAATTCGGCCCCTATATCCTCAAGTTCGACACTGCGGGTCACCTGAGCGACGTCATCGCGACGACGCTCGACGGCAAGCCGGTGCTTTCGCCCGACAATCCGCTGATCCAGCTTCCGGGCAACCCGGCCGCGAAGATGCCGGTCTTCAACCTGAAGCGCTCCGGCGGCTTCGAAGGCCTTGCAATGTCGAAGGACGGCTCCAAGCTGTACGGCCTGCTCGAAGGCGCCCTCTACAAGGATGACGGCCAGATGGAAACGGCCGATGGCCACACCGCCGTCCGCATCATCGAATTCGACGTCGCCGCCAAGAAATGGACCGGCCGCAGCTGGCTCTACCCGTTCGAGGATAAGGGCGTGTCGATCGGCGACTTCAACATGCTCGACGAGACGACCGCTCTGGTCATCGAGCGCGACAGCGGCGCCGGCACCAAGGACAAGACCTGCGCCGACCCGAAGCAGCCGAAGCCGGATTGCTTCGAGGCTCCGGCCGAGCTGAAGCGCGTCTACAAGATCGAGTTCAACGACGCCAATGCCGGCAAGGCCGTCCGCAAGATCGGCTATATCGACCTTCTGAATATTCAGGACCCCGACAACAAGAAGAGGGCCGGAGCCAAGGACGGCGTCTACGACATGCCCTTCGTGACGATCGAAAACGTCGACCGCGTCGACGCCACCCACATCATCATCGGCAACGACAACAACCTCCCCTTCTCCGCCGGCCGCGCTGTCGACAAGGCTGATAACAACGAGTTCAGCCTGCTGGAGGTTGGGGAGTTTTTGAACGCGAAGTGATTTGGGTTTGATGTGAGATGGAGGGGGCGGTGCGCGAGCGCCGCCCTTTTGTTTGGTAAGTTATGTAACTGATGGTGTGCCGCGCCAGCCCCCTCTGCCCTGCCGGGCATCTCCCCCACAGGTGGGGAGATCACAAGTGGCTCGCACTTCCTGCCCATCTACCGTTCGTCGGGCTGCAACGGCAACTGCTTTGGGAAACCGGTGCGCCCAGCCGATCTCCCCACCTGTGGGGGAGATGGCCGGCAGGCCAGAGGGGGGCGGGCACGGCACAACGCCTTCCGCAGACTACTCGAACAGAAACGCCAGCCTCTTGTTCGTCAACCTCGACAGCTGCTGCAATCGCCCGTCCAGGCGTTCGCCGGCGAAATCGCGGTATTCGGGGGGCACGACGAATTCGAGGTCGAGGTCCGGGTTCGACGATTTGCGGAAGGTCAGGTTCTTGACGATTCCGGGCATCGATGCCGAGAAGAGGTAGACGACGCGCAGCATGCCGCCGAGCAGCTTGGCGCGCTCGATGAGCTGCGGCGTGGCGATCTGCGCCAGCGGGCCGGTGGCGCCGTCGTCGTGCAGGCCCTCGAAACGGTAGTAATTGGTCAGCGCGATGAAGGCGCGGCCGGGATGGCTGATGCCGACGAAGGAAGAGTGGGCGATGACGTTCAGCGCCTGCAGTCCACGATAGTCGGGGTGGGCGCGCCAGCTGATATCGGCAAGCAGACAGGCGGCCTGACGATAGCGGCTTTCCTCTTCGGTTTCCTGGACGCCGAACAAAGGCATCATGCGGCCGGTCCATTCCGCCAGCTCACGGGCATGCTCGGGCGAACGGGCACGCAGGATCGCCAATTCGCCGGCGGCGGCAAGCAGCGGATCGAGGCGGCGCTCGCCCTCCGACAGCAGCGAATAGAGATATCCCTCGCGCACACCCTGCGCCGAGAAGGAAATCACCGACGGCTTCATCGCGCTCAGCACTTCCTTCATGGCGACGGCGCCGAAGGGCAGCAGCGAACGGCGATGCTTGGACACGGCCTGCAGCGCCGGCTCCTTGGAATCGCGCGCGGTCACCACCTGTTCGAGGAACAGCATCATCGCTTCGAGCGAGACTTCATAACCCTGCATCATATGCAGCGGATAATGCGTCATCTCCATATGCAGCTTGGCGATGTTTCGCCAGGTGCCGCCGACGGCGTAGAAGGTGCGCCCCTCGCCTTTCGACAAGAGCTTTGCCGTCTTCACCTGCTTGCGGGCAAAGGCGCGGGCCTTGGAGAGCGAACCGCCGGCATATTCCGACAGACGCAGGCCGCCGAGCGGCAGGGTGATGCCCTTGCCGAACTCCTTGCCCTTGATATCGATCAATTCCAGCGAGCCGCCGCCGAGATCGCCGGCGATGCCATCCGGATTGAAGAAGCCACTGATGATGCCGAGCGAGGCGAATTTCGCCTCCTCCTCGCCCGAGAGGACGCGGACCTTGCGGCCGAGGATGGTTTCCGCCTGATGGATGAAATCAGGACCGTTGCTCGCCTCGCGCGCGGCGGCCGTCGCCAATACATACATGGTGGCGGCGCGCGCCTGGTCGGACAGGGCCTTGAAACGATGCAGCGAGGCCAAAGCCCTGATGACGCTGTCTTCATCCATCTTGCCGGTCAGGGCAATGCCCCTGCCGAGGCCGCAGAGAACCTTTTCGTTGAACAGGACGGTTGGCGAACGGGACATGCCTTCGTAGACGACAAGACGAATGGAATTCGATCCGATATCGACGACGGAGACCGGGGCGATCCCCGGAAGGCGCCCCTGGGCTTCAGACTCAACCATTTATGTCCAGTTTTACTTGTTGTTGCGGCCTTCAAGCAGGCCGGCGATCAGCTTCGGCGCGCTGGACTTCAGAGCTTCACCACGGCCCGACAGGCTCGGATTGGTCATGAAATACTGCTGCGCATTGAACGGTTCCTCGCCTCTGCGCACTTCCATGCGCCGGGACGTACCGTCGGGCAATATCTCGTAGCTTTGTTGATTGTCAATCACGTTGCCGAGCATAATCTGTGACAAGACCTGCTCGTGAACAGTCGGATTGGTCAGCGGAACCATGGTCTCGACGCGGCGATCGAGATTTCTCGGCATCATGTCGGCCGAACCGATATAAACCAGCGCCTTATCGGACGGCAGGCCATGGCCGTTGCCGAAGCAGAAGATGCGGCTGTGTTCGAGGAAGCGGCCGACGATCGATTTGACGCGGATCTTCTCTGAAAGGCCTGGCACCTGCGGACGCAGGCAGCAGATACCGCGCACGACGAGATCGATCTCGACGCCGGCATGGCTGGCGCGATAGAGCGCGTCGATGATGTCGGGGTCGACAAGCGAGTTCATCTTCATCCAGATCGCGGCCGGGGCGCCGTTCCGGGCATGCTGAATTTCTTCCTCGATGTGGCGCAGGATGCGCGGGCGCATCGTATAGGGCGAAATCGCAAGCTGCATGCCCTGTTCCGGCTCGCCGTAGCCGGTGATGAAATTGAAGATGTTCGCCATGTCGTGGGCGATCACCGGATTGCAGGTGAAATAGGAGAGGTCGGTATAGATCTTCGCCGTGATCGGGTGGTAGTTGCCGGTTCCCAAATGGCAATAGGTCCGGAGCTTGCCCTCCTCGCGGCGCACGACCATCGACATCTTGGCGTGGGTCTTGAGTTCGATGAAGCCGAAGACGACCTGCACGCCGGCGCGCTCGAGATCGCGCGCCCAGCGGATGTTCGCCTCTTCGTCGAAGCGGGCCTTGAGCTCGACCAGCGCCGTCACCGACTTGCCGGCTTCGGCGGCGTCGACCAGCGCACGCACGATCGGGCTGTCGTTGGAGGTGCGATAAAGCGTCTGCTTTATCGCCAGAACATCAGGATCGCGCGCAGCCTGGAGAAGGAACTGGACCACCACGTCGAAGGATTCATAGGGGTGATGGACGACCATGTCCTTTTCGCGGATGGCGGCGAAGCAGTCGCCGGCATGTTCGCGGACGCGCTCGGGAAATCGCGCATTGTAGGACGGAAACCTGAGATCCTCGCGCGGCGCCTTGGTGATCTCGGACAGGGTGTTCAAGGCCAGGAGGCCCGGCAGAACGGCGACGCGATTATCAGGGATATTCAGCGCCTGAACGACGAACTGGCGCAGCGAGGCCGGCATCTCCGAGTCGGTCTCGATGCGGATCACCTTGCCGCGGCGGCGGCGCTTCAGCGCGGTTTCGAAGAAGCGCACGAGATCCTCGGCCTCTTCCTCGACTTCGATATCGCTGTCGCGGATGACACGGAACGTACCGGAGCCCTGCACCTCGTAACCCGGGTAGAGCCGGTGGATGAAGATGTTGGCGACATCCTCAAGGGTGATATAGCGGATGGTGTTTCCATCGTCCGGCAGACGGACGAAGCGATCGAGCGCCGGCGGCAGGCGCAACAAAGCCGTCATCGGCTCGCGGCCGTTCTTGCTGACGAGCTGCAGGCCGATCGAGAAGCCGAGATTGGGAATGAACGGGAACGGATGGGCCGGATCGATCGACAGCGGCGTCAAAACCGGGAAAATCGCCTGTTCGAATTCGGTGGCCAGCCACTGGCGGTCGGCATCGCTCAAGGCGCCGGGGCGCACGATCAGGATATCTTCCTTGGCGAGATATTGCTGCAGCACGGCGAGCGAGGCCTGCTGCTCCATCTGCAGGTGGTCGATCTCCTGCAGGATCGAATCGAGCTGCTCGGCCGGCGTCTTGCCGTCGGGACTGCGGATGACAATGTTCTGGCGCACCTGGCCCTCAAGGCCGGCGACACGCACCATGAAGAATTCATCGAGGTTGGCGGCCGAGATCGACAGGAAGCGGACGCGCTCGAGCAGCGGATGCTCGGTATTCAGCGTTTCTTCCAGGACACGGCGATTGAACTGCAGCCAGGAGAATTCGCGGTTGATGAAGCGCTCGGGGCTCTTGAGCAGCTCTTCCAGCGGGGGCGTGTTGTCGTTGGTTTCCGGAGTGAGTTCCTGATGCTCTGCGACTGCACTATCCATGGTCCACCCCGTTCTCAATCGCCGAAGGCAATTATATCAGTTTCACGACGGAACTGTGACAGTCAATCGGCCGGCTCCGAATTTCCCAATTCATTCAATACTTCGGCAGCCATGGACCGGGTGATTTTCGTGCCGCGCGACAGGGCCAGCCGGTCCAGCCTTTCGACGATCGTCTGGGCCGCATTCAGCGACCGCTCCATCCTGACAACGATATAGAGCACGAGTTTGTCATCTATATAAAGCTGGCGGTCGGCGAAGAGCTTGACGATCACCTGCGACAGCAGCGCCTCGTCGGGCTCGCCGATCTCGACGACGGTCGCGGCCTTCAGGCGCGAGCGCAGATCCGGCAGCGAAACCGGCCAGGATATCGGCCAGAGACGGCTTGTTATCAACAGGCTGGTGCCGTTTTCGCGAACGCTGTTGATGACATGGAAGAGCGCATTGTCGTCGAAGCCGAGGCGGTCGGCATCCTCGAACAGCACCGGGCCGGCGGCGGCGGCAATGGCCGCGTCCGAGCCAAGCTCGGGATGGATGTCGACGGCGCCGCTCAATTCCCGCCAGATGCGGGCGAGATGCGATTTTCCCGAACCGACCGGGCCGGCAAGCACGACGACCGGCGACGGCCATGCCGGCCAGGCATCGACGATCGAAATGGCGGCGGCGAGACGCTCCGAGATCAGGAGGTCGTCGCGCCCGCTGGCGGCATCGTGCGAAAAGACCAGCGGCAGCTGCTCTCCGGCCTTGCGCTTCGGATCAGCGTTCTTCACGTCACTCATTGGGAACTGATTTCGTCTTCCGGGCGCGGCCGCCTGATGACCCGCCAAAATAAAGATCGCTCTGAAGGTAGCGCGAAAGCGCGAAACGAACAAGGACGCCGACGGCCGCGGCCGCCGGCACCGCGACCAGAAGTCCGACGAAACCGAAGAGCGCGCCAAAGGCAAACAGCGCAAACATCAGCCAGACCGGGTGCAGGCCGACGCTGGAGCCGACGAGCTTCGGCTGCAGGATATTGCCTTCCAGAAACTGGCCGCTGAAGAAGACGGCGAGTACCAGGCCGATCCAGGGATAATCCGGCCAGAACTGGACGATCGCCACGCCGACGGCGAGAACGAGGCCGACCAGCGAGCCGACATAGGGAATGAAACTGATCATGCCGGCAAAGAGCCCGATCAGCAGGCCGAAATTCAGCCCGACGAGGGAAAGGCCGGCGGCATAATAGATGCCGAGGATGAGGCATAGCGAGCCCTGGCCGCGGATGAAGCCGGCGATCGCCTGATCGATCTCGCTAGCGATCTGGCGGACGTCGCTGAGATAATCGCGCGGGATCCACTGGTCGACCTTGTCGACCATGCGGTCCCAATCGAGCAGGATATAGAAGGCGACGACGGGGGTGACGACGAGCAGCGATATGACGTCGACGATCGCCTTGCCGGAATTCCAGATCTGCGCGAAGAGCCCGGTCAAGAAGCCCATGCCTTCGGAGAGGATGCCGGAGAAATTGTCCTTGAGCGTGCCGGCCTGGCTCCTGACCCAGTCCGGCAACAGCGAGTTTTTCGAGCTGTCGATGAACTGCTGCAGCTGGCTGATGTAACCCGGCAGCCGCTCGGCAAAATCGTTGAACTGGCTGACGAGCACCGGAATGAGGATCATCAGCGCCAGGGTGAAGGTGATGACGAAGGCGATCAGGATGACGACCGTCGCCATCATGCGGCTCATGCCCAGCCGCTGCAGCCGGTCTGCGACCGGATCGAGGAAATAGGCGATCGCCATGCCGGCGATGAAGGGCAGCAGGATCGAGCTGAAGACATAGAGAAAGACGATGAAGAAGACGAGCACGATCAGCCAGAAGAAAATCTGACGTTTGAGACTGTTGCCGCTGACTTGCTGTGGCATCGCTTCCCCGCTGATCGCTTTCCGCCGCCAAACGCCGCATTCGAACCGACGCGGCCATTCAGCACATAGGATGCGGGCGCAAAGATGGTCAACCCTGTCGCGCCAAATCCCGGAAAGGCTCGGGGAAGACGCGGGAAATTGGGGGCTTTTGCCATGCGACGCTTGCATAAAGGCCCCTGTCATGCAATTGCGACCGGCAGATGACGCGGCGCGTCCGCCGCCTGAAATAGCCATCGGAGACCAGCATGAGCCAGTCTGGGAAAAACGGCCTGACCTACAGCGACGCAGGCGTCGACATCGATGCCGGCAACCTCCTCGTCGAGAAGATCAAACCGGCGGTGCGCTCGACGCGGCGCCCGGGCGCCGACGGCGAGATCGGCGGCTTCGGCGGGCTCTTCGACCTCAAGGCCGCCGGCTTTACCGATCCGGTTCTGGTTGCCGCCAATGACGGCGTCGGCACCAAGCTGAAGATCGCCATCGATGCCGATTATCACGACAGCGTCGGCATCGACCTCGTCGCCATGTGCGTCAACGATCTCGTCGTCCAGGGCGCCGAGCCGCTGTTCTTCCTCGATTATTTCGCCACCGGCAAGCTCGACCCCGACCAGGGCGCGGCAATCGTCGGCGGCATCGCCGCCGGCTGCCGGCAGGCCGGCTGCGCGCTGATCGGCGGCGAGACGGCCGAAATGCCCGGCATGTATTCCTCCGGCGACTATGACCTCGCCGGTTTTGCCGTCGGAGCTGCCGAACGCGGCAAGCTGCTTCCCTCCGGCGATATTGCCGAGGGTGACGTGATCCTCGGGCTTGCCTCCTCCGGTGTCCATTCCAACGGATTCTCGCTGGTGCGCAAGATCGTCGAACTGTCCGGCCTCGGCTGGGATGCGCCGGCGCCGTTCGCCGAAGGCAGGAAGCTCGGCGAAGCGCTGCTCGAGCCGACCCGCATCTATGTGAAGCCGCTGCTGAAGGCGATCCGCGAGACCGGCGCCATCAAGGCGCTGGCCCACATTACCGGCGGCGGCTTCCCTGAGAATATTCCGCGCGTGCTGCCGAAGCATCTGGCGGCCGAGATCGATCTTGCCGCCGTCAAGGTTCCCACGGTGTTTTCGTGGCTCGCCAGGACGGGCGGCGTCGAAACCAAGGAAATGCTGCGCACCTTCAACTGCGGCGTCGGCATGATCGCCGTCGTCGCCGGCGAGAATGTCGCGGCCGTTTCCGCCGCCCTCGAAGCCGAGGGCGAGACGGTCGTCACGCTCGGCCGCATGATCGCCCGCGACGAGGGTGCCGCCGGCACGGTCTACAAGGGCACGCTTGCCATATGAGCGCGAAGCGCAAACGCGTCGTCGTCCTGATCTCCGGCGGCGGCTCCAACATGATGGCGCTGGTTGCGGCGGCGAAGGCCGCCGACTACCCGGCCGAGATCGTCGGCGTGATCTCCGACAAGACTGAGGCCGGCGGGCTTGCCAAGGCGGCGGCCGAAGGCATCGCTACCTTCGCCTTTCCTCGCAAGGACTATGCCAGCAAAGAGGCGCATGAGGCGGCGATCTTTTCCGCGCTCGACGAGCTTTCCCCCGACATCCTCTGCCTGGCGGGCTACATGCGGCTGCTGACGGCGACCTTCATCCAGCGTTACGAAGGCCGGATGCTCAACATCCACCCTTCCCTGCTGCCGCTGTTTCCGGGCCTCCACACCCATCAGCGCGCGATCGACGCCGGCATGCGCATCGCCGGCTGCACCGTGCATTTCGTCACCGAAGGCATGGATGAGGGACCGGTGATCGGCCAGGCCGCCGTGCCGGTCCTTTCCGGCGACACGGCCGAAAGCCTTGCCGCGCGCGTGCTCACCGTCGAACACCAGATTTATCCGCAGGCGCTGCGGCTCTTCGCCGAAGGCCGCGTGACGATGGACGGCGGCAGGGCCGTGGGCATCGCGGCTTCGGCCGTTGCGCCCAAGGCCCAGCTCATCTCGCTGATCGGCGACCGCTGTTAGGTTGCTGCCTGCCAGGCAGGTAGCTTTCCCAAGTCAAATACCATGCGCACAACGGCTGCAGCGCATATACCCGTTGGCAGGAACGAGCCCCTGATCGAACAGGCGCGGCAAGCCTTCCAGCTCCTTTTCGATCAGCGTAATCTCCCGGCGTTTGCCGGTTTTCCTGCAGTCATTTCTCAGTGCAGCTGTGGCTGTTGCGATACAAAAGGAATGAAACAAGAAACAAGTTGTACGTCATGAGGCAAACAATCTGTGATTCCAGCGCTCGCGACATGAAGGATAAGGCGATAATCACCCCACTCTCATCGTCTCAGCCATTTTTGGTTCTTCCTCTAAGCCAGCGCTTGGCTAAGAGAACAATGTTTCCAATGATCACGTAGGACGACAAAAACAACACCGGAAGATGGATCGCAACAGATCCGTAACTTCCTCTTTCGCACATGGTCTCCATCGAGGATTCACTTAAAACAATCTTGGATCCAGCCAATATGGTGGTGAACGGATAGCTGAAAAGAACAAAACATATTATTATAAATATAAACATACCTCTGTCATAAACATAACAAAAAATAACAGAAATCAATGAAATAACTATAAGAGCCAATCCTGGGTATTTATACACCAACGTTATGGCATTTAATAAGGAAGCAACCGACTTCTGGCACTGTATGTATCTACCACCTATGTAGATCGTCGGGATTCCATATTGGTTATCATAGTAAATTGATATAATAATTACAGATACTGTTGCAATTCCACTTAAAACCAGAGGCAGCAGCCCCCACTCCTTGTGCAGCAACCTTGGCTCAGATGACATCTTGATTCCGCATCGTTGGCAGTCTTGTTCCGGAGTTATGTGATAGTCCGGGTACCGCCGACGAGAAAGCCCGTTTCGCCGTGATCTTGTCATTCTGTCTCGACGCTCAGACGTGCCGCTAAGCCGCCAGCGCCCGCAGCGGATGCAGCGTGCCGTCGCTGTAGACGAAGCGGCCGGCGCGGAAGGTGGCGCGGATGCGGTTGATGTCGCCGGGCTCGACCGCGACCAGATCGGCGCGCTGGCCGATGGCGATTTCGCCGCGGTCCGACAGGCCGGCGGAGCGGGCGGCGTTGCCGGTCGCCATGGCGACGGCTGAAGGCAGGCCGCCTTCCACCATGTCGGCGAGCTTGAAGATGCCGGGCACGAAGGCGGCCGGGTGATAATCGGCGGCGATGACGCTCAAGAGGCCGGCCCTGGCGGCATCGAGGGCACTGAGATTGCCCGACATCGACTGGCCGCGCAGCGCATTCGGCGCGCCCATCAGCGTCCAGAGACCGCGGCGGCGCGCCTCTTCCGCGGCGGGCGCCGTCACCGGGAACTCGCTGATGGTGACGCCGAGATCGTGCATTTCGGCGACCTTCTCGACGCTGTCGTCGTCATGCGAGGCCAGCGACAGTCTGTGCTTCAGCGACAGCGCGACGATCTCCCTCAGCTTGGCCTCGATCTCAGGATTGCTGCGCATGGCGATGCGCTTGGCGACGATCTCGGCGGCCATGTCCTCGGAGATGGCGCGGCGCTCGGAAATGCTGAGGATGTAGCTTTGCAGGTTGTTGTACTGGCCCTGGCCCGGCGTGTGGTCGGTGAGCGAGACCATGTCGACCTGACCGGCATTCAGCAGGCGCTCGAGTGCAGGAGCGGCGCCGACATTGGTGATTTCATAGCGGGCGTGGACGCGGTGATCGATCAGCAGATCATCGCGCAGCCGGTTGATGCCCTCGATCACCGCCGAGGTGGTCTCCAGCGAGCGGACGTGACCGTAAACACTTTCGGTGGCGAAGGAGACGGCGGCAAAGGCGGTGGTGACACCGGCGGCAGCAAGCTTCTTGTCGAGTTCGTGGATGCCGAAATCGATCGGCATCGTCGCGTTCGGGCGTGGGGCGATCTCGCGCTCGATCATGTCGCCGTGGAGATCGACGAATCCCGGCATCAGCAGCCGGCCGCCACCATCGATGGCAGCCCCGGCGACCGGCTCCGGCCTGATTTCGGCGATGGCGCCGTCTTCGACCCGCACGGAACCTTCACTCACCACCTCGTTTGGGAGAACGAGGGTGAAATTGCTGAGCCACATGGGCTTTCTCCTGACCGCATCGATGATTGACAGACCGCAGCGGATAGAACCGCTTCGTGACAAACGTATGAACTTTTCGAACGCCATAACCGCGATCGCGAAACCGTCTTGAGCCCACCCCGGCGGGCTTGTCCGAGACCGCTCATCCGCTATCGGAGTTTATTCCTGTTCAACACGGCCCATTGCAGCAGCATGATCGTCTTGGCGTCGAAGATCTCGCCGTTTTCGATCATTCCGGCGGCTTCATCGAGCGGGACTTCGAGAACCTCGATATCCTCGTGCTCCTCGTCCAGGCCACCGCCTTCGGCCACGCGGTCGTCGATGTCGATCAGCGAGACGAAGAAGTGGACGACTTCGGTGATGGCGCCGGGCGAGGTATAGCACTTGAACAGGAAACGCGCGTCGCGCAGGTGGTAACCGGTTTCCTCCATCGCCTCGCGGCGGATCGCCTGTTCGGGATGATCGTCATCGAGAAGGCCGGCCGGCACCTCGATCATCCAGGCGGGATCGCCGTTGATATGCACGGCAAGACGGAACTGGCGGACGAGAACGACGAGATCGCGTTGCGGATCGTAAAGCAGGATGCAGGCAGCGGGCGTGCGGTGGTAGACCTCCCGCTTCAAGCGCTGGGTCGCGCCCTTGCGGTCGATGTAATCGAGCAGATAGCTGCTGAGCTTCGTCCACCCATTCGACAGCGTTTCCGTGCTGACGATCTTCACGCGTGATTTCGGCTGCATCATGCTGTGTCCTTGCGAAGCCAGACCTTGTTGTCGTGCACGGCCGCCCCGCCATAGGGCGCGACCGGGTCAGCGCCGGTCAAGACGTTGATACCCTCGCCGTCGACATGCGCCTTGTTCGGCCAGAGGCCCTCGGCGATCAGCACGCCCGATTTCACTTCGGTGGTGATGCGGGCATGGATGCGCAGGTCGCCGCGGCTGTTGCCGATGCGGACGAGATCGCCATGGGCGATGCCGCCGGCTTCGGCGTCGGCGGGGTTGATCATCACCTCGGGGCGGCCCTCCTTCTGGCGGGAGGTCTTGGTCTCGGCGAAGCTCGAATTCAGGAAGTTACGCGCCGGCGAGGTGGCGAGACGGAAGGGATGGTCGGTATCAGCGACTTCGATGACATCGACCTGATCGGGGAATACAGGCAGCTCCCCATGCGGCCCGAGCAGGCCGACCGCCGCCGGCGGCTTGTTGGGCGCCGGCTGATCGATCCAGTCCGGCCGGAAATGAAACTTGCCGTCGGGATGGGCAAAGCCGTTCAAGAAATGCGCCTCCTCGAAGGCGGGCTGGCGATCGAACCATTTGTGTTCGAGGAAATGGTCGTAACCCGGCAGGCCGCTCGATTCGAGCACGCGGTCGACCATCTCGCGGGCTGAAAAGCCGAAGCCAGGGCGATCGGCGACACCGAGGCGTTTGGCCAGTTCCTCGATGACGAAGAGATTGGTGCGGACGGTTGGCGGCGGCTCGACCAGCTTCGGCCCGAGCAGGATATGGTTCTGGCCGCCGGCCCGGTAGATATCGTCATGCTCGACGAACATCGTCGCGGGAATGACGATATCGGCAATATCGGCCGTCTCGGTCATGAACTGCTCGTGCACGGCGACGAAAAGGTCGTCGCGGGCAAAGCCGCGTTTGACGAGGCGCTGCTCGGGGGCGATGTTGGCCGGGTTGGTGTTCTGGATCAGCATGGCCGTCACCGGGCCGCGATGGCGCAGCGCCACCGGATCGCCGGTCAGCACCCGGCCGATCTGCGACTGATCGAGCATGCGGATATCGGCATCCTTCATCGACCGGCCGGTCAGTTCCGCATTGTTCATGCGGAAGATATCGCTGTTGGAATGGAAAGCGCCGCCGCCCTCATACTGCCAGGAGCCGAGAACGGTGGCGACCGAGGCGGCTGCATGCATGGCGACCGCGCCGTTGCGCTGGCGAGTGAAGCCGTAACCGAGGCGGAAGAAGGTCTTTTTCGTCGTGCCGACGAGGCGGCCGAAGGCTTCGATCTCCTCGACCGAAAGGCCGGTGATGTCAGCGGCCCATTGCGGCGTCCTGGTTTTCAGATGGGCTTCGAGACCGGCGGGATCATCGGCATATCTAGCCATGTAGTCCCGGTCGGCATAGCCGTCGCGAAAGGCGATGTGCATGACGGCGCAGGCAAGTGCCGCGTCGGTGCCCGGCCTGACGATCAAGGCCATGTCGGCCTGCTTCATCGTCGGATTGTCGTAGATGTCGATGACGACGATCTTGGCGCCGCGCTCCTTGCGCGACTTGATGGCGTGGGTCATCACGTTGACCTGGGTCGAAACCGCATTGGTGCCCCAGATGACGACGCAATCGGTGCGGCCCATCTCGCGCGGATCGGGGCCGCGCAGTGTGCCGGTCGCGACGGTGAAGCCGGTCCAGGCGGGGTTGGTGCAGATCGACGAGAAGAAACCGGAATAGCGCTTGGCGTGACGCAGGCGATCGATGGAATCGCGCTGCACCCAGCCCATGGTGCCGGCATAGAAATAGGGCCAGATCGCCTCGCTGCCGTCCCTTGCCTCGGCGTTGACGAAGGCTTCGGCGATCTCGTCCAGCGCATCGTCCCAGGAAATCTGCTGCCACTGCCCGGCCCCCTTGGCGCCGGCGCGGCGCAAGGGATGCATCAGGCGGTCGGGATGGTAGAGCCGCTCGGCATAACGGGCGACCTTGGCGCAGATGACGCCGGAGGTGTAGGAATGGTCGCCGGCGCCGCGCACGCGGCCGATGCGGCCGTCCTCGGATATCTCGACCTCCAGCGCGCAGGTGGAGGGACAGTCGTGCGGACAGGCCGTGTGGCCTACCCTGGTATCCGGATTCGGGGATTTGGCGTGGATGGGGGTCGCAATGTTCATGGCATTTGTATATTCCAAGCCTTGCACGGCCAAAAG
This sequence comes from Rhizobium sp. BT03, assembly GCF_030053155.1. Lineage (NCBI taxonomy): Bacteria > Pseudomonadati > Pseudomonadota > Alphaproteobacteria > Hyphomicrobiales > Rhizobiaceae > Rhizobium > Rhizobium sp. BT03. Next base: position 1,112,583 of record NZ_CP125640.1, read on the forward strand.
CCACAAAACTTTCCCATGACGCGAATTCATACGGACATCAGCGAAAATGAACTACCGCCACATCTATCATGCGGGCAATTTTGCCGATGTGCTGAAACATGCCGTGCTGGCGCGGCTGATCCGCTACATGCAGAAAAAGGAGGGGGCCTTCCGCGTGCTCGACACGCATGCCGGCATCGGGCTCTACGACCTCTCCTCCGAAGAAGCGCAGAAAACCGGCGAATGGCTCGACGGCATCGGTAAGCTGATGGAGGCCGATCTCGGACCTCAGGTTTCCGAACTGCTGGAGCCCTACCTGACAGCCATCCGCGAACTCAATCCCGAGGGCGGCGTCCGCTTCTATCCCGGATCGCCGAAATTGGCGCGCCTGCTGTTCCGGCCGCAGGACCGGCTGTCGGCGATGGAACTGCACCCCGAGGATTTTGTCAGGCTGCACCGGCTGTTCGAGGGCGATCATCACGCCCGCATCACCGAGCTCGACGGCTGGCTGGCGCTCGGCGCGCATCTGCCGCCGAAGGAGAAGCGCGGCATCGTGCTCGTCGATCCGCCCTTCGAGGAAGAGGACGAATATCAGCGCCTGGCCGAGGGGCTGGAAAAGGCCTATCGCCGTTTTCCCGGCGGCACTTATTGCCTGTGGTATCCGCTGAAAAAGGGCGCGCCGATCAAGGAATTCCACGAGAGGCTGCAGGCGCTCGACATTCCGAAAATGCTCTGCGCCGAACTTTCCGTTCGCAGCGACCGCGGCATCACGGGGCTGACGGGCTCCGGCCTCGTCATTGTCAACCCGCCCTTCACGCTGAAGGACGAGCTGCACCAGCTGCTGCCGGCGCTGAAGGATCATCTGGCGCAGGACCGTTTTGCCTCGCACCGCGCCTTCTGGCTGCGCGGCGAGACCAAGACGGTCAAGGACGATTGACCCCTTAACCCGCTTCGGGAATAGTCCGCCGCGGTTTCACAATCTCGTCAGGTATCTCATGAAGCTCCTTTGGTCGCCGCCCTCCCCCTATTCCAACAAGGTCCGGATGGCCGCGCATTTCCTGGATATCGAGTTGAATGCCATCCGGGTCGACACCAATACCGCGCCGGCGATCCTGGTGGAGAACAATCCGCTCGGCAAGATCCCGACGCTGCTGACCGATGACGGCGCCGCGATCTTCGACAGCGTGGCGATCATGCATTATTTCGACCGGCTGACGAAGGGCAGGCTCTATCCTTCCAAGAAGGGCAAACGCACGGATGCGGAGGTCCTCGAGTCGCTCTGCGACGGCATCTGCGACTGCCTGCTGGCGATCACGTATGAGCGGCGCTTTCGCGATCAGGAAAAGATCCACCAGCCCTGGATCGACCGGCAATGGAAGAAGGTGACGAGCGGGCTTGCGCATCTCAGCGCCCAACCGCCGAAACCGGGCAAGAAACTCAACGGCGGACATTTCGCGCTCGCCGCGACGCTCGGCTATCTCGATCTGCGCTTCAAGGGCCAGTGGGAAGCCGATCACGCGCCGCTGATCGACTGGCTGGCTCAGTTCGAAAAGAAATTCCCCGCCTATCAGCAGCTCAAGGCCCAGGCCTGAGCGCCCGGCAACAACAAGCGAGCAGAAGAAGCCGGGCGATGTGCCCGGCTTCTTCATATTCCAACGTTGTTCGGCTTAGAACTTGACGCCGATACCGAGCTTGACGCTGTTCTCGTCGTAACCGCGCGAGAAGCTGCCGGAGTCGAGGTCGTAATCCTTGCTCTGGTAATCGGTGTAGCGATATTCCAAGCGCGTCGTGATGTTGTTGGTCACGAAAGCTTCGACGCCGGCGCCGACCGTATAGCCGTAGGCCGTCTTGCTTTCGTCCGAGGTACCGTCGGAAACCTTGATGTTGCCGAGGGCAAGACCGGCCGTGCCGTAGAGCAGGAAGGGGTTCATGTCGTAGCCGACGCGGCCACGGACGGAGCCGTTCCAGCCATACTTGTTCTTGACGCCGCCCGAGGAAACATCGTCGCCGCTGTAGCCGAGATCGGATTCAACGCCGTAAACGATCTGACCCTGCTGCCAGTTATAGCCGGTGAAGACCTGGCCGCCGAAGCCATAGGTGTGGCGATCGGAACCAAAGTCGCCCATGTTATAGGTGCCGGCGCCGCCGAGATAGAAGCCTTCCCAGTTGCCGGCCGGCTTGACCGGGGCTTCCTGGGCGACCGGTGCTTCCGGAACCTGGTCGACGGCATCGGCCGCCTGAGCTGCCGAGACGCCCGCAATTGCAAAAACGGAGGCCATGAGGCCAGCAATGAGTACACGCATACTTAGTCTCCTTTCAGTCCCGCACCGCTTGTCATCTGTCTATCAGTGAAGCATTGGCGGGATATTGCCAGATGTCCCTTCCGGATCGAGACTGAAATTGGAACTCAAATGCGGATTTGAAAGAGCCAAATTGTGATATCATTGTGGCTGCCGCATGGCCGAAATTCGATGTTGCTTTGACGCAACATACACTTCATTAACCATACCGAAGTGTTAAACCGAAAATACTTATTTTAAGAAATCGCATTCTTAAATAATACATAGAATATCCCACCCACCGATGCAACCGCAACGGCCTATTTATATAATCTCCGCCCGCCCCTATATAGTCGGCAGACAGACTCGCGGGATTAGAAGGCAGGATTTTGAACCACAAAAGACTTCGCTCGGCCCTTGTAACAGGGGCTGCTAAAAGAATAGGCCGGGCAATCGCCGAAGACCTTGCTGCAAATGGCTTTTCCGTTGCGATCCACGCGAACGGCTCCCTCCGTGAAGCCGAAGAGTTGGCGGCGGAATTGCGGCAGAAGGGATTTCGGGCGATCGCGCTCAAGGCCGACCTTACCGATATCGGCGAAACCGGCGAGCTCGTGAAAAGAGCGTCGGAAGCTCTCGGGCCGATCGACCTGCTCGTCAACAACGCCTCTGTCTTCCACCAGGATTCGGCCCGCAGTTTCGATGCGCAGGCATGGGCGCAGCATTTCGACGTCCATGTGCGGGCGCCGTCGATCCTTGCCGCAGCACTCGCCGAACAGCTGCCCGAGGATGCGACCGGGCTGATCGTCAATATCGTCGACCAGCGGGTCTGGGCGCTCAATCCCGGCTTCTATTCCTACACGCTGTCGAAGGCCGCACTCTGGACGGCGACGCAGACGATGGCGCAGACCTTTGCGCCGAAGCTGCGCGTCAATGCCATCGGCCCCGGCCCGACAGTACGCAGCGCGCGGCAATCGGAAGAGGACTTCCAGGCTCAGATCGACGGGCTTATCATGAGAGCGGGGCCGGGATTCGGCGAGTTCGGACAGACGATTCGCTTTCTCTTCGACACGCCCTCGATCACCGGCCAGATGATTGCCCTCGACGGCGGCCAGCACCTCGCCTGGCAGACGCCCGATGTGGCGGAGATTACGGAATGAATGGACGAAAGCTGCCGGATGGCGGCGTTCTCTACGACGATACGGATGAGAGCGAAGACGAGATCGAGGTGGAAGGCGACGTTTCCGCCGCTGCCCCGCTTGCGGCCGCGGTCGACTGGAACGCCGGCAGCCTCAACGAGACCGGGCTTATCGGCGCCGAACTGATCGGCGAGTTCGTCAAGCGGCTGCCGAACAGCCCCGGCGTCTACCGCATGTTCAATGCCGAGGGCGATGTGCTCTATGTCGGCAAGGCGCGAAGCCTGAAGAAGCGCGTCGGCAATTACGCCGTCGGCCGCGTGCACTCCAACCGCATCGCCCAGATGGTGCGGCAGACGGCGAATATGGAATTCGTGACGACGCGCACGGAAACCGAAGCGCTGCTCCTGGAAGCGAATCTGATCAAGCGCTTGCGACCGCGCTTTAACGTGCTGCTGCGCGACGACAAGTCCTTTCCCTATATCCTCATCACCGGCGATCACCGGGCGCCGGCCATTTTCAAGCATCGCGGCGCGCGGGCAAGGAAGGGCGATTATTTCGGGCCTTTCGCCTCGGCCGGCGCGGTCGGCCGGACGATCAATTCGCTGCAGCGCGCCTTCCTGATCCGCACCTGTACCGACAGCGTCTTCGAAACACGCACGCGCCCCTGCCTGCTCTACCAGATCAAGCGCTGTTCCGGGCCGTGCACCCATGAGGTCAGCGATGGAGGTTACGGCGAACTGGTGCAGGAGGCGAAGGACTTCCTCTCCGGCAAGAGCCAGAAGGTGAAGTCGCATATGGCCGAGGCCATGAACCAGGCGGCCGAGGATCTCGACTTCGAGCGGGCGGCGATCTATCGCGACCGCCTGGCGGCACTTTCGCATGTGCAGAGCCATCAGGGCATCAATCCTGCCGGCGTCGAGGAGGCGGACGTTTTCGCCATCCATCATGAAGGCGGCGTCTCCTGCATTCAGGTGTTCTTCTTCCGCACCGGCCAGAACTGGGGCAACCGCGCCTATTTCCCGAAGGCCGATCCGCAGTTGTCCGGCGCCGAAGTGCTGAATGCCTTCCTCGCGCAATTCTACGACGACAAGCCGGTACCGAAGCAGATCATGCTGTCTGAGACAATCGAGGAGATGGAACTGCTCGCAGCCGCCCTCAGCGAAAAGGCCGGCCACAAGGTTTCGATCCTGGTGCCGCAGCGCGGCGAGAAGCGTGATCTCGTCGACCATGTCGTCGGCAATGCCCGCGAGGCGCATGGGCGCAAGCTTGCCGAGACGGCGTCGCAATCGCGGCTGCTGGAAGGATTCAAGGACACGTTTGGGCTTACCTACGCGCCGCAGCGCATCGAGATCTACGACAACTCGCATATCATGGGCACCAATGCCGTCGGCGGCATGGTGGTCGCGGGGCCGGAAGGTTTCGTCAAGAACCAGTACCGCAAGTTCAACATCAAATCGACCGACATCACGCCCGGCGACGACTTCGGCATGATGAAGGAGGTGATGACGCGGCGCTTCTCGCGGCTGATCAAGGAGGAAGGCATTCCCGACCGGACGGCGCAGGCAACTGCTGCCGACGCCGCCGACATGCCCTTCCCGGCCTGGCCGGACGTGATCCTCATCGACGGCGGCCAGGGACAGATGACGGCGGTGCGCGCCATCCTGACCGAGCTCGGCATCACCGACAGCGTGACGGCGATCGGCATCGCCAAGGGTGTCGACCGCGATGCCGGGCGCGAGCGCTTCTTCCCGCCGGGACGCGAGAGTTTCACCCTGCCGCCGCGCGATCCGGTGCTCTATTTCGTCCAGCGCATGCGCGACGAGGCGCATCGTTTCGCCATCGGCTCGCACCGGGCCCGGCGCAAGAAGGAAATGGTCAAGAACCCGCTCGACGAGATCGGCGGCATCGGCCCATCGCGCAAGCGCGCGCTGCTCCAGCATTTCGGCACGGCGAAGGCGGTTTCGCGTGCCGCACTCTCCGACCTGATGGCGGTGGAAGGCATTTCAGAAGCCGTCGCCAGGCAGGTCTACAACCATTTCCACGACGACGCCGCGAAATAACCGGCGTCCGTCGCAAATTCCACGCAAAGGCAGTGAAAAGAGAGAAAGAATGTTGACGGTCCGCGGTCAAAGCCGTCATCTACCGCATCGGCCCGAAAATCGGACTCGATTATCAGGAAAGTACGATGCGTCGGTTCAAAGTGTTACAGCGTCCTAAAAGACGCGCGGCGCTGTAGCGGTGCATCCATTCAGAGAAACGATCCCATGGCATCGCGTGCGTACAGCATCCCCAACCTTCTGACCTACGGCCGTATCCTCGCCGTGCCGCTGATCGTACTCTGCTTCTTCATCGAGGGCAGGCTGTCGATCAGCAACACGGCGCGCTGGGTGGCGCTGTGGATCTTCGTCATCGCCTCGATCACCGATTTCCTCGACGGCTATCTCGCGCGCATCTGGAACCAGACGTCGAATATCGGCCGCATGCTCGACCCGATCGCCGACAAGCTGCTGGTCGCCTCGATCCTGCTCCTGGTCGCAGCCGACCAGACCATTGCCGGCTGGTCGATCTGGGCGGCGATCACCATTCTCTGCCGCGAAATCCTGGTGTCCGGCCTGCGCGAATATCTGGCGGCGCTGAAGGTCAGCGTGCCGGTGACGCGGATCGCCAAGTGGAAGACGACGCTGCAGCTCGTCGCCATCGCCTTCCTGCTTGCAGGACCTGCCGGCGACGAGATTTTCCCCTATACGACGCAGACCGGCATCGCGCTCTTGTGGATCGCCGCACTGCTGACCATCTATACCGGTTATGATTATTTCCGCGCGGGACTGAAACATATCGTGGATGACGAAGAATGACGCGGCTTGTCTATTTCGCCTGGGTGCGCGAGCGCATCGGCAAGGACGAGGAGGAGATCAATCTCCCCGCCTCCGTCCTCACCGTCGCCGATCTTCTGAATCATTTGAAGACGCTGGGGGAAGAATATGGGGCCGCACTTCAATATCCCGAGGTGATCCGCGTGGCGCTCGATATGGAGCATGTCGAGCATGACGAGCCGATCGCGGGCGCAAAAGAGATCGGGATTTTTCCGCCGATGACGGGGGGGTGAGCGAGATGAGGTCGGGCGCGGCATGTCCCCCCTTCTCCCCTCGGGGAGAAGGTGCCCGAAGGGCGGATGAGGGGGCCGCCGGGGACAACGCTGCCCTTCGCTTGCGCTCAGTGCGTTCGCGGCTTTTGCCGCTCACCCCCCTCATCTGTCCTTCGGACATCTTCTCCCCGCTGGGGAGAAGGGGGAGGTTGCATTGACCATCACCCCCACCATCCGCGTCCAACGCGAAGACTTCGACCTGCAAACCGAGGTCGACCACCTCTCCAAAGGCAAACCCAGCATCGGCGCCGTCGTCACCTTCTCCGGCCTCTGCCGCGATGATGGCGGCACGCTTGATGCCCTCGAACTCGAACATTACCCCGGCATGGCCGAAGCCGAGATGACCCGGATCGGCGAACTCGCCATCGAGCGCTTCGGGCTGCTCGGCCTCACCGCCATCCACCGTTACGGCAAGATCGCCGTGGGCGAGAATATCGTGCTCGTCGTCGCGGCCGCGCCGCATCGGCAGGCGGCGTTCGACGGCGCCAACTTCGTCATGGATTTCCTGAAGACCGCGGCCCCCTTCTGGAAGAAGGAGCACGCTAGGGATGGCGCCGCCGGCGACTGGGTCGCGGCGAAAGACGCCGACGATGCGGCACGCGACAAGTGGAAGTAAGCTAGAGAACCACGCGCTCCCTGCGGCTCATGACCAAGAGCAGGACGAGCAGCGAGAAGATGACGAGATCACGCCAGACGAAGGGGCCGTAGGCGCCCCATAGGGTTTCGACGACGGCGAGGCCGGCGGCGCCGCCGGCCGAGCGCAGCGGATCGGAATAGCCGCCGACGGCCGCAATCAGCAGCACCTTCAACCCGAACATCAGGCCGGCGCCGAAATCCATCGAGCCGTAATAGAAGGTCGCGAGGATGCCGCAGATCGTGGCAACGAGGGCGGCTGCCCCATAAGCGACGAGGAAGACGCGGTCGGCGCTGGTGCCGCAGAGTTCGGCGGCCAGCGGATCGTCGGTGACGGCGCGCCAGATGCGGCCCCAGGCGGTGCGCCTGAGGATCAGCGCCCCGATCGCGACGATGGCCGCCATCAGCATCGTGTCGATCAGCTGGATATAGGTCAGCGTCACCTTGAACGGGCCGTCGCTCCAGAAGACGACCGTGCCGTTCAGGAAGGGCGGCAACCAGATGGCGCGGGTATCGGCGGCAAGCCGGGCGGTTTCCATCAGCACGATCATGATGCCGAGGGCGGCGACGATCACCGTATTCGGCGATTTGCTGACCAGCGGCAGCATGATCGAGCGGCCGATCCACAGGCCCGCTGCCAGCGAATAGACGATCGCAGCGCCCGCGCCGACGGCAAGGGCCGCCGGCAGCACCAGCCAGAAGCGGTTGAAGGCAAGTTCGGTAAACAGCAGCAGGATCTGGCCGGAGAAAGCGAAGATCGCCCCATAAGTGATGTCGGCCCGCTTCGTCACGCCGAAGGCGACGGCATAACCGAAGGCGAGCGCGGCATAGAGGGCGGCAAGCGGAACCGCGTTCGCCAGCTGCTGCAGAAGATAGGCCATTCCGGACACTCCGCGTCATCCAAATTTATAACTGGTAAAACCTATTTCGCCAGTTATAATTTCATCATGAGCTTTTCCTGGACCCCTCACCGCTTTGCCGGCGGCGCACTGGCGCTCGATGTCGCCAACAGCGTCGTTCTGCGCGATGATTCAGCGCGGCGGATCGACCGCTTCGCGATCGGGGAGCAGATGCGGGACTTTCCGCGCGCCGCTGCCGAATTCTGCGCCGAACGGGCTCTCTTCGGCGATATCGCCCCGGTGGCGGTAGAAAACGAACCGGATTTCATCGCGCTGCGGGAAGCAATCGACCACTATTTCCGCAAGCGTATACTGGATGGCGGCGACGACCAATTGCTGGCCGGACTGCTGGGCGCGCTGGCGAAGGTGCTGCGCGAGGCAAGCCCCGGCACCCTGGCCGCGGCGACCGCCCATTCGGCGCTGCGGCTGATCGCCATGCCGGATCCGGAGCGGATGAAGATCTGCGGCAATTGCGGCTGGTTGTTCATCGACCGCAGCAAGAACAGGAGCCGCGCCTGGTGCGACATGGCGGTCTGCGGCAACCGCGCCAAGGCGAACCGGCACTACCGCCGCAAGAAGGAGGAAATCCCATGAGGAAACATCTGATCCTGACGGCAGCAACAATCGGCCTGCTGCTGTCAGCCTGCCAGCGCCAGGCTGAAAACCTGGTCGAGGTCACCGGCCATCTCTTCGTCTTCAACTATCGGGTGGCGAGCGCCACCTATCTGCTGACGCTGAAGAAGACCGGTCCCATTCCCGACGGTTCGGTCATCATCGCCGAATTCGAAAATCCTCAAGGCGGCGCGCCGTTGGTGCTGAACCAGAAAATCTATCCGATCGACGACAAGATCGCGCTGCAGAGCCAAAGCCTGCACTGCGTGCGCAAGGATCGTCCCTATTCCGTGAGCATCCGGCTGGTCGACAAGGAGGGAAAGGTGCTGCAGGAATTGAAGACGCAGTTCCGATCGGACCTCGACCAGACCGTGCTGCCGAGCAAGCCGCTCGTCGTTGGTGCGCTCTATGACAAGAACCCTGAGGTCTTCAAGCCGGATGGCAGCGTCGATTTTTCCAATACCGACAAATGCCCGGCATAAGGAACGCCCGGCATAGAAAAAGCCGGAGCGAGGCCCCGGCTTTCGAGAGTCAATTCAAGGCACTGCGAGGCAATGCCGAAGCGTGGCCTCAGCCGACGACTTCGGTGTCGGAGAACCAGTACTTGATTTCCTGGGCAGCCGTCTCAGGAGCATCCGAGCCGTGAACGGAGTTTTCGCCGATCGACAGGGCGTGAACCTTGCGGATCGTGCCTTCGTCAGCGTTTGCCGGGTTGGTCGCGCCCATGATCTCGCGGTTCTTGAGGATGGCGCCTTCGCCTTCCAGAACCTGAACGACGGTCGGGCCGGAGGTCATGCCTTCGACGAGTTCGCCGAAGAAGGGACGATCCTTGTGCACGGCGTAGAAGCCTTCGGCTTCGCGGCGGCTCATCCAGACGCGCTTGGAGGCGACGACGCGCAGGCCGGCATCTTCGAGCATCTTGGTGATGGCGCCCGTCAGGTTGCGCTTGGTTGCATCCGGCTTGATCATCGAGAAGGTGCGTTCAATCGCCATAGTCAAATCCTCTGTTTTCTCGGGAAAAGTGGGCGGTCTTTACCCGCCCCAACGCCCGAAAACAAGAGGTCGGCAGCAATTTCACGCCGCTGTCACAGTCCTGTTGCGGGTTTGGTGACGATCAAGACATCTTGTAGCTGTAGCGCGCGAATTCGAATGACACTTCGCGCAAGATCGAATGGCAACAGAAACTGCAGCACGCTGAGGGTTATGTAAGGGCGGCAACGAGCTTCCGCTAAAAGCGAATGCAGGCTCAGATAATCTCATATTCCAGCCAGGCATTCGCTGAAAGACTCGCTGTCGAAATCATTTCTTCTTGTGTTGCTGGATACAACTAATCGCCTTTAGGACAGCGTGAAGCAATGTTTAACCTGGCTGACCATTTTTGGTCTTTTTCCACGACCAACGTTACCTGCGATTTACGAGAATTTCACAAGCTGTTACTCGGTGCGCTGGGGTTGTGAGGTGCTTGGGGGGCGCAAAGTGTCGTATTCGCAGGAAATCGGTAAGCTTCTGACTGCTATTGCTGCAGAAGGAGGCCGTGTTACTGGTATCGGTCTTGCAGATGATGACGTCGTCAAAGCGGCAGCAGATCTCGGACTGATCGACGTTGCCACCGGCGATGCGTGGACTCTCGTCGATACCGTATCGCTTACGCCTCAGCAGTGCTTGGAAATGAGCCTGCCGCCCATCGTTCGAAAGCCTTCCATGTTCGCTTCGGCAGCAAACGCGATCATATCGATGGTCGGCCGTGTCTTCGGAAGGCTTAGCCCGCTACGCTAACGCCCAGATCCGCGTTGATGATGAATTAGACTTAGCCGCCGCATCATTGAATGCTCGCCACCGCGGCAATTTCACGCCGCTGTCGCAGTCCGGCCCCGGCTTTGGTGGAGATCGAGGCAGCGTTCGAACCAGACAAGGACGGGATCGTCGGCTGCCAGCATGGCGAGGCCGGTGCAGACACGCAGCCATTGCAGTGCGCCGAAGACGATATAGTCGGCGAAGAGAGGCGTCTGCCCGCCGATGAAGGGCTGGAACTTCAGCATATGCCGGAGCGGCTCCAGCTTGGCGCCGAAGGCGGCCTTCTCCGCCTCGCTGTCGGCGGCAACGGCGTCAAACGACTTGCCGAGACGAGCTTCGCGGCTTTGACGGAAATAGGCCTTGTCCCCTTCGTCGAGGATCGCATGGATGTCGAGAAGGGCGATGCGGGTGATCGCCGGATGGATGATCATCTGCGAATAGCCTTCGACCAGGCGCGACAGAGCCTTGCCGCCCTCGCCGCCAAACAGCGACGGCCGCTCAGGATAGGCCTCTTCCAGATAGAGGGCGATGGCGAAACTGTCGGGGATCAGCCGGCCGTTGTCGTCGAGGACGGGCAGAGTCGGCGAGACACCGCCGCCGATTTCGCCGATGCGGGCGTAGGTCGTCGGAATCTCTTCGAAATCGAGCCCCTTGTGCGCCAGCGCCATCACCGCCTTCCAGCAATGCGGCGAGAAGAAGTGCTGCTTATCGGCGCCGCACAGGGAATAGAGGGCTCTGGTCATGACAGTCCTTTCGAGATCGAAGCGCTCTGCATTCCACGACAGAAAACGGCGGCGATCAAATCAGGAAATTTCATGGCCCCATCACTCGGATTTCTAAGGAAACCGGCTAGACTGCCGCAATCACGACAGGGGGACCGAATGCTCCGACATTACAGGATGTTTGCCGCCTATAACCGCTGGGCCAACGCCCAGGTCTACGCTGCGGCGGCCGAACTCAGCGACGCCGAATTCCGCAGCGACCGCGGCGCCTTCTTCGGGTCACTGCACCGCACCCTCAATCATCTGCTCGTCGCCGATCGCATATGGATGAAGCGCTTCACCGGCACCGGCGAGGCGCCGGCGACACTGGATGCCGTTCTCTATGAAGAGCTGGATGCGCTTGCCATGGCACGGAGAGCAGAGGACGAGCGGATCATTGCCTGGACGGGCATGCTTGATGAGGCAAGCCTTGCCGCCGACTTCACCTATGTGCCGGTGACGCAGCCGATCGAGATCACCCAGCCATTGCAGCCGGCTCTCGCGCATCTCTTCAACCACCAGACCCATCACCGCGGCCAATGCCACATGACGCTGACGGCGCTCGGCAAGCCGAGCCTCAGCCTCGATCTCATTTATTTCCTGCGGAGCGAGGGCCGTGAGTGGATGTAAGGCAGCCTCCATCATCAAGACCGCATTAACCGCCTTTGCCGGTTTCGCGGCGAATCCAGGGCTTCCGCGCCAAAATTCAGCCTCTCTTAAAGCCTTGCAGGCATAGCGGAATGAAGGGAAAGCCGGGCTGCGAGGGATCGTCATGCAGAATGCAAGCGGAAACGCTTTGGTGCCGCGCGAGGCGGCGCACCCGGCGCCTATGGCCGACATTCAGAGGATCGCCCAGCACCTGGCGCGCCTGAACGTTGCCGCGCTGCCGCGCAACTACGAACTCTTCCATGAGGCGATCGTCGGGCTCAATGCCGGTCTTGCCCAGGATATCGCAGCACTCGGGCCGCAGCCGCAACAGGCGATGCTCGACGAACTCGGATTGAAATACCGCCTTGTCGGCCATTGCGGCCTGGCCGGCGAGACGTCGCGCAACGAGGCGAGCCGGATGCTGCGCGAGGTAGCGGAGAGGCTCGCCGAGGGACTGCGGCACAAAGACGCCTTTGCGCGCGCCTGCGGCACGATCCTGAAATCGGTTTCCGGCAACGACAACCAGAGCCTCACCGCCTTCCTCGGCGAGATCGACTACCTCTCCGCCTCGCTGGCGACGGTGTTGTCGGCGGAAACGGAGATCGCGGCTAAGCTGCAGGATGACATCAAGAGGCTGGAAACGCTGGAGCGCGGCATTATGGCGATGCAGTCGGCCGCCGTCGCCGACCGGATCACCGGACTTCCGAACCGCATCGCGCTGAACCGCGAGATCGCCGATCTCTATGAGCGCGACGAGGGTTTTGCCGGCAGCGCGCTTGTTATGGTCGATATCGACAATTTCACCGATCTCAACGACAGATACGGCACCCAGGCCGGCAACAAGCTCTTGAAAAAGCTCGCCGCCCTCTTCCGCAAGTCGGTCAAGAAAAACGACTTCGTCGCCCGCACCGAGGCGGACGAATTCGCTTTCCTGTTTGCCAATGTCGGCATGCAGGATGCGATGACGATCGCCGAGCGCCTGCGCGCTTCCGTCGAGGACAATCTGGTCTTCGCGACCTCCGACAGGGCCGATCGCGGCAGGCTGACCATCTCGATCGGCGTTGCCCTCAGCGCGGATGCGGCAACGCCCGGGCAGTTGCAGGCCAATGCCCGCGTGGCACTCCTCGCCGCGCAGACGAACCCCCGCCAGCCGGTGCAGGCTTTCGGCCACTGAAAAGCGGACAAATATCCCCGCTGGACGGACAAGCAAGCTTGCCGTGGGACAAGCTCTTGCCTTGGGCGGCGCTTTCGGCCAAAACGCCGGCCATGATCACGCTCACCGATATTTCCGCCCGCATTGCCGGGCGCCTGCTTCTCGACAATGCCAGCATTTCGCTGCCTTCGGGCACGAAGGCGGGGCTGGTCGGGCGCAACGGCGCCGGCAAGTCCACGCTGTTTCGCGTCATTACAGGCGATCTCGGCTCGGAGACCGGATCGGTGTCGATCCCGAAGGCGGCGCGTATCGGCCAGGTGGCGCAGGAAGCGCCGGCGACCGAGCAATCGCTGATCGAGATCGTGCTTTCGGCCGACAAGGAACGCGCGGCCCTCGTGGCCGAGGCGGAAACGGCGACCGATCCGCACCGCATCGCCGAAATCCAGATGCGCCTTGTCGATATCGACGCGCATTCGGCCGAGGCGCGCGCGGCGAGCATTCTCGCCGGTCTCGGCTTCGACCAGGCGGCGCAAGCCCGCCCCGCCTCTTCCTTCTCAGGCGGCTGGCGCATGCGCGTGGCGCTTGCCGCCGTGCTGTTTTCAGAGCCGGATCTGCTGCTGCTCGACGAGCCGACCAACTATCTCGACCTCGAAGGCACATTGTGGCTGGAAGACTATGTGCGGCGCTATCCGCACACCGTCATCATCATCAGCCATGACCGCGACCTCCTGAACAACGCGGTCAACGCAATCGTCCATCTCGACCAGAAGAAGCTGACCTTCTATCGCGGCGGCTACGACCAGTTCGAGCGGCAGAAGGCGGAAGCCGACGAGCTGCAGACCAAGGCCAAGGCCAAGAACGACGCGGCGCGCAAACATCTGCAGAGCTTCATCGATCGCTTCAAGGCCAAAGCCTCCAAGGCCCGGCAGGCGCAATCGCGCGTCAAGGCGCTCGAGCGCATGGGAACCGTCGCCGCTGTCATCGAGGATCACGTACAGCCGATCACTTTTCCCGAGCCGGAAAAGCAGCCGGCCTCGCCGATCGTTGCGATCCAGAGCGGCGCCGTCGGCTACGAGCCCGGCAATCCGATCCTGAAGAACCTCAACCTGCGCATCGACAATGACGACCGCATCGCCCTGCTCGGCTCGAACGGCAACGGCAAATCGACCTTCGCCAAATTCATTTCCGGCCGGCTTGCGCCGGAAAGCGGCGAAGTGAAGCTGGCGCCGAGCCTGAAGATCGGCTTCTTCGCCCAGCACCAGCTCGACGACCTCATTCCCGAGCAATCGCCGGTGGAACATGTGCGCCGGCTGATGCCCGGCGCGCCGGAGCCCAAGGTGCGCGCCCGCGTCGCCCAGATGGGGCTTGCGACCGAGAAGATGGCAACCGCCGCCAAGGATCTTTCCGGCGGCGAGAAAGCCCGGCTGCTGATGGGGCTCGCCGCCTTCAATGCGCCCAATCTGCTGATCCTCGACGAACCGACGAACCATCTCGACATCGACAGCCGCCGGGCGCTGATCGAGGCGCTGAACGATTACGAAGGCGCCGTCATCCTGATCTCGCACGATCGTCACCTCATCGAAGCGACGGTCGACCGGCTGTGGCTGGTCAATGGCGGCACGGTGACGACCTTCGAAGGCGATATGGACGAATACCGCGACCTGATCGTTACCTCAGGTAAAAAAAAAGAAGAAAAGCCGCAGCTGAGTGAGGATGCAACCTCGAAGGCCGACCAGCGCAAACTCAATGCCGAACGTCGCGCCTCGCTGACGCCCCTCAAGAAAAAGATCAACGAAATCGAATCCTTGACGGCGAAGCTGGAGAAACAGATTCAGGCGCTTGACGCGGAACTTGCAAATCCCGCCCTTTACGAAAAGACGCCCGCCAAGGCGGCCGAGAAGGCCAAGCAGCGCGGCGAGGCCGCGGCCAAGCTGGCTGCCGCCGAGGAAGACTGGCTGATGCTTTCGGCCGAATACGAAGAAGCCATGGCGGGATAGCCACATCCTTAGAGCATGATGTCGCCCGAAAACCGCTGACACTTTTCGGCATCATGCTCCGTGGATAGCGTGGCGAAGTGCCGCGCATCGGCACAATTCCAGGCGCCATCAACCAATCGTTAACTATAATTCGAAAGGTTGTCTCAACATTCGTTACCGATTTGTTGAGCCCTTTCGATGTATCGCTTTTTCATTCTGTCCTGCATGGCCCTCACGGCCACGCTGTCTGCCTGCAGCACCACCAAACAGGCCCCTGATACATCGATCAAGACCTCCTCGGTGATTGCGCCCGAGGCGCGGAAACTTGGCTATGGCGGCGACGATGCGGCGCCGCGCATGACCGGCTGGCACCATCTGGCCGGACGGACGCTTGAGGTCTCCTCGCTCGCCGATCTCAAGCTGCAGGACAAGGAAGTGATCCTGAGCTTCGACGACGGCCCGATCCCCGGCCGGACCGACAAGGTGCTGGCAATCCTCGACCAGTTCGGCGTCAAGGGCGCCTTCATGATGGTCGGCGAAATGGCCGAGATGCATCCGGCGCTGGCCCGCAAGGTCGCCGAGGACGGCAACACGATCGGCAGCCACACCTATGACCACGCCGACCTGAGTTCGCTTGATTTCGACGCGGCGATGGCCGAGGTGGTCAAGGGCGAATTGGCGGTGACCAAGGCGACGGGAACCGACGTCTCCTTCTTCCGCTTCCCCTATCTCGCCGAGAGCCGCAGACTGCGCACCGCGATCGCCATGCGCGATATGGTGGTCATGGATGTCGACATCGACAGCAAGGACTATTTCGCCATTACGCCGGCCTCCGTGACGCGCCGGACGATGGACCTGCTGCACAAGCGCGGCCGCGGCATCATCCTGATGCACGACATCCACAAGCGCACGGCAACGATGCTGCCGACCCTGCTCTCGGAACTCGAAGCCGAAGGCTACAAGGTGGTGGCGCTGAAGTTCAAGAAGACGCAGGCGCCGAGCAACCTCGTCGCCTCGGCCGATTTGGTGACGACCCGGTAAGCCGGGTTGCCAAGTCCGGGCGTGCTGCCTAGATCTGTTCGACGTCAACGAACCGGCAGGTCAGCTATGAACCTTCATCTCGAAACGGACGATGATCCGCGCACCCGCCAGTTCATCGACGGATATAACCGGGTTTCCGACGCGGCACTCAGAACGCCTGAATTCGCCAGGGATCGCGATGCGATCAGGGCGCTGATCGAGCGGCAGGACCGACTGATCGTGCCGATGCGCCGCGGTGCGTGGCTTTTCGATTTCCGGCAGAGCAAGGACAATCCTCTCGGCGTCTGGCTCCGTCTGCCCAATAACCAGGAGCCGCGGCCGGACGCCGATTGGGAGCCGGTCTTCGATCTCGATGCCTTCTGCGTCAGTGAAGGCAAGCGCTGGAACTGGCGCGGCGCCGTCACCTGCCCGTGGGAGCCGACGCGGGTGCTGCTCACGCTTTCGGACGGCGGCTCCGATCTTCTCCGGCTGCTCGAATTCGACGCCGAGAGCAAGCAGATCGTGACGGGCGGCTTCGATACGCCGGCCGCTCGATCGCATGCCAGCTGGCTGAGCCGCGACGAGATCTGCTATTTCGGCTCCATCGACCGATTTTCGGCGACCCGTTCCGGGTGGCCGCGCGTCGGCCGGCGATTGAAGCGCGGCCAGCGGCCGGAAGAGGCCGCGATCATGTTCGAAGCCGCCGACGAGGACGTCTATGCCTCCAAACTCGTCATCGACCCCGCCCAGTCGGGCGCTTCGGCGTATGCGGGCTTGATCGACATTTTTGTCGCCGCCCATGAGATCGGCGTGGCCAGCGCTTTCCTGGTCGCCGACGACGGCACGCAGCGGCGCATCGATCTGCCCGAGGAGGCCGACTTTCAGTTCAATCGCGATCATTGCCTCTGGCGGGCAAAGACCGACGAGCGTGTTCCCACCGGCAGTCTGGTGCTGCAGCGCTTCGATCCCGGCTCGGAGACAGCTCCGCTCGGGCCGGAGCGGATCCTGTTTCAGCCTGGCGAGGGCCAGTCGATCTCGCAGCTGATGCTGATGCGCGAGTGGTGCGTCTTCATCATTTCCGATCGGCTGCGTCCGCGTCTCATGGTGCTTGATCTGACGAAGCCCGATGCCGAACAGCGCGAGATCGCGCTGCCGGCGGACATGCAGACGGCTCATTTCAGACCGCTCTATGCGGATCTGCATCTTGGCGACGATACGATCTGCATCATCGGCCAGGGCTTCCTGCAGCCTCCGGCCTGTTACCGGCTCGACCTGTCGGATCGCAGCAAGGAGGCCGAGCCGATTTTCGTCGCCGCAGCGCCCAGCTATTTCGATGCGACCGATATGTCATCCGAACTGCTGGAGGCGGTTTCCGAGGACGGAACCAGGGTTGCCTACCGGCTGGTCCTGCCGAAGCAATGGACCAAGGGCGCGCTGCCGGTGCTGCTTTACGGCTATGGCGGCTTCGATGTTTCGCTGTCGCCGAACTATTCCGGCGTGACGGGCCGCTGGCTGGAACAAGGTGGGGCCTATGTGCAGGCCTATATCCGCGGCGGCGGCGAATTCGGGCCCGACTGGTATCGCAGCGCCAAGCGGCAGGGGCGAGACAAGGCCTTTGCCGATTTCGTCGCCATCGCCCGCGATCTCGTCGCCCGCGGCTACACCGTGCCGTCGCGGATCGCCTGCCAGGGCGGCAGCAATGGCGGCCTGCTGACCGGCGTGATGCTGACACGCTATGCGGACGATTTCGGCGCCGTCTGGTGCCAGGTGCCGGTGCTCGACATGACACGCTTCCACCTGTTCAGCGCCGGGCAGGCCTGGATGGACGAATATGGCGATCCGGAGATATCAGCGGACCGGGATTTCATGCTCGGCTACTCGCCGCTTCACAATGTCAGGCCGGCGACCGAGATCAGCTATCCGCCGATCTATATCGAAAGCTCGGCCAATGACGACCGCGTGCATCCCTCGCATGCGCGCCGCTTCGCCGCGCGGCTGGAGGAAGCGGGACATCGGCCGCTCTTCCATGAGTTCGGCTCGGGCGGGCATGGCGGCGACGGTAATTCCGAAGAGCGCGCCGCCCGCGCGGCCATGGGATACAGCTTCCTTCGCCAAACTATCATGAGGTAAGACGGTCATCATGCGGTAGGATAGAAGAGAATGAAGGGGAGAGCTTGTCGGCGCTCTCCTTTCTGCTAAAAGAAGCGCAATAAATCATACTTTTCACAGGCTCGAGCGAAACCATGTCTCCTATCAACCTCGCCATCGTCGGCGTCGGCAAGATCGTCCGCGACCAGCACCTTCCTTCCATCGCCAAGAACGCCGATTTCAAGCTCGTCGCCACGGCAAGCCGCCATGGCACGGTCGAAGGCATCAACAGCTATACGACGATCGAGGCGATGCTCGACGCCGAGCCGTCGATCGATGCGGTGTCTCTCTGCATGCCGCCGCAGTATCGCTACGAGGCGGCCTATAAGGCGCTGGTCGCCGGCAAGCACGTCTTCCTGGAAAAGCCGCCGGGTGCCACGCTCAGCGAAGTCGCCGATCTCGAGGCGCTTGCGAGCAAGCAGGGCGCGTCGCTGTTTGCCAGCTGGCATTCGCGCTATGCACCGGCCGTCGAGGCCGCCAAAGCGTTTCTGGCTTCGACGACCATCAAAAGTGTGCATGTGATCTGGAAGGAGGATGTCCGCCACTGGCATCCGAACCAGGACTGGATCTGGCAGGCCGGCGGCCTCGGTGTTTTCGATCCCGGCGTCAACGCGCTGTCGATCGTCACCCATATCCTGCCGCGGCCGATCTTCATCACCGAGGCCGTGCTCGAATTTCCCGAGAACCGCGATGCGCCGATCGCGTCCGACATTCGCTTCCGCGATGCCGACGGACTGCCGGTTCATGCCGAATTCGACTGGCGCCAGACCGGCAAGCAGAGCTGGGATATCGTCGCGGAGACGGCAGCCGGCCAGATGGTTCTCGCCGAAGGCGGCGCCAAGCTTTCGATCGACGGCACGCTGACCTTCGCCGAGCCGGAGCAGGAATATCCCTCGCTCTACCGCCGCTTCGCCGAAATCATCAAAGCCGGCACGTCGGATGTGGATCTCGCGCCGCTGCGCCACGTCGCCGACGCCTTCATGCTCGGCAAGCGCAAGTTCGTCGAGGCGTTCCATGACTGAGCGGCCTTACTGAAACGCTAAGCGCGTCGCATCGAAACTTGATCGATGCGACGCGCTTTGGCTTGTCGTTTTTATGCATGCAGTTATCGGCGTGGCGTGGGAAGCGACGTCAGGCCTTCTTCTCCCACCGCCCTTCCGGCGTCTGCTGCCAATAGGTGAGGTTATGCCCCTCGCCTTTCAGCTTCTTCCATTGCGCCCGTGCGGCTTCCAGTTGCGGCTGGTCGTGACCGTCGAACATGAAGACGACGCGCTCATAGGCATCGACCGGTGGCGGCTCGGCGCCGTCGATGATGAAGCGCACGGTCGCCGCATTGGCATTGCCTGAGGTCACCGTCAAAAGCACCGGCTGGCTTTCGGCGAAATCGCCCTCGTCGGTGCCGTGCGGCAGAAAACTCTCCTCGCGAAACGTCCAGAGATGCGCGTCGAGAGCATCGCGCCGCGCCGGCTCACGCGTCTGGACGGCGACGCGCCAGCCGCGCTCGACGCTTTTGTCGATCAGCGGCGGAAGCGCGTCCTCCAGCCTGGTTTCGGTCAGATGATAAAAGAGAACGTCCGTCATCAGGCTTCATAATGGGCGCGAACGAGTTCGTCGAGCAGCCGCACGCCGAAACCGGAACCCCAGGACTGGTTGATCTCGTCCTGCGGCGAGCCCATCGCCGTGCCGGCGATGTCGAGATGCGCCCAGGGCGTGTCCTGTACGAAGCGCTTGATGAAATGCGCCGCGGTGATCGAGCCGGCCTGCCGGCCGCCGGTGTTCTTCATGTCGGCGAACTTGCTGTCGATCAGCTTGTCGTAATCCTTGCCGAGCGGCATGCGCCAGAGCTTCTCGTTTGTGGAAAGGCCGGCTGCCGTCAGCTGGGCGGACAGCTGGTCGTCATTGGAGAACAGGCCGGCATGTCCACTGCCGAGCGCCACGACGATGGCGCCGGTCAGCGTGGCGAGATTGATCATGAACTGCGGCTTGAAACGATCGTTGCAGTACCAGAGAGCATCGCAGAGCACGAGGCGGCCTTCGGCATCGGTATTGATCACCTCGATCGTCTGGCCGGACATCGAGGTGACGATATCTCCGGGACGCTGGGCGTTGCCATCAGGCATGTTCTCGACCAGGCCGATGACGCCGACGGCGTTGACGGCGGCCTTGCGGGCGGCGAGCACATGCATGAGGCCGGTGACGGCTGCCGCCCCCCCCATATCGCCCTTCATGTCCTCCATGCCGGCGGCCGGCTTGATCGAAATGCCGCCGGTATCGAAGACGACGCCCTTGCCGATGAAGGCGATAGGACGATCCTTGGCTTTGCCGCCTTTCCACTGCATGATCGCGAGACGCGGCGGGCGCACGGAGCCCTGGGCAACGCCGAGAAGGGCGCCCATGCCGAGACGGCGCATCTCCTTCTCGGTCAGGATTTCCACTTCGACGCCGAGCTTTTCCAGCTCTTTCGCCTTGGCTGCGAACTCGACCGGGCCAAGCACGTTCGGCGGCTCGTTGACGAGGTCGCGGGCAAGATTGACGCCGCCGGCAATCGCTTCGGAATCGGAAAACGCCTTCTTGGCGCCTGTCGGATCGGCAGTGACGATCGTCACCTTGACGGATTTCCCCGCCTTTTCCTCGTCGTCGCTCTTCTTCGTCTTGTAGCTATCGAAGCTGTAGGCGCGCAGCAGCATGCCGAGCGCGAAATCGGCGGCTGCCCGCGCGCTCGTCTGAAGGCCAGGCACGTCGATGAAGACGGCGGACTTGTCGGTATTCTTGATTCTCGCCGCCGCAGTCCCGCCGGCCTTCAGCCAATCATGGGCGGTGAGGTCGGCGGCCTTGCCAAGCCCGATGACGACGATGCGGTCGACGGGTGCGCCTTCCGGGGCGACGATATCGAGCGCGCTCATGGATTTCGCGGAGAATCGGGCGATCCTGGCAGCCTTGGCGATCACGCCTGCCGGATCGACTGTTTCGGCGCCGGCAGCGCTGTCGGCTTCCCCGGTCTTCAACAGGATCGCCAGGCCGCCTGTGAGCTTTGCCGACTTTGAAAATGAGATTTCGAACTTTGCTGACATGTCTTCTCCGCAGGGATTCTTTGAAATCCGTTCGTGGCGGATAATTTCGCGTTTGGCGGGTCTGTCAATGGCTGGCGACAATTGTTATGGTCGCCCGCGGCCATCACGGCCCTCATGTTTTCGTCAGTTTCGTAGATATTCGCGTTGACAGTTTTCTCGAAAAATCGCCCGCGGGGTCCGGTAATCCGCCTGCCCAAAACGACTTTCGGTGCATTCCTGCTGCTGTTCTGGATGTGGTGGGCATTGCTGATCGTCTTTCGCGCCTTCCCCGGGATAGACATCTATTTTTCCCAGCTTTTTTTCCTGAAGGCGGATTGCGACGCGGCCGCCGCCGCCGGGAGCATCTGCGGCGGTTTCCCCTATCGCGACTCGGGAAACTTCGACCTGCTGCGCACCATCTTCTTCCGCCTGCCCTATGTCGTCGCTATCGTGATGGTGTGGAAATTCATCGAATGCTACCAGCAGCATGGCGCAACCTTCAACGCCGAACGGGCGCGCAAGCTGAAAGTGGCGCTCGGAACGCTGCTGATCGGGCCGGTGCTGCTCGTCAATGTCGTGCTGAAGGAACATTGGGGCCGGCCGCGGCCGATACAGACGGACATTTTCGGCGGCGCGCTGCATTTCGTCGAGGCCGGTTCGATGGCCGGAAAATGCGTTTCGAACTGCTCGTTCATCTCCGGCGAGGCGGCGAGCGCCGGCTGGCTTTTCTGCCTGCTGCTTTTCGTGCCGAAATCCCTGCGTTATGCAGTGGCGGCACCCCTGGCGGCGATCTCGATCCTGACGCCTGCGATGCGGTTATCCTTCGGCGCGCACTACCTTTCCGACGTCGTTCTCGGATGGCTTTCGTCGCTTGTCGTCTTCGCCGCGTTGCTGGCGTTACCTGAGTCGCAACAGCAGCAAAAAAATTCTGAAAATTGAATGAATTTTTGACACCAGCTTGTCGCAATACGGCGACAAAGAGCGTAGAGGGTTTCTCCTGCAAAGCCATTTGGGCGTGCAGGTGCTTTCAAGGGCAGGCATGAAACTACTCGAGACATACATATTGCGGCGCGTCGGCCAGATGTTTCTCGTGGCGCTCCTGCCCGTTCTGGCGATCATTTGGACGACTCAGGTTCTGCAGCGCATCAACCTGGTTACCGACAGCGGCCAGTCGATCGGCTCGTTCGCCAAGCTCGCGACGATGATCCTGCCGTC
This sequence comes from Rhizobium sp. BT03, assembly GCF_030053155.1. NCBI lineage: Bacteria > Pseudomonadati > Pseudomonadota > Alphaproteobacteria > Hyphomicrobiales > Rhizobiaceae > Rhizobium > Rhizobium sp. BT03. The sequence goes on from NZ_CP125640.1 coordinate 1,135,031, forward strand.
GATCATTCCTGTTGTCCTGCCCTTCGCCCTCGTCATCGCGATCACCCAGACGCTGACGACGATGAACAACGATTCCGAGCTGACCGTCATCGACGCGGCCGGCGCGCGGCGCAGCGTGCTGATCCGCCCGATCCTGCTGCTTGCCGCCGTCGTCAGCGTCTTTTCCTTCTTCGTCGACAACGTCGTCGAGCCGCGCGCAAAGACCGTCGTGCGCCAGATGATCGCCGAGACCTATGCCGACCTGCTGTCTTCGGTGATCGAAGAAAAGACCTTCCGCAAGCTCGATGAAGGTCTTTACGTGCAGATCTCGAAGCGAATGGCCGGCCGCATGCTGAAGGGTCTTTTCGTGGCCGACGAGCGCGATCCGGCCTACGAGCTGATCTATTATGCGAAGGAAGGCGCCGTCGACGATACGGGCACGACGCTGATCATGCATCAGGGCGAGGTGCACCGCAAAACGCCCGACGGCAATGTCTCGGTCATCAATTTCGATTCCTATTCCTTCGACCTCTCCGATATGACCGAGAATCGCGGTCAGGCGACGCTGCGCGCCAGCGACCGCGACCTGTGGTTCCTGCTCAATCCGGATCCGGCCGACAAGGATTATACGATCCGGCCGCAGAGCTATCGCGCCGAACTCCATCGGCGGCTGACGGACTGGGTCCTGCCGGTCGTCTTCGCGCTGTTTTCGCTGGCGATCGCCGGCGATGCACGCTCGCACCGCGAAGCGCGGCTGCATCCGATGGTGAGCGCGCTCGCCTATGCCTTCGCGCTCAGATGGGCGGCGTTTTACGCGGCCAATCAGATCGATACCGATCCTGAATATATCGTCGTTCTTTATGCCATACCGATCGTCAGCAGCATCGTCTCGATCGTCTTCCTCGGCCTGCACAAACGACTGGCCGTACCGTCGTTCATCCGCGACCGGATGTCGTCTTTCTGGAGAAGGACGCAGGAAAGGCTGCTTGCCGCGACCGGCAGGACCGGCGGAGATGCCGCCCAATGATATTCGGGACATTGTCGCGTTATTTCTTTCGCCGCTACCTGGTGACGATGGGCTGGTTCCTGATCGGCGTCTCGGCGATTTCCTTCCTTCTCGATTTCAGCGAGACGGCGGGCCGCATGTCCGGCCTGCCCGGCTACACGATCGGCGGCGGCATTCTGATGACCGCCGTGCGCCTGCCGCTCATCCTGCAGCAGACGGTGCCGTTCATCGCGCTGTTCGTCGGCATGACGGTGCTGATCGGGCTCAACCGCAAATATGAGCTCGTCGTCACGCGCGCCGCCGGCATTTCGGTCTGGCAGTTCATGTTCCCCTTCATCGCCGGCTCGCTGATACTTGGCCTGCTGACGATGACGGCGCTCAACCCGCTTGCCGCCTGGGGGCAGCGCCAGGCGCTGCTCGTCGAATCCGATTGGCGCGGCGAGAACGCGGTTCTGCGCAAGGCGCCGCAGATTCCGTGGCTGCGTCAGATCAGCGGCCGGGACGATGTCATCATCGGCGCCCAGACGGTTCAGGAGAACGGAACCAAGCTGATCGACGCCGTGCTGATCCATTTCGATTCAAGCGGTCAGGTCATTCTGAGACAGGACGCCGCGACGGCAAAATTGGAAGATGGTTACTGGCAACTTAACAATGTTGTCGAGCGCAAGCCTGGCGAAATCCCGATGCGTAAAGCTTCGGTTCAACTTCGCACCAATCTGAAACAGGACTTCGTCCAGGAGCGGCTGACAGCGCCGGAAACAATTGGTTTCTTTGACCTTTCCAACCGCATTGCCGCGGCCAAATCCTTCGGCATCTCGACCAAGGCGCTGGAGACGCAATTCAACTCCCTGTTGTCCCAGCCGCTGCTGCTGGTGGCCATGACTTTCATTGCTGCAACAGTGTCCCTAAAATTTAGCCGGTTCAACCAATCCCGCTCGGTGATTCTGGGTGGCATCCTTTCGGGCTTCATGCTTTATGTCATCACCGTGCTTGTAAAGGCATTCGGAAGCAGTGGAGTCGTGCCTCCCTTCGTGGCGACGTGGATACCGGTGATCGTCGCGCTGGCCTTGGGCGCGACTATTCTGCTTCATCAGGAGGACGGCTAGTGGCGGCAGGCGACCGCAAGTATTTTAGTAAACAGTTGGTTGCCCTGCTCGTCGGCGCGACTCTATGTTCCTATTTCGGCAGTGTCCCGGTCTCCTACGGCCAGGACAATACGTCCGCTCAAGATATCGGGAAGAAGATTCCGGAAGGGGCCAAGCTTCTGCTCTCGGCCAATGAACTCGTCTACAACCGTGACGCCGATCTGGTGTCGGCGGTCGGCGGCGTGCAGATCAATTATGGCGGCTACAAGATGGTCGCGCAGAAGGTCGAGTACAATCAGAAGACCGGCCGGATGATGGCGCTCGGCAATGTCGAGCTGGTCAGCCCGGACGGCAACCGCATCTATGCCGACAACCTTGACGTGACCGACAATTTCGCCGACGGGTTCCTGAACTCGCTGCGCATCGAAACCTCCGACAATACGCGTATCGTCGCCGAAAGCGGCCAGCGTGTCGGCGGCACGATGATGATTCTCAACAAGGGTGTGTACACCGCCTGCCTTCCCTGCGCCGAAGATCCGAAGCGCGCGCCTTTCTGGCAGGTCAAGGCCAAGCGCGTGATCCAGAACGGCGTGACCCACACGATCCGTCTGGAAAGTGCGCGCTTCGAGCTGCTCGGCTATCCGATCGCCTTCCTGCCGTTCATCGAGGTCCCCGACAATACGGTGAAGCGCAAGTCGGGCTTTCTCTTCCCGACGATGAGCCTGTCGCAGAATCTCGGCTTCGGTCTTTCGATTCCTTATTATTACGTGATCTCGCCGAGCATGGACGCGACGGTCACCACCACCGGCTACACCGCCCAGGGCTTCCTCGTCGAAGGCGAATTCCGCCAGCGCTTCGAAAACGGCACGCATATTCTGCGCGTCGCCGGCATAGACCAGGCAAAGCCGGACAATTTCAGCTCCGGCACCAGCGATGCCGAAGCCAGCCGGCGTGGCATGGTCGCCTCGAAGGCAGAATTCCGCATCAATCCGCGCTGGACGTTCGGCTGGGACGTCATGGTCCAGAGCGACAACAATTTCTCGAAAACCTATAAGCTGAAGGACTTCACCGGCACGGATCGCACGAACCAAATCTACCTGACGGGACTTGGGAAACGCAATTATTTCGACATGCGGGCATTCTATTTCGACGTCCAGGATGCCGATCGGACGAACACGGCCGAAAAGCAGCAGGCGATCGTCTATCCGTCGCTCGACTACCATTATGTGGCGCCGCAGCCGCTTGCCGGCGGCGAATTGTCGGCGGATGTCAACCTGACGAATATTTCGCGCACTCATGACGACTTCTATACCGTCGACGGCTTCGACCGCTTCCGCGGCCTGAAGGGACAGACCTCGCGCCTGACGGCCGAACTGCAGTGGAAGCGCACCTATGTCACGCCGACCGGCCTGGTGATCACGCCGCTTCTGGCCGCGCGCGGCGACGCCTTCGCGCTCAACATGGACGACCCCACAGGGTACTCCGGCAACTATCTCGACGACAATTCCGCCACCCGCTCGATGTTCACCGCCGGGCTGGAGCTGCGCTATCCGATCCTGATGACGACGGAGAACAGCACCCATATTCTCGAACCGATCGCGCAGATCTATGCCCGCCCGGACGAGCAGCTCGCCGGCCGGCTGCCGAACGAGGATGCCCAGAGCTTCGTCTTCGACGCCACCTCGCTGTTCGATCGCGATAAATTCTCAGGCTACGACCGCGTCGAAGGCGGCACCCGCGCCAATGTGGGCGTCCAGTATACCGGAACCTTCGACAGCGGCTACAAACTGCACGGCATCTTCGGCCAATCCTATCAGATTGCCGGCCAGAACTCCTTTGCCACCGATGATCTCGTCAATGTCGGCGCGGATTCGGGCCTGGAGACCGACCGTTCCGATTATGTCGGCCTCGGCGGCGTCGAAACACCGTACGGCGTTTCCGTCGCGGCCTCCTACCGCCTCGACGAGAAGGATTTCGAGTTCCGCCGCGGCGACCTGACGACGGCCTACCAGAACGACACCTTCCAGACGCAGGTGACCTACACCCATCTCAGCGCCCAGCCGGCCTATGGCTTTGCCGAGGACAATGACGAGATCCAGACCAGCAGCAAAGTCAAGTTCAAGGATTACTGGTCGATCTTCGGCGGCATCGCCTGGGATCTGAACAATGATGTGCTCAGCCGCCGGACGCTCGGTCTCTCCTATGAGGACGAATGCACGATCTTCACGATCGCCTATACCGATACCCGGGACTCCGACGACGAGTCGGCCAGCGACTGGACGATCGGCGCAAGGCTGACCTTCCGGACACTCGGCGACATCAAGATCGGTACAAACACCCTTGAATGACGGGCGGCCGGCGCAAACATGGCCTGAAGCCATTCTTTCGCCGTATGCCTGTGCAGGACATTGCCGCCAGTCGATATCTGAGGCATAGGGGTTTCGCCGCGTGTCTCGCACTGTGGTAAAAAACGCCGCGAACAACGTCTCGCGGCGCTATCGGGAGGTCAGCAGATGATTGACGCGAAAAAAGCCATAACCAAGTTCCTCGCCGGGGCGGCGCTTGCCTTGCTGACGGGTGTTGCCGCTCCAGCGCTGGCCGCAAGCGAAGTCAAGGCCGTGGTGAACGGCACCGCCATCACCAGCGGCGACGTCGCCAAGCGCCAGGCTTTCCTGCGCCTGCAGCATACCAAGGCCGATGCCAAGGCTGCCGAGGAGCAATTGATCGACGAGGCGCTCAAGCGGCAGGAAGTCTCCCGTGTCCATATGTCGGTCTCGCAGCAGGACGTCGATGCGTCTTTCGCGCGCTTTTCGGCCGGCAACAAGCTTACCGTCGCGCAGATGTCGCAGATTCTCGATCGCGCCGGCGTCGGCGTCGACCATTTCAAGGGTTTCATCGCCGTGCAGATGAGCTGGCCGCGTGTCGTCAACGCGCGCTACGGTTCGACCTCGCGGCTGTCGAACTATGACCTCGTCTCGCGCATGATGCAGAACAACAAGCAGAAGCCGGTGACGACCGAATATATGCTGCAGCAGATCATCTTCGTCATTCCGCAAGCCAAGCGCAACGCGATCACCGGCAAGCGTAAGGGCGAGGCCGAGGCGTCGCGCTCGAAATTTCCGGGCTGCGACCAGGCAAAAGTCTTTGCCGCGACGATGCGCGACGTTTCCGTGCGCGATCTCGGCCGCATGCTCGCCCCGGAAATCCCGCCGGATTGGAAGCCGCTGGTCGAGCAGGCCAAAGGCAATACGACGGGGACCCGCGTCACCGACAAGGGCGTCGAATATCTGGCGATCTGCAGCCAGCGCCAGGTTTCCGACGACCAGGCGGCCGAGATGGTCTTCCGCCAGGAAGATCTCGGCAAGGCCAAGGCCGACAAGGATGCCAGCCCGGAAAACGCAAACAGCAAAAAGTATCTGGATGAACTGCGCAAGAAGGCGCAGATCGCCTATCGTTGACCTGCGATGACGATACCGTTTTCGCGACCGCTTGCGCTGAGCCAGGGCGACCCCGCCGGCATCGGGCCGGATATTACGCTGATGGCCTGGCTGCGGCGGCGTGAACTCGGGCTGCCGCCTTTCTTCCTGATCGGCGATCCCGATGTCTTGGCGTTGCGGGCCCGCCAGCTCAACCTTTCCGTTTCGATCCGCGAGATTGATAATGCCAGCGAGGCTGCCGGTATGTTTGCCGATGCGCTGCCGGTCATGACGGTGCCGGCCGGTATCGAAGTGGTGGCCGGCGAGCCGCATGCGGCAACGGCGAAGGGCACGATCGCGGCGATCGAGAGGGCTGTGTCGCTTGTCATCAGCGGCGAGGCGCTCGCGGTCGTTACCAACCCGATCGCCAAATCCGTGCTCTACGAGGCCGGTTTCCGGTTTCCCGGCCATACCGAATTTCTCGCCGATCTCGCCGCCAGGGCGTCCGGCAGGCCGGTGACGCCTGTCATGATGCTGTCGGGGCCGAAGCTCCGTGCCATTCCCGTCACCATCCACATTCCGGTCCGCGAGGTGCCGCAGGCGCTGACCGGCGACCTGATCGTGGAAACCTGCCGGATCGCCCATGAAGACTTGAGGCGGCGCTTCGGCATCGAGGCGCCGCGGCTCGCCGTTGCCGGCCTCAACCCGCATGCGGGCGAAGACGGGACGATCGGCAGAGAAGACGAGGATGTCATCCGCCCGGCGATCGAGCACCTGCGCGACGAGGGCATCGATGCGATCGGGCCCCTGCCCGCCGACACGATGTTCCATGACGAGGCGCGGGCGCGATACGATGTCGCCGTCTGCATGTATCACGATCAGGCACTGATCCCGGCCAAGGCGCTCGGTTTCGACGACAGCGTCAACGTCACGCTCGGGCTTCCTTTCGTGCGCACCTCGCCCGATCACGGCACCGCTTTCGGCATCGCCGGCAAGGGACTGGCGCGCGAGCAGAGCCTGATTGCGGCGCTGAAGCTCGCCGCCCAGCTCGGCCGCACAGCGGAAAGCCGTCGCTGATGGCAGCACTCGATGGCCTGCCGCCGCTTCGCGACGTCATCCAGCGTCACGGCCTCGATGCGCGCAAGGCGCTCGGGCAGAACTTCCTGCTCGACCTCAACCTGACGCAGAAAATCGCCCGCACGGCGGGCGCGCTCGAAGAGGCGACCGTCTTCGAGGTCGGCCCCGGCCCGGGCGGATTGACGCGGGCAATCCTGGCGCTCGGCGCCAAAAAGGTTATCGCCGTCGAGCGGGATACACGCTGCCTGCCGGCGCTCGCCGAGATCGCCGATCATTATCCCGGCCGGCTGGAGGTGATCGAAGGCGATGCGCTGAAGACCGATTTCGAGGCCTTGGCGCCTGATGGACCGGTCAAGATCATTGCCAACCTGCCCTACAATGTCGGCACGCAGCTTCTGGTCAACTGGCTGCTGCCGAAGGCCTGGCCGCCATTCTGGCAGTCGCTGACGCTGATGTTTCAGAAGGAAGTCGGCGAGCGTATCGTCGCCGGCGAAGACGACGACCATTACGGCCGCCTCGGCGTGCTCTGCGGCTGGCGGACGCAGGCGCGCATGGCCTTCGACGTGCCGCCGCAAGCCTTCACGCCGCCGCCGAAGGTAACCTCGACGGTCGTGCATCTGACGCCGCGCGAAAACCCCATCCCCTGCGCCGTCGGCAATCTGGAAAAAGTAACGCAGGCGGCCTTCGGCCAGCGCCGCAAGATGCTACGTCAAAGCCTCAAACCGCTCGGCGGCGAGCGCCTGCTCGTCAAGGCCGGGATCGATCCGGCACGGCGGGCAGAAACCTTGTCGGTCGAGGAATTCTGCCTGCTTGCGAATTCGCTCTAAAGCGCATCGCGATCAGCTTCGCTCCTTGCGCTTTAGGTCTTCTCGCATGTCGTTGCGGCAAAAGCGCGTCGCGCTTTGCCTGGCAAAAGCGCTGCACACTATTGCGCGACATGCTCTAAAGCGACGGCGTCTCTTCCAGCAGCTCGCGGACGAAATCGAACATGCCATGGCGGCGGTCGCGGCGCAGGCGTTCGGCCTTGACGATCGACTGGACGGCGTCGAAGGCGGCGTTGAGGTCGTCGTTGACGATGACGTAGTCATATTCGCGCCAGTGGGCGATCTCGGCACGGCTGTTGGCGAGGCGCGTCTGGATGACCTCCTCGGAATCCTCGGCGCGGCGGTGCAGCCGCGACTGCAGCTCGGTCATGGTCGGCGGCAGCACGAAGATCGAGACGACGTCGGCCGACATCTTCTCCTGCAATTGCTGGGCGCCCTGCCAGTCGATGTCGAAGAGCATGTCGCGGCCCTCGGCCATGGCCTGCTCGACCGGCTCGCGCGGCGTGCCGTAGAAATTGCCATGCACCTCGGCCCATTCGAGCAGCGCGTCGCTGTCGCGCATCCGCTCGAACTCGCGCACACTCTTGAAGTGGTAATGCACATCCTCGATTTCGCTCGGGCGGCGCTGGCGCGTGGTGACGCTGACGGAGAGCCCGATTTGCCTGTCCTTCTCCAGCAGCGTGCGCGCGATGGTGGATTTGCCGGCGCCCGACGGCGACGAGATAACAAGCATCAGACCGCGGCGGGCGATCTGGACGGGCGAGGATTTCGCCGGATTCATATCCTACTCCAAATTCTGGACCTGCTCGCGGAACTGGTCGATCACGACTTTCAGCTCGATGCCGGCGGCGGTAACTGCCGAGGCATTCGACTTCGAACAGATGGTATTCGATTCGCGGTTAAATTCCTGTGCAAGGAAGTCCAGCCGGCGCCCGGCAGGGCCATCTTTCACCAGGAGATCGCGGGCTGCGGCGATATGCGCCTTCAGGCGATCGATTTCCTCGCGCAGATCCGCCTTGGTCGCCAGCAGTGCGGCTTCGGCATGCAGCCTGTCGCGGTCAAGCGCGGCCAGGCCGTCCATCAGCAAGGCGACCTGCGCGGCAAGCCGCGCGGCGATCTCCTGCGGCGAGCGTGAGGGATCGGCCGCGATCGTCCGCGCCAGGCCTTCGATCGTCGAGACATGGTCGAGAAGAATGCGGGTCAGGGCCGCCCCTTCCTGTTCGCGCATGGCTCGGAGATCGGCAAGTGCTGCCAACAGGCCGGCGGTGATATCGGCGTCACGGGCGGCAAGCGCCTCCTCGCCGTCCTCGCTTTCGCGGAATTCCACGATGCCGCGCACCAGAAGCAGCGTATCGAGCTTCAGCGGCGACGGATCGATGATACCGTCCAATTGCTCGCGCATGGCAAGCACGGCGGCAAGTGCTTGCCTGTTCAGCACTGCCTCGAAGCGGTTCTCGTCGGCGGTGACGGAGAGCGATGCCTGCAGGTTGCCGCGGCTGAAGCTTTCGCCGGCGAGGCGACGGACGTCCGCCTCCATGCGTTCGAGGCCGGGCGGCAGGCGCAGGCGCAGGTCGAGGCCCTTGCCGTTGACCGAGCGCAGTTCCCATGCCCAGCGCCAGCGGCCGCTCGTTCCCTCGCGCCGCGCAAAACCGGTCATGGACTGCAAAGCCATACGAGCCTCCAGAAGCTATCAGTTGATCTTCTTTTTCTTCGGCGGCGTGACGGCAGCGCCGTCATCGGCCGGCTGCTCCTCAGGCTGGCCGTCGACTGCGATATTCGGGTCCGAGCCCTTGTCGGCTTCGAGCTTGCGCCAGCGCTTGACGTTGGCATTGTGCTCCTCGAGCGTCGCCGCGAAAACATGGCCACCGGTGCCGTCGGCGACGAAGTAGAGGTCCTGGGTCTTCCAGGGATTGGCGACGGCCTCAAGCGCATCCTTACCCGGATTGGCGATCGGCGTCGGCGGCAGCCCCTTGATGACATAGGTGTTGTATGGCGTGTCGCGCTTCAGGTCCGACTGGTAGATCGGCCGGTCGGCCGGTTTGCCGTCGCCGCCGAAGAGGCCGTAGATGATCGTCGGATCGGACTGCAGGCGCATGCCTTTGCCCAGCCGGTTCAGGAAAACCGAGGCGACATGGGCGCGTTCGTCGGCAACGCCGGTTTCCTTTTCGACGATCGAGGCGAGCGTGACGAACTCTTCCTTGGATCGCAGCGGCAGCGAGGAGTCGCGCTTGTCCCAAATCTGATCGACGATTTTCTGCTGTGCCGCCGCCATCTGCTGGATGATTTCCGAGCGCTTGGTGCCGCGCGAGAACTTGTAGGTATCCGGGCGCAGGCTGCCCTCTTCAGGCAGCGCGGCCGGCAGGTCGCCTTCCAGTACCTGATCCTCCAGCATGCGGTTGAACATCTGGCGGACCGTCAGGCCCTCGGGGAAGGAAACGGAATAGAGAATGGATTTGCCCGATTTCAGAAGCTCCATGATATCGCTCATCGAGGCCCTGGCCTTGATCTCATACTCACCGGCCTTCAGGCTCTCGCCGGCAGACAGATGCGTCGCCGTGAGATAGCGGAAGATCCGGGCATCGCTGATGATCGCATTGCGCTCGAGGTTCGTGGCGATTTCGGCGAGACCCGCGCCATTGCGGATGATGAAATTGGTGTTGGTCTGCAGCGGACCGGGATTCCGATAGGTCGAGGTGGCGTAGTAGAAGCCGATGACGGCGACGACACAGACCAGCACCGCCATCGTCATGATGAAATTCAGGAAAAGAACGACCTGGCCGCGGGCTTTCTTGGACCGTTTCGGCGGCTCCGGAACGCGCTCCGGACGCAGGGCTTCGCTCGGCGACTTCGGGATGATCGGTCCCTTCTGCGCTTGCCGGCCGTTCTCGCCCTGCGGGGTATCGTTGCTCTGGTTCGTCGTATCGCTCACCGGCAATCCTCTAAAACTTGACCCTCACTTCGCTATTTCGCGAAGCAATGCGGCAAAAGCAGGTTCTGCCGCCGTTCAACGGCGCCGCTGCCGGTCGTTATGCGCCCGCAGGCGCTGCTGCGCAATGCAGAGGAGCGGCCGTCGCGGCGCAAGGGACACTTATTGCGCCGCGCTGGCTGTTATTGCGCGTAGCGGCGCAGGACGAGCGACGCATTCGTGCCGCCGAATCCGAACGAGTTGGACAGCGCCACATTGATTTCCCGCTCGCGCGCCTTGTGCGGGACAAGATCGATCGCCGTCTCGCGTTCGGGATTGTCGAGATTGAGCGTCGGCGGCGCGATATTGTCGCGGATGGCAAGCGTGGTGAAGATCGCCTCGATCGCGCCGGCGGCACCGAGAAGGTGCCCCGTCGCCGACTTGGTCGAGGACATCGAGATCTTCGACGCCGCATTGCCGACCAGCCGCTCGACGGCGCCGAGTTCGATCGTGTCGGCCATGGTCGAAGTGCCGTGGGCGTTGATGTAATCGATATCGGCCGGCGTCAGGCCGGCTCGCTTCAGCGCCATCGCCATGCAGCGGCCGGCGCCCTCACCGTCTTCGGACGGCGCGGTGATGTGATAGGCATCGCCCGACAGGCCGTAGCCGACGATTTCGGCATAGATCCTGGCGCCGCGCGCCTTGGCGTGTTCCAGTTCCTCGAGCACGACGATGCCGGCACCCTCGCCCATGACGAAGCCGTCACGGTCGCGGTCATAGGGGCGCGAGGCCTTCTGCGGGTCGTCGTTGTGCTGGGTCGACAGTGCCTTGCAGGCAGCAAAGCCGGCGAGCGAAATGCGGCTGACGGGAGATTCCGTGCCGCCGGCGACCATGACGTCGGCGTCACCCAGCGCGATCAGCCGTGCGGCATCGCCGATCGCATGCGCGCCCGTCGAGCAGGCGGTGACGACCGAATGATTGGGTCCGCGCAGCTTGTGGCGGATCGAGACCTGGCCGGAGACGAGGTTGATCAGGCGGCCGGGAATGAAGAAGGGGGAGATGCGGCGCGGGCCTTTGTCGCGCAGGGTGTAGCCCGCCTCGACGATGCCTTCGATGCCGCCGATGCCGGAGCCGATCAGCACGCCGGTGGCGATCTGGTCCTCATCGGTCTCGGGATGCCAGCCGGCATCGGCAAGCGCCATCTCGGCGGCGGCCATGCCGTAGATGATGAAGGGATCGACCTTGCGCTGCTCTTTCGGCTCCATCCACTGATCGACATTGAAGGTGCCGTCGGTGCCGTCGCCGATGGGAATACGGCAGGCGATCTTGGCGGGAAGGTCGTCGACCTCGAATTCGGTGACGAGGCGGGCGCCGTTCTGACCGGCCAGCAGCCGCGACCACGTCACCTCTGTTCCGCATCCCAAGGGTGATACCATGCCGGTACCTGTTATGACGACACGTCTCATCGCGTGCTTCCCCCCGTCTTATGTTCTATGGAGAAATATGCCGAAAAGAAAAGGGCGGACTCCAGGCCCGCCCTTTCTCAAACTTACAGGATCAGGCCTGGGCCTTCTCGATAAACTTCACGGCATCGCCGACCGTCAGGATCGAGTCGGCAGCGTCGTCGGGAATTTCAACGCCGAATTCTTCTTCGAAAGCCATGACAAGTTCGACCGTGTCGAGCGAGTCGGCGCCCAGATCGTCGATAAAGCTGGCGCTCTCGACGACCTTGTCGGCATCGACGCCAAGATGATCAATAACAATTTTCTTTACGCGTTCTGCGATATCGCTCATGTCGGTTTCCTCGACTTTATGTCCTGATCGGAATGCCGTTGCGGCACCCTACCCTGTTTCAGCCTGCGATGTTTTCAGACATCCTCGGCAAACTCGTTTACCCGGCTTCAGAGATGTCCCAGGCTTGCAAAAAGCGCGCCGGTCCGTCTGCTTTCTCGGGACGACTGTTGACAGTCATGGCCCGCTTAACATGCTTTAGGTCTGCCGCAAAGCGAGAAAATCAACGGTTCGTGATTGCTCAACATGCTATTGGCGGAAATACTCGCATGCCGGCGGTTTGTCGTTTCAGATCATCGCCATGCCGCCGTTTACGTGCAGCGTCTGACCCGTCATATAGGCGGCCTCGGAGGATGCAAGATAAGCGACCGCCGAAGCGACCTCCCCGCCCGTGCCCATGCGCTTCATCGGGATCGCCCCCATGATCGCTTCCTTCTGCTTGTCGTTCAGCTTGCCGGTCATGGCGCTTTCGATGAAGCCGGGCGCGACGCAGTTGACCGTCACGTTGCGGGTGGCGATTTCCTGCGCCAGCGACTTGGTGAAGCCGATCATGCCGGCCTTGGAGGCGCAGTAGTTGGCCTGGCCCGGATTGCCGGTGACGCCGACGACGGAGGTGATGTTGATGATGCGGCCATAACGGCGGCGCATCATCGGATGCGTCAATTCGCGCGTCAGGCGGAAAGTCGACGTCAGGTTCACTTCGAGAACGGCGTCCCAATCTTCGTCGCTCATGCGCACGAAGAGGCCATCCTTGGTGATGCCGGCATTGTTGACGAGGATATCGACGCCTTCGAGTTCGGCTTCGGCCTTCTGGCCGAGCGCCTTGACTTCATCGCGGTCGGAGAGGTTTGCCGGAAAGATCTTGACGCGCTCGCCGAGGTCGGCCGCCAGCGCTTCCAGCTTCTCGACGCGGGTGCCATGCAGGCCGACGATGGCGCCCTGCTTATGCAGAAGGCGGGCGATTTCCTCGCCGATACCGCCCGATGCGCCGGTGACGAGAGCCTTGCGGCCGGAAAGATCGAACATGGAAACGTTCCTTATATCTCTGGAAATACCAATCAGGCCATGAGGGCGGCAACAGTCGCGTCGATATCCGCCGGACCGTTGACGGAGATGCCGCTGACTGTCTTGTCGATGCGCCGCGCAAGGCCGGTCAGCACCTTGCCGGAACCGAGTTCATAAAGCGTCGTGACGCCGTTGCCGGCGAACCATTCCACCGTCTCGCGCCAGCGGACCTGACCTGTCACCTGCTCGACGAGCAAGCTGGCGATCTCATCGGCACCCGTCACCGGGGCGGCGCGGACATTGGCGATGAGAGGCACGACCGGATCGGACTTGGCGACCGTCGCCAGCGCCGCGCGCATGGCCTCGGCGGCGGGAGCCATCAGCTTGGAATGGAAGGGAGCGGAGACCGGCAGCAGGATGGCGCGCTTGGCGCCCTTGTCGGTCGCAAGGCCGGCAGCCTTTTCGACGGCCGCCTTCTCGCCCGAGATGACGATCTGGCCGCCGCCATTGTCGTTGGCGATCTGGCAGGCGCCGGTCGCCGCAGCCTCTTCGCAGACGGCGACGACGTCGGCATGTTCGAGCCCGATGATCGCCGCCATGGCGCCGACGCCGACGGGGACGGCCGCCTGCATGGCATTGCCGCGGATGCGTAACAGCCGAGCCGTGTCAGCGAGCGAAAAGGTGCCCGCCGCGCAAAGGGCCGAATATTCGCCGAGCGAGTGACCGGCGACATAGGCAACCTTGGACTTCAGATCCAGCCCCTTGGCCTCAAGAATGCGGATGACGGCGATCGAGACGGCCATCAGCGCCGGCTGGGCGTTCGCCGTCAGGGTCAACGTATCCTCGGGACCGTTGAACATGACGTCCGAAAGCTTTTCACCGAGCGCCTCATCGACCTCGTCGAAAACGGCGCGGGCTTCGGCGAAATTCTCGGCCAAGTCCTTGCCCATGCCGACGGCCTGACTGCCCTGACCGGGAAAAGTGAAAGCAATGGTCATTCTCGTGTCCCTGGCTCATGCCCCTGATTGCGCGCGCCCCGCGAGGCGTTTTGCCTCCAATTGACATTCTTTCCGGCAGAGTCAAGTGGCGGCTCTTTCTCCGCAAAGCCTTTCGCACCGGCGCAAAAGCCAGGTCTTTGCTCTTGCGCTCGGCCAAATCCGGCCTAGATTTGCCCGGTCCTCCCCAAGGCTTCAGCTCTCTCCCAAGGTTTTCTCATGAAGTATAATTCACTCGGCCGCACCGACATTTCCGTTTCAGAAATCTGCCTTGGCACCATGACCTGGGGTTCGCAGAACAGCGAAACCGACGCCCATGCACAGATGGATTACGCCGTCGAAAAGGGCGTCAATTTCTTCGATACCGCCGAACTCTACCCGACCACCCCGGTTTCGCCTGAAACACAGGGCTGGACCGAAGACTATATCGGCAGCTGGTTCGAAAAATCAGGCAAACGCGGGGATATCGTGCTCGCCACCAAGGTCGCCGGCCGCGGCCGCGACTATATACGCGGCGGCGAAGGCGCCGACGCAAAGAATATCCGGCTGGCGCTCGAGGCCAGCCTGGCGCGGCTGAAGACGGACTATGTCGACCTCTACCAGATCCACTGGCCGAACCGCGGCCATTTCCATTTCCGTCAGAACTGGAGCTACGATCCCTTTACCCAGGATCGCGACAAGGCCGTCGCCAATATGCTCGACATCCTGGAAACGCTCGGGGCACTGGTGAAGGAAGGCAAGATCCGGGCGATCGGCCTTTCCAACGAAACCACCTGGGGCATCCAGAAATACCTGACGCTGTCAGAACAGAAGAGCCTGCCGCGGGTCGCCAGCGTCCAGAACGAATACAACCTGCTCTACCGCCATTTCGATCTCGATCTCGCCGAGCTTTCCCATCATGAGGATGTCGGGCTGCTCGCCTATTCGCCGCTCGCCGGCGGCATCCTGACCGGCAAATATGTCGGTGGCGCCAGGCCGAAGGGCTCGCGCGGCTCGATCAACCACGATATCGGCGGCCGCCTGCAGCCGCTGCAGGAACCGGCGACCAAGGCCTATCTGGAGATCGCCGCCAGATACGGTCTCGACCCGGCGGCCATGGCGCTCGCCTTCTGCCTGTCGAGACCCTTCATGGCCTCGGCCATCATCGGCGCAACCTCGATGGAGCAGTTGAAAGTCGACATCGGCGCGGCCGACCTGACGCTTTCGGCCGAGGCACTGGCGGAGATCGCCAAGGTGCATCGGCAGTATCCACTGCCGCTGTAAAAATCACTCCACTCTCCTTGACCGTGCAATGCCGGATGTTACGCTTCGGCTCGGCAAGAGGGGATGGAATGTCGATTATTGGTAAGGGGATAGGAGCCGTCGTTCTAGCGATAGCCGGCTCCGCTTTAGCGGTGGATCCGACGGGAACTACGTCCGGCGTTGCGACCAAAGCATTGGGAATCGCTGCCGGGCTTGCCGGTGATATCGCCGGCAACGAAGCTCACGCTGCCTACACCGCTTTTGGTGACCGTTACGCGGCCGCACTCTTCAGGCGCCATCCAGAGATTGACCGCAATCACCATATTATAATGGCGCTGCGACTTTCGCACCTCGACGCGACCGAAACGATCCTTGCACGTTTCGACGAAGCAGGCCGCAACGATTTCAACGATATGCGGCAGGTCGAAGCTGAGCGCGTCTCAGCGTTGCTATGGTCCTATCTGAAGGAAGCGCGGAAGTTCAACAGCGACGGTGCGGCATCCGCGGAAGAAAAAAACATTCTCAGCATCCTGCCCACAGCCTATGAAACCGCTCTCGCCGCTCGAAGCGGTGCTGCGCCTGATGCGGCCACTGTCCGCAAAGAACTGGAAGATAACGTGCTCAGGGAATTGTCCGTCGAGATCGGCGACACCTTACCCGCCCTATTAATGGCCGCTTTCCACGGTGGTACGAACGGAAATGACGGCTGGCACGATCTTTTCGTCCGGGCGGCCTCGGGAAGATTAAAGGACAACGAGGCATTCAAGGCGATATGGAATGCGGAGCAACTGGCGCGGATCGGCGCCATTCTGGATTCTGTCGATAAGAAGATAGGCCGGGTCCTCGACGGACAAACTACAGCAGAAAGAGAGGCCGAACGACGCCACAATGAGCAGATGGAGATGCAGGCGCGGATTCTCGATTTCGTGTCAGAGGAAAAGGGCATCCCTGTAAAAGAATTGGAACCTGTTCTCGCGCGGTTGATTGGTCATTCCGATGTACCCCGGGACAAGATCGCCCGGGTGCTCGCCGATGCAGTGGATGACCTTCTTGCCCGCTCCCGGACACTGGCGATCATTCACAATGATCATCCCGAAATCGATCGCGCCATTAACGCCGCACGCAAGAAGCTGGAAACCCTGGATATCGAAGGTGCACTCGCAACCGTGCGCGAAGCGCAGAGGAAGCAAGCCTTGCAACGGCGCGATCAGGACAAGGAAGATGCGAGACTTTTCCTCGAAGAAGCAGATATACTTATGCCTCTTTACGATCACGGCGGCGTAGTTGCAGCTTTACAACAAGCGCTGATGCTCGATCCCGACCTAATATGGCGATGGGATCAACTTGGCGACGAACTGCGAAAAACGGGCCAGCGTTTGAACGCGGTTGCTGCATTTGAAGCGGCCTTGGAGGCTGCGTTTAAGGTAGGAGACGAACGTGCAATTGGTGTTTTGTACGAGAGGATCGGCGACATGTGCCGGGCGGAAGGCGATGCCAAAGGGGCTCTTCAAGCCTACCGAAACGGTCTCAATATCGCAAAGGCACTTGCCGAGCGCGATCCCAGCAACGCAGAATGGCAGCGAGATCTCTCCATTTGTTATGACAATATTGGCAACATCCGCCGGGCCGAGGGCGACGCCAAGGGCGCTCTTCAAGCCTATCGGAACGCTCTCGATATCGCAAAGGCACTTGCCGAACGCGACCCCGGCAATGCCCAATGGCAGCGAGATCTTTCTGTCAGCTATGACAAGATCGGCGACATCCGTCGGACCGAAGCCGACGCCAAGGGCGCTCTGCAAGCCTATCAGGACAGCCTCAACATTCGAAAAACACTTGCCGAACGCGATCCCGGCAATGCCCAATGGCAGCGGGATCTTTCCTTCAGCTACAACAAGATCGGCAACATCCGTCAGGCCGACGGTAACGCCCAGGGCGCTCTGCAAGCCTATCAGGACAGCCTCGACATTCGAAAAACACTTGCCGAACACGATCCCGGCAACGCCGAATGGCAGCGCGATCTTTCCATCAGCTATGACAATATCGGCGGCATGCGTCGGGCCGAAGGCGACGCAAAGGGCACTCTTCAGGCCTATCAGGACAGCATCGATATCGCAAAGGCGCTTGCCGAACGCGATCCCGGTAATGCCGAATGGCAGCACGATCTTTCCATCAGCTATGACAGGATCGGCGACATGCGTCGGGCCGAAGGCGACGCCAAGGGCGCTCTTCAGGCCTATCAGGACAGCATCGACATTCGAAAAACGCTTATCGAGCGCGATCCCGACAATGTCGAATGGCAGCGCGGTATGATCACGAGCTTGGTGAAGTTAGCTGAATGCGAACCGGAGAATGCATCGACGCACTATGCAATGGCATTGAAAATAGCGCTGACTCTGAGCATCTCGGGCAAGCTTGCACCGACCGAGGCCTGGATTCCGGATGATTTGGCTCAACGATTAGAGGCAACCCACACAAGCAGCTAGGCATCTCTTGCGAATTTCCCTTCCAACTCTTGCCTTTCCCCGAAAAATCCGTATAAGCCGCGCTGTTCGTTAACCCGGTCTTCTGGCTGGTGGCTGAACGGAGGGCCGGTTTCCTCGGAAATCGTTCGGAACGGAAGCGTTCCAGCCTCCCGTGTCTCCGCTCTCGACCGTCTCGAAAAACGCTTTCTTGCCTGGGTCCGCCCAATCAGGAGCAGTCGTTGAGGCTTAGCCGCCGAATATCGGGTTGAACCAAACGCAAGAAAGGCAAAGCTGTCATGGCTCTTTATGAACATGTATTCCTTGCCCGGCAGGATATTTCCGCTCAGCAGGTCGATGCCCTCGTAGAACAGTACAAGGGTGTGATCGAAGCTAACGGCGGTAAAGTCGGGCGTATCGAGAACTGGGGCCTCAAGTCCCTCACCTACCGCATCAAGAAGAACCGCAAGGCGCACTACGCCCTGATGGACATCGATGCACCGGCTGCTGCCGTCCAGGAAATGGAACGTCAGATGCGCATCAGCGAAGACGTTCTTCGCTACATGACGATCGCCGTCGAGAAGCATGAAGAAGGTCCGTCTGCCATGATGCAGAAGCGCGACCGCGACGACCGTCCGCGTGAAGGCGGCCGTGGCCCGCGTGAAGGCGGCTTCGGCGATCGTGACCGTGGCCCCCGTCCGCCGCGTGAAGGTGGCTTCGGCGACCGCGAAGACCGTCCGCGCCGTCCGCGCGAAGACCGTGCATAAGGGAGATCCAAGATATGTCTGAAACTTCCTCCGCTCCGGTCCGCCGCCCGTTCCATCGCCGCCGCAAGACCTGCCCGTTCTCCGGCGCCAACGCGCCGCGGATCGACTACAAGGACGTACGTCTGCTGCAGCGCTACATTTCCGAGCGCGGCAAGATCGTTCCGTCGCGCATCACGGCCGTTTCCCAGAAGAAGCAGCGCGAACTCGCCCAGGCGATCAAGCGCGCCCGTTTCCTCGGCCTGCTGCCCTACGTCGTAGCCTGATAGAATATGCGACCCCCGGATTGCAGATCCGGGGGTTGCCTCCCTTCCGCGATGGGCGTGGATCGGAACTCTAAAAACCCATGTTGAGACGTTTCTGAATTCGATTCAGCAACATCCTCTAACTGCTTGATGAAGCAGGACAGCGACCTTGAACCGACCTGACCTTAAAACGCTGCTGATCGGCGCACTCGCCGGATTGACCGCCTTCCTGCTGATGCTGGGCGCGAGCATGCAGCCGTCGTTTTTCAGCGCGCTGCTCTATACGGCCTCGGCGCTTCCGATTCTGATCGTCGGGCTCGGATGGGGCAATGCCGCGGCAATCGCCGCCGTCGTCACGGCAGCAGCGCTCGGCGCGGCCATCATATCCCCCTCTTTCGCGCTGATCATGACGCTGGTGACGCTCTTGCCGGCCGGCTGGCTCAGCCATCTCGCCAATCTCGCGCGGCCCGCTTCCGAACTCGGCGGCCCGGACCATCTGCTTGCCTGGTATCCGCTCTCCGATATCCTGCTGCATCTCTGCGGCCTGGTGACGCTCGCCGTCATCGTCATCGGCGTGATGATCGGCTATGGGCCTGCGATCACCGATCAGATCGTCGACCTGCTGATCGCCTCGGTCAAGGAACAGCAGCCGGAATTCATGCCCGATCCGGCGGCGACCGCGCAGACCAAATCGCTGATCGTGCTGATGCTGCCGGCCGTGCAGGGCGGTATGTGGGTCTCCATGCTGTTTGCCGCCTATTATATCGCCGTGCGCATCGTCGCAGCGTCCGGCCGCGGCCTTCGCCCGCGCGAGGACATCCCCTCGTCGCTGCGCATGAACCGCAACTCGATCTTCATCTTCCTCGCCGGGCTTGCCGCCTGCTTCTTCGGCGGCGTGCCGGCGCTGATCGGCGCGACGGTGATCGGCACCTTCGGCGCCGGCTTCATGCTGTCCGGTTTCGCCTCGCTGCATTTCCGCACGCGCGGCAAGGACTGGCGCCTGCCGGCCCTCATCCTCAGCTACCTGGCCTCGATGCTCATGCTGCTGCCAGCTTTCCTCATCCTCGTCCTCGGTCTCAGCGATACCCGCAAGGCGATCGCGCTGACCCCGACGAAAGATGCTGATGCCCCCAAACAATCCGACACGAAAATCTGAGACACAGAAAGGTAAAAAAATGGAAGTCATCCTTCTCGAACGCATCTCCAAGCTCGGCCAGATGGGCGAAACCGTAAAGGTTCGCGACGGCTTTGCCCGTAACTACCTGCTGCCGCTCGGCAAGGCGCTGCGCGCCAACGCCGCCAACAAGACCCGCTTCGAAGCCGAGCGTGCGACGCTCGAAGCCCGCAACCTCGAGCGCAAGTCGGAAGCCCAGAAGGTCGCCGACGTTCTCGACGGCAAGTCGTTCATCGTCGTGCGCTCCGCCGGCGAAACCGGCCAGCTCTACGGCTCGGTCGCTGCCCGTGACGTCGTCGAAATTCTCGCCGCCGAAGGCTTCAACATCGGCCGCAACCAGGTTCACCTCAACACGCCGATCAAGGCGATCGGCCTGCACAAGGTCGAGCTGCAGCTGCATGCCGAAGTCGAAATCCACGTCGAGCTGAACGTTGCCCGTTCCGCCGAAGAGGCAGAGCGCCAGGCCAAGGGTGAAGAACTCACCTCGGTCGACGCCATCTACGGTGTCGACGAAGACGCCCTGCGTCCTGAGGATTTCTTCGATCCGGAAGCCGACGGCGTCGACGAAGACGAAGCATAATATCGCCGGAGCGATCCGCGTGAGGGAAGCCCGGCCATCGCGCCGGGCTTTTTCGTTGGGGATGGTCGGGATGTTTTTGCTGCGTGCCCTATGGCATCGCGCTAAAATAGCATTCTCCGAAACGGATGGGCTGAGTCGGCGCCATGCCGTGTCGTCCGGGTGACACTGCCAGTATTTCTCCTGTGTGTCGCCCGGGACTGTGGAGAAGTCGAACAACGTGCACAGCGTTCAGGATTTCAGCGAAGCGGGCGCCTGCTCCTTTCGCAGCCTCTTGATTTTCGCGTCCGGAATTGCAAATCCGGAGCTGGAAAAAGACAGAACGGATGATGATGAACGACGCCGCTCGAAAGATTGCAGCTGTTGCTCCCTCTGAGCAGCATTATCGCGAAGCACCCAACAATATCGAAGCCGAGCAGGCGCTTCTGGGTGCCATCCTGATGAACAACGACGCCTATTACCGGGTGTCGGACTTCCTGAAGCCGATCCATCTCTATGAACCGCTGCACCGGAAGATCTTCGAGGTTGCCGGCGACATCATCCGCATGGGCAAGATCGCCAATCCGGTGACGATCAAGACCTTCCTGAAGGCCGACGAGAAGGTCGGCGACATGACGGTTTCGCAATATCTGGCGAGCCTCGTCAGCAATGCCGTCACCGTCATCAATGCCGAGGACTACGGCCGGGCGATCTACGACCTGGCGCTGCGCCGGGCGCTGATCACCATCGGCGAGGATGTCGTCAACATCGCCTATGACGCGCCGCTCGACATGCCGCCGCAGTCGCAGATCGAGGATACCGAACGCCGCCTCTTCGAACTGGCGGAAAACGGCCGCTACGACGGCGGCTTCCAGGCCTTCAACGATGCGGTTGCGCTGGCAATCGACATGGCGGCCGTCGCCAAGGAACGCGATGGCGGTCTTTCCGGCATTTCCACCGGCATCCATTCGCTGGATTCCAAGATGGGCGGCCTGCAGCGTTCGGACTTGATCGTCCTTGCCGGACGCCCCGGCATGGGCAAGACCTCGCTCGCGACCAATATCGCCTACAATATCGCCGCCGCCTACGAAGGCGAAGTCCAGCCGGACGGCAGCATGAAGGCGAAGAATGGCGGCGTCGTCGGCTTCTATTCGCTCGAAATGTCGTCGGAACAGCTTGCCACCCGTATCATCTCCGAGCAGACGGAAGTCTCCTCCTCGAAGATCCGCCGCGGCGACATCAACGATGCCGATTTCGAAAAGCTCGTCGCCTGCTCGATGATGATGCAGAAGGTGCCGCTCTATATCGACCAGACCGGCGGCATCTCGATCGCCCAGCTTTCGGCGCGCGCGCGCCGTCTCAAGCGTCAGCGCGGCCTCGACGTGCTGGTGGTCGACTACATCCAGCTGATGACCGGCTCGGGAAAATCAAGCGACAACCGCGTGCAGGAAATCACCCAGATCACCACCGGCCTGAAGGCACTGGGCAAGGAGCTCAACGTTCCGATCATCGCCCTGTCGCAGCTCTCGCGTCAGGTCGAAAGCCGCGACGACAAGCGGCCGCAGCTTTCCGACCTTCGCGAATCTGGCTCGATCGAGCAGGACGCCGACGTCGTACTCTTCGTGTTCCGCGAGGAATATTACGTCAAGAACCAGGAGCCGCGGGATATCAACGATCCGAAATATCCGGAATGGGAAGCGTTGTTCGACAAGGTGAAGGGCACGGCCGATGTCATCATCGCCAAGCAGCGTCACGGGCCGACAGGCACGGTGAAGCTCGCCTTCCAGTCGGAATTCACCCGTTTTGCCGATCTCGCCGATCCTTCCTTCATACATTACGAGGAACATTGACGCGGTTTCCCGCGTCAATGTTCGTTTAAAGCCCGGTGGCCCGCAACAGGGCAACCGTTGCGACGCCGATCACGACGCTCACGAGCATCGGCAGACGGCGCGCGGCGATTGCCGTTACCGCGCAGGCGAGCGTCTCCGCCCAACCCGCCGCAAAGGCGGTCGGGGCGATGACCGCCATCAGCACGGCCGGCGGAATGGCCTCGATCGCCGTTCTCCGCCGCTCATTCATCTCGACATGACGGAGCAACAGGAGGCCGCTGACGCGGGTGAACACCGTTGCGACGGCCATGGCGAGGATGGCGATCATGATGTTGAGATCGAGCGTCATGCCGCCTGCTCCCGCGCCCTGCCCTGCCAGAGGGCAGTTGCCAGCCCGGCCAGAGCGCCGGCGGCGATATACCAGACCCCCGGCACGAAGTGGTGGACCGCAACGGATGCGGCGGCACTTGCCGCAAGGACGGCGCCGGTTTCCGGCCCCTTCCAGAAACCCATGACGAGCACGATGAAGACCGCCGGAAAAGCGAAGTCGAGGCCGATGACCGCTGGATTGCCGAGGAAGGCGCCGAGCAGTGCGCCCGCCAGCGAAGAGCCGACCCAGGTAAGGTAAAAGGGCGTGACGATGCCGGCATACCAGGCCGGTGTCAGCCGCGTGGCTCCAGCCCGGAATTCCGCCATGGCCCACAGCTCGTCTGCGAGGAAGAGCATGGCGATATACCGTTTGACGCCGGAGAAGGACTGCATCTTCGTGCCGATCGACGCGCTCATCAGCACGTGGCGGATATTGACCAGCAGGGCTGCAAAGCCGACGCCGATCCAGCTTGCCGGATGGGTCCAGATGTCCATGGCCACGAATTGCGAACCGCCCGCAAAGACAAGCGCGCTCATCAGCGTCGTTTCCAATGGGGAAAGCCCCTTGGTGGCCGCGACCGCGCCGAACACCAGGCCGATCGGCAACACGGCGACAACGAGCGGAAAAATGGCGCGCATTCCGTCAAGAAATTCGCCGGATGGCCGGCTGTGCTGCAACATGGCAACCTCCCGATTAAGATCGCGGAGGATTAGCCCAGCCCGTCATGGCCGTATTGAACGAAAGTGATCAGCCCGTGCGGAACTGGCCGGGCGTTACGCCCGTGCGTGCCTTGAAGTGCCGGGTGAAATGCGCCTGATCGGCAAAACCGCATTCGAGCGCAATATCGGCCGGCATGCCCCCCTGCCGCAGCAGCCGACGGGCCACCTGCACACGCCGATCCGTCAGAAAAGCGTGCGGGGTGATGTGATATTCCTTGCGGAAGGCGCGGATGAGATGAGCGCGGCTCAAGCCCGCCACTCCGGCCAGTTCATCGAGGCCGACATCGCTGTCGAAGTTCTCGATGAGGTATTCGCGGGCACGCGCCACCGCGCTTCGTTCCTGCGTATCGACAGGAACGATGATTGCGCTGCCGTGACGCGCAAAGATCGCTGCCAGCACCGAAAA
The DNA here is from genome assembly GCF_030053155.1 of Rhizobium sp. BT03. Taxonomy (NCBI): domain Bacteria; kingdom Pseudomonadati; phylum Pseudomonadota; class Alphaproteobacteria; order Hyphomicrobiales; family Rhizobiaceae; genus Rhizobium; species Rhizobium sp. BT03. The sequence continues at coordinate 1,158,878 of NZ_CP125640.1, forward strand.
CATTCCCTCATCGGATTCCAGCGCACCTGCCCCGCTCTCAAGCGTTCGATGGGCGGCGTGAAAGGCATTGGCGAGCTGTGGATCGCGTGGAAGCCCACCGGAGAACGAGGGCGTCGCATGGAAGGCTTTGCCGGTGACATCCTCCAGAATATCGACGAACAGTTTCATGTCGGGATAGATCATCCGGTAGCGGTAGCCCTCGCCGCCCGGGGCGCCGTCATGGATGACACCGGGATCGATGAGATAAAGGTCGCCCGGGCCGGTTTCCTCCCGCCTGCCGCTGAGAGTGGCGATCTGGCTGCCGCTTTCTATCGCGCCGATGCTGAACGTGTCATGGGCATGCGGCGCATATTCGTGCGTCAGGAAGGTGGCGGTCAAACACTCCATGCCGCGGAAGCGGCTATCCCGCCAGAAGCGGGCCGATTCCACGTTCGCAAGCGGCATGGCCTCCGCCGCCTCTTTTTGCGATACGTTCTGCATCCACCAAGATTATCGTGGAAGCCTGCACGCGTCTTGAACAAAAGTGATCATACGACAGGCAAAGGGTGGTATTTGACCGCCTGTGCTTTCCCTTGGCCATAATGCTCTCTAGACTGGCCCAGGCGATTTTCTCCCATTAGTTCACGGCGATTCATGACAGATTTTCCCATCCCCTTTGAAGATGACGATCTTTTCGCTTCCGCCGGCCTGCGGCTGACCGTCGATCTGACTGCGCTGACGGAGAACTGGCGGGATATGGCGCGCCGCTCCGGTGGCGCGCGCGCCGCAGCCGTCGTCAAGGCGGATGCCTATGGCATGGGCATCGAGGATGCCGGCGAAGCGCTCTATATGGCAGGCGCCCGGGATTTCTTCGTTGCCACAGTCGATGAGGGCGTCACGCTTCGCCTTTATGCGCCCGAGGCGCGCATCTTTGTGCTCTCAGGCATATGGCCGGGCACCGAGCGGCGCTTCTTCGAAAACGATCTGGTGCCGGTGATTTCCTCCGACGAGCAGCTCGCCTTCTGGATGGCGGTGCTTGCCGATTACGGCGATTACCCCTGCGCGCTGCATGTCGATACCGGCTTCAACCGGCTCGGACTGCACATGGACGATGCGATTGCGCTGGCCGACGACGTTTCGCGGCCGGCGAGCTTTGCACCGGTGCTTGTGATGAGCCATCTCGCCTGCGGCGACGAGCCCAGTCATGCGATGAACCGGCAGCAGCTCGAATCATTCCACAGGGTTAGCGCCGCTTATGAAGGCATCGATTCAAGCCTTGCCGCCTCGGCCGGCATTTTCCTCGGCGAGGATTATCACTTCGACCTGACCCGTCCCGGCATCGCGCTTTATGGCGGCGAAGCGGTCTGCGGCCTGGCCAATCCGATGCGGCCTGTGGCAACCGCGGAAGCGCGCATCATCCAGGTGCGCAGCGTCGAGGCCGGCGAGACCGTCAGCTATGGGCGGGCGCTGCAGCTTCGCCGCAAAAGCCGGCTGGCGATCGCTTCGGCCGGCTATGCCGACGGTTACATGCGCGGCCTGTCGAGCGGCGGCGTGCCGCTGCGCCAGGCCGTGCCGCAGGGCGGGCAAGGCTTTATTGCCGGGCACAAGGTGCCGGTCGCCGGCCGGATCACCATGGATCTGACGATCTTCGATATCACCGACCTTCCCGACAACGCCGTGCGCGCCGGCGATTATGTCGAGCTGTTCGGAAAGAACATGCCCCTGGACGAGGTGGCGCGGGCGGCGGGCACGATCGGATACGAGATCCTGACCAGCATGGGGCTGCGCCACGAACGGCGCTATGTCGCCGACGAGGAGTAGCTTCCCCGTCAGCGGCTGCTGAGCGCAAGGCGGAAGCCGAGCGCCAGGAAAAGCGCGCCGAGGCCACGATCAAGCCATAGCCCGATTTTTTGATTATGCCTGAGCGCATCGGCAAGGCGCCCTCCGAGAAGGACGAGCGGCGGCTCGATGAAGGCGGCAACGACGATGATGAGCCCGCCATGGAGCATGAGCTGGGCCCATGCCGGCCCCGCTCCATCGACGACGAATTGCGGCAGGAAGGCCAGGAAGAAAATCGCCACCTTCGGATTGAGCAGCGACACCAGAATTCCCTGCCGGTAGATTTTCGACGCCGGCAACCTTTCACCGGCAGCCTTTATCAAGCCATTGCCGCCGCCGGCGCGCAGAGCTTGGATTCCCAGCCAGACAAGATAGGCGGCGCCGATCCATTTGACCGCGGAGAAGGCGACTGAGGAAGCGGCGAGCACGGCGGAAAGACCGAGCGCCGCCATCAGGACATGCAGGCAGGCGCCGGACCAGACGCCGAACAGCGCGGAAAAACCGGCACGCTTTCCGCCTCTCATCGTGTGACCGAGGATGAAGGCGATATCGGGCCCGGGCGAGAGGTTGAGCAGAACCGCCGCCGAGAGAAATGCAAACCAGTGCGCAAGCGAATAATCGAACATCTTCCACCGTTCATGATGAACAGAGGCGAAGGATAGGCACGAGAGGCGCTGATGGGAAAATCATTAGTTTTGATCCGTCGCGATAGCCATTATCTCAGGCACGACAATGATTCGATGAAGCACGCGTCTGCTTCACTCGGGACCCGGACTGAAAGAGTATTCGATGGCGAAGGCCAGGACACAATTCATCTGCCAGAACTGCGGCACGGTTCATAACCGCTGGGCCGGTAAATGCGAGAACTGCGGCGAGTGGAACACCATCGTCGAAGAAGACCCGATGGGCGGGATCGGCTCCGGTCCCGGCAAGACGCCGAAGAAGGGCCGGCCGGTGGCGCTGACGGCGCTGTCTGGTGAGATCGAGGAGGCGCCGCGCATCCATACCGCCATGTCGGAGCTCGACCGGGCGCTCGGCGGCGGCTTCGTGCGCGGCTCGGCGGTGCTGATCGGCGGCGATCCCGGTATCGGCAAATCGACGCTGCTGATGCAGGCGGCCGCCGCCCTCGCGCGGCGCGGCCACAAGATCATCTATGTCTCCGGCGAAGAGGCCGTCGCCCAGGTCCGGCTGCGGGCGCAGCGGCTTGCGGCCGCCGATACCGATGTGATGCTGGCGGCGGAAACCAATGTCGAGGATATTCTGGCGACACTGGCCGAGGGCAAGCGGCCGGACCTCGTCATCATCGATTCCATCCAGACGCTGTGGAGCGAACTTGCCGAATCCGCGCCGGGAACGGTGACCCAGGTGCGCACCGGCGTTCAGGCGATGATCCGTTTCGCCAAGCAGACGGGGGCCGCCATGGTGCTGGTCGGCCACGTGACCAAGGACGGGCAGATCGCCGGCCCGCGCGTCGTCGAGCATATGGTCGACGCCGTGCTCTATTTCGAGGGCGATCGCGGCCATCACTACCGCATCCTGCGCACGGTCAAGAACCGCTTCGGCCCGACAGATGAGATCGGCGTCTTCGAAATGTCGGACAGAGGACTGCGCGAGGTCGCCAACCCCTCCGAACTCTTCCTCGGCGAGCGCAACGAGAAATCGCCGGGCGCCGCGGTCTTTGCCGGCATGGAAGGCACGCGCCCCGTGCTCGTCGAAGTCCAGGCGCTGGTGGCGCCGACCTCGCTCGGCACGCCCAGGCGCGCCGTGGTCGGCTGGGATTCGGCCCGGCTGTCGATGATCCTGGCGGTGCTCGAAGCCCATTGCGGCGTCAGGCTCGGCCAGCACGACGTCTATCTCAACGTCGCCGGCGGTTACCGCATCAGCGAACCGGCAGCCGATCTCGCCGTCGCCTCGGCGCTCGTTTCCTCGCTTGCCGGTATTGCCCTTCCCGCCGATTGCGTCTATTTCGGCGAAGTCAGCCTGTCGGGCGCCATCCGGCCGGTTGCGCACACCGCCCAGCGCCTCAAGGAAGCCGAGAAGCTGGGCTTTTCCGCAGCATTGCTTCCCTCCGCCTCCGCCGAACTGCCGAAGGGTTCCGGCGGACGCTGGAGCGAGGTCGAAAGCCTGCCGGATCTGGTCGCGCGCATCGCCGGGTCGAAGGGGGCGCTGCGTGTGGAAGACGAGGTTTGATCCTTTCATTGCCAAGATTGGTAATGATATAGGAGGCACACGATAAGGCACGACACGGCCGCCAAGCGGCAGTCCTGGAGTTGAATTTACATGCCCATTACGATTTTCGACGGTATTGTCATCGGCGTCGTGCTCTTCTCCGCCGTGCTGGCGATGGTCCGCGGCTTCTCGCGCGAGATTCTCTCGATCGCAAGCTGGGGCGGATCAGCGGCGGCTGCCTATTACCTCTATCCGTACCTGATGCCCTATGCGAAGAAATACACAGATGACGACCGCATCGCGATCGCCGGCTCGGCAGCGGTCGTCTTCCTGATCGCGCTCATCATCATCTCCTTCATCACCATGAAGATCGCAGATTTCATCATCGACAGCCGCGTCGGCGCGCTCGACCGCACGCTCGGTTTCCTATTCGGGGCGGCGCGCGGCATGCTGCTCATGGTCGTCGCCGTCGCCTTTTGGAACTGGCTGGTCGATGTCGACCACCGCCCGGCCTGGGTCAACGAAGCGAAATCGAAACCCTTTTTGGATTCAATGGTCGTGAAGATGAGGTCGGTTCTGCCGGAGCAATTTGCCCAGATGATACAGGCAAGCTTCCGTGATAAGATGCAGTCGCCGGCACAGGGCGGCGAAGGCGCCACGCCGCCGAGCACCGATCAGGCTCCGGCGGAAGACGCGCCTGCAGGCGGCACACAGCAGCCGGCGAATTGACACAGTGTTCAAGAGCTTGACCCGCCTTTCGGCAATTGCCATTTGAGCGGGATGTGAAATGAGGGGTCCGGCCGGGCATTCCAGCTCCGTCGGGCTTCAATTATTTCTGGAAATGCCGATCCATTCTTGTGAGAGCAGAGGCCCGCAGAAATGAACCAGTCCCATTCCTTGCCCACCGACGATCCGCTCGACGGAGATACGCTGCATGAAGAATGCGGGGTTTTCGGAATTCTGGGACATCCCGATGCCGCCACCCTGACGGCTCTCGGCCTGCATGCCCTGCAGCATCGCGGGCAGGAAGCGGCCGGCATCGTCTCCTTCGACGGCAAACGCTTCTATCAGGAGCGCCATATGGGCCTCGTCGGCGACCACTATACCAACCCGATGACGCTCGCCCGCCTGCCCGGCAGCATGTCGATCGGCCATACGCGCTACTCGACGACCGGCGAAGTGGCGATGCGCAACGTGCAGCCGCTCTTTGCCGAACTCGAGGAAGGCGGCATCGCCATTGCTCATAACGGCAACTTCACCAACGGCCTGACGTTGCGCCGCCAGATCATCGCGACCGGCGCCATCTGTCAGTCGACCTCCGATACCGAGGTGGTCCTCCACCTCATCGCCCGCTCCCGCCATGCCTCCACATCCGACCGCTTCATCGATGCGATCCGCCAGATGGAGGGCGGCTATTCGATGCTCGCGATGACGCGCACCAAGCTGATTGCCGCGCGCGACCCGACCGGCATCCGCCCGCTCGTGATGGGCGAACTCGACGGCAAGCCGATCTTCTGCTCGGAAACCTGCGCGCTCGACATCATCGGCGCCAAGTTCATCCGCGATGTCGAAAACGGCGAAGTCGTCATCTGCGAAATCCAGCCCGACGGCTCGATCAGCATCGATGCCCGCAAGCCCGGCAAGCCGCAGCCGGAGCGCCTCTGCCTGTTCGAATATGTCTATTTCGCCCGGCCGGACTCGGTCGTCGGCGGCCGCAACGTCTACACGACGCGCAAGAACATGGGCATGAACCTCGCCAAGGAATCGCCCGTCGAGGCCGACGTGGTCGTGCCGGTACCGGATGGCGGCACGCCGGCGGCGCTCGGCTACGCGCAGGAAAGCGGCATTCCGTTCGAATACGGCATCATCCGCAACCACTATGTCGGCCGCACCTTCATCGAGCCGACCCAGCAGATCCGAGCCTTCGGCGTCAAGCTGAAGCATTCGGCCAACCGGGCGATGATCGAAGGCAAGCGTGTGGTGCTGGTCGATGATTCCATCGTGCGCGGCACGACCTCTCTCAAGATCGTGCAGATGATCCGTGAGGCCGGCGCGCGCGAAGTCCATCTGCGCGTCGCCAGCCCGATGATCTTCTTCCCCGACTTCTACGGCATCGACACGCCCGATGCCGAAAAGCTCTTGGCCAACCAGTATGCCGATGTCGAAGCCATGGCCAAATATATTGGCGCGGATTCGCTTGCCTTCCTGTCGATCAACGGGCTTTACCGCGCCGTTGGCGGCGAGGACCGCAATCCGGCCCGCCCGCAATTCACCGACCATTACTTCACCGGTGACTATCCGACCCGCCTGCTCGACAAGAACGGCGAGTCGATGGGCAACAAGCTTTCGATGCTTGCCAGCAACGGCTGAGCCGCCGCGGCTTCCACCTTCCTTCCGAGGGGCTGTTGCGCCCCTCGCCTTCGCAAGCAAATCCGGAACCGGGGCAGATGAACATCAATCTTGAGGGCAAGATCGCGCTCGTTACCGGCGCATCGCGCGGCATCGGCTATTTCACGGCGCTGGAACTCGCCAAAGCCGGCGCCCATGTCATCGCCTGCGCCCGCACGGTCGGCGGGCTCGAGGATCTGGACGACGCGATCACGGCCGTCGGCGGCACGGCGACGCTGGTGCCCTTCGACCTTGCCGACATGAACGCGATCGACGCGCTCGGCGGCTCGATCTTCGAACGCTGGGGGAAACTCGACATCCTCGTCGCCAATGCCGGCGTGCTCGGCGTCATTTCGCCGATCGGCCACATCGAGGCGAAGGTCTTCGAAAAGGTGATGACCATCAACGTCACCGCGACATGGCGGCTGATCCGCTCGGTCGACCCGCTGCTCGCCCGCTCGGATGCCGGCCGCGCCGTCATCCTGTCATCGGGCGCGGCCCACAAATGCCGGCCCTTCTGGGGCGCCTATTCCGCGTCCAAGGCTGCTGTCGAGGCGCTGGCCCGGACCTGGGCCGGCGAGAGCCAATCGACACCGCTGCGCATCACCAGCGTCGATCCGGGCGCGACCCGCACCGCAATGCGGGCGCAGGCCGTGCCGGGCGAAGATCCGCAGACGCTGCCGCATCCTTCCGAGGTCGCCAAGGCGATCCTGCCGCTCGTCGGTCCCGGCGTGACCGAGACGGGCAAGCTGTTCATCGTGCGGGACAATAAGCTCGTCGATTACCGGCTGCCGGAGTAAGCCAGAAGATCACTTGGCTGCAACGGCGGGGAACAGATGTGCGAAGCCTGTCTCCGACGGGCAAAACGCATTGAGGTCCACCGCCCCCTGAATGCCGTCGACAGCGCCGTTGTCGGCAAATTGCCAGATCGACCAGCGACCGCAGCCTTCCTGCGCCGGCTCCTGGAATACGCTCCGCAGCCAGAGGTAATGGTCGGGGAAGCGGGCTTCATTGCCTTTCAGATATTGATCGTAGAATTCCCGGGTGACGTAAAAGATCGGCTTTTCCGGAAAGGCGCCCTTGAGCTCGGTGAAGAAGGCGTTCACCTCGGTCGCCATTTCCTCGACCGTCGGGACCTTGCTGCAATTGCCGAAGAACTCCAGATCGACAGTGATGGGCAGAGTTCCCGGCTGCTGGGGCACGGTCGCCAGGACATTCTGCGCCTGATCCCTGCCCGGGCGGCAGAAGGTGAAGAAATGATAAGCGCCCCTGACCACTCCGGCATCGCCGGCGCGCTGCCAGTTGTCGGCGAACCTGGAATCCTTATGGTCACCGCCTTCGGTTGCCTTGATGATCGCGAAGCGGACGTTCGGCTGCGAAGCCACCGTCTTCCAATCGATATCACCCTGGTGATGGCTGACATCGATGCCCTGGATCGGATAGCGGCTTAAGGATGGATTGTTGAAGCGAAACATGCCGAAATCGTACGCCAGATATGCAGCCAATGCGACTGCCAGAATTGCAGTCGCCGCAATCGTCCCCCGAACCAAGCTTCTCACGCATTTCCCCCTGTTTTCAATCGCTTCCCAACTCCCTATAAACGATTTGTGCCGCGAAAATGGCGGACGAGCCGTGCCGCCGGATCGTTCGTCGCCCCTCTTGACCAAACGTCATTCCCACGCCATAAAACGCGGCATGAAAACGGTTATCTGCATTATCTGCGGAAAGATTATTCGCTAGCGCAAGCGCTGGCCCGGCCGTTTTCGTCTCCCAAATAGTCAAGATGCGAAACGCCCCGGCCCGCCGGTTGCGATATTTTTTCTGATTGTGCTTATGGGAGAGTGGAATGGGCGGCATGCCGGAACTGAAGCTTTACAACACGCTGACGCGGGAGAAATCGGTCTTTGCGCCGATCGATCCCAACAATGTCCGCATGTATGTCTGCGGCCCGACCGTCTATGACTTCGCTCATATCGGCAATGCCCGGCCGGTCATCGTCTTCGACGTGCTGTTCCGGCTGTTGCGTCATGTCTATGGCGAAGATCACGTCACTTATGCCCGCAACATCACCGACGTCGACGACAAGATCAATGCGCGGGCGCTGAGAGATCATCCGGGCCTGCCGCTCAACGACGCGATCCGCGCCGTCACCGAAAAGACCGAGACGCAGTTTCACGCCGATGTCGCCGAGCTCGGCTGCCTGGAGCCGACCGTCGAGCCGCGGGCGACCGACAATATCGTTGAGATGACCGAGATCATCGAGAAGCTGATCGGCAACGGCCATGCCTATGTCGCAGCCGGCGAAGTGCTGTTCGACACCAAATCCATGGCGGATTACGGCCAGCTTTCGAAGCGGCCGCTCGATGAGCAGCAGGCCGGCGCCCGCGTCGCCGTCGATGCACACAAGAAGAACCCCGGCGATTTCGTGCTGTGGAAACTGTCGAGCCACAACGAACCCGGCTGGGAGAGCCCCTGGGGCCGCGGCCGGCCGGGCTGGCATATCGAATGCTCGGCGATGAGCCGGCGTTATCTCGGCGATATCTTCGACATTCATGGCGGCGGGCTGGACCTGATCTTCCCGCATCATGAAAACGAGATCGCCCAGTCGCGCTGCGCCCACGGCACCGAGGTGATGGCGAATGTCTGGATGCATAACGGCTTCGTGCAGGTCGAAGGCCGCAAGATGTCGAAATCCGAAGGCAATTTCGTCACCATCCACGAGTTGCTGCACACGGAAATCTTCGGCGGCCGCAAATGGCCGGGCCAGGTGCTGCGCCTTGCCATGCTGATGACGCATTACCGCGAGCCGATCGATTTCTCAATCAAGCGACTGGAAGAGGCCGAACGTCTGCTCGCCAAATGGCCGGCGGCCGAAGCCGGCGATTCGGCGCCCGATGAAACCGTGCTGAACGCGCTTTCCGACGACCTCAATACGGTCGCGGCGGTGCAGGCATTGCATGCGCTGGCGCAGGCTGCCCATGCGGATCCCACAGCCCGTGCTGTCTTTGCCGCAACGGCCGACCTTCTGGGCCTGTTGCCGAAAAAGATGGAGATCGACGAAGCCGTCGCATCGGCGGTCGATGCGCTGGTCGCAATGCGTCTCGAGATGCTGAAGGCAAAGAACTTCACTGAGGCCGACAAGATCCGCGACGAGCTGACGGCGAAGGGCATCCAGTTGAAGGACGGCAAGGATCCGGTGACGGGGGATCGCGTGACGACGTGGGAGGCCAAGAGATGACGACCTATACCGGCGGCTGCCAGTGCGGAGCGATCCGTTTCCGCGTCAGCGGCGATCTCAAGGATTCGTCGATCTGTCATTGCCGCATGTGCCAGAAGGCGTTCGGGGCCTATTATGCGCCGCTGGTCTCGGTGCGCGGCGCCGATTTCACGTGGACGCGCGGAGAGCGGAAAAAGTTCCGCTCTTCCAATTTCGTCGAGCGCGGCTTCTGCGGCGATTGCGGCACGCCGCTCTCCTACGAGGCGCCTGACGGGGTTGCGATTGCCGCAGGCGCCTTCGACGATCCCGCGGCGCTTCCGCCGGTGGTGCAATTCGGCATCGAGGGCAAGATCGGCTTCGTCGATCACCTGCACGAATTGCCGGGGCACCGGACGGAGGAGGATGCGCAATCCGCCCCCTTCGTGCTCGAACTCGTCTCCTACCAGCATCCCGATCATGAGACACAGGCATGGCCAGCCAAGGAGCCGAGATGACAGCGCAGACGAACACAAGCGGCGGGTGCCAGTGCGGGGCGGTGCATTATCGCGCCGAAGGCGAACTCGGTTATCCCCATCTTTGCCATTGCCGCATGTGCCAGAAGGCGGCCGGCAATTATTTCATGCCGCTTGGCGGCGCGATGCACAGCAATTTCACCCTGACGCGCGGCGCGCCGAAATGGTTCCAGTCCTCGGATCTGGTGCGACGCGGTTTCTGCGGCGATTGCGGCACGCCACTGTTCTATGACATTCCGGGGACGGATTTCATCAACATCACGCTCGGCTCGCTTGACGATCCCGACGCGGTCAAGCCGGTGATGCAATCGAACACCGGCCGCAGGATGTCCTGGTTTCACGCGCTCCCCAGCCTGCCGGTGGAACCGGAGCCGGAAACGCCCGACCGCGAGGACGCGATTGCGGCAAGCAACCATCAGCATCCCGACCACGACACGAAAAACTGGCCCCCTGGAGAAAGCTCATGACGGACAGGATAAGAACAGGTGGCTGCCAGTGCGGCGCCGTGCGCTTCCGCATCTCGGGCAAGTTGGGGCGACCCTCGATCTGCCATTGCCGCATGTGCCAGAAGCAGTTCGGCGGCTTCTTCTCCGCGCTGGTCACCGCACCTGAAGACGGGATGGAATGGACGCGCGGCGCGCCGAGCTACTTCCAGTCCTCGGTCAATATCGACCGCGGCTTCTGCAGCAATTGCGGCACGCCGATGACCTATCGCCATCCTGGTGGGCTGGAGCTTGCAATCGGCGCTTTCGACGACCGCAGCGATCTCGCACCGCTGATCCAGGTGAATTACGAGGCCCGCCTGCCCTGGGTCGAGGAGATCTTCGAGGCGCCGGTGCTGAAGGATCAGGATTTCTATGCACGACAGGAAGCGATCATCTCCTTCCAGCATCCCGACCACGATACGTCAGTCTGGCCAGCGAAAGGCGTGAAAATATGACCGAATTCCTGCGCACGCTCTATCCCGAAATCGAAGCCTATGCCTCCGGCCATCTCGATGTCGGCGACGGCCATGTGATCTACTGGGAACGGTCGGGAACGCCTGGCGCCAAGCCCGCCGTCTTTCTGCATGGCGGCCCCGGCGGCGGCTTCTCGCCCGCTCATCGCCGGCTTTTCGATCCGGCCCTCTACGACGTCATGCTGTTCGACCAGCGCGGCTGCGGCAGGTCGACGCCGCATGCGGAACTCAATGCCAATACGACCTGGCACCTCGTCGCCGATATCGAGCGTCTGCGCGAGATGGCCGGTGTCGAGAGCTGGCAGGTGTTCGGCGGCTCCTGGGGCTCGACGCTGGCGCTCGCCTATGCCGAGGCGCATCCGGAGCGCGTCTCCGAACTCATCCTGCGCGGCATCTATACGCTGACCAAGGCCGAGCTCGACTGGTACTACCAGTTCGGCGTCTCGGAAATGTTCCCGGACAAATGGGAGCGTTTCATCGCTCCCATTCCGCCGGAGGAGCGGCACGAGATGATGCATGCCTATCATCGCCGCCTGACGCATGAGGATCGGTCCGTACGCCTTGCAGCCGCACAGGCCTGGAGCATCTGGGAAGGCGAAACGATCACGCTGATGCCCGAACCTTCGACGAGCGGCAAGTTCGAGGAACCGGAATTCGCCTATGCATTCGCGCGCATCGAGAACCATTTCTTCGTCAATGCCGGCTGGATGGACGAGGGACAGCTGATCCGCGATGCCGGCAGGCTGAAGGATATTCCCGGCGTTATCGTGCATGGCCGCTACGACATGCCCTGCCCGGCCAAATATGCCTGGCTGCTGCACAAGGCCTGGCCGAAGGCGGAATTCCACCTGATCGAGGGTGCCGGCCATGCCTATTCGGAGCCCGGCATTCTCGACCAGCTGATCCGGGCGACGGACAAATTTGCCGGGAAACCCGACTGACTGTCCTGGCTAAGGCCGCCCCTCACCCTAGCCCTCTCCCCGCGCGCGGGGAGAGGGAACGTGCTCTGCGATACGGCGCGGCATCTCCCTTCTCCCCGTCAGAACGGCGAGAAAGTGGCGGCAGCCGGATGAGGGGCAGCATCCGCATTCCAACAACACCCGCCTGCCGGGAGGAAACGACATGAAAGAACGCATCTACCTCTTCGACACGACGCTCCGGGACGGGCAGCAGACGCCCGGCATCGATTTCTCGGTCGAGGATAAGATTGCGATCGCCGCGCTGCTGGACGAGTTCGGCATCGATTACGTCGAGGGCGGATATCCCGGCGCCAATCCGACCGATACGGCCTTTTTCAGCGAGAAGCGAACCAGCCAGGCCCGCTTCGTCGCCTTCGGCATGACGAAGCGGGCGGGCGTTTCGGTTTCCAACGATCCCGGCATTGCCGGGCTGCTGCAGGCGAAATCCGACGCCATCTGTTTCGTCGCCAAGAGCTGGGATTATCATGTCGCCGTAGCACTCGGCTGCACCAACGAGGAAAACCTCGAAAGCATCGCCGAAAGCGTCAAGGCGGCGGTCGGCGTCGGCAAGGAGGCGATCGTCGATTGCGAGCATTTCTTCGATGGCTTCAAGGCCAATCCGGCCTATGCGCTTGCCTGCGCCAAGACCGCCTATGAAAGCGGCGCCCGCTGGGTCGCGCTCTGCGACACCAATGGCGGCACGCAGCCGCCGGAGGTCCGCGCCATCGTCGAGGCGGTGATCGCCTCAGGCGTTCCTGGCCGCTGTCTCGGCATCCATGCCCATAACGACACCGGCCAGGCGGTCGCCAATTCGCTGGCTGCCGTCGAAGCCGGCGTTCGGCAGATCCAGGGCACGCTGAACGGCATCGGCGAGCGCTGCGGCAATGCCAATCTGGTGACGCTGATCCCGACCTTGGCGCTGAAGAGCGCCTATAACACACGGTTCGAAACGGCGATCGACGAGGAGCGGCTGCTCAACCTCACCCGGCTCTCGCATGCCTTCGACGAGCTGCTCAACCGTTCGCCCGATCACCAGATGCCCTATGTCGGCGCTTCCGCCTTCGCCACCAAGGCCGGCATCCATGCATCGGCGCTGCTCAAGGATCCGCGGACCTATGAACATGTGCCGCCTGAGAGCGTCGGCAATTTCCGCAAGGTCATGGTCTCGGACCAGGGCGGCAAGGCGAATTTCATCAATGCGCTGAAGCGCCGCGGCATTACCGTCGCCAAGGACGATCCGAAGCTCGATCTGCTGATCTCGATCGTCAAGGAGCGTGAATCCATCGGTTATGCCTATGAGGGCGCGGATGCGAGCTTCGAGCTGCTCGCGCATCGCACGCTCGGCACGATCCCTGAGTTCTTCACCATCGAAGGCTTCCGGGTGATGATCGAGCGCCGCTTCGACAGTCTTGGCCGCGTGAAGATCGTCTCGGAAGCGGTGGTCAAGATCACCATCGACGGCCAGACGCTGATGTCGGTTGCCGATGCCGAGGGCCCGGTCAACGCGCTCGATCTGGCGCTGCGCAAGGATTTCGGCAAATACCAGCACGAGATCGACGATCTGGTGCTCGCCGATTTCAAGGTGCGTATCCTCAATGGCGGCACGGCGGCGATCACCCGGGTGCTGATCGAATCCACCGACAGCGACGGCGTGCGCTGGTGGACGGTCGGCGTTTCGGAGAACATCATCGACGCCTCGTTCCAGGCGCTGATGGATTCCGTCATCTACAAGCTGATGAAGAACCGGCAACTGGCCGGCAAGATCGCGGCGGAATAATCTGTTCCGCCGGTTCGGCTAACCGCGGGCAAACGCCGCCAGCGTCTCGCCCGTCATCCGATAGCGGATCCATTCCTTCTTCGGCTCCGCGCCAATCGCCTCGTAGACACGGATCGAGGGTTCGTTCCAGTCGAGCACGCTCCATTCGAAGCGGCCGCAACCCTTCTCCAGCGCGATCTGCGCCAGGCGCCGCAAAAGCGCCTTGCCGGCGCCCGAACCGCGCGCGTCCGGTGTTACGTAGAGATCTTCCAGATAAAGGCCGTTCTTCGCTTGCCAGGTCGAATAGCTGAAGAAATAAACCGCCATGCCGATGGCTTGACCCTCGCGTTCGCAGATCAGCGCATGCGTGACTGAACCGTCGCCGAAGATCGCCGCACGCGTGCTCTCCTCGGTCGCTTCGACCTCGTGGATCGCCTTTTCATAATCGGCCAATTCGCGGACAAATCGCAGGATCGTTGCCGCGTCTGAAGGCGTTGCCGGGCGTACGGTAAGGGTCATGTGAGAGGCTCCTGATCTGGCGCTTGGCGTTCCAGATGAAAGAACCTGCCGGACCTGTCAACTGAATGCGCAGATCATCAGCGGGTTTGCGAGCTTGTTCCCTCGATTGGTCCGCCTGTCGCCTGCCCGCGGCAGTCTGGAACAGGATACGGATTTTTGGAGGCCGATACCAGCCTTTGCCGCTATCATGCGTTCATTCTTCCCCATCCGCTTCAAATCCTCTCAGCGTTCATTCAACGAAATGAATTGGCCTATTCACGGCGCTTAAGCTAGGCCGGATCAGAAGAAGAACAAAGATGGAAACACCCCGATGTCGACCGATGCATCCGTTCCGCTGGCCAAGAACGAAGACAGTCCGCGCGGCTTCGCCTTCGCGCTGACAGCCTATCTGCTCTGGGGCTTCCTGCCGATCTATATGAAGGCGGTGGCGCATATCTCGCCGGCCGAGGTGATCGCCCACCGCATCGTCTGGTCGCTGCCGCTGGCCGGCATGGTGCTGATCGTGCTCGGACGTACAGCGGATATCGCGACGGCGTTGCGCTCGCCGCGCATGCTGGCGATGGGGGCGCTGACGGCGTCGCTGATCACCGTCAACTGGGGCACCTATGTCTGGGCGATCGGCGCCGGCCATTCGCTCGACGCTGCACTCGGCTATTTCATCAATCCGCTGTTCAGCATCTTCCTCGGCGCGGTGCTCCTCAAGGAGAAGCTGCAGCCGCTGCAGATCGCGGCGATCGCGCTGGCCGCACTTGCCGTCGCCATTCTCGCCTTCGACAGCGGCGGCATTCCGTGGGTGGCGCTGACGCTGGCAATCAGCTGGGGTTTTTATGCCTTGCTCCGCAAGACGCTGCCGCTCGGGCCGAATCAGGGCTTCTTCCTCGAAGTGCTGATCCTCAGCGGGCCTGCCCTCCTCTATATCCTCTACCTCGAATTCGGCAGCGGCCTGGGCCACTTCTACCGCACCGGCCTTGCCGACACGACCCTGCTGCTCGGCTGCGGCGTCATCACCGCCGTGCCGCTGATGATCTATGCCAATGGCGCCAAGCTCCTGAAGCTCTCGACGATCGGCATCATGCAGTATATCGCGCCGACGATGATCTTCCTGATCGCGGTCTTTATCTTTCACGAGCCGCTCGGCACGGCACGCATGATCGCCTTCCCGCTGATCTGGGCGGGGCTGTTCCTCTATAGCTGGTCGATGCTGAAGGGAAGCCGCGGGCGCTGAACGGCGGGCGCCGGAGACGCCCGCTGCTCGCCTACATTTTCGAGATCACTTCATCCTCGCCGTTACGATCGGCGGCGAGCTGAGCTGCCTGGGCCATGATTGCCGGAATGATGCCGGAGATCTCGTCGACGACGAGCGGCTGCACCCGGTGGGCGGTGTGCAGGAAGCCCTCTTCGGTCATGTGGCGCATCAGTTCCATCATCGGATCCCAGAAACCGTTGACGTTGGCAAAGACCATCGGCTTTTCGTGGCGGCCGAGCTGCGCCCAGGTCATGATCTCGACGATCTCCTCCAGCGTGCCGATGCCGCCGGGCAGCGCGACGAAAGCATCGGAACGCTCGAACATCGTATGTTTGCGCGCATGCATGTCAGGGGTTACAATAAGCTCGTTGAGCTGACCGAGCGAGTGGCGAGTCGCTTCCATATCGATCAGGAATTCGGGGATGATGCCCGTGACCTGACCGCCGCCTGAAAGCGTGCCGCTTGCAACCGCGCCCATGATGCCTTTGGTACCCCCGCCATAGACGAGGCGCAGGCCGTATTCGGCGATCTCTCGTCCGAGAGCACGCCCGGCCGCCATGTGGGAGGGATCGCGTCCCGGCCTTGAGCCGCAGTAAACGCAGATGGATCGAATCGATACGGATTGGTCGGTCATAGGGGCAAACAACTATTCCATTTCAATGCAGTCAAGAAAATTGACTGAAAAGCAGCGTCGCGAGCTTGCCGAATTGCTTTGAATGCTTGTGAAAAGCAACGGGAATCGCTAGCAATTTCGGTTACTACGGCAAATTGCCGCCTGGGGAGACATAATGATGAAGAACCGTGCCGGCTTGCTGGCCCTTGCAGTGCTCGTAATCGCAATCCTACTGATGGTGTTTGTCGTCATGCCGCGCATCGGCGGCGATGCAGCCAAGGTCGGCGACGCTATCAACCAGGCGAGCACGGAGCTCAAGGACACGGTTAACGAGTCGGCAAAGACATCGCGCCCCGCTGTGGCGGACGCGGCTTCCGTCGCCGACAAGGTGGGCCGCCTTTCGGCCGAGGCAGGCGTGTCGCTTACCGAACTTAAGGCGCTGTTTGCTGACGGCAAGGGCCCTGCCGACGATGTTTTCACCGCCGCCAAGACCAAGGCCGTCAATGCGCTGACCGCGCTTGCCGGTTTCGCCATTCCCGAGGGCCTCGATCCGGCGACCCAGGCACTTGCCACGAAAGCCAAGGACGGCGGCACGAAGGCGCTCGCCATCGTCCAGTCGCTGCCGGAGAACATTACCGATGCGCTTGCCGCGATCGCCAAGGCCGAGGCTGCGCTGACCGGTGCGCCTGAGACTGGGGCGACCACGGCGGCGGCGAATGCCGGCCCGAAGCTTCCCGCCTTCGACGTCCTGCGCGTCGAGCCCGACGGCTCGACGGTGATTGCCGGCTCCGCCGAACCGAACGGCAAGCTCGAAGTGCTTGACGGCGAAAAGGTCGTGACGACAGCCAATGTCGATGCCAGCGGCGATTTCGCCGCCGTTCTCGACGATCCGCTTGCCGCCGGCGACCACCAGCTCGTGCTGAAGTTCACCGGCAAGGACGGCAAGAGCACGCTTTCCGAAGAAGTCGCAACGATCTCCGTGCCGAAGGACGGCAACGGCGCCGATCTGCTCGCCATGGTCTCCAAACCCGGCGCGGCGAGCCGCATCATCACCGCGCCGAAGGACGGCACCGAAGTCGCCGATGCCTCCAACCCGATGGTGTCGCCTGGCGACAAGCCGGGCGAAGGTTCGGCTGCGCCTGCCGCTAGAACCACGCCAACCGGCGAACTGGCGCTGCAGACGCCTAATGTCACCGACCCCGCCTCCGGCGCGGCGACTGCGCCGGCCATTCCGGGCACCGCCGCACCCGACAAGTCGAATGCGCCCGATGTGATGGTCAACGCCGTCGAGATCGAGGGCAACAAGATTTTCATTGCCGGCACGGCGCGCCCCAACGCCAAGGTCCTCGGCTATGCCGACGACAGCCTTGTCGGCCAGGACACGGCCGGCTCCGACGGCCATTTCGTCATCGACGGCGTGGCGGCGCTCTCGGTCGGCGACCATAAGATCCGCGTCGATGTCGTCGATCCCGCCGGCAAGGTGATCGTGCGCGCGGCGGTGAATTTCAATCGCCCGGCCGGCGACCAGGTCAGGGTCGCCGCGCAATCCGTCCCCGCCGACGCCAACGGCGCCTCCTCGATGGTGCCGCTCGACGAAGGCGAGCTCGGCAAGCGCAAGGCCGAGGCCGGCAAGGCCTTCGGCCTGCTGAAGGGGCTGTTTGCCGACGGCAAGCTGCCCGGCGCCGAACAGCTTGCGGCGGCGCGCTCGGCAACCGAATTCGCCTTGCGCTCGGTTGCAGAATTCCGTCCGGGAGCCGAAGCGCCCGAAACCTTCAAGCAAGCCTCCGGCGCCGCCTCGCAGACTGCGACCAGCGCGTTGAAGGTTCTGCAGGGCCTGCCGAAGGATGCAAAATCCGTCGGCGCAGGCCTCGACGGACTGGGGGCGATCATCGCCGAACTTTCCGCATCCCCCGCGCCGGCTGCACCTGGTGCAAACGACGCGGCTGGCAACCAGCCGAAGACGATCGAACAGGCGCCGCTGACGGCAAACAACGCAGCCGTCATCATCCGCCGCGGCGACACGCTGTGGCAGATTTCGCGCCGCACCTATGGTCTCGGCGTTCGGTACACGACGATCTACATCGCCAACGAGGACAAGATCATCGATCCGGATCGCATCCGCCCCGGCCAGATCTTCGGCCTGCCGAAGGATGCGCTGCCGAATGCCGAGGAACTGCACCGCAAACGCCTGTCCAACCGGCACCTCTAAGCGCCAAACAACATGATAAGGCCGGGCGGGCTAACCGCCCGGCCTGTCTTTTCACGAACCCGGTATTTGTTGTATTCGTCCGCCCGGCATCCTATCTGGCGGTGGCGGGGGAGAGCGCTTTCGGCACATCCCGGGTTCGCGCTCTTGCCGGCATCGAAGCGCGGCAATCGCCGCAAGCCCATTCGGGCTGGAGACAAGCATGGCAAACGGCAAGACAGTCTCGGAATCCAACCTGCTGCGCACGCTTTTCAACCTCTGGCCCTATATGTGGCCGGCCGGACGGCCCGACCTCAAGATGCGCGTCGTCTGGGCCTCGGTCTTCCTGCTGATTTCCAAATTCGTGCTGCTGCTCGTCCCCTATTTCTTCAAGTGGTCGACCGATGCGCTGAACGGCAGGATGGATCTGGCCGGCTCGGTGCCGCCGCTGCTTGCCGGCGCCATCGCCCTTGTCATCGCCTACAACATCACCCGCCTGATCCAGCTTGGCCTCAACCAGTTGCGCGACGCGCTGTTTGCCAGCGTCGGGCAGCATGCGGTGCGCCAGCTCGCCTACAGGACCTTCGTGCATATGCATGAACTGTCGCTGCGCTTCCATCTGGAGCGCAAGACCGGCGGCCTGTCGCGCATCATCGAGCGCGGCACCAAGGGCATCGAGACGATCGTGCGCTTCACGATCCTCAATTCGGTCCCGACCGTCATCGAATTCCTGCTGACGGCGGCGATCTTCTGGTGGGGCTACGGCTTCTCCTATCTCGCCGTCACCGCCTTTACGGTCTGGGCCTATATCTGGTTCACCATCCGCGCCTCCGACTGGCGCATCGCCATCCGCCGGTCGATGAACGACAGCGACACCGACGCCAACACCAAGGCGATCGATTCCCTCCTCAATTTCGAGACCGTCAAATATTTCGGCAACGAAGAGATGGAGGCGAAGCGCTTCGACAAATCAATGGAGCGCTACGAGAAGGCGGCGACCGATGTCTGGACCTCGCTCGGCTGGCTGAACTTCGGCCAGGGCGTCATCTTCGGCATCGGCACGACGATCATGCTGGTGTTGTCAGCGCTGGCGGTGCAGCGCGGCGAGCAGACGGTCGGCGATTTCGTTTTCGTCAATTCGATGCTGCTGCAGCTTTCCGCGCCGCTCAACTTCATCGGCTTCGTCTACCGCGAAATCCGCCAGGGCCTGACCGACATCGAGCAGATGTTCGACCTGCTGGAGGTCCAGGCCGAGGTCAAGGACGCGCCCGATGCGGCCGAGCTTCGGATCGGCCAGGGCGCGATCGCCTTCAGGGACGTGCACTTTTCCTACGACCCCGCCCGTCCGATCCTGAAGGGCATTTCCTTCGAGGTGCCGGCCGGCAAGACGGTTGCCGTCGTCGGTCCTTCGGGAGCCGGCAAGTCGACGCTGTCGCGGCTGCTCTATCGTTTCTACGATATCCAGAGCGGCGCGATCACCGTCGACGGCCAGGACATCCGCACGGTGACGCAGAAGAGCCTGCGCTCGGTGATAGGCATGGTGCCGCAGGATACCGTGCTCTTCAACGACACGGTCGCCTATAACATCCGTTACGGCCGCACGTCGGCCAGCGACGGCGACGTCTTTGCAGCGGCCGAGGTGGCGCAGATCGCGCATTTCATCGAGGCGCTGCCCGAGGGGTTCGAGACCAAGGTCGGCGAACGCGGGCTGAAGCTTTCCGGCGGCGAGAAGCAGCGGGTGGCGATCGCCCGCACCATCCTCAAGGCGCCGCCGATCCTGATCCTCGACGAGGCGACGTCGGCGCTCGACACGACGACGGAGCGGGAAATCCAGACGGCGCTCGACGTGGTGTCGAAGAACCGGACGACGCTGGTCATCGCCCACCGGCTGTCGACTGTCATCGGCGCCGACGAAATCATCGTGTTGAAAAGCGGCGAGATCGCCGAGCGCGGGACGCATGCCGCCCTGCTCGAGCGGAACGGTCTTTACGCCTCGATGTGGAACCGCCAGCGCGAGGCGACACAGGCGGAAGAACATCTGAAGCAGGTGCGCGAAAGCGACGACCTGGGCGTGATCACGCGGCTTGCCCCGGCAAGCTGAGCCGGGAGCGGTACCGGCCAAGCTTTTGTTGTTCAGAACCCCGGCGTCGGAACCAGGGCCGGGGCCGCAGCATTGCCCCGGAGACGGTTTTTCGCTAACCAGCAAAAAACGACAACGCAAGGAGACCGGCAGCATGAGCCTGTTCAACACGGTTCGCAACACGATCGTCCCCGTGCATAAGGAGGGTTATCCCTTCGTTGCCGCCTTCTTCGTCGCGTCGCTGATCCTGGGCTGGATCTTCAAGCCGCTCTTCTGGATCGGCATGATCTTCACGCTGTGGTGCGCGTATTTCTTCCGCGATCCCGAGCGCGTGACCCCGCAGGACGACGATCTGGTGATCTCTCCGGCCGACGGCAAGGTCTCGGCGATCCAGATGGTGACCCCGCCGGCCGAGCTCGACCTCGGCTCCGAGCCGATGCTGCGCATCTCGGTGTTCATGAACGTCTTCAATTGCCATGTGAACCGGGCGCCGATGCGCGGGCGCATCGTCAGCATCAATTACCGCTCCGGCAGCTTCGTCAATGCCGAGCTCGACAAGGCGAGCGAGGACAATGAACGCAACGGGCTGGTGATCGAAACCCGGCACGGCCAGATCGGCGTCGTGCAGATCGCCGGCCTCGTGGCGCGGCGCATCCTCTGCTGGGCGAACCCCAACGAGCCGGTGGATGCCGGCGAGCGCTTCGGGCTGATCCGTTTCGGCTCGCGGCTCGACGTGTTCCTGCCGGCCGGTGCTGCGCCACGCGTCTCGCTCGGCCAGGTGGCGATTGCCGGGGAAACTGTGATCGCCGAATTCGCCTCCGCCAAGGGTCCCGTCATCAGCCGCCGCAGCTAAAAATAGGAACGCGATATGGAAACGCCCTTTCCGCCTTTCGAGCCCAACGGTCCGGATGATTCCGCCCGCGGCCCCCGTCTGCGCGAGATCCCGCTCCGTCTCGTCTTTCCGAACCTCATCACCATTCTGGCGATCTGCGCCGGGCTGACCGGCATCCGGCTGGCTTTCGAGAACCGTTACGAACTCGCCGTCTCCATGGTGCTGGTCGCTGCCTTCCTCGACGGCATCGACGGGCGCGTGGCCCGGCTGATGAAGGCAACCTCGAAGTTCGGCGCGCAAATGGATTCGCTTGCCGATATCGTCAATTTCGGCGTCGCCCCTGCCCTCGTCGTCTATGTCTTCGCGCTCGACCAGGCGCGCTCGCTCGGCTGGATCGCCGCGCTGATCTATGCGATCGCCGCCGGGCTGCGGCTTGCCCGCTTCAACGTCATGGCCGAACGCGAGAACAAGGCGAGCTGGCAATCGGAATATTTCGTCGGCGTGCCGGCGCCCGCCGGCGCCATGCTGGTGCTACTGCCGGTCTATCTCGGCTTCCTCGGCCTGGCGACGGACCGCACCTTCGCCTATCTCTCGTCGATCTATACCGTCGTCATCGCCTTCCTGCTGATCAGCCGGCTGCCGGTCTGGTCGGGCAAATCGGAAGGCAACCGGCTGCGGCGTGATCTCGTGCTGCCGATGATGCTCGGCGTCGTGCTCTATGTGGCTCTGCTGATGAGCTACACCTGGGAGGTGATGGTCTTTACCGTTGCCGCCTATCTGATATCGCTTCCCTTCGGCGCGCGGAAATGGCGGCGGAAATACGGGACGCTGACGATCGAGGAACCCGGCATCGGCGACGACGATATCGGCCGCCACATCTGACGCGAGCGCATTTCCTGATCTATTCGCGTGATCGGCATGCGTCTCTCTTCAGCTCCCGCATTCCCGGGAAAACTGCCGCGTGTTTTTTCCCCGGAAAAACGGCTGCGCACTTTTATTGGAACTGCTCCCTTCAGTAAGTATTAACCAACGTAGGCTTCAGTTAAGCCTCGCGAATTATGGTGCGCGTTTACAAATCCTGATAAGCTGCGTCCCCGTTTTGTCGCTATTTGTGACCAAACATCAAAACTACAAAATACCCTGGGAAGAACCACGTAGGAGAGTATCGTGACTTCGAAGAAGAGCAACAGCGGCGAACAACAGACGGCCAAGCCCGACCTCGCCGCCAACTATCGCCCCGTCGGCCTCAAGGCTGTTGCCGCGGCATCGCTGATGGCGAAACACAAGCCGACCAGCGTCAAGAAATCCGCTTGAGCGCCCGCTCGACTAACGAAAAGCGGCAGATAGTGTTCAGAAGAAACTAAGCTGACCGTCGTCAGGCCTCTGCTTCTCGGGGGCCTTAAGCGGCTTTTCGACGACGACCGGGTGCTGCAGGTCGGGCCCCATGTTGACGACCTTGTTGACTTTGTCCGAGACCGGGACGGCCTCGAAAAAATCGTCCTGAACTGGCCGCATCAGGTCGACCACCTCGCGCGGTTCTTGGGTCTTGCAATCCAGCCAGCGCGAAAAATCTTCAGGCTTGATAATCACGGGCATGCGATCGTGGATCGCCGACATGCCCGAATTGGCCGGTGTCGTCAGGATCGCGCCGGTATCGACCTCGGAACCATCCGCCGAGGACCATGTCTCCATCAGCCCGGCAAAAGCGACGACCCCACCCTGACGTGGCCTGATCCAATAGGCCTGCGGCCGCTCTCCGCTTTCTTTCGACGTGCGATGCCACTCATAAAAGCCGGAGGCCGGGATGAGTATGCGGCGATGACGCATGGCCGCTCGGAAGGAGGCCTTGCCGATCGCGGTCTCGGAGCGGGCATTGATCAACAGCGGGAAGTCCCTCGGATCCTTGACCCAGGCCGGCGTGAGACCCCAGCGCACGAGCACGGCGCGGCGGTCGGCCAGGTTGCTGCCCTGCTCCCGGCCCTCGCCTGCGATCACAACGAGGATCGGCTGCGTCGGCGCAATGTTATAGCGCGCCGGAAACTCATCGAGATTGAGACCGGAGAAAAATTCGCGCAGGTCGGCGCTGGAGCTTGTCAGGGCGAAACGTCCACACATCGGCTTGTCTTTGCACCCGGCTTGAGTCCGGTCAAGGCGCGTCAGCCTCTCGGCCCAAAGAGGATAATGCTCGTTCCGGCAAGGCAGACCAGCGCCCCGCCAATATCATAGCGATCAGGCACGCGGCTTTCCACCAGCCACAGCCAGAGCAGTGAAGCCAGAATGTAGATGCCGCCATAGGCCGCGAAAGTGCGGCCGGCGGCCTCGCTCGGCACCAGTGTCAGAAGCCAGGCAAAAAGTGCCAGCGAGACCATTCCCGGCGCCAGCCACCAGACGCTCTTTTCAAGCTTTAGCCACGCCCAAAAGGCGAAGCAGCCGGCGATCTCGAAGACGGCGGCAAAGGTGTAGATGATGTAGGTCACGCAAGCTCCTTTCGCGCCTTCGCATTTCTTCTGCAGCATTCATCGGGTAGGATGGGCCATCGCAGCAAGAGCCATCTCATGATCTCCACCGCCAAAGCCGCCTCCTCCGCCATTCTCGAACGGGATGGACGATTCCTTCTGGTGTTGCGGCGCAATCCGCCTTCCGCCGACATGTATGCCTTTCCAGGCGGCCGGGCGGAGCCTGATGAAACGCCGGAGCAAACGGCGCTGCGGGAATTCCGCGAGGAAACTGGCATTTCGGTGCGTAATCCACAGCTGTTTTCGACCTATGATCTGAAGACCCATGCGGCCGATGGCAGCCTCAGCAGCCACTTCTTCTTGTCGGTCTTCCGCGTCGAGGCGGATCGGGAGCTGGTGGCTGAGGCCGCCGACGATGCGGCGGCGCTCGGCTGGTATACGGTTGAGGAAATCCGGCGGCTGCCGGTGCCGCAGAGTGTGCTCGAATGCGCAGAACGGCTAGAACAGGATGATTTCAGGCCGACCGGCCTGTAATCTGAATCTTATTCTGAATTAAAATTAGAGCATGACGTCAAAAGAAACCGCTGACACTTTCGGCAGCATGCTCTGGCTTGCGGCGAATAGGAGTGGAAACTCTCAAGGTCCGCCTTGTTGCCGTCATGCTCAACGTATCAACTGGGAGCATGATTCCCGTTCGACGCGTTTTCCTGTCCCTGCTCGTGCTCGCCGGCCCCACCATGGCGCAGGGTAAGAACGCGCCGCCTCCACGGGAGGAGGAGATTACGCCGCCGCCTGCGGTGACGGTGCCCTATGACGACAAACTGGCACGGCTCGCCGAGGTGTTGGGTTCGGTGCATTATTTGAGAACGCTCTGCAAGGCGGCTGATGGTGACGGGTGGCGAAACGGCATGCAGCAGCTGCTCGATTCGGAGACCGGCAACGAGCCGCAGCGTAGGGAAAAACTGACCGCAGCCTTCAATCGCGGCTACCGCGCCTTCGCCTCCGTCTATACGGATTGCACCGCAGCGGCCATCGTGGCAGAAGAGCGCTACCGTAACGAAGGTGCAACACTCGCCACAGAAATTACCTCGCGTTTTGGAAATTGACGTTTAATTAACCTGTTTTCGCATGTTGACGTGTCGTTTTGGGAAAAGGCTGTTAGTGTTGTTAACGGTGCAGTAAGACATGAGAAGTTCTGAGGAAAAGACAATGGAAGCAAGCCTCAACGAGATCGACGACATGATCGTCCACGAAAAGATGCAGGCGGCTCTGGAGTACCAGAACGAGGCTTGGGCCGACGGCATGGCCGACGGAATCGAGCCTGAGATCATCGCTGATGCCGCCATTGCGCACGCACTGAGAGAGACGATCAGACTGCATGGGGAAAGCAGCGCCGAAGCCCTGCTGGATTCGCTGCGCGAACGCATGCTTGCCGGCGAATTCTCCGCGAACCGCACCCTGCAATAATTATTATCAGAGAGTTTGATGCGCGCCGGTAAAGAGAAAGTTTCGCGGATTCCGCTCGCGCCGGTGCTGTTTGCGTTCAGCCTCGCCGCCGGCAATATCTTCCTCGCGCCGGCAGCCTACGCGCTTTCCGAATTGCACAAGATCCCCGGCCAGGCGGCCAACGACGCGCCGGCCGCGCCCGGAAGCGCTCAGGGACAGAGCCAGCCGCAGGGCGGGACCGCTCCCAGCGTTCCGATGGCCGATCCGCTGGTCAACAGCCAGAACAATCAGGGTGTCGACAAGACGCCGGGCGCTCAGGATGCTTCCAAGCCCGCCGAAGTGATCTACGACATCAGCAAGGTGCCCGAGCCGGTTCGCAAGATGCGCGAGCAGATCGTCGAGGCGGCCGCCTCCGGCGATCTCGAACGGCTGCGGCCGCTGATGGGGACCGGCACCGAGCAGACGCAGGTGACTGTCGGCGAGCCCACGGAAGATCCGATCGGTACGCTGAAGGATCTTTCGGGCGATCCCGATGGAGACGAGATCCTCGCCATCATGCTCGA
Source organism: Rhizobium sp. BT03 (assembly GCF_030053155.1). Lineage (NCBI taxonomy): Bacteria > Pseudomonadati > Pseudomonadota > Alphaproteobacteria > Hyphomicrobiales > Rhizobiaceae > Rhizobium > Rhizobium sp. BT03. The sequence continues at coordinate 1,184,595 of NZ_CP125640.1, forward strand.
CATCGTCTCGACCGGCTTCGTGCATGTCGGCCAGGGTACGGCAGACGAGATGTATGTCTGGCCCTATTTCGCCGAAAAGGACCTGAAGTCGCTGACGCCGCCGGAGCGCGTCGAGCTGCTGCGCATCGTCACGGCCGGCGATCTTTCCGACATGCAGGAATTCGGCGGATATAACTTCTACCGCCTCGGCATTACGCCTCAGGGCAAATGGAAATTCTTCACGGCGGGCGACTGACGCCCATCTCGCTTTCGCGTCTCGCCTTTCGCATGGGGCGCGCTTGCGATCCACCTCGTGAAGACATACCTCTGAGCGATGACCAACGCGACAGGTTCCGCCATGCCAGCCGTATTCCTGAAAGACCGCGCACTGCTCTCGATCAGCGGCGCGGAAGCCCAATCCTTCCTGCAGAACCTGATCACCACCGATATCATCTCGCTTGCGCCAGACGAGGCGCGGCCCGGGGCCCTGCTGACGCCGCAGGGCAAGATCCTGTTCGACTTCATGATCTGGCAGGACGGCGACGGCTATACGATCGAAACCGATGCCGGCCAGCGCGATGGCCTGCTGAAGCGGTTGACGATGTACAAGCTGCGCGCCGCCGTGACGCTCGCGGCCCGCGCCGAAGAGGGTGTCACCGTTTGCTGGGGCGAAGGTGCGGAGGATGTTTTGGACAGCCAAAGCGTCCGGGACAGCCCAAGCGTCCGGGACAGCCAAGGCGTCCGGGACAGCCGCTTCGCTAAGGCCGGCATTACGTTGACCCGCAGGGCCGGACGGCACGGCGATGGCGCTGAGGCGCTCTACGACGCGTTGCGTATCAGCCACGGCGTCGTCACGTCAGGCTCGGACTTCGCCCTGCAGGATGCCTTTCCGCATGACGTGCTGATGGATTTCAACGGCGGCCTCTCCTTCAGGAAAGGCTGCTATGTCGGCCAGGAGGTCGTTTCGCGCATGCAGCACCGCGGCACGGCGCGCCGGCGCGTCGTCACGGTGTCCGCGGCAACGGCTCTGCCGGAAACCGGAACGGAGATCACCGTCGCCGGCAAGCCTGTCGGGACACTCGGTTCGGTCGAAGGCGACCACGGACTGGCGATCGTGCGCATCGACCGCGCCGGCGCCGCAATGGCCGCTGGCACGCCGCTGCTCGCCGGCGAAACACCCGTTTCCCTCGTCCTGCCGGAATGGTCCGGCCTCGTCTTTCCCACGAGCACCGACGAGGCCAGCGCGTGACGACGAAAGCGCCGCGTGCCTGGCAACGCATGCTGTCCGGCCGCCGGCTCGACCTGCTCGACCCCTCGCCGCTCGATGTCGAACTGATCGACATCGCCCATGGGCTGGCGCGTGTCGCCCGCTGGAACGGCCAGACATCGGGCGATCATGCTTTTTCGGTGGCGCAGCACAGCCTCGTCGTCGAAGACATTTTCCGCCGCTTCAACGATGCCTCCCCGCGGGACTGCATGATGGCGCTGCTGCATGATGCGCCCGAATATGTCATCGGCGATATGATCTCGCCGTTCAAATCGGTGGTCGGCGGCGGCTACAAGACGGTGGAAAAACGGCTGGAGGCCGCCGTGCACCTGCGCTTCGGCCTGCCGCCGCATCCCTCGCGCGACCTCAAGGACCGAATCAAGAAGGCCGATACGATCGCCGCCTATTTCGAGGCGACGGTGCTGGCCGGCTTCACACCCGCCGAGGCGCAGAAATTCTTCGGCCAGCCGCGCGGCATCAGCAGGGAGATGCTGATGATCGAGCCGCTGCCGGCGATCGAAGCGCAGCGGCTGTTCTGCGAGCGCTTCGCGGCGATCGAGGCCGAGCTGGAGATGGTGTCGTGAGCTTCATCGTCGTCTCGCCGCTGTCGCGCATCGGGGAGATGGCCGTGCGCCACAAGGCGCGCGACATGATCAGCCTGATCGCCAAGGAGCAGGCCTTCCACCGGCCGGGCGTGATCGCGGCCGACCGTCATCTGACGCTTGCGATGAACGACATCACCTTCAAGGGCACCGGCGGCCTGGTGGCGCCCGACGAAACGCATGTGCAGCGGATTATCGACTTTGCCGCATCGTGGCGGCAGGAGACGCCGCTGCTCATCCATTGCTGGATGGGCGTGTCGCGATCGCCGGCGGCGGCCCTGATCGCCGCACTGTTGCTTGCACCGGATCAGAGCGACGAACAGCTTGCCGGCCGGCTGCGGGCGGCCTCACCTTTCGCGACGCCGAACGCCCGGCTGATCGAGATCGGCGACGCGCTGCTTAACCGCGGCGGGCGGCTGGTTGCGGCAGTGCGGACGATCGGACGTGGTGCCGATGCCGACGGCAACGCGCCCTTCGTGCTTGCGATCGGCAAGCCCGCCTGCGGTTGACGCTGCTGCCATCTGCTCCATCTAGCCCCCGACCACCTACAATCGACAGGGCCAGATCATGCAGCAACAGGCAGCCGACGTCCTTCTCGCCACGCAAACGGCGCTCAGCCAGGCGAGCGCGCTGGCGGTGCAGTATTCCTTCTCCGTCCTCGGGGCCGTGATCCTGCTCGTTCTCGGCTGGGCGCTCGCCGGCTTTACCAGCCGCTGGGCCTATGAAGGCCTGTCGCGCGTCCATGGCATCGACGAGACGCTGGCGCGATTCTTCACCAATGTGCTGCGCTACGCGCTGCTCATTCTGGTGTTCATCACCGTGCTCGGCCAGTTCGGCGTCCAGACCGCCTCGATCATCGCGGCCCTCGGCGCAGCCGGCCTGGCGATCGGGCTGGCGCTGCAGGGAACGCTGCAGAATATCGCCGCCGGCATCATGCTGCTGATCCTCAGGCCGTTCCGGGTCGGGGAATACATCGAAACCAGCAGCGTGACCGGCACGGTGCGCGAAATCGGATTGTTTGCGACCGAACTGAGGACCGCCGACGGGCTCTACCGGCTGGCGCCGAATTCGACGCTCTGGAACACGCCAATTACCAATTTCAGCCGCGAGGCGACGCGGCGCAACGAGTTGAAGATCAAGGTGGAGGATGACATCGATCAGGCGATGGAGACATTGATGGGCCTTGCCAAAACCGATTCCCGGGTGCTGAAGTCACCGGAACCAAGCGTCTTCATCGACAGCCTCGGCGACGGCCCGATCTTCGTGACGCTGCGCTATTGGGCAAAGACGGGTGACTGGTGGACCGTCAGCCGCGACATGGCAAAACGCGTCAAGCTCGCCTTCGACGAGAACAATCCGACCGAGGCGCCGGCATCGAACGCCGTGCCGGCAAAGGCGTCCAACGGCAGGGCGGCGGCCGAAAAGCCGGCACTGAGGCGGCAATGAGACATTGATCCGGGAACTTATGCGGCAGACTATTGAATGACGCCGCAGGACAGTCTTTCCCCGGCATCACCCGAGGGCTGGCTGCGATAATCATCCGAATTGGCGTGCACCATCAATGCGCGGCCGCGAATGCCGTCGGTCTTGCCATCAAGCGTGACCATGCTGTCGAAGACCTGGGCTCTCAGCACACCGTCCTGCCCGACATATTGATTGGGCATATCGCCGGCGTGCGGACCCTTGGCGGCAAGGAGGCCGTGCTCGGCCTTCTCGGGGTTGAAGTGGCCGCCGGCCGACTCGTGATGGGTCGCGGCGTCGCATCGGCCGGTCTCGTGAACATGGAAGGCCACCCATTTGTTCGCCGGCAATCCCGATATCTCGACCTCGATCAGGACACCGCCGCTGGCGGCCGCCGTCAGCTGCGCGCGGCCGTCCTCCTTTCCGTCCTTGCCGACGAAATTGGCGACCGCTGTCTGCTTGTCCTGAGCGCCCGCCGGCAATGCAACGGCAAGCAGGCTCAGGGCGGCGATGGTGCACATGGCTTTCATGGAGATCTCCTTCCGTCCGGTTGTCCTTCTGAACGTATCAACCCGGAAGGTGTTCCTGATTTAGAGCGCCGCGCGTCCGACAGGACGGGCCAAGGACTCTCCATCACTTGGCAGTGGGCACACAGGACGGAAAAAGCCGGCCAACGGCCGGCTTGCGGATGTCCCGATTCGGGAGCGGCTCAGGCGGCGGTGTTGAAGTCGAACTGGCCGTAAGTGTTGCGGTAGAGATCGTCCGGCTGATCGCCTGAGGTCGGCGCCGTCTGCTGCAACGGATAAGGGACGGCGATACTGGCTGCCATGCCGCTGTCGCGCGAGTCCATCATCAGCGCAATCAGGCTGCCGGAAAATTTCGGCTGCGTCTCGCTGGTATTGTCCTCTTCCAGGAGCTCCTTGATGATGCCGGGCTTCTCATCCGCGGCGCGTTCGCCGCGGCTGAGTACACCATCGCCATTGGCATCAAGCCGCGAAAGTGTCGCCAGATATGCATATGACGTGTCGGAAACGGATGTGGTGCTGGTCATACAAACCTCCATTCACCGCCTATTGCCGGTGGTGTTTGTACGCAATACGAACGTGGAAAATCACTGATTGACTCGCTGGTTAAACTGATTTGCGCAGTGCGTCAATAAGTTGTTAACTTCTCATTAACGATGATTGACAAGAGTTAACGGAACGTCCCGAGGCTGAGCATCCGCCTGCGCCAGAAGAAGGGGCCTCACCGTATTTCAGCGATTTTTCACATATAAAACAAACGTCTAACGACGCGACTCCGCTGCTGCACTGCAACCGAATATTAATCCCGCCCGTCCAGAATGAGCGTCACGAGATACCACCTGGGCGTTTAGTTTATGAAAAATCAATTTTATTGTCCCCTCCGGAAGAATTTTCGATGCGATGAGGTACGTCCATCAACTGGCGGCGACCGTGGCCGCCGCAGCCGCCCCGCAAGAGCTCCTACATGAAGGCTGAAGCGCTTTTCTGGCAGCAATGCAGCCAGGCCGTTACGGCCGATGGATCGGTCGATGCGCAGCGTCTGATGGAGCTTGTGATCGCGACCTATCGCGTCCATGAAAGCGACTATGACGAGATCGAGAGAAGTGCCGAAACGCTGCTGCGGGAAAACCATGCGCTGAGAGGCAATATGTCCGCCCTCAGTCAGGCATTCGACGGACAGCAGAGGCTCTTCGAAATCATCCTCAACAACCTGCCGCTCGGTCTCAGCGTCTTCGACGCAGATCAGCGGCTGACGCTTTCCAACCTTCGCTTCCGTCAGCTTTTCGGCCTGACGCAGGACGATGTCATTCCCGGCGCGACAATCGACGACCTCATCGACAAAATGCGCGGTGCGGAGGGTGCCAGGGCCAGCCGGCGGGCCGGGCGACAATCCTCAGAAGCGGCAAACAGCAGCAGTATCCGCCGGCGCGAATGGCTGATGGATGACGGCCGCATCATCCAGAGCATGGTGACCATCCTTGCCGACGGCAGCAACATCGCCATTCATGCCGACATTACCGAGGATCGAGAGGCGGCCGAGCGCATCACCTATCTCGCCCACCACGACCCGTTGACCGGTCTTCCGAACCGCATCCATTTCCGCGAGCAGGTCGATGCGGCGCTCGCAGAGCGCAAGCCGGACGAGCAGATCGCTCTCGTTCACCTCAACCTCGACCGGTTCAAATCGATCAACAACATGATGGGCGTATCCGCCGGCGACAAGATGCTGCAGCAGGTCGCCGAGCGCATCCGGGCCTCGGCCGGTTCGGAAAACACCCTGGCGCGCCTGGGTTCGGATGAATTCGCCATACTGCAGACCGGCAAGCAGCAGCCGTGGAATGTGACGGCACTGGCCGAGCAGATCCGCCGTGAGCTTTCCGATCTCTTCCTGCACGGCGAAAAACAGGTGGAACTCAGCGTCTCGATGGGGATCGCAGTCGCCCCGGGAGATGGCGAAGAAACCGACATCCTGCTGAAACATGCCGGCGTGGCGCTGTCCCACGCCAAGGCGGACGGGCGCAGCCGCGAACGTTTCTTCGCCGGCGAGATGGAAGCGCAGATGCAGCTCCGCCACGCGCTGGAGGCAGACCTCAGAGCAGCCGTCGAGAAGGAAGAATTCGAGCTGCATTACCAGCCGCTCTATGACCTCTCGCAGCGGCGCATCTGCGGCTTCGAGGCGCTGATCCGCTGGAACCATCCGATCCGCGGCCGTGTTGCGCCGATGGATTTCATCCCGCTCGCCGAAGAGGTCGGCCTCATCGTCGATATCGGCCGCTGGGTCTTGCGCCGGGCCTGCAACGATGCAGCAGAATGGCCTGAAGACATCAAGGTCGCCGTCAACGTTTCGGCGATGCAGTTCAGCAGCAGCGACCTGACAAGGGATGTCGGCGAGGCTCTGGTCGCCGCCTCATTATCGCCGTCGCGGCTCGAGCTCGAAATCACCGAGAGCGTGCTGATGGAAAATCTCGGCGAAGTGCTGCCGATCCTGCATGCGCTGAAGGAGTGCGGTATCCGCATTTCGATGGACGATTTCGGCACCGGCTATTCCTCGCTGAGCTATCTCTCGAGCTTCCCCTTCGACAAGATCAAGATCGACAAATCCTTTGTCAACGACATCGCCGACAACAAGGAGGCGCATGCGATCATGCACGCGATCATCCTGCTCGGCGATGCACTCGGCATGCGCGTCACCGTCGAAGGCGTCGAGACGGCCGAGCAGCTGGCGCTGCTCGAATGCGAGGAATGCGACGAGATCCAGGGCTATCACATCAGCCGGCCGAGACCCGCGCTTGACGTGCCCCATCTTCTTTCCCTGCCGAGAAACGGCCGCGCGACGCCTCTGCCGAGCCACTGAGCCAGCTTCAATTGCGACTCGCACGGCAAGCGGCTACATAATCGGCAACGGTCCCCGAGCCTTCGTTGTCGCGTGCTTCGACCGAGATCCCGAATCCGCTTCCGCTCCGATGCTCTATCGACGGAAGACAATCCTCCTCATAAACAGGTGGCGCAATGGTCGAGGCCGAAGCCTTCTCTCCTCATGAAACGCTCGCGGCGGCGCTGATCGCACACGCGGCCGATGGCGACGACGGCTCGCACGACCTTTCCCATATCCTGCGCGTCTTCCGGAACGCCATGCGCATCCATGCCGGAGAAGGCGGTGACGGGCGGGTTCTTGCCGCTTCGGTGCTGCTGCACGACTGCGTTGCCGTCGAGAAGAATTCGCCGCTGCGGGCACAGGCATCGGCTTTGGCGGCGCAGAAGGCTTCGGCGATCTTGACAGAACTCGGCTGGAATCAGGCGGATATCGACGCTGCGGCTCACGCCATCACCGCGCATAGTTTCTCGGCCGGGGTGGCGCCGCAGACACTGGAGGCAAAGATCCTGCAGGATGCCGATCGGCTGGATGCGATCGGCATGGTCGGCGCCGCACGCTGCTTCTATATTGCCGGGCGGCTGGGATCCGGGCTCTACGATCCGTTCGACCCGGCGGCGGCGGAGCGCCCGCTCGACGACAAGCGTTATGCGATAGACCATTTCCGGACGAAGCTGTTCAAACTGGCGGACGGGTTCCAGACCGAGACCGGCCGCAGGCTGGCGGCCGATCGCGACAAAAGCCTGCGCGACTTCCTCCAGGCATTCATGGACGAGATCTAGAGCGGCTCGCATCTTTCAGATTCGCTCCTCGCGCTTTAGCTTCTTGTTTTTGCGCATGTCGTTGCGGCAAAAGCGCTTCGCGCTTTGCCTGGGAAAACCGCTGCACACTTTTGCGCGGCATGCTTTAGGAGAACCGTATGCATATCAGCGACCTCTTCATCTACCCTCTCAAGAGCGCCCGCGGCATCGCACTGCCTTCGGCCGACATCGACGCCTATGGGCTTCCCGGCGACCGGCGGGCGATGATCACCGACGAGCACGGGCACTTCATCACCCAGCGCGAATTGCCGGACCTCGCACGCATCGAAGTCCAGCCGGAACCCGGCGCTTTTCGGCTGCTGATGCAGGGAAAGCAGGACATATCGGTGCCGCCGCCTCGGCCTGAAAGCCGCATGGATGTGAGCGTGTGGAAATCGACCGTCAGTGCCGCCGTCGCCGATCCCGACAGCAACCGGTTGCTTTCCGAGTGGCTCGGCCGCGAGGTGCGGCTGGTCTTCTTCGACGGCCAGGCAAGGCGGACGGCGAATGCCGAATGGGCCGGTGAAGGTACGCCGGTCACCTTTACCGACGGCTATCAGATCCTGGTGACGACAACCGGCTCGCTGAAAGCGTTGAACGCCGACCTCGCCGCCCATGGCGAAGGCAGCGTTGGCATGGAACGTTTCCGTCCGAACATCGTCATCGATATCGACGAGGCCTGGCCGGAGGACCGCTGGGCGGCGATCGAGATTGCCGGCATCCGCTTCGATCTCGTCAAACCCTGCTCGCGCTGCATCATGACGACGCAGGACCAGTTGACCGGTTCGCGCGAGGGGCCGAACCCGATGCCATCAATGGGCCGCATCCGCATGTCGGCCGACCGGCGTGTGCCCGGCCCGCTCTTCGGCTGGAACGTCACCCCGCGCGGCAGCGGCAGGATCACGATCGGTGACACCGTGCGCGTCGTCGAGGAAAGGCCTGAGGGCTGGGCGTTGAAGGTTCGTGCACGGCGGTAGGTCGAATTGCGGAAGGCTTTCTTCCGCACGCGCTGAACGTTCTCCCCATTCCTGTGCTCGTCACAGGAATGGGGAAGCGTGGGGGATTGTCACCGCCTCTCACTGATGCCCGAGTGCGGCGTCGATCCCCGCCATGATATCCGCCGGCAGCGGTCCCTTTTCCAGCGCCCCGACATTTTCCTCCACCTGGGCGAACGTGCGGAAGCCTGGAATAGGCAGTGTGCGCGGCGATTTTGCCCAGAGCCAGGCGAGCGCCCCTTGCGTCAGCGTGCGGCCACCCGAGGTCAGGAGATCGCGGACGGCGTCGAGCCTTGCGGCGAATTCCGGGGCCATGCGCCCGTCCTTGAAGTAGACCATCCAGTCGAGGGCCGCGCCGCGTACATCCTTGGCGCCCACTGCCTTGTCGGCGGTAAACTTGCCGGTCAGGAGCCCCATGGCCAACGGACCACGATTAATTGAGATCAGCCCCTGCCTTTCGATCACCGCGATCATCTCCGGCACCGGCTCAAAGACGTTCATCGTATGCTGCACCGAGACATAGCCCTGGCGGCCGGCATGGCGGGCGGCGCGATCGGGAGAATCGGTGCTCCAGCCGAATGCGTCGATCTTGCCTTCGGCGCGCAGCGCCTCCAGCACGTCGAAGACGGCATCGGATTGTTCCAACGGAAAATCATTGATGTGGAATTGCAGGAGATCGAGGCGGTCGCGCCTGAGGCTGCGCAGCGAGGTCTCGACCGAACGGCGGATGAAGGCCTCATCGGCGAAGGCGCCAGTTGCCTGCTTGGTTTGCGGGTCGGTGGCGAAGCCGAACTTGGTGGCGACGACAATATCGTCGCGATTGCCGATCGCCCGGCCGAGCACTTCTTCGGAATGGCCGGCGCCGTAATTCGAGGCTGTATCGAAGAAGCAGATGCCGAGTTCGATGGCGCGGCGGATCGCTTCGACGGATTCATCGTCGTCGACCTCGCCCCAGCCGAGCGGCGTGTCACCGGCAAAGAAGGGGCCGCCGATCGCCCAGCATCCCATGCCGAGACGCGGAATTTCGCGGCCGTTCCAGAGCGTGATCGTCGTCGGTGTTGCGGTCTTGGTCAGCATGGGATCCTCCTTGGCTGGCAGTCCTCCAGACATAGGAAGGGCTCCCATGCGGGTAAACCGCCAAATCCGGAGGATGTTTTGCACCGGTAAAAAACCGAAGTCAGGCGGAAATATCATTCGGACCGGAAAGCGTCCGCAAGGCTGGATTGAGCGCCTTGAGCGCCGCCTGAACGAAGCCGTCGCGGGCTGCTGCGGCTTCGATGCCGCGTGGTTCATAGACGTGGCGATGCAAAAAGAACCCGGTCAGACGGAACGCGGCCGTGAGACTATCGAAGTCGGCCGCACGATTGCCTTCGATACCGAGAAACGGTGGCAGGAGCAGCATCTTGTCCGCCCAGGGCGCACCGGCGCTGCGGCTGACGGCGCGGCCGGATTTGGGCGAGACATAGACGAGATCGGAACGGGCGCCGGTCGCGGCGCATTCGGCGAGATCGAGGCCGAAGCCGAGATCGTTCAGCACCGCCAGTTCGAAACGCACGAAGAGCTCGCCGGCATCGGCCGGGTTGTGCAGGTGATCGAGGATGACCTCCAGCGCTTCGAAGAGATGCGGATGCGGATCACGCTCCGGCAGCAGCCGCAGCAGCGCGCCCATCGCCTGAACGCCGTAGACGGCGGTCGCCGTTTCCATCAGGCGGGCGGCGCGCAACGTCACCGGTTCGACGCGGAATTCGCCGAGATGTTCGTCCAACCTGGCGCGCCAGATAACCTCCACGGCATTGCCGGCCTGCAGCACCGGCTGCATGGCGCGCGACCGGCCGGAGCGCACCAGGCCAAGATGGCGGCCGCGATCGCGCGTCATCACCTCGGCGATGACACTCGTCTCGCCGTGGCGCTTGACGCCCAGGATGATCGCCTGATCCTGCCACTGCATCGAAAGAAGTCCTTGCGGCTGACGAATCCATCCTAGAGCCTTTCCCGGTTAGATTGAAGCATTCTGTTGGCTCAAACGGAGTCGGATGGTCGACCGGCCGGCGCGTCGTAGCCCGGCTTTACGGCCAAGCCGGCCGGTCGATCAGCCGGCCCGTTTCAGCCAACCCGAAGGGCCGGGCATCTTTCCGCCAGGATCAGAGGCGATCGGCTCGGCCGTACCAAGAGGTATGCCCGTCGCCAATCGCCTCTGCCCTGACGAAAACCTGCTCCGGCAGAATGCTTCAATCTAACCAGGAAAGGCTCTAGAACATGATGCCGAAAATGGAAAAGGCCTAGCTGCTGTCCTGGACCGCGTCAGGCGACGGCGGGGAATAACCTCAGCAGGAATTGACGCATCGCCGTTTCGTCGAAAGGCTTCACCAGAAGCGGAATGTGCTGCAAGTCCGGCGGGAAATCGCCGGTATCGGAATAACCGCTGACAAAGCCGAAGGGAATGCCGAGATCGAGAAGATGACGAGCAAATCCGAAGCTCATGCCCTCGCCGAGATTGACGTCGAGAAGCGCGAAATCATAGGTCTCCGCAGTGATGGCAGCCCTCGCCTGCTCCACACTGCCGACGATATCGATATTCTCGACGCCGGCCAGGCGCAAAATGTCCTCCGCCTCCATCGCGATAATCAGGCTGTCTTCAAGAACCAGAACACGGATTGCGCTCATGATTGCCCGCCCTCCGTCGGGCGGCAGTCGCAGCGCCCCGGCTGTTTCGCCAACATCAATGCCCTCCGGTGCCCCGCATGGCACGCTGTCGGTGAATTCCGCCACCATTTCTGAATGAACCATTTTTCTGCCCGGTCGATAAGAATCAAATCGGAGGAAAGACGACGACCGAGCTTATTTTCCCTGATGCTAATGCGCATTTAAAAAAGACATAAGGCCGGGACTAGATGAAGGGACGTTTGCTTTCTCCGAGCCCTTCCCAGCCAGCAATCGCCATCAGTTCCTCGCCGTTCAGAACCTCGCAGCCGCGCTCCTGCCAGCGGATCAACCCACGTTCACCGAGCTTTTTCAAGGTCTTGTTGGTGTGGACGATGGAAAGGCCGAGCGTATCGGCAATGTGTTGCTGGGTGATGGGGATGAATTGGCGGCCATTGAAGAGATTAAGCTTCCGGCCGCGCTCAAACAGGAAAGCGATCAGATAGGCTGCTCTTTCCAACGCCGTGCGACGGCCGATGCTGAGCAGGTGTTCATCCAAGATTCGCTCCTCGCGCGCCGCGATCCAGGTGATGTCGAAGGCAAGCGAGGGGTGTTTGTTATAGAGCGTCATCAGCCTGTCGCGCTCGAAGACGCAGAGAGAAACCGGTGAAAGCGCTTCGACGGAATGCTGCATCTCGCCGGCGATCGTTCCCTGCAGGCCGACCAGATCGCCCGGCATGATATAATTCAGTATCTGGCGGCGCCCATCCTCCAGCATCTTGTAGCGAAAGCCCCAACCGGCAAGCACGGTGAAAAGATGGGCGCTGTGCGCACCCTCGACGAGGATGGTGGAGCCGGCATCGACGGCAAGTTCACCTCTCTTGAAATTGGAAACGAATTCCAGTTCGTCGCGGCTGAATTCCCGGAAATGCGGCAGGGGCCGCAAAGGACATTGCTGGCAAGGAGTCTTGAAGGAATTGATCGATCTCGACGTCACCATGCCCGCCCCTGCCGTCGCAAAACAGGCACGCCGTCTTTGGCGCGCCGTTCATGAAGGAATGCACAAGTTACCGAATTGTTCCGTGAGCGATGCGGTTTTTTTATTTGAAAACAAGGGGCTGGTAGCCGAATAAGCAAATTCTTGCCACCCCTTATTTCGGGAAATCGAGACCCATTTCGCGGAACCGTTCGGGATCATCACCCCAATTCTCGCGAACCTTGACGAACAGGAAGAGATGGACCGGCTGCTCGAGGATCTCCGACAACTCCTTGCGGGAAGCCGTCGAGATCGCCTTAATAGTTTCACCACCCTTGCCGAGCGCGATCTTCTTCTGGCTGTCGCGCTCAAGATAGATCACCTGCTCGATACGCACCGAGCCATCCTTGCGCTCTTCCCACTTCTCCGTTTCGACATGCGAGGCGTAGGGAAGCTCCTGGTGCAGCCGCAGGAACAGCTTCTCGCGGGTGATCTCGGCGGCGAGCTGGCGCATCGGCAGATCTGAAATCTGGTCTTCGGGATAATACCACGGCCCCTCCGGCAGCGTTGCAGCCAGATAATCCATAACATCGTCGCAGCCGGAGCCGTTTTCGGCCGATATCATGAAGGTGCGATCGAAGGCGATCTTTTCATTGGCAGCGGCCGCGAGGGCCAGCAGATCCTCGCGGTTGACGCGGTCGATCTTGTTGAGCAGCAGGATCTTCGGCTGCCGGACTTCCTTGAGGCCTTCGAGGATGGCTTCGGCATCGCCGCGCAGGCCGCGCTCGCTGTCGATCAGCAGCACGATCAGATCGGCATCCCTCGCGCCACCCCAGGCCGAGGTCACCATGGCGCGGTCGAGCCGGCGGCGTGGCTTGAAGATACCGGGTGTATCCATGAAGACGATCTGAGCGTTGTCGTGGATCGCGATGCCGCGGACGATGGCGCGCGTCGTCTGCACCTTATGGCTGACGATCGAGACCTTGGCGCCGACGAGGCGGTTCACCAGCGTCGACTTGCCGGCATTGGTCGGCCCGATCAGCGCGACGAAGCCCGAATGCGTCGGACCATTGGTTTCTTGAGCAGCTTCGGCCGCGATATCTTCTTCTTGTGTCATTGTCCCGTCAGTTTCCGGCAGACGATTGCTGCCAAATGCCTTCGCGCTCAAGCATCTTGGTCGCCGCAACCTGTTCGGCGGCGCGCTTCGACCGCTCTACGCCGGTTTCCGGCTTTATGCCAGCAACTTCCACCGTCACCTTGAAGCGCGGATCATGATCCGGTCCGCTGCGTTCATCAACCCGGTAGTTGGGCGTGACGCCGAATTTCGCGTGCGACCATTCCTGCAGCTCGGTCTTGGCGTCGCGCTTGGCCCCATCGGCCCGGACTGCCCTGCCCTGCCAGTAGCGCAGGATGAAGCGGCGAGCCACTTCGAGGCCGCCGTCGAGATAGATCGCGGCGATCAGGCTTTCGACCACGTCGGCGCGCACGTTCATCATCCGCTTGCCGGTCAGTTTCTTCACGTCGGCGCCGGTGCGGATATAGAGGTGAAGATTGAGTTCGTCGGCGACCGCAGCACAGGTTTCGGCGCTGACCAGCTGGTTGAGGCGAACCGAGAGTTCGCCCTCCCCCGCCGTGCCGAAGGTGCGGAACAGAAGCTCGGCGATACAGAGCCCGAGCACCCTGTCGCCGAGGAATTCCAGCCGTTCGTAATTGCCGCCCTTCTCAGTGCGGGCGCTAGCATGGGTCAGCGCCCGATCCAGGCGTTCCTTTTCGGCGAAATCGTGACCGATCAGGCCTTCAAGCTTTGCGCGGTCGGCCGCAGAAAGCGTCGGCGCCTTGCTCATTCAACAACCTTGAAGAGGCGGTCCCAGCGCATGTTCGTCGGCCACTTCCAGATTTCGCGGAAAGAGGTGTCGTTGCCGAGCGAGAAGAAGATGACGCTGGCGCGGCCGACAAGATTTTCGGCCGGCACGAAGCCGACGTCGAAGCGACTGTCGAGCGAGTTGTCGCGGTTGTCGCCCATCATGAAATAATGGCCTTCCGGCACGATGAATTCACGGGTGTTATCGCCGCGCGACACCGGAGACTGGTCGAGCGTGTCGTAGGTCTTGCCGTTGTCGAGCGTTTCGCGGAACACAGGAACATCCGCGCCCGGATCGAGCTTGTAATCCGAGGTGAAGGTACCGTCCGCCACCTTCGGAACCGGCTTGCCGTTGACGTAGAGCACGCCGTCGGTGACCTGGATACGGTCGCCCGGCAGGCCGATGCAGCGCTTGATGTAATCAATGTCGGGGTTCGGCGGGAAGCGGAAGACGACGATATCGCCGCGCTTCGGATCGGCGCCGAACAGGCGGCCGCTGAAGATATCGGGCGAGAAGGGCAGCGAATATTTCGAATAGCCGTAGGCGAACTTATTGACGAAGATGTAATCGCCGACAAGCAGCGTCGGCATCATCGAACCGGAGGGAATGGTAAAGGGCTGGAACAGCACCGTTCGGATCACCATCGCCAAAATCAGCGCCTGGATGATGACTTTGATATTTTCCCAGAGGGCGTTCGGCTTGGCTTGGACTTTTTCGGACACGCAGTCTCATTCCTTCAAGACGCCGCGACGGCGCAATTCTTTCTGTCGTTCTCTCTAGCGGCTTCGGTCGATTGCGGCAATGGCGACAACGTCAAAAGCGACGAGAGGTCGCGATCGACAGCCCCCGAGGCCGCGATCAGAGGCTCTCGGGCAAAGCCTCGATAATCACGAAGGCCTGCGCCAAGGGATAATCATCGGTTATTGTCAAATGAATGGCGGGCCTGTGGCCGGCGGGCAGCATCGATTCGAGGATCAGGGCGGCAGCACCCGACAAAACCATGGTCGGCTTGCCGCTCGGCAGGTTGACGACGCCCATGTCCTTCCAGAAGACACCCTGGGCTATGCCGGTGCCGAGCGCCTTGGAACAGGCCTCCTTGGCGGCGAAACGCTTGGCATAGGAGGCGCCGCGATTTGCCCGGCGGTCGGAACGGGCGCGCTCGATTTCGGTGAAGCAGCGATGGGTAAAGCGCTCGCCGAAGCGCTCGATGGATTTCTCGACGCGGCGAATGTCGATCAGATCGCTGCCAATGCCGATGATCATGCCGGAACCTTCCGTCGCTTAGGATTTCTTGACCGGGTTCATACGCTCGGCATGTCGCCAGCCGGGCCGGCCAGACGCAAACGCGCCCGCTCCAGCAGCCGTGTGTGGCGGCGCGTCTGAAAACCCTTCACGGTGTAGAATGTCAGGGCGTAGAGCGCAACGGAGGTGACGATCGCCGGCGGAATGGCGCCGACGAGCATCGGCTCCAGCACAGGTTTCCACAGTTCCGTGAAGTTCAGCTTGTGAAAGAGGGCGGCGAGATCAACCGTCTGACCGGCCAGATGATCCTCACGGCTCAACAAGAGATGCCCGATCTCCCAGGTGATGCCCCAGATGAAGGGATAGGTCAGCGGATTGCCGAATGCCGCGCAACCGAGTGCGGCGGCCACCATACTGCCGGAGAGGAAATAGGTGATGACGAAGGCCATGACGAAATGCACGCCGATGAAGGGCGTCCACGAGACGAAGACACCCGCAGCGACGCCGGCCGCAACCGCGTGCGGCGAAGCGCTCAGGCGCAGGATGCGCATTGTCAGGTAACGGAGCGGGCGAAGGAAACCTTTGCGGGGCCATAGAAGCTCTCGCATCTTTTCCTTGAATCCCGCAGGCTTGCGACGGCGAAACAACATGGCCGGTATTTAGTGCAGCGCACATGACCATGACAAGAGCGGCAAATGATACCGCCGAAAAAACAGCTCACCCCTCAGCAGAGAGGAACTTCTTCATGCCGAGGGGCGTCCGTTATGCATAACGTCCCTCACTCGTCTCAAGTATAAATTCAGTATCAGCGCGTGCGAAACAGACCGCGGTCGACCTGGCGCTGACGAAACTCGAGATCGATACGATCGAACGAGCCGTTGAGATATGCCATTTCACGTTCCTGCGTGGTCGGAGCGCGGAGGGCGCGAGCGATTTTCCTGATAGGATCAAACATTGTTTTGTCTCATCTTCTGTTTGCGTTTCGATGACCAGAAGATAGGCCCGGCACCGGCTAATTACTACAGCCGCAACATGGAGACAGCCATGCGACTGACGCATAGCATGCCTTTCTGACGAACTATTTCGATCATGAGACGATCATAAAATGTGCAATTTTGCGCTGAACCGTCTGAGGGCTTAACAAAATCTTACTCGTAGAGCCGCCGGACCGTGGCGATGCAATCCAGTTCCTTCATCTGGGCGAGCAGTTGATTGAGCTGACGCAGGTCCCAGACCTCGACCTCGAGCATCATTTCGGTGAAATCCGCCGCGACCCGCACCGTGTTCAGCAAACGGATATTGACGTCGAGGCCTGCGACGGTCTGGGCGACCTTGGCAAGCGTGCCGGGTTCATTCAACCCGTTTACCAGGATGCGCGCCATGAAACGCGACTTGTTGGCTTCGTCGAGATCCCAGCGGACGTCGATCCAGCGGTCGGGCTGATCGTCGAAGCGCTGCAGGCTCGGCGACTGGATCGGGTAGATGGTGATGCCCTTGCCCTGGTCCATGATGCCGACGATGCGATCGCCGGGCACCGCACCGGTTGACGCGAACTTGACGTCGACATTGCCGGACAGGCCGCGGATCGGCCCGATATCGGCGTCGGTGTCGACTTCCGAAGGACCGCCATCGACCCCGGCCTTGGTCTTGCCGGGGATTTTGAAGATCATGCCGGCCGCACTGCGGACGTTGAACCAGCCGTCGTCGCCGGAGGGCCTGACGGTGACGCGCTCATCCTGGTGGTCGGGATAGACGGCGCGCAGGACGTCGAGCGAAGACATCTCGCCGCGGCCGACGGCAGCGATCGCGTCCTCGACTTCCTTCTGGCCGAGGCGGTGCAGCGCCGGCTTCATCGCCTCGCGGGAGAAAATCTTGCCGGCTCTGTCGAAGGTGCGCTCGAGAATGCGGTGGCCGAGACCGGCATATTGCTTGCGGATCGCCATGCGGGTGGCGCGACGGATGGCGGCGCGCGCCTTGCCGGTGACGACGATCTCCTCCCAGGCGGCGGGCGGGACCTGCACGCCCGAGCGGATGATCTCGACCTCGTCGCCATTGGCAAGACGCGTCACCAGCGGCATGATGCGGCCGTTGATCTTGGCGCCCACGGTGGTGTCGCCGATATTGGTGTGCACCGCATAGGCGAAATCGATCGGGGTGGCGCCGCGGGGCAGAGCAATCAGCTTGCCCTTCGGCGTGAAACAGAAGACCTGGTCCTGGAATAGCTCGAGCTTGGTGTGCTCGAGGAATTCCTCCGGGCTGTCGCCTTCGGCCAGCGCTTCGATCGTATGGCGCAGCCAGGAATAGGCATTGGATTCGCGCGAGAGGATGTCGCCGTCGGCATTGGTGGCGCCGTCCTTGTAGAGCGTGTGGGCGGCAATGCCGAATTCGGCGATTTCGTGCATGCGCTTGGTGCGGATCTGCAGCTCGATGCGCTGACTGGAGGGGCCGACGATCGTGGTGTGCAGCGAGCGGTAGTCGTTCTGCTTCGGCGTCGAGATATAATCCTTGAAGCGGCCGGGCACGACGCGCCAGCGAGTGTGGACGATGCCGAGTGCCCGGTAGCAGGACGGAATGTCCTCGACGATCAAACGGAAGCCATAGACATCGGAAAGCTGCTCGAAGGAAAGCGACTTCGACTGCATCTTGCGGAAGACCGAATAGGGCTTCTTCTGCCGGCCCTTGACATAGGCGCTGGTCAGGCCGCTTGCGACCAGCAGGTCACGCAGTTCGGCCTCGATCTTCTTGACGATGCCCTCATTGCGCTTGGAAAGCTCTTCCAGCCTTTTGGTGACGGTGTCATAGGCTTCCGGGTTCATATGCATGAAGGAGAGCTCTTCGAGCTCCTCGCGCATATCCTGCATGCCCATGCGGCCGGCGAGCGGCGCATAGATTTCCATCGTCTCCTCGGAGATGCGGGCCCGTTTGTCGGCCGACATATGATCGAGGGTGCGCATATTGTGCAGGCGATCGGCAAGCTTGACCAGCAGCACGCGCACATCGTCGGAAATGGCGAGCAGCAGCTTGCGCAGGTTTTCCGCCTGCTTGGCCTTCTTGGTGACGAGATCAAGCTTCTTGATCTTGGTCAGGCCCTCGACCAGGCGGCCGATATCCTCGCCGAAGAGTTCGTCGATCTCGGCGCGCGTCGCCGTCGTATCCTCGATCGTATCGTGCAGAAGTGCCACCGCGATCGTCGATTCATCGAGATGCATGTCGGTGAGGATGGCGGCGACTTCGAGCGGATGGGAAATATAGGGATCGCCGCTCGCGCGCTTTTGCTGGCCATGCTTCTGCATGGCATAGACATAGGCTTTGTTCAGCAGTGCTTCATTGGCATCGGGCTTGTATTGCTGAACCCGCTCCACGAGCTCGTACTGCCGCATCATTCCAAAGCCACTCCGGTAAAAATAAAAGCGCGCCAATCAACGATTGGCGCACACATGGGCAATAATATGCCTAAGCAATAAAGGCGCAAGATTGACGATTGGTAATCATCGCTCTTTCGCATCGCATGAAACTTTTTCCGGCTCACGGCGACCGCGGGATCGCCTGCAACCGGGATCAGTCCGCGTGCTTAGTAGTCGTCGCTCTTTTCCGGCGGCACCAGGCCTTCGATGCCGGCAAGCAGCTCTTCTTCCGACATCTGGTCGAAAGTGATCGTCTCAGGCAGATCGTCCTGCTCTTCGCTGTCGGCTGCGGCGACACCGCCGGCGGCGATCATGCTGGCCGGATCGGGCTCGGGCTCGTCGACTTCGACATGCTTCTGCAGAGAATGGATCAGATCTTCCTTGAGGTCATCGGGCGAAAGCGTCTCGTCGGCGATTTCGCGCAGGGCGACGACCGGGTTCTTGTCGTTGTCGCGATCGATGGTGATCGAGGCGCCCTGGGAAATCAGCCGGGCGCGGTGGCTGGCGAGCAGAACCAGCTCGAAGCGGTTCTCCACCTTGTCGATGCAATCTTCAACTGTGACACGGGCCATTGCCTGTCCTTTACGGTCGTCATTTCGGGATTAGCACGCCCGATACAATTAAAACCGGGCAAATACAAGTTTTTCATTCCGGCTGCCCTCGTCTTTATAAGCGGCTGAACTAAATTTCCATGGAGAATGTCACAATTCCACCTATGGTTGCTTGGAATATGCCGAATCGTGCCCTAAATCTTTCATATATGAATAATTGTTAAAGTATGGATCAGAGCAAAATCAAAGCACAAATTATTGATTTTATTGGATTTTGGTCCTGCGGATTTCGATTGCTCTCATTGGATTGGTAAGCGATGTTTGACCCACGCGAAAAAATTGCACTCTTCATTGACGGCGCCAACCTCTACGCTGCATCCAAGAGCCTCGGTTTCGACATAGATTACCGCAAGCTCTTGAAAGCATTCCAGAAACGTGGCTACCTCCTGCGCGCCTACTATTACACCGCGCTGATCGAGGATCAGGAATATTCGTCGATCCGGCCACTGATCGACTGGCTCGACTATAATGGCTACAAGGTCGTCACCAAGCCCGCCAAGGAATTCACCGATTCCATGGGACGCCGAAAGATCAAGGGCAACATGGACATCGAGCTTGCGATCGACGCCATGGAACAGTCCGAAACGGTCGATCATCTCGTCATTTTCTCGGGCGACGGCGACTTCACCAATCTGGTCGAGGCGCTGCAGCGCAGAGGCCGCAAGGTCTCGGTGATCTCGACGATGGCGACGCAGCCGCCGATGATCGCCGACGACCTGCGCCGCCAGGCCGACCACTTCATCGATCTCTTGTCCTTGAAGGCCGAAATCGGCCGCGACCCTGCGGAGCGGGCGCCGCGCCAAGTCGAAGTCGTCGCCCCGGCCAGCGATTTCCAAGAATGATCCGGAAACGGCAATCACCGCCCAAGCGGCGTGGTCAGCCGTTATCCTTCAGTAGGCGGCTCCTCTGCCGGTTCCAATCGCGTTCCTTCTCGGACTCGCGCTTGTCATGCAGTTTCTTGCCCTTGGCGAGCGCCAGCTCCATCTTCGCCCGACCGCGGTCGTTGAAATAGATCTTCAGCGGGATCAGCGTCATGCCCTCGCGGTTGACGGCAGAGCGCAGGCGATGGATTTCACGGCCCGACAAAAGCAGCTTGCGGCGCCGGCGCGGTTCGTGATTGAAGCGGTTCGCCTGCAGATATTCCGGCAGATAGGAGTTGATCAGCCAGATCTCGCCGTCCTCGTCCGATGCGTAGGACTCGGCGATATTGGCCTTTCCCTCACGCAGCGACTTGACCTCCGTGCCCATCAGCACGAGGCCGGCCTCGTAGGTATCGATGATTTCGTAGTTGAAGCGGGCCTTGCGGTTTTCGGCCACGACCTTGTTCACCACGCGCTGGCTGCCTTTGGGGGCCATGACGATATTCCCTTCGAGGCGCGCGAAAAGCCGCGCCCTCATTGCTTGCCCTCTATGTAAGGGAGCGACCCGGCCTTGTGAAGACGGCCGGTCTCCTCAGTTCAGCAGCCCGGCATGGCGCAGGGCGGCGTCGATCGCCGCTTCCGTTGCCGGCTCCAGCGTCGACAGCAGCGGCGAGCGGACGTTGCGGCTCATGCGGCCAAGCTTGAAGAGCCCGTATTTGGCGCCGCAAAGCCCGGGCTCCATAAAGATCGCCTTGTGCAGCGGCATCAGCCGATCCTGATATTCCAGCGCGCTGGCATAGTCACCTTTCAGGGTCGCCGCCTGGAAATCGGCGCAGAGGCGCGGAGCGACATTGGCCGTGACAGAAATACAGCCGACGCCGCCATGAGCATTGAAGCCGAGCGCCGTCGCGTCCTCGCCGGACAATTGGCGAAAATCCTTGCCGCAGGTGATGCGCTGTTCGGAGACGCGCTCGATCTTGCCCGTCGCATCCTTGACGCCGACGATATTGCCGTGCGCCTTGGCAAGCGCACCCATCGTTTCCGGCGTCATGTCGACCACCGAGCGGCCCGGGATATTGTAGATATAGATCGGCAGATCGACGGCCTCGGCAATCGCCGAAAAATGCGCGATCAAGCCCTTTTGCGTCGGCTTGTTGTAATAAGGCGTGACGACCAGAACGGCATCGGCGCCGACCTTTTCGGCATGCTGAGCAAGCTCGATCGCCTCACCTGTATTGTTCGAGCCGGCGCCGGCCATGACGGGAACGCGTTTTGCGGCGACCTCGATGCACAGTTCCACGACCCGTTTGTGCTCGGCATGCGACAGCGTTGGGGATTCGCCCGTCGTGCCGACGGGAACGAGACCGCTGCTGCCCTCCTTGATCTGCCAGTCGACATGCGCGGCGAAGCTGTCTTCGTCGATCAGTCCGGCGTCGGTGAAGGGGGTGACGAGGGCGGGAATGGACCCATTGAACATGCAAAGCTCCTCACGACCAAATCTTGCTTCGGCCGCATTCCATGAATATTTTGCGCACCATAGAGCGCCGAAATCATCGCGACAAGCGCGTAGAGTTCGGTTTAGGGCAAATTCCGATAGCAGATGTGAATGAATTTTACCTGGTACGGTAAGGTTTCGTTAAGATGCCTCTAGCCAAATGGCAGGGCGTGTTTTCGTTGCGAGATCCCGGATGAAGAAAGCTGTCCTGATTCTGTCCGCCTTCGGCTTTATTGCCGCTGCGTGGAGCAGCGTAGCGTCGCCGCTTCCCGGCGAGAGCACGGCTATGCCCGCTGTGAAGCCGCTCGGCTTCATTCCCGAGACAGCCATGCCGGAATCGATCACGACAGGGGCCATTCCGCGCAATCCGGCAATCGCGCCCGTCAACGGCGACCTGAAGGCCGGCCTTGACGCGCTTTCCGACAAGGACCCACGGCTGGCGCTGTCGATCCGCGACAATATGGGCGACGGCACGCTCGACCGCCATATCCTCACCTGGGCGATCGCCGTTTCCGGATTGAAGGGGGTTCCCTCCTATGAAATCGCCAGTGCTTCGCAGGAGCTCAAGAGCTGGCCGGGCCTGTCGCGGCTGCGCGCCTATTCCGAACGCGCGCTCTATGACGAAAACCCCGCCCCGTCAGCCGTGCTTGCCGCCTTCGGCGATACCGCGCCTGAGACGATGCAGGGCGCCGTCATCCTCGGCCGTGCATTGGTTGCAACGGGCAAGCAGGCACAGGCGGCGAAATATATCCGCAAGGTCTGGCGTGGGGAAGCTCTCGACAAGGCGACCGAGGACAAGATCCTCATCGAATTCTCAGCCCTGCTGACGCCGGCCGACCATAAGGCACGGATGGACTATCTGATGTATCGCGGCCGGGTGGCGCAGGCCAAGCGCTTCGGCGACATGGGCCAGGCGCAGTCGCTCTACAAGGCCTGGGCCGCCGTCGACGCCAAAGCCGGCAATGCCGGCGCCCTGCTCGACGCCGTCGATTCGAGATGGCGCGGCGATGCCGGCCTGCTGTTTGCGCGGATCGAATATCTGCGCAAACAGGACAAATATGCCGAGGCGGCGGCGCTCTTGGAGCAGATGCCGCCCGAGCGCAGCGAACTCGTCAATTCCGGCGAGTGGTGGAACGAGCAACGCATCGTCAGCCGCGGTCTCGTCGACCAGGGACAGTTCAAGCCTGCCTATCGCATCGTCGCAAACTACGCCGCAACCAGCCCGACCGATATCGTCGAGGCTGAATTCCATGCCGGATGGTATGCGCTGCGCGGCCTGCAGGATCCGGCAACAGCGGAAAAACACTTCCGCAAGATCCTCCAGACATCAAACGGACCAATCTCGGTTTCACGCGCCTGGTATTGGCTGGGACGAGCAGCGGAGGCCGGTGGTCCTGGCAAATCCAGCGAATTCTATGCGAAGGCTGCGACTTTTCCCGGCACCTTCTACGGCCAGCTCGCAGCGGAACGGCTGGGACGAAAGACGCTGAACGTTACCTATCCCTCGCCGAGCACGGTCGACCGGCAACGCTTCCAGGCGCGCGAAGCGGTGCAGGCGATCGCCCGGCTGGAGGCCGCCGGCCATGGATGGCGAGCCGACAGTCTCTATCTCGCGCTCGCCGATCAACTTCAGAGCCCCGGCGAACTGGCTGTGCTTGCGGCACAGGCCGAGCAATCCGGCGATCATCATCTGTCGCTGCAGATCGGCAAGATCGCCTATGGACGCGGCATCGATGTCGCAGCGCTCGCCTTTCCGGTCGGCGTCATCCCGGCGAACGCCAATATTTCAGGCTCCGGCAAGGCGCTTGCCTATGCCATCGCCCGGCAGGAAAGCGCCTTCAACCCGGCCGCCGTTTCGGCGGCGAACGCACGCGGTCTGCTGCAGCTTCTGCCGGGGACGGCCCAAGCGGTGGCCAAGCGCCACAACATCACCTATTCGAAGGATAAGCTGACGGCCGACGCCGGCTATAACGCGACGCTCGGCGCGCATTATCTCGGCGAGCAGATCGACGCCTTCGGCGGCTCCTACATCCTCACCTTCATCGCCTATAACGCCGGGCCAAAGCGGGTGCCGGAATGGATCGGCCGCTACGGCGATCCGCGCGGCAGATCGATCGACGAGATCGTCGACTGGATCGAGCGTATCCCCTTCCCCGAAACCCGCAACTACGTGCAGCGGGTGATGGAAAATTACGAGGTCTACAAGGCCCGCCTCGGCCAGCCGACCGATATCGAGCGCGACCTGATCGGCGGACGCAGCGCCTCCTGAAGCCGTTTGGCGCGGCCCGAAAACCAGGCTACATCTTCGGGATCAACAACTCTCGAGGGATGCGATGGCGGATACTTACGCAAGCGGTTTCCAGGAGCGATTTTACACGTCTTCCGACGGGCTGAAGCTTTATGCCCGCGACTATCGGCCGAACGACACGGCAAGCGCAGCACGGCTGCCGGTCATCTGCCTGCCCGGCCTGACCCGCAATACGCGGGATTTTCATCCGCTTGCGCTACTTCTCTCCCGGGACACGACAGCACCGCGGCGGGTCATCGCACTCGATACGCGCGGGCGGGGAAACTCGGCATGGGATGAAAACAAGGCAAACTACAATCTGGCCGTCGAGGCCGGTGACGTCGTCACCGCTTGCGCGGCCCTCGGCGTCGAGCGGGCAATCTTCATCGGTACGTCCCGAGGCGGGCTGATCCTGCATCTGATCGCGGCGACACGGCCGGATCTTCTCGAGGCCGTCATCCTCAATGATATCGGGCCTGTGGTCGAGGCCGAGGGGCTGGCGCGGATCCGCGATTATCTCAACGGCGGCAGAAGGCCTGAGGACTGGAACGCGGCGGCCGATATCGTGAAGGAAAATCATGGCGCGTCGTTTACCGCGCTGGACGAGGAAGACTGGCGCGAGATGGCGCTTGCCCTTTATCGCGATGTCGGCGGAAGACCGGTCGCCGATTTCGATCCGGCGATCGCGGAGGCGCTGAAATCGGTCGATCTCAGCCGGCCGCTGCCCGATCTCTGGGAGCAGTTCGAAAGCCTGAGACCATTTCCGCTGATGCTGATTCGCGGTGAAAATACGTCTCTGCTCTCAATGGAGACGGCCGACGAAATGGCCCGCCGGCATCCAAGCTTGATCCTGCAGACTGCCGAAGGACAAGGGCACGCGCCCCTTCTGCATCACGGCGATATCCCCACAGCCGTTCGAGCTTTTCTCGCCTCCTGCCGATAAAACGCGCCGCGTTAAAATTGATTCATACGACGCGCTTTCGCGTGTTGCTTTTATGCATGGCGTTATCTCGGGGCTGCGGCACACTTCCGGGCAACATGCATTTGCCTCATCGGAAGCCGGACAGCCGGCAAAGGTGCGATCCGCCCGATGCAAAAAGCCCGGCTCAGAGAGCCGGGCTTTCCCGATTGACCGAAGTCAGATCAGATTAGAACGAACGCTGCAGGCGGAAGTAGCCCGAGGTCGAGTCGTCGCCATCTTCCGGATCGAGGTACTGAACCGAAGCCTTGGCGTAGAAGTTGTCGACGATCTGGTAATCAACCGTCAGGCCAACCTTCCAAGCATTGCCGTCGTTGAAGTCGCCAGCGGTGACACCGTAGTTGTCGTAGTACTGGACACCAGGGGTGATCTTGAGCTTGTCGGTTGCCTTGATAGCGTATTCGGCAGCGATAGCCCATTCAGCCGCGTTGTAGTAGGCGTTCGGGTCGGTCGCGTAGACAGCTGCGAGGCCGAGCGTGCCGGGGCCGATGTCGACCGTACCCATTGCACGGATTGCACCTTCTTCATTGTCGACGTCATAGCCAGCAGTGATCTGGTAGCTGAAGGCACCAGCCTTGCCGCCAAGACCGACGGCAACGCCGACGTTGTTGGGGGTTTCGCCATTGTAGAAGGGGCCGTCTTCCAGCTCATCGACGCTGATGCCAGCGTAGAAGGCGTCGGTTTCGTACTGATAACGGATGGAGTTATGCAGCGTGACCGGGGAGCCGATATCGTCGGTTTCGCCGGAGAGGCCGTCGTCCCACCAGCTGTAGAACAGACCAGCGCGGAAGCCGGCGATGTCGAGGTAAGCGGAGTCGAGCTTGGCTTGCTGATCGGTGGCGTTGTCAGCATTGAACTGCATGACGATGACGCCGGTCAGCGGACCATACTCGGTGTCGCTCTTGGCGGTGAACTGAACCTGACCGCGCGTGACGGCATCCCAGTCGGAGTCGTTAGCACGAGTCAGCGAATTGCCAACCCGATCGCCAACGTTAACCTGGAAACGGATGTAGCCGTTGATCTTGAGGCAGGTTTCGGTGCCCGGGATGTAGAAGTAGCCGGTGCCGTAAGCGTCGCAGACGCGGACGTATTCAACCGGTTCCGGCTCGGCAGCAACGATAGCGTCAGCAGCCTGAGCACCGGAAACTACTGCGAGAGCAGCAGCGGAGCCGAGAAGAAGGCTCTTGATGTTCATAAATGACCTCCAATTCAAAGTTTCGATCGGGTTTGGGATCTTTCGCTGAGCAGCGTTCCCTGCCCCATTCCCGTGTTGCAAGAAGTGGACGATCAGTCGCCCTGGCTTCCGACGCTGAAAATACAAGACGGAAGCCGTCACGCAATCACCAACTTACTCGGATGGGGGATTTGAGGGGCCCTTCCCGACTTCCTGTTGCTCAAAGGACACAAGTCGGGCAGCCGGCCTCGATTTCCTTTATGCTTTGTTAAGAAAACCCTGATTTTGCGGCAGCTTAGGTCAGCCCCACAAAGTGTTGGACATGCGTTTTCCAACACATTTGAGACACTTTTCTGACAAAATCCGGCTCTTGCGGGCGTGGTGTGATTGCTGGAAGCGTAACCGGACGTTCACCGATCGGCTTTTCGCCGCTCTGACGGGGCGTGGAAGCGAGAGATGATTCCCACAACCGATTCTCTCGCCGCGCGGCCGTAAGACATAGCCGACTAAGCGCAACTGATTCCCCGTCAGGAAAGATCGATAGACGTTCAGGAAATCGGGATGGCGGAGAAGATGGGATTCGAACCCACGATACGCTTTTGACGTATACTCCCTTAGCAGGGGAGCGCCTTCGACCACTCGGCCACCTCTCCGGTGCGGCCTAACTATGGTGACCGGTCTGTGAATGCAAGGGTTTTTTCAGGTTTCACCAGAAGAAATGCGGTGGGCGGCATTTCGGCCGGTTGCGCAAACAGACCGCATTTCCCGGCGTGATCGGTGAAATTTGATCGCGCTTCGTTCTCTTCGACGACGAAGCAGAGCTTTGCCGCCCGGCGTCCGAGAGGATTGGCGAGCCTGGCACGGCGTTCCCTTAGGTGATTCCCTGCGCGGGCTCCCCCGGCTCAGCCGAGGAGGCGCTTGAGATCGGCTGAGGGGTCGGCGAGAATCGATCTGTCGGGGTTGATCCCGGATTCCAGCAGCTTTTTGCCGGTTACATAGGCTTTGGCGTCGTTGATGGCATCGACGGCAATCAGCAGGCCTTCCCTGAAATACCAGACAGAATGGGCGCCTTCGCGGGCGCCGGGGCGCAGCAGCGTTTCGTCATAACCGAGATTGAAGCCGGCGATCTGCAGCTTGACATCATACTGGTCGGACCAGAACCACGGCTTCGGATCATAGGGCTCGCTGCCGCCGGCGATGACGGCTGCCGCCGCTTCGGCCTGGTCGACGGCGTTCTGCACCGATTCGAGCCTGATGCGGCCACCCTGCCAGGGAAGGGCCGCGCAATCGCCTGCGGCAAAGATCGCCGGATCGGAGGTTCGGGCGAATTCGTCGACGACAATGCCGTTGGCGACTTCGAGGCCGGCTTCCTTGGCGAGCTGGTCATTCGGAACGACGCCAATGCCGACGACGGCAAAGTCGATGTCGATGACCGATCCGTCGGAAAGCGCGGCGCCGGTGACGCGGCCATCCTTGCCGACCAGATGCTTGAGCCCGGTTTTCTCGCGGATCACCACGTCGTGGGACTCATGGATCCCGCGCATGATGTCGGCGGTCTCCTTCGCCGCGACGCGCTGCAGGATGCGGTCGGCCATCTCGATGACGGTGACCTCAAGGCCGCGGTAACGGGCGACGGCTGCCGCCTCGAGGCCGATATAACCGCCGCCGATGATGAGGACGCGGCGACCAGGGCGCATTTCGTCAGCGAGCAGATCGGCATCGCGCTTGTCGCGGGCGACATAAACGCCGTCGAGATCGCCGCCGATTGCGGCCGGCAGCCGGCGCGGCGTCGAGCCGGTGGCGAGCGCCAACGTGCCATAGTCGAGAACGGAGCCGTCCTGCAGCAGAACCTGCTTGCTGTCCGGATTGATCTCCTCGGCCCAAGTGGAAAGGCGAAGGTCGACATCATTGTCGCCATACCAGTGCTGGTCGCGAAACAGCAGGCGGTCGAAGCTCATTTCGCCGAGCAGGTATTTCTTCGAAAGCGGCGGGCGCTGATAAGGGGCCACGTCTTCGGCGCCGATAAGGGTGATCGGGCGCGTATCCTTCAACGCCCGCAGCTTGGCCGCCAATGCGAAACCAGCCTGCCCCGCGCCGATGATCACCAGTCTATCCGTCACGATCTCACTCCTGAAACGAGGCCCGACACTCATGCCAAGGCCTATCCCCTGCCCTATGCGCCGTCAACGGAAAGCAGCTTTTACCTTCAGCCGATCTCGATCCAGCGACGCTCGTGGAAGGACTGTGCCATGGCATGCACCGACTTCTCTATCCTGAGACCGTCTTTAAATGTCACGATCGACGACGGCTCGCCCGATATTGCCCGGATCAGCTCGCGGCATTCGATGATCTTCAGATCGTTGAAGCCGAGACCATGGCCAGGCGCCGGGATGAAGCGATCATAAGGCCGATGGGCGGGTGCCGCCAGTATCTTGCGGAAACCTTGTTCGGAGCCGCGACCCTCGGCCTGATAAAGTTCGAATTCGTTCATCCGCTCCTGGTCGTAAACGATCGAGCCGTTCGAACCGTAAATCTGCAGGGCGATGCGGCCCTTGCGGCCCCAGGCGGCGCGATTGGCCATCAACACGGCGGAGATACCACCGCCAAGCCGCATCAGCACGTTGGCGGCATCGTGATTTTCGACGGCACGACGGCCACCTTGGCCCAGCGGGCGGTCGGCATAGGGTTTCACCATATCCGTTATGACGGCCTCGGCATGGCCGAAGAGATACCAGAGCAGCGACAGCGGGTGCACGGCGAAATCGTCGAGCGCGCCGTAGCCGGCGGAAAGCTCGCTCTTCCAATAGAAGAAGACATCGGGATCGGCCATGAAATCCTCGTCCATCTCGACGCGAATATGGTTGACCGTGCCGATGGCGCCTTCGCCGACAAGCGTCTTGATATGCCGTATGACGGGATTCTGGATATAGTTATAGCCAAGGGCGGCAACCTTGCCTGATCGTTCCGCCGTTTCCAGCATGCGCTCGGCATCGGCATAGGCCGGCGCCATCGGCTTTTCGCACCAGACGTGTTTGCCGGCTTCAAGCGCTGCAACCGCCATCTCGGCATGGAACTGGTTGGGTGTGGTGACTGAGACGACGTCGACCTCGGGATCGGCGATCAGCGCCCGCCAGTCGGCCGTCGCCTTCTCGAAGCCGAATTCGCCGGCCCGCGCCTCGGCCAGCCCGGCATTGGCTTCGGCAAGATGGACGAGACGCGGACGCTCGACGTCGCCGAATACCGTCTTCACCGCATTCCAGGCCAGCGCATGGCACTTGCCCATATAGCCGGTGCCGATCAAACCGATGCCGAGTGGCTTCATTTCCGTCTCCTCCAGAGCTGCGCGCGGATTTTTGGAATATTTGGATCATTTTGACAAGAGACCCACCCAGGGTCATCGGCATCATTTTTTGCAAGGATTGTCTAAATCCCTTGAATTACAGGCGATTAAAAACAATTAGGCGCGCAGTTTGAAATCGTCTATGCTGCGCAATATGGAATATTTGTTTCATCTCGTGAGCCGCAAGCATGGATAACGACCCCCAGAGGCAGGCGCGTGTGCCGCGCGATTTCGAAAGCCTGCGCAGCACCATCATCGAGCGCAAGGCGAGCATGCCGAAGCGGCTGGCGCAGGTCGCCGCCTTCGCGCTCGGCAATCCCGACGAGATCGCCTTCGGCACGACGGCGAGCATCGCGGCCGCCTCCGAGGTCCAGCCTTCGACGCTGGTGCGCCTGGCACATCATCTGGGCTACGAAGGTTTTTCCGACCTGCAGAGCATCTTCCGCGAAAGATTGCGCGACCGGACGCTGAGCTATGAAGAGCGGCTCGTCACGCTGGAGCAGGCGAGCGGCGACGACGAGGACGCCAATCTGCTCTCGGGCTTCATCGCCGCGGCAAGTCAGTCGGTCAACCGGCTGGCGGCGACGGTGCAGAGCGATACGTTCACCAAAGCCGTGGATATCCTTGCCGCCGCCGAGACGATCTATCTGATCGCCAAGCGGCGCTCCTACCCGCTGACGGCGCATATGACCTATGCTTTTTCCAAGCTCAACATCCGCCACCAGATCGTCGCCTCGCCGAACGGCGTCGACCCTGAAATGGTGCAGTTCGCAACACCGAAGGATGCGGCGATCGCCGCTAGCTTCTCGCCCTATGCGGCCGACAGCCTCAACCAGAGCCAGGAGCTCGCCGATCGCGGCGTCCCCGTCATCGCCATCACCGATTCGGCCTTCTCGCCGCTTGCCGCCTGCGCCACGCACTGGTTCGAAGTGGCCGAGGCCGATTTCGCCGGCTTCCGCTCGCTGTCGGCCTCGATGGCGCTCACCATGGCGCTGCCGGTCGCCATCGCCGAGCGGCGGCGCAAGCGTCAGCATTCAAAAGCTGGGAAAGCAAAAATGGAATAAACATTCCGAATTGACAAAATATCGGAACCGATGTTTCATTATTCACAAATTCGCAGGCACTGGAAGCCGCGCAAAAATCTAGCGGGAGGACATCATGGTACAATCGAATCCGGGTTCACGGCCGGAGCCGGCGCTTGATGTAATCACCATCGGCCGCTCCTCGGTCGATCTTTACGGCCAGCAGATCGGTTCGCGGCTGGAGGATATCGGCTCCTTCGCCAAATCCGTCGGCGGCTGCCCGGCCAATATCGCCATCGGCACGGCGCGGCTCGGCCTCAAATCCGGTCTCATCACCCGCGTCGGCGACGAGCAGATGGGGCGTTTCATCCGCGAGCAGTCGGCGCGCGAAGGGGTGGCGACGGATGGCATCGTCACCGACAAGGAGCGTCTGACGGCGCTGGTACTGCTCGCGGTCGAAGCCGAGGGCGTGTCGCCGATGATCTTCTATCGCTCCGACTGCGCCGACATGGCGCTCGACGAAGGCGATATCGACGAGAATTTCATCAGATCGTCGCGCGCCGTCCTGGTGTCCGGCACGCATTTCTCCCGGCCGAACACCGAGGCCGCGCAGCGCAAGGCGATCCGGATCGCCAAGGCGAACGGCCGCAAGGTGATCTTCGACATCGACTACCGGCCGAACCTCTGGGGCCTTGCCGGCCACGCGGAAGGTTTCGAGCGCTACGTGAAATCCGACCGGGTCTCCTCGAAGATGAAGGAGACGCTGCCGGATTGCGATCTCATCGTCGGCACCGAAGAGGAAATCCTGATCGCTTCCGGCGCCGACGACGTGCTCGGCGCGCTGAAGGAGATTCGCCGCCTGTCGCCGGCGACGATCGTGCTCAAGCGCGGCGCCATGGGCTGCATCGTCTATGACGGCCCGATCGCCGACGACCTCGAAGCCGGCATCGTCGGCGAAGGTTTCCCGATCGAAGTCTTCAACGTGCTCGGCGCCGGCGATGCCTTCATGTCCGGTTTCCTGCGCGGCTTCCTGCGGGAAGAGCCGCTGAAGACCTGCGCCACCTGGGCCAATGCCTGCGGCGCCTTCGCCGTTTCCCGTCTGCTCTGCTCGCCGGAATATCCGACCTGGGCGGAACTCGATTTCTTCCTGAAGACAGGCAGCCAGCATCGGGCGCTGCGCAAGGACGAGGCGATCAACCATATCCACTGGGCATCGACCCGGCGCGGCGAAATTCCGCTGTTGATGGCGCTGGCGATCGACCATCGCTCGCAGCTCGTCAGCGTCGCCGACGAGCTCGGCGTCGGCCATGACAAGATCGTCGCCTTCAAGCGGCTGGCGGTCTCGGCGGCGGCGCGGGTTTCGGAAGGCCGCGACGGTTACGGCATGCTGATCGACGAACGTTTCGGCCGCGACGCCTTCTTCGATGCGGCGACGAAGAATTTTTCCTGGATCGGCCGGCCGGTGGAACTGCCGGGCTCGAAGCCGCTGCGCTTCGAATTCAGCCAGGATATCGGCTCCCAGCTTGTGGAATGGCCGCTCAGCCATTGCATCAAGTGCCTGTGCTTCTATCATCCCGATGATCCGGCCGAATTGAAGAGCGAGCAGCAGGAGAAACTGCGCACGCTGTTCGAGGCGGCCCGCAAGGTCGGGCGAGAGCTGCTGGTGGAGATCATCGCCGGCAAGAACGGGCCGCTTACCGACGATACGATCGCGATTGCGCTGGAAGAGCTCTATGCGCTCGGCATCAAGCCGGACTGGTGGAAGCTGGAGCCGCAGGCATCGAGCGAAGCCTGGAAGAAGATCGATGCGGTGATCGCCAAAAATGATCCCCTGTGCCGTGGCATCGTGCTGCTCGGGCTCGAGGCGCCCGCCGACGAGCTGATTTCCTGCTTCGAAGCGACGCTGGCCGCCCCTTCCGTGAAGGGCTTTGCCGTTGGCCGGACGATCTTTGCTGATGCAGCGCGCGCCTGGCTTTCGGGCAGCATGAACGACGAGGAAGCGATCGCCGACATGGCCGGCCGCTTCCGGCAGCTGACAGAGGCGTGGCTGAAGACGCGTGGGCAGCATTAAGAACAAGACCCCTCCCCAACCCCTCCCCACAAGGGGGAGGGACTTAACTTGAGGCATTACCTCACCCCGTTAGCAAGCGTCCTGCGGATGAAACCTCGCGGTGTGAATGGAAAGAGCCGAACGGGTTAGCCCCTCCCCCTTGTGGGGAGGGGTTGGGGAGGGGAAAACAGACAGAGAGCTAAAGGTTCGGGAGGCCCCGATGGGCAAGACGATACGGTTGACGATGGCGCAGGCCGTCGCGCATTTCCTCAAGAAGCAGATGACGATCGTTGACGGCAGGAAGGTGCCGATCTTCGGCGGCGTCTGGGCGATCTTCGGCCACGGCAACGTCGCCGGCATCGGCGAGGCGCTTTATCAGGTACGTGGCGAACTGACGACCTATCGCGCCCACAACGAACAGGGCATGGCGCATGCCGCCATCGCCTATGCCAAGGCGAATTTTCGCACGCGTTTCATGGCCTGCACCACCTCGATCGGTCCCGGCGCGCTGAACATGGTGACCGCCGCCGGCGTCGCGCATGTCAACCGGATTCCCGTTCTCTTCCTGCCCGGCGACGTCTTTGCCAACCGCGCGCCCGATCCGGTGCTGCAGCAGATCGAGGATTTCGGCGACGGCACGGTTTCGGCCAATGACGCCTTCCGCCCGGTTTCGCGCTATTTCGACCGCATCACCCGGCCCGAACAGATCATTTCGGCGCTGAAGCGCGCCATGCAGGTACTGACCGATCCGCTCGATTGCGGCCCGGTGACCTTGTCGCTCTGCCAGGACGTTCAGGCTGAGGCCTATGACTATCCGGAAAGCCTGTTCGAGGAAAAGGTCTGGGCGACCCGCCGGCCGCAGCCGGATGCGGATGAACTCGCCAATGCCATCGCGCTGATCAAGGCATCTAAAAAGCCGGTGATCGTTGCCGGCGGCGGTGTGCTCTATTCGCAGGCGACGAAGGAACTGACCGCATTTGCCGAGGCCCACGGCCTTCCGGTCGTCGTCACCCAGGCCGGCAAGTCGTCGATCAACGAGACCCATCCGCTGGCGCTCGGCTCGGTTGGCGTCACCGGCACATCGGCAGCGAACGCGATCGCTGAAGAGACGGATCTCGTCATCGCCGTCGGCACGCGCTGCCAGGATTTCACCACCGGCTCCTGGGCGCTGTTCAAGAACGACAGCCTCAAAATGATCGGGCTCAACATCGCCGCCTATGACGCGGTGAAGCATGACAGCCATCCTGTTGTGGCCGATGCCCGCGAAGGGCTGAGGGCGCTTACGGCAGGCCTTTCCGGCTGGAAGGCACCGGCAGCACTGGCCGAGAAGGCCGCAGCCGAGAAGAAGGTCTGGATGGAAGCCGCCGCCAAGGCTATGGCGACGACCAATGCCGCCCTGCCCTCCGATGCCCAGGTGATCGGCGCGGTGGCGCGCACCATCGGTGGCGAGAATACGACGGTGCTTTGCGCCGCCGGCGGCCTGCCCGGCGAATTGCACAAGCTCTGGCCAGCGACGGCGCCGGGCAGCTATCACATGGAATATGGTTTTTCCTGCATGGGCTACGAGATCGCCGGCGGGCTCGGCGCCAAGATGGCGCATCCCCAACGCGAGGTCGTCGTCATGGTCGGCGACGGCTCCTACATGATGATGAATTCCGAGATCGCCACCTCGGTCATGCTCGGCCTCAAGCTCAACATCGTCGTGCTCGACAATCGCGGCTATGGCTGCATCAACCGATTGCAGATGGGAACCGGTGGTGCCAACTTCAACAATCTGCTCAAGGACTCCTATCACGAGGTGATGCCGGAAATCGATTTCCGCGCGCATGCCGAAAGCATGGGGGCCATCGCAGTCAAGGTCTCGTCCATTGCTGAGCTGGAGCAGGCAATCGCCGATTCGAAGAAGAACGACCGCACCTCGGTCTTCCTCATCGACACCGACCCGCTTATTACCACCGAGGCCGGCGGCCACTGGTGGGATGTCGCGGTGCCCGAAGTCAGCCCGCGCGAAGAAGTCAACAAGGCGCGCAAGGGCTATATCGAAGCGCGCGCCGCCCAGCGCATCGGCTGATTCGATTGCTGTCATTTTTCGGAGGAGCGGAACTGCTCCTCCGCACTGTTTTTAAGGAGAATGTTGATGAAGGCCAAACTCGGCATGTCGCCCATCGCGTGGTGGAACGACGACCTTCCCGAACTCAGCGACGACGTATCCCTGGAGGAATGCCTGCGGCAATCGCGCGGCGCCGGCTTCACCGGCATGGAGCAAGGCCGCCGCTTCCCCAGCAACCCGGAAGAAATGCTGCCCATTCTGCGTGCTGCCGACGTGACGCTGTGCGGCGGCTGGTTCTCCGGCACGCTCGTCAATGAGGAGCTCGCCGCCAACAAGGACCGCATCGCCCCGATGATCGAGCTGTTCAAGGCTGTCAATGCGCCCTGCATCGTCTACGGCGAGGTCGGCCGTTCCATCCAGGGCGACCGCTCCAAGCCGCTCGCGACCAAGCCGCGCCTTGCCGATGACGAGATGAAGGCCTATGGGCGGCGCGTCACTGAGTTCGGCGAATGGTGCGCCGAACAGGGCATGCCGCTCTCCTATCACCATCACATGGCTGCCGTGGTCGAAACCGAGCCGGAACTCGACGCCTTCATGCGTAATTCGGGCGCAGGCATTCCGCTGCTGCTCGATGCCGGCCATCTCGCCTTTGCCGGCGGCGACGTGCTGCGCGCCATCGACAATCATCATACCCGCATCAACCATGTCCACGTCAAGGACATCCGCAAGCCTGTCGTCGATGGGCTCGACCGCAGCCGGCAGTCCTTCCTCGATGCGGTGGCGCTTGGCGCCTTCACGGTGCCGGGCGACGGCTCGCTCGATTTCGCCGCCATCGTCCAGCGGCTCGCCGATCATGGCTATGAAGGTTGGTTCGTCGTCGAGGCCGAGCAGGATCCACGCACGGCGCCGCCGCAGAAGATGGCCGAGATCGGCCATGCGGAATTGATGCGGGTGATGACGGCTGCGGGTTATACGGTGGAAACCGAAGGTTTCCCGAAGGGATAACGAGGCGAAAGTCATCTCTCCGCCAGAGGGCTAAATAGTAGCATCGGGGCAAGAAGCCCCCTCATCCGCCCTTCGGGCACCCGTACCGGGGTCGAGCCACGTGTCTCGACCCGTCCTTCGGACCCCCTCGGGGAGAAGGTGGCGGCAGCCGGATGAGGGGGCTACGCCCACCAACGCATGAGGAGAAACACCAATGCCAAACCTCAAGGTCAAACCATCCGGCACGCATGGCCGCGTCACGCATGTCACGCCTGATAGCGCCGGCTGGACCTATGTCGGCTTCGATCTGCATCGGCTGAAGCCGGGTGAGACCGTGTCGGGGGAAACCGGCGATCGGGAGGTCTGCCTCGTCTGGGTCACCGGCAAGGGCAAGGCCTCGGCCGGGACGAAGGATTTCGGCACGCTCGGCGGCCGCATGACCCCGTTCGAAGGTGCGCCGCATGCGCTCTATATTCCGATGGAATCGACCTGGTCGGTCACGGCGGAGACCGATCTGGAACTCGCCGTCTGCTCGGCCCCCGGCGGCGGCACTTATCAGGCGAAGGAGATTCCGCCCGGCACGCATCCGCAAGTGACGCGCGGCAAGGGCACGAATGTGCGCTACGTCAACAACATCATGCCTGAGGACGACAGCTCGGCGCATTCGCTGCTGGTCGTCGAGGTGATCACGCCGGGCGGCCATACCTCTTCCTATCCGCCGCACAAGCACGACCAGGACGACCTGCCGAACGAGAGCTTCCTGGAAGAGACCTACTACCATCGCCTCAATCCGCCGCAGGGTTTTGGTTTCCAGCGCGTCTATACCGACGATCGCTCGCTCGACGAAGCGATGGCGATCGAGGACGGCGACGTGACGCTGGTACCGAAGGGCTACCATCCTTGCGCGGCAACGCACGGCTACGATCTCTACTACCTCAACGTCATGGCCGGGCCGAAGCGTATCTGGAAATTCCACAATGCCGTCGAGCACGAATGGCTGCTGAAAGCATAAGCGCGACTGCGAATCGCTAAATAATCTGACAGCGCCAAGCCACTGCTGATGGTTCACTGCCTCCATCCAACAAGGATGGAGGATCATCATGCATCGCTCGAATATCACCATAGCAGGCAGCAACCGCCGTTCTTCGCATCATAGGCCCGGCCTGTTGCCTGCCGCGATCACCGCAGTCCGCTGGCTGGCACGCAAGATCGGCGAACGGCGCAACCGCAATGCGCTGATGGAGCTTTCCGACGATCAGCTGAAGGATATCGGCCTCTCCCGGGGGCAGACGGACAGCGATGTTCACGTCTATAGTCGCTACTGAACACAGGCAGCAGTTGTGATAGGGTGCCGCGGACCGCCTCGTCCGCGGCCTGTCCACCGGGAAATTGAAATGTCGCAGGTTTCAACGGCATTGCTCCTGAAAACGAAGACCATCGCCATTCGCGACATCATCTGCGATGGCGAGTGCCGCCACCGAAGCGATGAGGAATGCACTCACAAGACGAGCCTCGTCTATCCCTATCGCGGCGTCTTCATGCGGCATGTCGGCCGCAACGATACGGTGGCCGAAGCCAATCAGATGCTGTTCTTCAATGCCGGTCAGGGCTATCGGATCAGCCATCCGATCGAGGGTGGCGACGCCTGCATCGATCTGGCGATCGACGAATCCCTGCTCGAAGAGCTCGCGCCGAAGGACCAGCTGCAGCAAGGCCCGGCCTTTTCATTCCGCCGCCAGCGCCGGCGGGTCGATCCGCGCGCGCAGGCGCTGGTCGCTCTTCTGCGTCACGGTCTCAAGCGCAACGTCGCCGAGACGCTGGAGGCGGAAACCTTGGCGCTGACGCTGGTGCGCCGTTCGCTCGGCGAGCGCACATCGCATGCGGCCGGCGCCAGCGCCGGCCGGCAGAAACTCGTCGATCGGGCAAAGCTGGTGCTTTCCTCCGATCTCGCACGGCGCTGGACACTTTCGGAAATCGCCTCCGAAGTGGGCGTCTCGCCTGTTTATCTCACCCAGGTCTTCCAGCAGGTCGAGGCGACGCCGCTTTACCGCTATCATCTGCGGCTGAGGCTTGCCCGCGCGCTCGATCTGCTCGGCCAATACGAAGATCTGACCGCGCTCGGCCTCGATCTCGGTTTTTCCAGCCACAGCCATTTCAGCGCCTCCTTCAAGCAATCCTTCGGGCAAAGCCCGGCCGAATTCCAACGCGCGGCGCAATTGCGGCGCAGGTGAATCCAGCCATCGATCGCTAAAGATTTCGACAGCGGCGATGCGGCCTTCGATGATCTTATCAGCCTGTCCCGATCCGGGGACGATCAACCGGAGGATCATCCTATGAAGAAGACGACATGCGCTGCCTGCGACTGCGAACTCGGCGCGGAGACCATCACCGTCAAGCTCGGCGGCAAGACCGTCGAAGTCTGCTGCCAGGAATGCGCCGAAGCGCTGAACGAGGCGGAAGCCGCGACATCGGCAGCTTCAACGGGCAAAGAATAGACGTAATCTGGCAAAAGCCGCGCTCCGCCAAAGGCTGATACCCAACGTTCGGGGATCAGTTCAAGGAAGCGCGGCCTTTCCATCTCAAGCGGGCAGAAGCCCGTAACGCCAGCCTCGGCGCTTTGCGTTTTGCGACAACACCAGGAAGGCCAGGATGCACATGCCTGCTTCGGCAAAGACCGGCACCATCCAAATCCCCCGCTCTCCAAAGACGAAAGGCAGCAAGAAGGTCAGCGGCAGGGTGAAGAGATAAGGCCGCGACAGGCCGAAGATCGCCGCGCGCGGCGCGTCGCCGATCGACTGGAAATAGGACGACAGGATCAGCATCTGCCCGAAGAGGAAATAGGCGGCGATCGTCCAGGGCAGAATTCGCCAGACCTCGGCGACAATGGCGGGATCAGCGACGAAGACGGCGCCAAGGCGGCCGGCCGAAAGTTCGACGGTGATTTCCACCAGGGTGCAGTAGACGAGCGCCGCAAGCATGGCGATCCGCAGGCTGCGGCCGACGCGAAGACCGAGGCCGGCGCCGTGATTGTTGCCGGCGATCGTCTGCAGGGCGATGCTGAGGCCAAGCAGCGGCAGATAGGCGAAGGTCATGATCCGGGTGATAATGCCGTAGGCGGCGACCGTCGCGACACGATCACGGGTGCTCCAGAGCGAGATGTTGACGAGAATGGCCGCCGATGCCAGCGATATGCCGATGAAGCCGAGGCTCATCGGCGCGCCGAAGGCGACGATGCCGCGCCATTCGGCAGGTGCGAATCCTCGATAAGGCCTGAGTGCAGCCGGCCGGCGGAAGCGATAGGTCAGCACGGCGGTCAGACAGACGAATTGCGAGGCGATGGAGCCAGCCGCCGACCCGAGCACGCCCCAATGCATCACCGCCATGAACAGCCAGTTGGCGAGGATGTTGAGCAGCGAGGCCGACAGCGTCACCAGCGTCATGAACCCGATCCTGCCTTCGCAGCGCAGGCCATCGAGATGCAGCGACAGGAAGAAGCTCACCGGCGCAAAGGCGATCATCGCGCCCATGAACAGCATGGCGCCATCGGCGACTGCAGTTGTGCCGGCACCGGCGTTGATGATCTGACGGCCGAGGGTCCAGAAGACGATGTTGAGGATGAGAGTGACGGCCAGCGCCAGTGTATGGGCACCTGTGAATACCCTGGTCGCGCCCTGGCGATCGCCGGCCCCGAGCCGGCGGGCAAGGATGCTCGCCATGCCGTTCGTGACCAGCGCTTGCAAAGCGATCAGCAGCATCAACCCCGGGAAAATCAGGCTGACGGCAGAGAGCGCGTCGGGGCCGACATAGGCGCCGAGGAAATAGGCGTCGACGACGGTGAACAGGCCGTTGACGGTGGTGATCGCGGCGATCGGCGCCGCCGTTTTGATGAAGACGGCCGGCAGCCAGCCGGTTAGGAAGGCATTGCCTTCGGAAAGATCGGTCATGGGGAAATCCGTGTGATAGCGGGCAACCCAATCCGCTTGAAATCATGCGGATCCGAGCAGCCTGAAAAAGGATGAGAGCAATCTAGAGATCGAGCACCAGATGCGGGACGCCGTTCGAGGTCTTCCTCGGCGAGACGCCATCGGCATCGATCTGCGCATTCACGCGCCGGCGAAAGGCTGAAAAGCTCTCGAAGGTGACGACATCCACCGGCTCGTCGAAATGGATGGTGATCCTGTGGAGATCGCCGCCCGGCAGGGCCGACAGCGCCAGAATCTTGCCGGTGAACGGCTGGTTGAGATAGCGGCCGCGAATATGCGCGCCGACGAAGAGCGGTGTTTTCGGGCTGGCATTGGGCTTTGCCGCTAGTGCCGCGAGCGTGTTCCAATCGCGTGCGCCGTGCTGGCGGGCAATCATTTCGAGCGCCGCACCGTGGGTCAGCGTAGTGCCGTGTTCATTCATCGCCTGGCGCAAGCGCTTGGCCTGGGCCTTCAATTCATCAATGGCGGGATAGGTGGTCGTCATGGAGTGAGCCTTCGCAAGGCATGCTCTTCGACTGTCGATGGGAGCTCGCATTGCCGCCAGTCAGCATGCACAAGGGCCGTGACCATGATCGCGAGGACTTCACCATGGATTTTCATCCGCGAGCGGCCGGTGCCTCGAACCGGCCTTTGTATGCGCGAAGACCGCCAGCATGTCAAGAATGGCGCAGATACCCTTAGGAATGAGCAAATATGGGGCAAATCTGCATGAAATCGGTGCGATTTTCCCGCAAATATTCAATCTTAGCGATGTTCTTCAGCAACCGTCAGCATTCTTCAGCTAATATCCTGTGGTAGAACAAGCGGAGGCTAAAAGGGCCTTTCAGATGCACCTCGACACAGAACACCCCAAGCCGGAACGTGCTTACAGGGAATTTAACCTCGACAGGCCCGGCAACATCATCTTCGTCGGCCATCATCTTAGCACCGGAACGCAGGTGCGTTGCCTGATCCGCACGATCACGCTCGCCGGCGCACTGCTCGAAGTCAGCCCGAACCTGGAAATGCCGAGCCATTTCTTCCTCGAAATCCTCGGCATCCATGACGAGATCGGCGCGACCATGGTCAAGCGCGAAGGCGAATGGGTGACGGTCAGCTTCAACATGCTGCTCAATCCGGAATTCCTGCACCATGTGCTGCGGCTGAGCTTCGAAAGCTGAGGGCTTTTGCGATCCGCGCATCATCGCGGCGCGGTCTCCTCGTCTCGCCTCTTCTCGAGGCCAGATACGCCATGATCGGAATGATCCAGAGAAGTCCGCGCCATTCCGGGCCATCGAGCGGATCGGCCATGGGATCGCGGCGCA
Source organism: Rhizobium sp. BT03 (assembly GCF_030053155.1). Lineage (NCBI taxonomy): Bacteria > Pseudomonadati > Pseudomonadota > Alphaproteobacteria > Hyphomicrobiales > Rhizobiaceae > Rhizobium > Rhizobium sp. BT03. The sequence goes on from NZ_CP125640.1 coordinate 1,225,358, forward strand.
GGCGGCGATTGCGGGATTCGACTTCCTCAAAGAGAACAACCCAGTTGAGAAGCATTGCTTCATCCTCCATCTATTGGCTGGAGCACATGAGCTAAGCCTTCACACCGCTCCGATGTAGAGGCGCTGGGGAAAGGGGGTTTTCATCCATGAAAGATGCGAGCTGGGACGACCTGCAGCTTTTCTTCCATGTCGCGACCGGCGGCGGGCTCTCGGCTGCGGCCGCGCGCACCGGGCTCAGCGCGCCGACGATCGGCCGGCGCATGCTGGCGCTTGAACGGGTGACGGGCCGATCGTTGTTCAGCCGCGGCCCCACCGGTTATCTGCTTGCCAGAGATGGCCAGGAATTGCTCGACCGCGTGCGGCTGATGCAGGATGCGGCGCTGGCAATCTCCGACTGGCGCGGCGAGGTGCTGACGCTGCCGATCGTCTCGACGGCCGCCGACAGCTGGACCTTGCGCTTCATCGCCGATCATCTCGCCAGCGTCTGGAGGCCGAAGGACAGCTTCCGCATGTGCTACAAGACCTGCGATAGCGGCGTCGATTTCACCTATCGCGAGGCGCATATCGCCGTCGGCCACAGCCGGCCGGACAGCGGCAACGTCGCGATCCGCCGCGCGGTCAAGGTGGCGCATGCGGCTTACCAGGCAGCGGATTACGACGAGGCCAACTGCAACTGGATCTCGCTCGGCACCGATACCGCCGTCACGCCGGCGGACAAATGGACATTCGAACAGCCGGATTACTGGATCACCAGCTGGACGAACACGCCGCATATGCTCTTTCATCTGATCCGCGGGGGCGCCGGTCGCGGGGTGCTCCCCTGTTTCATCGGCGATCAGGACCGCAAGCTCGTCCGCGCCGGGCCTCTCATCGACGAGCTGACCTACGACATGTGGATCGTTGCGCATGACGACGAGCGGCAACGGCCTGAGGTGAGGCTCGTCATCGACCGCCTGGCGGCGCTGTTTGCCGATCATGAAGAGCTGTTTGCCGGGAGGAGGCCGTCGATGTGACGCGAAAACGCGGGCCGTAATATCCGCGTTTTTTCTGCTATCAATTTGTTTTTACCTATCTTTTAGATCGGCGAGACCTGCCCATCATCCGCCTGCCGGCACCTTGTCCCCGCGCGCGGGGCGAAGGGGATAGCCGCGACCTCTCCGTCCCTCGCTAAGCTCTCGCAGGGCACGTCCCCTCTCCCCGTTTTACGGGGAGAGGGTTAGGGTGAGGGGCAGCCATTGGTACACCGTGGGAACCGCCCATTTGCCATGACCGCCTCAGGCGGCGAGATGCCGCTCGATCTCTTCGACCGGCATATTGGTATAGTCCTTCGCCACCTCAGCGGTGATCGCGGCCTGCGTATCGGCGCGGAGCGCCGGCCGCAATGTGCCGAGCGCTTTCGGCGGTGCAACGACGACAATGCGGCGGGCACTCTTTTCCTGCACCAGCGCGTCGAGCTTTTCCGCCACCTGTTTGAGAAATTCGGCTTCGGCCTGATCCTGCCAGCTGGTTTCCTCGACAGCGCAGCGGCTGACGCCGTCTGCAGCATGGGTCCGGCCGGGTTTATCGGCGCCAATCTCGCGATCCGGCGCGTTCGGCTGCGTCAGGGTTTCCAGCACCTTCAGGTTCATCAACTGGGCATCGCCTGCATTCTGCATGATCAGAGCCTTGGCTCCATCGCAGACCACGACCCATGATTCCCAAGGGATTTTGACGTTGGTCATTTTCAACTCCTCGCGTCGTCGTTCGAAGCGCGCCGGCTTCATCGATCAAGGCAGAACGCCCGGCAATTGAAAGAGTTCGGGAAAAATCGCGCCGAAATCGGACGGCGGCGATTGGGCGGCTCTTCCGCGTCGAAGAGGCGGGTTTACGGGATTGAAGATGAAAACAGGGCCGATCGCCTATGCCGGCCGCGTCCCGATAAGGAACATCGAGGCGTCCCGCTTGGGAACAAAGTTTGAACTCGTTAAAATTGTAATTTTATATTTGACGAATGCGCAAAACATTCATGTGACCTTGGTTGGGATCAAGCCACGCTTGCTCAAGATCAAGATCAGGTTGCTCGAGATCAACCCCAAATGCGTCCTGACTGACGGAGAATGTGAATGTCTATGCTCCGCGCCACCCACCTTGCCACGGTCAAGTCCGCCGTCTATGACCTGCGCTGGGAAGAATTCAGCGTCAAGCGGCCAGCCCGCATCGTCGCCGTCCGGCCCTGCCTTACCGGCGTCTCGATGCGAAGCGCCGAGATCATCGATATTTCCCAGGGTGGCGCGACGTTCATCGTGTCGACCACGGCCGGCCTGCCGAAACATTATTATCTCAACATTCTGGGCCTCGCCTACCGGATCGGCTGTGCCGAGGTCTACCGGCACAAGGAACGCATCGGGGTGCGGTTCATCAATATCATGGATCCCGAGGTTCTGCGCCGCGTCGTGCGCACCGATTTCCTTGTCGGCAACATGGAAGCAATCGCCGCCCGGCGGGCGCCGATCTTCCGTGCGTGAATAGCCCGACAACCAATTGGTTGCAGAAATAATCTTGCTTGCGTCGGTGGTGCCCGGGCCTATTGTTGCGCCGATCGTCAACATATCCGGGAAACCGCCTTCGCATGTCCGCCTTTTCGCGCTTCACGCCTCTTGCCGGCGCTCTGCCCTCCACAGTTCCTTTCGTCGGTCCCGAAGCGATCGAGCGTCAGCGCGGGTTTGCTGTTTCGGCGCGCATCGGCGCCAATGAGAACGGCTTCGGCCCCGCCCCTTCGGTATTTGCAGCGATGCGCGAGGAGGCCGGCAATATCTGGAAATACAATGACCCGGAGAATTTCGCGCTCCGGCAAGCGCTTGCCGCCCATCTCGGCACGTCCCCCGCCAATATCGCCATCGGCAGCGGCATCGACGAATTGCTCGGCCAGATCGTCCGGCTGGTGATCGAGCCCGGCGCGCCCGTCGTTACTTCGCTCGGCGCCTATCCGACCTTCAATTTCCATGTCGCCGGCTTCGGCGGACGGCTGGTGACCGTTCCCTATGCCAATGACCGCGAGGATCTCGACGGATTGCTCGATGCCGTAAAGCGCGAGAATGCGCCGCTCGTCTATTTCGCCAATCCCGACAATCCGATGGGAAGCTGGTGGGATGCCGACAGGATCGTCGCTTTCGCCCGGGCGCTGCCGGAGACGACGATGATGGTGCTCGACGAGGCCTATAGCGAGACCGGGCCGGCAGGGGCGCTGCCGTCGATCGCCTCGCTGATCGAGCTGCCGAACATCGTTCGCACCCGCACCTTCTCCAAGGCCTACGGACTGGCCGGCTCGCGCACCGGTTACGTGATTTCGACGGCCGGGACGGCTGAAGCTTTCGACAAGATCCGCAATCATTTCGGCATGAACCGGCTGGCGACCGCGGCAGCGCTCGCCGCCCTCAAGGACCAGACCTATCTCGCCGAGGTGGTCGGGAAAATCCAGGCGGCGCGGGAGCGGATCGGCGGCATCGCCCGGGCCAACGGGTTTGAGCCCCTGCCCTCGGCGACGAATTTCGTCGCGATCGATACCGGCCGCGACGGCATCTATGCGCGGGCGATCGTCGACGGGCTGATGGAACGCGGCGTCTTCATCCGCATGCCGGGCGTGGCCCCACTCAATCGCTGCATTCGCGTCAGCGTCGGGCCGGAGGCGGATATGGCGCTTCTCGAAGAGGCGCTGCCGCAGGTGCTGAAACAGATCGGCTGACGGAGCATGATGCCGAAAACTGTCGGCGGTTTCTCATGACATCATGCTCTCATTGTTTCGTGTAAAACAGCAAGAACCGCGCCCGGTGGAGGTATCCGGCCGCGGTTCCCTTCTCCTGGCGTCGGGCCTGTCTCAAGCGCCCGCCAGTCCCTCTTTCCGAGGTTGTTATTGCTGCTTTTGTCGATCGATCGGAGACGGTCTCAGTGGACCGTCATCCACTCGCGGGCGGCGCGCAGCGCTGCCACGATCTGCATCTTGTCCATGGCGGCGGCCACATCCGCACGAAGCTCGGCGGCGCGGTCGTTGCCCTTGATTGCGGCGATGTTCAGCCATTTGTGGGCCGCGACGAGATCGACTTCGCAGCCGCGGCCGGTCGCATACATCAGACCCATTTCACAGAAGACATCGGCGCTGTTGTCGCCACCCATGGTGGCCGTTTCAGCATTGTGCATTTCAAAGCGTGCCATCGGTTTTATCCCTGTTAGCCTGTTTATGACTTACCCTGTTTTACCTCCGGGCCTTGCCGTCTATCGCGGCTTGCGGCCCTTGCGGTCCGGCGGGTTTGCCCCGCTCGTTTGATGGCTTCACTATGCCGGACGGCCTTCAAAAAACGCCTAAAATGCATGATTAATTCTAGACAAACAAAGTGCAAATGCTTGGTAAATTTGGGTTTTTGTTAAACATCAGATGCCTTGCGACTTAAGGATTTTCGCTCGAATTTTACGAAAGATTCAGATCTGAAAATAAAGGGATCGTTCATCATGAAATCAGCAGCCGATATTTTGAAAGGCCGCCGCAGGAGTATTTCTCAGCATGTTTTCCGCCGCTAAAGCTTGTTGTTTTTATGCATGTCGTCATCCCGGAACCGCTGCACACTTCCGGGCGGCATGCATTGGCATGGAAAATGACCACGCATATTTACCTTTACGTTCGCGTCAGTTAATTTCGCGCCCGATCAGGGACATCATGGAGGAAAAGATGATCCGCAGCTTCGTTCTCGCCAGCGCCATCGCAATGATCGCAGGCATCGCCCATGCCGAGGAGCCGATCGTCGGCAGCTGGAAGACGGCCGCCGGCGAGACGGCGGTGATCGCGTCGTGCGGCGGCAGCTATTGCGTGACGCTGAAGACCGGCAAATATGCCGGCCGGAAGATCGGCACGCTTGCGGGAACCGGCGGCAGCTATGCCGGCGAGATCACCGACCCGGCCGCCGACAAGACCTATAGCGGCTCGGGCAAGATCTCCGGCAATTCTCTGAGAATGCAGGGCTGCGTGATGAAGATCCTCTGCAAGTCACAGACCTGGACGCGGCTCTGAAAAACGGCGGAGAGATCAGCGCATCTTTCCAAATGTAGCGTGAATACATATCTGCATCTTCGGAAGAGAATGGCGATCACGGCGATATGTGTTAGATTGTACACAGCTCAACACAGGAGTTTTCGAAATGGCCGTCAGCACGACCATGACGATTCGGGTTCGCCCTGATGTAAAAGAAAAGCTCGACCGGATCGCGGCCGACACACAACGAAGCAAGTCATTCCTCGCCGGCGAGGCCGTAGCAGCCTATGTGGAGCGCGAGCTTGAAATCATCGAAGGTATCAAGCTTGGCAGAACCGATGCAGAAGCCGGGCGTGTCGTACCGCATGAACAGGCCGTCGCCGAAATGCGTGAGGTTATCGAGGATGCCAAGCGCAGGAAGGCTGCGCGCGGATGAGGCCAGTTTTCTGGTCGGAAGCAGCACACCGAGATAACCTGGAAATTCTGCGTTACGTCGCGGCAGACAACCCTCACGCTGCCGAAAGGATCGTAAACGCCATAGAGGATGCCGGCAAGAAACTGGGCGAGTTTGCAACCGGCCGGCAAGGGCGAGTAACCGGCACTTATGAAAAGCCCCTCGCCCGGCTTCCTTACATAATTTCCTATGAGCTGCAGTCGATCGCTGGACGTGAAAGTGTCGTCATCTTGCGTGTGATCCATGCTGCGCGGGATTGGCCAACCGGAGAACCAGCTTAGAAGCAGGATGCACCAAACACGTCGATACCGGCATGCTCCGATATCCTCGGCCGCCGCCCCAAGCCTCCCTGGCAAGCTGAACGCTGGATGAACCGGTATCTCAGCACTCGTTCAGCCGCGCCATGGCAAAACTCTTGTCACGATAGAGTTGCGTATCGGGGGAACGGCGATGGACATGTATATTCTGGCAAAAAGGTTCAGCATCATCACGCTGTTTGCGGCGATCTTCGCGATCACCTTTTCGGCGGTGGTGGTGCACAATGGCGGCGGTGGCACACAGTCGCATTTCGGAGCAAGCTATACCTGCCTGGAGCGAAACGGTACTTTCTGCGCGCCATCGGTGCAGTGACGGTATCCGACACCGAAGAGGATAAAATAATCGGATTCCGCCGGCGCGCGTCGTTTGCTTGTCAAAAACAACTCTCTATAATGCGTCATGAACAAACGAATCTCCCCCTTGTCGCCGTTCGACATCTCCTCGCCACCCCCTTTTCAGCCCCAGAGCTTTGATGATCCCGCCGCGGCGGTGGAAGCGCTGACCGCGCTTTACGAGCGCAATACGGCGTTCCTGATCAAGAGCTTCACCGAGCTTGCGCAGGGCGCTCCGATCTCCTCGCGCTACCGTGCTTTCTATCCGCAGGTCAGCATCGAGACGACAAGCTTCGGCCACGTCGACTCGCGCCTTTCCTACGGCCACGTCACGGCACCGGGCATCTACACGACGACGGTCACGCGGCCGAAGCTCTTCAAGCATTACTTGAAGGAGCAGCTGGCGCTGCTGGTGAAGAGCCACAATGTTCCGGTCATCGTCTCGGAATCGACGACGCCGATCCCCTTGCACTTCGCCTTCGGCGAGGGTGCGCATGTGGAAGCATCGACCAACGCCTTCATCGACATTCCGATGCGCGATATTTTCGACACGCCCGATCTCAACACCACCGACGACGAGATCGCCAATGGCGAATATATCCCGCCGCCGGGAGAGCCCTCGCCGCTTGCGCCGTTCACCGCGCAGCGCATCGACTATTCGCTCGCGCGGCTGTCGCATTATACGGCGACGCATGCCGAGCATTTCCAGAATTTCGTGCTGTTTACGAACTACCAGTTCTATATCGACGAATTCTGCGGCTGGGCGCGCAAGCTGATGGCGGAGGGCGGCGACGGCTATACCGCCTTCGTCGAGCCCGGCAATATCGTCACCCTGCCCGGTTCGAGCGTGCCGGAAACGGATGCGGCACTGACCCGCCTGCCGCAGATGCCGGCCTACCATCTGAAGAAGAAGGGCCATGCCGGGATCACCATGATCAATATCGGCGTCGGCCCCTCCAACGCCAAGACGATCACCGACCACGTCGCGGTGCTGCGCCCGCATGCCTGGCTGATGCTCGGCCACTGCGCCGGCCTTCGCAACAGCCAGCGGCTCGGCGATTATGTGCTCGCCCATGCCTATATGCGCGAGGACCATGTTCTCGACGACGACCTGCCGGTCTGGGTGCCTATCCCGGCGCTGGCCGAAGTGCAGGTAGCGCTTGAGGCGGCCGTTGCCGAAATCACCGGCTACGAGGGTTTCGAGCTGAAGCGCATCATGCGCACCGGCACCGTCGGCACGATCGATAACCGCAACTGGGAACTGCGTGACCAGCGCGGGCCGGTGAAGCGGCTGTCGCAGGCGCGCGCCATCGCGCTCGACATGGAATCGGCAACGATCGCCGCCAACGGCTTCCGCTTCCGCGTGCCTTACGGCACGCTGCTCTGCGTCTCCGACAAGCCGCTGCACGGCGAATTGAAGCTGCCGGGCATGGCGACGGCCTTCTATCGCACGCAGGTCAACCAGCATCTGCAGATCGGCATCCGCGCCGTGCAGAAGCTTGCCGCCATGCCGAAGGAAGCGCTGCATTCGCGCAAACTGCGCAGCTTCTTCGAAACGGCCTTCCAGTAGGCCGTTTCCTCATCGGCCTGCGACGACGGGCGCCGCGTGCTGGTCAACCACCTGAGGCCTGCCGGCGGCAGCGTTCAGCCCTGCTATCAACAGGGTGAAGCCGACGATGGCGAAAGCGGTGCGTGAGAGAATCTTCAGCCCATCGCTTTCGTCGAACGCCGGACGGCGCTTCTCATGGCGGCGAGCCCAGATCTGGCTTGCGAGCGCGATTTCAAGAATAGTCATTGCCGTTCTCCTCGACAGGTTTCGATGAAGCCTTGTCGAGTGCTGCCTTGCGATTTCGACACCGGACCGGCACAAATTATTTTTCCGGCCGCTGTCGAAATGCGCGGCGATCGTTCGTCCAGGCATATGGAACACGGCAAAGGAGGCTGCCTGCGATGAAATATCTCTGCCAGGTCTGGTTCGATAGCGGCGTGCTGGACGCCATGACGCAAGAGGAGAAGGCCGAGCTCGACATGAATTCCCTGAACTACGACAGGGATCTCGCCGAAAGCGGGCATATGATCGTCGCTCAGGCGCTGCAGCCGCCGAGATCGGCGGTGACCGTCCGGGTGCGAGGCGGCGAGATGTCGGTGACGGACGGCCCCTTCGCCGAGACCAAGGAGGCGCTTGGCGGCTTCATCCTGATCGAGGCCAAGGATCTCAACGACGCGATCCGGGTTGCGGCTGGAATTCCGCTGGCGAAACTCGGCGCGATCGAAGTTCGCCCCATCCATGAATTCGGCTGAGGAGGTCACGCAATGAAGTTTCTGGGTCAGGTCTGGTTCGATACCGAAAAGAGCAGCAAAGTCACGCAGGAGGAATGGGACGCGGTCACGCAGGAGTGCATCGTCAGCGACGACCACTGGCGCGACAGCGGTCATATGCTGAGCGCGCTGGCGCTTTATGAACCGGAGCGAGCCGTAACGCTCCGCGTTCGCAACGGCGCTGTCGCCGCGACAGAGGGGCCCTTCGCCGAAATCAAGGAGCATCTCGGCGGGTTCGTGGTGATCGAGGCCAAGGACATGGAAGAAGCGAAAGCGATCATTTCCACCTTCCCGATCCTCAAATATGCGTCGATCGAAATCAGGCCCGCCTATTCGATCAAGGATGGGAGATAGCCATGCGCTTCGTCTGCCTCATCTATAATCCCGCCGATATGGATGGCACGCTCAGTCAGGCCGAGGGCGACGAGCTCGTGAGGGCGCATTTCCAGTATGACGAGGAGCTTCAGCGCAAAGGCATCATGATCCATTCCGATGCATTGGAAGGTCCCGACAGCGCCTCGGTCCTGAGAGTGCGCCATGGCATTCTGTCTTCGACCGACGGCCCTTACGTCGAGACCAAGGAACATCTGGCTGGCATCTACATCATCGAGGCAGCCGATCTCGAAGAGGCGCGCAAGGTCGTCGCGGGCATTCCAAGCGTCCGCGTCGGATCGGTCGAACTGCGTCCGGTGAGGCTCCTCACCCTGCCAGAGTGAGGATCGCCCGTTGGAAAGCGTGATCGAGGAAATCTACCGATCGCAATCGCGCCGGGTTCTGGCGACGCTGATCCGTCTGCTCGGCGATTTCGACCGGGCCGAGGAAGCGCTGCAGGACGCCTTTGCCGCGGCGGCGCGGACCTGGCCGGCTGACGGCATTCCCGGCAACCCTTTCGCTTGGCTCGTTTCGACGGGACGCTTCAAGGCAATCGATACAATCCGCCGCCGGGCGCGCTTCGATGCCTCGCAGCAGCACATCGAGGACAGTCTCTACACGGTCGACGAAACGGAGATCGGCGACATGGAAGCGATCGAGGACGATATGCTGCGGCTGGTCTTCACCTGTTGCCATCCCGTTATTCCCGCCGATGCACAGATGGCGTTGGCGCTTCGGGAAATCTGCGGACTGACCACCGAAGAGATCGCCCATGCCTTCCTCGTGCCGGCACCGACGGTCGCCCAGCGGATCGTGCGTGCCAAAGGCCGGATCCGGGCGGAAAAAATCCCCTACGAGGTGCCCGACCGCGAGGCGCTGCCGCAGCGGCTCGACCGGGTGCTGCATGTCATCTATCTCGTCTTCAACGAAGGCTATTCCGCCTCTTCGGGAGACGCGGTCGTTCGCGCCGATTTGACCGCGGAGGCGATCCGGCTGGCACGGCTGCTTCTGGCGCTGCTGCCGCATCCCGATGTTTCAGGCCTGCTGGCACTGATGCTGCTGCAGGATTCCCGCCGCGGCGCCCGCAGCGGTCAGGCGGGAGCGCTGGTGCTGCTTGCCGATCAGGACCGCGCACTCTGGGACCGCGCCAAGATCTCGGAAGGCCTGGCACTGCTTGCCGAGGCGATGCGGACGGGAGAAATCGGCACCTATACGGTGCAGGCGGCGATCGCCGCCGAACATGCGAAGGTGTCGACCGCCGAGCAAACCGACTGGAAGCGGATTGCCTTCTATTACGACCTGCTTCTGGCGGCCCAACCCTCGCCGATCGTCGAGCTCAACCGCGCCGTGGCGATCGCGATGGCGGAAGGGCCGGCGAAGGGGCTGGAACTGATCGATACCATTCTCGGACGCGGAGAGCTCACGGCCTATCACCTCGCCCATTCGGCCCGCGCCGATTTGCTGCGCCGTCTCGGCCGGAGGCAGGAGGCGATCGCGGACTATGAGACGGCGCTGCCGCTCTGCCGGCAGGAGCCGGAGCGGGCATTCTTAAGAAAACGGATTTCAGAGCTTGCTGCGACGCCCGAGCGGCAGTGAGATCGCCGTGCCCGTCAGCGCCGAGACGATGATCAGCAGATGGGCATTGACGCTCGCCTGGGCGAGCGCGGCCAGCGCCATCCGCTCGCTCGAAGCCCCGAGAGCAATGGCGCCGGCGGTGATGCCGGCCGGATAGGTGCCGACGCCGCCCGGCGCATGGACCGGCAGCACGGAGGAGAGTTCGCCGCCGAGCGCACCGCCGAAGCTCGCCGCCATCGGCAGCACGCCCATCAGGCCGAGCGCCCAGGCCAGCACCATCACCTTCACCAGCCAGTTGACGATGGTCATCGCCCAGGCGCGGGCAAAGGCGATGGCATGGAGCGGCAAGCCGTTTTCGATCTCGGCGACGAATTTCTGCGCCTTTTCCGGCAGCAGTCTGGCGGCGAGGCGCAGCAACGGCTTGCGGGCGGCGAAAGCTGCGACCGGCAACAGCAAAAAGCCTGTCCAGAGCAACCAGGCAACAATCGGATTGGCGGCGGCGACGGCAAAACCGATGCCGGCGGCGGCAACAAGCGCGTGCAGGTCGAGCAGCCGCATGACCAGGAGTGCCGAGGTTCCACGGGTCAGCGGAATGCCGAACTCGGTGCGCATCAGCAGCGGAAAGCTCGTTTCGCCGGCGCGGAAGGGCAGCATGATGTTCAACAGGTTGTGGATCTGCGTGACACGGAAGAGGACAGCGAACCGGCCGGCCGTCTCCTTCGGAAAATAATCATAGATGCGCCAGGTGCGCAGGAAATAAGTGCTCGTCAACAGCACCAGCGCGCCGATCACCGGGCCGGCGCCGACATCGGCCCACTGCCGGATAATGACAGGCCAACCCCAGAACCACTGTATGAAGAGCGCATAGGCTGCGACAATTACGACCGTCAGCGCCGTCATGCGGTTGCGCATAAACCAGGACTGCTGGCTTTCAACGATCGAACTCTTCATGTAGTAGGCATTCCTTACTTGGCGTCGGCACAGGCCTCGTTTCCGTCGCCAGGCGTTTTAGGAGAAATGAGGGTTGCGCACAACGGCGGAGTTGACGGCGATGGCGGCGAGATCGCTTTAAGGCCATCGAACCGCGCGGCGGACCGATAGATCACGGCGCCTCGCCGGCCTGACTTGGAGATCGATGTTGGAGCGCATTACCAGAAGCATTTCGAGCGCGAGCCTTTTTCTGGCAGTCTATTTCCTACTGAACATCGTGCTCCGGATCGCGCTGCCGCATACGCTCGATCTCGATGAGGCGGAGCAATCCTTCTATTCGCAATACCTGCTTGCCGGCTACGGCCCGCAGCCGCCCTTCTACAACTGGATCCAATACGCCATCGTCTCGGTGACCGGGATCACGATGTGGGCGCTCTCGGTTCCGAAGAACATCATTCTCTTCGGCTGCTATCTGTTCTACGGGCTGGCTGCCCGCGAGGTATTGAAGAGCCGTCTGCTCGCCCCCATCGCGATGCTGAGCCTGATTACCTTGCCGCAGGTGGGGCTGATGGCGCAGCGCGAGCTGACCCATACCGTTGCCCTGCTGTTTGCAACCTCGCTCTTCCTCTTCGGCTTTTTCCGCACACTTCGCCAGCCGACAGTCGGGAGCTATCTCGTCATCGGCATCGCCACCGGCATCGGCCTGATCTCCAAATATAATTTCGCCATCCTGCCATTTGCCGCCTTCATCGCCGTCCTGCCCGACTGGAAGTGGCGCAGCCGCCTGTTCGACTGGCGTCTGCTGCCGGCGATCGCGATCGCCATTCTGATCGTTTTGCCGCACGCGCTCTGGCTGCCCGACAATCTCGCCAGCGCTTCGGGCCCGACGCTGGAGCGGATGACTGCCGAGCACGAGGCCGCCGCCGGCCTCCCCCGTATCGGACAGGGACTGTTGTCTCTCGCCATCGCCGTACTCGGCTTCGTCGCATTGCCGATCGTTATTATCGCGGCAGCCTTCCGACGGGATTTCTTCCGTGCACTTGCCTCGACCAGCCCGATGATCCGGGTAATCGAGCGGATGATGATCGTCAGCCTGATCGCCTTCGCCGGTGTCGTCGTCTTCGCCGGCGCGAGCGATATCCACGAACGCTGGCTCGATCCCTGCCTGCTCGTCCTGCTGATCTATCTGTTCCTGAAGCTGGAGGCCGCAGGCTTCGATCTTTCCGCCGGCCTTGCGCGCTTCCGGCTCGCGGTGCCGGTCTTCATGGTCGTCATCCTGGCGATCCTTCTGCTGCGGATCGTTGCCATTCAGTATATCGGCACCTATACGCGAACGAACGTTCCCTTCTCCGGCTACGCGGCCGAACTGACCGCGACCCGCAAGCCGGTTCTCATCGTGGCGGGAACCAAGTTCGTGGCCGGCAACATGAAGCTGGAATTCCCCGACGTTCCCGTCGTGATCCCATTCTTCCCCGGTTCCGGGGTTCCCGAATATGCGACTGCCAAGGGGCCGGTGCTCGTTATCTGGCGTGGCGAAACCGCCGACGACCCGACAATTTCCCCGAGCTTCGCGAATGATCTCGTGAGATCTGGCATCCACCTTCAAGAGTTGAACACGCTGACGTTGCCCTATCTCTTCAGCAACGGCAAAAAGAGCTTCTCCATCGGTTATTCCTGGGTGGAGGGAGGCGCAAAATAGCGTTCACGCAGCTCAACCGATTGCGGGGAAACCGGCATTGCCCGCTGGCAACCGGTGGACAGTTCATATACTAGCCTTCCGCAAACGCGGCGGCAGCAGTAAAGATTGCCAGGCCGTCCGGCCTTTTGGAGATGAAAGTTGCAGACAACCGTAGAGCCCATGCGCGGTGCGAATGATCCGGTACAATCGCTCGAGCTGTCGCTGGTCGTGCCGATTTTCAACGAAGAGGAAAGCGTCGGCCCGCTCGTCGAGCGTGTCGTGGCTGCGATGGCCGCCTATCCCCATCGCTGGGAGCTGATCCTCGTCGACGACGGCAGCACGGATGCGACGCTCGTCAACGCCCGCAAGTTCATCGGACGCGAGGGGCTGACGCTCAGGATCGTCGAGCTGCAGCGCAACTTCGGCCAGACCGCCGCCATGCAGGCCGGTATCGACACCGCCCAGGGCCGGCTGATCGCGACGATGGACGGCGACCTGCAGAACGATCCGAAAGACATTCCTTCGATGGTCGCCGAACTGGAACGGCGCGAACTCGACCTCCTGGTCGGCTGGCGCAAGAACCGCAAGGACGGTCTGTTCCTGCGCAAGATCCCTTCCTGGTGCGCCAACTACCTGATCGGCCGCATCACCGGCGTCAAGCTGCACGATTACGGCTGCAGCCTGAAGATCTACCGTGCCTCGATCATCAAGCAGGTGAAGCTGATGGGCGAGATGCACCGCTTCATCCCGGCCTGGGTGGCCGGTGTCGTCCCGAGCTCGCGCATCGGCGAGATGGCCGTCACCCACCATGCCCGCGAGCACGGCGTTTCGAAATACGGTATCTCGCGCACCTTCCGCGTCATCCTCGACCTGCTGTCGGTGATGTTCTTCATGCGCTACAAGGCACGGCCCGGGCATTTCTTCGGCTCGCTGGGTCTCGGCCTCGGCGCGGTCGCCATGCTGATCCTTCTCTATCTCGGCTTCGACAAGTTCATCATGGGCAACGATATCGGCACCCGCCCGATGCTGATGGTCGGCGTCGTGCTGCTGCTGTCGTCGGTGCAGATGATCACCACCGGCATCCTGGCGGAGATGATCGCGCGCACCTATTACCGCGACGACGCCTCGCCGAATTATATCGTGCGGCAGATCTTCGACGATCGAAGCCAAGCCTAAGCCGGCAGCACGATGCTGGAGCGCGCGACGAGGACGATCAAAACCGCGGGCCTGCTGCTTGCGGCCTATTTCGTGCTCAACATCGTGCTGCGCATCGCGCTTCCGCATTCGCTGGAGCTCGACGAGGCGGAGCAATCTTTCTTCTCGCAATATCTGCTGGCGGGCTACGGCCCGCAGCCGCCCTTCTACAACTGGATGCAATATGCCGTCGTTTCAGTGACCGGCATATCGATCGGCGCGCTGATCGTTCCCAAGAACATTCTGCTGTTCCTCTCCTATCTCTTTTATGGCCTTGCCGGGCGGCGCGTCCTGAAGGACGAAGCACTTGCCGCCGTCGCCATGCTGTCGCTGATCACCCTGCCCCAGGTCTCCTATATGGCCCAGCAGGATCTGACCCACACAACGGCACTGCTCTTTGCCAGTTCGCTGTTTCTCTACGGCTTTTTCCGCACGCTCGATCGACCGGATATCGGCAGCTATCTGCTGCTCGGGCTGGCAACCGGCATCGGGCTGATCTCGAAATATAATTTCGCGCTGATGCCGGCCGCTGCCTTGATCGCCATCCTGCCGGATGCCGAATGGCGGCGCAGGGCGTTCGACTGGCGCATGCTGGCGGCGATCACCGTCGCGCTCGTCATCATCCTGCCGCACGCAATCTGGCTGCGGGACAATCTCGCATTCGCCTCCTCCGATACTCTGGTGAAGATGGCGGCCGGCAACGAACCGGCCGGCATCGCGCGGGCCGGCAAAGGCCTCATCGCCTTTGTCGTCGCCATCATCGCCTTTGCGGCGCTGCCGGTCGCCATCTTTGCCGCCACCTTCCGCCGGGATTTTGTCCTGATGCTTTCGGCCGGCAACCGCTGGACCGCGATGATGGAGCGGATGATGCTCGCAAGCCTTGCCGGCATCGTTCTCATCGTGCTCTTCACCGGCTCCACCACCGTGCGGGAGCGCTGGCTCGACCCGTTCCTGCTGGTGCTGCCGATCTATTTCCTGGCGAAGATGCAGGCTGCCGGCAGCGACCTTTCCGCCGGGCTGCGTCGCCTCCGCCCGGTGCTGCCGGTGCTGATGGCCTGCGTGCTGATCGCACTCGGCCTGCGTGTCGTCGGCGCCGGGACGATCGGCGTCTACGCCAGGCCGAACGTGCCGATGGCGGGGCTTTCCCGCGAGATGACGCGACAAGGGAAGCCGGCGCTGGTGATCGCCTCCGATACCTATGTCGGCGGAAACATGCGGCTGCAATTTCCCGATGTTCCCGTGGTGATCCCGGATTTTCCGGCACCGGGCATTCCGGCCTTTACCGAAGCGAAGGGACCGGTGCTGGTCGTCTGGCGCGGCAAGAAGACGGCGACGGCCGCGGATGCGGTCATGCCGGAGCGGTTTTCGTCGGCACTGGCAACGGCGGGCATTGCGCCGCAGGAGATCGGCTCGCTGTCGCTTCCCTATTATTTCGGCCGCCAGGGTGACAATTTCGCGCTCGGCTACGCCTGGGTTCGGCCGGGGACCAGATAGATGACCGAAACCGACAGCCGCGACATTCGCTGGATTTTCGTCCTGCTGGCTGCCTATTTCGTGCTTCAGATCGGCGTGCGGCTGGCGACCTCGCATTCGCTCGACCTCGATGAGGCAGAACAGGCCTTCCGCTCGCAATGGCTTGCCGCCGGCTACGGCCCGCAGCCGCCCTTCTACAACTGGCTGCAATATACCGTCTTCCAATTTACCGGCGTCTCGCTTGCCGCGCTTTCTCTCGTGAAGAACCTTCTGCTGTTCATGTCCTACCTGCTCTACGGCCTGACCGCGCGTCTTCTCCTGCGCGACAAGGCGCTGGTGGCGATATCAACACTCGGGCTGCTGACGATCCCGCAGATGGCTTTCGAGATGCAGCGCGACCTCACCCATACGGTCGCCGTGTTCTTCTCGGCCAGCATCTTCTTCTACGGCTTCATCCGCAGCCTGAAGCAGCCGAGCCCTGCCTCCTATCTGGTCGCCGGCATCGGCATCGGTTTCGGCCTGCTTGCCAAATATAATTTCGCGATCCTGCCGGCGGCAGCGCTGATTGCCGCGCTGGCGGATGCGCGCCTGCGGGAGCGGATCTTCGACCGGCGGCTGCTGCTGACGGCTGTCGTGGCGCTCGTCATCGTCCTGCCGCATCTTTTCTGGCTGAAAGACAATCTCGATTTCGCCACCGCCCGCACGCTGGAGAAGATGACCGCGAGCGGCGATGCCAGCTATCCCATGCAGGTGGCCATGGGTGTCGGCTCGCTTGCTCTCGCCACCATCAGCTTTGCCGGATTGACGGTGGCGGTCTTCGCCATCGTCTTCGGCAAGGGCCTTCGTCCGGCGCTCACCTCAGGCTCGCAATGGACGCGGCTCATCGAGCGGATGATGCTCGTCTTCCTCGCCGGCATTCTGTTTCTGATCGTCTTCGGCGGCGCGGCCGGCATCAAGGACCGCTGGCTGGTGCCGATGCTCTTCATCCTGCCGCTCTATTTCTGCCTGAAGATCGAGGCCGCCGATGTCGCGACAGGCAAAGCGTTCCGGCGTTTCATGGTCGCCGTCGCCATCATCATGATCGGCGTGCCGGCCGCCCTCTATGGCAGTGTCGCCGCCGCACGCTTCACCGGCCATTACGAACGATTGAACAGGCCCTATGCCACGATGCTGGAAAGCTTGCGCAAACAGGCCGAGCCGGCGGCAATCCTTGCCGGAGACAGCCTGCTTGCCGGCAATCTCAGGCAGGATATTCCCGGCGTGCCTGTCCTCTCCGTCGATTATCCCGGCTTCCACCCCAATATCGCCGACCGGCGACCGCTTCTCCTCGCGTGGCTGATCCCGCCGAAGGGCGGAAGCGAAGCGTTGCCGCCCGATATGGCTGAATGGCTGCAGGCCAATCTCGGCGCATCCGCACCTGAGGCATTGGTGATCGACGTGCCCTATTTCTATCAGCGCGGCGACGACCGCTACCGATTCGGCTATGCCTGGGTCAATCGGCCGAATTGAGCAAAATCAGGATTTCAGCTCCTTCCAAGCCAAATCCAGCGCCAGCCTGGTGATCCTTGCCATCTCGTCCACCTCCGCATGGCTGATGACGAGCGGTGGCGAGGCGAGCATCCGGTCGCCGGTGGCGCGCAGGACGAGGCCGTTCGCCAGCGCATGGTTGCGCACCAGCGCCCCGACCTGGTCGGGCTTCTCATAACGGCTGCGCGTGCTCTTGTCTGCGGCAAGCTGCAGGGCGCCCATCAAGCCGATGCTGACGGCCTCGCCGACCAGATCGTGGTCAGCAAGGGCCGCCCAGGCCTTGCCGAAATAGGGGCCGATATCGTCGCGCACGCGTTCAACCAGTTTCTCCTCCTCGATGATGCGCAGATTTTCGAGGGCGGCGGCGGCGCAGACCGGGTGGCCGGAATAGGTGAAGCCGTGATTGAACTCGCCGACCTCGTTGATCAGCACGTCGGCGATGCGGTCGCTGACGAGGACGCCGCCGATCGGCAGGTAGCCGGAGGACAGCCCCTTGGCGATCGGCGCCAGATCGGGCTCGACGCCGAAATGCTGATGGCCGAACCAGGCGCCCAGCCGGCCGAAACCGCAGATCACCTCATCGGTCACCAGCAGGATATTGCGCGCCTTGCAGATGCGATCGATTTCCGGCCAGTAGCTCTCCGGCGGAATGATGACGCCGGCAGCGCCCTGCACCGGCTCGGCGACGAAGGCGGCGACATTCTCCTCGCCCAACTCGTCGATCTTCGCTTCGAGCTCGCGGGCGACCTTGAGGCCGAATTCATCGGGTGAGAGATCTCCGCCCTCCCCGTACCAGTAGGGCTGGCCGATATGGACGATTCCAGGGATCGGCAGGTCGCCCTGCTCATGCATGTATTTCATGCCGCCGAGGCTGGCGCCGGCGACGGTCGAGCCGTGATAACCGTTCTTTCGCGCGATCACGATCTTCTTCGACGGTTTGCCGACGGCGCTCCAGTAAACGCGGGCCATGCGGAACCAGGTGTCGTTCGCTTCCGAGCCGGAGCCGGTGAAGAAGATATGATTGAACCGCTCGCCGGCATGGGCGGTGACCTTCTGGGCCAGCAGCGTCGCCGGCGCCGAACTCGTGCCGAAGAAGGTGTTGTAATAGGGCAGCTCGTTCATCTGCCTTGCGACGGCCTCGGTGATCTCCCGGCGGCCATAACCGATATTGACGCACCAGAGGCCGGCGAAGCCGTCGAGATATTTCCTACCGTGATTGTCGAAGATATGGACGCCCGCGCCGCGTTGGATGATGCGCGTGCCATCGGCATTCAGCTTCTTCATGTCGGCAAAGGGATGCAGGTGATGCGCGGCGTCGATCGCGGCAAGGTTCGAGGGTGGGGAAGTATCGGGCATAAGGTGAGGACCCTCGCGGATTGAAAGGCTGCTATCGATGGGATAGGAGCTTGGCCTTGTCCCGGAGGATTTTCAAGGTCATGGCGAGCGACAGGATGGACGGCAAGGCCGAGGGCGGCGACCCGCGTTTCGAAATCCTGATCGTCGGCATGAACGGCGAGCTGCGCGGCAAGCAGCTTCCTTCCGGCGCCGAAGGCAAGATCTGGGCCGGCGACATTCGCCTGCCGACATCGACGCAGTCGCTCGACATCTGGGGCGACGACAATGACGACATTACCGGCCTGTCGCTGACGATCGGCGATCCGGACGGCAAGGTCGTCCCCGACCGGCGCAGCCTGGCGCCGATGCCCTGGGCGCCCGAGGGCTCGATGCAGGTGCTTGCCACCATGCATGAATTCGACGGTAGCCCGAGCTTCATGGATCCGCGCGCCATCCTCGCTTCGGTGGTCGAGCGCTATGCGGCGCGCGGCCTGACGCCTGTGGTCGCCACCGAGCTGGAATTCTACGTGATGTCGGGGGACTGGCGCGAGACCGGGCGGCCTTCCCCGCCCGAAAGCCTTACCTATCGCGGCGAACCGAACGGTTTTCAGCTCTATGACATGAGCGCCGTCGATGCGCTCGACGGCTATCTCGGGACGCTGAGGGCCTATGCGAAGGCGCAGGGACTGCCGGCGGATGCGACGACGGCGGAGTTCGGCCCGGGCCAGTTCGAGGTCAATCTGCTGCACCGCCCCGATGCGCTGGCTGCCGCCGACGATTGCCTCTACCTCAAGCGCATCGCCGAGCAGGCGGCGCGCCGCCACGGGCTGAAATCGACGTGCATGGCCAAGCCCTATTCCGATCATGCCGGCTCCGGCCTGCATGTGCATGCGAGCATCATCGACGGCGAAGGCCGCAACATTCTCGATGCCAAGGGCGGTGAGCCGAAACTGCTGAAATCGGTCGCGGCCGGCCTGCTTGCGACGATGCGCGAGGCGCAGCTTGTCTTTGCCCCCTTCGCCAATTCCTACCGCCGCTTCCAGCCGGGCTCGTTCGCACCGGTCGATCTGACCTGGGGCAGCGGCCATCGCGGCACGGCGATCCGCATACCCGACAAGGACGGGCCGGCCGCCCGCATCGAGCACCGCGTCGCCGGCGCCGATGCCAACCCCTATCTGCTGCTTGCGGCGATCCTCGGCGGCATGCTCCGCGGTCTCGACGGCGAACTCGACCCCGGCGAAGAAACGACGCCCTCATTTACGCCTGCGAATACGGTGCGGCTGACGCATGATTTCCTGAGTGCGGTCGAGACCTTCCGCACCTCGCCCTTCATCGCCGATATCTTCGGCCCACGCTATCAGGCGCTTTATGGCGATACCAAGCGCAAGGAAGCGCTTGCGCATCTGCGCGCGGTTTCGGATTTCGACTATCGCACTTATCTGCCGCGGCTCTGAAGCTTACGCCGCAGCCGACTCACACAGCCGGCTCGCGGCGTTCGGCCGCATCGACCTGGGCGGCAAGGCCCTGCTTGACGAGAACCTTCAATTCGCCCGGATGCAGCCGGATCGAGACGTCGCGCTGGAGCGGCAGCAGCTCGCCGTCCATCACGCAATTGGCCTTGGAGCGCAGTTTCGGGAAATGCAGGTGCACTTCGGCCGGATGCATCACCATGACGTCGGCATTTTCGCGGACCTTGCCGCGCAGCATGTCGATGGCGAGGCGGGCGACGCCGATGGGTTTCAGCGGATTTGCCGTATAGAAGCCGAGTTCGCCGCTTCTCAGATTGTCGGCGTAAAGCAGCGCGTTCTCGCCGAAGGGATTGTTGGAGACGGAGATCGCCGAAACCCGGCGGCGCTCGCGCATGCCGGCCGCCTCGAATTCGACCTCGAATTCCGGCGGGTTGAAGATGACGCCCAAGGCTGCCTTTGTGCTCGCCCGGATCTTGCCGAGCCGCGATCGATAGCTGTAGGCGTTGCGGTAGCGCACCATGCGGGCATGCAAGCCGGCGGAAAACTGGTGGATGAACGGCCGGCCGTTGGCGCTGGCGATATCGACATTGTCGATCTCGCCTGATGCAAGCACATCGAGCGCCTGCCAGATATCGAGCGGCACGCGCAACGAGCGGGCAAAGAGGTTCATTGTGCCGGCGGGTACGACGCCAAGGGCAATCCCGTTTTTCCAGGCGATCGACGCCGCCGCCGAAATCGTGCCGTCGCCGCCGCCGGCGACGATACCGTCGATATCGTCGCGCTTGGCCGCCCGCTCCATGGCGGGAATGATCTCTTTTCCGGAGAAGACGATAGCGTCGAAATCGTGCCCCGCGTCGCGGAACGCCTCCTCCGCCCTCTTTTCGTAGGCCAGCATGTCGGTGGTCCTGAAGGTGCCGCCGTCGCGATTGAAAAAGCCTACAAGCTTCATGAGGGCTCCCGTCCCTGGCGCGGAAATGGTCCTGCCTTTGCCCTGAGATGGTTGCGGCATTGGCGATTTCAAGCGCATTCGCCTTTTCGCAAGGATATCGGAAATGCAAATATTGCAACGGACATATGCACATAGCAGGACGCTGCACTGCGAAAAATGCACTCGACGCCTGCGGGTATATCACGGATAGATCAGATATCGGAGAGATCGTCTCCACCTCCCGCCATAGACCACGATCGCCTCGCGGCCGCGCTTGCGCCAGAGGCCGTTGCCAAGCAAAAACCGTCCCGAGGAGCTCTCATGAGTGAGATCGCCATCAATGATTCCATCGATAGCCGGGATGAAGGGCTGCCGTCGGCAACGACAGTGGCGCTGGTCCAGCTGGCGCTCGCCTGCGGTGGCTTCGGCATCGGCACCGGTGAATTTGCGATCATGGGGCTCTTGCCGAATGTCGCCGACACCTTCTCGGTGACGACGCCGCAGGCCGGCTATGTCATCAGCGCCTATGCGCTCGGCGTCGTCGTCGGGGCGCCCGTCATTGCCGTGCTCGCCGCCAAGATGGCGCGCCGCACGCTGCTCCTGACGCTGATGCTGGTCTTTGCCGTCGGCAATATATCAAGCGCCATGGCGCCGACTTTCGAATCCTTCACATTCCTGCGCTTCGTGACCGGACTGCCGCACGGCGCCTATTTCGGTGTCGCCGCCCTGGTCGCCGCCTCGATGGTGCCGATACATCGCCGCGCCCGTGCCGTCGGCCGCGTCATGCTCGGCCTCACCGTCGCGACTCTTCTCGGCACGCCGCTGACGACGTTTTTTGGCCAATCGCTCGACTGGCAGGTGGCGTTCTGGTCGGTCGGCATCGTCGGCCTGCTGACGGTGGCGCTGATCTGGTTCTACGTTCCCAAGGACAGGGTTTCCGAAGAGGCCAGCTTCCTGCGCGAACTCGGCGCCTTCCGCCGGCCGCAGGTGTGGCTGACGCTCGGCATCGCCGCCGTCGGCTACGGCGGCATGTTCGCGATGTTCAGCTATATCGCCTCGACGACCACGCAGGTGGCGATGCTGCCGGAAACGGCCGTTCCGATCATGCTGGTGCTGTTCGGCGTCGGCATGAATGCCGGCAACTTCATCGGTTCCTGGCTCGCCGACAAATCGCTGCTCGGCACGATCGGCGGCTCGCTCGTCTATAATATCGCCGTGCTGACCACCTTCTCGCTGACCGCCGCCAATCCCTATATGCTCGGCCTCTCGGTCTTCCTGGTCGGCTGCGGTTTCGCCGCCGGCCCAGCGCTGCAGACCCGGCTGATGGATGTCGCCGCCGATGCGCAGACGCTTGCGGCCGCTTCCAACCATTCCGCCTTCAACATCGCCAATGCGATCGGCGCCTGGCTCGGCGGTCTCGTCATCGCCTGGGGCTACGGTTTTGCGGCGACCGGTTATGTCGGCGCGGCGCTGTCTTTCCTCGGCCTCTTCGTCTTCGCAGCCTCCGTGCGGCTTGAGCGCCGCAGCCGGAGCACGCAGGCCGCGTAAAGCATCCCCGCCCGCAATGCGCGGGGGTGCGACATTCTGGCGTTAAGCATTGACCCCGCTTGACTTTTTTTTCGTTCGGGACCACCTAGCACTCACGTGGACGGCACTCGTCTTCCACGGATTTCAACGGAGCCATCTTAACGATGCCAAGCGACAGTAGCAGTCGATTGCCTTTGCCGTACGCGGCCCTCGTGCGCTGACCGACTCCTGTCGGCTCGCCCGTTCGGGACGCTACGGCGGATCGACGGAAAGGCGAGCCTCACATGAATATCAATCGCTTCCCTCTTCGGGCAGGCCATGCCGCCCGTGCCTTCATCAACAACAGCCGCGGCGCAACGATCGCCGAACGCGTCGATGCGTTGAACGCGCTCACCGTCCAGGATGCCGGCCGCGTGCTATCAGGCATGCCGCTCGACTACGCCGTCAACATCCTCGACCGGCCGGAGCTTCGCAACGCCGCGCAGATCCTGGCGCTGATCAGTGCCGAGGATGCCGCACGGCTGCTGCATGGCATGTCCAACGACCGTGTCGCCGACGTGCTGCTCGAACTCGACGGGGAGACCCGCGGCCGGCTGTTCGCCAGCCTCGACGAGCCGGTGCGCATCGCGATCCAGCACCTGATGGGCTATCCGCCGCGCACGGCCGGCGGCATCATGACGACGGAATTCGTCAGCGTGCCCGACAGCTGGACCGTCGCCCAGACGCTCGACCATGTGCGCCAGGTCGAACGCTCGCGCGAGACCGTCTACGCCATCTATGTGCTCGACGAGGTGAGCCATGCGCTGATGCATGTGGTGACGCTGCGCCGCCTCATCACCGGCGAGCCGGATGCTTCCATCCTCTCGGTGGCGCAGAAGGGCACGCCGGTTTCGGCGGATCCGCTGATGAAGCAGGAGGATGTCGCCCGGCTGATCCGCAAGCACGACCTGCTCGCTTTGCCGGTCACCGACGACCATGGGCAGGTGCTCGGCATCGTCACCGTCGACGACGTGATCGACACGATGATCTCAGACACGACGGAAGCCGCCCAGAGGTTCGGCGGCATGGAGGCGCTCGGCCAGCCCTATATGAAGATCGGCTTTGCCGGCATGATCCGCAAGCGCGCCGGCTGGCTCGCCGCACTCTTCCTCGGCGAAATGCTGACGGCAAGCGCCATGCAGCATTTCGAAGGCGAGCTTGAGAAGGCCGTGGTGCTGACGCTGTTCATCCCGCTGATCATGAGCTCGGGCGGCAATTCCGGTTCGCAGGCAACTTCGCTGATCATCCGGGCCCTGGCGCTCGGCGAGCTGAAGCTTTCGGACTGGTGGAAGGTGCTCCTGCGCGAACTGCCGACCGGCATCGTGCTCGGCGCGATCCTCGGGCTCGTCGGCTTCATCCGCATCGTCTTCTGGCAGTCGGCCGGCCTCTACGACTACGGCCCGCACTGGCAGATGGTCGCCGTCACGGTGTTTGCCGCCCTGATCGGGATCGTCACCTTCGGCTCGATCTGCGGCTCGATGCTGCCCTTCCTGCTGCAGAAGCTCCGGCTCGACCCGGCCAGCGCCTCAGCCCCCTTCGTCGCCACGCTGGTCGACGTCACCGGGCTCGTCATCTACTTCTCGGTGGCGCTGCTCATCCTCAGCGGGACGCTGCTGTAGGGCAAAAAGCTGCCCCTCAGCCTAACCCTCTCCCCGTAAGAACGGGGAGAGGGAACGTGCCTTGCCAGAGGGATGCGAGGGACGGAGAGGTCGCGGCATATCCCCTTGTTCCCGTTTTACGGGGAGAAGGTGCCGGCAGGCGGATGAGGGGCGGGCTCCGGGCACCGGACCGAGAAATCATCTTCCCTCGGGCAGCTTCAGCGGCCCATGCGTCTTGATGCTGCGGATGGCGAAATTCGAGCGGATGTCGCTGACATTCGGCAGGGTCAACAGCGTCTCCGTCAGAAGCCGCTCATAGGCGGCGAGGTCCTCCACCACCACTTCGGCGAGGAAGTCGGCGGTGCCCGAAATCAGGAAGCAGGAAACGATCTCCGGGATGGCGAGCAGCGCCTTCTGCTGCGCCTCGGAATTCTCGCGGCTGTGATGGACGACCTTGAATTCGACGAAGACGGTCAGGCCGAGACCGACTTCCTTGCGGTCGATATCGGCCGTATAGCCGCGGATGACGCCGGAGCGTTCGAGATTGCGGATGCGGCGCAGGCAGGGCGACGGCGAGAGGTTCACCTTCTCGGCGATTTCGACATTGGTGGCCCGCGCATCCTCCTGCAGGCACTTCAGGATGGCAATATCGAATTTATCGAGATTTGGCATTTTCGCGATTCCCGTCGGCACCAATTGGCAGAAGATTGCGCATATCATGTTTTTTGAGCCAGAGATAGCAAGGACATGCCCTGCCCTCCTGATCTAATCTTTTCCTCGACCGGAAGGCTCCGGATGAAGGAAGGGACAGGACGATGAGCACCATTGCATTTACGAACGACAAGTCGCCATCGCAGGCACTGGGTTATGCCGGCGGCACTGTGACCGTGCTGATCTGGGCGACATGGTTTCTCGTCACCCGCCATAGTGCGGCAACGCCGCTCGGCTCGATCGATATCGGGCTGATCCGCTTCGGCATTCCGGCGCTGGTGCTTGCGCCGGTCTGGCTGAAGACCGGATTGCTGCCGAAGGCCGTGCCGCTGCATCTGCTGGCGATCATGGTGTCCGGCTCGGGCGCCGTCTTCTTCCTGCTGACCACGCTGGCAATCCATTCGACGCCGGCCGCCTCCTCAGGCATTCTGCTCGGCGGCTCGATGCCGCTCGCTGCGGCGCTGATCGGCATTGCGCTGTTTGGCGAAAGACCTGATACCACCCGCATCGCCGGGCTCGTCGCGATCGTCGCCGGCGTGCTGATCCTGCTCACCCACAGCCTTGCGGACGCCTCGCTGCCATGGACGAGCTTCCTGCTGCTGCCGGCCGGCGCCGTTCTGTGGGCGAGCTATACGCATGCCTTCCGCCGCTCGGGCCTGACGGCCGTGCAGGCGAGCGCGCTGATCGCCGTCTGGTCCTTCCTGATCATGGGCGCGCTTGCCCTCATCTTCGGCATCTCGCTGCCGCAGGCGCCTCTGCCGGAAATCGGCCTGCAGGTGCTGAGCCAGGGCGTTCTTTCCGGTCTCGTCGCCATGCTCGCCTACGGCACCGCCGTCAGAACGCTCGGCGGAACACAGGCAGCCGCCTTCACGGCACTGACACCGGTGCTGGCAACGCTCGGCGGCGGCTTGCTGCTTGGCGAGGCGGTCGGCCTGACGGAAATCAGCGCCGCCGTGATCACCGGCATCGGCGTGGCACTTTCCACGGGGATCGCCGCCCGGCGCCGCTGACCGCCAGCCCAGGCCGACAAAAGTCGAAAGCCGCCGTAGCCATCGCTGCGGCGGCTTTTTCAATGAACGTGATTTTACCGGCTCAAGCCTGGATGACGACGACCCTGGCGCCGACTTCGACGCGGCTATAGAGATCGATCACGTCGTGGTTCATCATGCGGATGCAGCCGCTCGACATGGCAAGTCCGATCGATTGCGGCTGGTTGGTGCCATGAATGCGGAAATGCGTGTCGCCGCCGCCGCGATAGAGATACATCGCCCGTGCGCCAAGCGGGTTGTTCGGGCCGCCCGGCATACCGCCGGCGAGCTTGCGATAACGCTCTTCGCGGCGCTGCATGTTTTCGGTGGGCGTCCAGCTCGGCCACTCGGCCTTGCGGCCGATATAGGCGTTGCCGGCAAAGGCCAGCCCCTCGCGGCCGACGCCGACGCCGTAGCGCACTGCCCTGCCGTCACCGAGGACATAGTAGGCGCGCCGTGCCGGGGTATCGACGACGATCGTGCCCGCTGCATGGGTGGTTTCATAGGCCACTTCCTGACGGCGAAGCTCCGGCTTGATCTTGTCGATCGGCACCTGCTTCAAGGGGAATTTTTCATCCGGAAGTGCGGCATAATTCGTCTGGCTGTTCAGGCCGGTCGAAGAGCAGCCGGCGACAAACAGCGGCAGAGCGATCAGGAAGCTCCGTCGGGAGATCGTCATGAATGTGTCCTTAGTGCGTCAACATGATGTCGCAAGCTAAGGAATTTATGGTTAACGAACGGCTAACGGCGGCCCGCTGCAAGCGATCACGAAGGCGTCAGCACGCAAAAATTGTCGGCGGCGGAGATAATCCGATCTCACATGTTCGGATAGACCGGCCCCTCACCGCCCTGCGGCGGCACCCAGTTGATGTTCTGGTTCGGGTCCTTGATGTCGCAGGTCTTGCAGTGCACGCAGTTCTGGGCGTTGATGACGAAGGTGTCCTGACCGTCCTTCTCCACCCATTCGTAGACCCCGGCCGGACAGTAGCGCGTCGACGGGCCGGCATAGATGTCGTGCTCCGAACGCTTCTGCAGGCCCATGTCCTTGACCTGCAGATGCACCGGCTGGTCCTCCTCGTGATTGGTGTTCGACAGGAACACCGAGGACAGGCGGTCGAAGGTCAAAACGCCATCCGGCTTCGGATAAGCGATCGGCTTGTGCTGCGAGGCCGGCTCCAGCGACTGCGCATCGGTCTTGCCGTGACCCAGCGTGCCGAAGAAGGAGAAGCCGAACAGGGTGTTGGTCCACATGTCGAGACCGCCGAGCGCCACGCCGAGCGCCGTGCCGAACTTCGACCAGAGCGGCTTGACGTTCCTGACCCGCTTGAGATCCTTGCCGATGTCGCCATGGCGCCATTCATTCTCGATCTCGACCACCTCGTCATGGCTGCGGCCGGCCTCGATGGCGGCGGCGATCTTCTCGGCCGCCAGCATGCCCGACAGCACCGCATTGTGGCTGCCCTTGATACGGGGAACGTTGACGAGACCGGCCGAACAGCCGATCAGCGCCCCGCCGGGGAAGGAAAGCTTCGGCACCGACTGGTAGCCGCCCTCGGTGATGGCCCGGGCGCCATAGGACAGCCGCTTGCCGCCCTCGAAGGTGCCTCGAATGGCAGGATGCGTCTTGAAGCGCTGGAACTCCTCGAAGGGATAGAGATAGGGGTTCTTGTAATTCAGGTGGACGACGAAGCCGACCGCCACCAGATTGTCTTCGAGATGATAGAGGAAGGAACCGCCGCCGGTCTTCATCCCCAGCGGCCAGCCGAAGGAGTGCTGCACCAGGCCCGGCTTGTGGTTCTCCGGCTTGACCTGCCAGAGCTCCTTGATGCCGATGCCGAACTTTTGGGGTTCGCGGTCCTTCTGCAGATCGAACTTGGCGATCAGCTGCTTGGCGAGCGAGCCGCGCACGCCTTCGCCGATCAGCACATATTTGCCGAGCAGTTCCATGCCGCGGGTATAGTTCGGGCCGGGCTCGCCATTCCTCTCGATGCCCATGTCGCCGGTGGCGACGCCGATGACCGCACCCGCATCATCATAGAGCACTTCGGTTGCGGCAAAGCCTGGATAGATCTCGACGCCGAGCTCTTCGGCCTTGCCGGCCAGCCAGCGACAGACAAGCCCAAGCGATACGATGTAGTTGCCGTGATTGTTCATCAGCGGCGGCATCAAAAAATTCGGCAGGCGGATGGAGCCGGCCGGGCCGAGCACCAGGAAGTGATCTGCCGTCACCTCGGTCTTGAAGGGATGATCGCCATCCTCGCGCCAACCGGGCAGCAGCCGGTCGATGCCGATCGGATCGACGACGGCGCCGGAGAGAATATGGGCGCCGACCTCAGCCCCCTTCTCCAGCACGACGACCGACAGTTCCGGATTGACCTGCTTCAGCCGGATCGCCGCTGAAAGACCCGCCGGACCACCGCCGACGATCACAACGTCGAATTCCATGCTCTCGCGTTCAGGCAACTCAGTCGTCTCGGTCATTCACTCGTCTCCGCTTGGCGGCGCGCAGCCGTCATCCCTCTCAGGCACTTTCTTGTCAAAACGAGAAAGCATTGTCGAGCCGGGATACGACAGCCAATCTTCAATTCGCACAATGATATGCCGTGTACGCCAGAATTATATAACGCTTACGTCAACGTCAATCAGCAAACGCCGCCGAAACGGTCCCGCTCTCTTTCCTTTTCCGCTGCGTACGCCTTATACATCGCTCGAAGATATCGAGCATGATGCCGAAAAGTGTGCGCGGTTTTCGGCATCATGCTCTAACTCTATAATGTAGAACAGGATTCAGATTTTAGGCCGACTCGGCCTAAAATCCTCCTGTTCAGGAGGACAATCATGGATCTCGGCATCGAAGGCAAACGGGCGCTCGTCCTCGCCTCCTCACGTGGCCTCGGCCTCGGCATCGCCACGGCGCTGGCGCGCGAAGGCGCCAACGTGCTGCTTTGCGGGCGCAGCGGCGAGCAGCTGGAGGCCAATTGCAAGGTGATCAACAGCGAGGGCAAAGGCCGGGCCGACTGGATCTGGGCAGACCTCGGAGATGAACGCTTCGTCGAGACGGTGACGACGGCGGTGAAGGAGAAGTTCGGCGGGCTCGATATCCTCGTCAACAATACCGGCGGGCCGACGCCCGGCACGACCGAGGAGATGACGGGTGAAAAGCTCGAGACCTATTTCCTCTCCATGGTCGCCCGCGTCATCACGCTGACCAATGCCCTGCTGCCCGGCATGAAGGCGCAGGGCTGGGGCCGCATTCTGACGGTCGCCTCCTCAGGCGTGATCGAACCGATCGCCAATCTGGCGCTGTCGAATACGCTGCGCCCGGCACTGGCCGGCTGGAGCAAGACGCTTGCCTCCGAAGTGGCGGGCTTCGGCGTCACCACCAATCTGCTCCTGCCGGGCAGCATCCTGACGGCGCGGCTCGACGATCTCGACGGGGCGGCGGCAAAGCGGACGGGCAAGAGCCTCGAAGAGATCCGCACGGATAAGGAAGCGCGCATCCCGGTCGGCCGCTACGGCCGAGTGGAGGAATTTGCCGCGACGGCCGCCTTCCTGTGCAGCCAGCCGGCCAGCTACATCACCGGCTCGCTGATCCGCTGCGATGGCGGCGCGGCGCGATCCGTCTGACCTCTGTTTCAGCCGGCATGGGCCGCAACAGCGGCCCAACTTGCCGCGCTTTGGACCATCGATCCGACATGGGCCGGATCGTCGGCAAGCTCAGCCAGCTCGGACAAACGATGGAAGCCGGTCAGGATCGCGATGCGCCGCCGATCGAGCCTGCGTCCGGTCAGCATTTCATAGGCCGATATGATGCGGGCGGTCAGATCGGGCGAGATGAAGTTCGAATAGATGAACTCCTGATGCAACGGCCCGAAGCCCGAATCGGCGAAATCGTAAATGCCGTTGAGCCTGCCTTGCGCATGATTAAAGGCCATGTTCCAGCCATGACCGTCGAAGAAGCCGTAGATATTGCCGTGGGGATCGGGCGGCAAGGTTTCGAAATCTGAAATAACAGCCTCGGCAAAGCGCCTGATCTCGGGCGGCAGCAGCGGCAAAGCCTTTGCCCGCACCATCTCCGGCGATTGCCAGGGCTGGATCGGCCCAGCGCCGGCCGCGCGCATCCGATCGGCATCGAGCACATGCAGCTCCGCGTAAAAGCGCGCCAGATCGTCGGCAAGGTGCTGACGATCGCCTTCGCCAAGCGCACCGTAATCTTCGGCAATGAGATGTTCGCCGTCGATCTTGGCATGGCTGGAGAAGATCGGCGGTCCGTCGTGAATGCGCATGTCGGGAACCGCCATCGACAGCGCCGGCCTGATGATGTCGAGCAAGGCGGCTTCCTTCACAAGCGCTCTTTCCGCGCCTGAATGGCGGGGAAATTTGAAGATCAGCGTGTCATCGACGTCGACGGCAAGCGAATCCCAGCCCTTCGCCGCCAGCTTGAAGACAGAGGCCGTGAGTTCAGGAAACACGCTTATGATGAGAGAGCGAAATTCGCTGGCGTTCAACTCGGTCATGACGACCTGCTTTCTCGGGTTTTTCCCGTGTTTTTCGCCGGGGCAACGAACTACACGCAGACCGACATCGTCCGCCGTCAAAGGGCACCAGGCTACACTGGGCCTATATTAGTACAGTTTGAATATTACGGAATATTCATTACAAAAATTTAAGCCGTTATAACCACTTAGTGATGGCGACCGGGAAATTATGTCTTTTTTGCGCCGCAATAGAAGCGGCTCAATCAGAGCATAAAATCGCAAACCCCTTCAACACTCCGGTCTCGCCCATGAAGAAATTTTGGATCACTGTCAGCGTTATCGCAGTTGCCGCCGTCGGCGTCTGGCAATTCGGGAATCTGATCCCTTATGCCTCCCGCATTCCCTACCTCTCGCAGTTCATCAAACAGCCGGTTGGCGGCAATGGCGGACAGCCGGCAGAGGGCGATCAGGCGCAGGCCGATCAAGCGCAGAACGGTGGCCAACATCAGAGCGGCGGGCGCAGGCGCGGCGGCGGCCCGACCGTCGTCAAAACAGTCGCGGCGGTGAAAACGACGCTGCCGACGGATGTGACGGCGACCGGCTGGGCCGATGCCGATGACAACACGACCATTGCCGCACAGGAACAGGGCCTGATCGTCAGCATCCATGCGCAGGATGGGGCGACCGTCAAAGCCGGCGACCTGATCGCCAAGCTGGACGACCGGACGGCCAAGGCGGCGGTCGACAAAGACAATGCGATGATCGTGCGCGACACGGCCACCCTTTCGGAATCCGAAACCGCATTGACGCGCGCCCAGGATCTTTTCGATCAGAAGGCCGGCACCCAGCAGAGCCTCGACCAGGCGGTCGCTGCCCGCGATACCGCCGCCGCCACGGTTGACGCCGACAAGGCGACGCTCGCCTCCGATCAGATCATCCTCGAAAACACCGATATCCGCGCCCCCTTCGACGGCCGGCTCGGCGATATCGCCATCAGCAAGGGCGCTTTCCTCAGCGCCGGCGCGGCCATCGTCACCATCGCCAAATACGATCCGATCTATGTAAAATTCCATCTGCAGGAGCGCTACCTGCGCACCCTGAAGAGCGCGCTCGCAGCCGGCCCGGTCGAGGTCAGCACGGTTCCCGCTTCCACCAAGGGGCAGGTCCGCAAGGGCGAGATCAGCTTCTACGACAACACGGTCGACACCGCCTCGGGCACGATCCTCGCCAAGGCGAAATTCGAGAATGCCTCCGGGGCGCTCTGGCCCGGCCAGTCGGTCAACATCGTCGTGCATTTCAACAATAGCGAACAGCAGGTGGTGGTGCCGACGGTTGCCGTCAGCCCCGGTCCGGACGGTTTCTTCGCCTTCGTCGCCAAGGACGGCAAATCGCGTCTGACGCCGGTCACCGTTGCCCGCGCCAATGGCGGCTTCACCGCCATCGAATCGGGTCTGTCGGAAGGCGACCATGTCGTCGTCGAGGGTCAGGGCCAGCTCAGCGACCAGCAGGCGATCAACGAGCAGTTCGATGAAAAGGCGCTTGACGTCGCCTCCGCCGAAGAGCCTCGGCAACAGCAGCAGTCCGAGACGATCGCGGTGGGAGCTCAGCAATGATCCCCAATTTCTGTATCCAGCGCCCCGTCGCCACGACGCTGCTTGCCATCGGCGTCATTCTGGCCGGTCTTGCCGGTTACCGGCTCGTGCCGGTCGCGGCACTGCCGCAGGTCGATTTTCCGACAATCAACGTTTCGGCGCAGCTGAGTGGCGCCTCGCCGCAGACGATGGCGACCTCGGTCGCCACACCGCTGATCAAGCAGTTCGAGACCATTCCCGGCATCAGCGAAATCAGCGCCTCGAGTTCGCTCGGCAGCAGCAGCATCGTGCTGCAGTTCGACCTCAACCGCGATATCGACGCCGCTGCGGCCGACGTGCAGGCGGCGATCTCGCATGCGACAAGGCAGCTGCCCGACAATCTGACGACGCCGCCGAGCTACCGCAAGACCAACCCGGCCGATGCGCCGGTCATGCTGCTCTCGGTACAGAGCAACACCATGCCGCGCAGCAAGCTCGACGAGATCGCCGAAGATATCATCTCGCCGTCGCTGTCCACGCTGCCCGGCGTTGCCCAGGTGAGCGTCTATGGCGCGCAGACCTATGCCGTGCGCGTCGAGGTCGATCCCAACAAGCTTTTGACCCGCGGCATCGGCATCGATACCGTCAACAAGGCGCTGGCTGCGGCCAACAGCCAGCAGCCGGTGGGAACGCTGCAGAACAATTCGCAGAGCATGACCATCACGGCGAACACGCAGCGCACCAATGCCGAACAGTTCCGCTCGCTTGTGATCGCCAATCCCAACGGCGCGCCGATCCATCTCGGCGATATCGCCGATGTGCAGGACAGTGTCGAGAACCAGTATACCGGCAGCTGGTATGACGGCCAGCGCGGCATCATCCTCGCCATCCAGCGTCAGCCGGATGCCAACACGGTCGATGTCGTCGATGCGATCAACGCCAAGCTGCCGCAGCTTCACGCCGAAATCCCGCCCTCGGTCAACACCGTCGTCATGAACGACGCGGCAAAACCGATCCGCGCCGCCATCGCCGACGTGAAGTTCACGCTGTTCCTGACGATCGGCCTCGTCGTTCTCGTCATCTACCTCTTTACCGGCCATGCCACGGCAACGATCATTCCGGGACTTGCCGTTCCGCTGTCGCTGATTTCGACCTTCGGCATGATGTATGTGCTCGGCTACAGCATCGACAACATCTCGCTATTGGGGCTGACGCTCGCGGTGGGGCTGGTGGTCGACGACGCGATCGTCATGCTCGAAAATATCCTGCGCCATGTCGAAGAAGGCATGCCGGTGCGGGAGGCGGCGATCAAGGGTGCCGGCGAAGTCAGCTACACCATCATTTCCATGTCGGTTTCGCTGATCGCGGTCTTCATCCCGATCCTGCTGATGGGCGGCGTCGTCGGCCGCGTATTCAACGAATTCGGCATGGTGGTCGCCATCGCCATCATCTCGTCGGCGATCGTCTCGCTGACCGTGACGCCGATGCTCGGCTCGCGTCTCTCCAATAACCACAGCCGGCCGCCGCTTCTCATCCGCATCTTCGATGCGGGTTTCGAGCGGACGCTCAACGGTTATGACAGGGCGGTCGGCTGGTGCCTTCGCCATCGCCTGACGATCCTCGGGGTTTTCCTCGGCTCGGTGGCGCTGACGATCTATTTCTTCATGACGCTGCCGACGAGTTTCTTCCCGCAGGAGGATATCGGCCGCCTGACGATCAGCACGCAGGCGCGCCAGGATATTTCCTATACCGCCATGGAAGCGCTGCAGCAGCAGGCGGCAGCCGCCGTCAAGGCAAACCCGGCAGTCAACCACGTGATGTCGACGATCGGCGGCAACCCGAACAAACCGCAGAATAACGGCTCGATGTTCGTCGAGCTCAAGGACAAGAAGGAGCGTCCGCCGCTCGACCAGACGCTGCGCGAGCTGCGCACGGCGATCAACAAGATCCCCGGATTGCAGGCCTTCGTGACGCCGAACCAGAGCCTGCGCTTCGGCGGCCGCCAGACCGCTAGCCAGTACCAGCTGGTGGTGCAGGCGCTCAGCGCCGACCAGACCAACCTCTGGGCCGGCAAGATCCAGGCGGCGATGCGTGGCGACCGCGGCCTGTTCACGGATGTGACCTCGGACGCCCAGAACAACGCCCTGCAGGCCAATATCGTCATCGACACCGAGCGGGCGGCCGCCTACGGCATCGACAACGACACGCTGCGCACGACGCTGCAGGAATCCTTCAGCGGCTATGCGGCCGCCGAAATCCAGTCGACCGGCGACAGCTATGACGTCATCGTCGAATATGACACCAGCAAACCCTGGGACGACCAGAAACTGTCGGAAATCCGGGTCGCCTCCGCCAATGGCAGCCTGGTGCCGCTGTCGAACTTCGCGCATGTGCAACGCACCACCGGCCCGGTGACCATCAACCAGACGGGCCAGCTCGTCTCGACCACGGTTTCCTTCAACCTGCCGGAAGGCGTCTCGCTCAGCGACGCGACAGCGGCGGTCGAGCAGATCAAGAAGGATATCAGCGTGCCGGCCGACGTCTTCACCTCCTATGGCGGCACGGCTGAAATCTTCCAGCAGTCGCAGGGCAATACGCCCTATCTGATCCTGGCGGCGGTGCTGACCATCTATGTCGTGCTCGGCGTGCTCTACGAGAGCTTCATCCATCCGCTCACCATCCTCTCCGGCCTGCCGGCCGCGGCCTTCGGCGCGCTGCTGGCGTTGAAGATCATGGGCTTCGATCTGTCGATCATCGCCCTGATCGGCCTGCTGATGCTGATCGGCATCGTCAAGAAGAACGCGATCATGATGATCGACGTGGCGGTGGAGACCATGCGCACAACAGGCGAAAAGGCCACAGTGGCAATCCACGAGGCCTGCGTGCGGCGCTTCCGGCCGATCATGATGACGACCTTCTGCGCCCTGCTCGGCGCCCTGCCGATCGCGCTCGGCACCGGCGCAAGCTCGGAGCTGCGCCAGCCGCTCGGCATCGCCGTCGTCGGCGGCCTGATCGTCTCGCAGATGCTGACACTGTTCATCACCCCGGTCATCTTCGTCGAGATGGACCGCTTCGGAAACTTCCTCGGCCGCCTGATGGGCGGAAAGAAGGTGGAGGAGCCGGTGGTGCACGAGGCAAGGGCAATGGCAGCCGAATGATGATGGCCCTCTGAGTTCGACATCGCCAATCCTTGCGGCGCACTTCTTCATTCCAACCGGAAGAAGAAGTGCGCCTGCAGTCATATCAACCTTCAATTCCCTTGAATGTGTCACGCCCCTGTGGCATCACCCGCCCTCCTGAATCCGGGGCGTGCTTACGCCCCTTCGCGGAGCCATGCTCCGCCTCCAATAACAATCGGCATGAAAGAGGTGCGGGCATGGCTCAGGCGCTGGGTTTGGACTTCGGCACGACCAATACGGTTCTCGCCATGGCCGATGGCGGGGCGACGCGCTCGATGGCGTTTACGAACACGGCAGGCACGGCCGACAGCATGCGCACGGCGCTTTCCTTCATGAAGGACGCGCAGCTCGGCGCTTCGGCGCTGAAGGTGGAGGCGGGCCATGCGGCGATCCGGCAGTTCATCGACAATCCCGGCGACTGCCGTTTCCTGCAATCGATCAAGACCTTTGCCGCAAGCGCGCTTTTCCAGGGCACGATCATCTTCGGCAAGCGGCAGAGCTTCGAAGACCTGATGGAAATCTTCATCCGGCGCCTTCGCCATTACGCGGGCGAGAGCTGGCCCGATGATACCAGCCGCATCATCACCGGCCGCCCGGTGCATTTCGCCGGCGCCAGTCCAGACCCGGTGCTGGCGGTGCAGCGCTACAACGAGGCGCTGACGCGCTTCGGTTTTCCGGAAATTCACTATGTCTACGAGCCGGTTGCCGCCGCCTTCTACTTCGCGCAGAATCTGAAGTCCGATGCGACCGTGCTCGTCGCCGACTTCGGCGGCGGTACGACGGACTATTCGCTGATCCGCTTCGAGACCAGGGCCGGCAAACTGACGGCAACGCCGATCGGCCATTCGGGCGTCGGTGTGGCCGGCGACCATTTCGATGCGCGCATGATCGACAACATCGTCGCGCCGCAGATCGGCAAGGGCAGCCATTTCAAGAGCTTCGACAAGATCCTCGAGGTGCCGTCCAACTACTATGCGAGCTTCAGCCGCTGGAATCAGCTATCGATCTTCAAGACCTCACGGGAATTCGAGGATCTGAAGAAGCTAGTGCGCACGGCGCTGGAACCGGAAAAGCTGGAAATCTTCGTCGACCTGATCGACCATGACGAGGGCTATCCGCTCTACCAGGCGGTCTCGGCAACGAAGATGGCGCTTTCCTCCGCCGAGGAGGCTCCGTTCGATTTCGCCCCGCTCGGCCGCGCCGGCCATCGCACGATCAAGCGCAGCGATTTCGAAAGCTGGATCGTCGATGACCTCGCCCGTATCGAAGGCGCGCTCGACGACGTGCTGGAAAAGACCAACACCGATGCATCCGGCATCGACAAGGTGTTCCTGACCGGCGGCACCTCCTTCGTGCCGGCGGTGCGGCGCATTTTCACCGAACGCTTCGACAGCGACAAGATCGAGAGCGGCGGCGAATTGTTGTCGATCGCCCACGGCTTGGCGCTGATCGGCGAGCGCGACGACATCGCGCAATGGACTGTGCGATAGCACTGGCAAAGGTGAGCAATCCGTCGCCTGCCCTTTCCATGCCACAGTCTCTCCGCTAAACCTGTCCGTATGATCTCCGCCAGCGACCTTTCCCCCGCCGAGCTTGCAGCACTTCTGCATTTCCATGCGGATGCCGGCGTGGAATGGCTGCTGGAGGAAGAGGCGATCGACCGCTTCGCCGAGTTCGAAGCGATGAAGGCGGCCCGGCGCCCGTCAACGCAGGCGCAGCCGCAACCTGCCGCCGGGGAACGTGCGGGGTCCGGCGAAGGCCGGGCATCGCCGCGCCCGAATACAGCGGCACGCCCTGCCCCGGCCGAACGCGCCGCTTCCGGCCCGCAACCGGCGATCCCGGACGGCGAGGCGGTGCAGCAGGCGCGTTTCGTCGCCGAATCCGCGCGGTCGCTGGCAGAGCTCAAGACCGCGATCGAGGCCTTCAACGGCTGCAATCTCAAGCACAGCGCCCGCTCGACCATCTTTGCCAGCGGCGATGCCGAAAGCGGTATCATGGTGATCGGCTCGGCGCCGGGCGCCGAAGACGATCGCGAAGGCGTGCCCTTCTCGGGAAAATCCGGCCAGCTGTTCGACAAGATGCTGGCGGCGATCGGGCTGACGCGCTCGAGCGTTCTGCTGACGCAGGTCATCCCTTGGCGGCCGCCCGGCAATCGTGCGCCCTCGGCCGCCGAAATGGACATTTGCCGGCCCTTCATCGAAAGGCAGATCGCGTTGGCCGAACCCAAGGCGATCCTGCTGCTCGGCAATTTTTCGGCCCGCTTCTTCTTCGGCGAAAACGACACGATTCACGGCCTGCGCGGCCGCTGGAAGGAGATTGCCGCTGCGGACTGTGTCATTCCTGCCATAGCCAGCCTGCATCCGCAGGATCTTTTGACCGCGCCCGTCAACAAACGGCTGGCCTGGAACGACCTGCTCGCCTTCCAGGCGAAACTTAAGTCCCTCTCTTTGCTTAGAAATTAGCCAAAGTTGAATAATTTATGAATCAGCCTATGCGCCCTGCGCATAGCTGCATCCCGCCGTGACGCATTGCGGAATCGATGCTGCACCGCAATATGAGATGGTGTCTTGGGAGGAACCACAGGAACCAAGGCCATGAACAAGCATTTTCGTCCTATCCATAGCGGGTTTGAAACCCTTCGCCTCGCCGGCGACCAAGTTCGTTCCACCCACGGCTACAGCCGTTTCGGCTTTGCCGCCAACGAACAGATGACCGCCCGCGGCACCGGCATCAACGGCCGTACGGCGCGCCCCGACGCGATTTTCTCGGACTTCCAGCAATATTGAGCGGCAGGCGTTTCGCCTGCCTTTAAGAGTGACAAGATGACGATCCTGATATCGCTTCTGCGCAACATCGAGACCTTCGAGCATATCCGCGTCGCGGTCTCAGCCGCGCGGGAATATGAGCGCGAGCTTTCGGTAAAGCCGGCCGATCCCGGCAATGGCGGCTCAAGCGCTGCCGCAATCGTTCTCTGATCAGATGGCCATTTCCTCGAACTGGGCTTTCGCACATTCGAAGGCTTCGTCGACATAGGCGAACTTGACCGCCTGCCAGGCGCAATATTGCTCGACGAAATCCCGCGATATCCAAAGATGCGCCTTACGTGGTTCGTCGTACCAGCCAACGCTGCCGCGTTGCGCCGCCTTTGCCAAGAGCCGCTGCAGATGGGTGCGCGACATCATGAAATCGGCCGCGAGCGCACGGGTTTCGACCCGGCCGACGGAAAACCTCTCCGGTTCGCTGCTTTCTATATCCATGCGGGCGATGAAGTTGTCGACGACGAGGCCGCCGGCTTCCGTCCAGAGAAACATCGCCACCTGTTCCGGCGGTTCGCGCCAGGCGGCATCTTCAAGGCAATGGCGGGCAATGCGCGGCTGAACGAGCCGCATCATGGATGGGTTTGCCTGAAAAAACGCCGCCCTTTGACCGCCGTCCAGCAGATCAAGCGCGCCGAGATTGGAATGAATCCAGGCAAACATCGCCTGATGGCTGACGTCGGCCGGCTCGAAATGACGCGGCCGCCGCCGCTCGTCGCCGGGTGTATGAACGATGAAACGGTAGGTATAGAGCTCTTCGATGAAGGCGAGCACGGTGTTGCGGCTCGCCACCTTATGCGCGGTGATGCGCCCGGTCAGCCGGACGGCGGTGAAACCCGAGGTCGGGTCGCGCGGATCATATTCCAGATTGAGGGCATAGGCAGTCTGGGTCAGAAGCCAGCGCTGATGCGAGGCAAGCAATCGCGCCAGGCGCGGACCAGCATCGAACACGCCGCGCATCTGCCCAGCTAAAAAGCGGATGCTCAGCAGAAAGGAGCAGTTCGCCGCCAATTGCTCCGCCGTGAATGCCATTACGCTTTTCTCCACCTCCCTCGCCGGCCGGCGATCGGAGCAACGACACCGAGCGCTCTTCCGGCATCAGCGGCCATTCAGACATGCACAGCTTCGAATAAATGATACTCTCTCATCTTCAACAAACATATTCCTTGAGATAGCGGTATCCCAAGAATTCACCATTCTTTTCGCTCTTTGCGAGCAATTTTCCAGCCGCGGCAATCCTCGCATTAAAGCCTTTCATATCAGCAGCTTGCCGGGATCAGGCCGGCGGCGTCGTGGCTTTGCGCGCCTCCCGCTGCTCGATGCCCAGCTGATGCTCGCGATAGATGATGAAGATGCCGGCGCCGACGACGATGACGGTGCCGATCAGCATGGTCACGCTCGGCACGTCGCCGAAGACGAAATAGGCGACGATGCCGCCGAGCAGGATCGAGGTATATTCGAACGGCGCGATGGTGGAGACATCGGCATGGCGGTAGCTTTCCGTCAGCAGGATCTGCGCGACGCCGCCGCAAAAGCCGGCGGCGATCAGATAGAGCGCTGCCGGCCATGCGAGGACGAGCCAGCCGAACGGCAGGGAGGCCAGCGAGAAGACCGAAGCGGTGAGCGAGAAATAGAGCACGATCGTCGCCGTCTTCTCCTCTTCGACGAGGCGGCGCACCTGGATCATCGCCATGCCGCCGAGAACGGCCGAGAACAGCACTGTGAGCGCGCCGACGGCCTGCTCGGCCTCCATGCCGCCATTGCGGAACAGCGTAAGTTTCGGCCAGGAGACGATGGCGACGCCGACCATGCCGACCAGGACGGCGCTCCAGCGATAGATGCGCACGGTCTCGCCGAGAAAAACCGCGGCGAAGATAACGGCGACGAGCGGCAGCGCATAGCCGAGCGCAATCGCCTCCGGCAGCGGCAGATGCAGCAGGCCGTAGAAACCGAACGCCATCGACAGAATGCCGATCGTGCCGCGCTTCAGGTGGCCGACCGGATTGGCGGTGTAGAAGGCGGCGCGCAGCTGCCCGATATAGGCGAGATAGGCCATGATCGGAAAGAGCGCGAAGAAGGACCTGCAGAAAGTGACCTGACCCGGCGGGATGTCCGAACCGGCCAGCTTGATGAAGGTCTGCATGGCCAGGAAGACCACGACCGACGAGACCTTCAGCGCAATGCCTCTCATCGGGTTTTTGAGAACCGCGTGCATGATCCTGGCTCTTGATACCGACTTAACGGGACGGGAAGACGCGTTCGACTCGGGAACGCAGAGGATGACGTCTTCCATCGTAGCGAAGAAAATCCGGATTGGCGAAAAATTCGCAGGCAGCACGGCAGAATCGCAAAATCACCGTCGACCGCTGGCCGGACGGAGCGGCATGCACGCCCACGCATCGAATTTTTCCGCTCTTCAGCCATTTCGCCCCAAAATGTTCACCTCTGACCGGCCGGTGTTAACCAATTGAAAACCATAGGCACGCATCGTTTTTGCTGATCTCGAAATTTTTCGCCCTGCAAACGATTGCCCGCCCCTTCCAGGATCATTTGATGAAGCCGCTTAGCGCCGAAACCATTGCCCAGTCGCAGAATGCGACACCGCGCTCGATGCGCGTCGTCACCGACGGCATCAGCACCGACCTCGAGCGCTTCAGCGCCGACAACACCAATATCGTCAAGCAGATCAAGCTGCTCGCCATCAATGCGCTAATCGAAGCGGCAAGAGCCGGCGAGACCGGAAAGGGCTTTGCCGTCGTTGCCAACGAGGTGCAGCGGCTGGCGCAGATCGCAACCGACATCACCGGCAGGTTCGAGAGCAACGTGCTCGGCCGCATCGGCCTCAGCCGCGCCATGGCGGATTGCCTGGTCGAGGAGATGGAGGGCGTTCGCCTCACCGACCTGGCGCAGACGCTGGTGCAGCTCATCGTCCGCAATCTTTTCGAGCGCACCGCCGATGTGCGCTGGTGGGCGACGGATCCGGCACTCTGGCAGGCGCTTGAGAATCCGGATCGGGAAATCGTCGCCTTTGCGGCGGAGCGTCTCGGCGCCATCAACCGCTTCTACACCGTCTATCTCGATCTCGTCATGACCGATCTTTCCGGCAAGGTGATCGCATCCGCCAATCCCAAGTTCCAGCGCAAGCTCACCGGGTCAAGCCTTGCCGGCGATCCGTGGTTCCGCGCGGCGTCGGCCTGCTCCTCCGGCGACGCCTATATCGTCGACGAGGTCAAGGCGAGCCCGCTCCACGACAACAGGCATGCGCTCGTCTATGCCACAGGCATTCGCGAAGGCGGCAAGCTCGACGGACGGCTCATCGGCACGCTCGGCGTCTATTTCGACTGGCAGAACCAGGGCCAGGCGATCGTCGAAAAAGAGGCGAATCTGCCGCCGCAGCTGGCGGAAAAAACCACGGTCATGCTGCTCGACGGCAAGAGCCGGGTGATCGCCACCACCAATCCCGCCCTGCTGTTTTCGCATTTCGCCCTCGCCAACCCCTCCGGCCGGGCCAAGGGCAGCTACTACGACAATAACGGCTCGATCGTCGCCTTCGCACGCACCCTCGGCTACGAGGATTACGACGGGCTCGGCTGGTACGGCGTCGTCGTCCAGCGGACGGAAAATGACGCGACGATCAAGGCAGCGCTCAATTTGAAATAGCGCCATCCCGCCAGCAGCGGCGTTCATCCGCTCCAACCAGGATATTTTGCCCGCGAACTTGGTGTTCGCGGGCAATTTGCTTTAACTTTAGTTCAGACTTTAATGTAATCATGCCCGGCAAATTTATGGCAGAGTGCGCCCGCCTCTGTATTCCGCGGTTGTCAAATAACGGTCTTCAGGAAACACCATGCGAACAGATACCGGCCAGATCATTCATCTGGCAGATTACCGTCCCACCGACTTCGTGCTGGAACGCGTGGACCTGACGTTCGAACTCGATCCGACGGAGACAAAGGTCGAGGCACGCCTGATCTTTCATCGCCGCCCGGGCGCCGATCCGGCGGCGCCGATCGTGCTTGACGGCGACGAGTTGACGCTGTCGGGGCTGCTCTTCGACCAGGTGGAGCTCGACCCTTCGCGGTATGACGCTACAGCGGAAAGCCTGACGGTGCGCGACCTGCCGGAAAGCGCTCCCTTCGAGCTGACGATCACCACGCTCATCAATCCCGAGGCCAACACCCAGCTGATGGGCCTTTACCGCACCGGCGGCATCTACTGCACGCAATGCGAGGCGGAAGGTTTCCGCCGCATCACCTATTTCCCCGATCGTCCGGACGTGCTTGCACCGTTCACGGTCAATATCATCGCGGACAAGGACGCCAACCCGCTGCTCCTGTCGAACGGCAACTTCCTCGGCGGCGCCGGCTACGGCCCCGGCAAGCATTTCGCCGCCTGGTTCGACCCGCATCCGAAGCCGAGCTATCTCTTCGCGCTCGTTGCCGGCGATCTCGGCGTCGTCGAAGACACGTTCACCACCATGTCCGGCCGCGAGGTGGTGCTGAAGATC
The DNA here is from genome assembly GCF_030053155.1 of Rhizobium sp. BT03. NCBI lineage: Bacteria > Pseudomonadati > Pseudomonadota > Alphaproteobacteria > Hyphomicrobiales > Rhizobiaceae > Rhizobium > Rhizobium sp. BT03. The sequence continues at coordinate 1,267,715 of NZ_CP125640.1, forward strand.
TATGTTGAGCACGGCAAGGAGCCGCGCGCAGCCTATGCCATGGATGCGCTGAAGCGCTCGATGGCATGGGACGAGGAGCGGTTCGGGCGCGAATACGATCTCGATATCTTCATGATCGTCGCCGTCTCCGACTTCAACATGGGCGCGATGGAGAACAAGGGCCTCAACGTCTTCAACGACAGATACGTCCTTGCCGATCCTGAGCTCGCCACCGACGCCGACTACGCCAATATCGAGGCGGTCATCGCGCATGAATATTTCCACAATTGGACCGGCAACCGCATCACCTGCCGCGACTGGTTCCAGCTCTGCCTCAAGGAAGGCCTGACGGTCTATCGCGATCAGGAATTCTCCTCCGATCAGCGCTCGCGCCCGGTCAAGCGCATCGCCGATGTGCGCCACCTGAAATCCGAGCAGTTTCCTGAGGATGGCGGCCCTCTCGCCCATCCGGTGCGGCCGACGACCTATCGCGAGATCAATAATTTCTACACGAGGACCGTCTACGAGAAAGGCAGCGAAGTGACGCGGATGATCGCGACGCTGCTCGGCAAGGACGACTTCAAGAAGGGCATGGACCTCTATTTCGAGCGCCATGACGGCCAGGCCGTGACGATCGAGGATTTCGTCAAATGCTTCGAGGATGCGAGCGGCCGCGACCTCACGCAATTCTCGCTTTGGTACCATCAGGCCGGCACGCCGCTCGTCACCGCGTCGGGCAGCTATGATGCGGCGGCGGCCACCTTCACCCTGTCGCTCGAACAGATGACGCCTGCTACACCCGGCCAGTCGAGCAAGGAACCGATGCATATCCCGCTCAGCCTGGCGCTCTTCGGCGAAAACGGCGGCAAGATCGCGCCGAGCTCGGTCGAGGGCGCCGAATATGCCGGCGAGGTGCTGCACCTGACCGGCCGCACGCAGACGGCGGTGTTTCATGGCGTCGGCTCGCGCCCGGTCGTTTCGATCAACCGCAGTTTCTCGGCGCCGATCAACCTGCATTTCGATCAGAGCCCGGCCGATCTCGCCCACCTCGCCCGCCATGAGACCGATCACTTCGCCCGCTGGCAGGCACTGACCGATCTGGCGCTGCCGAACCTGCTGAAAGCAGCGCGCGACGCCCGCGAGGGCAAGCCTGTTGTCTGCGAGGCGACCTTCGTCGAGACGCTGATTGCGGCAGCAGCCGACGACAGCCTCGAGCCCGCCTTCCGCGCCCAGGCGCTGGCGCTGCCGAGCGAATCCGACATCGCCCGCGAACTCGGCGGCAACAACGATCCCGATGCCATCCATGCCGGCCGGCAGGCGATCCTGAAGCAGATCGCCGATGCCGGAAAGGATGTTTTTGCCGGCCTCTACGCCGCAGCGACGACATCGGGCGATTTCAGCCCGGACGCGAAAAGCGCCGGCCTCAGGGCGCTGCGCAATACGGCGCTGACCTATCTCTCATATGCCGAACAGACGCCGGCCCGCGCCAGGGCGGCCTTCGATGCGGCCAACAACATGACCGATCTCAGCCATGCGCTGACGATCCTCGCCCATCGTTTCCCCGACAGCGCGGAGACGGCCGAGGCGCTCGCCGCCTTCCGCGAGCGCTTTGCGGAGAATGCGCTCGTCATCGACAAATGGTTTGCGATCCAGGCCGGGATTCCCGGCGCGAAAACCCTGGATCGGGTCCGCGCCCTGATGAACGATCCGCTGTTCAAGCGGACCAATCCGAACCGGATGCGGTCGCTGGTCGGCACCTTCGCCTTTGCCAATCCGACCGGCTTCGGCCGCGCCGACGGCGAAGGCTATCGTTTCCTCGCCGGTCAGATTCTCGATATCGACGAGCGCAACCCGCAGCTTGCCGCCCGCATTCTGACGTCGATGCGCTCCTGGCGCTCGCTGGAACCGGGGCGGGCCGATCACGCCCGCGCGGCGCTGAACGAGATCGAGCAGGCCGCCGCTCTTTCGACCGACGTGCGCGATATCGTCGAGCGCACGCTTAAAGGGTAATTTGCTTCGACCGGCCGCCGTGAAAAATTCGGCGGCCGGTTGCCGAGCAGATCGAATCGCCCGAAAAGCGCGAGATTATAAATAGTTAACGGATTTTTACCTTTGCCTCTGGACAAGGCGAATCACCCATGATTCTCTAGGTCAGGTTCGAGCGAGCGGCGCGCGAATCACACGAGGGACAAGGCGAAGAGATGATGGACGTGCGGTGGGCAACCGTGGCCGGAGGACGGCTGCGTGTCGATTTTGACGGGTTGAAAGCCTGGCGAGACAGCCTTTCCGGTCATGCGACATCGGAACCGCTTCTGCGTCATCTGCCGAAAGCCGAGCTGCTCTTGAAGCGCGCCATTCCAGCGCTGATCGTCGCCTTCCTCTTCGTCGTCGCCGCCTCCCATTTCTTCGGCATGGTCAGCGAATACTCCCGCCTGGAAGCCTCCGCCCGCCATGCCACCGCGCTTTCGGCCGCGACCGCCTCCGCGGTGTTTGCCGATGCCTCCGACATTTTCGACAGCGGCGATATCGCAGAAGCGCAGGCCCGGCTCGCCAGGTTCCTGCCGCAGGACCGGCTCGACAGCGGCGCCTTCGTGCTGCTCGTCCAGGCGAGCGGCAAGGTCTTTGCCGCGACGACCGCCGGGCTTTCGCATGTCGGCAGCAATGTCGGCGATTTCTTTCCCGAGGTCTCGGCGATCCGGCGTTTCGGCGATCGCGCCGGCGTCATCGAAACGACGATCGGCGGCGTGCCGCACTACGCCGAGATCACGCTGATGGGCAATGCCGGCGGCTATATCGTCGCCGCCACCTCGCTCGAAGAGATCAGCCGGCTGTGGCGCGAGCAGCTCGCCCTCAATGTTACGCTGTTTGCCGGCATCTCCTCCATCCTGCTCGTCATCCTCTATGCCTATTACACGCAGGTGAAGCGCGCCCGCGATGCCGACGACATCTTCCTGGAATCGAACCTGCGCGTCGAGACGGCGCTGTCGCGCGGCCGCTGCGGCCTCTGGGACTTCGATTTCGAGAACCGCGAATTCTTCTGGTCGCGCTCGATGTACGACATGCTCGGCCTGCCGGGTTCCGACAAGACGATGGGCTTCGGCGAAGCCGCGCGGCTGATGCATCCCGATGACGGCGGGCTCTACGAGATCGCCCGCGCCATCGCCAAGGGCCATTCCGGCCAGGTCGATCAGATCTTCCGTATGCGCCATGCCGGCGGCCACTATGTCTGGATGCGCGCCCGTGCCCAGGTGATCCGCAGCAATTCCGGCCGTGTGCACCTGATCGGCATCGCCATGGACGTGACCGAACAGCATCGGCTCGCCCAGCGTTACGCCGAAGCCGACCAGCGCCTTGCCGACGCCATCGAATGCACCTCCGAGGCCTTCGTGCTCTGGGACAAGAACGATCGGCTGGTCATGTGCAACACCCATTTCCAGCAGGCTTACGGCCTGCCGGACAGCGTGCTGGTGCCCGGCACCGAGCGCTCGATCGTCAATGCCGCCGCTGCCCGCCCCGTCATCGAGCGGCGGATCGCCGATGCCGACGGCCCCGGCTATTCGCGCACGACCGAGGTGCAGCTTGCCGACGAGCGCTGGCTGCAGATCAACGAGCGGCGCACCCGCGACGGCGGCAGGGTCTCGGTCGGAACCGACATCACGCTGATGAAACGCCATCAGGAGCGGTTGCGCGAATCCGAACGCCGGCTGATGGCGACGATCGGCGATCTCTCCGCCTCGCGCCAGACGCTGGAGATTCAGAAATCCGAACTTTCGACGGCGAACGCCAATTACCAGGCGGAAAAGGAACGCGCCGAGGCCGCCAACAAGGCGAAATCGGAATTCCTCGCCAACATGTCGCATGAGCTGCGCACGCCGCTCAACGCCATCCTCGGCTTCTCCGAAATCCTGCAGAACCAGATGTTCGGGCCGCTCGGCTCGCTGAAATACGACGAATATGCCCGCGATATCCATGACAGCGGCAAACATCTGCTCAACGTCATCAACGACATTCTCGACATGTCGAAGATCGAGGCCGGCCATCTCCGGCTGCATTGCGAGCGTATCGATCTGGTGCCGCTGATCGAGGAAAGCCTGCGCTTCACCGCCATTCCGGCGGCCGAGAAGAATATCGTCATCGATCAGCGCATCTCATCCGGCCTGACGCTGACGGCCGACCGCCGGGCGATGAAACAGGTGCTGCTCAACCTGCTCTCCAATGCGGTGAAGTTCACCGACAATGGCGGCCGCATCGCGGTGCGCACACGCCGCATCGACGGCGCCGTCCTCGTCACCATCGCCGACACTGGCATCGGCATTCCCCGCTCGGCGCTGTCGAAGATCGGCCAGCCCTTCGAGCAGGTGCAGAGCCAGTATGCCAAGAGCAAGGGCGGCTCCGGCCTCGGGCTCGCCATCTCCCGATCGCTGACCGCGCTGCATGGCGGCCGCATGAAGATCCGCTCCCGCGAAGCTGTCGGCACGGTGATCTCGCTGCGCATTCCGGATGATGTTTAAAATACGTCGCCGTTCATCCTGCCTCAGGCCGTTACGACCTTCAGGAAGATCTTCCTGACCGCCTTCGAAAGCCGCTTCAGCTCGCCTTCCAGCGTCCTGATGTCGGGGCAGTCGCCGGCGCGGCAGACAAGTTCGACGAGACCGGCCGGCGCGTCCTCAGGATCGAACAGGCCGTCGATCGAGAGGCGGATCAGCTGCGACAGGCCGGTATAAAGGGCGAAAGCCTCAAGGCATATGTCGAGATCGGCCGGCGCCATCAGCCGGTCGCCCAGCGCCTTCAGGGCCTCGCCGGTGCTCATGCCGTTCACGGCAATGCCGACGCCCCTGGTCGGTGCGATCAGCGCCAGGTACTGGGCGATGAACTCGAGATCGATGACACCGCCGGGGATCAGCTTCAGGTCCCATGGGCCGGAGGGCGGCTTTTCCGTGTCGATCAGTTCGCGCATCTCGGCGACGTCATGCGCCACCTTGGCAATGTCGCGATCCGACGTCAGCACCTCGCGGATGATATGTTCCGCCTCGGCGATCAGGCTGTCATCGCCCGAGATCAGCCGGGCGCGGCTGAGCGCCATATGCTCCCAGGTCCATGCCTCCTCGCGCTGATATTTGCCGAAGGCATTGATGCGGGTGGCGACCGGTCCCTTGTTGCCGGAGGGACGCAGCCGCATGTCGACCTCATAAAGCACACCTTCGGCGGTCGGCGCCGAAAAGGCGGCGATCAGCCTCTGGGTGATCCGGGTGAAATAACGCGTCGCGTCGAGCGGTTTTGCCCCGTCGGATTCGGAGGCTGAATCGTCATAATCATAGAGCAGGATCAGGTCGATGTCGGACCCGGCCGTCAGCTCGAAGCTGCCGAGCTTGCCCATGCCTGCGATTGCGATACGGCCGCCGGGATAGTCGCCATGGGCTGCCCGCATCTCGCTCACCACGGCATCGAGTGCGGCTGATATGATCAGGTCGGCGAGATGAGTGAAGGCGCGGGCGGCCATCTGGCCGTTGATCGCGCCGGTGAGCAGGCGGATGCCGATCAGGAAACGCTGCTCGGCGGCAAAGATGCGCAACCGGTCGAGCACTTCCTCATAGTGGCGCGCCTGGACAAGCGAGCCCTTCAGCCGCTCGCCGAGATAATCGCGGGTCGGCAGTTCGGCCATCAGGCCGGGATCGAGCATGCCGTCGAAGACATGCGGCTTGGCGGCGATCACTTCGGCAAGGCGGGGTGCCGAGGACATGATGTTGACGATCAGCGACAGGAGCGCCGGGTTGCTGCCGAGCAGCGAGAACAGCTGGATGCCGGAGGGAAGGCCGGAGATGAAGCTGTCGAAGCGCAGCAGCGCCTCGTCGGCGCGCTTGCTTTCTCCGAAAACCCGCAAAAGCTCCGGCGCCAGCTCCGTCAGCCTTTCGCGCGCTTCCACCGATTGCGTGGCGCGATAGCGGCCATAGTGCCAGGTGCGGATGATGCGGGAAATGTCGGACGGCCTGGTGAAGCCGAGCCTCTTCAGCGTCTCCAGCGTATCGGGATCGTCGCCCTGGCCGGTGAAGACGAGGTTGCCGGTGTCGGTGGAAAGCTTGCTTTCCTGCTCGAACAGATGGGCATAACGCCGCTCGACCGTCTTCAGCACACCGACCAGCCGCTCGGCGAAGCTCGGCGTATCGGTAAAGCCCATCATGAAGGCGATGCGCTTCAGGTCGCCATCGGTCTCCGGCAGCAGGTGGGTCTGCTCGTCGCGCACCATCTGGATGCGATGCTCGACATTGCGCAGGAACCAGTAGGCCTCCGTCAGTTCGTCCCGCGTCTCGGCATCGATCCATTTCGCCTTGGTGAGTTCACCGAGCGTTTCCTCCGTCGCCCGGCCGCGCAAGGCCGGCATGCGGCCGCCGGCGATCAGTTGCTGGGTCTGGACGAAGAATTCGATCTCGCGGATGCCACCGCGGCCAAGCTTGACGTTGTGGCCTTTGACGGCGATGGCGCCGTGGCCCTTATGCGCGTGGATCTGCCGCTTGATCGAATGGATATCGGCGATCGCCGCATAATCGAGATATTTGCGGAAGACGAAAGGGGAAAGCCCGCGCAGGAACTCGCTTCCCGCCGCAAGGTCGCCGGCGACGGCGCGCGCCTTGATGAAGGCTGCCCGCTCCCAGTTCTGGCCCCTGCCCTCATAATAGATCATCGCCGCCTCGACCGGTATCGCCAGTGGCGTCGAGCCGGGATCGGGGCGCAATCTCAAATCGGTGCGGAAGACGTAGCCGTCGGCCGTGCGCTCCTGCAGGATGCGCACCAGCCGCCGCATCATCCGAGGGAACACCTCGATTGCGTCATCGGGGTCAGGCACGATGCCGGCCTCCTCACCGAAGAAGACGACCAGATCGATATCGGAGGAGTAGTTGAGCTCGCGGGCGCCGAGTTTGCCCATGCCGAGTACGATCAGTCCGGAGCCGTCGCTCGGGGCGGCCGGATCGCGCAGCCTGAGCTTTCCGCCCTCATGGGCCGCCAGCAGCAGATGGTCGATCGCGGCGGCGACCGACGCCTCGGCAAGCTCGCTCAGCCAGGCCGTCGTCGCCCGCCCGTCGAAGATGCGCGAGAGATCGGCGAGCGCGACCAGGAAGGCGACCTTGCGCTTGATGATGCGCAGCCGGGTCATCACAGCCGATTCCGCCGGTGCGGCTCCCTCGCCCTCCGGCCGCCAGCAGACGCGCGCTTCGGCGACTAGCGCCTCGATCTGCGGCTCCAGCGGCTGCGTGATGGCGCCGGCGAGGATGGCGGAATCGAGATTGGCGATTTCGCGGAGATAGGGCGACAGCGTCAGCGCAGCGGCAATGAAATCGCGCAGCGGGCCTTCCGTCTTGACCATAGCAGCCACCGACGGCTCGCTTTTGCCGGCCTCCTGAAGATCTGCCATTGCCAGCTTCAGCTCCGTCTGGCTCAGCGGACGCAGCAGCCCTTCGGCCACATCCTTCAGGCCATGCGTCGATTTCGTCAGCATGCGCTCTCCCTGGCTAAGCGGAAGAAAACGGCCACAGGGAATCGCGAACCGTCTGCTTCGATCGGCATTAAACTAGGGTCTTGGCGGCAAACCGCCAATACGCGATTCAGCCGATGGTCAATCGGGAGAAGAGTTCACGCCGGCTTGGCCGGGAAGATCATGCTGACGGTCAGGCCTCGCTGTCCGGGTTTGTCCGGATCGGTATCGGAGAGCTCCAGCCGGCCGTTGTGCAATTCCATGACGGCTTCCACCAGCGAAAGACCGAGCCCCGTCCCGGGCTTCGAACGGCTTTCATCGAGGCGGACGAAACGCTTCACCACGTCGTCGCGCCGCTCGGCCGGAACGCCCGGCCCATGGTCGGCCACCGAAAGGCAGATGCCGTCCGGGTGGCGGGCAAGTTTCAGCGACACCGTGCCTGCCCCTTCGGTATCGGAGGAATATTTGATGGCATTGTCGAGCAGATTGAAGATCGCCTGACCGATCAGCTCTCGATTGCCCTGCACCTCGACATCGGGCTCGATGCTGGAGCTGAGGCCAAGCCCGGCCTCCTCCGCCGCCGGCTCGTAAAGCTCGGCGCTGTCGGAGACGATCGCCGAAAGCTCCACAGGCGACATTTCGGCGGCGACCGATCCGGCCTCGACGCGGGAGATCATCAGCAGCGCGTTGAAGGTGCGGATCAGCTGATCCGATTCGGAAATGATGCCTTCGAGCGCGGCGCGCCGCGTCTCGCCATCGTTCATATCGAGCGCATCGGCCGCCTTGTTGCGCAGCCGCGTCAGCGGCGTCTTGAGATCATGGGCGATATTGTCGGAGACCTGCCGCAGGCCCTCGTTTAGCTTCTCGATGCGCTCCAGCATAGTGTTCAAAGACATCGACAGCCGGTCGAACTCATCGCCGGATCCGCCGACCGGCAGCCGCTGCGACAGGTCGCCGGCCATGATCTTCTTGCTGGCATCCGACATGCGGTCGATGCGTTTCAGCGCATTGCGGCCAATCGCGAACCAGATGATGATGGCGCCGAGCCCCATGATCGCCAAGGCCACCATCAGCGCCTGGCGCACCAGCAGGCGGAAACGTTCGGGGTCGCCGAGGTCGCGGCCGATCAGGATCCTCAGGCCGTTGTCGAGCACGAAGATATTGGCGATCGCCTTGTGGCGACGCTCGACGCCGCTATCGGTATAACGCTGATAGATGAAGGGGGCGGAGGTCCAGCCGATCTCCTCGAAGACACCCGGCTGCACCGAGGCGACGTTGCCGGCGAGGATATCGCCCGAAGGACCGGCGATGACATAAAGGTTGGCGCCCGGCTGGCGGGCGCGCCGCTCCATCGTGCGCAAGAGAAGGTTCATGCCGCCGGTGTCATAGGCGCGCTGCACCTGCTCCACCTCCTGCCTGACGGCATCGCGGATCTGGCCGGTCAGCAGCCGTTCCGACATCGCCGTCACATAGAAGACGAGCGTTGCGGCGCAGATGGCGAAAAGCAGGATGTAGAGTGCCGAAAGGCGGACTGCGGTGGACTTGAAGAGAACCCTGAAGCGGCTCATCCCTCGTCCTTGATCATATACCCCGCGCCCCGGATGGTTTTCAGGAGCGGCTGGCTGAAGTCCTTCTCGATCTTCGAGCGCAGGCGCGAGACATGGACGTCGATGACGTTTGTCTGCGGGTCGAAGTGGTAGTCCCAGACGTTTTCGAGCAGCATGGTGCGGGTCACCACCTGGCCGGCATTCTTCATCAGATATTCGAGCAGGCGGAATTCGCGCGGCTGCAGCGGGATTTCCTTGCCGCCGCGGCGCACCTCGTGAGAGAGCCGGTCGAGTTCGAGGTCGCCGACGCGGTAGACGACATCCTGCTCCGGCGTGCCCTTGCGGCGGCCGAGCACCTCGACGCGCGCCAGCAATTCGCTGAAGGCATAGGGCTTCGGCAGGTAATCGTCGCCGCCGGCACGAAGACCGGTCACCCGGTCATCGACCTGGCCGAGCGCCGAGAGAATGAGGACCGGCGTGTGGATCGCCTTGCGGCGCAGCTCGCTGATGACGGAGAGCCCGTCGCGGCGTGGCAGCATGCGGTCGATGACGATGACGTCGTAAGTATTTTCCGAGCCCATGAACAGGCCGGCCTCGCCGTCGCTGGCGTGATCGGCGACGATGCCCGCCTCGCGAAAGGCTTTCGTGAGGTAGACGGCGGCTTCGAGATCATCTTCGATGATGAGAATCTTCATGCGGCCGACATTACCCACCGGCTGCGTTTCGGCAAGGCTCAAAGCATCTTCCTGCTGGACGGCACCCATCGCGATCATCCTTCAAAGGTCAGAAGAATCAAGCCGCGCGGACTGTCGTCCGCACGGCTCCGGTTTTCCTGAAATCAGCCCTGGCCGTTGATCGGAAGTGCGACGAAGCGGCTTCCTTCACCGGACTGAATCTGGAACAGCGCGCGGGTGCGGCCGTCCTTCTTCGCCTGGTTCAGCACCTTGACGACATCGGCGGGGCTGGAGACCTCCTGGTTGTTGACCGAGGTGATCTTCTCGCCTTCCTTGATGCCCTTGTCGGCGGCATCGGAGTCCGGGTCGATGCCGGTGATCGCCAGGCCCTTACCGTCATCGGAAGGACCGACCGTCAGGCCGAGATCGGCAAGAGCCTTCTCGGACGCCGGTGCCTCCGGCTGCTGCGGCTGGTTGTTGTCATCGGCGGACGCATCCTTCTGGTCGGCCGGCAGCGTGCCTAGCTCGACAGTCAGGGGCTGTGCCTTGCCGGCGCGCCAGACCGAAAGCTCGACCTTGCTGCCCGGCTGCATCGCACCGATGCGGCGGCTGAGGTCACGCGCATCCTTGATTGTTTCGCCGTTCAGCGCGGTGACGACGTCGCCGGCCTTCATGCCGGCCTTGTCGCCGGGAGAGCCTGCCTGCGGGGCGACGACGAGGGCGCCGCTCGGCTCGGAAAGGCCGATCGATTCGGCGATGTCCTTGGTCACCGGCTGGATCTGGACACCCAGCCAGCCGCGCGAAACCTGGCCGTCCTTCATCAGATCGGCGACGACATCCCTGGCGGTCGAGGCGGGAATGGCGAAGGCGATGCCGACGCTGCCGCCCGACGGCGAGAAGATCGCGGTATTGATGCCGACGACTTCGCCGCTGAGGTTGAAGGTCGGGCCGCCGGAGTTGCCGCGGTTCACGGCGGCATCCACCTGCAGGTAATCATCATAGGGGCCGGAGCCGATATCGCGGCCGCGGGCCGAGACGATGCCGGCTGTGACCGTGCCGCCGAGACCGAAGGGATTGCCGACGGCGACGACCCAGTCGCCGACGCGGACATTGTTGTCGTCGGCCCAGTTGACGTAGGTGAACTTCTTGCCCTTGCCGTCGACCTTCAGCACGGCGAGGTCGGTGCGCGGATCCCTGCCGATCAGCTTGGCATCGAGCTCGGTGCCGTCATTCATGACGGCGACGAAGGCCTGGCCATCGGAAACGACGTGATTGTTGGTGACGATGTAGCCATCCTCGGAGATGAAGAAGCCGGAGCCTTGAGCGACCGGACGCAGACGGCCCTTGCCGGGGCCATTCGGGCCACCCGGTCCGTTCTGGCCGAAGCGCCGCTGATGGCCCTGCTGGCCGCCCGGATCCTGCTCGCCGAACTGCTTGAAGAAGCGCTTCAGCGGATGATCGTCGGGAAGGTCGTCAAAGCCGCGGCCGTTGAAATCGAAGGAGAAGCCGTCATTGTTGTCGGAGACGGGATTGACCCGGTTTTCGACCCGGACGGAAACGACGGCCGGCGAAACGGCATCGACGACATTGGCGAAGCTCGGGACGGCAGGTGCCTGAACCTTGACGGCTTCGGCGTAAGACCGGGTGATTTCGAGCGGAACGCCGGTTGCAAGCACAGCGGCTGCAATACCGGCGACGGTAGAAGCCTTGAGCACAGTGGCGAGGGACGGACGTCCGTTGAAATTCTTGAGCATTGGAGCACCTTCTCTTGTTCTTAAATCTTCAGACCGGCGGCGCCGGATCAGTCGATGAATGCAGATATAGGACGCCGCACCTTACTGCGAACTGTCCGGCCAATGAAAAGTTCGTAATGTTTGAGTTGTTCTGCTTGCCCGTGTTCGGGCCAACGCGACGAACGATTGCCGTATTGTGTGTTACTTATCCAGAAGCTCGCTGAGCTTCGCCTGTTCGTCCGCCGTCAATTTGCTTCCCGTCGGCCTGCCAACCCTCTTGCGCGCAAAGACCAGCAGCGACAGCCCGCCGGCCAGCACCAGCAGCACCGGAGCGCCCCAGAGCAGCACCGTCTTCATACCGACACGCGGCTTCAGCAGCACGAACTCGCCGTAGCGCGAGACGATATAGTTCAGCACTTCATCGTCGCTGTCGCCGTCTTTGATGCGCTCGCGCACAAGCAGGCGCAGATCCTTGGCGAGGTCGGCGTTGGAATCGTCGATCGACTGGTTCTGGCAGACCATGCAGCGCAGTTCCGCCGAAAGGGCGCGAGCGCGGGTCTCCAGCGCCGGGTCGGAGAGAACCTCGTCGGGATTGACGGCGAAGGCGGAGAAGGGCGTGAAGAGGATGAACAGGATGATGAGGAAACGGGAGAGAAAATACGACATCTGCGAGATGCGCCGAACCTCTCCTCCCCTCATTCCTGTCCTCGGGCTTGACCCGAGGATCGTCACAGGAATCCAGCCACGGCGCGTCTGCGCCGTGAATGAATCTATACCGCCACTCAAAGAGTCTTCCGCGCCCAAGGACTTGGGCGCGCTGGATTCCTGCGACGATCCTCGGGTCAAGCCCGAGGACAGGAATGAGGGAGGCCGTGGGGGCATCATTCCGCCGGCTCCATCGTGGGCGCTGCCGGCTTTGCCACCTTCGCCTTCCTCCGCGGCGCGCCGACGCGCAGGCGGCGGTCGCTGAGCGAAACCAGACCACCGAAGGCCATGACCAGCGCGCCGCCCCAGATGCAGAGGATGAACGGCTTCCACCAGATGCGCACGACGATGCCGCCGTCCTTGGTGGCGTCGCCGAGCGAGACGTAAAGCTGGCTGAGCCCGAAGGTCAGGATGCCTGCTTCCGTCGTCGGCATCTGGCGGGCGGTGTAGAGGCGCTTGGCCGACCAGGTATCGGCAACCGCGACACCGGCGCGGCGGATGGTGAAGTGGCCGCGCTCCTCGGTATAGTTCGGCCCGGTCGCCGGCTGCATGCCGTCGAAATGCAGGCTGTAGCCGCCGGCATCGGCGGTCTCGCCGGGCTTCATCTCGATGACATGCTCGGTCTGGAACGTCGTCACAGCGACGATGCCGAGCACGCTGATGCCGAGTCCGGCATGGGCAAGGGCGGTGCCGAAGGCCGAACGCGGCAGGCCGGTCAGACGGCGCCAGGCGACAGCGCCCGCCACCTTGCCGATGCCGGCGCGATACCAGAGATCGGCGATGGCCCCGAGCACCAGGAACAGCCCGGCCGCCAGCCCGAGCACTGATAGCACCGGCCCGCCATGCTGGAGATAGAAGAAGATCACCGCGGCAGCGAAGGCGAGGCCGGCCACCACATAGAGCCGCTGCAAAACGCCGAGCAGATCGCCGCGCTTCCAGGCCAGCAGTGGCCCGAACGGCACGATGACGATCAGCGGCGCCATCAAGAGGCCGAAGGTCAGGTTGAAGAAGGGCGGCCCGACGGAAATCTTGTCGCTGGTGATCGTTTCCAGCAGCAGCGGGTAGAGCGTGCCGGTCAAGACCGTGCCGCAGGCGACCGTCAGGATCAGATTGTTGAGAACGAGCGCGCCCTCGCGCGAAATCGGCGCAAACAGCCCGCCGGCCGAAAGCTTCGGCGCGCGGAAGGCAAAGAGCGACAGCGCGCCGCCGATGAAGATCAGCAGGATGCAGAGAATGAAGACGCCGCGGGAGGGATCGCTGGCAAAGGCATGCACCGAGGTCAGCACGCCGGAGCGTACCAGGAAAGTGCCCATCAGCGACAGCGAGAAGGTCAGGATGGCCAGCAGCACCGTCCAGATCTTCAGCGCCTCGCGCTTTTCCATGACGAGGGCGGAATGCAGCAATGCGGTGCCGGCAAGCCAGGGCATGAAGGAGGCGTTTTCCACCGGATCCCAGAACCACCAGCCGCCCCAACCAAGCTCGTAATAGGCCCAGTAGGAGCCCATGGCGATGCCGAGCGTCAGGAAGGTCCAGGCGGCGAGCGTCCAGGGCCGCACCCAGCGGGCCCAGGCGGCGTCGATGCGGCCTTCCAGGAGTGCCGCGACCGCAAAGGAGAAGCAGACGGAAAAGCCGACATAACCGAGATAGAGCAGCGGCGGGTGGATCGCCAGACCGATATCCTGCAGGACCGGATTGAGATCGCGGCCCTCGGCCGGCGCCGGGTCCAGCCGCAGGAAGGGATTGGAGGTGAGCAGGATGAACAGGGTGAAGGCGACCGAGATCCAGGCCTGGACGGCCAGCACATTGGCCTTCAGCGTCTCCGGCAGATTGCGCCCGAAGACGGCGACCAGGGCACTGAACAGCACCAGGATCAGCAGCCAGAGCATCATCGATCCCTCGTGATTGCCCCAGACGCCGGAATATTTGTAGATCAGCGGCACCAGCGAATGCGAATTCTCCCAGACGTTCTCGACGGAGAAATCCGAGACGACATGGGCATAGGTCAAGACACCGAAGGAGAAGGCGACCAGCGCGAACATCGCCAGCGAACCTGATGTCGCCACATCCATCATCGCCCGGTCATGGCGGCGGGCGCCGATGACGGGCACGATCGAAAGAATGAGCGCCGTTGCCAGCGCCAGCACCAGCGCGTAGTGGCCGATCTCGATGATCATGGCGTCGCCTTCGCCTCCTGGCCCTGACTTTCCTGGCCTTGTCCGTCTTTCCACAGCCCCTGCTGCTTCAGCCTGTCGGCCACGTCCTTCGGCATATAGGTCTCGTCATGCTTGGCGAGCACGGTATCGGCGGTAAAGATGTTGGTCCCCGGCGCAAACATGCCTTCGGTGACGACCCCCTGCCCTTCGCGGAAGAGATCGGGGAGGATGCCGGTATATTTAACCTTCACCGCATTGGCGCTGCCGTCGGTGACGGAAAATTCCACTGTCGAGCCGGCGCCGCGCACGACGCTGCCTTCGCCGACCAGGCCGCCGAGCCGGATTCGGGTTTCCGGCGCCACCGGCGTCTTTGCCAGATCGGCCGGCATATAGAAATAGGCGACCGACTGGCTGAAGGCGAACATCACCAGCAGCACGGCGGCGGCAATGAAGCCCATGCCGCCCGCGATCACCGTAAGGCGCTTCTGCTTGCGCGTCATTGCGTCGCTTCCTCCGTTGATATGCCGAGTTCCCTGGCCAGCGCCAGCAATTGCCTGCCCTGTTCGCCGGGTGGCGGGAAGGCCGCAAGCCCACGCTTCAGGGCGCCTGCGGCACGATCCTTGTCGTTCAATACGGCGTAAGAGCGGACGAGCCGCACCCAGCCTTCGAAATTGTTCGGATCGGCGCTGAGCTTGGCGTCGAGGCTCTCGACCATGCCGCGGATCATCTGCTGCCGGTCGCCGGCGCTCATGTTTTCGGCCGCCGCCACATCTTCCGATGTCGGTCCGCCAGGCGCGGCCGGCTGGGCAGCCTCGCCGCCATTTCTGGCGATATGCTCATTGACCAGCGGCAGCCAGGGCGCATCGGCCGGCGATTGTTTTGCCAGCGCCTCGAAGGCCTGGCGGGCCTCGTCGGGCCGCCCCGCCTGCTCCATGCTCAGCGCGATATAAAAGCGAGCGCGCGGATTGTCGGGTTCCAGCGTCAGCGACTGTTCCAGCACCTGCCGCGTCTCCTCCGTCACCACGCCGTCGGAGACCGCCATCAGCGTTTCGGCAAGGCCGTCGAGCCGAGCCGGGCTTGGGCCGAGCAGCCGGATGGCATTGCGGTAGGCCAGTTGCGCGTCGTTCACCCGCATGGTGCGCAGATAGATCGGCGCCAGCACGTCCCAGCCCTTGCCGTCATCGGGCTTCTCAACCAAGTGCCGTTCCGCCTTGGCGATCAGCACCGCCATGTCGTTGCCGGGATTTTCCAGCCGCGCTTCCAGCGGCTGCGAGGGCAGGTCCGGCCTGCCCGTCGTCAAATAAAGACAGAGTCCGAGAAGCGGCAACGCCAGGAGCACAAAGGCTTCGGTGAAACGGTGATGCCGTGCAAGTTTCGGCGGCTCTTCCGGCCCGCCGGCGGAAACGGCGATCAGCCGACGGCCGATTTCGGCCCTGGCATAATCGGCTTCCTCAGGCGTGATCAGCCCGCCGTTGAGATCGCGGTCGAGTTCGCGCAACTGGTCGCGATAGACCGCCGCCTCACCCGCACGGATATTCTCCGCCGCCTTCGCACCGCGCAGAAGGGGGTAGAGCAGGACGGCAGCGACGACTGCCGTCAGAACGGCAACGAGAATCCAGAACAGCATATCGGCCCAAATACGTGAAGCGGGCCGCCATTCCAACTGCCAAAGCCGGAATGACGAAGATTTGAGGCTATAAGCCGCAATTCACCTGATTTAGCCGAGCGGCGACCAGCTGCCATCCTCGTTGCGGCAGGCGGCACCCCGCACCACGGTGTCCTTGCCGTCAACGGTCAGTGTATGGGTATATTGCCGGCAGTTTTGCGAACCGACCTGATAGGGTGCGGCGGCGACCACCTTGCCGGTGACGTCCTTGCCGGTCCACAGCATCGGCTGGCCGACGGCAGCACCCTCCAGCGCCCGATATTCGGCCTCGAGTGCCCGCTGCCTGTCGCTATCACCAAGCGTCACGCCGCTGCGGCCGACAAGGCCGCCCTGCAGCGCGGTGAGGAAGGCGGCCGAGGCCGAGGGCTTGCTCGAAAAAATGCCGCGTGAAGCGGCACCCTTCGTCGTCGTGCAGCCGGTGAGCGCGACGGCGACGAGGAGAGCGGAAGCGATCATGCCTTGCGAGCGTAAAATCATTGCGTCGAACCACGATCAGGGGTCAATTTCAGCCGATCGAAGTGCAGCGTCCCCGTGTCAGCATTAAGGCAAAGCATGCTATACATTTGCCAGTATCTTTGTGACATCAAGCAGTTGCTCATGCAACATCCTTTGTGATGCCGGGCAGGATAAGCTTCGCTTTGAGCCCGCCCCATTCGCCGCGGGAAAGCTCCAGCCGCCCTTGATACTCACTCGATATCTCGGTGACGATCGACAGGCCAAGCCCGGTTCCGGGCTTGCTCTCGTCGAGCCTGCGGCCGCGCTTCAGCGCCTCGCGGATCTGATCGGGCTCCAGGCCCGGCCCGTCATCCTCGACGGCGAGCTCCACCCAGTGGCGGCGCGCGCTCGCCTCCGCTCCCCTGACGTCGTCGCCGGCCTCGACGGCGGAAAGCCGGACCTTGCTCTTGGCAAAACGGGCCGCATTCTCCAGGAGGTTGCCGACGGTCTCCTCAAGATCCTGCTGCTCCATGGCGACGGCCAGATGCGGTGGCGAGATGACGAGATCGAATTCGGTATCGACGTTCAGCCGGCGCATGACGCGCACCAGCCGCTCCAGCGCCGGCTCGGCATCGGTGCGGGCGAGCACGGATTCGCGCTGCGCGGCGATGCGGGCCCGGTTGAGATAGGACTGCACCTGGCCCTGCATCGATTCCGCCTGGCTGCGCACCAGTTCGCCATGGGATTTTTCGAGCACGCGCGCCTCATTGAGGAGAACGGCGATCGGCGTCTTCAGCGAATGGGCGAGATTGCCGACCTGCATGCGAGCCCGCTCGACGATGCGGCGGTTGCTGTCGATCAGCGCGTTGACCTCATTGGCAAGCGGCAGAATCTCGCGCGGGAAGTCGCCCTTCAGCTGCTCGCTCTCGCCGGCGCGGATGCGCTCCAAGGCGGCACGCGCCTTGTCGAGTGGCTTCAGGCCATAGAGAATCGCCAGCGCATTGACGATCAGGCTGCCGACGCCGAAGCCGGCAAGCGCCAGATAGAGGCTGTGGGAAAAGGTGCGCACGTCGTCCTCGACGACATCGACATTGCCGGTGACGCGGACGCGCGCCGCGCGCCCGTCCGTGTCGAGCACAACTTCGGTTTCGGCCACCTGCACGCGGTTCCCGGAGGCATCCGTCACCTGGTAGTAGCGTTCGTAATTCTTGTCGAAGGGCGCCTCGACGACCGAGGGCACCGGAATGAGCGCCGAGCCGAGCGAGGGCGACACCAGCGGCGCTGTCGTATAGGTGCCGAGTGGCTCCACCACCCAATACCAACCGGTCTTCGGCTGGGCAAAACGCAGGTCGCCGAGCTGCGGGCTGCCGCTGAGCGCGCCCTGATCGCCTATCGTCACCGAGTTGATGACGTTATAGAGCTGCGCCCGCAAGAGATCCTGGAAACCGCGCTCGGCGCTCTTGCGGTAAAGCGTGGAGATCAACAGGCCGATCACGACAAGCGCCACCGTCGACCAGACCGTGGTCAGCAGCAAGACACGTGCGGTGAGCGACTTAATTCGCATGTTTCGGCGCTTGAATGCGGTAACCGAGACCGCGCACCGTTTCGATCAGATCGACGCCCATCTTCTTGCGCAAACGGCCGACAAAGACCTCGATCGTGTTGGAATCGCGGTCGAAATCCTGGTCGTACATGTGCTCGACCAGTTCGGTGCGCGAGACGACCTCGCCCATGTGGTGCATGAGATAGGCAAGCAGGCGGTATTCGTGCGAGGTTAGCTTCAGCGTCGTACCGTTGACCGTCGCCTTCGAGGATTTTGTATCGAGCCGCACCGGGCCGCAGATGATCTCGGAAGAGGAATGCCCGGCCGCACGCCGGATCAGCGCCCGAATGCGCGCCAGCACTTCCTCGACATGGAAGGGTTTGGTGACGTAGTCGTCGGCGCCTGCGTCGATGCCGGCGACCTTGTCGCTCCAGCGGTCGCGCGCCGTCAGAATCAGCACCGGCACGCCGCGGCCGGCGCCGCGCCATTTTTCAAGAACGGAGACCCCGTCCAGCTCCGGCAGGCCGATATCGAGAATGATGGCATCATAGGGTTCGGTATCGCCGAGGAAATGGCCTTCCTCGCCGTCGAACGCCTGGTCGACGACATAACCCGCCTCCTTCAGCGTGTCGGCCAGCTGCCGGTTCAGATTGACGTCGTCTTCGACTACCAGAATACGCATCGGTCCGCCTTCGTCCGCTTCAAATCGATCTGTCCTGAATAGACCGATTCCGCCTACATCGGAACCTTTACCGTCACCTTGCGTGGACGCTGTCCGTTGCCCGATACCAGAACGGTGATGATGCAGGTATCGCCCACCGGCTGCACGGAGAGAAGCTGGCCGCCCGTCTGCTCGACGACCTGGGCTGCCGCGGCGCTGCAATCGCCTGCTACTCTATGAACGAGGGTGCCCGCGCCATCCGGTGAAGGCGCCGATACCACCAATCCGGCGGCCAATGCTGCGACGCTCAGAGGAAAGGCCATGTGCTATGCTTTCAAGGTAATGCCAACGTGGCCCGAATATGTACTCACGCGACCTGAATGGCAAATGAATGCGCTGTAATGCAGGGCATTTAGAACCATTCTCGACTGCTGGCGGCAGCGGCTGAAACCCGCCGCCGCGCCCGGCTTCGGCAGCCTACTTCGCGTGGGAAAAGTCTGCAGCGCTAGGCACGCACGGAGTGCCGAGCGTGGACGAATAGCTGGGTGCCGCGGACCGCCGGGATTGCGATCGCAGCTTTTGCCGACCGGTCGAAGCTGTTATGTCCTTGCCGTTTCCGCATTCAGGTCATTTCAGCACCAATGCCAAATTCTTTCCGCTTCCGCTCGGCGCAGACGGTCACCGTGCTTGCCATCACCCAGGTGATCGGCTGGGGCACGACGTTCGATATGCTCGGGGTGATGGGCCGCATCGTGGCGCCCGCTCTCGGTCTGCCGAACGAGGTGGTGTTTGCCGGCCTGACGATCATGATGATGATCAGCGCTTTCGTTGGTCCCGCGACCGGACGCTGGCTCGCCCGCTATGGCGCCGCCCGGGTGCTTTCGGCCTCATCGCTCATCTTTGCGCTCGGCTTGCTTCTGCTTTCAGCCGCAAACGGCATCATGCTTTATGCCGCCGCCTGGGTCGTCATCGGCATCGGCGGCGCCTGCGGCCTTTCGGCACCGGCCTATACGGCCGTCGTCGAGCGCGAAGGGGCGAACGGCAAACGCGTCATTGCCATCCTCATGCTGTTCACCGGGCTGTCGAGCACCGTCTTCTGGCCGATCCTCAGCCTGCTGAACGAAACCGTGGGATGGCGCATCACCTTCCTCCTCTGTGCCGGCCTGCAATTCTTCGTCTGCCTGCCGCTGCATCTTTTCGCCCTGCCGAAACCGATCGTAACGCATATCGAAAGCGGCGCGGCAGACATTGGCCCGGTTGCGCTGTCGAAGGCGGGACGGCGCAAAGCCTTCCTGCTGATTGCGGCGGCGACGACGATCTCGACCTTCATTACCTTCGGCATCTCGCCATCGCTGCTCGAAATCTTCCGCCAGTCCGGCGCTTCGCCGGCCTTCGCGCTGCAGCTCGGCGCGGCACGCGGCGTGCTCGGCATCTCGGCGCGTTTCCTCGACATGCTGCTCGGCCGGCGCGGCAACCCCATGCTGAGCGCGGTCATGGGCATCGGCTTGATGATGGTCAGTTTCCCGATCATGCTGGTCGCCGGTTCGTCGACACCGCTGCTCGTCACCTTCGTTCTGCTCTACGGCTTCGGCGCCGGCGTCATGACCGTCGCCCGCGCGCTTCTGCCGCTTGCCTTGTTTTCACCTGCCGAATACGGCCTGCAATCGGCCCGGCTGTCGCTGCCGCAAAACCTCGCCAACGCCATCGCTCCAGTCATCTTCACCGCCATCCTCGACCGCGCCGGCGCCGGGCCGGCCCTCATCGCCTGCGCCGTTCTCGCGGCCTTGTCGCTGACCTTCGTGCTGATATTGATGGCGATGGTGCGCGGCGCCCACGCATCGCAACCGCGGCCGGCCATCTCGTGACCAACTCAGCCATTCTTAATATGTTTTGATTATCATCGGCATCAGGACGAGAGCAGCTTTCCGTCCGCGCACCGCGACTGCTGCGGCCACCTGACCATGGGCGCGCATCCGCTTTTGACGAATCTTTTGAATCGCTTGCAACGGCCTTTTCGAAAGTTGAGTCCGGCGGCTCAGAAGTTGAGCAAGCTTTGAAGCGATTTCACTTCGGAAAACCCGTCATCAATTTGAAATTTCAATGGAATGCGGCGGCAGCCGAATGTTTGCGGAATTCAGAGCGGCCGCGTCACCGCCGTGCGGCTGTCGTAATCGGCGGCGATGCGCTTTTCCCGGAGCGGCCGCACGCGATCGATCGAGAGCTGATAATCCGGATGGGCCTTGTAGGCGGCAAGGGCCGCCTCGTCGTCGAATTCGCCATAGACCACGAGATCGATCTCGGTGCCTAGCTGATCGGTCTTCACATTGGTGCCGATCTCCAGCAGCCGCGCATGCGGGATGGCAGTCAGGATAGAAAGCCCTGCCCTCACTTCCTCCAGATGTTCCTCCTGCACGGTGAAGAAGACGATATGGCGGATCACGCGGAAGCTCCTGTCAGACTTTAGAGGTTGGCCGGGCGATAACACGCGAGCCCCAGGCCTTCAACCGCGCGATCATCCCATGCGCAGCATTGGGACGCATCGCCGCATGGAAGGTCACGGCATAAGCCGCAAGCTTTTCCGCCCGGTCGGTGCCGTTGACGATACGCCGCGCGTTCACCCAGTCCTCGGTCGCCTCGTTCAGGTGATCGGCAAGCTTGTGGCCGGTAAAGCTGCCTTGCAGCATGCCGTCGATCAGGATCGTCACCGCCGCATCCATCTCCATCGCCCGGTCGGGATCGGCAACGAGGTCGATGCCGGTCAGCGTACTCATCGCCTCGTAGTTCCGCTTATGGGTGAGCTGCACCAGGCCGCGCCCGAGCCAGCAGCGGCCATCTTCATCCGGCCGCCAGTAGGGCGTCTTCACCCAGGAAAGCCGGCCGGCGGCAAAGGCCGTTTCCAGGATCTCGACGGCGCGGGCATCGCTTTGCGCCAGGGTCTCGCGAACCGGCTGCATCGTATAGGCGGTCTCGTGATAGGCGGTTGCGAGGATATAGGCGAGCCACCGCCGGTCGGCATGGGAAAACCGCTCTTCCCAGGCGTCGAGAATCGCCGTGATGCCCACCACCTGAGGATGTGTCATCTCTCCCTTGAAGAGTTCGCTCCGCACCGCATCGAAAAAGAAACTTCGGTCCATGTGGACAACCATTCCGCGCTTCCCAGAAATATGATGGTTAAAACCGCCTTAATCGATTAAAATCCATTTAATCGTTTAAAGTCTTTAAGCCACTGATTTACACACCTTTTATCTTGTGCAATGCATCTTCTTGCCCTGAAGCCTTGCCGCGAAAAGAGGAGACTTCCGATGCAGACGCCCGCCACTCCGCAAACCACCATTCCCCAGCACCTCGTAGACCAGATGGAAAACGAATGGCGCCAGATTCGCCTTGAACGGGAAAATCCGCGCCCGGCCCAGCAGCCTCAACAGCAACGCTGAGAGATACAGGCAAAGCGGCGCGGATGTAAGGCCAGCCCTCATCGCGTCGCAGCCTCAAACCGCTTCGCCAGCGTTTCCAGCGAGCGGATAAAGATCATTTCGTCTCCCAGCGCCCGCGCCAACACCAGCGCGCCTTGAATGCCGGCGACGCCCTCCTCCGCGAGCGCTTGCGCCTCTTCGTCAGAATAGCCTGCCCGGCTCAACGCCGAACGCAAGGCGCCGATCCAGCGGATGAAATAGTCGCCGATCGCCGCCGAAAACCGTTCCCTCGTGTCGGCAAGGGCGAAGGCGCCGACGAGGCAGATGCGGCGGCCGGATCTGAAATAATCATTCACATTGACCCACATCGCCGCGATCGCCTGACGGGCGTCATCCTGTCTCAGCGGCCGATAGATCGCCTGCTCGAACCAGGCGTCGATTTCGGCAAGCACGGCGTTAGCCATCTCCTCCTTGCCGCCGGGAAAGAAGTGGTAAAGGCTCCCCTTGCCGAGGCCGGTGCGTTCGGTGATGCGGCTGAGAGACGTCCCCTCATAGCCGAGTTCGCGGAAGATTTCCGCCAGCAGCGGCACGATGTCGGCGCGTTCGTAGACGGTCTTCACCGGCGGAGTTTCCTTGGCCTCGCTTGCGTCAAAGGCCAAGCTCGGTCAGGCCGGGATGATCGTCCGGCCGCCGGCCGAGTGGCCAGTGGTACTTGCGCTCCGATTCTCGGATCGGCAGGTCGTTGATGCAGGCGAAGCGGCGCTGCATCAGGCCGGCGGCATCGAATTCCCAGTTCTCGTTGCCATAGGAGCGGAACCAGTTGCCGCTGTCATCGTGCCATTCATAGGCGAAGCGCACGGCGATGCGATCATCGGTGAAGGCCCAGATCTCCTTGATCAGCCGGTAATCCAGCTCCCTGGCCCATTTGCGGGTGAGGAAGGCGACGATCTCGGCACGGCCGTTGACGAACTCAGCGCGGTTCCGCCAGCGGCTGTCCGGCGTATAGACGTGCGAGACGCGCTCGGGATCGCGGCTGTTCCAGCCGTCCTCGGCAAGACGGACTTTCCGGGTGGCGGTCTCAAGGGTGAAGGGTGGGATGAGGCTGGACATTGGCGCTCCTGTACTGAACGGCAATCATTGTACCGATCGGTACAATGATTGCAAGATGGCCGAGGCGGCGTTCTGCCTTGGAAGTCGAGAGGCAGCCAAGCGGCCCCCTCAGCCGCGGGAACGGCGCAGCAGATCGGTGTTCTCCTTGCTCCATCGCAGCGGCAGGGCATCCGGGCGAAGCACGATCTCTGCGGGCGTGAAACGCCACAGCCTCTCCGCGTTTTGAAAGGCGGTGATGTCGGGCGAATCCAGCAATACCTCGACCGTTCCTGCCATCTGCAGCATGTCGCCGGTTTCGAAATCGATGAAGACCAGCCCGGCCTTCGGGTTGACCAGGAAATTGCCGAGAGTGTTGAAGAACCGATTGCCGGAAAAATCGGGAATGGTGAGGACGCCGTCGGCACCGAGATGCACGAAGCCGGCATATCCGCCGCGGTGCGACACGTCCACCTGCCGCTCGCCATGGTCGCGGTCGACATAGGAGGCGACGAAGAAGGTATCGGCGTCCTCGATCATCCCACGCATGCGATCGTCGAGTTGAGCGGAATGCAGCGGCGCCGCCGTTGTCGGTCTGTCGGGATCGCGGACAAAGACGGAAGAGCGCGGCTGGATATATTGCGGGCAATTGCCGAAGCTCTGGCCGACGCGCAGGCGGAAAGCTTCGGCATCCGTTCTGCGGATGACGCCGTTCAGCCGGTTGCGCCGCCGGGTCTCGAGCTGGATGCCGAGCATGGCGATCGCGTCGCCATCCTCCATGCCGGCATCGGCGGGATCCGCCGGGTCGCGCGGCAAATCGACATCGAGGACCTCCGGATCGGGCGAGGACATGAAGCCCGGTCGCCCAGCCCGCACCGTCGCCCAGACATCGCCGTTGGCATCGACGGCGCCGAGCACGAGGAAAGGCAGCATCGGAAAGAAAGCGCGGTGCTGCTCCGGCATTGCCTTGCGGACGAAATTGCGCCCGGGCCCATCCATGCGTTCGACAACGCCGACGCTGCGCTGCATGACGAGTTCACCCCGATGCCAGGGTGACGTCGCGTCCTGTCTTATCTGCTCCGGCATGACGGCCTCCTTATGAGTACCATTTGGAAGACCGGGACGGTGATCCGTCCCGGCGCAGTCTCAGGCGGCAAGGCCGATCTTCGTCTTGCGAAAGCCGACGAAACCCGGCAGCGCCTCGATGCGCGCAAGCCAGGCGCGGACGTTTGGATAGGCCGAGATGTCGACATTGCCCTCCGGCGCATTGGCGATGTAGCTGTAGAGCGCAACGTCGGCGATCACCGGATCGTCGCCGAGCAGGAAGCTGCGGCCGGAAAGCTCCGCCTCGATCAGCGCGAGAACGCGGTGCGCCCGGGCGATCACTTCGTCGGCGCGGAAATCGGCGCCGAAAACCGTGACCAGGCGGGCAGCGCACGGCCCATACGCAATCTCGCCCGCAGCGACCGACAGCCATTTCTGCACCCGCGCTGCGGCCAAGGCCCCTTCCGGCAGCCAATCGGTACGGCCATATTTGCGCGCGAGATAGACGAGGATGGCAGCGGAATCGGCAATGACCGTGCCGTCGTCGTCGAGCACGGGCACCTGGCCGAAGGGATTGAGCTTCAGAAACTCCGGCGCCTTGTGGGCGCCCGCCGCCAAGTCGACCTCGACCAGTTCATAGGGCACGCCGAGCAGCGATAGAAACAGGTGAGCCCGGTGGGCATGGCCGGAAAGCGGGTGATGGTAGAGTTTCATGATGGTTTCCTTTGGTCTTCCCGAACGACGGGCTTGATGATGGCCTCTTGACCATCTGCGGGTAATTTATTGCCTTCCATCTGATTGCAGTAGAATGCTAATATGGAAGGTATATTCCCAATTTTCGGAAGGATAGAATGGACCGCCTCGATGCCATGACCGTGCTTCTTGCCGTTGTCGAACAGGGCAGCCTGTCGGCCGCCTCCCGGCATTTGCGCTCGCCGCTGGCAACCGTCAGCCGCAGGGTTTCCGAACTGGAAGCCCATCTGAACGCCCGGTTGCTGCAGAGAAGCAACCGGAAGATCACGCTGACCGAGGCCGGCCGCTCCTATGTGGAGGCGGCCCGGGAAATTCTCGATCGGGTGGAAGAAGCGGAACGGGCGGCGGCCGGCGAATACAGTGTGCCGAAGGGCGAGTTGACGATGACCGCGCCGATCGTCTTCGGGCGGCTGCATGTGCTGCCCGTCGTGGTGGATTTCCTCAAAGCCTATCCCGATATCAATCTGCGGCTGATGCTTGGCGACCGGCTGTCGAACCTCGTCGAGGATCATATCGATGTGGCGCTCCGGATCGGCAATCTGCCGGACAGCAACCTGATCGCCGTCAGGCTCGGCGCGATCCGCCGGACCGCCTATGCCAGCCCGGATTATCTGACGCGGCATGTCACGCCTCGGCATCCGGGCGATCTTTCAGCGCATGCCTGCATCACCTTCGAGAGCATGGCCTCGACGCTGAGCTGGACATTCACTGAGGGAAAACGCGATCTCACCGTGCCGATCCGTTCACGGCTTGCCGTCAACACCGCCGAGGCGGCGGTCGATGCCGCGGTCGCCGGCCTCGGCATCACCCGGGTCCTGTCCTACCAGGCCGCCCGCGCCGAGATGGCCGGGCTGCTCACGCCGCTGCTTGTCGATTTCGAACCGCCGCCGGTACCGGTGCATCTCGTCTATCCCGCGCAGGGATTGGTGCCCCTGAAATTGCGGGCGTTCATCGATTTCGCGACGCCACGCCTGCGCGCGACGCTCAACAGATCTCAGGCCAGTCTGCCCTCTTCCGCCTTGTAGAAATACTGGCTGGCGACCAGCCAGCCCTTCAGCGGCCTGAGCGGCGGAATGCAGGTGGCGAGCATGAAGGGGCCGGTGACCAGAAGCTGCACCCAGATCGGCGCGGTAAACGCCACCTCCAGCCAGACGCCGAGCAGCACGCTCGGTATGCAGGCAAAGCAGATGACGAAAAAAGCCGGACCGTCGGCCGGATCAGCAAAGGAATAATCGAGGCCGCAGGCCTCGCATTCCGGCTGCAAGGTCAGGAAACCCTTGAACATATGGCCCTGGCCGCAGCGCGGGCAGCGCCCCCTGATGCCGGTCTGCAGCGGAGGAAGCGGGGGATATTCGGTCTCCATGATGATCACACCTTATTCTGCGCGGGCATCAAACCAATCAATGCCCAACATTGAATGCATTCAATATAAATACATTGCCGGGACATTGCCAGTCAACTCGTCAGAATGCCGCAGATGTCGGCAGGGCGGCCGACCGCAGATCGTGCAGGACATTATTTGAAGGAGACGCAAGGACCGACAGCTTGGCTGAAAGGCTCAGCTGCGGCGTTACCGGGTCAGAAGAACGAGGCGGCCATTTCCGGCGGCCCCTCAAGCGCATGGGCCATGAATTCCAGCGCGCCCTGCAGTTTCTCCCGGGTGATTGGTCCGCCGAGGCAGACCCGCACGGCCTCGGGTGCGGCACCCTCGACCGTGAAGGCATCACTTGCCACGACGCCGATGCCGGCGGAGCGCATGTGGCTGCCGAAGGTAGAGCGGGTCCAGCCGTTGGCGAGCGGCAGCCAGAGGTTGAAACTGATCGGATCGGCGCGGCAGCTGCCTTCAGGCAGGATGGCGGCGACCATCTGCTGGCGGGCGGCGGCCTCGGTGCGGATGAAGCGCAGGATCGCATCGGCCGTGCCGTCCTCGATCCAACGGGTGGCAAGCGCCAGGGTCAGCGGCGAGGCCATGACATTGTTGGCGCGCATGGCGCTGACGAAGGGCCAGACGGCCTTGCTATCCGGCGCCACGACATAGGCAAGGCGCAAACCGGCGCCGATGCATTTCGCCAGGCCGCCGATATGCCAGGTGAGATCGGGGGCTATTGCCGCGAGCGGCGCCGGCCCCTGCTGCGGAATGAAGCCGTAGGCATCGTCTTCGACGATCGGCACGTGGTATTTGCGGGCAACGGCTGCGATTTCCTCGCGGCGCCTGGCCGGGATGGTCAGCGTCGTCGGGTTCTGCAATGTCGGATTAAGATAGAGCGCCTTCGGCTTCAGCCGTTCGCAGGCTTTAGCAAAGGCGTCCGGCAGGACGCCGTCCTCATCCATCGCCAGGCCGGTCAGATTGAGCCGCAGCTGGGCAGCGATCGAGCGCATGCCGGGATAGGTGATGATTTCCGAAAGCACGGTTTCGCCCGGTTTCGCCAGCAGGCCGAAGATCGCCAGCAGGCCCGGATGGGCGCCCGGCGTGACGAAGATCCGCTCCTGCGAGGGCTTGAGCCCGCGGCGGCTGAGCCAGGCGGCGGCGGCCTCCTTATCGATATCGGAACCGCCGAAGCCCTGATAGCGCAGAAGCGGAATGAGGTTTGCGGCCACTGCCGCCATGCCCTCGCGCATGCGGGCAATCAGATCAGGATCATCCGGTTCCGGCGGCATGTTCATCGAGAAATCGACGACGGATGCGCGGCGCGGATCGGGCGCGGCGCCGGGCGCGCAGCCCTGGCGCTCCCTGTCAGCGCCACCGGTGACGAAGGTGCCGCGGCCGACATGCGAATCGACAAGCCCGCGTTTCTGCGCCTCGACATAACCTCTCGCCACCGTGGTGAAATCGACATTCAGCCGCTTGGCGAGTTCGCGCTGCGGCGGCAGCCGGTCGCCGGCCACCAGATGGCCGCTGCGCAGATCCATTTCGATCACATCGGCGATCGCCATATAACGGGGGCTGCTGCTGCGCCCGAGATCGGGATGCCAGTCTTTCATGTCGCAAATCCGTGCAGCCTGAGTCTTGATGGGATTGACTGTATATTGTTGCACGATGACGCTGTCACGAAAAATGTCGTGTGCACGACTTTGGTGCGGGCAGTAAATGGCGTGGTGCAGCTCTTTCCAAGCGATTTCATTGCGCATCGAATGCATTGCGCATCGGGTTCCAGCGGTTTGGAAATTCCATCGGCCATAGCCTTGCCGCCGCCCACCCATCTTCTTACCTATTCAAGACAGGGTGCGCCGGATTTTCCGCCTCTCGCGCCGGCGCCTATCGGGATGAAAGCATGAATATCGATCCGATTTTGCGGTCAGTCGTGGCCGTTCGTTCTTCCATTCCGGAAGATGCCTTCACGGCGGAGACGCTGGGCACTGTCCGGGAGGGCAGCGGCGTGGTCATTCGCGACAATGGGCTGGTGCTGACCATCGGTTATCTCATCACCGAGGCCGAAGAGGTCTGGCTGACCACCCATGACGGCCGCGTCGTTCCGGCGCATGCGCTTGCCTATGATCAGGAAACCGGTTTCGGCCTGGTGCAGGCGCTCGGGGTTCTCAATGCGCCGGCCGTGGCTCTCGGCGACGCGGCAAGCGCCAAGCCCGGCGATGCCGTCGTGCTTGCCGACGGCATCGGCGAATTCGTCGAGGCGAACATCGTCGCCCGGCAGGAATTTGCCGGCTATTGGGAATATCTGCTTGATGAAGCGATCTTCACGGCGCCGGCCCATCCCTCATGGGGCGGTGCGGCGCTGATCGGTTCGGACGGCAAGCTTCTCGGCATCGGTTCGCTTCGCCTGCAAATGAGCCAGGGCGACGAGGTCGCCGATATCAATATGGTCGTGCCGATCGACCTTTTACCACCGATCCTCGACGATCTGCTGAACCGCGGAAGCGTCAACAAGCCGCCGCGGCCCTGGCTCGGCGCTTTCTCCGCCGAGAGCAATGGCGGCGTGGTGGTGATGAGCGTTGCCGAAGGCGGCCCGGCCGCGAAGGCGGGCCTGCGGCAGGGCGATATCATCTCGGAGATCCGCGACGAAGAGGTCGATGGCCTGGCCGATTTCTACCGCAAGGTCTGGAGCAGCGGCCCGGCCGGCGCCGAGATTCCGATGCGGATCCTGAGAAACGGCCGGGAGGCCTGGCTGCGCATCAAATCCGCCGACCGCAACAGCTTTCTCAAGAAGCCGCAATTGCAGTAAGTCGCGCCGCTTGCACGATTCTACCGTCGGAGATCTCCGGCGATCCAGCCGATCGCGGCCTTCACCCGTCGCGGCACGAATTGCCGCGACGGGTGCACGGCATGGATCGGCAGGCTGTACTTTTCCCAATCGATCAGCACCTCGGTCAGCCGCCCGGCGGCGATGTCTTCCTCTACCAGGACCAGCGGCGCATAGACGATGCCGGCGTCCTCAACCGCGGCAACGCGCATGGCTTCGCCATTGTCGATACCGATATTGCTGTCAATCTTTGCCGCCAGCACCCGTCCATCCTGATCTTCGAAGTGCCATTGATCGCGCGGGACGAGGTTGAGGCTGAGGATGCAGCGGTGCTGTTGCAACTGCTCGGGATGGGTCGGCACGCCGTTCTTGCCGAGATAACCGGGAGAGGCGCAGCAGACGAAGCGATAGGTGCCGATCCTTCTTGCGATCAAGGACGATGGCCGCAGATGCGCCACCCGAACGGCAAGGTCATAGCCCTCAGCGATCAGATCGACGTTCCGGTCCGTCAGATTGAGCTCCAGACTGACCGCGGGATGCTGATTGGCAAAGCGGGCAATGGACGATGCCAGCCGCTTGACGCCGAGCGTCGTCGGGCCACTGATACGGAGGTGGCCGGATATTTCGTGGTTGGCGGGGCCGGCAATATCGTTCAACTGCTCCAGTTCATCGATGACCCTGCTGGCTCTCTCCAGAAATTTGAGGCCGATCTCGGTGAGCCTCTGGGTTCGCGTGGTACGCTCGATCAGCTTGACACCATAGTCTGTTTCCAAAGCCTGAATGCGCCGACCGACCATGGCGGGCGACAGGTTGAGCCTGGCGGCAGCTTTGGCGAAACTACCTGATGTCGCGACGGCGACAAAAGTCTTCAAATTGGTGAGATCGGTCATTCGATACTTTTATGCAATTATATACCGCCATTCAATGCCATTCATGATGGGATCGCGGTCGGCTATATCGAACTCATTCAACTCGATGAAGGAACCGACCACATGAAAACCGCTATTATCGGAACTGGAAACATGGGCGCCGGCTTGGCGCGTCGCCTGGCAGGCAAGCGCGATCTCATCCTCGCGTCGCGGAATGAGGCCGCGGCAAAGTCGCTTGCAGAGGAGATCGGCGCTGCCAGCGCACCGATCGCCGCCGCCGTGGCAAACGCCGATATTCTGGTGCTGGCGCTGCCTTATGCATCGGCGCTCGAATTTGCCGAAACGGCGGCATTGCACGGCAAAATCGTCGTCGACATCACCAATCCGCTGAAGCCCGATTTCTCCGGCCTGCTGTTTGGTCACGACACGTCGGCAGCCGAGGAAATCCAGCACAGAGCCAAAGGCGCCAAGGTCGTGAAGGCCTTCAATACCATCTTTGCCGAGCTGTTTGCGGCTTCCCCAAAGCACAGCTCCACCATACCGGTCTTCCTGGCCGGGGACGACGATGCTGTCGAAACCGCCGCAGCGCTGGTGACGGACGCCGGCTTTGCTGTCGAGAAAACCGGCTCGCTCGATGCCGCTCGCCTGCTCGAACCCTTGGGGATGCTGAATATCCGCCTTGGTTACGGCCTGGGTCGCGGTACCGGGATCGCCCCGAAATGGGTCGCCATCGACGGCTGAGATCACGGCTGGTCTCCGCCCATGCGGGGCCAGTCATTCCTGCTTCCTGATTGAACGGCTGACCGAGTCGCTGAAAGCGATCGCCTAAATCAATGAACTGCCAAACCATATCGGCTAGACCTGTTCCTGACTTGAGACGGCGGTTGAAAGATCGTGGCGTCGTTCGAAGCCTGGGCAAACCTCTGTCGTCTGATTGGCTTCGCCATCGACAAACAGCGCGGCCTCGCCGCGGAAGATCGCGCCCTCTCCAGGCTGCGCCGGCGGCCTCTTTAGATCGTCAATGCACTGAGATAAGCGGATCGCCATCTGCCGCCTCCCGCGACGCGCGAGGACGCGTGCTGTCGTTGGCGACCTTCCTGTGCCCGTCGGCTGCGGCCTCGCGGATTTTCTGGAAGCGGTTGTCGCCAGCGTCTTCTGCGGCTGGCTGCGGGTCGCTCTTTTTTTCGAAACGGATCATCGATCATTCCTGCGTCAACAGAGGGAGCGCCCCGCACAGGTGGCGGAGCGCTCTCGAAAACAGTGTCAGGCGGCAAGCGTGGTGGCGCAGGCTTGAACACTCCGGCTGTCGGGTGAGGTCTGCCCAGGCATGGTGGCCCAGCCGCCGGCCTCAACGAACTGACGCTGCTTGTAGCCGTCGGCAATCGCCTTGAACTCGGTAAGCTTGGCGGCCGCATCCGGCGCTGCTTTGAACCGCTCGACGCAAATGGCCGACGCTAGATCTCCGCGTGCAACGTCGCCGGCGGCGGCTGCCGCTTTGCTTGACGTGCCGCCTGTTACCCAACCGCCCCAGCTGAAGCCGATAATCATCGTGGCGATCGCCGTGACGACGCAGGCCCAGACGAGAAGCGTCTTGGATGGCTGGTAACTGTCGAAACGCTGGGTGATCGATGTTTTACTGCTGCTCTGCACGGACATTGGAATTCTCCCTGTCTGTTGTTCAAGTTGCGCCGTCCGGCGACGCCGGACCGGTTCAGGCTGTTCTCAGTATCCCATATCGCCCATGCCGCCATTTCCGGCTGCAGGGGCGGAGTCTCTTGCGGGAATGTCGGCGATCATCACCTCGGCGGTGATCAGCAGCGCCGCAATCGAACCGGCGTCCTGCAGAGCAGTGCGCACGACCTTGGCAGGATCGACGATGCCGGCCTCGATCATATCGACATAGGTCTCCGTTTGGGCGTCGAAGCCCTGATTGTCATTATTACTGCCCGCGAGTTTGCCGACGACGATTGAGCCCTCGAACCCGGCATTGTCGGCGATCTGTCGGATCGGGGCTTCGAGCGCCCTGAGCACGATCGAGATGCCCGCCGTCACGTCGGCGTTCTCCCCGGTCAGGCCCGTGAGGGCCGACTTGGCGCGCAACAATGCCACGCCACCGCCGGGCACGATGCCCTCTTCGACCGCCGCACGGGTGGCGTTCAGCGCATCGTCGATGCGGTCCTTCTTTTCCTTGACCTCCGTCTCGGTCGCGCCGCCGACGCGGATGACCGCGACGCCGCCGGCGAGTTTCGCCAAGCGCTCCTGCAGCTTTTCCCTGTCATAATCGGAAGTGGTCTCCTCGATCTGCGCCTTGATCTGCTGGATACGCGCCTGGATGGCCGCTTTCTCGCCGGAGCCGTCGATGATCGTTGTGCTGTCTTTCTCGATCAGCACGCGCTTGGCGTGGCCGAGCATATCGAGCGTGACGTTGTCGAGCTTGATGCCGAGATCCTCGGAAATCATCTGGCCCGCCGTGAGCACGGCAATGTCTTCCAGCATTGCCTTACGGCGATCACCGAAACCCGGCGCCTTGACGGCTGCGACCTTCAGGCCGCCGCGCAGCTTGTTGACGACAAGCGTCGCCAGCGCTTCACCCTCGACGTCCTCCGAGATGAGGAGCAGCGGTTTGCCGGTCTGTACAACCGCTTCCAGGATCGGCAACATCGCCTGCAGGCTGCCGAGTTTCTTCTCGTGAATGAGGATATAGGGATCCTCCAGTTCCACGCGCATCTTCTCGGCATTGGTGACGAAATATGGCGAGAGATAGCCGCGGTCGAACTGCATACCCTCGACGACATCGAGTTCGGTCTCGGCGGTTCGTGCCTCTTCGACCGTTATGACGCCCTCATTGCCGACCTTGTCCATCGCCTTGGCGATCATCTCGCCGATGGCGGCGTCGCCATTGGCGGCAATGGTGCCGACCTGGGCGATCTCGCCTGACGACTTGACCTTCATCGCCCGCGCCTTGATTTCCTTGACGACGGCGATAACGCCGAGATCGATGCCGCGCCTCAGATCCATCGGGTTCATCCCGGCAGCGACGAGCTTTGCGCCTTCGCGGAAAATGGAGGCGGCGAGAACAGTTGCCGTCGTCGTGCCGTCGCCGGCAAGATCATTGGTCTTCGAAGCCACCTCGCGCACCATTTGCGCGCCCATGTTCTCGAACTTGTCGGCGAGCTCGATCTCCTTGGCGACGCTAACGCCGTCTTTGGTGATGCGCGGTGCGCCATAGGCCTTGTCGATGACGACGTTGCGGCCCTTCGGGCCAAGCGTCACCTTGACGGCGTTGTTGAGCAATTCGACGCCGCGCAGCAGGCGGTCGCGCGCGTCGGTGGAGAACCTGATTTCCTTGGCAGACATGATATTTCTTCCCAGTTCGGTCTTGAGATGCTGGTCACAAATTCGACGCTCAGGCGGCTTTGTCGGCAGCCGCTTGGGTCTTTTCGACGATGCCCATGATGTCGGTCTCCTTCATGATCAGAAGGGTTTCGCCATCGATCGTGACCTCTGTCCCCGACCATTTTCCAAACAGGATGAGATCACCGACCTTGACATCAAGCGGGACCAGATTGCCGCTTTTGTCGCGGAGACCCGGGCCGACTGCGACCACTTCGCCTTGCTGGGGCTTCTCCTTGGCGGTGTCTGGAATGATGATCCCGCCCTTGGATTTGACATCGCCTTCCGCACGTCGAATGACGACGCGGTCGTGAAGTGAACGGAATTTCATAGAGGTCTTTCTGCTGCCGGCGCGTAGGGCGGCTGCAACTCATAAATACCACTCGTGGCACTCGATTGATAGGAGTGCCAAGAAATATTATTCACGCAGGAATTTTTTTGAGATATCCAGGAAATCAATCCGACCGAATATTTTGTAATAATCGGGAAGTGAATAGAATTTTTTGCGCCATCGCGTCCGATTTTATTTGAATGAACAAAGAGTTAATTTGGCGTTTTTCATAGATAAATCAGATTTCATCTTGATTTAAACGCAATCGAGGCGCAATGATAGGTCTCGTCGATTTAGCCGACCTGGCTTCGCGGTGTCAGAGACCTACGACCCGCCATCACCACTGAATTCTCGACAGCGATCCATAACGTCGTTCCGGCGTTGAGTTCGCCTGTTCCGATCCGGAATGAGCTTGGCGCTGACCGCGGATGTACCGGCAGCCTCGAGTTCGTCGGGTTCGGATCTCAATGATACAGGAAACATATCGGTGTATCCTGCGGAGGCCTGAGCCGTGACAAGTCGCACCACACAAACCGTCGTCCGCTTTTCATCCCCATTCCGCCTGCCCGGTTTCGACAGAGCGCAGCCAGCCGGAGAATACCGCGTCGATTATGACGAGGAATTGATCGATGGCGTCTCCAGGCTTGCCTGGCGACGGGTCGGCGCCTTCATCCACCTGCCGGCGATAGCCGCCCAGAGTTCGACGCAGCAAATGATGCCTATCCACTTGTCAGATCTCGAAACCGTGCTCGAAAAGGACCAAAAACCGTCATGACCGCTACGCGCATCCCGCAACGCAATGGACGCTCCATCCGGCGCAAGGCAGCAACACATATCTTCACGGTGGGGCAGACCGTCCGGGTGAAGGACGGGTTCTTCGTCGTTCCCTCCAAGCTCCCCGAAACATACCGTGTTACCGCCACGCTGCCTCTCAGAGGAAATGTGCTGCAATACCGCATCCGCAGTGACGATGAACGTCATGAGCGGGTCGTGACGGAAGATAGCCTGGAATCGGTAAACCTATCGCCCGCCGGCAGCGGCGCAACACTGATCGAGAGGACGTTTGGCCAAGGCCGCGGCCCGAATGACGAAAGGTTGACATCGTGAACAGCCATGGAGACGAAGCCGAACGAAGACGGAATGCCTTTGCCGTCCACACATGGGAAGCGCCCGGCCGCTACTCCATGGAGACCAAACACGACGGCCGGATCGAATCCGCCCGTTCGTGGACCGTCTATCGTGTTTCTGCAAGCGTTCCCGTGCACGCCGGCCATACGGAAGCCGGGGAAGACATGATGTCCTTCAATTTCCTCAACATAGGATATCGGAAGGAATGGCTCAGGCTGTCGGGCACCGCTCGGAGTGCTCGGAAGAGCCCGCCGGTCCAACCATGGCGCTAGCTTTTCTGAACCTAAGCCGTAGCTTCGATCCGGCGAGAAATGCTGTGCGCTTCGTGGGCCATGACGGCATGTTCCAGGTGTTGTTCTTCATCGAGGTTGGCGCGCTGGCGAAATCCGACGCCGCATTGCAAGGAACCGAGCCTTCGGTAACGAGGTGGCTATCCTCCTTCGACGCCCTGCGCAACTCCATTCAGGAGGTGGCGCACAAAGCCTACTCCTACCGCCGCCGCGCCTTTTATACTCTAACTGCGGCGGATTTCCGCTAGACGGATCCGGACGCGCGAGAACGCTCCATGTTGATCCGTTACGGCTATGAAATGACGCTGACCTGCCCGCAGCCGACCGCATTGGTATGTCTGTTGTCGGTGCATGAGGATCGTGCGGCCGACATCAGAGTTCCGGAAACGGTATTCACCACGCCCAATGTTCCCACTTCGACCTATCGCGACCTCTTCGGCAACCGCTGCCTTCGGCTGGTTGCCCCGACGGGCGACCTGACCATATGGGGCGATGCGACGATCGAAGACGACGGCAAACCGGACAGGTCGCTGCCAGGCGCCAGGGAACTCCCAGTTTCGGAGTTGCCAGACGATTGCCTCGTCTACCTGATGGGCAGCCGCTATTGCGAAACGGATCGTCTCAGTCAGATTGCGTGGGATATGTTCGGCACCGTCGCACCCGGCTGGAGCCGCGTTCAGGCGATCTGCGACTTCGTTCACGGCCATATCCAATTCGACTACATGCAGGCGCGATCGACGCGGACAGCCTTCGAGGCGTTCCACGAACGCGTCGGCGTCTGTCGCGACTTTGCGCATCTGGCGGTGGCGTTGTGCCGTTGCCTCAACATTCCTGCCCGATATATCAATGGTCATCTCGGCGACATCGGCATTCCCGTCGTTGATCCAATGGACTTCAGCGCCTGGATCGAGGTCTTCCTTGACGGTGCATGGCATGCATTCGATCCGCGCAACAACACACCGCGGATCGGTCGCATCGTCGTCGCCCGCGGGCGCGACGCTGCCGACATACCGCTCATCAATTCCTTCGGACCGCATGTGCTGAAGGCGTTTCGAGTCTGGACCTATGAGATGACGGACCTGCAGCAGATGCAAAGCGTCTCCGAGGGCGCTGTTTAGAACGGATGCGGCAGCAGCCTCACCGCCCCCGAGCCGGACTCTGCCCTCCCCAAAACCACGTGACAGCGGCTGGGCAGAATCACCGGCCATGAATGAGCAGGTAAGCTGCGATGACGATGCAAGCCCATTCGTTGACTCGGGACGGCGGTTGAAAGATGTTGGCATCGTGCCATCTTGGGGATGAGCAATCCTTCGGGGATTGGCGAAAAAGGGAGGGAGTTTTGCGGCCCATGTTCGATCATGTCTCCATCGGCGTCAAAGACCTCGAAAGAGCCCGCCATTTCTATGATGCGGCGCTGGCGCCGCTCGGATATGAGCGCCTGTCCAATTCCGACACCATGATCGGCTATGGCCCGGAACGGGTCGGGCTCTGGGTGATGCAGGTCGAGCAGCCGGTTCTTGCCGATCTGCGATCCGGGCTGCATTTCTGCTTCGTCGCGCCTGATGAAGCCGCCGTCGATGCCTTTCACGCGGCAGCCGTCGCCTCCGGCGGCACTGATAATGGCGAACCCGGCATTCGGCCGGATTACGGGCAGTTCTATTATGCAGCCTTCATCATCGACCCGGACGGCTATCGCCTCGAAGCCTATTTCCACAAAGGCGAGCTGTAACAGGCTCTAACTTTTTTACGCCGCAGCTCTCGATATCGAGACGCGGCAGCCGGAGGCTGCGAGCGCCTCGCCGGCGACGTCGAGGAACAGGCGGCGGAACCAGCGCGCCCGGCCGTCGGCCTGGTCGACCCGGCGATAGAGCATGGTCACCGGATCGGCCGGCAGCGGAAGCGGCGGCGCCGAGATCGTCAGCCCGTGCAACTGCGCCATGCAGCGGCCGATCGATTCCGGCACGACTGAGATGGCGGGCATCGCCCGCAGCGCCGTCGGCAGCGCGGAAAAGCGCGGCACCGTCGCCACCACACGCCTGATATGGCCGGTGCGGCTCAGCGCGGTGTCGATGCCGGTCGAGGCATTACCTTCGAACGAGACGGTGAGATGGGCGACAGCGGCGAAATCCTCGAGGCTCAGCGGCGCCTTCAGCTTGAGTTGAACCTCGTCGTAAATGCAGATCGAGGCCTGGTTGAAC
This sequence comes from Rhizobium sp. BT03, assembly GCF_030053155.1. Lineage (NCBI taxonomy): Bacteria > Pseudomonadati > Pseudomonadota > Alphaproteobacteria > Hyphomicrobiales > Rhizobiaceae > Rhizobium > Rhizobium sp. BT03. The sequence continues at coordinate 1,304,980 of NZ_CP125640.1, forward strand.
AGCGGCGCGCGGATGTGCCAGGAGGCCGGTTCGTCATGCACGGAAACACTGAAGTCGAAGACGCCCTCGTCCAGCCGGCGGGCGGCATCGCGCTTTTCCGAAGCGATGCCGATCAGCCGGGCGCCGGGCGAAAACTGGAGCAGGCGGGCGGCAAGCGGGCCGAAGAAGGCGGATTCGAGATTATCGCACATGCCGATGCGGAACTCGCCCTGCCAGCTCGCCGGATCGAATTCCGCCTGCGGGCGGATGGCGCGCTCGATGCCCGACAGCGCATCCTCGATCGCCGGGGCAATCGAAAGGGCGCGCGGCGTCGGCTGCAGGCCGCGGCCGACGCGCACGAACAATTCGTCATCCAGCGCCTCGCGCAGGCGTCGCAAAGCGGCCGACAGGCCCGGCTGGCCGAGCAGCAGCCGTTCGGCGGCGCGGCTGACATTGCGCTCCTGCATCAGCACCGAGAAGGCCAGCAGCAGGTTCAGGTCGATTTTGCGAAGCGTGGCATCATTCATCATCGTGAGTAATACCTGGCATGGCTACTATCAATTTGCAATAGGACAGGAAGCTGTACATTTTCTCGTTCCCTGCCGTCCGCGCACCCTCCCTCGACGAGGCGGCAGCAAAGAAGGAACGATTTCGATGACACTTTCCAAATCGAAAAGCGGAGCGGGGCTGGCGTTGCTGCTGCTCTGTGCCGCCAACTTTCTCGACGCCATGGACGTCTCGACCATCGGGGTCGCGCTTCCCGCCATCCAGGCCGAACTCGGCATGGAGGCGACATCGCTGCAATGGGCCGTCAGCGCCTATGTGCTCGGCTATGGCGGCTTTCTGCTGCTCGGCGGCCGGGTCGCCGACGTCTTCGGCCACCGGCGCGTCTTCCTCTGGTCGCTGGCGATCTTTGCCGCCGCCAGCATCGCCGGCGGCTTCGTCGATAGCGGCCCGACGCTGATCGCCGCCCGCCTGATCAAGGGCATTGCCGCCGCCTTCACGGCGCCTGCCGCCCTTGCGCTGCTGCTCTCGGTCTTCGGCGAGGGAAGCGCGCGGGCGAAAGCACTCGGCGTCTTCGCCTCCACCGGCGCCACCGGCTTCGTGCTCGGCATGGTGCTCGGCGGTGCCGCGACGATCTTCAGCTGGCGGGCGACGCTGGTGATGGGCGCCCCCGTCGCCATCCTGACGCTCCTTCTTGCGCCGCTGGCGCTGCCGGCCGATCCCAAAAGGGCCGGGCCGCGCCCAAGCTTCGATTGGGCCGGCGCCCTGACGATCACCCCCGGGCTGCTGCTCTTCGTCTTCGGCATCACCAATGCCGCGGCGGCCGGCTGGCAGGCTTTTGCGACCTGGGGCTCGCTCTCGGCGTCGCTGGCGCTGATCCTGCTCTTTCTTCTGGTCGAGGCACGCCATGCCGATCCGATGGTGCCGCTCGGCATGTTCCGCCGGGCGAAACTCCGGCACGCCAATGCGATCGCCGCCCTCTTCCAGGGCGCCTATGTCGGCTTCCAGTTCCTGGCGACGCTCTATTATCAGAACGTCATCGGCTGGTCGGCCTTCACCACCGGCTTCTGCTTTGCGCTTGGCGGCGTCTTCGTGATGTTCCTGGCGCCGCGTTTTGCCAGCCTCGCACAGAATCGCGGCGCCACCGGCCTGATGGCGGCGGGCGTCGGCCTGCAGGCCTTCAGCTATATCTTCTGGGTGACCGCGCTCGGGCACGTCCACCCGATCCTGCTCGTGCTGTTCTCGCAGATCCCGCTCGGCCTCGGTTACGCCATGACCTACCCTTCGGTGCAGGTCGCAGCCCTTTCCGATGTGGAGGATGACAAGTCGGGGCTTGCCTCCGGACTGTTGTTCGCCGCCTTTCAGATCGGCGGCGGCATCGTGCTTGCGGCCACCTCCGCGGTGTTCGGCGCCGCACCGCATTTCGGCTGGGACCCCTATGTCGCCGGCATCGCCTTCGTGGCGCTGCTTGCGATCGCGATTACCCTGCTTGCAGCCGCCGGCCCGCGGACATCGGCCGCCCGCACGTCAGCCTATCAGGCGGCGGAATGACGCTTGCGGCCCGCGCCCGAACCGGCGCGGGCCTTTTATAAGATAAAACGAATATTAGCGACAGAATCCCATTGCCTTGCCCCGGCGAAAGGAGCATGGTCTCGCCTTCGGCAGCCATTGTACGGGCGCTGCCGACTGATGGTTTTCATACCCTCGCCCCGACGAAAGGAGGATCTATGTCTTCCACCTCCGAAAAGCCGCATCTGACATCGGCCGATCTCGACATGCTCCAGGGCGTGCTCGACGACGCCGGCTACGACGCCAGAATCCTGATCGATGACCAACGCGTGTTCAACGTCGCGGCCGTGTTGCTGATCAGGCTGTTCCAGGAGGGCGTCACCTCGCCGGCCATGCTCTCAAAGGCTCTCGAATACCATTTCGGCAAGCCGAAGGAACCGCCAAAACCGATCACCCCCATCTTCAACCGATATGCGATACAGGGATTGCCGCGCGAAAGACGGGCCGCTGGCTGATGCGCTGCGCATCT